>NZ_MKGR01000019.1 GCF_001908095.1 Xenorhabdus thuongxuanensis | reverse complement strand
AAACGCTATCTAATGTCTCAGGCTGCAAATACCATTACGCCGTTGCAATATGCTGTAGATCTGAAAATGGAAACGGATAGCGAGCAATCGACACTGATCACGTGGAAAAAATACATGGTGTTATTGAACCGTGTAGACTGTTCGACAGCACCCAACATTGACTGGCCTAAAGCACCAGAATAACAATCAGGGGCATAGTGCCCCTTGATTGTTATTCGGTTGGCACATCAATCAAAATAGGTTTCCCTGCCTCATTAACTGATAACAGTTTCCCCTGTGGTATTTCTCGTTCTCGGAAAAACCAACAATCATCCGGTAGTTCAATTGATCCCTCTGTATCGTGAATTGCGGGTAAAACCTCAGTCAGCGTTTTGGGATTAAAACGGCGCATAATAGATTCTCCATGAAAAACTACTGCCTGATGCCCCCCCATTCGATACCTGACAGCGCGCATTAAAACCAGAACGGGTTAACGTTCTATCAATAACCATTGATATATGAGCAACATTCTCCGTTGTGTCATAGGCAATACGTTCAGCTATGCTGATATAATACGAGGTACTGGGTAGTTCTATGGGGAAACGGACTGTCGCTAATCCCGCTATCGGTGAACCCAGACCAAATAATTCAATCGCACCATCTGACCATATCACCCACGTACCCAACGCGTTTCGCCCGCGTTCAACCACAAATTTCGCATTTTCCACCCGTTCCACTGTTTCTGCCAAACCGAGGTTTTTCACAAACTCCGGTTTATCCAGAATATCGGCGCCATTCTTGGATTTTTCCAGCCAGCCTTTGGCAACAATTGCCTTTATCGCTACCGATAATTGATTTAGCTTACTTTTATCTGGTGTAACACCAGCTTCTTTCAGCACATTCAGCAATTCCGCCTGAATCTGGTTAAACCATTCTTGCCCTGGATAACTGGCACTTAATCCAGCGCCCCCTTCAGTAAACCACTGGGGTGTGGAATTATTGGTTGGGGTGATGGCAGGCATCACGCTGATACCTGACGGGTTATCAAGTCCGAACATCGTTATTCCTCACTCATAAATAAAAACAAATTCAGTTTCGGCTGGCGCATAACGTTCCAATAGACATTCCAGATCGGCAGCGTCAGCAATGCGCAGGCGTTGCTGGCAGTTGTCCAGAACGGTCGCAAAATGTGTCTGCCGATCGGCTACATGGACAAACACGCGAAACCAGTTGATATCGGGGTAAATAGGATAATTACAGTCGCGCAGACAGTGATGGGGGTAACGTTCTTCCAGTTTGACACGATAGCCACGGTCGGCGGCTAGTCGTTCATAGAACTGATTACACAAGCTGCCGGACATAATTAGCTTAGCTTTGACGGCTTGGCGGCGGCTGTTAATTGATGATTCTTTGTCAATGCTACAGTCAGGCAACCCGGCAAACTCTTCCCAGTCTTCCAGTAACATAAACGCCCGGTCGGCGTAGATCTCTTCTAACAAAGCGGCATTAATGGCGTCCACCCGGGCAAACTCTTCCCCGGTTGCCAGCATCAGCTTGGCCAGATTGCCGTCAGGGTCTTTTGACCAGGCTAAACCGTTCGGTAACAATTGCAGCCCGGCGCGTTGGTAATCTTTGGCTGTCATCGCCATGTGATCTCTCCCAACACGAAAATCTCATTTTCTACCGCATGAATATCGCTGGCCGGGCTGATTACCGTGTTATCAATCTCACCCGATGTGTTAGAAACCGTTGCACGGATTTCAGACAAGAAGGAAAGACCACCGGGACGCAGGCTTTCCAGATAGATTTTTAAGTTCGCTTTAACAGCATTACGCACTTCTTCCGTATTGGGGGATAAACGAATAACAAAGTTAATGACTTTTGCAATGGGACTCATCACGATAAGCTCTGCGCCTGTGGTCTTTCCTTCCACCTGGTTGGTCACCGGGTTGATATGTCCGGTCAGATAGTCGTTGACTCTGTTTAGATCGTCTGCACCGGGGAAGATATTAGGCTCTTCATCCATGACGAACATCACACCGACCGTACCATGCCCACGATAGCGGGGAATACACCAGGCACGGGTGACACCCGGTACTTCCAGCGCCCAGCGTTCATAGTCATACTGGTTACCCCCTGACGGCGGATATTGCACCCGGAACAACAGTCGGGAACGTAGCGAATCAATAGACTCCTGTTCAGCACCGCCGCCGATATATCGACAGATAGCCTGCGTTTGCACATTCACCACAGGCGAAATTAATTCCAGTGGCACGCCTTCAGCCGTGTTCCCCTGGCGACCTGCCTCAATAGCGCTCACAGAGACGGCGTTATCACCGGTCACCGCATAAACAATCTCAGTAGATTCAAACGTGATACCATCGGGACGCTGCCAGCGTGTCCCGTCGGGAATTAACGTATCCGCCGAAACGGTTACGGTCAATGTGCCGTTGGCATTCGTGGCCGCTTTGCGCCAGACGCCCCAGAACTCGCAGTGTTCCAGCAACTTATCATCATCGGCAAGATGCGGAACCACCTGACGGCTGGTCCAGGCTACGTGGTCATGCAGTCCGGCAGCATTGCCGGCATTGGCATACGCGATAGCATTGGTTGCCCTGAATGCGGTACGGGCATACGTTCCCCGCAACCGGCTTTCAATATCGGCCTGATTGCGGGCGATCAATTTTGACAGTGAGGGGGCGTTATACGGCATTTAAATCCTGCTTAAATGGGTTTTAAAGGGCATCGGCAGCACGCTGCCATCGAATAACGTGAGAGTGACGGTCAATAGCAAAACACCCGATTCAGGTGCCGTCGCCTTAACGTCAATTTTTTTCACGTGACCATCCTCAATCAGCCAGGCCAGTGCCTCGTCAGCATAGGCTTTGGCACGGTGCAGAACGGCAGCCAGTTGCTTTTCACGGGCGAGCAGCCAAAGCCGGCTGCCAATGGGACGATCGTTAAAGGTATCGCCCCACCAACCGCGCCTGTCAGTGCCTGCACCTGTGGGTAGTTCGTCTGAGTCCAGCGCCCGACGGTCAGTGAATAATGAAATGATGACCGCCGTGCTGAATGTGGTATCCAGGGCAATATCCGCATTATCGATAACAATATCTGCACCGTTGATTTGCCACTGTAATGCGATATCATTGGTTGCATTCATCGGGGTTTGCTCGTACTGTATCCGTCATGTTCAGTATGGGTATGGTTTTTACCACTCGTTTGGCCTGACCCTGACAGATGATCTTTAGCCTGACTGACGCCGACTATATCCACATTGCCCGTAAATTGGGTTTGTGGCGTATCAAACACAATATGCTCTTCAGCCACCACCTCCAGCCGTTTGCACTGAATGCGAATAACGCCATTTTCGGTCAGCAGAATGTGATGCCCTTCCAGATGATAGACGGCACTGTCCCCACTCTGAAGGTTCCCCAGACGGCAACTGCGGTTATCTACGGCAATGGCAACCAGGTGCTGGCGAACGCCGCCCACCGACACCACAATGGCTTCGCTACCCGCGGGCGGAACGCTGGTCTGCCCGTAGTTCTGGAACCGCTCGACATCATCCGCCGTCTCTTCAGCCAATAACGATACCTGAATATTTTGTTGCTTGAGGGCATCATTAACGACGTTCACTACGCCACGTGATATCAGCAGTCGGATACGGCGGGACAGGCTCGCGGTAAATTTATTGAATTGCGCTATCATGGTTTCCACCTGACATCTTGTTGAACTTTCTTTTCTGGGTCGGCGGGTTCGGTGAATCCATCGCGGGGCATCAATTCCAGCCGGGTTATCGTACCGTTATCGCTATCCAGCAGGTAATTAACGGCAACGATCAACAATGGATCATCGGGAAATCCTGCTTGAGGAGCCTGTAATTGCACCATTTCATTGGGTTGCCAGAGTTGGCCATCCGGTTTAAACCAGCCCCGAACACCCACGGTTGCAGTTGTGGAATGCGCCATTGCCCGCTTTTGTTCCCACGCTGCGCGGGCGGTGCCTTTGGCTTTCGTCATGTTGTCATCGGCCAAAAAAATAGTCGGGCGGTAACGGGTAATGGCAGGATCTCGCGCATCCATATAAATGGCCGTTGATTGTACCGGGGTTTGGGTTTCACCCCAGCGACCACCCGCCGCCGATGCCCCTTTGACGCGGTAGAGACTAAACCGATCATGCCAGGATAATGACGTATCCAGGGTTTTGATTTTGACGCCAGTATGCTGGGTATTGCCCAAGACTAGCGCGGCTACGGACTGACTGCCTGCGGTGGTAAAAACCAGTTCGCCTGCGGCATTGCTGGTGACTATCACGCCCCGATGCCGAGCCGCTCGGGACAGGTTGTCAAAAACGGTTTCACCCGGTTCGATCTGCCACTGACGAAATGCGGTAGCGGCGGCGGCATCCTTAACCAGCCAGCGAACGGTAACCCCGAACGGCTGGCACAGATCTTTGGCGATGGTTTCCAGACTGACATTGCGACACTGGCCCTTGCCATGCATGGCGGCACAGTCAACCAGGTCGCCGGTCTTGTCCCGGCCGGATAATGTAATCGTGCGTTCATCCGTATTAATACCGACGTCAACCGCGTCAACATAACCCGTCACCACCCGCTGGCCGTTGATTGCCAACTGGCAGGCATGACCGGGCGTCAGTACCAGCGGTGAATCAGTGTTTCTGACGGTAATGCCCAGACTAAACTGGCCGGACATGTCTTCCAGACTGCGGGTGACATCCAACGTTTTCCAGCCGGAATAGATTTTATTGCCCAGAATCAACTCGATGGTATTAGCCATAGATCACCTCAACATCTACCCCACCCGAGACGAACGCGGGGTGACGAATGCCATTGCGGCGGATAAATCGGTTAATTTGCGCGACACTGCCTGTCTCGCGGTGTAGTGTGACCAGGGCAGGTTCAGTGCCCATCACCTGAACAGATCGGGCAGTGGGTAAGGCACTGGCCGTCACCTGCACCTGTTGCATCCAGACAATACGAAAATCACGTAACTGGTCTGATGTACGGAACCAGCCTAAATCCCCGGTTTCGACTATCAGTTGCATGAAGGTGTCATCCAGTTCGGCAATGGTCTGGCGAACATCCGCCACGGTTTCTATCAAAGGAATGAGGGTATTTTGAGCCAATTCTGGGATAAAAGGTGTGATACCGGAAGTCATTGCAGCGACACCTGGGGTAACTGTTGTACCTGGGGTAACTGTTGTGCCTGGAGTAATCGTTGTACCCGGAATAACCGTTGTGCCAGGAATACCAGGAATAAATGTACCCCGTGCTTGTAACACACCATTAACAGATTGCAGTGGTATGAAACCCCGTTGAGACAGTGCCCGCGTTAACGCAGGCGCCAGTTGCTGACTCCGTGCAGTCGCGGCGGCCGCATTCAAATTTAAGATGGCTAACTCTTTTGCAATAAAAATGCCTGTCGTGGTATTTATCACATGTTGAAGCTGGGCCACTGCGGGCACATTGGAGCGAAATTGTGACTGAATACCACTGGACGTTTTACGTAATGCCCGATGGGCAATGTCGGGTGTGGCAACCTCGGCCATGCCGGAAATCAGGTCGCTGATAGTGCCAAACAACTGTGCAGGCGCATTGATCAAATTTTTCAGGGCACCTTTCAATCCCAGCGCCGCACCCAACAATTGATTCATACCCGAGTTAGCGGGCAGACTGCGAATGCCGTTAACAATGGTATTGATGGTATTTTCAATGGCGTTCAGACGTTCAGTGGCCTGATTAACCGTATCCTTAAATGTTTCCCAGTTCGCCGTAATATCCGCCAGTATGCTGTCGGTCAACGATTCACCGTTCAGTTCCGGTTGTTGTGCGACGATGGGCGCTGTATTATCGAGTGCCGGAACAAACGTCACGGAAAACAACGCAACCCCGCCGGTGTAACAAGATTCACGGACGGTGTAGGTTTCAATTTGCACCTGCTGTTTGCCGTAATACGGATGATCAATTTCACCGGGTTCGGCTTTTTCCAATGCAGTAATCAGCGCATCACGCTGCTCAAAATAGTTGTCACCGAATACGACTGCGGTGAATGAGTATTCCCGCGTACTCAAGCCCATATCTTCTGTTTCGCCATCATCCCGCAGCGGGTACTCATGACGAACGACCCGACGCCCACCGGACACGGTGGCATCATCAATGATATAAAATGGCACATTACGAAAGGTGCCTTTGCCCGTGCCGATGCGGCTGCGCCATGAGGTGTCATCAAACAACGTCATAAATTGATCAAACATTAATACGTTCTCCCATAGCTGTAGCCGGTGTTGACCCGTAAATCGATATTCTCCGCCTGAACGGATTGAGTTTTGACCCGTAAATCGTCAGCGGATTCAACTACGACGGTGATTTTACCCTCCGCAGGTTTAGCCGGCGGAGGCTCAGGTTGCTGCTGTGACACCGCCAGACGATCAACCAGATAATCCGGCCAGTTTCCGAAGGCGTTTGGCCGTTCGTTCGTTAGATACGGTGGGGGTTTAACCCCCTCTGTATTGGCATGCTTATCGAGGTCATTCCACCAATTGTTCGGAGGAACAGGCCAATCCGGTTGTTTTTCGGTAGGAGCGGGTTTTTCAGCCGGCCAGTTCCCGGGTAAGTTTGGTTGTTCTCCCGTTAAATAAGGTGGACGTTTTACACCTTCAGTATTGGTATTCTTATTGAGGTCATCACCCCAGTTTCCCGTGAGGTAAGATGACGGTTTAACGCCCTCTGTTTTAATCTTCTCATCGCGTTCATACCACCAGTTAGTCAGGGGGGCAGGTAACCAGCCCGGCCCTTTTTCGGCATGGGGATATTCTTCAGCCATCTTGTCCAGATGTTTTTGCAGGTTTTCAGTCCCTTCCTCAGAAGATAAAAGAGGAAGAGAAGCCACAGATGATATCGCAGAACCCCGTACACTATTACGCCACCCCCGGCGATTATCTGGCCCACCACCATTTCCATTATTGTTATTACCCTTGTTTTGATCTTGCCAGTTAGTCACATAGACAGGGACAACCTCAGTGCCATCACTACCAAGACCCCCACCACCATTACCGCCAGCCCCTCCGGCACCCGGGCCATTTTTGATGTACTGGGCATAGTTAAAGATTTTTTGTCCTGCCCGCCAGGCATAACGGGCGGCCACCGCAGTGCCAATGGCCATCGCGGCTTTCTCAATCGTCGCGGCGTATTTGTCCAGCTCTTCAGGCGTCAGATCATTGATGGCATCCGCCAGTTCCTGAACAGGCTTAGCCAATCTGAGCTGCGCAAACCGCTCTCCCGCATTGGCAAGCGAAATCAAGGCGGCATTCAGGGTCTGGACGTTTTGGGTAGCTTTCTCTTCCAGCAATCCCGCCTGGATATTGGTCGGGTTGGCAATCGTTTTTGCCAAATCCCGCTTCTTAGCGTCAGCAAACACCATTGCTAATTTCAGCGTATCGCCATCAAAAACTTCTTTTAGGTTACCTTCTTTTTGATAGGCGCGTTTGCCAATGTCAAACAGCAGATCAGCGGGTTGTTTCAGTTGCCCATTTTTATCTGTGGGTTTAATCCTGCCACGTTGCCAGAGTGTTTTTAATTTTTCCGGATCTTTAATGACGTCGAAATATCCCTGCACGGCAGCGGCGGCCTGACCTGGGTCATTAAATTCCGCATTGGCAACCCGGATCAAGGCCAGCATCTGCTGCTGGTCTGTCTGTGATTTCCACTGGGTATCTTTACCCAGTCCCCGTAAGGCACTGAGCTGGTCGGTAATATTGCCGGTGCCGTATTGGCTGGCTGATGCAATCCCATCCAGCCAGTGCTGCATTTTTTCTGGCGACTGGTAGCCAACATTAAACATCGCCCCCAGTTCTGTCCCGGCGGCGGTGGCTTCCATTTTGATGCCGTTGATACCCAGGGCCAGGTTATCCAGATGTGCCAGTGTCGCATCCAGATTGTTGGTCTGTTCCAGAAAGGCCGAGGCCGCCGTGGTTAAATCGTCGGTGGTCAGCTTACGGCGACCCGCCACTTTGGTGATGGCGTCATCCAGGGCATTGACCTGGTCAGCCGTCAGGTTATAACGTGTGCCCAGTTCGGTCATCTGCTGCTGGCTGTCGGCCACTTTCTTGGCGGCCATCGCCAGACCACCCCCGGTCACAAACCCCATCAGGCGGTTATCAAATTTATCCAGCAGTCCATTGGCCCCCGTGACCGCACTGGAAAACAACCGCATAGAGCGGCTGCCTTCAGCACCAAACCGGCGGATACTGGCCCCAAACTGGCGGGCGCGTTGGGCAACATTGCCCACCAAATCCACAATAAACTGGGTACGGTTACGTGTGGTCATTAACGTTTCTCCAGCCAGGATGAATACAGCCGCAGTTTCGGCAGGGATAACGCCAACGCCCAGGCAGGACCACCCCGCAGGCGCTGGCCAACATACAATGCAGTGCGTTCAACGGCACGAACGCACTGCAAACTATCGCCCCTCGTCGGCCATCCGTGCCGCCGTCTCCAGGGCTGCGGTGCGGTGCAGGTCAGCGTGGGACGCGATCCGTTCCAAATCATCCTGATGCAGGGTTTTCAGCATATCTAACGGGATCGGGCCGTTAATTTTACCGATACGGGCAATGGTACGGCGCAGCAGTTCGTATCCCATCCGGGAGGGACTGGACAGCAGGGTGGGGCCATTGGCCGTGACCACCACCCGCTCGCTGGCCGCTTCGGCATCAATCAGGTCACCGGCGGTCAATGGGCGCAGCTCAACCTCAAATTGCAGTTCAGTCTCATCCCCCTTGCCATAAGCCAGGCCGTGTTTTAATTCAAAGTGCATTGCTTAGATCTCCTTACATTCCACGGCGATAAATTCGGCGGAAATTTCGCCCTTGCTGGTCAGCGTGGTATTGCCATCACACCAGGCATTGGCCAGCATGAATTTTTCACCCGTATCACATTCAAATGAAATGGTGGCATCAACGGCGTTCTTAATGGTAAACAAGCTGACACCCGGCCCCTGAGGGATAGTACAACTCAGCCGGGCTTCTTTGGGGGTCTGCTGCCAGCCGTAAACGCGGGCACCAATCACTGGATCACGGCTGACGCCACCCGGTGTTAATGTAGCGCCCTCTTTGGACGGCAACTCTTTTCCGTTGAGGTGAATATAGGCAATGCCCGTATACTGATATGGACCGGCCATAGGTGATATCCTCTTTATAAAATAAACTGGATGGCATGGGCATAAATGCGGAACTGGTTAACCAGGTCTGGATTGCTGCGCACGTTCAGGCGGTTACGGTCGTTTTTGTCCCGCTCCACAATCAGCGTTTGCTTGAACAGATCAAAATCTTCAACGAGTCCCGCAAATTCATGTTCGGTGAACAACGCCAGCAATTCCGTGCGAATGACTGACGGCGTCACCACCGCCTGCCCGGCACTGATACGGGTGCCGTCGTTCGCCAGTTTGTGGCGCGGGTATTTCTGGGTGATCCGTACCCGGGTGGCATAACGCAGATAGGACAGGGTCGCGATGGTTTCCACATCCAGATAACTGGGGTCAGGGTCGCCAAACGCATTCTGGCGGTACATGGTGATCATGCGTTCAATCTGCACATTACCGCCGGTATCCACCGTGAACGTGGAAATACCGTCATACAACAATAAGTTGCGTTCGTTCAGCGCCCAACGGTCACCGCGTGCAGGGGGAAGAATGCCCGGCAATTGCAGCGTTTGCAGGGGACGCGCCGGATCAATACTCAGTGACCCGACAGCCACCCCGGCCAGCGTGGCGGCCCACAGGTACGCTGGCTGCGGCGAAATGCCCGTTGCCAGGGTGGAAAACAGATAATCATTGCGAGCCGTACCAAAGGTTGACGTTTGCGCCAGCGTGCCACGCTTCGCCATCCAGCACAGGCCGTCAATCATTTTCAGTGGCCCCCAACGGTGCTTCAGTTCGTCACGCAGCAGGTTTAAATTGAAAGTATCCGTAAACGGGTTAACGATATAGTTCCACCAGGTATCGCCAAAGGCGGTAATCGCCGGTGTCAAATCCGGGTTGCCCGTCGCGCCACTCAACGGGGTGATGCCGACATTGATCCCCGCAGGCAGCATCTCACCGTCGTAGTAGTTCACCCGGACATCAATATCATTGCCCGTGGCACCGGACCATTTGGCAGTTAACAGCACGGTATCAGAGAGTGACTCACTGCGGGCGGTCACCGACAACTTATCATTGGCGTTAATGGCATCCCGCACTTTGCCCGCCATCGCGCCGGCATCATCGCCCGCTTTGACCGTAACACGGATCGGCATACCTGCCACCATCAGGGCAATCTGGCCAGTCTGGGCAGCCTTGCCCACCAACTGAATTTTGCCCGTGGCCTTCACCCCGTTGGCATCATCGTCAATTGCCAATCCCCACAGATCGGCGAAGGCGTTGCCCCGAATAAAGGCGCCGGCCATTTCAGCCAGCATAGAACCCCGGCCAAACGCCGCTTCAGCCGCACTGATGGAGGTAATACGGAACGGTTGCCCGGCAGGCACCTGGCCAGACGCCGTGCGCAAGCCTAACAACAAGGTCTTATGCAACGTGGGCGGGGTGCCGGTGACGGCGGCCGAATTATCGAATTCGATATAGCACAGTGGCACACGGATATTGGACGGGATGTCATTAAATGAGATCGTCATTATTGTGCTCCTTTCTTCAGTTTAAGCGGAACAACTTCAGTCACGTCGCCGTCTTTCAGGCGACGCAGCCAATACGCGGTGCGGGGCTTGGGTTCCCCGTCAGCAGACAATGGCTGGTACGTTTCGGGGTCACGGACAATCAGTCCGCTCACGGGTTTCAGATGCAGTTCAGTCATGGTGTTTCCTGTCCTGAATAGGTAATGAAATCAGGGCTTCCTGTTCGGGCGTGCCATCGGGTTGTGCCCATTGCTGGTCATGGGTGGCATAGTCATCCAGTTCGCTGGGATCAATGGGGTCAGGCAAGGGCTGCGGCGCATCAAAATAGAGGCCATAGACGGCCACCCCCGCCTGGCTCTGTGTATCGCTCCACAAATTGGCCACTTGCGTCAGGGTGAACGTGCCCGCCGGTGCCATCCGCCGGTTATTCAGCCAGCCTGTCAGTCGCTCGACGATTTGGTAAATCCCCGGGACATCGGTTTGCCTGCCGTTCAGGACCCGGGCGCTAACAAAGAGACCCCAACTGGAAATCGCGGTATTGCGGATCTCCCCCTGACGGCTGCCCAGCCAGGCGACATAGACCGCCGGTGCCGTATTAATGATGAGTTTGACGGCGGAATCACTCCATTGCCCCGGGTGGGTGTCCACCCGGCGCAGGGTGTTGCCAAACAACGCGGTGATGCCCGTTATCAGGCTGTCTGAAATATCACTGGTGATGGCCATCAGATAAATCCCCGCGATTTGGGGCGGCTCCAGACGCTACCGCTGCTGGTGATGATAGCGACATCCCCGCTGGCCGGACGTTCGGCTTCTTTGCTCAGCCCCAGACTGACATCACCCGCCGCCACTTTCTCCAGCAACCGGATAGCATCTTCCTGATCTTTGGTCGCTTTGTCTGTGGCTTCCCCCTCTTCCAGCGTGAAGCGGGCCAATACGCAGGCAATTCTGATCAACACAACCGGCACCGTTTTTAACGGCAATGTCGCGCGGCCATCGATATAACCATCAATGGTGGCGGCGGCATCATCCAGCGCAATCTGGATCAAATGCTCACGGGTACGCTGCAATGCTGCCGGTGACAGACTGTGAAAATCATCAATCTTGCTGTCGGTCAGGGTATTGAGTGCATCACGGCTATAACGGGCATACATGTCGCTCAGTGTGGCGTAGCTCATTTCTTGCCTCGTTTATCCTGCGTTGGCGATTGCTGTTCGGGGGATGATGAGTCCTTTACCGCATCTTCAATGTCTTGATTATCCAGCCCCCCTTTCGGGTCATCAGCAGGATCTGCCGTGATAACCGTAACAGACAAACGGGGGTCAGCTTCCAGCGCCTGAAGGGTTTCCCGCGTAACGAACGGCAGGCTGTTTTCCCCGGGTTGCAGAACCAACCCCGCACGCCGGTAGCCATCATGCGCGGTATTGACAACCTTGATCCCCACCCTTTCAAGGGGCGAAAGGGTATCCAGCAGCGGCGCAATATTCGTTTCATCAGACATAACATTTCAACTCCTGTTAAACCGGATTTAAACGGGGTGTAAACCCCGTTTAACACGTTACAGATAATCGCCGACAATCAGTTCCAGACGACCCTTCATTTCGTTGCTGACGGTGCCCCCCTGGCTGTCCACGGTCAGTTCACGCTCCAGTAACTGCGTGGCCTGTTTTTCCATAGACGGCGGCACCACCAGATGGGTCGGACGAATAGCCAGCGGGCGTCCGCCATCGGCTTTAAACCCACGCATAGCGGAAATCACTGACCAGACGTTATCCGCCGTCAAAGGGGCTTTAGCTGCATAAGCCAGTTGCCAGAAGGAATACCCCGCTTCGCAGCGCGTATCGACGCCGTAACGGATCAACTTGCGCATGAAGTTCTGTTCGTCATTCACCTGGTCCATTGCCACCATTTCCGGTGCCTTACGCTGCTGGAAGATCACCGGCTTGATGGCACGGGAGCAGTCGAGCACAAACCACGGCTGCCCTTTGTAGCCGTCTTCCGCCAGGATATTGCTGACGTGTTTTGCGTCGCCTGTGCCATCCACTGTCGGATAAACCGGATGATCGGTGTCAAAGAAGTTTTGCTTGTCATAGCAGAACGTTTTGAAACCATTAGTGAGCGCACTGAAGCAAAGCTCATCCGGCTGAACACCCGCCGCACGCCCCATTTCGGTAAACAACGGGGCATAAATTCCCACGTTGTCATCTTCAATATCGTCGCGATCAACCCCGACCGTGCTTTCAAACGGGCGGTTAATCAACTGGTAGCCATGTGCCTGCATGTCATTGATAACGCGATCACCGATCCATTCCCGCATCCCCGGGAATTTACCCAGCCAGCCATAGGTATTGGATTTGGTGGTACTGGGCACCACAGTGGCAATTTTTTCATACTGGCTCGGGGCATCGTCCAGGCCGTTCTGAAAGTCACCGTTCCAGCCCGTGAACAGGCTCTTGATTAACGCAGGAGTTACGATAGCCATTATTTTTTGGCTCCTTTTTGTTTACGTTTCAGGAATTCCGCTGTCGTCAGCCCTTGCAGGCGAGCGGCTTCTTTATCGGCGGCGGACAACACAGCTACGCGGTTAGGCTGGCGGTGTTGGGTGGTCTGGCGGTGGGTCAGGGCTGGGATACCGCGACGGCCGGAAATGGCGGCATTGAGTGCGGCGACGCCATGCTGACGATAGACACTGCGTAGGTATGGCACTTCCGCTGCGACAACCCGTCCGCTTCGGCGAGCAGCCGCAATAATGCTTTCTGCGCTGCCGCCTTTAGCATTGGCATTTAACACCGCCGCCTGACGGGCCAGCAGGTTATACGCACGGGCGGGCACAAATTGAGTTAAATCAACCCCGTTCAGCGCTGCCTCTTCCAAAATTTGCTCCACTTCAGTGAGTTCAGCGGTGTTGTCATCAATCAGATTGGTGACTTCCGTGGAGATCGCGTCAGCGTCCGGGGTGGTTTCAATCACGGCCTGCGTATCCAGGGCGACCTGGGCGGACGCTTTCAGTGCCTCCAGCGCGGCCAGTGCCTGTGTCAGCAAATCGCTGACCGCTTCGTCGGTCAGTTCGGTGGTGTCTTCAGGCAAGGGGATGCCTAATAGCTCCAGCACCTGCAACAACATGTCATTCATGGGAAAGTCCTCTGTGATAGGGGATGGGGAAATCAGGGTATCCCGTTGCGCACTCAGGGCCGCGATGGATTGCATACCCGTCAGACCGGGATCATTGGTTAATGCGCCCATCCGCAGGTAGAGCGGATGGCCGGATTCGTTATACGGAAATACGGCCGACAGGTAGGCCCACTCGCGGTTATCCACGGCCTGCTGTGCTGCCGGTGTCAGTGACAGCCGGACGAATAGCCCAACGCCCTCGCGCCATTGCATATTATTGCGTGGGTCACGCAACCAGCCCGCCGCCCGCGCTTCCGCGCACGCCGTGGCATCACTATCCTGTTTCAGCGTTACGTGGTTATAGTCAAACAGCACGGGCTGGCCAATCGCCACCGTCGCCGCAATAAATTGTTCGGCAATGTGGGCATCGATAAACCACTGCCCGCCGGGCACATCGTCCGGGCGACCATCCCGGGCGCTGAAATACCCGGCAGGCAGCAGTTGATACCAGCCATCGGTACTGGCTGAGATCGCCGCACTTAAAATGGCGACCCGGTTTTTTGGGGTTGGGATTCGGGTTTTCATACCGCCATTGTGAACGGCAAGGCAGTCAGGGTGGGTTTGTGGTAAATCACACCTTCACAGGGCAGGAAAAAGAAGAGGAATGAGACAAGTAACACTATAGCGCGTTTAAAACCCGTTTAAAAATGTCAGGAACCGTTTAAACGGGTTAAAGGCGAATCATTCCCTGTCAGCGGGGCTGTAGTGCCTCTGCGTGCTGCTGGTTAATGATATCCACGATATCGGCAATTCCCTGTCTGGACAGTCCCATATAAGGACGGGCAGGCACCGCCGCAGGACCGGGGGACATGGTTGGCAGGCCGCCCCATTGATGGATCGGCGCGTAGATCTTATTTGAACCCATCGCCGCACTCACGGCATCATAGGTGGTAGACAGCGACAATGCCAGCCCGCCCTGCGTGCGTTGCAGCATAGGTCCCGTGTGCCCGCGGGCGTCCAATTTTGCTTTATAGCGGGGTGTCAACGGTGTCCACGGCTGCCCGGTGGACGGGTCAGCCTGACGGGCAAAGGCGTCTTCACTCTCACTCGCCAATACCGCCGCCACTGCGCGGGTAATGGGGGTTGAATCCATTCCCAATTGCATCACGCGCTGAAAGGCCTGCTGAATATCCCGGTCATCAAACCGGACATCGAGTCTCATAACTGTCCCTCCAATAACGCATAACGCCCATTTTGTAAGCCCGTGCGTAATACCGCCAGCGGGATCGCATTAACTTCAACCACATGACCGGTCAGGTTTTCCATTGAACCCTGCTGGACAGGCACAGTCACGACAGTTCTGCCTGCTTCGCGTCCGGTTGCACTGATATACAGTAAATGCTGGCGGTTGTTGTCTAACATCACGGCGGCGGGCTGGCTGATAATGGCAGGCAATGACTGGTATTCCGCCAGTGTTCCGCCTGATGTTAAGGTGGTTTCAGTCACGGTCAGTAAACGCGGAGCCGACTGACCGAACCGCTGTTCGATAGTCTGTGCGAGGCTGTCCGTGACAAAACCCAGCGATTGCTGACCATGGCCTGTCTGGCGGTGTGTCATAACCTGACCGACCCATTGGGCAAACGCCTGTTGCCGGGCGGGTGCATTATTCAGTCCCTGGATCACCTGCTGGCGCAGCTCGCGGTTCTGCAACGCGAGCAATTTTCGCGCCATGCTGATATCAGCACCCATAGCCAGTTGTCCGGCATTGTTTGACCAACCCGCGCCCGTGGTCATTTTTTGACTGCCGCGCTGGAACGTGGTGGTTTCAGACTGGTAAATTTCGCCTGTCCGTTTATCGACACCGGTTTCCACCTGCTGACTGCGGATAGCGCCCGTGCTGGATTCGACGGTGAGCCCCATCCGTTTGACCTGCGCGGCCGTCAGGGCGCGTACCCGGCAGCGGCATCCCCAGTCATTGGGGGGATAGAGTTTCTCCCAGAGGGGATCATCATAGCGGAATACCCGCCCATGCATCGCAGCATGGCTCTGTCGGGTGCGCCCGTCCATAATGGCAATATATTGCCAGTAAGGGTGCGTATCGGCACTGGCCAGTTGTTGCTGGTAGCGTCCGGCTTGATAGGCGGTTGCCACATTGGTGCGGTAGATGGTCGCCAACCGTGACGGGCTGCCCAGTTGAACCTGTTCAGCCTGGCCGTCACGGTCAACAATGATCTGTTTTCCCCACCATCCCTGCTCTTGTAACCGGGGTGTCAGGGTGTTAATAAACTCACGTTCAGTGATACCTGCGCTATTCGCCTTATCCACCTGCTCTTGTAACGTAGTTAAAATATCTAACCGTGCCGCTTTGGCGACGGTAAACGCCCGTGCATGCACTGCCGCGTCAGCCTCCTGCCAGTTCCACGTGATTTCATAGCCCTTGGCGCGAAAATAATCGACCGCCAGCTTCGGCTCCAGTTTGGCGGCATAGCCTAAATCAATGGGTTGCGGCATTTAATCGTCCCCACAGTTCAGCGACAAACATCGCCCGGTGTAACATATCGGCCAATTGATCGTCATCCATCCCGGCATAAAGTTCCGCCGCTTTTTGTTGTGCGGCGGCATACCCACCTGTTTCCAGTGCCTGAATCAGGGGGGTGAGTAAGGGATCAACCGCGGATTGCCATTCCTGCCCACTGACGGCACCGGGTATCGTATTGACGGACACGGAAGCGGTATCAGCCGACAAAACGGCGTCAGGCAGGGCACTTAACATGGCGGAAGAGAAATCCGGTGCAGGTGGCGGCGCAGATTTCAGGCAATCTTCATCATCGGCGGCCATCGGAATTTGCAGCTTGTCATGCGCCCACTGCACCGGAATTTTCATCCCCATGCTGACCAATTGGGGCAAGGCCGCTGCATAGGCCGTGACATCCTCGGGTTCAGACAAATCAAATTCAAACACAGGTTTACGACGCTGGTTATCAAATGACTGGCAATTCAGGGCATACAGGGGGAAAACCAGATCACGGGTCAGCGTGGCTGCCAATTGGGTGGCATCGCTGTTGCGTACCTCAAACCGGACTTCATTATGCACATTGCCCAGCGCATTGGTACTGGTCGCACCGTCAGCCTGACTGGTGAGCGTGCCGCCCAGAATGGCTTTGGACATGCTTAACTCGGCCCATGACATCATGCCCATAAACGGGTCGGCGGTGCCATCGGCGGCGTTCTTAAAATCAATCATCATCGAACGGGGAATAATCCCGCCCGCGTTATGGCCGATGGACATGACGGCCTGAAGCAAGGTACGTTTCTCATTGTCCGTGGCACCGGCAGGATAGGTACCGACCCTGATAGGTAATCCATAGATCTCCAGAAATTCAGCCAGATCACGCACCGAATAGTTTTTGAAGATAAATGGCCAGACCAGTGTACGGATAAGTCCAGTACGCGCCAGATAGCCCGATTTTGACTTGGCCACATGCTGTATCCAGCCGAACGGTTGTAGCTCGGCCCCATCGGCTGTGCCATCCCGCAGGCGCAATTCGTTGCGCTCACCCTGGGGCGTTTGAAACCACGCCGGGTCACGCCATTCCACCGAACGCGGAATAATCAGATCATCCACGGTTTCCCATTCGATTTCCTGGCACGAAAATCCCTTCAAAATGGCGTCAGTGGCATCAAAGATGCAATCCGGCAGCCAGTCTGCATCCCGCAAGATTTCAGTCAGCAGTTCCGCATCGTGGATCTCTTCCCGGCTGGCGTTCGACGGCGGCGTGATTTTCCAGTCCAGTGACTGGAGGGCACGGCGACGTTTGCCCAGTTCCGATTGCAGGTGTGCGTCTCGCTCCTCCATATCTTCCGCCAGTTCGCACTGGGCCAGCAGTTGCCCGCGTTCAGCATCAATCAGGATCTCCGCCGCCCGGGCAGGCGTCAGGCCGCTGACCGGATGATCACCATAATAACGATGGAGTTGTGAGATACGGGACTCATCATCGGTTTGCCTGTCGGATTTAAACCAGAAACGACGCCCCACGGCATCGACCAGTCGGTTGAGTATTTTCACCAGCACCCCCGTTCAAAATTCGGTAAATCATCGTCATCATTGGCTGCGTGCTTATCCGGCAGCGGGATAAATTCAATCAGTTGGCCGTCCATATAGGTGGCACGGGTAAACATCAGGTAAGCGCCGGCGCTGTCACCGTGGCGCGTCTTACCGTCTGCCCCTTTGCGGCGGTTTTTATCGATTTTAGGCACACCGCGAATATTCTGGATTTGGCGCTGGTCGGCAATGATGTCTTCGTCTTTCGGGATAGTGATCTCATTCGATTCATACAACGCCTTATATTTGGGTGACCATTCACGGTAAAAATTGTCGGTAATATGGATAGCATCTACCATATCTTCCCCGTAACGCAGCAAGATCGCTTCACCCAGGTAGCCGCCGTTCCCGGTGGCATCAATGGCAATCCCCACCAAACGTGGTAAGGTATCAATCACGGCCAGCGCGATTTGACGCTGTTGGTTATAAGGCACATCGTGCAGTTCAACGGTCAGCTTTAGCACGCGACGGGTGTCTTGCTCGACGCTGCCAGCACCAATCACCGACAAGTCACCGCTGCGGGCAAAGTCTTGCCCATACGCATGACGGGTATCAGGATCAAACTGATTAATGATGGGAGTGAGTGCTTCCGCAATAAAGGTCTTAACGGTGCTGACACGCTCGTCTTCTGTCCATGTCATGTACCCCTTTGGCATACTGAAACGTACAACCACGCAATTTTCATCGGTGGCACGGTCAATCAACACACGGGGAATATAGGCACCGCAGCCTTGTTTCGGCACGCAATAATATTCTTCCAGTGCATCCTCTTCCGTGGCCGTGTCTTTCAGCAAATTGGCTTTCCATTCGTCTTCGGTTTCCTGTGACCACGGCTGGTGTCTGACCTGACAGATACGCTGATATAATCCCTCGTTGCAGGCATCATCCAGCGTAATAGTGTGAATGGAATAGCGTTTGCGTCCGGCGCGGGAATCCTGGATCAGCGCATTAAACAGGTTTTCATTGCCATTATGAGTGGAAATGATGCGCACCTTTGCACCCCACATGGTCAGCGCCAGCGCGGCTTTCAGGACTTCCGCCAGCTGCTCATGGAAGGCGGCTTCATCAATGGTGACATTGCCCTGCATCCCGCGCAGGTTCTTGGGGTTACTGGACAGCGCCTGCACCTTAAAGCCGCTGCTGAAGTAAATAACAAAGGTCAGGATATCCTTGTCTTCATCGGCGAAAACTTCCTCACCGACTTCGCCCGCCGCCAGCCCATACGCTTTGGCCCACATCGCCGCCGCGTCGATAAACTCGCGGGCCATTTCTTTATTTGATCCAATGTAGAAATGGTTAGTGCCGCCCGCTTCACGCGACAGGGCGGCAGTCAGTGAGGCATCGGCCGCCTCCGCCCAGGTTAACCCTGTCCGGCGGGACTTTTCAGCAATCTTGAGGACGGCATCATCCGCTATCCAGCGCCGTTGATAGCCCAACAAAACCGCATTGGGATCAAACGTCGCGTCATTCACCGCATTGATAATAAATGCTGTCGCAGGATTTTGTTGTGTGGTTTGCATCAGGCAATCCCCAAAATTTGTCGGCGGATATCGGCGGCAGCGTCAGCGGTCAACCCGGCCTGTTTGACGATTTTTTCTGCCTGTTCTGCCGCTTCTGCCGCAAAGGCCGCACGGATCTCTTTCTCACGCTTGGTACTGGTCATCGCGGCTTGCTCGATACGAGCGGCAACCAGGGCTAACTGTGCCAGCGCCTTAGGTTCAACCACATTGTCACCTTCAGCCAGCGACATACTGGTTTCAAACGCGAGGGATTTCACAAATTCCTGCAATAATTTACCGATATCGGATGTCGGGGCAGAGCCAAGACGAGACACCCATACGTCCGCAATTTCGCGGCCCTCACGAATTTTGGCGCCTAATGTCTCCATACGCGACGCGTAGCGATTAAGCCCCGTCCGGGAAATTTTGAGATCTCCAGACAGGCCAGCGTCATCAATCAACTCATTCACGGCCGCGCGGATATCTTCTTGCGTGTGACGTTTATCACGCAACAGCGCATGTAATTGATCACGAATGGCATCCGGTAATAAATCGATTTTAGAGGGACGGCCGCGGGTACGCTTATCAGTCATCATTACCCCCGTGGGCGCGGGCGTTTGACACCGGGTACGGTGCTACGCCCCTCGGCGACGTCAGCCCCGCGGCCGGTCAGGGTGGCCACCAGACAACCGGCGACATCGTTGAGGGCACATAGCCCTTGTTCTGCTAGCCAGCTCAGGTGCGAGCGCACCCCATCACGGCTGATACGGTGGCCGTAGGCATCCAGGCACGTTTGTAACACCGATTCATTGGCATCACCACCACATTCGGTGAGCGAACGCAGCAGCACCAGCCGCTGGTCAGCAGTTAAGATTTCACGCATGGCTGACATTAGCTTTTTTCCTTTAATTCGTTCTGTAATAACAAATCACTTAAATTGCGCAATTGACGTAATTCCGGTAACACCGCACTGAGATCACCGCGCAATTGGGCAATTTCCAGTTGCAGGTTGTGCAGTTCCTGCCGGTTGGGTAACGTAGACAGTGAAGTTTCCAGTTGACGAACCTGCATCTTAAGGACCTCCACCTCATCACGTTTGGCGTAGGTTTTACTGAGCAGCACCAGAATGACGTTAAAGGCCGTGGTGGCAGCCGCCCAGACCATCGCCCAGTTTTCTCTAAGAACGTCCAGCATGTTTCTCCCGGGATTCGCTATGTTCCTGGCACCCGATACACCGTTCAAAGGCCGGGTTGATAGCCAGCCTGGCCGGATCAATGGCCTCGCCACAGTCGAAGCAAACCCCGTTGCCTGCCTGTGCCGGGCGCTGAAAATGTACCCTCAGCGCCCGTTCACGATGCCATTGTTCCAGCGCACACGCTTTATCTATCAGCCTGCTCATGGTGCCGTTCCTGTTGTTGTGCCGCCCAGCGCTGAATGGCCCGCAACTGGTGTGCCAGTGCCTGACTCCACTGACCGTACTGGCTGGCATGGACCAGCAGGGCAGCGGGTGTCCCTGACCGGGGCGGCGTGGGTTTGGGGGGCAGTTGCAGCAGGGGCGCGGGGATCACCGGACAGGCTGTCACGATCAACGGTGGGGTGACCGTAACCGAAGGCGCGTTGGTAGAGCTGCAACCCGTCAGGGCCAAGGCCGTTATAACCCACCCCATCACGGGCCAGGGCGGCTGGAATTTGGTTTTCAATGCGTTTGGCCGTCTGGGATAACCCCGCCAGCGCAGCATACACTTTGTTAGATAAGTCTGCATTTTTCTGTAATTGTGCCTGTTGTTCTGTCACCAGTTGATGGAGGGCGGCCGCATTTAACTCAGCCAACGCTTTTTGTGACTGATAGAAGGTCAGCTCTGCGGCCTGACGGTTCTGGATCTCCGCATCCACGGCAGATTGCATGGATTTGTCCACCCACCACGCAGCCATTCCCCCGCCCAGTGCAGCGCTGACCATCGCGGTCAGACCATAGCGGTAGATAACATTCATAGACCGATCTCCTTATCCCGTTTAATGGCTGCCTGTTTGGAGGCCTGATTCTGGGTCACCCAGGCAGCCAGATAGCCGACGAACAGCCATTCGGAAAGCTGGCCTGACAGTGCCGACCAGAGCAGAACGACGGTACTGGCGACCCAGGCCCCAAACAACGTGGTGTCAGATGTCGAAAAACGCCCGGTAGCCGGGTTGGTGATCAATTGCTTAAGTAAGGTCAACATGACATACCTGCCGCTTTTGCCAGACGGATATCTTGCGCATTGACCGATGCCCAGCCTTGACTGAATAGGGACTGGTACGTGGCGTTATGGCTGTACAGCGGAACCTGACTGATAGCGTTTCCGGCCAGCGCTTGCTGTAAACAGCGCTCACGCCCGCTCTGATAAATGCTGTAATAGCGTGGATTGCGCAGCGCCGGGATCTGCTTTTGTAACAACAGTTCAGGAATAGGCGGCGGCAACATCACATCACCTCCAGTGCAGCCTGAATGAGATGATCCAATCGATTGAACCACCCATTCAAAAACCGTTGTTGCAGGGGATTGCGGGCGATAATCTGGGCATAGTAGCGGGCACGCTGGTTCATCACACGATGTAACAGATAATCCGGTGCGGTGGCGGCAATAGCACCGAGGGTTTGATTGCCCAAGATGCCGTCATCACGCACGCCCACTGCACGTTGTAATAACCGGATAGCCGAGACCACGCCATGCTGAACGGCACTGTCAAACAACACCAGTGAGATCCCGGACGGGACGCGTTCGCAACCTGCCGGCTGCCAGAAATCCCGATAGTAGATCGCAGTCGCGTCTGCCTGGGTTAATGCACGAATATCCAGTTGGGGATAACTGCGTTGGCTGATGCCGTATTGGGTTTCACCGCCCCGGTCATGGGGGGCATTGACATAACCGCCTTCAACAGGCAGCAGGTAATGAATGGCATGAAGAAACGCGACGCTGTAGGTAGGGTGAGTCATGATGGCGACCTGTCAATAATGGGTAGCTCATCATCGGTTTTTAGTGAGAAAGATTGGGTTTGTGGGGTATCAAACAAAAAACCCGCCGCAGCGGGTTGGTCTTAGTCGAACAGTTCAGGCTGGTAGCGTTTACGGTGCAGCGTTAACTGTTGGCGCAGTATCGCATAAACGGTCGAGTGGGTCAGGGAATATTTTCGGGCTAATACATCTACATTACCGCGGGAACGGCTCCAGTCACTGAATAACTGGTTATCCCGCAGTGCCGCTTTTAATGTCTCACCCGTTGGCAGATAGACAGCACGGCCGCCATAGTAATGCGCCAGCGAACCGACCAGTTTACTGGCCGACCTGCGGGCGGCGGGTTCATCGTAGCCCTGCCGCTGTAGTTCGGTACTGAACAGATCCACCATATCCGCCAGTAACTGAGGCCAGCGAGTCTGTAACTCTGCCTCTGGGATAGTATCCAGCTGATCTAATAGCTGGCCTAATTCGTCATGACTCTCGGCAAAGAGGGGTAGATTTCTCATATTGTCAAGCCATTAATAATTAAAGTTGTAATACCAGATCATCAGTCCACTCAGTATTGACATAACTAAGATCCCAATGCTCATATCACTGTTAGCGGGGTGCTCTTTCGCTATTTCCAGCAATGCCTTCCGCTGAATCAGGTATAAAGGAAGAAAGATAATTAACAATAATAAGGTCAACGTTCCCCACCAGACTGGCGAATGCCCGCGGAGTCGGTTTAGTTCATCACGGTATGTGCCAATCCGATTATGGTACGCATCAAAATAGACCCAGAACGCCGCCGCAATCGGTATCAATGTAAAGAAGAAACTACTCAGTTCACTCTCCATTTATCCCTCCTTTCTGTTGTTCTAACCACTCTTTGCCACCCGATAGTGTAGCCAAATCAACACCATATTGCTGCATTTGTTTAAAATAGGCATCACGACTATCAGATCCTGATAATTGTTTCTTTTCCCTGGCATTGATATTACTGCCTTGAGCAAATAACTGTTCTGATGACTGGTAAACAATTTTCAGGTAGTTATGGTTGGTTAATGGCTTATTATCGCCTTGTGCCCGTTTCTCCCGCATACGTTCAACGGTTTCACTGAGCGCGTGGCCCAATACCCGATTGGCGGAGTATATTGCCAGCACTTCTTCCGCCAGCTTCAATGCCCGGCTATTGGACAGATTATTTTTCTCCCGACGAAAGAGGCCGATATAAGCTACCAACGGTCTGGCACAACCACCGGGTAAATCGGTGAGTTTAGCCAGCAATTGCCGGCTGGCATCATCTTCAAAAATGGCATCCAGGTGAAAATCGGAATGGCAGATTGGGCAGCGGCCAATTTTCATCATACTTTCCCCATATTGTACGCATCACACAAGGCATCATACCCCCGCCGTTCCGGCAGGTGCTGACCTCGCACGTGCATCACTCCCAACATGAGCCGACCGTGCCACTGTTTCAGGGACTCCAAAACCTGACAGGCCAGTGATGCATCAAGCCAGCCCACTTCGGCCACACCGACACCCCCATTGATTTTGGCCGTCTGACGCTGGACAAACTGGTTAAGTGCGGTTTCAGAGCCATCAATCACAAATTTTTGCTGGTGCATAGTGATCCAGATGGCACGAATCTTGGCAATTTCCGGTGCTTTGGTTTGACCGTTTAATTGGGGTTTAACCCGTTGGTGATCCCGTTTAAAACGGCGTTTAAATCCGCGTTCGACGAAGGCGTTATAGACGGTTTTTAATTCAGCATACGCCATTCCACGGCAAGATGATTTGCCCGTCGCGGCAACTAGCGCCGCACGGTAAGTTTCATCATCCAATTTAAGTTGGGTTTTGGCGATATGAATGAGGCGAATAAGTTGTTGGCTAGTCATTAACCACCTCACTTATAAGCTACACAGCCAGTCTGGCAACCACCGCGCGGCCAGTCATTGCCGCTATCACAGAGATCGCGCTCTGGGGTTTCAGGTTGTTCAAATGCCGCACAGATATTATTGGCTGCGGTAATGAGGGTATTTAACTGTTCCTGATTGATGGTGATGCCAGGCTGTTGGTGACTAATCTCTTTTGCAATGGCGGTAACCAGTGAAAGCTGTTTAATCTTAATCATGATCTTCCTCCTGTTCTGTCCTGAAGGGCAAATCCCTAAATTGAGCCTTTGCAAGAAGAACACCAACTTTGAATGCACGTTGTTCTTCGAGAGTGCTACATTGAAAAGTTTCACCAATTTGTAAATCCATTTTCTTATCAGCATGCTCTATTAATAAATCACAGTGTTCATTTACGGCTTCATGCCAATCAACAACTTCTTGTTTTAATAACGTTAAATCAATGTCATCAATGTTCATAAATAGCGCCTTATCAGAATTTTGGCGTAAGCCAGCCCCTGGCAGATTTACGCCATTTTTAAAAATCATTAATTTTCAGTTTGTTACATTAAGCCAGTGTTAAATGTTCAATTCGGACTAAATAAGGTTCGGTACTGATTTCCACCACGGTCATATTATTTAAGTCCTGCGCCCGCTCAATCGTTCTGACGATCCGGCCGCCCCGTAAAACCCGGTTAGGCTGATAGATAAAACAGTGCCCTATCGGGAAACGCTGGTTAAACTGCGGCGCTTTCATCCGGCTTTCCCCATTCCCTGGTGGCGGCGTTTTGACAAAATGCGCTGCGCCGTTCTGCCCAATTGCGGGTCATTGTACTGCGGGCATGATGAGCCGCGTTATCCCATAGCATTGCTGCATTCAGATAATCGGTATTGCGTTCTGCATGGGCGGCAACGGATGAGTAGGCAGCATAGTGATTGCGTGCACGGTTTTTATGGATATGTTCGTCCATCTCACACCCCCGCAATATCGAGAGCAATGGGGCGAAACTGGTCTGTACTACCGACGCGCTCATAGACACGCAGATAGGACTTACTGCCCACAATTTGCAGCGCTTCGCCAATCGCCATCATCGCCTGTACCCAGCGCTCATCATCAATACCCAGACGACGCAGCGCCAGCACGCGCCCGGTGTTAATATCGCCCTCTTTATCGGTGATAAACGCCTGGTTAATCAGCGTCTGGATCTCCGGTTTTGCACCTTCTGTCCAGTCAGCCAGGCATTCATCAATCAATATCTTCGCGGCCTGCAAACGTTCATCAAAGGCTATCCTATCCTGCATGGCGCGCTGAACTTTGTAGCGGCCGTCATAGCTATATAAAGTTACGTTGCCTTTTTTACCGCCTTTGACAGCACCGTATTTCTCAGCAGAGAGATCAATGAAGGCCTGAATATCGCCAAAGGCTCGTAATTTTAGTTCATGCAGTGCTTCATTCACGCTGATGGCGTGTCTCACAATTTCGCCCACCAGATGATCACGTTCAAAGTCGATTTCTTTGATGATTTCCACCGGAGTCAGCACGCCTTTCGCATCAATCCAGTAGCCTTCCGGTGCGATTTGATTTGTAAATTGTTTTGTTATCATTAACATTATTTTACCTTTTCGAAATATTAGAGTTAATGGTTAGTGAATGTTGTACCGTGAGGGTACCTGATGTATCACCAATCCATGCCCGCCATGAGTCAAGTGCTGACCTAACACATCTGATAAGCGCATCGCGGCTTGATATTCCTGATGGGTATATTCACCCGCAGGACCACTGGCGATAACCTCATGTTTTAATTCACCTGACTCACTGGTAATTAAGATCTCAATTTTTACTGCCATGATATTGCTCTCCTTAATGTAAAGATTCCGACCAATAAACCTGACAACCGTGGTGAGTAAACCAGCCCTGCCGACTGTAACGGCTAAGGTGCCGATAACTCGCCTTACCATTCTGAATTAAATGTTCACATAGCGTATGACGGGCAATGTGAATACGTGGTGCGCTGTCACGTATCACAACACTGATGACAGTAAACCCGCGGGCGGTAAGCGCATCAATAGCCAGTCCGGCACACGTAAATGCCTGCGCTAAGCAATTGCGGTTCATAATGTCGTCCCCTCCAGATCTTTGACAGCGGCACGAATGTGTTTTTCCGTCAATGCTTCATTAGCCCCTGTGGCAAACATGGCCGCCAGCCGCAAGGTATGGGAAACTGTGCGCAATGCGCCCGGGCGTTCTGCCAGTTGCTGAACCAGTGCACGCTCTTGTTGCCCCAATCCCCACGCCGCCGATATCGCCTGCACATCATCTTTTTTGGTTTTCAGGATCGCCACTTTCTTGGCGATACGGCTAAACAGACGGGCAAAGTCTACATTACGGGAATTTCCCCCTGTCAGCTTGGAATACACCTGATGATTACCCACCAGAGCCAACCCGATGCCGGTGTCTTCCTGCAAAATGCGCAGCTCTTCCAGTACGGGATAATCAAGGTGATCGGCTTCATCAATAATGAGTAAGCCGGATGTTCCGCGCAGCTTGCGGCGAACGGCACGCCCCAACTGACCCGCACGGCGTGGTGCGTCACCGATGCCCAGTTCCAGCGCCAGTTCATACAGGCATTCGCTCAGGCTGGCACGGGAAGGTGACACGGTAATCAGCCAGACATTAGGACGCTCGTTGGCAAACTGTTGCAGTGATTGGGTCTTACCCACGCCCGGGCTGCCATAGATCACACTGATACACTGGGCTATCTGGGCATATTGCAGGGCACTCCAAATCTGCCTGACGGTTTTAGTTTCGACAAAATCCGGCGCTGACGGCATCTCACTGGCACGGCGTATGCGGTTTTCCAGCCAGACCGACAGTTTGCTGGCAATGCTATCGCTGTTACCCCGATAACTGTCATTCATAAACTGGGACAGCGCCGTGCCTGAGATACCACTTTCACGGGCGATGTTGCTATAGGTCAGCCCGTCGTTCTCGACCACATTTCTAATGGCGGCACGGATATCGGCTTGTGCTGTTTGTGCCGGTGTCAATTCAATAATGTTGCTCATAATTCCCCCTAAATCGTGTTTTTCTGCTGTTGTTGATGTAACTGGGCGACGGCATTTTCAAAGGCGTAGTCGTAATCGTTTTCTGTCTCGGCGTGCAGATCGACAAGCTCACGACGGACGGTATTGCCCGCTGATCTGTAAATCTCAACAACGCGGGTTTCAGGCGGTTCAGGTGCCACGGTTTCCGGCATCAGTTCTGCCACTTCCAGCGCAGTCATGCGGCGCTGCGCTGTGGCAGCCTCTTTCGTCCGTTTGACAAAGCGTGTCCGGTTGCGGACATGCTCACGGGCCGCCTGAGTATCACCAAAGCCTGATTTTTCAATACACTGGGCAGCACAGATAAAACGGCCATCCAGTGTGTAACACAGGACAGATTCATGCAGTGATTGCGGATCAAACCGGATGACCACTTTATGAGGTTTAATGCCCAGCAACTGCTCGTGGTAGTAACGGTTCTTGCGTGATGCAATTTTGCCGCCGGCATTCAGGGTAAAGGCACCATTGTTCACCGTGACCGCCTCGGCAGGTAACAAGAGTAAGTGACGTTGTTCTGCCGTCGCCTTACGGATAGCACTGGCCTGATAACTCTGTTCAAAGGCGGCATCAAAAGACAGGACACCCTGACAGGCTTCAGTATCCCGCTTCGGTTGCCGGTTCCAGAAAGCGATACCCTCCGCCAGTACCTGTAAAAAGGTTTCGGCATCAACCACCCGGTCACCATAATTATCCGGCTTTGCCATAGGGTTAGGGCCTGTATACGCACCCGCCAGTGCCGGATGGCGGTCAACCACTTCCCCCAGTCCGCCGTGGGAAAATGCACGTTCAACTGGTTTGGCCTGACCATGACCCCGGCCAAACAGCACGCTGGTCCAGTGCAGTTGGATACCCAATAATGGGATAATGCCTTTAGGGTCATCCTCCTTCACCTTGAAGCGGTAACGGTTGGGTACACCGCCCGTCATCCATTTGTTGGCGGCGGCTCGCGTGTTATCAATGGTGACGTGTCTGGGGATACCGTATTTCTCAACCACATCAGCCAGAGCCAGACGAATGCTGTCGCTGTTTTCAGATACATCAGTACGCCAGGATAAGATCTTGCGGGTACGGATATCCTGCCAGACCCACGTCTTGGGACGAATGACTTCACCATTAAACCAACGCACGAACACGTTATGTTGATAGCCGTCCCCGTTGATCCACTCCATCGCCTCCAAATCCAGTACGGTACGCTCCTGCGCAGGGTATAACCGCATCAGGGCGTGTTCTCCCTCGCGTAGCAATACCACCTGCTCGGCAGGCACTTCACGCTCCAGCTTCCGGCGGAGGGATGACAGGCTGGGGATTATCCAACCCTGTGCTGTCGCCGCTTCTGTCAGGCGGGCATAGCAAGTCCGCAATGCCGGCTGCTCAGGGCGCAAATAATCGGCCAGAAAGAAATCCCAGGCCGCCGGGCTGCACTCTGCTTCTTTCTTCCGGCGCGCCGACAAACTATGACCATGCTGGCTGACCATCGCTGCCAGCCAGTCCGAACGGTCAAACGGCTTGGCCTGGTAGTACCAACGACGGACAGACGCCGGCGCAATCTTCAGGGCTTCCCCCACGGAATCAAATGCGGTCAGCGTATCAATGCCACTGTCCAGTAATTCCGCCACGGCGATGACTGCCTCACAACGTTCGCGTGCTTTTCCACGCTGCTTTTCATTGGCGTTGTTCCAGCCCTGCCAAAGCAACTCGCGGGAATAAGTTTCGGTCTGGCGTTTTTTTATCTCAATCGGATTGCCTGCAACTTCGATCACGCCTTGCTTTTTCAATACCGCGGCACGGGCAACAGGTGGCAGGCAGCTAATGTGAAACTCAAACGCCTTAGAGCCTTCACGCTTCCTGACCATATCGTCAGTTGCGAGTTTTTTTAAACGGTTAGAGATGTTAAAAGGGGCCGTTGGTAAATTCGGTAGCCCGATACACTCTTGTGCTGTAACCCAAATATCCATGTCCCACCCTTACTGTTTCTATTGTTTTGAATAACGGCTTGGCCAGATAACTGCAGGTTCAACCCCAATAGCCTGAGCAATAATTTTTTCTCCTTTAGGCCAGGGCCTGACTAATGCATTACGCAATGTATCAGCGGCCAGACCTGCTGCTATCGATAGTGTGCGTAAATTTGTGCCACGTTTTTCTAATGCCGCGCGGATATCTGCGCGGTGCCAATCTACGTCTTCTTGCGAGATTAACGACATCATGCGATCCTTATAATATTTATCGGTTCCGATAATCATCGAAGATTATCTGTACAGGTATAAATATATTCGCATAAAAATACGAAGTCAAGATTAATTCGTGTTTTTATTCGCAAGTGTAAATCAAAGGCAGGAGCTAGTAATTTCAATGAATGACAAAGAAAAAAACGCAAGTAATGACAAAAGTATGAATCGTGTTTTTATACGAAATAAAATAACACAGTTTAAGGATAGGCTCAGACAAGCCATGGGAAATGAATCTGGTAATAGCTTAGCTAAAAGATGTGGTATATCGGAAGCTGCGATAAGAACTTATTTATCGGGTAAAACATATCCATCTTTAGATAAGCTAGCTTTGCTCGCAGAAAAATGCGAAGTATCAATTGAATGGCTGGCAAATGGTAGTAATGTAGATAGTGTTCCTGAATTAAAGGAAATCCCAGAGCACGTTACGGAGACACAAGAAAAGGTTTGGTTAGAATTTCTACATAGGATGACTCCAGACGAAAGAGACGCAATCATTGCTCGAGTTGTAAGGCTGGGTCTTGCTTCGTTACTACAAGTATTACCGACAGACAGTAAACAAGAACAATCGCCAGAAGACCAGTCTATATCTAATCATGCTCTATTCGTCGCTCGCATGTACGATTCATTGACGGATGAGCAACGCCAGAGATTTTTGGAATCTATCCGAGAAGAAGAGCAAAAGGATACTGACCGCCATTTAAGCGGAAAAAGCAAAGCCAGCTAATGGGCTAGGCGGCCCATTAGTTAAAAGATATTTAAAGATGATTTAAACAGATGATCGTGCAAGCCCTACATTTACCAAAACAAGTGAATCAAAAAAGTATAGTTCAAAATTTTTCTCATTTTGGTAAGTCTGCACGAGAAGTCGAAGCCGTTCTATAACTCACATCCCAACTCCGTGAATTACTTGAATTTATATCCGCGAAATCCCGTTTATTTTGACAAATTCCCTATTAATCTTTGTTTCTCATTCTTTGTGGTTCATTACATTTAATAAGCAGATTATATTAATGATTTTTTATCTTTAGTTAGTTTTAATCACTGATTTTGCATTTACCTTGAAAATAGGATCAATGGCATGCCACGCTGAAGAGCTCTCTAACTGTCTGCTCTGTATAATCAGATAGAAAGAGGTTTCTTTTTTGCAATATGGGATACCCCCCATTGCCATGAAAAAGTGACCAATGCCCGTGCGAGTTTTCAGCACAAATTGTCCCGACAACTTATTAACGAATAACCAAGCGGTGATAGTTGAGACACTGAAAACAACCAATGTGCTCAAAAACCGCAGACTGGCTCATCATATTGCTGATGCGGGATGGAACAGCTTTGTGACGAAGCTCGAATACAAAGCTAAAGAAGCAGGGGAAACATCTGGTCAGACTTGTCACGCACAAGCAGCGGCCAGTGAAGTGGGGAGCATTGCCGATAGGGCGGGGAACAGTCACAAGGAACGTGTTACTCTTCGTCAAATCCTGCGTTGAAGAGTTCGATAATGGCCGCCAACGCTTGCTGTTCATCCGGCCCGTTGACTTCAACGTCAATATGGCTGCCTTGTTCAGAATCCAGCATTAGCATGGCAATGACGCTACGGGCCTCGGCCTGTAAGTTACTGCTGTTGCGCAGAATCACTTCTGATTGAAACTGTTGTACCAAATCATGCAGTTTCATCGCAGGCCGAGCATGCATCCCGAGTCGATTTTTAATTTCAAGTCGTTGTCTGACTGTCATGGCTTGTGTTATTCGTATTATTTGCGTTTTTCCAGTGTGCGGTGGCGTGATTGCACGTTTTTGCCACGGGAACGAAAATAATCAGCCAACTGTTCTGCTACATAGACTGAACGGTGTTTACCGCCTGTGCAACCAATAGCGACAGTCAGATAGCTGCGGTTATTGGTTTCCAGCATAGGTAGCCAAAGCTCAAGATAGCTACGGGTTTGATAAATAAAATTATGAACTTCTGTATGGCGATCCAAAAACGCTGCCACGGGGCGATCCAAACCGGTCATCGGGCGTAATTTCGGGTCCCAATGCGGATTTGGCAGGAAACGCACATCGAAAACATAGTCTGCGTCGATGGGAATACCATGCTTGAAGCCAAAGGATTCAAACACCATGGTCAATTCTCGTTCCCGCTTGCCTAATAGACGTGTCCTGAGCATTTCTGCCAGTTCGTGTACGGACATTTCAGATGTATCAATGATCAAATCTGCGCGTGAGCGCAGGGGTTCAAGTAAATCGCTTTCTTGGTCAATTGCACTTTCCAGTGACAGGTTCTTACTGGAGAGTGGATGCAAACGGCGCGTGTCACTATAGCGGCGGATCAGGGTATTACGATCCGCATCAAGAAACAGTAACTGTGGTGAAAAACGTTCAGGCAACTGCGTTAGCGCTTCTTCAAAAACTTCTGGCGACTCCGGCATATTTCTGACATCAATGCTAACCGCAGCCGAAATATCACGTTCGGCCAGTGTGTTTGCCAATTCTGGCAGCAACACAACGGGTAGATTATCTACGCAATAGAAGCCCATATCTTCCAGTGCACGTAAAGCAACGGATTTCCCAGAACCTGAACGACCACTGACTATCATCAGCACCATGAGGTGACTCCCCCTAAATGTTTATAATTATAATCGCTATTTATTCAGTAATAATTTTATAGAGTTCTTCATTACTTTGCGCTGAGCGCAGGCGACGGCAGAGATTTTTATCTGCAAGGCGCTTTGCAATCAATGATAGTGAGTGTAAATGGGTTTGACACTGGTCTGACGGCACCAATAAAGCAAACAGCAAGTCAACAGGTTGATTATCGATAGCGTCAAAGGTAATGGGTTGTTCCAGGTGCAAAAATACTCCAACAGCATTATCCGAGCACTCTTTATTCAATTTGCCGTGAGGGATCGCAATCCCGTTACCAATTCCTGTTGTGCCTACTTTTTCACGCGAAAGAATAGCCTCAAATACGGTATTTTCCGGCACGCCAAGCTGTTTTGATGCCAGCTCACTGATAATCTCTAAGGCGCGCTTTTTACTCGAACAAGGTACGTTGTTGCGTGTACATTCGGATGAAAGCACTGAGCTTAGTGGTAAATCTGTTTCGTTGTTCATTTCTTTATTCACTTAGGGCCTTGTTATACCAGATGCCTGATGAGGCATCCGGTATTAATACACTGCTCTAAAACCGATCTACAGATCGCACTAAGTACATAGTATTATAGGGCGTTATAGAAGATGTTATAGATAGAACAGTGATAATTTTATGACAGCCCCGTTGCCTAAAAGCGATTAATGTTGTCTCAATTTACTTTTATGTTTGGTCAATTGACGCGCTAGCTTATCTACTAATATATCAATTGCCGCATACATGTCTTCATGTTCTGAGCTTGCATGCAACTCACCTCCATTAACATACACCGTAGCTTCAGCGATCCTTTGCACCTTTTCCACTCGGAGGATGACCTGGATGAGGTTAATTTTATCGAAATATTGATTCAATTTGCCGCATTTGGTGTTCACAACGTTGCGCAGTGCATCGGTGATTTCAATATTGTGACCTGTAACATTGAGTTGCATGGTTTTGAGTTGCATAGTGTTTTCCTTCTCTGGGTTGTTCAAACCAGTTTTTTACGCTGGTTTGAAGGCGGGATGGATAACGACTCTCTATATTTTGCGACAGTCCGGCGAGCGACTTGAATACCTTGTTCAGCGAGTATGCTGGTCAATTTACTGTCACTCAGTGGCTTGGCCGGGTTTTCTGCCGCGACCAGTTTTTTCACCAGAGCACGTATCGCGGTAGAAGAAGCTTCACCGCCACTGTCGGTGTTGACGTGACTGGAGAAAAAATATTTAAGTTCAAAGATCCCTCGTGGACTATACAAGTACTTCTGGGTCGTCACGCGGGAAATGGTGGATTCATGCATGTCAACCTGATAGGCAATATCAGCCAGTACCATTGGTTTCATGTGTTCCTCACCATATTCAAAAAAATCTTGTTGTCGTTCAACAATACAGCGGGTGACTTTCAGCAATGTTTCATTACGGCTTTCGAGGCTCTTGAGCAGCCATTTGGCCTCTTGCAAGTTATTGCGTATGAACAGGCTGTCACTCTCATTGTTGGCTCGTTGTCCCAGTGCTGCGTAGTGTTGGTTGATGCGCAGACGGGGGATGCTATCGGTATTTAGCCTGACTTGCCAGCTTCTATCTTCTTTCTGTACCAATACATCTGGAATAACATATTCGGATTCACCGGTATTCACTACCAGACCAGGTTTTGGCTCCAGTGATTGAATGATATCAATTGCCCCTTTCAGGGTACTCTCTTTTAATTTGCTCTGACGTAATAAATTACGGAAGTCTCGGTTACCCAGTAGTGCCAGATAGTTGCTGACAATAAGTTTGGCATCCTTTAGATAAAGTGTCTCTGGCGGCAGTATGGAAAGCTGGATAAGCAAACATTCGCGTAAGTCACGGGCAGCAACGCCGATCGGATCAAAATGTTGTATGCGTTTGAGAACGGTTTCGACCTCTGCCAACGCCAGCTCATCATCGCCAATACTGGCAAGGATCTCTTCGATAGAAATGGTCAGGTATCCGGTGTCATCAATTGCGTCAATGATTGAAGTGGCAATAGCAGCATCTGTTTCGGTAAATGGAGTCAATCTTGCCTGCCACATTAGATAATCTTGCAGGGTTTGAGTGGTTTCTCCCTGATAGACGGGGAAATCATCAGCGCTATAATCACTGTTAGTCTCTGAAGGTGTGCCAGCGGTGTAAATTTCATCCCAACTGGCATCCAGTGGTAGCTCTTCCGGCATATCCCTCTGTTCAAGTGCTTCACGGGTATCCATGACTTCAGTGTCGGCATCAGAAAGCGCCTGATTTTCCACTTCTTGATGCAGGTCATCCTGCTCAAGCAGTGGGTTGGTTTCCAAAGCTTGCTGAATCTCTTGCTGAAGCTCCAGCGTAGATAGTTGCAACAAACGGATGGCTTGCTGGAGTTGTGGCGTCATCGTCAATTGCTGACTGAGCCTGAGTTGCAAACTTTGCTTCATAGCGTTACCACTTTCTCCTTAATCTAGCTTGGATAGTTCCTTGAATCGCACCTGATAGAAGGATAAGAGTTAAAGGCGGAAACCTTCACCCAAATAGACGCGTTTGACCTGCTCGTTATTCAGAATGTCATTCGGGGTACCATGGGCAATCAAATGCCCCTGGCTGACGATATAAGCACGTTCACAGACATCCAGTGTTTCACGGACATTGTGGTCAGTAATCAGTACACCTAACCCGTAATCCCGCAGGTGTTGAATGATCTTTTTAATATCCAGTACGGAAATGGGGTCAACGCCGGCAAAAGGCTCATCCAACAGAATGAATTTGGGATTGGCGGCCAGTGCACGGGCAATCTCTACACGACGGCGTTCACCACCGGAAAGTGATTGTCCAAGGTTATCACGCAGGTGAGAGATGTGAAATTCTTCCATCAACTCTTCTGCACGCACTTTTCTCTGTTCTTGAGTCAGGTCTTTGCGGATCTCCAGTACCGCCATCAAATTGTCGAATACACTCAAACGACGGAAGATGGAAGCTTCCTGAGGCAAGTAACCTATTCCGCGGCGTGCCCGTTCATGCAAGGGCAGCAGGCTGATATCTTCTTCATCAATGGTGATAGAACCAGCATCACGTGGAACAATGCCAACCACCATATAGAAAGTAGTGGTTTTACCTGCCCCATTGGGGCCAAGTAAACCAACAATCTCCCCTGATTTCACGTTTAGGCTGACGTTTTCAACGACCTTACGGCCTTTATAGGCTTTCGCCAGATTTTCTGCGTTTAGTATTGCCATCAGTCGTTATTTACCCTTTTTCTGAGCGTCAGCGCCGTTAACACCTGGGCCTTTTTCTTGTAGCTGGGTAGGTAACAAGACGGTGGTGACATATTTACCTTTATCGCTAAAGGCTTCCATTTGTTGTGTCGGTACCAGATAAGTGATTTTATCGCCTTTGATATTGCTGTCTAGCTGTTCAAGATAGGCGTCCCCCGTCAGGGTGACCAGCTCTTTATCCATCTCATAGCGCATCTTTAATGCATGACCTTTGAGGGGCTTACCATCATCTTGTAATTGGTAAAAAGTGGCAGGATTACCGAATGCTTCAATAACTGTCTTATCAGAATCCCCTTCAGGGCGGGTAACAACAACTTTATCTGCATGAATGTCGATCGAGCCTTGTTTTACGCTAACATTATCCGTAAATGTGGCAATGTTTCCTGTTAAATCCAGCGACTGTCTTTCTGAGTCAATGGTAATGGGTTTTTTTGTATCATCTTTTAAGGCCAGTACGGGCAGGCTGACAGCAAAAAGTGTACTAGCAATAACGGAATTACGGATTAGGTTGTTCATGTGGAATCTCATATTGAGTGGTCACCTTTTCAATCAGTTCAGCAGTTTTGTTTCGCAGATTGCCCCGCATTTTCATGCCAACAGATTTCAGACCGACACCGATAAGAGTGACTCGGTCATCGGATGCGACGTCTTGAGTTATCAGATTGACGATCGCATTGTCTGTTGTGATCCGCTGCAATTGTGACGCATCGTTCAGGCTATCCACTTGGACATCCCCGTACAGATAGAGCATCTTATCTTGGGTCAGTTTGGCCTTGTTGGCGCGTACTGTCCATGTCGCTAACGGGGTTCCAGGGGGGCCATTAGGGTCAAATGTTGTCAATACAGGGTTGGTAAACCAGGTCAGTTTGGCTTCTGTATAGTTTTTAACATCGTCAGCAACCAGCTTGTAAGTGAGCTTACCTGCCGGATCATAGACAAAAGTGATGGCTTCCTGTGTTTGATAAGTCGGATAATTATCATCCACAACGGCTGATGAGGTATCATCATTATTTACATTCGAGAAATTCCAGCCGATCAGCGCAAGCGCGATCAGTGCCAGTATTGCGATCAGCCAGGATTGAATTTTGCTCATTCTTTTTTCAATTTTAATTTATATGGATAACCCTTTGGCATCTTCGAGCTTATTCTGAGCGAAGAGCACCAAATCACAAAGTTCCCTGACTGCACCGCGGCCGCCGGCAATCTGAGTTACATAATCTGCTTTTGGCAACAGTAAAGGATGGGCATCAGCAACTGCAACAGATAATCCAACTTGTGCCATGACAGGCCAGTCAATAAGGTCATCACCAATATAGGCGACCTGCTCTGGCTGCAACGCTAGTTTATCCAACAGTTGCTTATACGCCAAAACCTTATCGTGTTGTCCTTGGTAAAGATGTGTAATACCTAGGGTTTCTGCCCGATTTTCCAGCAATTTCGCTTTGCGGCCAGTGATGATGGCGACTTCAATACCGGAGGTGATTAAACAACGGATGCCATAACCATCACGAACGTTAAAGGCTTTCAGTTCTTCGCCTTCATTGCCCATGTAGATAAGCCCATCAGACATCACGCCATCAACATCACAAATCAAAAGACGGATTTGACGGGCTTTTTCGATAATTGTTTTATTAACTGGGCCATAACAGGTATCCAGGTACTCTTTTTGACTCATTAAGAAATTCTCTTAAGATTTATATCATGCTTGTTTGTATCAGTTTACTTGCTTTACACAAGACCGGACTACACAACACCAGCCTGCAAAAGATCATGCATGTGTAGCACACCAAGTAATTTGTCACCTTCTGTGACCAATAGCGAGGTAATATGGCGTGATTGCATCAGGTTTAGGGCATCCACCGCCAGTGCATTGGGTTTGATGCGGATGCCGCTGGCAGTCATGACATCAGAAATTTTTGCGTTGTTTAAATCGATACCCATATCGAAAACACGGCGCAAATCGCCATCGGTAAAAATACCATTGATCTGCATGTCATCATCACAAATCACCGTCATACCCAATTTTTTGCGGGTGATTTCCACCAAAGCCTCACGTAGGGTCGCTGTACGAGGAACACGGGGAATGTCATTACCTGTGGTCATTAAGTCACTGGCCAGTAACAAAAGTTTGCGTCCGAGTGATCCACCAGGATGGGAAAGGGCGAAGTCTTCAGCAGTAAAGCCACGGGCTTGCAAAAGTGCAAGGGCTAATGCATCTCCCATGACGAGTGTTGCGGTGGTGCTGGTTGTGGGAGCCAATCCCAATGGGCAGGCTTCTTGTGGGACTTTAATGCATAAGTGGATATCTGCGGCTTTGCCCATGTTGCTGTTGCGATTATTTGTCATGCAAATGAGCGGGACTTTTTGTCGCTTGAGTACGGGAATTAACGCTAGAATTTCATTTGATTCACCGGAGTTGGAAATAGCTAGCACGATGTCTTTTGCTGTTACCATGCCCAGATCACCGTGGCTGGCTTCACCAGGATGGACAAAGAACGAAGGTGTACCGGTGCTGGCAAATGTCGCAGCGATTTTTCGCCCAATATGACCGGATTTGCCCATCCCCATCACAATGACTTTTCCTTCACAACCAAACATTAATTCACAAGCTTGGCTGAAATCGTCATTAATGTATTGTTCCAGGCCGACCAGCCCTTCAAGTTCAATATGTAATACTTGCTTACCTGCTTGCTGAAAATCGATTTTAGGCATTTTTATTTCCCACTCTTTTCCCATTCAATCGGCAATTACTGAGTACCGTAATAATTAGAAACAAAAAGTACGACAAAATAAGTGATAAAACAGCTTAGTAGCAAGATGCCGTTCAATCGGTTCAATCTATGCTTTCTTCCCAGACAAAATACCGTAAATAGTATACTTGCTGCCATCATGACCCAAAAATCACGGGAAAATGCTTGCGGTGAAAAAGCACTGGGAGAAAGTATGACTGGAATACCCAAGACAAGAGTGGCATTGAATACGTTCGAGCCAATAATATTGCCCATTGCCATGTCATTCTCACCTTTGATGGCCGCAGCAATAGCAGTGGCAAGTTCAGGCAAGCTGGTTCCCACAGCAAGCATTGTCAGGCCAATCACCAGTTCGCTAACACCATAAATACGTGCAATAACGGTTGCATTATCAATCACCATGCGGGTAGAAATGGGAAGAATAATTAACCCCAGAACAACCCAAAGAAGCGCAATTCCTTTGTTGCCTTCGACAGGCAATTCTGAATTTCGTTCTTGGGTATAGCTATCAACCCCATTATTTGGGGAGAAAGCGGTCATCTTTATCATCAGTGAAATAAAGATGAGGGCTGCAAGCACTAACAGGATACCATCCAGTCGGCTCAGGTATCCATTGGACAGCAAATATCCTGCAAATGCGGTGATCGCTAACATTAGGGGAACTTCTTGTCGCAGAATTTCAGATCTTACCCTGATTGGCCGAATGAAAGCTGCGGCTCCCGTAATTAACAACAGGTTAGTAATATTAGAACCAATGGCATTGCCTATGGCCATGTCTGGTTGCCCATCTAAAATGGCCGTGACAGATACCATTAGTTCTGGCAGCGAGGTTCCTATTCCCATAATAACCAAGCCGACAATAAAAGGGGGTATTTGCATAGCACGGGCAAAAACGGCCGCACCATAAACTAATCTATCGGAACCATACACCAGTAAAATCAACCCGGTTATGAGCAGTACAATTGTCAGAAACATGGAGTGTCCCTTAAATAAGTTTTATTCCGAGCATAATGCTAATAATGGTTGATTTTTAAACATGGAATGTTTATTCAGCTAGACTTATACATTCTGACGATCAAGCGATAAAAAGTAAAATTTGTCATAACTTTACTAACGCAAAATTGGGCAATTTTTTGTAGTATGCATTATTAATTATTTAAATACAGTCATGAAGACAGTTCTATTAACGGTTAGGGGCTATCAATAATGAGTCAACAAACAGCAAATCTTATTGAGATCTGCGGAATGCATTTCACCCGAGGCCAACGCCCGATTTTTGCTGATATTAATCTGACCGTTCCGAAAGGAAAAATTACCGCCATTATGGGACCTTCTGGGATAGGAAAAACTACGTTGCTGCGTCTGATCGGAGGACAAATTCGTCCTGAACGTGGTGAAATTTGGTTTGATGGCGATAATATTCCGGCATTGTCCCGCCCACGCCTTTATGCTGCCCGCAAGAAAATGAGCATGTTATTTCAGTCAGGTGCTTTGTTCACCGATCTGAATGTTTTTGACAATGTGGCTTTTCCCCTGCGTGAGCATACCCAACTGCCTGAAGCGTTGATTCACACAACCGTGATGATGAAGCTGGAAGCGGTGGGATTGCGTGGTGCTGCGCATTTGATGCCATCGGAACTCTCTGGCGGTATGGCAAGGAGAGTGGCATTAGCAAGGGCGATTGCACTCGATCCTGACTTAATCATGTTTGATGAACCTTTTGTCGGCCAAGACCCCATCACGATGGGCGTTTTGGTAAAGCTGATCGATGAGCTGAATCATGCACTTGGTGTTACGTGTGTCGTGGTTTCCCATGATGTGCCTGAAGTACTGAGTATTGCCGATTATGCTTATATTGTTGCTGAGAAGAGGGTGATCGCAGAAGGTACTCCAGATCAACTGAGAATGAATCAGGATCAACGGGTACGGCAATTTCTTGATGGTATTGCTGATGGGCCTGTACCTTTCCGTTTCCCTGCTGGGGATTACAAAACTGAGTTATTAGGATGATGGAATGTTGATGTTAACACGGGCATTAGCAGCAATGGGCCGGCGTACGATTGAGGTTACGGCTTCATTCGGCCGTGCGGGCTTCATGCTGTTCAATGCAATCATTGGTAAGCCAGAGCCAGCCAAACAATGGACACTGTTGCGTCAGCAACTGTATAGCGTAGGTGTTCAATCTCTTCTGATCATTGTGGTTTCGGGATTATTTATTGGCATGGTGTTGTCCTTGCAGGGCTATTTGGTTTTAACCACATTTAGTGCGGAAGGCAGTCTTGGTATGATGGTAGCGTTATCACTGCTGCGTGAATTGGGACCTGTGGTGACTGCACTACTGTTTGCGGGGCGAGCAGGTTCAGCTTTGACCGCAGAAATTGGTTTGATGAAAGCTACTGAACAGATTTCTAGTCTGGAAATGATGGCAGTTGACCCGTTGCGCCGAGTTATTGCTCCTCGTTTTTGGGCTGGTCTTATCAGCATGCCTTTGCTCTCCTTAATCTTTGTTGCTGTGGGGATCTTGGGTGGTGCAATAGTTGGTGTTGATTGGAAAGGCATTGATGGTGGCTTTTTCTGGTCATCTATGCAATCTGCGGTAGAGTGGCAAAAAGATTTGCTCAACTGTTTTCTCAAGAGTGTCGTTTTTGCTATTACGGTAACCTGGATTGCATTGTTCAATGGTTATGACGCTATCCCAACATCGGAAGGGATCAGCAGGGCGACGACGCGCACAGTAGTCCATGCGTCGTTGGCGGTATTGGGTTTAGATTTTGTGCTGACAGCACTGATGTTTGGGAACTAAGTCGATGCAAAGCAAGAAAAATGAAATTTGGGTGGGGATTTTTGTCTTGATTGCGTTGGCTGCAATCATTTTTTTATGCCTCAAAGTTGCAGATATCCGATCTTTTGGCAGCCAGCCAACTTATCGTGTATATGCCGCATTTGACAATATTGGTGGCCTGAAAGTACGTTCACCGGTGAAAGTTGGCGGAGTCGTGATTGGTCGAGTGGAGAAAATCTGGCTGGATCACAAAACTTATACGCCACAAGTTGAATTGGATATTTTCACGCAATACGACAATATTCCAAATACCAGTTCGCTTTCTATCCGAACTTCAGGGTTACTAGGAGAGCAATATGTTGCTCTCAATATTGGGTTTGATGACCCTGATTTAGGCACTGCCATGTTGAAAGATGGCGATCGTATTGAAGATACTAAATCAGCAATGGTACTTGAAGATTTGATTGGTCAGTTCTTGTATAAAAGTAGTAGCGGAAGTCAGGGAAAATCCGCTGCGGCACCTGAACAAGCACACTAAGTTAGCAATCCACTGTTTAGGAGGAATAACACTTATGTTTAAGCGATTACTTATGGTTGCGTTGCTGGTGATTGCGCCATTGGCCAGCGCTACAGATCAAACCAACCCTTACGCATTGATGCAAGATGCAGCGGAAAAAACGTTTAGCCGTTTGAAGAACGAGCAACCACAGATTCAGGCCAATCCAGAAGTTTTGCGCCAGATTGTGCGTCAAGAATTGCTGCCTTATGTGCAGATAAAATATGCAGGGGCACTGGTTCTGGGGCCTTACTACAAACAAGCGACACCTGAGCAGCGTGATGCTTATTTCAAGGCGTTTGAATCCTATCTGGAGCAGGCGTATGGTCAGGCTTTGGCGATGTATCACGGACAAAACTATCAGATTGCACCAGAACAGCCGTTGGGTGATAAGACGATAATAGCCATTCGTGTCACGATTACTGATCCTAATGGACAGCCTCCTGTTCGTTTAGATTTCCAATGGCGTAAAAACAGTAAGACAGGTTATTGGCAGGCTTACGATATGATCGCAGAAGGTGTGAGCATGATCACGACCAAGCAGAACGAATGGGTGGATATCCTGCGTCAGAAAGGTATTGATGCTCTGACAGAACAATTGGCTATCAGTGCGAAAACCCCTATCACTTTAGAAAAGAAAAAGTGATATGGAAAAAGCGACTTTTGATAACGGCATGATGAGTAACGAAAGCGCCAATCAGGGAACTGTTAGCTGGAAAAAAGCCGGTAATACATTGTTTCTGCGAGGCACATTGGATCGTGATAGTCTGTTGCCACTTTGGCAACAAAAAGAGCGAGCTCTGGAGGATATTGACAATATTGATGTTTCTCAACTGGGTCGTGTGGATTCTACGGGATTAGCTCTGTTTGTCCAATTAAAGGGAGAATACCAAAAACGTGGCAGGACACTGACTTTTTCAGGCGTAGGTGAACGCCTGAGCACGTTGATAACGTTGTATGGCCTGCAAGCTCTTTTGGACGATAATCAGCCTAAGGCGTAATTCCTTTTTTTGATCATCAGCGCCCTTGTAAGCTATCAACTTACAGGGGCGTTTTTCTTGGTTTAAGAGTTGCCTGTATTCCATTAGGATAAGCATCTACTATTATTTTTTTAATTTAACGACACTATTTTCTAACGACGAGTGTGAGCAGATTTATGGATACGAATGAAATCAAAAAAGTGCTGATGGAAAAATTGGCACTTGATGAAGTTATTGTTAGCGGTGACGGCAGCCATTTTCAGGTTATTGCCGTTGGCGCATTTTTTGATGGCCTGAGCCGAGTTAAACAACAGCAGGCTGTTTATGCTCCTTTGATGGAATACATCGCTGATAACCGAATACATGCGTTGTCAATCAAAGCCTATACGCCTGCACAGTGGCAGCGTGACCGTAAGCTTCAGGGACTTTGAGGTTGTTTGCCTCGCCGCGAACAGCACACTTTGAATTAAATAAGAGAATCATGACAGATGGATAAATTTCGTGTGAAAGGGCCTACCTGCCTGTCAGGAGAGGTGACTATTTCTGGGGCAAAAAATGCCGCCTTACCAATTATGTTCGCAGCGTTACTGGCAGAAGAACCAGTTGAATTACAGAACGTTCCTGAATTGAGAGATATTGATACCACGATCAAATTGCTTAATCGTTTAGGAACCAGAGTAGAGCGCAATGGTTCTGTTTTTATTGATGCCAGTGAAGTCAATGAATATTGTGCCCCTTATGAACTGGTTAAGACAATGCGAGCGTCCATCTGGGCATTGGGACCGTTGGTGGCACGTTTCGGTCAGGGGCAGGTCTCTTTGCCAGGTGGCTGCGCTATTGGGGCTCGCCCTGTTGATCTCCATATTTCTGGCCTGGAGCAGCTCGGTGCGAAAATCGTGCTGGATGAGGGATATGTCAGAGCCACTGTGGATGGCCGTTTGAAAGGTGCCAGCATTGTTATGGATAAAGTCAGTGTTGGGGCAACGGTTACGATCATGACTGCGGCAACATTGGCAGAAGGCACAACCACCATTGAAAACGCTGCGCGTGAGCCTGAAATTGAAGATACAGCTAATTTTCTCAATATGCTGGGAGCAAAAATCAAAGGTGCAGGCACCGATCGTATTGTGATTGAGGGAGTTGAGCGTTTAGGTGGTGGTGTTCATCGTATACTGCCTGATCGTATCGAAACTGGCACCTTCTTGGTCGCTGCGGCGGTTTCGCGCGGTAAGGTAGTTTGTCGTCATGCGAAACCTGATACTTTGGATGCTGTTTTAGCCAAGTTGCGTGAAGCAGGGGCGGATATCAAAGTGGGAGAGGACTGGGTTAGCCTTGATATGCATGGTCAGCGGCCGAAAGCAGTGACATTTCGTACAGCACCTCATCCGGGCTTTCCAACTGATATGCAGGCGCAATTTAGCCTATTGAATATGGTTGCGGATGGCGCAGGTATGATCACCGAAACCATTTTTGAAAATCGTTTCATGCATATCCCTGAGTTGATTCGTATGGGCGCACGGGCTGAAATTGAGAGTAATACAGTGTTGTGTCATGGTGTTGAAAAGCTATCTGGTGCTCAGGTCATGGCGACTGATTTGCGTGCTTCTGCGAGTTTGGTCTTGGCTGGCTGCATTGCTGAAGGAACGACAGTCGTAGACCGTATTTATCATATTGACCGTGGTTACGAGCATATTGAAGATAAGCTGCGTGGTCTTGGGGCAGATATTGAGCGCATTAAGACGACTGGCTAAACGGAATTGAATATTATTTCTCGTCCACTTGCCCATATTATGGGGGAGTGGACGAGAAAATAGCTGGCGAGAAAAGATTAGTAGCCGTCAAACTCATCGATTGTGACGTTAAGAGTGAGGAAAGTTCCATCGCGTAGTACCGTGACAGGAACAACACTGCCCGGACGAATTTCCGCAACCTTATCCATTGTTTCCACAGGTGAGATGGCTGGCTGGTGATTAACACTGGTAATGATATCTCCCACTTTGATCCCCGCTTTTTCAGCAGGACCATTAGGTGCAACCTGGAAAACGCGTAACCCCTGAATTTGATTGATATTACTGCCTGATGAGCGAATATAGGGTAATTCTCTGGCGGTGATACCTATATATCCCCTGATAACTCGGCCATCACGGATCAATTTCTGCATAATTGTGGTCGCCAGTTTTGTTGGAATGGCAAATCCCAACCCTTCCGGTGTTGAACCAAACTCAGACTTATCGAACGTCAGCGTATTGATGCCAACTAATTCTCCTAGCGTATTGACCAAAGCGCCACCGGAGTTGCCTTGGTTAATTGACGCATCTGTTTGTAGAAAATTCTGGCGGCGTGTTGGACTAAGGCCGACGCGTCCAGTTGCACTGATGATGCCTTGTGTGATGGTTTGCCCCAAATTGTACGGATTGCCGATAGCCAACACGATATCCCCTACGTGAGCCACTCGTTTAGAATTAATTGGGATCACAGGCAGGTTTGTGGCATTGATTTTTAAAACTGCCAGATCTGTTGGGCCATCTGAGCCGACTAGCAGTGCTTCATAAAAGCGCCCATCTTGCAAAGCGACAATAATGGAAGTTGCTTTATTGATAACATGTCGATTAGTGAGAATATAGCCCTGTTCACTCATAATAACACCGGAACCCAAGGGAAGAAGTTCCCGGCTTTCTTGGGAAAAACTGCCCATGCTGCTGCTATAAATATTGACTACAGCAGGAGCAGCCCGACGAACGGCTTTACTGAAACTGAATACCTTATCACTGCTGTTGTTATCGCTCAGGAAATTTTTCAAGCTGCTGGGGCGCAGGGATGGTATAGCGACTAGCAAAATAGCGGCAATCAGTAATCCTATGAGTATAGAGCGAAATAACTTGATCAGCATGACATTATTCAGAGTAGTAATTGATTGAAAGAAGAATAGCATAGAAGTGGACAGACACAGCAGCATCCCGCGTCTGTCGTTTCATCTTTGCAAGTTGTGGCTTGGTTGTGCCACAACTCGAAATCTACTGGGTATAGGTTGTATTTTGTATACTCAATAGATTAATTACGCAGTAAGAGATAAACATTGTCGTCACCACGTAAGACGTTCAATGCGATAATAGCAGGCTTCTCCTCAGTGATCTTGCGTAATTCGCTGAGATTTCGTACACGCACATTGTTGGCACCAATAATTAAATCATCCTTCTGCAAACCCGATATTGCAGCAGGTGAATTCTGGATAATTGAATCCACTTTAATGCCTTGAGTATTTTTTATGGTGGTATTACTCAGGGTTGCACCTTGCAGAGCGATACTCAAGTTTTCTGCTTTCGTTGGCTCTCCATCACTGTTATCCAGTGTAACGGTGACCTCAATTGGCTTCCCTTTACGCAGCAGACCAATTGTGACTTCTTTACCTGGCACTGTTGTACCAACTTTCGCCCGTAGTTCAGCAAAGCTGTTAATTTTCTTGCCATCAAAGGAGATTAATACATCACCTGGTTTGATACCCGCTTTAGCAGCGGCCGATTTAGGAAGAACTTCGCTGACAAATGTCCCTTGTTGTGCTTCAACATTGAGTGCCTTGGCGATGTCTGCTGTCATCTCGGTTCCTTTAATACCGAGTATGCCGCGTTTGATTTCTCCATGGGAAATAAGCTGGGCAGAAAGAGCCTTAGCCATATTACTTGGGATGGCAAAACCGATACCGACATTACCACCGCTTGGTGCGAGGATGGCGGTGTTAATACCGATCAGTTCTCCTTTCAGATTAATCAATGCACCACCAGAGTTACCGCGGTTAATAGGGGCATCGGTCTGGATAAAGTTTTCCAAACCTTCCAGATTCAGGCCACTGCGGCCAAGAGCAGAAATGATCCCGGATGTGACGGTTTGCCCCAAGCCAAATGGGTTACCGATGGCAATAGCATAATCTCCGACGCGCAGTTGGTCGGAGTCAGCGAACTTGATGGCCGTCAGGTTTTTGGCATCTTTCAATTGCAAAAGAGCAATGTCGGTTTGTGGATCACGTCCAAGGAGTTTTGCTGAGTATTCACGGCCATCATTTAATTGAACGCGTATTTTATTTGCATTATTAATGACATGACTATTGGTCAATACATAACCTTTATTGGCATCAATAATTACCCCAGAACCTAACCCTGTGAATGGACGTTTTCTTGGTTCTTGCGGAGGAAATGCAGGCCCGAAGAAGAACTGGAAATCGTCAGGTAACTGGAGCTGTTGGCTTTGTACTTCTGTACCTGAAACATGAACAGTGACAACAGAAGGCAGCACTTTTTCCAACATGGGAGCGAGACTGGCTGATTCTTGAGCAGTCGCAGCAGGTAGGGCTGCATTACTTACCATTGGAGCTGAAGCTAAAGATAGTCCGATACTAATAGCGAGTGCGCTGAGCAATGTATTTTTTCTTTTCATGAATACGTTCTCTTACATACCTAAGCTAGAAAAGGAAATTGTGTTTAAGAGACCTATCCTGTCAGGGTGTTTGCTACTTTAGAAGTCACTTATTCCTGGGATTAGATAGGCCTTAAGCATCATTGTATCAATGCTGTTATGACTCTCAATTATTCAGCAAAGTTCACTAGTAAAGTCTTTTCAATGCGTTTCTTTACAGGTATTTACGTGAATCAAAAATAAAAAAACAAAAATTTTTCCTTTGCCGTGATAGCGATTGTTACCAAGGCAAAGTGCATTAATTATTTATCCTGAATCGGACGGAATAGGCCAGATGCACCCTCAGAATAATCCCGTGGAGGCATATTTGCGGTCACTTTATTTTTCTCGGTTTCGGATTCGCTCAGACGATAATTGAAAGGATTATCCTGTACTGGCATATTGGGCATCAGTTCATTGGAACTTTTAGCCATGTGTTGATACAACTGACGGTAATCGCGCGCCATATTGTCAAGTAATTCAGCGCTACGGGCGAAATGGCTGACCAGCTCTTTGCGGTATTCTTCCAATTCAGTCCGATTTTTCTCCAATTCAGCTTGTAGTGCATTTTGTTGGCGTAGCTTTGAGCTGCCAAAGCGGACAGCCAGCGCGCCGACGATAAAACCGATGATTAATCCGATCAGGGCATATTCCCAAGTCATGGCAACTCCTTTAGTAACATCGTTATTCTGCAAGATGATTTCTGCAATGTTCCAGAGCCTTATCCCATTAGGCAGTTCTGTTTGCAAGGATATACAACTATTGGGATAGACTCTTGGTTCATGATGACCACTATAACCGTTAATTTAGTCAGAGTGGAATATTGATTATTAATTAATTCATTTATCTGTAATCTAATATATTAATTTTATACAGATTTACCAAAGTATGTAGGCAAGGTTCTTATCCAAAAGTATATCTCAATTCAAATCAGTATGAATTGGCATAGCTCTTACCAGTAAATTACGATACACACTGAGAATAAAAAACTTTAAGGATTGTCATTTTCATGTCACCGATTACACCTTCATCTCTCTATCAATCAGCGTTGTCTGAGGGGCAGTATCAACCTGACGAAGTACAGCGTAAAACTGTTGAACGCCTCGATATCATTCATCGTGACCTTATCAAGGTTCAACCGAGCCATACTCCACAAACCAGTGGACTGAAAGGCATATTGGGCAAGTTGTTTGGTCGGCCATCTTCTGAACAATGTCAGCCTGTTCAGGGACTTTATATGTGGGGAGGTGTTGGGCGTGGCAAAACATGGCTGATGGATATGTTTTACCAGAGCTTACCCACTGAGCGAAAATTGCGTCTCCATTTCCACCGTTTCATGTTACGGGTACATGAAGAGTTAACAACGTTACAAGGGCATGAAGATCCTTTGGAGATAATTGCTGATGGTTTCAAGGCGCAGACGGATATACTCTGCTTTGATGAGTTTTTTGTGTCCGACATTACGGATGCTATGCTCCTCGGCACATTGCTGGAAGCCTTGTTTGTACGGGGAATTGCCTTGGTGGCAACATCCAATATCCCACCTGATGAGTTATACCGAAATGGATTGCAGCGTGCGCGATTTCTGCCAGCCATTGAGCAGATCAAAAAATATTGTGATGTTATGAATGTCGATGCTGGTATCGACTATCGCCTACGGACACTGACACAGGCTCATCTCTATTTGACGCCATTATCAGAAAAGAATCGACAAGAGATGCGCCAAATGTTCCTGCGTCTGGCCGGGCGAGAAGGGGAGCCGAATCCGGTATTGGAGATCAATCATCGCGACATGCCTGTAATCAGTAGTGTTGATGGGGTATTGGCAATCCATTTCAAAACATTGTGTGAAGATCCGCGCAGTCAACTGGACTATATTGCCTTGTCTAAGATTTATCATTCTGTTTTGTTGCACGATATGCCGATCATAACGGCATTAAATGAAAATGCCGCTCGGCGTTTCATTGCCTTAGTAGATGAATTCTATGAGCGTCAGGTGAAACTGATCATTAATGCTGACGCACCAATGGAACAGATTTATCAGGGGGAGTTGTTGACGTTTGAATATCAACGTTGTCTGTCTCGCTTGCAGGAAATGCAAAGTGAGGAATACCTGAAACTTCCACATTTACCCTGATTCCTTCGTCCTTTGGGATAATTATTGAATTTGGGGTCGATTTTTTATGATGAGTTCTCTATAATCTTGCGACCCCACGTTACAGCAGGATTTTTTATTTCCCAAAAAACTTGCATTAGTGCCGGCATAGGCTATTCGAAGGGGTAGGTTTGCTGGACATGAGTCGTGTGAACCTCAAAAACAGTTTCTGAACATCGAGTGTTCACCAACGTGTAACTTATAATTGGGTAAGCTTTAATGAAAACTTTTACAGCTAAACCAGAAACCGTAAAACGCGACTGGTATGTTGTTGACGCAGATGGCAAAACTTTGGGCCGTCTTGCAACTGAAGTAGCTCGTCGCCTGCGCGGCAAGCACAAAGCGGAATACACTCCGCACGTTGATACTGGTGATTACATCATTATTGTTAACGCAGAAAAAGTTGCTGTAACCGGCAACAAACGTTCTGACAAAATTTATTATCACCACACTGGCCACATCGGTGGTATCAAGCAAGCGACCTTTGAAGAGATGATTGCCCGCCGTCCTGAGCGTGTCATTGAAATCGCGGTTAAAGGCATGCTGCCAAAAGGGCCACTGGGTCGTGCAATGTACCGTAAACTGAAAGTTTACGCGGGCAGCGAGCACAACCACGCGGCACAGCAACCACAAGTTCTGGACATTTAATCGGGATTATAGGCAATGGCTGAAAATCAATACTACGGCACTGGTCGCCGCAAAAGCTCTTCCGCTCGTGTCTTCATTAAGCCAGGTAGCGGTAACATCGTAATCAACCAACGCAGCCTCGAAGTTTACTTCGGTCGTGAAACTGCGCGCATGGTTGTTCGTCAGCCACTTGAGCTGGTTGATATGCTGAACAAACTGGATCTGTACATCACTGTTAAAGGTGGTGGTATTTCTGGTCAGGCAGGCGCAATCCGTCACGGTATCACCCGTGCACTGATGGCTTATGACGAGACTCTGCGTTCTGAACTTCGCAAAGCTGGCTTCGTTACTCGCGATGCTCGTGAAGTTGAGCGTAAAAAAGTGGGTCTGCGCAAAGCACGTCGTCGTCCACAGTTCTCCAAACGTTAATTTATTGCCACAATTGTGGCAGTGGGTTAAAGTTAAAAACCCGTCATTTTATGGCGGGTTTTTTATTCCTTCAGATTTTTCACTCTTCGATAATTCTCTATTTTTAGCAAAAAAATAGCATTTTTGAGAAATTAATTTCCAGACTCTAATATTTCATCATTAATTCTCAATGTACTTCCCCACAAAATGTGCAAAATCTGGTAGACTAATAACAATTTTTTGCCTTATCCATGAGTTTGCCCGATTTGGCAGAGGTAAAATATATTCCAAGAGATTTTCTTGTTACAGCCGATAAAGCAGTCACCAGGAAATAAAAGGGGATAACCTCGGATAATAAGTGCGAAACAGGATGAGAATATGAGCGAGAATAGCCGCTGTTCATTGAAGGGCTGTTCGTTCCTTTTTTTAGATAAACTTGGAGGTTTTCATGGCTGTCGCTGCCAACAAACGTTCGGTAATGACTCTGTTTTCAGGCCCGACCGACATTTTTAGCCATCAAGTGAGAATTGTGCTGGCGGAAAAAGGGGTTAGCGTAGAGATTGAACACGTTGAAGCGGGTAATTTGCCTCAGGATTTGATTGATTTGAATCCTTATCAATCTGTTCCTACTCTCGTTGATCGTGAGCTGACCCTGTATGATTCTCGCATCATTATGGAGTATCTGGATGAGCGTTTCCCGCATCCACCACTCATGCCTGTGTATCCTGTCGCACGCGGTTCCAGCCGTCTGATGATGCATAGAATTGAAAAAGACTGGTATTCCCTGATGTACAAAATTCAGGAAGGAAGTGTTCAGGAAGCGAATGCTGCACGTAAACAGCTTGCTGAAGAATTGCTGGCAATTGGGCCAATTTTCAGAGAAATGCCTTTCTTTATGAGTGAAGAGTTCAGCTTGGTGGATTGTTATTTATCTCCGCTGCTGTGGCGTTTGCCTGTCTTGGGGATTGAGTTATCAGGACCAGGAGCCAAAGATCTGCAAGTCTATATGCAGCGTGTATTTGAGCGTGACGCATTCTTGGCTTCATTGACGGAAGCTGAACGTGAAATGCGTTTACAATCACGGAGTTAATATATGGAGATGACTCAAATGTCTCCACGCCGCCCCTATCTATTGCGGGCACATTATGAATGGCTGTTGGATAATGACATGACCCCACATATTGTTGTGGATGTTAACTTTTATGGCGTTAACGTCCCGATGGAATATGCACAAAATGGGCAAATTATTTTGAATATCTCGCCGAGAGCGGTTGGCAATTTGCAATTGACGAACGATGAAGTGAGGTTCAATGCCCGATTTGGTGGTGTTGGCCGTCAAGTGACTGTTCCAATGGCAGCTGTGATTGCGGTTTATGCCCGTGAAAATGGCGCAGGAATGATGTTTGAGCCAGAACTTGCCTATGACGCGGATGATATTGCGTCAGAAGAAACGGATCTGCCAGAAGCGGATAATTTGGTGCCGATCCATACTAGTAAGCGTGATAGAAAGGCTTCTCACGATGATGATTCGCCAGATGACGAACCCCCTCAACCGCCAAAAGGCCGCCCAGCCTTGCGCGTCGTAAAATAATTGTTCAAAGCTCATACCCAATAGATTTCAAGTTACTGTCAGAAAGACCGCAGCTTGGAAAGTGAAGGGTTTCGTTAAGATGAAAATAGAGGAGACGTTGATCTCCTTTATTTTTAGCATATTAGCCTTACATGTAACTAAGCACTTTCTCAAATTCCCATATACAGGCTTCGATATTATATTGGTTTTTTCCCCTATTCGATTTTTCCGCAGCTCTTAGGCTATCTATCATTTTCTTGGCAAATGCTCTCTGTTGGCTGAGTCCTCTGATAGTTGGAGGTATATTGCAGATATCAGTGAATGAGAGGGTGCGATGTGATTTTGTCAGTGACAATACCTCTACAGGATTTTCAGTTAAAGCAACTGATAGGGCATTAGTAATTTGCTGAGAAAATTCTGGATGGATATTAGGGGATAGCTTAAAGGCAACTTGCAGCCATTGTTTATCACCGGTCGCAATATTCTGGATAATTTTGTCCTGTTTATGTTCTGCGTTTATCTCTGCTACAACAGAATTTACCCCTCTTTCTTGCACTTGCTGCATAATTTTGGCAGGAGTAGAAAATCTGGCCAGTGAGGGAAAACTCGCTAAGGATATAAAAGAGAAGCAGAGTATCTGGGTGAATAAGCGCATATATTTCTACCTGTTATTATCACTTTAATAGTCTTTACTAATATTTCATTTCTATTTAATTAGTTACGCTAATCAGTTTCCCTTTCGGAAAAGGTAAACCTTATTGCCGTATTACGGTATGGCACTTTTTCTGTGTTGCTATAATGAGCAGGGAATTAAATCGATATATTTGACTTTAGAATATAAGAATAGTCGCATAAATCTCAAAAATACAAGTAATCTGGTAGTAAAAGAAAATAAAAAAATGTTGAGATTTTTATTTGGGGGGATCTTCTCCGACTAAAATGTCGGAGAAGTCATTAGAAAAAAGAATGGAATATTAGATTTCAAGATAGTCGAGGAGACTGAAAGCGGCTTTTCTACCTTCATCAATGGCGGTCACTACCAAGTCAGAGCCACGTACAGCATCCCCACCTGCGAATATTTTAGGATTACTGGTTTGGAAAGGTAGTTCACTGGATTCAGGCGCTATAATGCGACCTTTTTGATCGAGCTTGACTTGATGTTCATCCAGCCAGCTCATGGTGTGAGGTTTGAAACCAAATGCCATGATCACCGCATCGGCTTCTATCAAAAATTCGGAATCTTGAATAATCTCAGCCTGACGACGGCCTTTTTCATCTATGGCACTCAGTTGTGTTTTCACGACCTTGACGCCACAAACCCGTCCTGCACTATTAATCTCAATGCTAATTGGTTGCAGGTTAAAACGAAACTCTACACCCTCTTCTTTAGCATTTTTTACTTCACGACGAGAGCCGGGCATATTTTCTTCATCCCGTCGATAGGCACAGATAACATGGGCTGCACCTTGGCGAATCGAAGTACGGACGCAGTCCATTGCTGTATCACCGCCGCCCAGTACCAGAACACGTTTACCCTTCATATCGACATAAGGTTGTTCAGGTAGAGAAGAGTAACCCATCAAATGACGGGTGTTGGCGATTAAGAAAGGCAAGGCATCATATACTCCGTCAGCGTTTTCATTCTCCAGTCCACCGCGGATGGATTGATATGTACCCACCCCAAGAAATACGGCATCAAATTCTTTGGTGAGTTCAGCCAGAGTGATATCTCGGCCTATCTCTGTGTTTAGACGGAATTCAATACCCATTCCGGAAAATATTTCACGGCGGCGAATTATCACCTCTTTTTCTAGTTTAAAGGCGGGAATACCAAATGTGAGTAAGCCACCAATTTCAGGATGGCGGTCGTAGACCACCACTTGTACGCCATTACGCGTCAGGACATCTGCACAGGCTAATCCTGCTGGCCCTGCCCCAACCACGGCGACACGTTTACCGGTTGGGATGACATGCGACATATCCGGTTTCCAGCCCATCGCAATAGCCGTGTCATTAATATAGCGTTCAATGTTGCCGATAGTGACAGCACCGAAGTCGTCATTCAGGGTACAAGCGCCTTCACACAGGCGATCTTGCGGACAGACCCGCCCGCAGACTTCCGGTAGGCTGTTAGTCTGGTGGGATAATTCCGCTGCTTCGATGATGCGTCCTTCATTGGCGAGTTTTAGCCAATTTGGAATGTAGTTATGTACCGGACATTTCCATTCACAATACGGGTTACCACAAGAGAGACAGCGATCTGCTTGTGCCTGTGCCTGAATTTCAGAAAATGGTTCATAAATCTCAATAAATTCTATTTTTCTGATTTTCAATGATTTTTTAGGAGGATCGACACGTTGTAAGTCGATAAATTGATAAACATTTTGACTCATTATTGACTCCTTACTGTGCCTGAACCCGCAATTCGGCAGAAGAACGGCTACGGTGCCCCAACAACGCATTGACATCACTGGATTTAGGTTTAACCAAAGCAAACTTATTGACCCATTGAGACCAATTTTCCAATATGCTTTCACCGTGTTGAGAGTTTGTCAGACGGACATGTTCGGTGATTAGTCCCCGCAGATGTTCTTTATGAATGGCAAGGGTGTCTATTGAGAGAACTTCTACCAGTTCTGGATTGACGCGTTTGCGGAAGTCATCAAATTCATCAAGTACGTAAGCAAATCCACCTGTCATACCTGCGCCAAAATTTACGCCAGTGCTGCCCAGAACACAGACGATCCCGCCAGTCATATATTCACAGCCATTGTCGCCGATCCCCTCAATAACGGTGATGGCACCTGAATTACGTACTGCGAAGCGTTCACCGGCATGTCCGGCAGCAAAGAGTTTCCCGCCTGTTGCACCATAAAGGCAGGTATTGCCGATAATAGTGGCTGCATTACTTTTAAATGCTGAGCCGACAGGAGGAAGGATAGTAATACAGCCGCCAGCCATACCTTTACCGACATAATCATTGGCATCGCCAATTAAAGTCAGTTCGACGCCGGCAGCATTCCAGACACCAAAACTTTGTCCAGCCGTTCCATTGAAATACAGTTTGATCGGATCGGTAGCCCGCCCTTGATCGCCATACCGAGCTGCAATCTCACCGGAAAGAGAAGCGCCAACAGAGCGATCGGTATTTTGGATATCAAAATAGAACGACTTGCTTTGTGCATTTTCTATATAAGGCATAGCATGGGCGACGATCAATTGATTTAGCGTACCTTGGTCAAAAGGAGGATTACCTTCTGTGCAATGCAACGCTTTGCCGATATGGGGTTCTACCGTTTCCAGTAATGGTTCGAGATTGAGCTTGCTTTGCTTGGCTGAAATTCCCTCAAGTATTTCCAGCAAGTCTGTTCGACCAATTAAATCGGTAAGTTTTTTTACCCCTAATTGTGCCATCAGTTCACGTGTTTCCTGCGCAATAAAGTGGAAATAGTTAATGACTCTTTCTGGCAGGCCGTGATAATGAGATTGACGTAGTTTTTCATCTTGTGTAGCAACACCTGTGGCACAGTTATTTAAGTGACAAATGCGTAAATATTTACAGCCGAGAGCAACCATTGGGCCAGTGCCAAAACCGAAACTTTCTGCGCCTAAAATAGCCGCTTTAATGATATCCATCCCTGTTTTCAAACCACCATCAACCTGAAGGCGGATTTTATGGCGTAATCCATTGGCAACCAGTGCTTGTTGGGTTTCTACAAGTCCCAATTCCCACGGGCAACCCGCGTATTTGACAGAAGAGAGAGGGCTGGCACCTGTTCCGCCATCATAACCGGCAATAGTGATCAGGTCGGCATAGGCTTTGGCGACACCTGTGGCAATGGTTCCTACGCCAGGTTCTGAAACCAGTTTGACGGAGATCAACGCCTGCGGATTCACTTGCTTAAGATCGAAAATCAATTGGGCCAGATCTTCGATTGAATAAATATCGTGATGTGGTGGTGGAGAAATCAGGGTAACGCCCGGAACGGAGTAACGCAATTTGGCAATATAAGGCGTTACCTTATCCCCTGGCAATTGGCCTCCTTCCCCTGGTTTTGCGCCTTGGGCGACTTTTATCTGGATCACATCGGCACTGGCTAAATACGCTGGTGTAACGCCAAATCTGCCGGAGGCAACTTGCTTGATGCGGGAAACTTTCTTGGTACGATAACGAACGGGATCTTCGCCACCTTCTCCAGAATTAGAAAAGCCCCCTAGTGTATTCATCGCTTCTGCCAGCGCTTCATGAGCTTCGGGGCTAAGTGCGCCAATTGACATGGCTGCGGTATCAAAACGTTTGAACAGTGCTTCTGCGGGTTCAACATCTGCAATATTGGTGGGATCACCTTTAGGCACAAGGGCAAGCAGATCCCGCAAGGTGGTGATGGGGCGCCCATTGACCAGTTCGGAATATTTCAGGTAATCACTGTAGTTGCCACTGTGAACAGCGGTCTGCAATGTTTTGACGACATCAGGGTTATAAGCGTGATACTCCCCATTATGGACATATTTCAGCAGTCCCCCTTGATCGATGGAGTGGCGATGCAACCATGCCCGTTTGGCAAGATTCCGCAGATCTTGTTCAAAATCGCTGAAATCTGCCCCTCCAATGCGGCTGACAACACCATTGAAGCAGATATCTGTCACATCCAGGTGTAAACCAACGGCTTCGAACAACTTAGAGCAGCGATAAGAGGAAATGGTGGAGATGCCCATTTTGGACATAATCTTATACAGCCCTTTATTGATGCCGTTGCGATAATTCAGCATCACGCGGGTATATGGCGCATTGATTGTGCCATCATCCACCATTTTTCCCAGTGATTCATAGGCCAAATAGGGGTAAATAGCGGTAGCGCCAAAACCAATCAACACTGCAAAATGATGTGGATCACGTGCACTGGCGGTTTCTACGATCAAGTTAGTGTCGCAGCGCAGGTTTTTCTCAACCAGGCAGTGTTGGATCGCACCGACAGCCATTGGTGCAGGGATGGGGACTCTTTCTGGTGTAATATTGCGATCGGAGAGTACTAATAATACTGCACCATTGCGGGCGAGTTCTTCTGCCCTTTCACATAAAGCTAGCACAGCCTGTTTCAGGGTGATTTCCTGTGAATTGAAAGTCAAATCCAGCGTATCAGCGCGATAATAGGATTCTTGGTGTGTTGTCAGTTGTACGAAATCAGAGTAGAGCAGGACTGGCGATTGAAAGCATAACCGATGAGCTTGTCCTTCCGCTTCACAAAAGACATTCATTTCTCGCCCAATGCGGGTAGCCAGGGACATCACATGAGCTTCACGTAATGGATCGATGGGAGGGTTAGTGACCTGAGCGAATTGCTGGCGAAAATAGTCGTAGATAATACGAGGACGGCTGGAAAGCACGGCAAACGGTGTGTCATCTCCCATTGAGCCGGTCGCCTCTTGAGCATTTTCACCAAGGGTGCGGATAACTTGATCCAATTCCTCATTACTGTAGGCAAACTGCTTGTGATAAGTTGCCAACAGGCGATCATCTAAATCTCTCTGCCCGACTTGTGTTTCCGGCAACTCTTCAAATGGAATCAAACGTTTGACGTTTTTTTCTAGCCATTCTTTATAAGGGTGACGGCTTTTTAAATCATTGTCAGTTTCCGCTGAGTGGAGAATACGTCCTTCATAGGTATCGATAACCATTAACTCACCTGGCCCGACACGGCCTTTCTCGACGACTTCATCGGGTTTGTAATCCCAAATACCGACTTCAGAAGCACAGGTAATCAGCTTATCTTTGGTAATCACATAGCGGGCAGGGCGTAAGCCATTACGATCCAAATTACAGGCGGCATAACGCCCATCAGAAATAACGATGCCGGCCGGCCCATCCCAAGGTTCCATGTGCATGGAATTAAAATCGAAGAACGCACGCAGATCATCATCCATATCAGGGTTATTCTGCCATGCCGGTGGAACGAGCAGACGCATTGCGCGGATTAAATCCATACCGCCATTGAGAAACAGTTCCAGCATATTGTCCAGTGAACTGGAATCGGAACCGGTTTCATTAACAAAAGGTGCAGCAGTATGTAAGTCAGGGATCAGTGGTGTACGGAACTTATAGGCTCGTGCTTTCGCCCATTCTCGGTTTCCCGTAATGGTATTGATTTCCCCATTGTGAGCCAGATAACGAAAGGGTTGTGCCAGCGGCCAGCGGGGAACGGTATTGGTTGAAAAGCGTTGGTGGAACAAACAGATGGCAGACTCCATGCGCAGGTCAGCCAAATCGGGGTAGAAACGCGGTAAATCCGCAGCCATGCACAATCCTTTATAAATTGTGACCAGATTGGACAGGCTGCAAATATAAAAGTCATTGTCAGTGATACGTTTTTCTATACGGCGTCGAGAAACGAACAGGCGGCGTTCCAGATCTTGCGCTCGCCATCCGGCAGGTGCATTGATAAAGACTTGCTCAATGCGAGGAAGGCTTGATAGGGCAATATCACCTAAGATATCGCGATTGATAGGAACTTCCCGCCAACCCACAATAGATAGGGTTTCGTGTTGTAACTCCTGTTCAATAATATCACGGCATAATTGGGCGATTTTGGCATCCTGGCTTAGAAACAACATGCCGACGGCATAATTTTTAGCGAGCCGCCATGACTGCTCACTGGCAATCATTTGAAAGAAACGGTCTGGTTTTTGCATTAACAAACCACAGCCATCACCCGTTTTTCCATCTGCCAGAATTGCACCTCGGTGTTGCATCCGAGCCAGTGCGTATATGGCTGTGCGTACCACCTTGTGGCTTGGCTCTCCTTCAATATGTGCAATTAACCCAAAGCCACAGTTATCTTTTTCCTGCAATCTATCATACAACATTGTAAAGCTCCCCAAGTTCTGTCCGACTCTCACATCACTCGCGAGGTTATCGATATATATTTTTTCTACAGGCGTCTAATTTGCGCCCTCAGTAAAACGCCACTTGTTTTATTGGCATTAACAAGCGGTGAATCAAAATGATGTTATGTTATCTATCACTGCATAAATATGAGCCAGAGGATCATCTGACAGGTGATTTTCAGCGAATTCCCAACTTAACGGTAAAAACAGTGTTGGTCAAATCGTGTTAAAACACGTTTTTTGTTGATAATTTTTATTTAATTTGTTGGTTTTTATAAGTAAATGTCGATTTTTTGTATTTTGTGACTAAGATCATTCCTCTTAAATGATGTGAGTTATATCACTAAAATCACCACATTATCTATTTTGGATATGCTTTAAAAAGCAACCATTTTGATATATTAATCTAAGATTTTATATAAAATTAGATTTATATTGTGTATTTTTTAATTTGTAAGAGGAAGTTATCGGTGCTTTTCTGATCAAAATTAAATCAATGAAATTTATTTGCATAATTATTCTTATAATTTTCATTTTTATTCTTTGTGAGAAGTTAAGGGGGATATTCCGTAACGAAGTTGGGACTTTTTTACGTTATGATTCAATCTAGTAACTTTACTGGAAAAGATTTCACTGGGAGCTGTTATGAAGCTGATTCGAGGACTTGCCCAATATTATGTAGATTTGATGATGAAGCTGGGGCTGGTACGTTTTTCTATATTACTTGCATCAGCTTTAGTCGTTCTTGCGATGGCGATGCAGATGGCGGTGACATTTGTACTACATGGGGAAGTACAGAGTATTGATTTAATTCGTTCCATCTTTTTTGGTTTGTTAATTACCCCCTGGGCAGTTTATTTTCTCTCCATCGTAGTAGAACAACTTGAAGAATCCCGCCAGCGTGATGCGAAATTAAACCTACAACTCAAAGAAAACATCGATCAATTGAACCAAGAGATTAGTGACAGAGAGAAGGCGGAAAAAGCCCATTTGGTTTTGTTGGATAAACTCAAATTGGAAATGGAACAGCGTGAGAAAACCCAGATTGAGCTTGAGCAGCAATCGATACTGTTGCGTTCATTTCTGGATGCTTCCCCAGATTTGGTTTATTACCGCAATGAAGATAATGAATTTTCCGGTTGTAATAGGGCGATGGAATTACTGACTGGCAAAAGCGAAAAGCAGCTTATTGGCCTGACGCCGACAGATGTTTACGATAAAGAAATTGCCAGCAAGGTGATGGAAACCGATGAAAAAGTATTTCGCCACAATGTATCCCTGACCTATGAACAATGGTTAGTTTACCCCGATGGACGCAAGGCTTGTTTTGAACTTAGGAAAGTCCCTTTTTATGATCGTGTTGGCAAGCGACATGGATTAATGGGATTTGGGCGCGATATAACGGAGCGTAAACGCTATCAAGACGCATTGGAAAACGCCAGCAGGGATAAGACAACTTTTATCTCTACGATTAGCCACGAGCTTCGTACGCCTTTAAATGGCATTGTGGGCTTGAGTCGAATTTTGATGGATACCGACTTAACGCCAGAGCAATGTAAGTATCTAGAAACAATCCATGTTAGCGCCATTACATTGGGTAATATTTTCAATGATATTATAGAGTTAGATAAAATTGAGCGCCGCAAAATCCAACTTGATAACCAACCGATTGATTTCACCGGTTTCATGACAGATTTAGAAAATATTGCAGGTTTATTAGCGCAGCCTAAGGGAATTAAATTTGTTCTAGAGCCAGAGTTGCCACTACCAACAAAAGTGCTGACTGATGGAACCCGTTTGCGACAAATTTTGTGGAACCTGATTAGTAATGCCGTGAAATTTACGCCTGAAGGCGAGATTAAAGTTCGTATCTGGTGTGAAGAAGAAGAGGAACTCCTATTCTTTGAAGTGACGGATTCCGGCATTGGTATTCCTTCTGACGAGCTGGAAAAAATCTTTGCCATGTATTACCAGGTTAAAGACAGCGCTGGTGGGCGTCCTGCAACCGGAACTGGGATTGGCCTTGCAGTTTCGAAGCGTCTTGCTTTAAGCATGGGAGGGGACATTGTGGTGAAAAGTACGTTGGGCAAAGGTTCTTGCTTTACCTTGTCTGTCGTTGCACCAGCCATTGATGAACACCCGAAAGGGAAGGTTGAACAAGATACTATGCCATTGCCAGCACTGAATATCTTACTGGTAGAAGATATTGAATTGAACGTTATTGTAGCCCGTTCTGTTCTGGAGAAGTTGGGGAACAGTGTGGATGTTGCCATGAATGGTCATGATGCACTGGCAATGTTTGATCCTGATGAATATGACTTAGTGTTACTGGATATCCAATTACCGGATATGACGGGGCTGGATATCTCCCGCCAATTGCACCAGCGTTACTCCTCCCAATCCTTGCCTCCTTTGATCGCGCTGACGGCTAATGTATTAAAGGATAAAAAAGAATACCTTGATGCGGGAATGGATGATGTGCTCAATAAGCCGTTATCTGTCAAGGCGTTGACTGCCGTAATAGAAAAATATTGGGGTAAGGGCTCTGAATCTGACACTGCCTTAGTGGAAGTTGATATTGTGAATCAGGATGAAGAACGGCTGGATACGGAGATGCTTAACCAATATATCGAATTGGTTGGGCCAAAAATGATCACAGACAACCTGATTATTTTTGAAAACATGATGCCAAATTACCTTGCTTTACTGGACTCCAATATGACTGCCAGAGATCAAAAAGGCATTACGGAGGAGGCGCATAAAATCAAGGGAGCAGCTGGTTCAGTAGGATTACGCCATTTGCAGCAATTGGCACAGCAGATTCAATCACCGGATTTACCTGCGTGGTGGGATAATGTTCAGGAATGGGTGGATGAGTTAAAGTTGGAATGGAAGCAAGATATAGAAATATTAAGAAACTGGTTATCAAGCGTTACAAAAAAATAACCCCAACCGAAGTTGGGGTGCGCTAATACTGCGCCAACACCAGGGAAACTTGTTTACCCGCTTATCTAAGGTTTATTTTCGATGCGAGTAATTAAAGAATTCTTTCACACACAATACAAGTACCAACATAGCAAAGATAAGATTTTTTGTTACAAGATTCATTAAAATCTGTGATGAAGATTGGTGTTTAACCCTCTAAGGGGTTAAGCATTAATCTACTACAAATGGAGAGAAATATGAAATCTGTTGCTGTTATATTAAGTGGATGTGGAGTGTACGATGGAAGTGAAATTCACGAATCAGTTCTCACTATGCTCTCTTTAAGCCGTCTTGGCTCTGAAGTGTCTTTTTTTTCGCCTGATGAGGTACAACATCATGTTATTAATCACCTTAACGGAGAAGAGAAACCAGAAATCCGCTACATAATGGAAGAGTCAGCTCGCATAACAAGAGGAAATATACAGCCTTTATCCGAAATTAATATTGATAAGTTGGATGCGCTAATTATTCCTGGTGGTTTTGGTGCGGCTAAGAATTTATGTAATTTCGCATTCAAAGGATCGGATTGTGAAATAAATAAAGAATTTTTGAGTATAGTGCGAAATATGCATCAGCAAGGTAAACCGATGGGGTTCATGTGCATTGCCCCTGTTATGGTGCCTAAAATATTAGGCAAACCGATAAAAGTAACCATCGGCAATGATCCAGAAACTGTGGCTCAAATAGAGAGAATGGGAGGGGTACATGTGGAGTGCCCTGTTGATGACATTGTCATTGATTTTGAAAACAAAATTGTAACAACACCAGCTTATATGCTCGCAGAATCTTTGGCTCAGGCAGAAAAAGGAATTGATAAGTTGGTTAGGAAAATATTGGAAATGATTGAGTAACCGGATGAGAAATCCTTTTTCAATATTGTGGCGCTGGCTGAAAAGAATTGTCGTGTCGATCACGGTTTTGTGGTTCATTGCTGTAATTGCCTTTTCATTTTTACCAGTGCCGTTTTCTATGATGATGATAGAGAGACAAATTGTTTCTTTAATATCAATTAATTTGTCTTATGTTTCTCGTTCTTCATGGGTGGATCAGAATCATATTTCACCTTATATGACGTTAGCTGTTATCGCAGCGGAAGATCAAAAATTCCCAAAACATTGGGGATTTGATTTTGAAGCTATCGAAAATGCTATGGCATATAACAAAAAATATGAGAAGCGAATTCGAGGGGCATCGACAATTTCCCAGCAAACCACTAAAAATTTATTCCTATGGGAAGGGCGTAGTTGGATAAGAAAGGGATTAGAAACGGGAATGACTGCCGTACTGGAATTACTCTGGTCAAAGAAACGTATTTTAACGGTCTATCTCAATATTGCTGAGTTTGGCAATGGTATTTTTGGTGTTGAGGAAGCGGCTCAACATTACTTTGGCAAGCCAGCCTGTCGATTGACAGCTACTGAATCTGCATTGCTTGCTGCTGTGTTGCCAAACCCTCATCGTTATAAAGTGAATGCGCCTTCCAGATATGTACTGCAACGTCAGCAATGGATTTTGCGGCAAATGCAGTTAATGGGGGGAGTGAATTACTTAAAGCAAAATAACTTGAGGTGGGAGTCGAGTACAGGATGTGAGATCGGGCGGTATTGATTAATGCCGCCCTAATGATTTTTAGTTCAGATAAGTAAATGCTGTTGTTACACGTTTTACTCCACTGGTTTCGCTGGCGATTTTCGCAACCGCAACCCCCTCTTGTCGGGTGACGATGCCAAACAAAAAGACTTCACCATCTTCTGTTACCACTTTGATGCTGGATGACTTCACGGCATCACTGGTTAAAATTTTGGAGCGCACTTTGGTTGTTAACCAGGCATCAGTGGAGGCCGTGCCTAGGGTAATGGGATTGCCCTGACGGATCTCATTATATATCACATCTGTGCCTTCAACCTTTGAAGCAATCTGTTTTGCCCGCTCGGCCAGGGCCATATTGGGGCTTTGCCCGGTTAAAAGAATCTTGCCTTGATACACAGTCACTGCTATGCGGGTTTGTGCCTTAATCTGTGGATCTTTGCTGATGGCATTGCTGACACGAGCTTCCAGTGTAGTGTCGTCAACTTGTTGCCCAATGGTTCGCGGATCTGAACCGGCTTTTGTGGCAATTGCAGCGGAACCTACGACAGCGGCACCAATACATCCTTGTAACAGAATTGCACTAAAACATACCAATAATAGAGAAAATAACCGCATTAGCTGGCTCCTTATTCATCCTGATGAGGGAATAACGTGTTGTCGATTAAGTCGCACAGACAGTTGATTGTCAACATATGAACTTCTTGGATCCTGATGCTGTGATGTGAGGGAATACGTATCTCAACATCCTGAGGACCTAGTAAGCCCGCCAGTTCACCGCCATCGTAACCCGTCAGCGCAACGATAGTCATATCACGTGTAACAGCAGCTTCTACTGCTTTGATAATATCTCGACTGTTCCCGTGTGTAGAAATAGCAAGCAGGACGTCCCCTGCTTGTCCCAGGGCCCTGACTTGTTTGGCGTAGATTTCGTCAGGCTGTTTACTATTGGCGATAGCGGTGATCACCACATTATCAGTATTCAATGACAGAGCTGGCAGGCTTGGCCGATCCGTTTCAAACCGATTGATCATGCTGGCAGTAAAACGCTGTGCCGTTGCGGCAGATCCACCATTACCACAGCAAAGAATTTTGTTGCCGCTCAGCAGTGATTGAACCATCATCATCGCGGCGCGTGATATGGCGTCGGGTAATGCTTCTGCTGCTGCGATCTGAGTTTGAATACTTTCTGTAAAACAGACTTTAATTCTATCCAGCACGTTATGACCTATGTATATTGGAATTATTTATTTAGCGAGAAAATTGAGAACCTATTAAAATAGGCTCTCATTCAGGGTGAAGGCATTTTTCAGCCATTCAAATTTCTGTCCTGTTATTGCACAAACATCGAAGCGACATGATGCCGTTTCCAGACATTCATTGCGTCGGGACAGCCAGACAGCAGCTGTATACAAGAGCTTTCTGCGCTTACTTTGAGTAATTGTAGCAATGGCGCCACCATATTGTGCATTTCGGCGGAAACGAACTTCAACGAATACCCATGTATGCCTGTCACGCATAATCAGATCGATTTCCCCGCCACGAATTTTTACATTCTCAGCAACAAAGACAAGCCCTTGTTTTTGCAAAAACAGTTTAGCCTGATGTTCATAATGGCGCCCCAGCGCGTAGCGATTGTCTGTTGGTTTTTTCATCCTGAAATGACCACGATACCTTTAATCACAGAAAATTATTCACTTCCGGGATTTTCTCCTCGAGTAGTACTATCGGTGCTTTCTATGTTATCGATACCTTCCGTGCTATTGGTATTTTTGGTGTTATTGGCATTTTCAAGGGTTATGCGACCATTATTGAATTGCATCCAAGGCAACTGACGCAAGATAGTACAGTTATCCATCACGGATAGTTCCCCCGAAGCACCGCTCAAATGAAATCCTATTTCTTGCTGCATTTGCGTAAATTGATTGGCTAGTGACCATGCATCAATGCCCATCGCATAGAGACGCATCAGAGAATAATCATTGGTGAATTTCTTGGCTGCTTGCTGCATTAACGGCACATTTATGCCTGTTAGCAGAGGGATGTCACTAAACTGTATGCCATCCATTTCCAGGCGGAAATCAGCGCCTGAACCTGCTTTATTACTGCGTGAGCTGGCATAAAGTGCTGGTTTTTTACGGGAGCTGATTGCCATATCGATCATTGGCTTGATAATTGTCAGTTCATTTGCTGTTGCGACAATATAAACAGCATCGACGGGACCCATGGCTGGGGTTGTGGAAATAACTGGCGTGCCAGACAAACGAATGCCAATACCACGATTCATGGATTGCCTCATTTCATCCAGCGTGCCAAAAGATTGTTGTAATACCGTCTGACCACCCAGCTTTTGCCACTCTTGTGCAAAGGCTTGTGCAACTCGGTTACCTAATTCAGTGCGAGGTATGAGTACCAAAGGGCTGCGTTTTTGCTGTTGCCAGATATGCATGGCGGCATTTTTTGCCTCATCTTCAGGAGAGAGTGAGAAATAACAGATATTCGGCCGACTTTGTGGCATATCGAGTTCATTGAGCGCCAGAATATTTAGTGGAGTTTCAATTTGAGCTAGTTGTTCCACATTGGGTTTCAGTAAAGGTCCAACCACCAGAGTGACACCATCTTGTTTAGCCTGTTCCAGCAGCTCGGTAAGGGGTTGGCTGTTGGTGTCATAGACTTTTATAGTCTGATTATTGACAGGAGCATCATTAATTGTAGAAAAGGTTGTGGTTGTCGGAGATGCTGTCTCTGGGGATGCTGTATCTGTGATCGCACCTATTTCCGGTTCCGTTGTGGCAGCACCAGCATTCCCTGAGTTTGCAGTGCTGGCATTTTCAGGGTTGGCAGATGGTTCGGCGTTAACGGCACCGTTTGGATCGGTGGCATTTGCTGGCAACGATGATTCTGGCAACGATGGTTTTGGTAATCCTTTTTGGGCATCAAGGAAACCTTGGCGAATGGCATCACCAAATATTTTAGCCGGACCACTCAAAGGCAGAAATAACCCAATTGTGGCATGGCTGCCGCTGGCTTCTTGTAGCATTTGTTGCAAGGCAATAGGTAAACTGTGTGCCGCAGGGTTATTTGGATAACGGATTTGCCAATCGTGAATAGCGAGGCGCAGTTTATCAAGATCCAGTTTATTGGTCTGATAGGTATTGAGTAAATCAAGCCAGCCCTGCAACGTATACTCATTGGCATTAATCACTAATTCGCTCATTTGCTGTGGGGAGAGTTGCGTCAGTAATTGCCAGGTTTCATCGAGGTTTTTTTTGCGGGCAGCTTCATCTGGTGCGTAGGAGCCTAATGCGATATAAGCACGGATAACATCTAGCGTTGGTTGATTGTGTGCTGCGTCAATAATGGCCTGGTAGCGGTTAATCTCTGCGCTGATCTTATCCTGAGGCTTAGAAGTTGGTTGCCCTTGCTGTTTGGGCATGGTACACCCTGCAATAATCATAATTGACAGCAGTGCTGTATAGATTAAACCAGTTTTTAAACGCACAAAAATTGAGGGAAGCATACTGTATCCAGTGATGTTTTTTTCAAAGATGCTCAATTTTAAATCGGTCATTCGGATGAAACAATGAATCAAACCAATCGAGCAGCGGTTACGACATCCACGCTGTATGTTGTACCAACCCCTATTGGAAATCTGGGGGATATTACTCAGCGTGCTCTTGAAGTTCTTAAACATGTCGATCTGATTGCAGCCGAAGATACGCGACACACTGGCTTGTTGCTTCAACATTTTGCCATTAATGCGCGCATGTTCGCACTTCACGATCATAATGAACAGCAAAAAGCAGATCAATTGCTTACGAAACTCGAACAAGGAGCGAGTATCGCATTGGTATCTGATGCCGGTACGCCGTTGATTAACGATCCGGGTTATCATCTGGTTCGCCGTTGCCGTGAAGCCGGTATCAATGTGGTTCCACTACCTGGCCCTTGTGCTGCCATTACAGCATTGTCTGCTGCTGGCTTGCCTTCAGATCGTTTTTGTTATGAAGGCTTCTTGCCCGCTAAAAGTAAGGGACGTCAGGATACCTTGCGTGAATTAGCACAAGAGCCGCGTACACTGATTTTCTACGAATCGACACATCGTCTGTTGGACAGTTTAGAAGATATTGTGAAAGTATGGGGTGCCGATCGCTATATCGTGTTGGCACGAGAATTGACCAAAACGTGGGAATCGATTCAAGGAATGCCCGCAGGTGAGCTTGTGGCATGGGTCAAGGAAGATGAAACTCGTCGCCGCGGAGAAATGGTTCTGATTGTGGAAGGGTATCATAAGCCCGCCGAGGATAGCTTGCCACAGGAAGCCTTGCGGACATTGGCATTACTGCAAAAAGAGCTGCCATTGAAAAAGGCGGCGGCATTGGCAGCAGAGATCCATGGTGTGAAGAAAAATGCCTTGTATCGTTATTCACTCGATCAAAACACGACCTTGGGACAAATTGAAGAAGACGCGTGAAAACCCTATACATTGGATATTAAACCTCTTATAATCCGCGCCGGAGTTGACCAGACAGTCGCTGCTTTACCGCTCTCTCGGGAGAAGTAAAGGGGAGGAAAGTCCGGGCTCCATAGGGCAGGGTGCCAGATAACGTCTGGGAGGTGAAAGCCTACGACTAGTGCAACAGAGAGCAAACCGCCGATGGCCTAGCTTTGTTTGTAAAAGCAATTTTGGGATCAGGTAAGGGTGAAAGGGTGCGGTAAGAGCGCACCGCGCGACTGGCAACAGTTCGTGGCACGGTAAACTCCACCCGGAGCAAGACCAAATAGGGGTTCGCATGGTACGGCCCGTACCGAACCCGGGTAGGTTGCTTGAGCCAGTGCGCAAGTGCTGGCCTAGATGAATGGCTGTCCAAGACAGAACCCGGCTTATCGGTCAACTTCACAGATTTTGCCCTATAGAGCAGATGCTTTATAGGGCTTTTTCTTTATAAATAAGGAATTAATAGTCAGCCAAATCAATCAGCAGGCCCCGAAATGGCGTCTTCGTTTGTAACATCACGTTCTGCTCTTCCTGAATAAATACACCATCCCCACATTTAATCTTTATATCCCTGCTTTGGTTGCCATTAATTATTGCATTACCACTGATGGATTGAAGGTAAGCATGTTTGCCATGTAAAGACAAAATTTGGCTGTTATGCGGCTGAAGTACGAGATAGCTTATCCACGCTTGTTGGCGCAGATGCAGGCTATTGTTTTCTGACGTAGGAGAGGCTAGTAATGTCAGCGGCTTATTTGGCAGAACTCTATGCTGTAGTGGCCGTGCTTCTTGCTGAGGACAGGCATTGAGCCAGAGTTGCAACCGTGTCAATGGGAGCGTGTCACTGGTATTGTGCTCACTGTAACGAATCCCTTGACGCGCAGAAAATAGCAAACAATCCCCTTGGCGTGCATGGAAGTTATTACCTTCACTGTCTCGATATTGAGCTTCTCCTTGCAGGATAATATTCAGGACGTCAACATGAGGGTAAGATTTGGGTTGAAACTCGGCTTTCGGCGCCAAAACTTCCTGATTAAGAACACGCAACGTCCTATAGTTCAAAAATTTTGGGTCAAAATAGTGGCCAAATGAAAAAGTATAGCGAGCCTGTAACCAGCCATAATCGGCTTTTCCGCATTGATTTGCTGTTCTCATTATTATCATGCTGTTACCTCTTAAACTATAGATCTATGACTGTCGATCTTAATTATCTGGACGTTGAAATGTTAGCCAGTTAATCTGGTGGCTATATTCAAAATTCCTGATTGAGAAAAATATGGGCAAAGAGCGTGCGCTTACTTTGGAATCCCTGCGGGTAATGGATGCGATAGATCGACGGGGAAGTTTTGCTGCGGCAGCAGATGAGTTGGGTCGGGTTCCTTCTGCGCTGAGTTATACCATGCAGAAATTGGAAGAGGAATTGGACGTTGTACTGTTTGATCGCTCTGGTCATCGCACGAAATTTACTAATGTTGGCCGGATGCTATTGGAGCGAGGGCGGTTACTGCTTGAAGCTGCGGATAAATTGACCGCAGATGCAGAAGCACTCGCCCGTGGTTGGGAAACACACCTGACTATTGTGTGTGAAGCGCTGTTCCCAATGGCATCTCTGTTCCCTCTCGTGGATAAATTGGCGGCGAAATCTAATACGCAACTTTCGTTAATGACGGAAGTATTAGCCGGTGCTTGGGAACGTCTGGAAACAGGATATGCTGATATTGTGATTGCACCGGCTCTTCATTTCAGGGCGTCAGCCGAAGTGAATTCACGGACACTTTATTCTATTAACAATGTCTATGTTGCCAGTGCGGATCACCCTATTCATCATGAACCCGAACCCTTGTCTGATGCGACACGGGTGAAATATCGTGGAATAGCTGTCGCTGATACGGCAAGGGAGCGTCCGGTATTGACGGTTAAGTTATTGGATAAACAACCGCGCTTGACGGTGAGTTCATTGGAAGATAAACGTCAGGCGCTTTTGGCAGGATTGGGAGTGGCAACCATGCCATACCCTATGGTGGAACAAGATATTGCCGAAGGTCGTTTGCGGGTGATTGGTTCGGAATACAGCCATGAAACCAACATTATCATGGCATGGCGGCGTGATAGTATGGGAGAAGCCAAGTCTTGGTGCTTGCGTGAAATCCCTAAATTGTTTGCGAAGCAATAACATGAGTGAAAAAACAATTAAGGTACATGCCACCAAGATAATAAAGCGAATGTAGAGAATATCATGAAGCCCCTTGTTGCAAATACACAGGAAGGGGCTATAAAAAGAAAGGGCAATGATCTGTTTTTCTTCGATTACCAATTTTTCTTCATTACATGGTCAATACTGAATCTTCCTGGTCCTATCATAGCCAGTAACAGGTAGCCTGCGCCGATGGAGAAGTTTTTCAGAAACATGGTCATGTTCAGGTCATTTGAAAAATCGCTATGGAACAGGAGCGCGGTCAGGATACAGAAAATAAATGTAAACACAGCCGTAGTGCGAGTCAATAAGCCAAACATCACAGCAAGCCCACCCCCCAGTTCAAGTAAGATAGTCAGTGGCAAGAGAATTCCCGGCACCTTCATGGCTTCCATAAATTCCTGCGTTCCTGCATAGGCATCACCTAGTTTTCCATATCCTGCGATAATGAAAAGAACGGATATTAAAATACGGGCAACCAATAGGCCACTATCTTCAAATTTTTTCATGATTGTCTCCACAAATACCGCAGGCCGCGATAAATAAACTGTCTGTTTCAGCTTTTATTGTCCAGAAAACGGACTGAACAGTACGATTTGTTAATCATTATCTGATGGGAAGTATTTTAAGGAGAGGTGTTATTGGTTGATAGTAAGGAATATTAACTATTTCAAGCAGTTTTTTTGAAAGAATTCGATGGTATTAATTTTTGTATAGTGTGTTTCGTACGATTTTTATGATCCTGAAGATGTTGATTATACGATGTGACCAGCGATAAAACTGCCTGGGGTGGCGGAATCCGTAAAGCAGGGCAAGGCCAGAACCGATGGCAACATAGGGCTTAAAAGCAACAAGAGTTTGCCAACCCTTATCATATGGCTGTGCCACTTCAAGCCAATTCCGGCTATATGCAGCAATTAACTGTCGTTGTTGTTGGATCTCTTTTAATAGCTGCTGCTTTTGCAACTTTCGCTGGTGATACCCAGATTTATTCATGAGAATCATCCTCCAGCATTTTGCGGTCAACATGTAATTGTGTTCGAGTCGCGTTAAAAAAGGTCAGTTTTTGAGCCTTTTTTATCGTCCATATTGCACTAAATACGGCGAGGAGCAGTAACATTCCGGCAGTGATAGCTATTGCCGTGATTCGGTAGGCTGGATCGGTGGCCCAGAATATCAGCACCAATAGGCACATCAAGCCAAAGCCTGCGAATAGTAATGTCAATCCTACCAGTAGTAGCAGTTGTACCAGTGTTGCTGCTCCCTCTTCCAACTCAACGGCAACGAGTTGGATACGAGTTTCAACTATGTGAACAGCAATTGCTGCTACTCGCCGTACAGTATCAAAGAGCCATTTTCCTGGGCCTTTCGAGTGAGGGGATTGGGTCATATTAGCGCCTTGAAAGCAGAACTCCCAATACAACGCCAATTGCAGCACCTATACCGACACCAGCCCACGGATTTTCGCGAACATAACTATTCGCATGACCTGCAATTTCTTTGGTTTGACCTATCAGCTTATCGCCAGCTTCACTGAGCGTAGTACGCGCATTTCTCAGCGTTCTTTCTGCCTTGATGCGTAGTTTTTCCAGTTCTGCTTTTGAGTTATCACTGGAGCTATTGAGGACTTCTTCTAGCGTATCCGCAAGAGATTGTAATTCAGCACGTAGATCTTCAGAGCTTTTCTTTTGTGGCATTGCCTGTCTCCTTAAATATACGATGGATGAATTTCAAACATAGACGCTTTTATCAGGAGATGAAAGTATGAATAGATGAAAAATTATCACAATATATTGCAAATCAACCTTAAATATTGTTTGAGGTGGCTAAGTGTAGAAGCTTAATAGACAAGGTTAGATGCGAGAAGAGTGATTCCCTGTGGTATGTTCGCGACCATACCACAGGGGAACCCAAGGAAAAATAAAGCTTTATGATAGGGGCTTATTAGTGCGCTTTTTGCGCCAAATGATAGTCAGACTTCCAATTAAACCAATGAGCAATAGACACACAGGTAACAGAATCAAAAAGCTCATCAAATATTCTTCATACTGGCGGAACAGAGGACTTTTACCAAGGGCATAACCTAATGTTGTTAGAATAACCACCCATATGAACCCGCTAAGCCAATTGAATATTTGAAAACGTCCATTTTTTAGCCCAGCAAGTCCTGCCAGTGTTGGCAACAATGTCCTGATAAAAGCGAGAAAACGACCTATCAGTAAGGCAGATAAGCCATGACGATGGAATAAGTTATGTGCGCGTTGATGATAATGTGCAGGAAGATGTGACAGCCAGCCCTGAACTAATTTTGTATTGCCAAGCCATTTTCCCTGAAGATATCCGATCCAACAGCCGAGGCTGGCTCCGGTGGTGAGAATGACTAATGTTACAGGGAAACTCATGGTCTCTTTTGCAATTAAAACACCGACTAATATCAACAGGCTATCGCCTGGTAAAAAGGCCGCAGGTAATATCCCGTTTTCCAGAAACAGAATGGTAAATAGTAGTATGTAGATTGCCCATACCAACGACGGATTAGCCAGTGTTTCGTAATCTTGGTGCCAGAGTGCATAAATAAGGTCTGTTACAATTTCCATCAAATGTTCCTAAAACACGGATTAAGAATTACATCTTACTTTTATGGTGCATTTATGGTTAATTTCTATTAAATACTTTGTAATAAAAAGGAATTAATATCAGTTGTCATAAAATGATCTCGAAATCCCTTCAAGATGGCATAAAGATCGACTGGCACACTTTAACAAAATCAGCCGTATCGAGACAGAAAATTTTGCTGATCAATTGAACGTTTACCTAAATGTAAAAATTAATTCATTCAGATATTTCAATTAATTAATCGATCGATGAAATTTTACAAAATAGCATTAACGAGTAATTTGTCATGTGTAATGGCTAAATTTATATCTATTGTCAGTTAATTTCACTTTCGCTATTTGATTAATAGTGGAGAATAATTTCTCCATGCTATTCGTTTTAAATAAATAATCTACACTTATTGCTGAATGCGCTTTTTTAGTAATTAGTTGAATTAATAGATTAATTTGTTATTTCTTGTGGTAAGAGCCTATTACACTATGAATCCCTCAGAATATATTGGATGAGAAAATTGCAGTTTCGATCACACAAATGTAAATGAATTGTTATCAATTGTTGGGTTATCTGTATATTGCAATAAATTACTCTTTATCGTTTTCTATGGATAAGGCTATGAAAAAACAACAAACAGGCTTTGTGCAGTATATTGCACAAGGAAGCCTAGTAAAACAAATCCTTGTCGGGTTAATACTAGGGATATTACTGGCCTGGCTGGCACCTTCCGCGGCTAAGTCGGCTGAATTGCTAGGGACTCTCTTCGTAGGAGCGTTGAAAGCGGTAGCTCCTGTTCTGGTGTGGATCTTGGTCATGTCTTCGATAGCGAACCATAATATAGGCCAGAAAAGCAATATTCGTCCCATTCTGATCTTGTATCTGTTAGGCACATTCTGTGCCGCTGTTGTGGCTGTCATTGGTAGTTTGTTGTTTCCATCAACGTTGGTTCTGGTGACGAGTGACACTCATGTGTCACCCCCTTCAAATATCATTGAAGTGTTAAGAGGATTACTGATCAATATCGTTGCTAACCCGATTGATGCGATATTAAAAGGAAACTACGTTGGGATTCTGGCATGGTCAATTGGTTTGGGGATTGCCTTACGTCATGCCAACGAATCAACTAAGGCATTGATTCAAGACCTGTCAGAGGCAGTGACACAACTTGTACGTGTTGTTATCCGTTTGGCACCTACTGGTATTTTCGGACTGGTTTCCTCAACGATTGCTACTACAGGTTTTGAAACTTTGTTCGGCTATGTTCACCTGTTAACCGTGCTAATTGGTTGCATGATTGTTGTTGCACTGGTTGTCAATCCATTGATTGTCTTCTGGAAAATCCGCCGCAATCCTTACCCTCTGGTTTTTGCTTGCTTGCGCGAAAGTGGCGTAACAGCGTTCTTTACCCGTAGCTCAGCAGCCAATATTCCTGTGAATATGGCAATGTGCCGCCGCATGAAACTTAATGAGGATACTTATTCTGTTTCCATTCCCTTGGGAGCCACCATTAATATGGCGGGGGCGGCTGTGACGATTACCGTATTGACATTAGCGGCCGTGAATACTCTGGGTATACCTGTAGACATTCCTCAAGCGATATTTCTGAGTGTCGTTTCTGTTATTGCAGCATGTGGAGCATCAGGCGTTGCTGGTGGATCATTATTGTTGATCCCTCTGGCATGTAGCATGTTCGGTATTTCCAATGAAATAGCTATGCAGGTTGTTGCTATAGGTTTTATTATTGGAGTATTGCAGGACTCTGCTGAGACAGGCCTAAACTCTTCTACCGATGTGCTGTTTACGGCAGCTGCTTGTCAAGCCGAAGAGTCTCGTACAGTGGCTGATCGACTGGCACAGCGTTAATCATGAGTTGGAATTAAGAGTAGTTGGTCTAAGAACGGTGATAATAAATTATCACCGTTCTTGCTTTTAGATTTGATCTACACTTTAAGCGCCAATTGGGCTCCTTGAGCGATTGCTCTGCGTGCATCTAATTCAGCAGCAATATCTGCTCCACCAATGAGATGTACACTTTTCCCCATTGTTTGTAACGGTTGGTAGAGTGCTTTCAATGGCTCTTGTCCTGCGCAAATAATCACATTATCGACTTCCAGGCATTGTTGTTCATCGCCACGACGGATATGCAATCCCTGATCATCAATTTTCAAATATTGAACGCTGTTTAACATAGTGACGCCTCGCATTAACAGGCTAGTTTTATGCACCCAACCTGTAGTTTTTCCTAAGCCATCCCCGACCTTGGAATCCTTGCGTTGCAGCAGATAGATTTTACGCGGGGAACGCTCGACCTGTGCACCTTCTGGGCGTAATCCTCCCCTATGCATAATGGTTCGATCAATTCCCCACTCATGGCTAAAAGCATGGCTGCTCAAGCTGGTACTTTGCCCGTTTTGACTCAGGTATTCAGCGGTATCAAAACCAATGCCTCCAGCACCGATAATGGCAACATGTTTTCCAACTTGCCGTTTATGTTTCAATACATCAAGGTAAGTCAGTACCTTTTCATGTTCAATACCATCGATATTGGGGATGCGTGGCATAATCCCTGTCGCGATGACGACTTCATCAAATGATGAAAGTTGGTCGATAGTTGCAGTATGGCTAAGGTGTACTTTGACACCATTTAATGCTAATTGGCGTTCAAAATAGCGTAAAGTTTCATGGAATTCTTCTTTACCGGGGATCTGTTTGGCGATATTAAATTGCCCGCCGATTTGGTTTTCTCGTTCAAATAGCGTGACATGGTGTCCTCGGTTGGCTGCTGTGACAGCAAAGGATAATCCCGCCGGCCCAGCACCGATAACAGCGATGGTTTTAGGGGATTTTACCGGAGTGGCAATGAATTCAGTTTCATGGCAGGCGCGTGGATTAACCAGACAAGACGTCAGCTTGCCGACAAAAATTCTGTCCAAACAGGCTTGGTTACAGCCTATGCAAGTGTTGATTTCATCAGCGCGATTTTGTTCGGCTTTCAATACAAATTCGGCATCAGCGAGAAACGGACGCGCCATAGAAATCATATCGGCGCAGCCTTCACTGAGAACTTGTTCGGCAACCTGGGGATTATTGATGCGGTTGGTTGTAATTAGAGGGATGCTGACTTTCCCCATTAATTTTTGCGTAACCCAGCTAAATCCGGCTCTGGGCACCATTGTGGCAATTGTTGGGATACGGGCTTCATGCCAACCGATGCCGGTATTGATAATGGATGCCCCTGCTTTTTCAATCTCCCGTGCCAGTTGTTCAATCTCTTGCCAATTAGATCCATCTTCCACTAAATCCAGCATGGAAAGGCGGTAGATAATGATAAAACGTTCCCCCGTGATAGCGCGGACAGCTTTGACAATTTCTATCGCAAAACGCATGCGATTTTCGAAGGTTCCCCCCCATTTGTCCTGTCGATGATTGGTGCGTGTGACCAGAAACTGATTGATGAGATAACCTTCTGAACCCATGATTTCCACGCCATCATAGCCTGCTCGTTGTGCCAGTTGGGCACAGTGGGCAAAATCCTTTATTGTCTGCTGGATGTCATGCTCAGACATTTCTTTAGGCATAAAGGGGTTAATAGGCGCTTGAATGGCTGAAGGCGCAACGGAATGTTTCTGGTAGCTATAGCGTCCGGCATGCAGGATTTGCAAGGCAATCTTTCCCCCAGCCTGATGTACCGCTTCTGTAATAAGCTTGTGGTGGGGCAGGTGGTCTTCACTATTCAGGACGCTTGCTCCTGCGGCAACAACGCCCTGAGGGTTTGGTGCGATACCGCCGGTCACAATCAGTGCGACTCCTCCCGCAGCCCGTTCTGCATAAAATTGAGCCAGACGTTGGGCACCATCGGGATGTTCTTCAAGCCCCGTGTGCATTGAACCCATCAATACACGGTTTTTTAGCGTGGTAAAGCCCAAATCCAGCGGTGCAAGCAGGTGAGGGTAATTGCTCATTGCATTCTCCATCAAATATTTGGTAGCTCAAGAAATATTATTGTTTTCCGTATGGTGGCAAGCAGCCAAGTGGTCGGATGAGATAATTATCAAATTTAGACAGTTCCAACGTTATTGGAACCATTTTGTTAATTGATTGTGACAAATATCATGAAATAGAGCTTCAATGGCACCTTAATGAAAATTTATTGAGGCGAGAAATGCCTCTTATTTATGATTGTCGCATGTTTTTAACTGTGCATACTGTGAATATATTCTTCCGTAATGATGGATAAGAATGGTGGAATTAAGTCTTGGTAGAAATAAGTGTGGTAGAAATAAGAGTGGAGGAATGTCATTATGGGAAAAATAACAGATTGGGTTACGTTAACCGGAAAAAGTGTGACTTTAGTACCTTTGTCACATGATAGACATGATGAATTTGTTCGTGCTATTGAGGATGGACAGTTACATAAACTGTGGTATGCCAGTGTGCCTGATCCTGTCAATGTCCAGACGGAAATTGAACGCCGTTTAACCCTGCACGCCAAGGGCAGTATGTTGCCTTTTGCTGTCATCAATAATGCAACGGGGACGGCAGTTGGTATGACCACTTATATGAATATCGATGCGAATATTCCCAGATTGGAAATTGGCTCTACGTGGTATGCGCATTCTGTCCAACGTACTGCGATTAATACGGAAGCAAAGTTTTTACTGTTGCAGTATGCATTTGATGAACTGGAATGTGTGGCAGTGGAACTCCGTACCCATTTTTTAAATCATCAAAGCCGCAAGGCGATCGAACGATTGGGAGCAAAACTGGATGGTATTTTGCGTCATCACCTGCGAGCCAAAGATGGTTCGATAAGGGATACTTGCGTTTATAGCATTCTGTTCAATGAATGGCCCGCCATTAAAACGCATCTTACATGGTTAATGGCGAAGCCACGTTGAGTGCCTAATTGGTATTTCTTTCTGGCAGGAAGTCAGGCGGCTTTCAGGGATGCTTTGATATCGTTTTCCAGATCATCCAGTAATTGATAGCGACGGCGATATTCGGCGCGTTTTTTACTGGGGATCTCATCCAAAGATTTTCTTTCTATCAATGATGGCAGATGGAATTCATTATTTTCCTTTCTGACACCACTTAGCGATTCCCAGAAAGAATTGTAATCGGCCACCATTTGATTTTTCTTTTTATGCCAGTAACGGATGCTACGGTAGATATGAGTCTCGTTACTAGCTGCCAAGATTTGCTCACAATTCATATGATCGGCAAAACGACAAATAGCCTCAATCAACAGGCGCTTGGGAAATAATCCATAACACTCTTTGGTTGCATGGCGGATAATCTCCAGAGAATTATCTCCTTTGGTTGGCCCTTGTAGTGCACCAATAAATAGTGTTTGTTTGCCATCAATCGTTAATAAAGTGAAGGCGCACTTGGCCAGAATGACATTCTCCTCGGTAGTCATATATAGAGAGAGTTCACCTTCTTTATTCAGATTGTCCAGTGCATCAATATATAACAAAAATGTTTCATTTTTCCCTTGAATGGTTGCTAGTAAATAAGCATTAACATCGAAAATCCGACTAATAATGGTATATTCTAACTGTTTGAATAATATTTGATAATGATCATTCAGGGCACCGACAATCTGGTTGCGCTTAAAATTAATACTTAAGTATGGACGATGCAATTTGCAAGGCCAACTGGGTTGTTTTTTCAGAATATCCAAATAATGCGGCGTCTTGGTAGGGCGTGTTGATGTTTTGTGAGGGATTATTAGACAGCATGATGATTTGGTATAATTACTTTCGCCAAAAAACAACCAGACCTCACCATCATGCCGCG
>NZ_MKGR01000018.1:66844-79730 GCF_001908095.1 Xenorhabdus thuongxuanensis | reverse complement strand
AGGCTGGGTGTGTAAGCGTTGCGAGACGTTGAGCTAACCAGTACTAATGAACCGTGCGGCTTAACCTGACAACACCGAAGGTGTTTTGGGTGTGAGAGAAGAGAAAAGTTTCAGAGAGAGAAAACAGCTTGTTCGGGATTGAAAACAGGATTTGTCTGGCGGCAAGAGCGCGGTGGTCCCACCTGACCCCATGCCGAACTCAGCAGTGAAACGCCGTAGCGCCGATGGTAGTGTGGGGTCTCCCCATGTGAGAGTAGGGAACTGCCAGACATTCAATTAGCCAGAGAAGCCATCCTTTACGGATGGCTTTTTTGCGTTTAATTTTTTTAGGATATTTGGTTATTTTTACGTGTATAAGCAGCCAATATCGCCCTTTCTGATAATTCTAAATAATCTTTCATTGTCTTAGCGGCTTGTTCATTTTTCCCTGAATTGAGTAGTTCCAGAATATGCGCGTTTTTATCGATATAAGGTGCATACAAAAGCTCAGGATCATTTAAAATACCAAAAGCCAGACGAAGTTCTGCGGAGATATTGTGATAAAAAGCGATCAACCTATCACTATCAGTTAATTCTACGATCGCGGCATGAAAGTGCATATTTTCTGTTCCAGCACCAATCCAATCTTGTTGCTCACGGCATTGCCGAGCAGCTTCAACGGCTTGTTTCATTTTGGCAACACTAGGGTGCATTGAATAAGCCTGGGCAAGCGCCTGACATTCAATTAACTGTCGAACTCGATAGATATCAATAATGGATGCAATGTCGGGAGTCGCGACAAACACGCCACGATTAGGTTCATGTTTCAGCAGCCCTTCTTGCGTGAGAAGGCGGAACACTTCACGTAATGTATTTCGTGAAATTGCAAGCTGTTCACTCAACGCAGCTTCTGATAGTCGTTGTCCAGGTAATAACTCCCCAACAACCAATTTATTTCTGATGGTTTCAGCGATTCTTTTGCTCAAGGTTTGGGGAGAATGGTTTTTCTTCATAGTCATCCGTTAGATTTAATGGCTGATAACAAACACCTTCAAAGCGTTTACAAAAGCGAATCTTCACATATTCCCCGAGAACCAGCAAGTTACAACCATTGAACCAAAACAGGGCGATATTATTGTGCTTATTGCACCTAAATTGTGCATATTGATGATAAATCCAACGAAAAATGTTAAAAAAGTGATCCCTATTGGGTTTTGAAGATCGATAATACAATTTTATTTGCTTATTTCCCCATCAGATCTTATTTATTGTTCAACAATACATTCATATTAATCAAACAATTCTCTTCTTTAGTTCCACAATGGTACAAATATTGCTTAGAAAACAATAAATACGATAACGATGACAGGGGAGAATAGCCAATGGCTATACAGGAAACAGTGAAACAAGACACGGCAAATTTTGTATTAAATCGGCGTTCGTCTTTGATTGCTGCGGTTTTTCTGATGGCGACATCAGCGATTGGACCTGGGTTTATCACTCAAACGGCTACATTTACTGCGACGATGGGAGCCGCTTTTGCCTTTGGTATTTTAGCCTCTATCTTGATTGATTTTGTGGTACAGCAAAATATTTGGCGAATAGTCACGTTAACCAGAATGCAATCAGCGGATATTGCTAATGCTGCGGTTCCAGGAAGTGGTTATTTATTGGCTATTTTAGTAATTTTGGGTGGATTAGTATTTAACGTCGGTAATATTGCGGGAGCAGGATTAGGGCTTAATGCCCTGATGGGATTGGAGCCGAAATGGGGCGGATTACTCAGTGCGCTGATGGCTATTTACATTTTTACCTCTCGTAAGGCGGGTGTCACTATTGATCGTATTATGGTGATATTGGGGCTCGTCATGATAGCAATGACATTGTTTGTTGCGATAGTTTCTAATCCGCCAGTGGGAGAAGCCTTACGACAAACAATACTGCCTGATGAAATCAATTTTGCGACAATAACAACGATTGTTGGCGGAACTGTTGGTGGTTACATTTGTTATGCAGGCGCTCATCGTTTACTGGATAAAGGTGCGGTCGGCATTGAAAACATCAAAGTTGTTTCCAGTGCAGCAACGAAAGGGATCTTGGTCGTTGGCTTGATGAGATACCTATTATTCCTCGCCATTTTGGGTGTGGTTGCCAGCGGCGTTACACTTGATGTTGCTAGTCAAACGGCAAATCCTGCCTCACAAGCTTTTCAGATAGCTGTTGGTGAGTTTGGGTTGCGTATATTTGGCTTAATCGTTTGGGCTGCGGCAATTACCAGTATTATTGGTGCTGCTTATACTTCCATTTCTTTTTGCAGTGTTTTTCGAAAGCAATTTACTGAGCGCCAGCGCAATATTGCGACGTTGTTCTTTATTGCCATATCGTTAGCCGTTTATTTAGTTATGGGAACCCCACCAGCCGCGTTGTTGGTTTTCGCCGGTGGGTTCAATGGGCTCATTCTTCCTCTTGGTTTGACTATCTTTGTTTATGTTGGCTGGAAACGCGCTGATTTGATGGCTGGATATGTCTACCCTCGCTGGTTACTGTGGTCTGGTGCGGTGACTTGTGTGCTGACATGGTACATGGGCGCCATGTCTATCGGTTCAATCTTTGAGTTTTTGAAATCAGCTTAGGGAAATCATCATGATAAAAACGATCGATTTGAATAGTGATCTCGGTGAAAGTTTTGGTCAATGGCGCATGGGAAACGATGAAGAAATACTGGGTATCGTTAGTAGTGCTAACGTTGCCTGTGGTTTTCATGCGGGTGATCCGGTTGGGATTTTGCAATCCTTGAAAACTGCGCAGAAAAATGATGTAGCCATAGGTGCCCATGTTTCTTATCCCGATTTAGTTGGTTTTGGGCGACGTAAAATGGATATAGCTAATCATGAACTTACCGCTGATGTTATTTACCAGATTGGTGCCTTGCAAGGATTGGCTACGGCGGCAGGTACTAAAGTGAGTTATGTCAAACCTCATGGCGCGCTTTATAACACAATCGTAAATGACGAATATCAGGCAATTGCTGTTATTGAAGGAATTCTGGCGATAGATCCTAACCTTGCATTGGTTGGTTTGGCGGGATCAAATATTCTCAAATTGGCTCAGGAAAGAGGGTTGAGAACCATAGCAGAAGCGTTTGCTGATCGTGCTTATACCTCACAAGGGGAATTAGTTTCCCGTCGTGAAATGGGTTCTGTTTTGCATGATGCTGATCTCGTTGCTCAGCGCATGTTGCAATTGGTAACAGAAGGGGGAGTTGAGTCAATTGATGGCAAATTTGCCCCTATTCAGGCGGATTCAATTTGTGTGCATGGTGATACTCCTGGTGCGGTAGCGATGGCAAAACAGGTCAAGGCAGTTTTGCAGCAGGCGGGAATGACTATTCGGCCATTTATTCATTCATAAGTATGGATCGCATTAATATGGTTAGTCATTTGGGGAGATAGCCTTGCGTTTTTTACCTGTTAATAACAATAACATAATGGTTGAATTGAATGGATTAGCAGAAACACTGGCTCTGCTTGATTCACTGAATATGTCACCCATTTTGGGGATTGAAGAAATTATTCCGGCTGCGAGAACGCTGATGGTTCGTTTTCGGCCGACAAAAATCTCAAACCAACAATTAGCGGCAGAAATCAGTAGCCGAGATTTGCAGGAACGCAATCATGCAACGGGAAAAAGAATAGAAATTCCTGTGCATTACAACGGTGATGATCTTGCGTTGGTTGCGGAAATATTGGGATGTACAGTTCAGGAGGTTATTCAGCAACATACCGAAAATGAATATACCGTAGCCTTCACTGGATTTGCCCCTGGGTTTGCCTATATGGTATCGAATACCTCACAATGGAATATACCTCGTCGCAAAACCCCTAGAACGCGCATTCCGGCAGGGGCTGTTGCATTGGCAGGGGAATTCAGCAGCATTTATCCGCAGGCAAGCCCCGGAGGATGGCAGCTTATCGGCATTACGACCGAAAGTATGTGGGATCTTTCCCGTCCATCACCGGCCTTATTGCAACCGGGTTATCGTGTTAACTTTCGAGATGCTGGGCGTCATCCTGCAACAATCAGTTTACCTGAAACTGATGCACCTGAAATTAGCTTGCTTGAAACGTCGGACAATAACATGGCACTTACTTCAGATGATTGCTGTCATCTGGAAATTTTGTCTGTGGGATTACAAACCTTATTTCAAGATCTGGGGCGGGTTAATCAGGCAAAATCGGGGATCTCAGAATCGGGTGCAATGGATAAAAGGGCCTTGCGCAGTGCAAACCGTATTGTTGGTAATCCCTCTGACCAAGCGTGTCTGGAAATAGTTCAGGGTGGATTTAAGGCGATAGTACATGGACAGATGCTGATTGCGATTACAGGAGCGCCCTGTCCAATAGAAATAAAAACGCCATCAGGCGAAATATTCCATGTGAATACTTACCAACCAATTGATTTAAACGATGGTGACGAAATTTCGTTGGGTGTGCCTGTAGCTGGTATGCGTTCTTATTTATCGGTGCGCGGAGGCTTTACTGTTTCAGCCATTTTATCCAGTCATTCATTTGATACCTTGTCCAATATTGGGCCTGCTCCGTTGAAAATGAAAGATAAATTAGTTGTCGGTGAAACATTTCACTGTGCAGCAATATCTGTTTCTGAAACTCCGGCTTTTGACATGCCAAATAAAGATGAAATTGTAATATTGGATATCATATTTGGCCCTCGTACAGATTGGTTTACGCAAGAATCCATTGACTTATTGAGCAAACAAATTTGGCAGGTAACACCTCAATCCAATCGAATTGGTTTGAGGTTAAATGGTGAGTGCTCGCTATCGCGAATTAAGTTACAAGAACTACCTAGCGAAGGAACATGTGCAGGGGCGATACAAATTCCTGCTAGTGGGCAGCCGGTATTGTTTTTAGCTGACCATCCATTGACCGGAGGGTATCCAGTTATTGCCTCAGTCGCAGATTATCATCTCGATCTTGCTGGCCAGATCCCTGTCAATGCCAAAATTCGGTTCAATCCCATCAGCCAATTCTATGAAATTCAAGGGAGTAATGATTTACCATGAACACCACTGTGAACAATGTAAATAACAATATTAATAAGAAAGTGTTGATTGCCAACCGTGGAGAGATTGCTGTTCGGGTCATTCGGGCTTGCCGCGATTATGGCGTACAGACAGTCGCTGTCTATGCGAATGTCGATATCAACGCACAACACGTTCAACTGGCTGATGAGGCTTATGCTTTAGGAGGAAATAGCCCAACAGAAACTTACCTCAATATTCCTCGTTTGCTAGATATAGCGAAGAGATCTGGAGCAACAATGGTGCATCCAGGTTACGGTTTTTTGTCTGAGAGAGCGGAATTTGCTCAGGCAGTGATTGATGCTGGCTTAATTTGGATTGGCCCTAATCCTGAAACTATTGATGAGCTGGGAGACAAGGTTAAGGCGCGTAGGATAGCCCAGAAAGTGGGAGCGCCGTTGGTCGTTGGGACATCAGAGCCAATCAAAAATGTACAGGAAGTTGTTGCTTTTGCGGAACAGCATGGCTTGCCGATTGCCATTAAAGCGGCTTTTGGTGGTGGTGGACGAGGTTTGAAAGTTGCCTGGCGTATAGATGAAGTTGCAGAACTTTATCACTCCGCGGTACGTGAGGCGACAGCGGCATTTGGTCGTGGCGAATGTTTTATTGAGCAATTTTTGGATAAACCACGCCATATTGAAGCACAGGTCATTGCGGATAAACAGGGTAATATTGTAGTACTTGGTACTCGTGACTGCTCTTTGCAGCGTCGTAACCAAAAGTTAGTGGAAGAAGCGCCTGCACCATTTTTAACTCAGGAACAAAGAGCACGTATTCATCAGTCAGCAAAAGCCATTTGTGCAGAAGCCAATTATGTAGGAGCTGGCACAGTAGAGTTTTTACTGAGTGCAGATGGCGCACTTTCTTTCTTGGAAGTAAATACTCGCTTACAAGTGGAACATCCTGTGACAGAAGAGACAACGGGTATTGATCTGGTTATCGAACAGTTGCGGGTAGCGGAAGGTTATCCATTAAGTATTCAGGAAACACCTACCCCAAGGGGGCATGCGTTTGAATTTCGTATTAATGCGGAAGATGCGGCTAAAGGTTTCCTGCCAACATCTGGCACAATTACCGAATTTACCCCGCCTGCTGGCCCTGGTATTCGTTTGGACTCCGGTGTGGTTAATGGCTCCACAATTCCGGCCACTTTTGACTCACTAATGGCAAAATTAATTGTCACAGGGGCGACCAGAGAACAGGCCATTGTTCGGGCACGTCGAGCATTGAAAGAGTTTAAGATCCGTGGAGTAGCCTCCGTTTTACCTTTCCATCAAGCAGTGATGGAGCATCCAGATTTTATTTCTGGTGATAAATTTAATGTCCATACCCGCTGGATTGAAACGGATTTTGTGAATGAACTAGAAGCTTCTCTACGCCAGTTCCCGATTGAAGATAAAAAAATGACTCACACTTTTATTGAGATCGATGGCCGCAGACATGAATTGGGATTGCCACCGGATTTGTTGGCGGGATTGGTGAATTTAGCTCCTGTGGGTGAACAGCAATTTTCGCCGTCTGCCATAAAGGAAAAACTGCCAGAAGATCCCCGTCAGGTAAAAGCCCCTATTTCCGGTATTCTGCATTGTTGGATGGTTAAAGAAGGTGAGCAAGTCAGTGAAGGCGATGTGATTGCAGTGATGGAAGCCATGAAAATGGAAGTACAAATCAATGCTCATTGTTCAGGAACAATCACGCTCTGTGCCCAAGCGGGAGATTATCAAGATGCAGAGAGTGTCCTGGCTAACATAGAGTAGTAATGAATTACTCCATACTCGGCTTTAAAGTTATTTACATTTCTCTTGGAAATGTAAATAATAACTCTTCTCAATAGTATTCTTTCTTGAAAATAAATGTCTAAAATTACCAAAATTTACGCTAGCCTGGCGAAAAGTGGCCTGTGTGTTCCTCTGATGTCCGCATCTATGCTGACAGTCGCTATCTCTACCAACGCATTTGCAAATGTTGAAAGCTCAACTAAAAAATCGACTAACACTAGCGATACATTAGTTGTGATTGCGGATAACAATGCTCATGAAGTATCAGAAGATAGAAAAGTCAGCCGTAATGAAATCAGGGTTAAACAAGCACAAAGTGTCGGTGATATTTTAAAGAATGTACCGGGCGTACAAGCCGGTCACCCTAGCGCTATAGGACAACGTTTCAAAATCCGTGGGATGGATGATCAATTCATTAACGTGACGATTGATGGCGCAAGGCAAGAAGGATATCACTTCCATCATTCAGGAAGTTACGGTATCGATCCTGAAATGTTAAAGCAAGTTGATATCAAGGTCGGTAGTAACAGTATTACCTACGACACTGGTGCTATTGGTGGTGCATTAAAATTTGAAACCGTTGATGCCGGTGATCTGTTAGAACCGGGACAATTATTTGGCGCTAAAGGAAAATTAAACTATTCAAGCAATGGTTCTGAATTCCAACAATCTTTAGCGACCTATGGCAGATTAGGTGCTGCTGATTTATTAGGTTACTTTACCCATCGCAATATGCATGATGCTGAATCTGGCAGAGATAATCATGGGAGAGATTCAATTCCGACAGATGGAAGGTTATTCAATTACCTATTAAAAGCGAAATTTAATCTAACAGATGAGCAGTATATTAATGTATCAACAGAACATTATAAGAATGATGCTGATACTAACTTTAGGTTAAATTTTGGTGATGATATTAATGAAGGGAAAAAAGGAAAATATGCTATTGACCGTAAAACCCATAATATCACTTATGGATATGCACCAGTCGATAATGACCTCATTGATTTAAAAATATCTGCCTATCATACTGAACAGGCTTTTACCCATATGAGAGAAATCACCGGAAATGGGAAAGGATTTGATAGTGTTGTTGAAACCCAAGGTATTAAGGTTCGTAATACCTCTAGTTTTGATACTCAGAGATTAGCTCATACTTTAATCTATGGGTATGAATATTTTGATACCAGAATGGCATACACTGATGTAACAGAAAATGCATACAAAAAAGAAACAGAAAGAGGAAATGCATCATCTGTTTATTTAGAGGATGATATTCAATTTGCTGATTTCCATATTATACCGGGTATTAGATGGGATCACTATAAATATCATACTATTAATAAACAAAATGAACAGTTTGATAGAACTTATTCTCATTTCGCAAAAGCACTCGGATTGAAATACGAACTTGGGGCATCTACAACACTATTTGCCAATTATACCGAACTTTTTAGAGGTCCATTGGGCAAAGAAATTGGTTTGGGACGAACTGGCCATAATGATAACTTAAAGGCCACGACTGGTTACAACTTAGAAACTGGATTGGTCGGTTCTTATCCTGGCGTTTTTGCTGAAAATGACACATTGATGGTCTCAGGTAAGGTATTCCAAACGAATTTCAAAAACCTGTCTACAACTTTAGCTAAGAGGGAATTACACAATATCCCGAAATCCAGATTGGAAGGGTTTGAATTAGCGACTGGCTACAAATTGGATAATTTGTCTTTAAAAGCCACTTATGCCAAAGTTAATAACAAGATTATTGAAGGTAATGAGCTGTTTGACAAAGCATTTACCAGAGGATTAGAGTTTGAGCCATCAGTGGGTGACTCTATCACTATGGGTGGTAGTTACCTGTTTGACAAAACTGACATTGAACTCGGTTGGAATACTCGCTTTGTTATGTCAAAAAACTCAAAAGGTAAAGGTCGAGATGTACATAAGCAGGGATATGGTGTAAGCAATATGTATATCTCTTGGGCACCAGAATCAGGTGTATTTAAAAATACCGAACTCCTGTTTGGCATCGATAATATGTTCGATAAACGTTACAACGAACACTCTTACTATTTGAATACTACACGAGGACAAGAAGAGAAAGGCCGCACATATAAAGCGACAATTTCTTATAAGTTCTAATGAACATGTCTTAATGGCTTCAAAAAAATACCTTTTATAACAAGTCTGCGGTTTATCCGCAGACTTTTTCCTAAGATTATTTTCCAATTCATAATTACAGGGTAAAAATCCCAATTAGAGCAATAACAGTCAAAATCGCGGCTGTACCATAAAATACCCACTTACTGGCGGGAACATGGATTTGCAGATCGTGCATACCATGATGCAGGCGATGTAAACCACACCATAAAGGCAGGCTAATCATCAGCAGTAAAAAGATGCGGCCAATAAAACTCTGGCAAAATGTCAGGATACGTTCATAAGAAAGTGCTTCTGGGGCTAATCCCAGTGGTAGTAAGACCCCCAATAGAAGAATAATTGCTGGCCCAACAATCGCGCTCCACATACCACCGGCGCCAAACAGCCCCCAGAAAATCGGTTCATCGGAACGTTTAGGTACTTGATTCATCAGATCCTCCTTGAGATTAGAAAAACAGTGCTATGTCGAGAATTACGGTGGTAGCAATAATAGTGATTGCCCATAGCAACTTGATAATCGGCCCTGGTGGCATTTTCTCATTCTTAACGATGATATTGAGTGCCTTGGGAGCTAGCTCAAACCATGTTTTGGTATGCAGTAATGTAGCCAGCAAAGTGATGATATTAATCAGTAGCACCAGTGGATTTTGCAAAAAAGAGACAAACCCCGCCCAGCTTTCAGAGCCACTTTTCAGGGCAAACAAACCGTAAAGTACCAAGACACTGAACCAAACAGTGGGAATGGCTGTTCCTTCACGCAACATATAGAAGCGATAAAAACCAAGTTTATGCCACCAATTAGATTCCATACTACGCACATAAGGCTTACGTTTTGTCGTCATTACTCTCTCCTCTTATTGTGGTTTCAGCATGGAGATAAGGAAATCTTTGGCGCTTTCTGCCTTGCTCTGTTGAATCGCACCAGCCGGATCAACATGTTTCGGGCACACTTCGGAGCAGTAACCGACAAAAGTACAAGACCAGACGCCATTATCTCTGTTGATTTGCGGCATGCGTTCTTTCTTACCGTGATCGCGGCTATCAAGGTTATAGCGGTGTGCCAGCGTGACTGCGGCAGGCCCAATGAACTCAGGATTCAGGCCAAATTGGGGACAGGCGGCGTAGCACAGGCCACAATTGATACAACCGGAGAACTGATGGTATTTCGCCATTTGAGCAGGGGTCTGCACATTTGGACCATCGGCGGGTTTACGATCATTGCCAATGATATAAGGCTTGATAGCTTCCAGGCTTTCAATAAAGTGAGTCATATCCACAACCAAATCCCGCTCAATGGGGAAATTGCCTAATGCTTCGACTTTCATTCCTTGAGCATAATCGCGCAGAAACGTTTTACAGGCCAGTTTTGGTACACGGTTTACCATCATGCCGCAGGAACCACAGATTGCCATACGGCAGGACCAGCGGTAAGAGAGGTCCGGCGCCAGATTGTCCTTGATGTAACCCAAGGCATCCAGCAGTGAAGTTTGCTCATCGTAAGGCACTTCATAAGTGGCGAAATGGGGTTCACTGTTAATTTCCGGGTTATAGCGCATGACTTCTATTTTCAGACTGTTCATCTCAGCCATTCGCGTGCTCCTTCTGTTTCTGCTCTTGTGCAGCCGCTTCACCCCCATAGACGCGTTTCGCTGGTTGCGATTTGGTGATTTTTACATCACTGTATTCCAGACGCGGGGCACCCTCTGGGTTATAGAACGCCAGTGTATGTTTCAGGAAGTTCTCATCATCACGTTCGGTACAGCCTTCATCAAGGCGCTGGTGGGCGCCGCGGGACTCTTTGCGATTCATGGCGGAATGTGCCATACATTCAGCGACGTCCAAACAAAATCCTAATTCAATGGTGTAGAGCAGATCGGTATTGAATACACTGGAACGGTCGCTAATTTCGATATGTTTGAAGCGTTCTTTCAGTTCGAAAATTTTGTCGATGGTTTTCTGCATCAGCGCAGGTGTACGATAGATTCCGCAGCCTTCTTCCATTGAAATTCCCAGTTCATCGCGGATTTTCGCCCAGTTTTCGCCGCCTTTCTGATTCAACAACTTATTGAGTTTATCTTCAACATCACGAGATTGAGCATCCAATCCGCTATTATTGGCGGGTTTCACTTCCTGGATATACTTGACTGCTTCTTCACCGGCCAGGCGGCCAAAGACAACTAATTCAGCCAGCGAGTTAGAGCCGAGGCGGTTTGCACCATGCAAGCCAACAGAAGAGCATTCACCGATAGCGAACAATCCTTTGATGCGAGTTTCACCCTGTTGATTCGTTTCGATTCCGCCCATAGTGTAATGTGCAGTTGGACGAACGGGGATTGGTTCTTTAACCGGATCAACGCCAACATAGGCTTTTGCCAGCTCACAGATAAATGGCAGACGTTCGAGCAGTTTTTTCTCACCTAAATGGCGCAAATCCAGATGTACTACATCGCCACGCGGCGTTGCGATGGTGCGGCCTGCCCGCCATTCATGCCAGAACGCCTGGGATACTTTGTCACGTGGGCCTAATTCCATATATTTGTTTTCAGGATGTCCAAGTGGCGTTTCTGGCCCCAGGCCATAATCTTGTAGATAACGATAGCCATCTTTGTTTACCAGAATCCCGCCTTCACCACGACAGCCTTCGGTCATCAAAATACCGGAACCCGGCAGGCCGGTTGGGTGATATTGCACAAATTCCATATCGCGTAATGGTATGCCGTGACGGAATGCAATTCCCATGCCATCACCCGTGACAATGCCGCCATTAGTGTTATAACGGTATACACGTCCGGCACCGCCAGTCGCCATAATGACCGCATTGGCGCGGATCTGAACTTTCGTCCCTTCCATCATATTTAGCGCAACTAACCCGCGTGCTTGTCCTTCATCTACTAAAATATCGAGGACAAAATGCTCATCAAAACGCTGGATTTGTGGATATTTAAGTGAAGTCTGGAACAGTGTATGGAGCATATGGAAACCCGTTTTATCGGCGGCAAACCATGTGCGCTCAATTTTCATGCCCCCGAAACGACGTACGTTCACAGAACCGTCATCCTTGCGGCTCCACGGGCAGCCCCACTGCTCCAGTTGGATCATTTCTATCGGACAATGCTTGACGAAATATTCAACCACATCTTGCTCACACAGCCAGTCACCACCGGATACAGTGTCATTGAAGTGAAAATCATAGGAATCGTGCGATTGAGTGACTGCGGCAGATCCGCCTTCTGCGGCTACCGTATGGCTACGCATAGGGTAAACTTTTGAGAGCAAGGCGATGTTGAGTTGAGGATTGGCTTCAGCAGCCGCGATGGCAGCTCGTAGCCCTGCACCACCGGCTCCGATAATCGCGAGGTCGACATTGAAGGTTTGCACTGCTCTTCTCCATTATTCAAGTGGGAGTCAATCTGCTATTTTTTATATGGCTTAATTATAGCGAAGAGTGTAGGAGGCAAATTTGATATGGATGCGGGTTTTGCTGGATTTTACCTGCAAAACGTGATCTAACGCATATTTTATCTATTTTAATGTTGCATGTTAATATAGGTTATAACTTCATTAATAGGGTTTATATAAAATTAAATGATGAAATTAATTAGCTTGGATAACAAGATGGTTTTTATTATAAATTTATATAATTAACCATTTTTCATTGATATGAAACATTAGAATACAGATGTATAATAGACTAAAAATAATTTTAATTAATTTTTTATATTATGGCTTTAGCCAGTTTAAGATGCGTTAGCTTCTTAAACATAAAACCACCCGCTATGCGGGTGGAGTTCAAGGGTTATACCAAGAAAAACACCTTTCCGTTACGATATAGATGTTCAAGCTAATATACGTAACTTAAATAAGGAAA
>NZ_MKGR01000018.1:0-66744 GCF_001908095.1 Xenorhabdus thuongxuanensis | reverse complement strand
TTAGCTTGAACGAAGAGAAAGCCGCGTCATTTAGGCGCAGTCGGTAACATGCCCTTATAGGGCTAGAGCAAACCACCCGCTATGCGGGTGGTTCTGATTTATTTGATTGACAAATAATAGTGTTTTTACTTTGTAATAACATTCGATTTAACCACGGTTGACTATAGATGAACACTATGTTCTAAATATAAATAAATGGATAACGAATATAGCTAACAAGGCTGCAAATTAAAAAATTAAGTGTATAAAGAATAAGGGCATAAAGAAATTGAGGACAATGAATTGTCTGGTACGCTTGATGAAGGTAAACTGCGCGTTTTGTTTTATTTTGGAGTCATAGGAATATGAACGAAAACGCGAATTGGCAGCCAAGTGCCCCTATCGCCAATTTATTGAAAAGGGCAGAGATTTTGGCAGAAATACGGCGCTTTTTCGCAGATCGAGGTGTGTTGGAAGTTGAAACGCCTGCCATGAGTCAGGCGACTGTCACCGACGTTCATCTGGTACCTTTCCAGACACAGTTCGTTGGGCCGGGAGCGGTGGATGGCTTGACTCTGTACCTGATGACTAGCCCTGAATACCACATGAAACGTCTGCTGGCAGCCGGCAGCGGTTCTATTTATCAGATGGGGAAAAGTTTCCGCAATGAGGAAGCGGGTCGTCATCATAATCCAGAGTTCACTATGCTGGAATGGTATCGTCCGCACTACGATATGTATCGCCTGATGAATGAAGTCGATGATCTGTTGCAACAGATCCTGGATTGTGAAAGTGCTGAATCGCTTTCTTACCAACAGGCTTTTATGCGATATCTGGATATTGATCCCCTTACTGCAAGCAAAGAAAAATTGCGTGAAGTAGCGGCGAAACTCGATCTCAGCAATATCGCCGATCAGGAAGAAGATCGGGATACCTTATTGCAACTACTTTTTGTCATGGGTGTAGAAACTCAGATTGGTATTGAAAAACCAACGTTTATCTATCATTTCCCAGCCTCTCAAGCGGCATTGGCGGAAATCAGCAAGGAAGATCACCGTGTTGCGGAGCGTTTTGAAGTCTATTTTAAAGGCATGGAGTTGGCGAATGGCTTTCGAGAACTGACCGACAGCAATGAACAACGTCTTCGTTTCGAGCAGGATAACCGTAAGCGTGAAGAGATGGGTTTGCCGGTGCAGCCGATTGATGAATACCTGCTTGCTGCCCTTACTCACGGAATGCCTGATTGTGCTGGCGTAGCATTAGGAGTGGATCGCCTGATTATGCTGGCATTGGGTGCTGAGCGGATTAGTGAGGTTATTGCTTTTCCTGTGGGGATCTCGTAACAAAATCATTTAGTTGATGTAATTAGTCATAGGGCAGTTCAGGACTGCCCTTCTTTTTTTACGCTATTTACACTGATTATTTATGTTCGTGATGTTTTCTCAGGAACTTCACTGCTAAATCAGGGAAATCTGTGAAGGCCCCATCGACATTAGCCTTGTCGAAAACGATATCAAACAATTGATTGCCACTGGTGGCATATTTTGGCAATTGATCGATACGAATGGTATATGGGTGTACCGCCAGATGACTAGCGTGAGCCTCTTTTACCATGCCAGTTAATTTAATGTTGCTTGGCGTAGAATCACTGGCGATAAGCATATGGTAATCAGGGCCAATTCCATCAGCATATTTTGCTACTTCTTTCATCGCACCAGGTTTAAACATCCAGTCATAGCTATAATTCTGCCATGTACCATCTGGTTTTTGTTCGTACGTTTCCTTCCAGTCGGTGTAAGCAATAAGCTGAATCAGTTTCAGATCCATTCCCAGTTTCGGTTCTAGTTCATTTTTGATGCGCTTGAGTTCATTGGCATCAAAACATTGCAGATAAACTTTATCGCTCTTTTTGGTGTAACCATATTGTTTCAGAACTTCCAGAACCTTGCTGGTGATATCTTTGCCTTCTTGGCGATGGAACCACGGTGCCTTAATTTCAGGATAAATGCCAATGTCTTTGCCCGTGGATTTATTCAGGCCTTGAATAAACTCAAGCTCTTCCTGAAAGGTATGGATGCGGAAATCTGATTTACCCATTGGGAAACGTCCAGGATAGCTTTGGATTTTTTTGCCATCCTTGATATCAAAACCTTCAGTAAATTTCAGTGACTTAATTTCTGGCAGGGTAAAGTCGATGGCATAATAGCGACCGTCAGCGCGGGCGCGGTCTGGAAAACGTTCTGCGACATCCGTTACACGATCAAGATAGTGATCGTGCAGTACAATAAGCTGGTCATCTTTGGTCATGACCAGATCTTGCTCAAGATAATCCGCACCTTGTGCATAGGCCATTGCTTTGGCAGGTAATGTATGTTCAGGCAAATAACCACTAGCGCCACGATGGGCGATAACGATCTTATCTGCTGCATGTGCAATGCCTGACATGGATGATGCTAACAGAATACCGGCTATAATTGCCTTAATAGGGGTCTGCATTGGGGTTCTCCATTTATTCTAATAAAAATCTTAAACAAAAAATTATATTACTTACCGTTTTACTGATTGTTCGTCAGCAGTCAGAGAAATAGGGTGATCATTCAAATCGCTTTTTATAGAAAATAATGACATAACACAATCCTGAACATTAACTTTATTAGTAGTATGTCACAGTTTTATGACATAAAAAATTTTCTCTAAGTTCTTTTTATATCCCATCTTATTTTAGCTGTTATTAAATGAACTATAATATAGAATGGGTTTTTTATTACTAATTAATGAGTTATTGGAAAAACATTAGTTTATATAATATGAGAATAGAGTGTGTAAAATATGGATTACGTAGTAATCTTAATATACCAGTAATTCTTGCGATTAAGATTGGACATCTGGAAAGTATTAAATCAAAAGATTGTTAATACAGTATGGATATGAAGAAGATATTCACAAGTAAAAGTAAGCAACGTATTTAACGATGCATATATACTTCATTGTTCTATAACCTATGGAATCGCAGTACAATAAAGTTGTACTGCGATTGATAGGGGTTTAATCAGCGTCTTTCAGTTAATCACTAGCCTTGACGAGCAATTTCCTGTTTATGTTTGCTTTCACTTAGCATAACAAACAACAATAGAATAACAGAGAGGATGCTACCGCCGATCATAACCATAAAGCCACCGTCCCAACCGAAATAGTCAACGGTATAGCCGACGATGATACTGGCCGCAACTGAACCCCCCAGGTAGCCAAACAGACCGGTAAAGCCGGCGGCTGTTCCTGCTGCTTTTTTCGGAGCCAATTCCAGGGCATGCAGGCCGATTAGCATCACTGGACCGTAAATCAGGAAGCCGATAACCAGCATACAGAGCATATCGATATCAGGGTTACCTTCTGGGTTCAGCCAGAATACGATGGTGGCGATGGTGACAAGGGTCATGAAGAATACGCCAGTGGCACCACGGTTGCCTTTAAATACTTTGTCAGACATCCAACCACATAGCAGCGTACCTGGAATACCTGCGTATTCATACAGGAAGTAAGCCCAAGAAGACTTATCCATGGTAAAGTCTTTCACTTCCTTTAAGTAAGTTGGTGACCAGTCAAGAATACCGTAGCGCAGTAAATAGACGAATACGTTGGCAACGGCGATCATCCACAACAATTTGTTCGGCAAAACGTACTGCATGAAAATTTCTTTTGCTGTCAGTTCTTTTTCGTTTTTTTCCGTATAATCGGGTGGATAGTCGTTTTTATACTCCTCGATAGCTGGTAAGCCACAGGATTGTGGTGTATCGCGCATTAAAGCGAAAACGATTACTGCCACGATGATAGCCGCAAAGGCTGGCATGTAAAACGCGGCCTTCCAGTCATTGAACCAAGCCATGCCCAACATGAACAGCAATGGTGGCACGCCTCCGCCAACGTTATGGGCACAGTTCCAGACAGAAACAATTCCACCACGCTCTTTCTGTGACCACCAGTGAACCATAGTACGTCCACAAGGAGGCCAACCCATGCCCTGGAACCAGCCGCAGAGGAACAGCAGAGAAAACATGATAGCGATGCTGGAAGTGGCCCATGGCACAAAGCCCATAATCAACATCACTACAGCCGCCAGTATCAAACCCGCAGGCAGGAAAACACGTGGATTCGAGCGGTCGGAAACGGAACCCATGATGAATTTTGAGAAGCCGTATGCAATTGAAATTCCTGACAAGGCAAAGCCAAGATCTCCCTTAGAAAAGCCTTGTTCTATCAAGGAAGGAATGGCGAGAGCAAAGTTTTTTCTTACCAGGTAGTAAGCTGCATATCCGAAGAAGATCCCTATAAAAATTTGCCAGCGCAAGCGACGATAGAGTGGATCTATTTCCTGCGCAGGCAACCGCGCCTTATGAGGCGCCGGCTTGAAAATACTTAACATATTTTTGTCTCCACGTGACTTTTGTATGAGCGAATCACCACCATCAAACAATGATGGCGTTAAACGAAAAATTTTAGCTATTTATTTTCTATATCGAAGCTAATATTAGCTGAAAACAACCTTGTATGACTGTGAGGTGTCGCTAACATATAGATATAATTTCGCAAAGTCGATAATTTTGAGTGATTTAGCACTTTTTTTGAATACAATTTATTTATGTTAGTGTGATAAGTGTCACAATAAACGGCCTTTTTGCTTATTTTTTATTTTTTGCACGTTTAAAGTTTGTATACATTCTCGACCAAATAAAAGCTCATTATTATTAGGGAAATATGTCTGATGTAGTCATCATGAAAAAGTCAGATAAATATAACCCACACAAACATCCCTATTATAAAAGTTATTTAATAAATAACTGTTGGTATCTTTCTGTCTGATTCTTTTAACCAGTTGTGTATTCTTTGCCTAATAGTGTTTTAAATAACATTCTCATTTTCTCATGTGATTTATTTTTTATTTACATGCTTTGCGTTTTTTATAACGCAGTTATAAATAAAATGTTTGAAATTAAAATTCAAAATGATGGATATTACTACAAATAGTTATTCATGTTCATGATCGCAGTTTTTATGCAGTGTTGGGTGACTATTTTATGAGGTAAAATATAATAATATCAACATGTTAATTGAAATTGGTTGCAGATTGTATAGGCGTAATACACTCTGTCTTCCAAATAATGATTGGCTTTGTTTAAGTTGATTATTTAATTAATAAAAGATTACAAATTAATACTAATTAATATATTTATTAAATTTGCAATAATTTTTTGCAATTTATTTTTCTGATCCAGTTAACGTCAACATAAGGTATTTGAAAATACTGAATGCAGACAAAAATTGGAAGATCACGACTACCAGCATTGATGCCTCTATTCATCACAAAAAATGATGAAACCAATGGGGCTCAGAATGAGAGCATCATTATGAATACTTACACACACAAGGCAATATTACACACAGCATTTACTACTGGGCAAAAAAAATCTTCTGCTGTTGAACCTGAGTTTAATTGTAATATCAGTTACATGACAGCAGAACTAGAACCGTGGTTTAAGAACGTTCCTTCTCGGTTAGCTAAGTTGGCAAAAGGTATACCCAATGAGATAGCTGTTTCTGATCCTCATGAAACGCTGACATTTGGTCAATTGGATCAACGTATTGAGAATGCGGCACATGTTTTGCTTCACTACGGTGCCAAAATGGGTAGCAATGTTGCCATTGCGGCCCAGCGAGGTATTTCATGGTTTATAACCATGCAGGCTATTTGGAGAATTGGGGCAGTGTATATCCCCTTGAATACCATGATGCCAGAAAAACGCTTGAACGATATTCTCGCTAGTCTGCCGGAAAGTATTTTGGTGTCTGATGATACGGTCTCGGCGGGGCTTAAAGCATCAACATTAATTCCCATGAATACTATTTTAAAGAGGACAGCCAAAGCTGAAACAGCAGAGCGTATTGATATCCCTGTGTTGGGTGATCATCCGGCTTATGTGATGTTCACTTCTGGCTCTACAGGGTTGCCAAAAGCAGTGCAAGTTCAACATGACAATCTGGCTGCTTGCCTATGCGGATTTGGCAAGCTGTTATCAATCCGCCAGCATGACCAGATGTTGGCATTGACTACGTTCTCTTTTGATATCTCAGTCCTGGAATTGCTGCTAACCGTAGTGCATGGTGGCAGTATCTACATCGCTTCAATCGACACCCAACGTGATGCGATGGTGCTGTCTGAAACCCTGTCAGCTCCGCAGTTCACTTTCGCCCAGGCAACACCGGTTACTTGGTCAATGGCCTTGAATGCGGGATGGAAACCTCGCCCGGAAATGGGCATGCTTTGCGGAGGGGAGGCATTGTCACAAGATCTGGCAGATCAACTGACAGCTACCGGAGGCACATTATGGAACGTCTATGGCCCAACGGAAACAACCATCTGGTCAACGGCGTTTTGTATGAAAAAAGGCGATAACGTTCAACTGGATGGCCCTATTCCAGGCACCAGTATCACGATTGTCGATCAATATCTGCGACCAGTTCCCAAAGGAACTGTAGGAGAAATTCTTGTCGGTGGATTGGGCGTGACCGCAGGCTATCGCAATAACTCAATCGAAACGGCTAAAAGATATGTCCCTGACATAACCCGAAAAGGTAAAAGAGCCTATTTGACGGGAGATATGGCACGTATGCTTGAAGATGGCACCTTCATTTATATGGGGAGGCAAGATGATCAGGTGAAAGTGCGGGGATATCGAATCGAGTTAGGTGAGATAGAAATTGCATTGAGAAAACAAAATGGCGTACAGGATGCCATTATTCGAGTCGCTGGTAGTGGTGATTTTGCCAGGCTCCAGGCATTTATACTGTTCAATCCCAACCTGGTTGTGCCGGAGGATTGGGTTCGCAAAATTCAACGCTCTCTCAGGGAAGTGCTGCATGAAGCCTGGATACCTACTGAATATTACCGTATTCCCTATATTCCACTGACAAGCAGTGGCAAAAGAGATAAAAAGCGACTGGAAGACGTTGCGGAACGATTAAATGCCAGCTATGACAGAGTACAGCCGCGCATTGAAACGGAAAAACGTGTTTATGAAATTTGGTGTGGTTTACTGGGAACGGATGTATTCGGTATCACGGATGATTTCTTCCAAATCGGGGGAAACTCTATCCTTGTCGCCCGCATGGTAGAGCACATTGAAAAAGCGTTTTCACTGAGGGTTCCGATTTCTGCAATCTATGTTGAGCCGACGGTTGCCAGAATAGCCGCTATCCTGGATGAAATGATCGCTGAACGTCAGGCAAACCCTGCTCAGCTTGTAGGAACATACCATAGTGAAGCGTTAATTCGTCAGCATGCTGAGACGCTCAGGAATGATGTTTATCTGACAGAAAGGGTTTGTCCTGATGGGTTAGCTCATGCCAATTGGTATCAGCCAGATAAAGTATTACTGACAGGCGCGACCGGATATCTTGGGCTGCACTTGCTGGAGCAGTTGCTGAAACAGACCTCGGCCAGAATTATTTGCTTGTGCCGTGCATCTGATGCAGAACATGCCCGTGAAAGAATCAAATCAGGATTCAAAAAGTACCATATTGATGCAGGTAATGGGCTTGAGCGTGTAGATTTTATCATCGGTGATTTGGGCCAGCCGCGTTTTGGTTTGTTACCGGAGTCATGGATGCAACTGGCAGAAGAGGTTGATGTTATTTACCACAACGGAGCGTTGGTTAATTTCATCTATCCTTATAGTGCTCTGAAAAACATCAACGTTGACGGTACTCGAACAGCATTGGAGTTGGCCTGTACTGCGCGCTTGAAACATTTTCACTATGTCTCTTCTGTAAACGCACTGTATGCCACGCAGTCGCCTCGCCCCTATATGGAAGATGATCGTGCCATGAGTGAGTCGGTTTGTGATCCTTCCGGTTATTCAGGAAGTAAATGGGTATCTGAAGGGATCATTAATATTGCCCGTCAAAGGGGCGTTCCCGTTAGCATTTATCGGCCAGGGTTGATCCTCGGACATACCCTTACAGGAGCGGTACAGGTTAATGATTATCTGATCGCCTCCTTGAAAGGTTATTTGGCGATGGGTTTTTATCCCGACCATGCTCTATTGCTGGATATCGTTCCGGTTGATTATGTGGCGGCTTCACTGGTGCATATCTCCAAACAGCCGGCATCCAATGGGAAATTCTTTAATCTGTTCAACCCACAGCAGGTTTCTACCCAGCAATTTTTCGGTTGGGTGCAAGATTTTGGTTATATCCTCAATCCGGTGCCATTGAATGAGGGTAAAGATAAGATCCTGGCGCTAGATGATACTCATCCATTGTATCCCTTAATCCCACTGATCAGAGATATGACTGAAAGACCTTATCGTGCACTAGATCCGGTTTATGTTGATGAATGCCGCCCTGAATTGGAACTGAAAAATACGCTGGCAGGGTTAGCGGGAAGTCATATCCGTTGCCCGACAATTACGGCTGAATACGTCCATCGGGTATTGCGTTACCTGATCGGTACGGGATTCTTACCGGCTACCCTTTCAGAACGTTTCAAAAGGGAGGTTGTATCATGGAACAGTTAACCGGAAACGATGCTATGAAGTGGATGATCGTTATTAATGGTAAAAAGCAGTATTCAGTCTGGCCAGTTGAGTATGAAATCCCGATGGGATGGATAGCAATCGGCAGAACAGGAACGAAAGAAGAATGCTTGAGTTATATCGCTAAGATTTGGCAGGAGCCAACAAAATAGATATCACTGGCTGACATCGTTAATCAAATTATGGGCATGTTCCTGCGGGTTCATGCCCATCTTATTTCTGCCTTATTCCATTTCGCAATCACTTAATACAACCAATCTTTGCCCACTTGGTCTGCGGCCAAAATTGCAGCGTAAACTTGTTCTGGTGTCACAACAAATGGCATATTGTGAATGGTTTCACCCTCGGCACAACTTGCAATAGCGACTTGCATGATTTTTTGATGCAGTTTCTCATTATCACGTAAGCCCAATTGCTCCAGTGTGACTGGTAGCCCGACCTGTACACAGAAATCGAGCACGGCTTCCAACTCTTCACTTGGGCTATTTTCTAAGAGCAATTGTGTCAGGGTTCCAAACGCGACTTTTTCGCCGTGGTAGAGGTGATGACACTCTTCCAGCACGGTAAAGCCATTGTGGATAGCGTGAGCCGCTGCCAATCCCGCACTTTCAAAACCAATGCCACTGAGATAGGTATTGGCTTCCACAATATTTTCAACTGCTGGTGTACTGACGCCTGCTTCTACCGCCAGTTTTGCTTTGTAACCTTCCGCCAGCAAAGTTTCATAACACAGTTTTGCTAACGCCAAACCTGTGGTGGATGTCGCACCGCCGGCCATGGTTGGTTTGTGGGCTGTACTGTTGGCTCGTGCCTCAAAATAGGTGGCGAGTGCATCCCCCATACCTGCGACAAGCAGGCGAACTGGTGCTTTGGCAATGACATTAGTATCCATTAGCACGATATTTGGGTTTTGTGGATAGAACAGATAGCTGTCGAATTCACCGAGTTCAGTATAAAGAACAGAAAGGGCACTGGTCGGTGCATCGGTTGAAGCAAGGGTAGGAGAAATAATTACGGGTATTTGGGATTCGTATGCAACAGCCTTGGCAGTATCAATCGTTTTTCCTCCCCCGATCCCGATGACAGCCTGACATTGCTGTTCCAACAAAATGGCAGACAAGCGATAGATCTCATTACGGCTGCACTCACCATTGAAAAGTTCGAAATGGCTAGTCACTTCGTGTTCTTCTAAACTCTTGCTGACGGTATCTCCAATAAGGTTCATCACGAAATTATCGGCAATCACGAAGACGTGGTCGGCAAGCATTTTAGTGTATCGACCAATGTGAGATAACGCACCTGGCCCTTGGATATATTTGGATGGAGACTGGATCACTTTCAGCATAAGAAATATTCCTTCTTTACTGGAAACTAGGCATAGAGTGTCACAATACAGGTATAGGGCAGGTTACGAACTGCCCATCCACACTATACGGCAAAATAACAGAGAAGTTATGAGCAAAAGCAGGAAATGAGTGATTTGAGAGGAAATACTGGCGGAACAATTGACACCTGGCACCCTGATTAATTCAATCAGGGTGCCATTTTTTAGTTGGCCTTGACCAGAGTTTTAACTTCTGTTTGAGCGAAAAAATATTTCAGGATCAAATTTAACAGAATGCCATAAGCTGGCAGGAAGAACAGCATGCAAATAAACAGTTTGAAAGCATAATCCACTAACGCAATTTCTACCCAGTGGGTTGCCATAAATGCATCCGTGCTGCGGTAAAAGGCGATAAAGAAAAAGGCCAGTGTATCTAACATATTACCAAAAAACATGGCGGTAGCTGGCGCTATCCACCAGCGGCGTTTCTGGCGAAGACGATTGAAGACACCAACATCCAATATCTGACCGAGCACATAGGCCATAAAGCTAGCTGCGGCAATGCGGGCGACAAACACATTAAAGGTTCCCAATATACCGAATCCCTGCCAGGTTCCCTGGAAAAATAGAGCTGAAATCAGGTAAGAGATCAGCAATGCTGGCAGCATAACGGAAATAATGATCCGTCGAGCCAATGGCGCACCATAAATACGTACAGTCAGGTCAGTTGCCAAAAAGATAAAGGGAAATGTAAATGCTCCCCAAGTGGTGTGAAAACCAAAAATGGAGACGGGTAATTGCACCAGATAGTTACTGGAAGTAATGATCAAAATGTGAAAAAGCGAAAGCCAAATCAATGCAGTGGCTCGCTGTTGTGCAGTCAATTGCAGCATATTGTACCTTTTTGGTGAATGGGGTGAGGGAACCCAAAAAAATAATGTACCTGAGCTTAGGTTGCCGGATCATACGTTTATTACGTAATAAAAGTAAAGTACAGCAGTTGACGATATTTTGTAATATAATCCATTGCCATAGATTGTTTGAACCTACAGAGATTGTTATGTCCGATGTTTTTGCTAATCCTGACAAGACACTTGATACGTTGGGATTACGTTGTCCGGAACCAGTAATGATGGTGCGCAAGACAGTCCGTCATATGACTGCTGGTCAGACGTTGTTGATCATTGCGGATGATCCGGCAACAACCCGAGATATTCCAGGGTTCTGTCGCTTTATGGATCATGCGCTGATCGCCCAAGAAACAGCGCAAACTCCTTATCGATACCTGCTCAAAAAAAGCGAATATTCTGTTTAATTGAGAAAAGATTATATTATTAACTGGCAGAAAAAATGGACTGTGCTAGGCTCTAAATGTGGCATTTGGTCAATTATCACCTCGCTAGATGCCATATTTCTTTTTCCTTAATAGCAATCTTTTTAATTAATTATGATTTTGAAAAGGTGCAGAGTATTAACATGCACCTTTTCGATTTGTTATTTTCTTTTTAGGTTAATGTTCCATTTATTGCTACTGTGATTTGCTCCTAAGCAGCCGCACTGCATTTGCTGTTACCAAAGCCGTAGCTCCCGAATCGGCCAGGACTGCCATCCATAGCCCAGTAATACCCAATAGGCTCGTGATAAGAAATATCGCCTTCAATCCTAATGCAATGGTGATATTTTGACGGATGTTATAATGGGTTGTTCGAGACAAAGCGATAATTTCAGGTAAACCAGTCAGTCGATTATGCGTCAGAGCGGCATCGGCTGTTTCCAGCGCAACATCAGTACCACTGCCCATAGCAACACCAATACTGGCGGCTTTCATGGCTGGGGCATCATTGATGCCATCGCCGACCATCATGGTGCGGTGTTTTTGGTTCAATTCTGTGACCGCTTTCACTTTATCTTCAGGCAACAATCCTGCGCGATAATCAATGCCCAGCCGATTCGCAATAGCTGCTGCGGCACGGGGATTATCTCCTGTCAACATTATTGCCTCGACACCTTGTTTTTTCAGGGTACGGATAGCGTCTATGGCATCCTGACGTAAAGTATCTTGCATTGCTATCAGTCCCATAAATTGCCCATTCTGAGTGACAGCAACCGCTGTTTTTCCACTGTTTTCCAGTTCAGTGACTCTCTGTTTCCATTGTGCGGACAAGGTATTTTCCGACAATCTTCCAGGGGCTGCGACGAGAATTCTTTGCCCCGATAATTGCCCTTCCACCCCTATCCCAGCCAGTGCCTTGCGATGTTCAGCCTCAACAATTGTCACATTTTTGTTTTCTGCTGCATTCAGGATAGCTTTTGCCAGTGGGTGATGGGAGCCACTTTCTACGGCACCAGCCAGTGCCAGCAAGGTTTCTGCACTGATATTTTCCACCGGTTCAATTTCAGTAACCTGGGGTTTTCCTTCGGTCAAGGTTCCGGTTTTATCCAGTGCAATTGTGTGCACTGAACCAAGTTGTTCCAAGGCCGCTCCACCTTTGATTAGGGAACCACGACGGGTTGCAGCGGCCAGTGCGGAAGTAATTGCGGCAGGCGTCGAGATGACCAAGGCACAAGGACAACCAATTAACAACAGAGTCAGACCACGATAGATCCAAGTTTCCCATGAGCCGGCAAAAAACAGTGGTGGGATCAATACCATCAATGCTGAGAACAAGATAATCAGCGGAGTGTAGATGCGACTGAATCGGTCGATAAAACGCTCAATCGGCGCACGACGCTCTTCTGCTTCTTCAATCAGTTGCAGGATGCGGTCAATGGCACTATGACCAGGCTCAGAGATCACCTTCATCTGTACAGCGCTATCGACAGAAAGACAACCAGCGGCGACTTTCTCTCCTTGCTGCCGCTCAACTGGAATTGATTCACCGGTAAGGGCACTTTCATCAAAACTGGCAAATGAACTGAATAGTTCGGCATCGGTAGGTAAGCGAGCACCAGGGGCGATTTCAATGATATCCCCCGGACGCAGATCTGCTGCTGGCACGGTTTCCTTTTTTCCATCCTTAATTAGTAGGGCTTGTTCAGGAACTAATGCCATCAAGGCACTGACGCCACGACGTGCGCGTCCGGCGGCATAGGATTCCAGAATCTCCCCTAACTTGAACAGGAGAATAACCATTGCCGCTTCTGCGGTGGCATCAATAAATAAGGCACCAATGGCAGCAACACTCATCAAAGTTTCAATGGCGAAAGGTGTGCCAGAACGGATCAGCTTGATGGCTTTGGTTGCTACCGGATATAACCCAATTAGTGTAGTGATGATGAAAGCGATCTGCCCTGTGGGAGCACTGACTTTTGATATTCCCCAACTGACAAACATTAAGATGGCCAGAACCAAGATTGGGGAAAAAGTCTTCCAGTGATTGACCGCTGGAGGTAATTTAGATGCCGAACTTGCCTCCTTGATTTTAAAGCCAGCCTGTTTTACCGCTTGTTCAACAGCAGCACGAATATCAATATTAGCATCGACAACCAGTTTCTCTGTTGTAAACAACACCTTGACTTGCTTGGCTTCTGGCAGTTTTTTCACGGCATTTTCGATCTTTCCTGCACAGCTTGGGCAATCCATGCCTTGGATAGTCCAATTAAAACGCTGTCTCGCTGTTAATTCGGTGAGAGAGTTGTCCTGTATGGAATGTGCATGATCGTGTGAACAGTGTGTGCTGCTATTTTCATGGGAATGCGCTGTGCCAGTAGAGCAACAGGAATGGCTATGATTTGGCGCAGGAGAGTTATGCGAATGTTCGTGGCTGTGATCGTGATGTGAATGTCCTCCACTTACATTATTGGCGATATTCTGATGTTCATCTTTATGGAAAGATAAAGAATTGTGCTGTGATTGCTTATGTTTTTTGGACGTGGATAACATAGGCGACCCCTTAATTAGAGCTAATTTTAATCATTAACATTAACTCTACACTTTGGAGTAAACTCCAGAGTCAAATCCAATAAGAGGAATTCTTTTGATGATTTGTGCTATTTAAAATAGGTTCTCATTATCAATGTCCTTCCTCTTAATGTTATTTGCTCTTCAATCCCTTGGTTAGTAAGGGCAAGCTATCATAGGAATAGTGAACGAATAATCAAAAAGTGTCCGATAAAACCACAGGTAGCAACAATCGCTTTTGATAGTTTAAAAGGGAAACGATATTGAGCAATGATATTGATACTGTGTGCAAGGAGTAGCAGGATCGCGCCAGCGATGACAGAGAATCGGCTGTCGTTGCTGAGGGAAAAATATTGTTCTCCGGCAACCCAAACCATCAATAGTGCCATCACGAAGCTATCTACCACCCGCCAACGCATATTATCCAGACGAGTCCAGACTGTCAGTATGACCACAATGCCAATGACCAGCAGGATCAAAGGCAGCGGGAAGAAGAAACTGAAACTCATATGTAAGGCAAAACTAATGGTGTATAACAGGTAACTCAGGAACAACGCAATGAATGAGAACAGTAAATACTTACCAGGGAGCATGCGGAGCGCATCAGAGAGCAGGGCAGTAAGAAGGCCCGCAATGATAAGGTAACCTGAAACCTCAAGATTGGGTGCCTGGTAGGCCCATAATAATAGAAGCAGCATAGTGACGGGGCGGAAAACCCATTGCTGCCAGTTGGTGCCACGATAGGCGGCATCAATATATAACCACCCAGAGAAAAACACAGCAAGAAATGGCCAACTCATATTTTTCCTTTCCTTAAAGTTCAACGCCTGTTTTGTCAGGCAATTTTATTTATGAGAGGTTGGTACGAAGAGCATCTTGATTTATCGATATTAATTCGTTATTAACGAACAATTAACGTTTTATTATCAAAAGCAAAGAACGTCAATGAGTAATTACGTTAATTACTCATTGACGAAGGAAGAAAATAAGATGAGTCACTGAGTATGTGAAGTTATTTTCTCTCCCGTTGTTTCTCTTTTTGTTGTTTCTTCTGCCAAGCCAATAATTCAAAGACGCCGAAAAAGAAGATTTTGGTCTGGAGAAAACCAGACAGCTTTTGATCTTTAGGCTGAGAGTTTTTCAGCATCAGTAACTGAAAAGCATGCATGATTACCGTAAATACCATTGCAATATCCATAAAATATCTCAATGGCTTAGGGAATGGGTGAAACAAATTGAAGATCATGATACCCCAAACTAAGATCATGATCCCTCTTCCTAATTGAATAAACATCATCGACTCCAAAATCGTGTTTAAGCCGTTCCGACACCAGATTATTGGTGGCGAATATATAACCGATAAGCAACTTGTCCGGCGGTTTTTTCCCGATGCAGTTGCCAGTTTGGGGGAACTTCTGTCGCAGCAGATTCTGTTTCTGCCTCAACATAAATCCAGCTTTCTTTTGCTAGCCAGCCATTGGATTCCAATAAATTGATTGTTTCAGTCAACATCCCCTTGCGGAATGGAGGATCGAGGAAAACCACATCAAACGGTGTTCCGGTGCCGTTAAGGTATTGTAGTGCATTACTTTGCACCACATTGGCATTTTCAGCTTTTAGTAAGGCTAAGTTAGCCGATAGTTGTTTCGCTACATTGCGATCGTATTCAATTAAGGTAGCGTGACTTGCATAACGTGATAAAGCTTCTAACCCTAGTGCTCCGCTCCCTGAAAAACAATCCAGGCAACGAGCCCCTTGAATCCTTGGCATAAGCCAATTAAAAAGTGTCTCGCGGACACGATCTGTTGTTGGACGCAGGCCATCACTATCAGGAACCGGCAATTTTCTCCCGCGCCATTTTCCGCCAATAATGCGGATTTGTCCCAAAGACGCACGCTGTGGTTTTTTAGTCATAATTTACATAATTTAAATGTTTGTCATCCTACGCTGCTAAATAATATCTGGCGGAGACAAAAAGTGAGTGAAAACGAAGATATCCATTGATTAATTTACCACGAAATTCTCTATAGATATGTGTTGTGGTGTGATGAAAATGTTAGACTGGATTCATTACTGTTAGAACCTATCTCAGTAGATATAACAGCACATATCTAACTTAACCGCGAGGAGTATAGTGGCCGATGGCAAAAGAGAAAAAAAGAGGTTTCTTCTCTTGGTTTGGACTTGGTCGTCAAGATAAGAAACAGCAAGAGGAACAAGCTGAACAAGAAAGAGTAGCTGCGGAAGAAGCCGCTCGTCGTGCGGCAGAAGAAGCAGAACAGCAACGTTTGGCGGAAGAAGCCACCCATCGCGCGGCAGAAGAAGCGGAGCAGCAACGTTTGGCGGAAGAAGCTGCCCATCGTGCGGCAGAAGAAGCAGAACAGCAGCGTTTGGCGGAAGAAGCCGCTCATCGCGCGGCAGAAGAAGCGGAGCAGCAACGTTTGGCGGAAGAAGCCACCCATCGTGCGGCAGAAGAAGCAGAACAGCAGCGTTTGGCGGAAGAAGCCGCTCGTCGTGCGGCAGAAGAAGCAGAACAGCAACGTTTGGCGGAAGAAGCCGCCCATCGTGCGGCAGAAGAGGCGGAACAGCAGCGTTTGGCGGAGGAAACCGCTCGTCGCGCAGCAGAAGAAGCGGAGCAGCAACGTTTAGAGAAAGAAGCCGCTCGTCGTGCGGCAGAAGAAGCAGAACAGCAGCGTTTGGCGGAGGAAACCGCTCGTCGCGCAGCAGAAGAGGCGGAACAGCAGCGTTTGGCGGAAGAAGCCGTTCGTCGTGCGGCAGAAGAAGCAGAACAGCAGCGTTTGGCGGAGGAAGCCGCTCGTCGCGCAGCAGAAGAAGCAGAGCAACAACGTCTAGCAGAAGAATTAGCTCGTCAGGCAGAAGAACAGGTGTTACCTAAGGAACAAGAACGGCCAACCAAAGAAGGATTCTTTGCTCGTCTGAAACGCAGCTTAGTTAAAACTCGTCAAAATCTTGGTTCCGGCTTCTTGGGACTATTCCGCGGCAAGAAAATTGATGATGATCTGTTTGAAGAGCTGGAAGAGCAGTTACTGATTGCAGATGTGGGCGTTGAAACTACCCGTAAGATCATTACTAACCTGACAGACCATGCCAGCCGTAAAGAGTTGAAAGATGCGGAAGCGCTTTATTCTAAACTGAAAGAAGAGATGTCAGCCATTCTGGCGAAAGTTGATAAACCGCTAGAGATCGAAGGCAAATTACCTTATGTCATTCTGATGGTGGGAGTGAATGGTGTTGGTAAAACGACCACGATTGGAAAGTTAGCGCGCCAATATCACTCTCAAGGTAAATCCGTCATGTTGGCGGCTGGGGATACCTTCCGTGCAGCCGCAGTAGAGCAGTTACAGGTTTGGGGAGAACGCAACAAAATCCCTGTGATTTCCCAACATACGGGGGCAGATTCAGCGTCAGTGATTTTTGACGCCATCCAGTCAGCCAAGGCTAAAGGTATTGATGTCCTGATTGCAGATACCGCAGGGCGCTTGCAGAACAAATCTCACTTAATGGAAGAGCTGAAAAAAATCGTTCGAGTAATGAAAAAACTGGACGAAGATGCACCTCATGAAATTATGCTGACTCTGGACGCAAGCACAGGTCAAAATGCAGTAAGTCAGGCTAAACTATTCCATGAAGCTGTGGGTTTGACGGGTATTTCACTGACAAAACTGGATGGTACTGCGAAAGGCGGAGTTATCTTCGCGATTGCTGACCAATTTGAGATCCCAATCCGCTACATCGGTGTGGGTGAAGGCATTGAAGATCTCCGTCCATTTAAGGCAGATGATTTTATTGAGGCTCTTTTTGCCCGAGAGGATTAACTATCAATGATTCGCTTTGAACAGGTCAGTAAAGCCTATCTGGGAGGGCGGCAGGCGCTGCAAGGGGTGGATTTTCATCTACTTCCAGGAGAAATGGCATTTTTAACCGGTCACTCAGGGGCTGGTAAAAGTACACTTTTGAAACTTATCTGTGGTATCGAACGCCCCAGCGCAGGCCATATTTGGTTTTCTGGTCATGACATCAGCCGACTAAAATCCAGGGAAATTCCATTTCTACGCCGTCAGATCGGCATGATTTTTCAGGATCATCATCTGCTTTTGGATCGCACCGTATATGAAAACGTCGCTATGCCGCTGATCATCTCAGGAGCAAGTGCTGAAGACATTCGTCGACGGGTATCTGCGGCGTTGGATAAGGTCGGCTTACTGGACAAAGCGAAAAATTTCCCCATTCAGCTTTCTGGAGGAGAGCAACAGCGTGTAGGTATCGCCCGCGCAGTAGTAAATAAGCCAACAGTATTGTTGGCAGATGAGCCGACGGGAAATTTGGATGGGGCATTATCAGAGGGGATCATGCGTCTGTTTGAAGAATTTAACCGAGTTGGCGTAACGGTTCTGATGGCTACCCATGATACAGCCCTCATTGAACGAAGACATTATCGTATCTTGACCCTGAATCAGGGACGTATGCAAGGAGGACATCATGGCTAAGCATGTCCGTCATTCAGCGAAAAAAACACAGTCCCCAAAATCCAAGTCATTAAAAGGAGGATGGCGTGTACAGTGGCGTTATGCGTGGAAAAGTACTCTCTCCGATATGTTCCGCCAACCACTGGCAACGTTGCTGACTGTGATGGTGATAGCTATTTCGCTGACCTTGCCAAGTGTGTTTTATATCGTTTGGAAAAACGTCAATCAAGCAGTGATGCAATGGTATCCCATTCCACAACTCACGGTCTATTTGGATAAGTCACTAAATGACAATAGCGCCAAACAGGTAATTGATCAGTTGAAAGGCATGGATGGCGTAAAATCGGTAAATTACCTTTCCCGTGAAGAAGCCGTGAACGAATTCCGTGCATGGTCAGGTTTTGCCAGTGCATTGGATCTGCTGGAGGAAAACCCTCTGCCGGCAGTCGCTATAGTCTCTCCTAAATTGAATTTCCAAGACTCTCAGGCGCTAACAACGTTGCGAGATCAAGTTGCGCAGATTAAAGGCATTGAAGAAGTCAGGATGGATGATAGTTGGTTTGCCCGCTTGACCGCATTGGCTGACCTTGTTGGCAGAATTGCTGCCGTGATAGGTATCTTGATGGTAGTTGCGCTGCTTTTGGTCATTGGTAATAGTGTCCGGCTGAGCATCTTTAGCCGTCGTGAGACAATTAACGTCATGAAGCTGATTGGGGCAACGGATGGTTTTATTTTGCGTCCTTTCCTCAATGGTGGAGCCTTATTGGGGATTTTGGGGGCAATATTCTCTCTGATCCTTTCTTCTTTACTGGTGTGGAAACTTTCCAATGTAGTCACAGAAGTGGCAAGTATTTTCGGAACAAGCTTTATACTGCATGGTTTGGAGTTGGATGAATCGCTCTTATTAGTGCTTATTTCGGGTATGATTGGTTGGATTGCTGCGTGGTTTGCAACAATTCAGCATTTACGTCGTTTTAGGCCGGAATAAAGGTGTTTTCAGGGCTTGCAAATGAACTTTTGGGGTTAATTGTTGCCAAAGTCACAGTTATGGTTTTGTATTGACATTCACGCAACTGAGACGATTTGAATATGATCTCTACGGTGGTAAAATAAGCACACCTTCAGCTTGAATAAACCTTATTGTTTAACTCAGGCAAACCTGAAGGCCATCAATTTGGATCTAATTTTGAGAGAATTTGAATGACAAAAGAAATGCAAACTTTGGCATTAGTTCCACAAGGTAGTTTGGAAGGGTACATCCGTGCCTCCAATGCTTATCCTATGCTTTCTGCTGAGGAAGAGAAGGAACTGGCAGAAAGGCTGCATTACCAGGGAGATCTGGATGCAGCGAAAAAGCTGATTCTTTCTCACTTGCGCTTCGTTGTTCATGTTGCCCGCAGTTATGCCGGTTATGGTCTGCCGCAAGCGGATTTAATTCAGGAAGGTAATATCGGCCTGATGAAAGCGGTTCGTCGATTTAATCCAGAAGTAGGCGTACGTTTAGTTTCTTTTGCTGTTCACTGGATTAAGGCAGAAATCCATGAATATGTATTGCGTAATTGGCGTATTGTGAAAGTCGCAACGACAAAAGCTCAGCGTAAACTGTTCTTTAATTTGCGTAAGGCTAAACAACGTCTGGGGTGGTTCAATCAGGATGAAATTGAACTGGTTGCCAAAGAATTGGGCGTGACCAGTAAAGATGTCCGAGAGATGGAATCCCGTATGTCAGCGCAGGATATGGCATTTGATATGTCCTCTGATGATGACAATCATGATAGTCATCCAGTAGCTCCAGTGCTGTATTTGCAAGACAAGGCTTCTGACTTTGCCGATGGCATTGAAGAAGATAACTGGGAAACCCACGCTGCGGATAAACTTTCTGTGGCGATGGAAGGGTTGGACGAACGTAGCCAAGACATCATTCGTTCTCGTTGGTTGGATGATGACAATAAAACCACCTTGCAAGAATTGGCAGATAAATATGGTGTATCTGCTGAACGTGTTCGGCAGCTAGAAAAAAATGCCATGAAGAAATTACGACTGGCGATTGAAGCGTAATTTCTTAGTTGAGCAAAACTTGCTGGATTAAAAAGCGATAATTTATTTATCGCTTTTTTTATGTGCGCAAAATAAGCAGTAAAATAGTAATCAGCGTCAAAGAGCCGAGGAAATTCCATTATGAAAATTGTGATTGCCCCTGATTCATTTAAGGAAAGCTTGAGTGCCTTGCAGGTGGCGCAGGCAATAGAGCAGGGATTTAAGGAAATTTATCCACAAGCAGACTATATCAAGCTGCCCATGGCGGATGGCGGAGAAGGGACAGTAGAATCACTGGTGGCTGCAACTGGAGGAAAACGTATCGTGTGTACTGTCACTGATCCTTTGGGGCAACCTGTTAAGGCATTTTTTGGTCTGCTTGGCGATGGAAAAACCGCAGTGATTGAAATGGCTGCCGCCTCTGGTTTGCACTTGGTGCCAATGGAACAGCGTAATCCTTTGATAACGACGAGTTATGGAACGGGGGAATTGATTCTGGCTGCGCTGGAACAAGGGGTACACAAACTGATTTTAGGCATTGGAGGCAGTGCAACCAACGATGGTGGTGCAGGTATGATGCAGGCACTTGGTGCGAATTTATTAGATGGTGATAGTCGTATTTTGCCATTCGGCGGTGCGGCATTAACCCGACTAGAAGGTATTGACTTAACGAACCTTGATCCACGTCTCAGGCAAGTTGAACTTATCGTGGCTTGTGATGTAAATAATCCATTATGTGGTGAACAGGGAGCATCAGCGGTGTTCGGTCCACAAAAAGGCGCGACACCGGAGATGGTTAAATCGTTAGACTCTGCATTGCGTCATTATGGTATGAAAATAGAATCCCTTACGGGAAAAAGCGTGATTGATGCTGCTGGTGCTGGCGCGGCTGGAGGGATGGGCGCATCCTTATTGGGATGTCTGGGGGCAAGATTACAGTCAGGTATTGAAATTGTTATTGAAACCTTGAAACTAGAAGCAGCTATTCAGGGTGCGGATCTGGTCATTACGGGTGAGGGTCGTCTGGATAGCCAGACCATACACGGTAAAACTCCCATTGGTGTTGCCCGCGTTGCGAAAAAGTCTGGCATTCCCACCATTGCGTTAGTTGGGGGAATGAGCCGAGATTATCATGTTGTGCATCAACATGGGCTGGATGCGGTCTTTTCTATCATACCGGAAGCTTGTTCTCTTGCAGATGCCCTTGCCAATGGCGCCGATAATTTGCAGGTCACAGCACGGAATATTGCAGCAATTTGGGCTATTTCCCATTAACTGCTACATTGTTTTTTTAGCTTTTTTCATTTTGTAGTTTGCTTCCTTGTTTTATGGGCAGTTATCGCTGCTTACTGTGTCGTTGAACCATGATGACAGTGAAACCGATAGATACAGCAAATAACAATGCTCCCATTAAAAATACCCATTCATAGCGGTTATTGAATAACAAGAAACTACCAACCATTGGGCCAATAGCCATTCCCATAAATCGAATAAAATTATACAGTCCAATTACAGTTGCTCGTTCTTCTGCAAATGTTGCTAGCAGTAGAGCGGCATGTGTAGGTGTCGATATCCCCAGAGTAAAACCGTATAAAGCTATGACAATGATTAACGTAGGAATGCCGAATTGATATGTAATGGAAAACAACAGGACTAAAACCAGATTTAGCAAGCTGCTAACAATCAGGCCATTTATCTGGGATAACCGATGATGGAGTAAACGATAGCTATAGCTGCCAACAATCATTGCCAATGATATGGGAATGTACATCCAACCAATATCGGCAGGACTGAAATCATATTCATGATTTAAGATGATGGGTAAAAAAGTCAAAAAACAGAAATAACAATAGAACAGCATAAAACCAATACAGAAAACGGATTGTGCGATGCGATCTGACAAAATTTGACCGAATTGCAAGAACACCTTTTTGGCACTTGTTGGCTGTTTTGGCTTATTTTCTGGCTTGGTTTCGGGCAACCATAGCAAGTTGCTGATAAGTATTAGTCCACCGATAACAGCAATAAATTGGAAAATTGCAACATATCCGTTTAATTCGGCTAAATAGCCACCGAGCAATGGTCCCAAAGCAGGTGTCAGTGTTAACAACATCTGAGAAGTACTGATGGCTTTGGCACGATATTGCTCTTCATACAGATCGCCAATAATTGTTGCTGCAATAACAGGAATAGCGGCAATCCCAATAGCCTGAACTATTCGAAAGGCAATCAGCCAATAAATATCGGAAGCCATCGCACAACCAACAGAGCCAATAACGGCAATAGTCAGAGCAGGAAGTAAAATAGCTTTGCGGCCTTTACTGTCCGCTAATGGACCATACACGATTTGCATAATAGCTAAAACAAATGTAAATGCTGATACAGTCAGGTTTACTAGAGGCAGGGGCGCATTGAATAGTTCCTGTATGGTAGGAATAATAGGAGCATAGATATTTTGTGCGAGAGAGCCTAATAAGGAACTGAAGCATACTAGGTAGAAGATCACTTTTACATTATGAACTGAATTACATCTATTCATCTTTTTTCTCCATATTGTTTCCTGGGAAACAATTTTTGAGATTAATAAATGGGGAGATTTTGTAAAGATCTTTTTCTTCTTTTTTTGTTATGATGCCAAAAATATTTTCCTTGGAAATATTATTTTGGAAAAGTCGTAAATGAGTAGCAGTATAGTTCACCAACGTGAGATTCTTGCCGTAGTTAATCACTTGATACATCTAAGAGATGGTACTAAGGGAAGGAGTAATGAAAAGACACTCAGCGAATATGGGCTCAGTGGCTATTCATTGTCTGAATTACATGTGATCCAGTGTATAGGAAAATCGGTATTATTAAATATCACAAGTATCAGCCAAGCGCTGGGAATGACTAAGGGTGCAATCTCGAAGATCTGTGCAAAACTGCTTCAGCGCTCTATTGTTGAAAAACTGAAAATGGTAGATAACCAGAAAGAGACCTATTTCAGCCTCACTGACGAAGGGAAACAAATCTTTGCTACTCATGAAAAGCTACATCAGCAAGCAGAAGCAAGATGGTTGCAAATATTGGAAAATTATTCACCGGAAGAGTTGATAACCATTAAGCGATTTATTGCTGATATAGTTGACCACATTCGATAATGAAATGCCGCAATATAAATAGAGTCGTATGACAAGAGTCAGAAGCCTGAATGGGATAATTGAAACCAGTACACAACAGGCTCCTGACGGATTTATCTTGCCTCATTTAACAACCATCTTTGCCTATAATTGTCTCGGCAATGGGAATATATTGATCCGTAATTTTATTAACAGTATTGTCCTCTTTCTTGTCTGGTGTGCAATCTTCGAAAAACCATTCAATCGGCGTATTTAATATCCAGGAAATTTTAACAAGATGGGTGATGTTGATCCGATTCTTTCCCGTTTCGTAACGTGAAAGTTGCTGTTGGCTGAGTCCAATTCGCTTTGCTAATGCTGTAGCGGTAATACTCTGCTCTTTTCTTTTGTTCTGAATACGACTTCCGACTAATAGGTTTGCATCTTCCATATCTCATCCTTTTAAAATTAGTAAGTTATGGCGTCATCAAGGAAAGTTGTCGGAGCTTAAAATGAATTTGATTTCTGCTCCGCCAGTTGCTCGTAAAATAGAGCCTGCCTTGACGGATTCGCTGCCGTTCACGGTATGCCTATTGTTACCACCTGATTTGCCGTTTTTGTTTTCTGACATTCGTCTTATTTCTGTAATCCTTGTTTTTATGGCTACCTCTGCCTATTTTTTCGGTTGAGTTACCGATGCGGCTTAAACAGAGCTTCTATTCTCCTTGCATGAAAAATAACCAATATATTTCTAATTTCTATCTTATGGAATTTTGTGTATTTAAATTAATTTATCATGTTGATTTTTAATTGTTTTTAATTGATTAATTAATACAAATATGCAGAAATTAGTAAATTTTTATCTAACCTTGTATTTATTGATATATTCCATTCTTGTTGATGATTTTCCTACGGTTATAAACTGGACAAAATATACCAAACTGTAAACATAATCCTACATAATTTAACCTAAGTCAAATTTCATTACATACTACGAATTATTATAATTAAGTAATTATAATATATGATTTTTTTTTGTTATTCACACATTTTGTTACGTTACCATAATATTAATGGTGGAAAAATGTTACTTGATGTCATTCAAGTATCACCAAGTTGTCCAGAATTAATGTTTCAAAAGCATTACATATCCAAAATTTAATCCTACTTTATCCTATCCATATGGATTATAAATCTAAACTAGACAGTTTGGTATAAATTGTTTTGTTTTTTAATAAAATCTTATTAGTTTAACTTATGTAAAATTATTCTAATGTTTTGGTGGGTTGTTTCGGATGATCTACTATATTTTCATTAAAAATATTATTTACTATTACCTTTTCTACTAAATCGACTTTAAATTCATCTAAAAATGAAGTGCACTAGCATTTTTGACTTTTTTGAAAATGGCAGGAGTACTCTTACGAGATACTGAGTGATATTTATTATTTATATAATAAAAACAATAAGATATATATTTTCTTGGTAGGAGTTGTCTTACCAAGTTGTATTCTGTTTTTCTTTGGTGGTTTATCTATGGAAATAATGGCATTGAAGTGTTTTTTCGAGATATTTCATTAAGACTGGGAAAAACAACAATTATTGTACAAGATTCACAGCAGTGAGAAGTACCATTGTCGTTGGGAATGCGTTTATGAAACTGGGACAGAGGACATATTTATTAATCCAATTAAGCCAGTTGTTTTTCCAAGATGTTCTTGAGGAATTATCTGACTTCTGACGGTGTGAAAATAGACACTGAAAACACCGTCAAAAGCCATCAATAGCATGTAGCCAAAAAGGTACATCACATAATAGATAGAAAACGTCATTAACATGCCAGACAAAGCACTAACTACCAGAGCAGTACCATATATCAGATTAACCACCCACGTTAATCCACACAAATGCAGAAGTACTTTATTTTTCCAAAGGACTTTTGCTCCCTTCTTATTAGAATCCAATCAATGAATTGAAACTGAGTTTATCTTTGACACTGATATTACGTGATTTCAGAAAAAGATAATTAATCGCTGAAATAGTAAAAATTCCTCCTGCAACAACCAAAACAGCATTGATACCCCCATTAAAGAGAAATTGTTGCCGCAAGTGTTGGCCCTAAGACTTGAGTAATTTGGTCAACCCCTTGAACTATAGAAAGTGCTTTAGGTAATTCTTCCGATGGCATATTTCGAGGTAAGAGAGATTCTGTCGATATAAAATTAAGAACATAGGCAATGGAGAGCAAAGCCATCATTACCGCTAAAACAGGAAATGTGAGTTGTGGATAAAAAAATAGGATGCCAAATGCTATTAAAATTAATGATGTGTGTCCAATTTCAACACTGAAGAAAATAAATCCAGATAAAGGGAATAATTAGTAGAAAATCCTTGGTTAAAGCCATGAAACGATTCATTGGCTTCAAATAAGAAATTGAGCATATCTTGAACATCTATTCTCACGAACAAGTGATAACAGCTTCCAGCCCGCCAGTGTCTTCCATGAATATCAGAGATACATTGTACTTCTTCAGTAGCTTTGGAAATATTAGTATTTATTTGAAATTATTTAAATGAAATTATTATTTATTTGAAATGGTTTTATTTTGGAATTAACTATAATTAGCGTTTAGATTTACATTAGTTGTGTAATTTGATTATTATAAAATAAGTTGTTGAAGGCTATTTATAAACATAAAAAAACCACTTCAATCTGAAATAATTTCATACAAATACTAATACCAAATGGAAAAAATACAGCAAGGACTTAGCGCTCATGCCAGTAGATATATTCAATAGATCCATTTTTATTTAGTTATGGAATTCAGCGTAATAAAAAATTGATGTAGATCAAAAACGCGTATCTAAAAAACAGGGAAAAAATGGAATGCCTTCTTATGGTTCATCAAATGAATCATTTATTCCGTTGTCTGGGAAATTATTGTCACATCATTTTTGGCTGTGCGGTTATTAACCGGACTATGACATCCAGCGCCTGAGAAAAATATTGTCTGAGTATCTTTCGATGCTTGGCGTGCCCGTTGTTATTTCTCCTAAAAGTAAAAGAAAAATATTTGTGATGGTTGCTGGGAATAACAGTTTTCAAATATCCGATAGATTCGTTGAGGTAATAAGTAAATGAAAGACAGTATTACCAGCAAGGAAAATACCCTTAAAGTGGGGTTGCTGGAAACTTGGAACGCCACGGAAATCCCATATCCTGGCCATGTATGTATTCACCAGTTGTTTGAACAACAGACAGAGAAAACCCCGACTGCCGTTGCGTTAATCGCTGGGGATCAGACCCTGAGCTATGCGGAACTGAACGCCCGGGCCAACGGTTTGGCTTGTCAATTGATTGAACAGGGGATTTGTCTGGGTGACCATGTAGCGATCTTGTTAGAACGCTCAATTGAACTGGTGGTGGCTCAGTTAGCTATTCTTAAAGCGGGTGCGGTTTATGTCCCTATCGATCCCAACGTACCGGATGAACGGAAAAACTGGCTGATAAACGATTGTGCCGCCAAATTACTGTTGACTGAGATGCAGACGGAAATCCCGGCTGAATTGGTTGTCCCGCGGCTCCGTCTTACCTGCGAGACAGAACCGATCAGGGCAGAAGATCACCGTAATCTTGATTTATTGGGTGCCAGTGCTGGGCCTGCGTATATCATGTACACCTCCGGTTCGACGGGTATACCAAAAGGGGTTATCGTGCCTCATCGGGCTGTCGTCCGGTTGGTTGTCAATAATGGCTATGCTGATATCGAACCCAATGACCGGATTGCTTTCGCCGCTAATCCAGCTTTCGATGCCAGTACCTTCGAAGTTTGGGCGCCGCTGCTTAACGGTGCTGCGCTGGTAGTTATTGATCATACCACGTTGCTGACACCGCGGGATTTTGTCCAGGCATTACAGGCGCATTGCATTACGGTCCTGTGGATGAGTGTCGGGCTGTTTAACCGGCTGGCGGAGGAGCTATCTCCGGTGCTGCCTCAACTTAAAATGCTGCTGGTCGGGGGAGATGTCCTCGATCCGCATGTCATTGCTCAAGTACTGCGTAAGAACCCGCCACAAAAATTATTGAATGCCTATGGTCCGAGTGAGGGAACCACGTTTACCACGACCTACCCTATTCACGAATTAACATCGGGTACGACTTCTATTCCTATTGGGCGACCCATTGCCAACACCCGGATTTATTTACTGGATACTGATGGTCAACCGGTGCCATTGGGGATAACCGGTGAGATTTATATCGGGGGTGACGGAGTAGCTTGCGGTTATCTCAATCGCCCTGAATTGACCGCTGAACGCTTTCTCACAGATCCATTTAGCGATAAACCGAATGCGCGTATGTACCGCACCGGAGATTTAGCCCGCTATTTGCCGGACGGCAATCTAGAATTCCTGGGCCGTAACGATCAGCAGGTGAAAATCCGTGGTTTCAGGATTGAACCGGAGGAAATTGAGGCTCGATTGGTAGAATATCCGGCGATACGTGAAGCTGTGGTGCTGGCGTTAGGGGAGGGGCAGGACAAACAACTGGTTGCCTATGTGCTGACCCAAGAGAATGACGAATTGGCCGCTCGCCTACGTGAACACCTGAGTGCACGGTTGCCGGATTATATGATACCGGTGGCCTTTGTGCGTCTGGATGAATTTCCATTGACACCGAATGGTAAATTGGATCACAGGGCATTGCCGGCACCGGGGGAGAACGCCTTCGCTCGTCAGGTTTATGAAGCGCCGCTAGGAGAGAAAGAGATTGTTCTGGCAACCCTTTGGCGCGAATTACTGGGTATTGAGCGAATTAGCCGACATGACAGTTTCTTTGCGCTGGGCGGTCACTCTTTGCTCGGAGTACGGATGATTGAACGCCTGCACAATCTGGGATTGACACTGGCCGCCCGTAACCTGTTCCAGTGTCCGGTGCTGTCAGAATTGGCTCAGACATTGGAGCAACATCAGGCTGTAGTCGTACCGCCGAATGTCATTACCCCAGCGACCACCGTGCTGACACCCGCAATGTTGCCGCTAATTGATCTGACCCAGTCTGAGATTGACCACATTGTTGAACAGGTGCCGGGCGGGATCGCTAATGTTCAGGATATCTATGCCCTGTCGCCGTTGCAGGACGGTATCTTGTTCCATCATCTGCTGGCGAAGGAAGGTGATCCCTATCTGCTGGCCTATCCGATGATTTTTGCTGATAGGATGCTGCTGGATCGCTATCTGGCAGCAGTACAACAGGTGGTTGATCGCCATGATATCCTGCGGACTGGATTTATCTGGCAGGGATTATCTGCACCGGTGCAGGTGGTCTGGCGTCAAGCACCTTTATCGGTCACTGAACTGACTCTGGATCCGGCTGATGGGCCAGTGGGTGAGCAATTGGCTCACCATTTTGACCCACGTCAGTATCGTTTTGATCTGAGTCAGGCTCCCTTGTTGCGCTTTGTAGTAGCACAAGAAACAGTAGCGCAGGAAACCGATGGCCGCTGGCATGTGCTGCAATTGCAGCATCACCTGATTGGCGACCATACGACAATGGAAGTGATGCACCGTGAAGTACAGGTTTGTCTTGCCGGACAGGATGACAACTTGCCGATACCGGTGCCTTTCCGCAATCTGGTGGCGCAGGCCCGGTTGAATATTAATCAAGCAGAGCATACTCGCTTCTTTACTGACATGTTGGCTGACGTGGATGAGCCGACGCTGCCGTTTGGTCTAACCGAGGTGCATCGTGATGGTTCGCAAGTCACACAATCGCACCGGATGTTATCGCCAGAACTAAATAACCGTCTTCGTCAGCAGGCAAAACGTCTGGGAGTCAGTGTAGCAACATTGTGTCATTTGGCCTGGGCGCAGGTGCTGTCGCAGACCAGCGGTCAGGAAAAAGTGGTGTTTGGTACTGTGTTGTTCGGGCGCATGGCGGCGGGAGAAGGGGCTGACAGCGGCATGGGGTTGTTTATCAATACTTTGCCGCTGCGACTGGATATGGATGACACGCCGGTGCATGACAGTGTACGGCTGGCACAGTCCCGGCTGGCCAGATTGCTGGATTATGAACATGCTTCACTGGCGCTGGCTCAGCGTTGCAGTGGAGTAGCGGGTAGCATGTCACTGTTTAGTGCCCTGTTGAACTACCGGCATAATGAGGAGCCGTTGATCCCACATGAGATTGTACCGGGTATCGAATTCTTGGGTGAACAGGAGCGAACCAACTATCCGTTGGTGCTGTCGGTTGAAGACGGGGGTTCTACTCTGGGATTGACTGCACAGGTAGTACAGCCGTTTGAGCCGGATCGGGTATGTGGTTATATGCAACAGGCGTTGGCAAGTCTGGCAGACGCGTTGGAACGGGCACCGGAAACGCCGGTACGGGCACTGAACATTTTGCCTGAAACGGAACGTACATTATTGCTGGAAACCTGGAACGCAACTAAAAAACCGTATCCTGAGCAGTTATGCATTCATCAGTTGATTGAACAGCAGGTAGAAAAAACGCCTGGTGCCACAGCATTAGTATATGAAGGAAAAACCCTTAGCTATGCCAAATTGAATGCTGATGCTAATCGGTTGGCTCATCAATTGATTGCACTAGGAATCGAGCCGGATCAGCGGGTAGCGATTTGCATGGCAAGCACACCGGCACGGGTGGTGGGTTTGTTGGCGGTGTTGAAAGCCGGTGGTGCCTATGTACCGCTGGACCCAGCTTATCCGGGGGAACGTCTGGGGCATATCCTGAATGATGCTGCTCCCTCAATAATATTGGCTGATGAGACCGGACAGGTAGCGTTGGGCGAGGAGGCGCTTGTCGGACTGTCTTTGATTGATCCAAACACCCTGCTTGATCCGAATACTTTTTCTGATCAAACGGATAGCAACCCGCAGGTAGCGGCGCTGACTTCCCGTCATCTGGCCTATGTGATTTATACCTCTGGTTCTACCGGCGTGCCTAAAGGGGTGATGGTTGAACATCGTGGGTTAGTCAATCTTATTCGGGATAAAATTGTCCAGTTTGGTATTCATTCCGGTAATAGGGTGTTGCAGTTCGCTTCATTTGGTTTCGATGCCAGCGTTTGGGAAACCATGATGGCGCTGACCGGTGGTGCCAGTTTGGTTATTCCGGCCGACACGGTTCGTCAGGATCCGTACCGTCTCTGGCATTATCTGGAAGAGCAAGCGGTGACACACGCTTGTTTAACTCCAGCTCTTCTACGGGATGGGGTTGATTTACCTGCGCTGACAATAAAGCCAACAGTGATATTGGGCGGTGAAGCGCCCAGCCCAGCGCTACTCCAGACATTAAACCGTCAAGCCACGCTATTCAATGCCTATGGCCCGACGGAAATTACCGTGTGTGCCACCCATTGGCGTTGCCCATTAAACTATACTGAGGCATTGGTGCCTATTGGGCGTCCAACGGCGAATACTCCAATTTATCTGCTGAATGACTACTGTCAGCCAGTGCCATTGGGGGCAGTGGGGGAGCTGTATATTGGTGGTGCCGGTGTGACACGCGGATATCTCAATCTCCCTGATCTGACTGACGAACGTTTTCTGGCCGACCCGTTTAGTGATGCAATTGATGCGAGAATGTATCGCACCGGAGATTTGGCTCGTTATTTGCCGGATGGCAATTTGGTGTTTGTTGGCCGTCATGACCAGCAGGTGAAAATCCGTGGATTTCGGATTGAGCCGGGTGAAATCGAAGCGCGGTTGACAGAATATCCTGCGGTGCGCGAAGCGTGTGTGTTGGCGCTGGATGACGGGCAGGACAAACGTTTAATCGCCTATGTCGTGGCGGAAGAAGACAACGGATTGGCTGCCCGTTTGCGTGAACATCTGAGCGCTATTTTGCCTGATTATATGGTGCCGGCGGCTTTTGTGCGTCTGGATGCCTTCCCGCTGACGCCAAACGGCAAACTGGATCGTCGGGCGTTGCCGGAGCCGGAGCAGAATGCCTTTGCCCGTCAGGTTTACGCAGCACCACAAGGGGAGACAGAAACTGCATTGGCGGCTATCTGGAGTGAATTATTAGGCATTGAGCAGATCAGCCGGTATGACAACTTCTTTGCGTTGGGAGGGCATTCACTGTTAGCGGTACGGGTCATGAATCGTATCGCTGCTTTCGGTGTTGAACTGCCGCTGGTTGCCTTATTTACATCACCGTCACTTGCGGCTTTTGCGGAGAGGATCCGCGTCCAACGCAATGAGGGAAGGAATAGATTGTCTGAGATTATTCCCGTACCCCGTGATAGTGTTTTACCGCTGTCATTCGCTCAACAGCGTTTGTGGTTCCTGGCGCAGTTTGATGGCGTCAGTGATACCTATCATATTCCGCTGGTACTGCATTTGCGTGGGCAGCTTAATATTACTGCCTGGCAGCAGGCGTTAAATCGTCTGTTTGCCCGTCACGAAGCGCTGCGTTCAGTCTTTATCATGACTGACGGTCAGCCTCAGGTTGAACTATTGCCAGCGGAATCTGGTCTGCCGGTGAAACAATACGATCTGCGTAACGTGCCTGAAGCAGATGCGCAACTTAAGCTTCTGTGCGCACAAGAAGCAGAAATGCCATTTGATCTTGCCTGTGGTCCCTTAATCCGTTGTGCTCTGATACAACGGGCCGATGAGGATTACACCTTCTTGCTGACTCAGCATCACATTGTGTCTGATGGTTGGTCTTTAGGGATATTGAAATCAGAACTGAGCGCCCTTTATTCGGCTTGCTTGAATGAACAGCCTGATCCATTGCCCTCGCTGGTTATTCAATATCCTGATTATGCCGCTTGGCAGCGTAAGGTCTTCTCTGTTGAAGGGTTACAGGCGCAGAGTGATTACTGGCAGCGCACACTGGCCGATGCTCCTGTATTGTTGGAATTGCCGACAGATCGACCCCGCCCATCCCGCCAATCATTTACCGGCGGCCGGATACCTGTGCAGATTGATGCCGTGTTGGTACAGGCTCTGAAACAGTTGGGACAACAACACGGTGCCACATTATTTATGACATTGCTGACTGCCTGGGCGGCACTGTTGTCGCGTCTGTCTGGACAGGATGATCTGGTGATCGGTATACCCAGCGCCAACCGCAACCGGCGGGAGATCGAGCCGCTGATCGGATTCTTTGTCAATACTCTGGCATTGCGCATTAATTTATCCGGTACACCGGATATGGTCACACTGCTTCGGCGTGTGCGGCAGACGATACTGGGCGCACAGGCGCATCAGGATCTGCCTTTCGAGCAGGTGGTTGAGATCGTACAACCTCCCCGCAGACCGGAACATACCCCGTTATTCCAAGTGATGTTTGCCTGGCAGGAGAGTGACACAGAAGAGTGGCAACTACCGAGATTAGCGGTGACACCAGTTGTACAGGGATACGATATCGCTAAATTCGATCTGCAACTGGAATTGACAGAGAAAGCGGGTGAGGTTGTTGGGGAACTGAATTATTCTTCTGCCCTGTTCGATCCTGAAACGATTGAAAGACAGGTCGGCTATTTGCAGGCTCTACTACGGGCGATGGTGAACCATCCTCAACAATCAGTCACGACCGTGGATATTTTGTCATCCACTGAACGGGCGTTATTGCTGGAAACCTGGAATGCGGTCGTAGCGCCGTATCCTGAACAGTTGTGTGTTCATCAGTTGATTGAACAACAAGTAGAAAGAACCCCGCACGCCATCGCGGTAAAGTATGAAAACCAGACGCTCAACTATGCTGAATTAAATGCCCGCGCCAACCGATTAGCGCATCAACTGATGGCATTAGGGGTAATACCCGACCAACCGGTCGCCATTTGTGTGGCACGATCGCCGGAGAGAATAGTGGGATTGCTGGCGGTGTTGAAAGCGGGCGGGGCTTATGTGCCATTGGATCCGGCTTATCCGGGTGAACGTCTGGCTTATTTGCTTACTGATGCTGCACCCACTGTTTTGCTGGCGGATCATATTGGACGGGCAGCTCTGGGTGAAGAAGCACTGAAGACGCTAACTGTACTCGATCCAAATGCCCTGCCGGACACCGATCAACCCGATAATAACCCACAGGTTCCTGATCTCACCTCACGGCATCTGGCGTATGTGATCTACACTTCTGGGTCCACTGGCAGACCGAAAGGGGTGATGATTGAACATCAGAGTCTGGTTAACCTGACGTTGGAACACATTGCCCAGTTTGATGTTGGCGTCACCAGCCGGATGTTGCAGTTTGCCTCATTTGGCTTTGATGCCAGCGTCTGGGAAATCATGATGGCGCTGGGCAGTGGGGCTATGCTGGTTATTCCGACTGAAACAATCCGGCAAGACCCGCACCATCTCTGGCATTATCTGGAAGAGCAATCAGTGACGCACGCTTGTTTGACCCCCGCTCTGCTACGGGATGGTGTGGATTTACCGGCGCTGACGATAAAGCCGACCGTGATACTGGGCGGTGAAGCACCCAGTCCAACGCTAATCCAGACATTAAACCGTCAGGCCACGCTGTTCAATGCCTATGGTCCGACGGAAATCACTGTTTGTGCCACCACCTGGAATTGCCCGTCAGACTATACAGGGGGATTAATTCCCATCGGTAGACCGGCAGTTAACAAGCGTGTCTATCTGTTGGACAAACACGGTCAGCCGGTGCCGCTGGGCGCAGTCGGTGAGTTATATATTGGCGGTGTGGGTATGGCCCGTGGCTATCTCAATCGCCCTGAACTCACTGCTGAACGTTTCCTGACGGATCCGTTTAGTCATCAACCGGATGCGCGGATGTATCGAACTGGGGATTTGGCTCGTTACCTGCCGGATGGCAATTTGGTATTTGTTGGCCGTAATGACCAACAGGTTAAAATCCGTGGCTTCCGAATTGAACCGGGAGAGATTGAAACTCGGTTGATTGAACACCCAGCGGTGAGTGAGGCATTGGTAGTGGCGTTGGGTGATGGACAGAATAAACGCCTGGTGGCTTATGTGGTAGCGCAAACGGATGATGGATTGGCCGCCAGTTTGCGTGAATACCTGAGTGCGCAGTTGCCGGATTATATGGTGCCGACGGCTTTTGTACGTCTGGATGAGTTTCCGCTGACGCCAAACGGCAAGCTGGATCGCCAAGCGTTGCCGGCGCCTGATCAACATGCTTTTGCACGTCAGGTTTATGAAGCGCCACAAGGAGAAATTGAGCATGCGCTCGCCACTATCTGGAGTGAATTGCTGGAGGTTGAGCAGATTAGCCGGCACGACAGTTTCTTTGCGTTGGGGGGGCACTCACTGCTTGCTGTGCGGATGATTGAACGTTTGCGGCGCATGGGACTGGGCGTATCGATTCAAACGCTATTCGAGCATCCGACACTCAGTGTCTTGGCTCAGTCTCTGGCTCAACATTGTGAAATCAGGATACCTGACAACGGCATTACGCCGGATATGATGACGCTGACGCCAGACATGCTGCCGCTGATTGACCTCACTCAGCTTGAAATTGACTGCATTGTTGATCAGATATCGGGTGGGATGGCTAACATTCAGGATATCTATGCCCTGTCACCGCTACAGGATGGCATTTTATTCCACCATTTGCTGGCAAATGAAGGTGATCCTTATCTTCTGATAACCCAACAGGCTTTTGCGGATCGGACTTTGCTGGATCGTTATCTGGCCGCGGTTCAACAGGTGGTCGACCGCCATGATATTCTGCGTACCGCTTTTATTTGGGAGGGATTATCAGCTCCGGCTCAGGTGGTTTGTCGTCAAGTTCCCTTATTTATCACAGAATTGACACTCGATCCGGCTGACGGCTCGATCAGTGACCAACTGGCCCAACGCTTTGATCCGTGCCAGCATCGTATTGATCTGAGTCAAGCACCGTTGTTGCGCTTTGTTATTGCTCAGGATACTGATGGCCGCTGGATCTTGCTGCAACTGTTACATCACCTGATTGGTGACCATACCACGTTGGAAGTGATGAACAATGAAGTGCGGGCGTATCTTACCGGACGAGGAGACAGCTTGCCGATACCGGTGCCTTTCCGTCATCTGGTGGCACAGGCTCGGTTGGGTACCGGCCAGCCAGAGCATACCCGCTTCTTTACCGATATGCTGGCGGCGGTGGATGAGCCAACGCTACCGTTCGGATTGACGGAAGTTCATCATGACGGCTCGCAGGTGGCGGAATCACACAGAATGCTGCCGCCTGCATTGAATAGTCGTCTGCGTAATCAGGCACGGCGTTTAGGTGTCAGTGTGGCGGCGCTGTGTCATTTGGCCTGGGCGCAGGTGTTGTCGCGTACCAGTGGTCAGAAACACGTGGTGTTTGGCACGGTGCTGTTCGGGCGTATGCAGGCTGGCGAAGGTGCTGACAATGGCATGGGGCTGTTTATTAATACCCTGCCGTTACGGTTGGATATAGATGAAACTCCGGTGCAGGAGAGTGTACAGGCCGCCCATAGCCGATTGGCAGGATTATTAGCGCATGAACATGCATCACTGGCACTGGCGCAACGTTGCAGCGGGGTAGCCAGTGGGACACCGTTATTTAATGCGCTACTGAATTACCGACATAATACCCAGCCGGCCACAGTAGATGAAATCATCGGCGGAATTGAATTCCTGGGGGCACAGGAACGAACCAACTACCCGTTTGTGTTGTCGGTAGAGGATGGAGGTTCCGATTTGGGATTGACTGCTCAGGTCGTCCAACCCTTTGATCCAGAGAGGATATGCGGTTATATGCAGCAGGCTCTGGAGAGCCTGACAGAGGCGCTTGAACAGGCGCCGGAAATGCCAGTACAGAGGTTGGAAATCCTGCCAGAAACTGAGCGCACATTGTTGTTGAAAACCTGGAATGCGACTGAAACAGCGTATCCTGACCAGTTGTGCATTCATCAACTGTTTGAACAACAGGTGGAGAATGCCCCGGATGCCACAGCGTTGGTCTATGAAAACCAATCTGTTAGCTATGCGGAATTGAATATCCGTGCTAACCGATTAGCGCATCAGCTTATCGCGCTGGGTATCGTGCCGGATCAACGGGTGGCGATTTGCATGGCAAGTTCACCGGCGCGGATAGTGGGGCTGTTGGCAATACTGAAAGCGGGGGGAGCCTACGTGCCGCTGGATCCCGCTTATCCGTGTGAGCGTCTGATTCATATTTTGACCGATGCTGCACCGGCTATTTTGTTGGCAGATAATACCGGACGTTCAGCATTAAATGAGCAAATACTTTCGCAGCAAATTGTTCTTGATCCGAATTCATTGCCTGATCAGCCGGATACCGATCAACCAGATAATAATCCACACGTTGCTGAGTTGTCCTCCTGTCATCTGGCTTATGTGATTTACACCTCTGGCTCGACGGGTACACCGAAAGGGGTGATGGTTGAACATTGCGGACTGGTGAACCTTATTCAGGATAAAATCAGCCAGTTCGCCATTCATCCCCATAGCCGGATGTTGCAATTCGCTTCATTTGGTTTCGATGCCAGTGTCTGGGAAATTATGATGACATTAGGCAGTGGCGCCAGTCTGGCTATTCCTGACGATGCTGTTCGTCAGGAACCACGCCGCCTCTGGCATTATCTGGAAGAGCAATCGGTAACTCACGCTTGTTTGACTCCTGCCCTGTTGCGGGATGGTGCTGATTTACCGGCGATGACCATCAAACCAACATTAATACTCGGTGGTGAGGCTCCTGGTGTGGCCTTGCTTCAGGCACTGCGTGGTAAAGCAACGGTATTCAATGCTTATGGCCCGACAGAAATCACCGTTTGCGCTACCGCCTGGCGTTGTCCATCAGACTATCAGGATGGACCTATTCCTATTGGGCGTCCGACGGCCAACACCTGTATTTATCTGCTGGATACCTGCGGCCAACCAGTTCCATTGGGAACGGTGGGGGAATTGTATATAGGGGGTGCCGGTGTTGCACGTGGCTATCTCAACCGTCCTGATCTGACCGCTGAACGTTTCCTTGCTGACCCGTTTAGTGACACAGATAATGCACGGATGTATCGCACCGGAGATTTGGTTCGTTACCTGCCGGACGGCAATCTGGTATTTATCGGTCGTAACGACCAGCAGATTAAAATTCGGGGCTTCCGAATTGAACCGGGGGAAATTGAAGCTCGGCTGACAGAACATGCCGCTGTACGTGAAGCGCAGGTATTGGCATTGGGTGATGGGCAGGACAAACGCCTGGTTGCCTATGTAGTGGTAGAAACGGTGGTGGCAGAAACGGATGACGGGCTGGTTAACCGTCTGCGTGAACATCTGAGTGCGTCATTGCCTGACTACATGATACCGACGGCCTTTGTACGTCTGGACGCATTCCCGCTGACACCTAACGGCAAACTGGATCGTCGGGCACTACCGATGCCAGGGGAAGAAGCCTTTGCCCGCCAGATTTACGCGGCGCCACAAGGGGAAGCGGAAACCGCCCTCGCCGCGATTTGGCATAACTTACTGGGCATTGAGCAGATCAGCCGACATGACAGTTTCTTTGCATTGGGTGGTCATTCATTGCTCGCGGTGCGTATGGTCGAACGTTTGCGTAATCTGGGTTTTACACTGGCAGTACGTGATCTGTTCCAATCCCCTGTATTGTCTGAACTTGCCCAAACCTTGAAACTGAATCAGGGCGAATGCGTGCCTGCCAACGTCATTACGCCAGCAACAACGAAGCTGACACCGGAAATGTTACCGTTGATTGATCTCACTCAGCCTGAGATTGATTACATCATCGAACAGATACCGGACGGGATTACCAATATTCAGGATATCTATGCGTTGTCGCCGTTACAGGACGGTATTTTGTTCCACCATCTATTAGCAAACGAAGGTGACCCGTATTTGCTGGCGGGTCAGATGGCTTTTGCCGATCGGTCTTTGCTGGATCGTTATCTGGCTGCGGTGCAACAGGTTATTGATCGCCATGACATCCTGCGTACTGCTTTTATCTGGGAAGGATTATCGGTTCCTGCTCAGGTGGTGTGCCGTCAAGTGCGATTATCGGTGACTGAATTGACATTGGATACTGCTGACGGGTCAGTCAGCGACCAGTTAGCTCAACATTTTGATCCGCGCCGATATCGTATTGATTTGGGACAGGCGCCGTTGCTGCGTTTTGTCGTGGCACCTGAGAGCGATGGCCGCTGGATTGTACTGCAACTGATGCATCATCTGATTGGTGACCATACCGCGTTGGATGTGATGAGTAACGAAGTTCAGGCCTATCTTGATGGACAGGAAAACGATTTACCTGCGCCGGCACCTTTCCGCAATCTGGTGGCACAGGCTCGGCTGGGGGTAAGTCAGGAACAGCATATTCGCTTCTTTACCGACATGTTGGCTGAGGTGGATGAGCCTACGTTACCGTTCGGATTGACAGAGGTTCATCATGATGGCTCGCAAATTACAGAATCGCACCGGATGTTGACCGCAGAGCTGAATGAACGTTTACGCAGCCAGGCACGGCGTTTGGGTGTTAGCTTGGCTGCTTTGTGTCATCTGGCCTGGGCGCAAGTGTTGTCGCGTACCAGCGGACAGAAACAAGTGGTATTCGGCACAGTATTGTTCGGGCGCATGGCAGCCGGTGAAGGTGCAGACAATGGCATGGGATTGTTTATTAATACCCTGCCGATACGGCTGGATATGGATAATACGCCGGTACGGGACAGTGTACAGGTGACACATCGCTGGCTGGCGGGATTATTGACACATGAACATGCGTCACTGGCGCTGGCTCAACGTTGCAGTGGCGTACAAGGTGGAACCCCACTGTTCAGTACCTTGCTGAACTATCGGCACAATGCATTGCCGACGGCTTCGAATGAAATCATGGACGGTGTTGAATTCCTTGGCGCACAGGAGCGAACCAACTATCCGTTTACGCTGTCAGTGGAAGATTTTGGTGAAGCGCTAGGTTTAACCGCGCAAATTGTCCAGCCATTTGATCCGGAGCGGGTATGTGGTTATATGCAACAGGCGCTGGAAAGTTTGGTGGAGGCACTTGAACAAGCGCCAGAAACGCCGGTGCAGATGCTGGAAATCCTGCCTGAGACAGAGAAGAATTTATTACTGAAAACCTGGAACGCGACTGAAACAGCGTATCCCGACCAACTGTGCATTCATCAACGGTTTGAACAACAAGTGGAGAAAAACCCTGATGCTACGGCGTTGGTCTATGAAGGGCAATCCTTTAGCTATGCGGAGCTGAACGGCTATGCTAACCGGCTGGCTCACCAATTAATTGAACTGGGTGTGCAGCCTGATCAACGGGTAGCAATTTGTGTGAAACGTTCACCAGCAAGGATAGCGGGGCTATTGGCCGTGCTGAAAGCGGGAGGCGCCTACGTACCATTGGATCCCGCCTATCCGGCTGATCGTCTGGCGTATATGCTGAATGATGCCGCTCCGTGGGTAGTACTGGCGGATAATACCGGACTTACCGCATTGGGTGAAAAAACACTGGCGAAATTAACTGTACTTGACCCGAATACTCTGCCTGACCAACCGGATAGTAATCCGCAGGTTCCTGGATTAACTTCACGGCATCTGGCCTATGTGATTTACACTTCCGGCTCGACCGGTATGCCGAAAGGGGTGATGGTTGAACATCGTGGGTTGGTTAATCTTATCCAGGATAAAATCAGCCAGTTTGACATTCATCCCCATAGCCGGATGTTGCAATTCGCCTCATTTGGTTTCGATGCCAGTACCTGGGAAATCATGATGGCACTGTGTGGTGGTGCCACTTTGGATATTCCTGCCGACACGGTTCGTCAGGATCCATGCCGCCTTTGGCATTATCTGGAAGAACAGGCAGTGACTCATGCCTGCCTGACACCGGCTCTGTTGAGGGATGGTGCGGATTTACCGGAGATAAACATAAGGCCAACATTGATTCTGGGTGGGGAAGCGCCCAGTGCGGCGCTGCTCCAGGCACTGCGTGGCCGATTCACGCTGTTCAATGCTTATGGCCCGACAGAAATCACGGTATGTGCCACCACCTGGCGTTGTCCGGCAGATTATATTGAGGCATTAACGCCTATCGGACGTCCGACAGCCAACACCTGTGTTTATCTGTTGGATGCTAGCGGCCAGCCGGTTCCATTGGGAGCGGTAGGGGAATTGTATATTGGTGGTGATGGTGTAGCGCGTGGCTATCTCAACCGTCCTGATCTGACCGCTGAACGTTTCCTGACTGATCCGTTTAGTCAGACACCGAATGCACGGATGTACCGAACCGGAGATTTAGTCCGCTACTTGCCGGATGGCAATCTGGTATTTATTGGCCGTAACGACCAGCAAGTTAAAATCCGGGGATTCCGTATTGAACCGGGTGAGATCGAAGCTCGGCTGACGGAGTATCCGGCGGTGCGTGAAGCTATCGTACTGGCTTTGGGGGATGGACAGGATAAACGTCTGATCGCTTATGTCGTGGCGGATGAAGATAACGGACTGGCCGCCCGTTTGCGTGAACATCTGAGTGCTATTTTGCCTGATTATATGGTGCCGACGGCTTTTGTACGTCTGAACGCATTTCCTCTGACCCCTAACGGTAAGCTGGATCGTCGGGCACTGCCGGAGCCTGATCAAAATGCCTTTGCTCATCAGGCCTATGAAGCGCCGCAGGGGGAGGTTGAGATCGCATTGGCTACCATCTGGTGTGAATTGCTGGAGACTGAGCAAATAGGCCGGTATGACAATTTCTTTGCATTGGGTGGACACTCGCTGCTTGCTATGCGGATGATAAACCTTGCCGCCGGTCGGGGTTTGATGTGTACATTGAATAACCTATTCCAATTCCCTGTGTTGGCTGAACTGGCATCAAAAATCACATTGGATCCCCTGTCTCAGCCGCAAAGCAGTGCGATACCTGTGCAGCCATTCGGAACGGAACCGCCGCTATTCTTTGTACCCAGCGGCATGAATGATTACTCCTATATCTTTGGATTGGCTCAACATATTCAGTCAGACTATCCGATTTACGCATTGCCCTGGCCGTCCATCAATGAAGAACCGGTATCGACTCTTGAAGAGCTGGCCGCCAAAATGATCACCTTTATGAAAGCGGTTCAACCAAAAGGCCGATACCGGATCTACGGTTACTCTGCTGGTGGTGTACTGGCTTATGCCATTGCCCAACAACTTTTGCATGCCGGTGAAACCGTCGATTTCTTGGGTTTGATTGATACGCCTGCCCCTCATTGTTTCAGGCAGCAGATTATTCAACCCAAACTTCAGTTTCTTGCTGAACTGGCAAAACAGTCGGATGGGGAACATGAAGAGGAGATTGCGGCATTGCATCAGAGAATTGATAAACTAAATTTGGTGCAATTTATTGCTGCGGCACAAAAACTGGAACTCTATCCGGCAAACCTGCGTCCTGACTTAATCGCAAAACGTTGGGAACAGATGGTAAATTATATGCAAATGGTCAAAGAATATGAACCACAAGCATTGGCGATAACGCTCCACCAGTTTTATGCAAGAGAACCTTATCCGCAGCTCCCTTTTGTTACGGAAGCTGCATTACCCTCCTTTAGTATGGAACCGTCGTTAGGCTGGAAACAGGTCATGCCTGATTCTTTGCTCCAGTTAACATCTGTACCGGGCGACCATTTTAGCCTGATGGAGGATAGTAAAAATAAAACCATTTTGGCTAAAACCTTAAGTATGGCGTTAGCAATGAATTATGAAGCGGAGGCGGTGTAATGTCAGTGATATTGCAGGAATAGTAAGCGGTTATTGACGGCGATATTGTCTGGTTAAAGATATTTATCTGGTGCGTCATAAAATCTCGCCCCGCTTCTTATTATTAAACCGATAAGAAGCGGGGCGGGTGTCTTGCATAATTTGACACTTAGTCATCACTGAGAAAAATTTCATTTTTATAGTTAGATTCCCTTCTTATTGAGTAAACTGTTTAAACCATTAATGACTATTTCTCTGGTTTCACTCTTACGTATTGCCGCATAAACATCAATATTCAAGGATTGAGCCGCAATTTCATCTAATTCTCTATAACAAAGTCCTTTTTGATTAGCAATACACATAGAGCGGGGCATTAATGCCATACCTTTTCCTCTTGAAATACTGGAAAGCATGACCAGTGAGTCATCAGGCTCCTTACATCTTTTTAATAGGAAAGGTAATTGTTGAAAGTAATTTTCACATTTATCGTAAAAAACGGGATTTGCATTTCTTGAAAACCAAAAAAGGGGGAGATCTGAAACATTGGTAAGAGAAACGTTTTCTTTTAGACTACCAGGATGAGAGGACGGCATTGCCAGCAGAAGGGGTTCACGATAGAGCCAGTAAAATTGAAAATCATATTCATTATGTAGGCTCTGTTCTCCTATAATAACAAGATCCATTTTATCCTTTGAGAGAAAATGCAAGAGCTGGCTAGAAACCAGATGTTGTGTGCCAATTTCATCTCCTACCATAAGGGCTTTAATTTTATTACGGAGCTCCGATATATTATTAAAATTTAGAGTACTAGTAAGCCCAATACGTAAATAAGTTTCCTCATTTTTGACTTTACGCATGAGCAGAGTGAATTCATTGATGAGATGTGTTGCTTTTTCAACCAGAATTAGTCCATTGTCTGTCAGATGAACTTCATGAGTATTCCGAGTAAAAAGATCACAACCGAGGGTTTCTTCAAGACATTTGATATGACGAGTCAGGGGAGGTTGTGTCATATGTAACCTTTCCGCTGCTCTTCTGAAATTAAGCTCTTGAGCAACGGCTAAAAAACATTGCAACTGTTTTATGCTAGGTAGCTTATTATTAATGTTATCCACAAATTCTCCATTCTATTAATTGAGTGGCATATTGAATGACAAACACATTGTCTACTCATTTTTTACATCATAACAATTTAAATTTTATGTGAATTATTTGTAAGGCTTCAATATGAATAATAAAGCCGTTGATATAAAAAATGAATTACAAAATTAGCAATTCTCATGAAAATTCATGGTGGTATTTTGATATTGAAGAATTAAATAGAGGTTCTCATTTTAACTTTTATTCCAAGGTTGTAATTCATGACGTCAGAAATTAAAAGTCCTGAAATGTCGTTTAGGACATGGTTAGCTTTGTTTATTCTTGCAATATCAACGTTCACTATTGTGACGACGGAGCTGGCTCCTGTTGGCCTGCTGACACCTATAGCCGATGGCCTTCATACTTCCGAATCCAGTATTGGAATAACAGTAACACTGTACGCTTGGGGTGGGGCATTAAGTGCACTTTTGGCATCTGTTTTTCTGGGTAATCTACCCAAAAAGATCCTTTTATTAACGCTGACAATCATCTTGGTGATATCAAATACCTTGTCTGCAACAATTGATTCATTTGAAGTACTGCTGGTGGCTCGTGTCATTGGATCTGTGGCTCATGGCGCTTTCTGGGCGATGATCGGTGCGACAACTGTGGCAATGGTTCCGGTAAAGTATCTGGGTACAGCAACATCAATTGTCTTTGGTGGCGTCTCAGCCGCCAGCGTATTTGGAGTCCCTTTGTCTAACTATATAGGTCTGTACTTTGGTTGGCGTCAAGCATTTTGGTTGATGGCACTGCTGAGTATGGTTGCATTCTTTGGCATTATGCTTCTTGTTCCTAAAATCACGACCAAAAGTACGATTGGCATTAACGCCTTAAAAAGTGTGTTGAGTTCAGCCATATTGTGGAAAATTTATGCGGCTACATTACTTGCCATTACCGCACACTTTGCTGCGTTTACTTTCATTGAACCTTGGCTCAATTCGCAACCAACCCTTTCTAAAGGTTTCATCCCTACAATCTTATTCATTTATGGTATTGCAGGTTTGATGGGGAATTTCCTGACAGGCATTATCATTGATAAGTATCTTAAAACTACAGTCACACTATCTGCTTTGCTGATCGGCATTGTTCTTCTGAACTTAGGTATCAGAGCAGAATTATTATCCCGTACAGATATTCTGATAGCGATCGTTTTATGGGGAGTCGCAATTTCTGGGATTTTCGTAGGCTTACAAACATGGGTGCTCCGTCTGGCTGGCGACAAAACGTTTCCTGCATCCGCGGTGTATGTTTCGTTTTTTAACGGCGCAATCGGTATTGGTGCTTTAGTGGGATCCTGGATGGTTTCCGCTTTATCACTTCATGCACTATTTGTTACCGCAGGTGCCGCAATTGTTCTGTCCATACTGATTATTTCTATGATCCCTTCTAACAATTCCATCAGTAAAACATTTACGGAGAAAGCTTTATGAAACAAGGTACTGAACTGACAAATCATGGTCGGGATATTATGAATCAGTTAGAAAAAGGTCTCGCCGATAAGGTAATAAATCGCCTTAAAGAATTAGATGAAAACTTACCTTATCTGGTTACTGATTATGCATTTGGTTCAGTAGTAGGTCGTCCAGGTCTTGACCTTAAGACACGTGAAATGCTCACTGTTGCCTCTTTAGTTAGCCTTGGTAATGCTCCACAACAATTGGAGTTACATATGCGAGGAGCGCTTAATGTTGGCGTAACCCCTGAAGAATTACTTGAGGTTGTTATACAGATGGCAGTTTATGCAGGAGTACCTGCATGTATGAATGGGTTAACAGCATACCGTTCTGCTATTGCTGCTACAGAAAACAGTTTCCCAATTACATCAAGAGATTAATCATTTATTGTTGAAGTTGGGATTTTGAAGTGAGGTGATAATGTCTACACGAAAATCATTCGTCACAATGGCGATCCTGTGCTGGCGTGGGCGATGTCCAATGTGGTGATGGAAACGGACACGAACTCTAATATCAAGCCGAATAAGAAGAAATCAGCGAGTAAAATCGACCCCGCTATTGCGTTTCTGATGAGCTTTGATACATGGCAGAATGAGCATGAAGAGTTTGCTTTTAACTTAAGTGAGGAACAACAGCAGCGATTGAATAGCTTTGATGAAATTTAGTTAATTAAAAAAAGGAGCAAAACTAGTTCAGATCGCTCCTTCAATTCCGTTATCTAATTGAATAATAAAAAGTTAATTTATTCAAATTTTAGAGATAACAATATATCAGTGCTTACATCTTTGTACTGTTCCCACTCATCAACAGTTGTATTAAATGAAACAATTACTGCTTTACCATTAAATGATGTAGTTAACATTTTATTATGAATGTCTGTATCCATTGCTCTTGATATAAAATCTATTATCCGAGCATCTTTTCCATCTACAGTCACTTTTTGGAGTGATGGTTGGTAGTTTGGCATCAGTTTTACTAAAGAATCTGTAAACATATCTAATTGTTCTGGAAACATAGATACAGTTCCAGCGCTAATTATGATGTTAACTTTTCCTCGCTCATCGGTAAAAATAACTTTTTCATTACTATCTCTCATTGATGGGTATTTTAATCTTTTGGATTTTTCGTCCATCAAAATAAATCCCTTTGGGATTTTAATAGAGAGTGCATGTTTTGGAACTTGTTGTCGTTCCAAACTGACTTTAGCGAGTGTTTTAAACGGCAAAAATAAAATAAATATAATGGGTAATAATTTCCACATTTTTCTCATAGTGATTAATTCCGGTTTGAACGTTTTCAATAGATATTTTGTTTGAAAATAACTCATCATAACTTTATCTATTTAAAGAAAGTTAATTTTGATTTCTGGTTGTTATTATATGTATTAATGATTTGAATGTTGAGTCATTACCGCAAAAAAGTTAAGCGTTTATACTGGTTCGCTTATTGAACCAGATAAACCAATCAGTTAAGGTCCCCCCGCCATTGGCAAAATCCAATGGTCAAGGTTTTGCAGCCTTGAGTTCATCTACACTGGCAAATACTCTCAGTCGTCCGTGGCCGAAAGGCGGAATGGATCATCGCTAATTATCTCGAAATACGTCGTAACTTTTCACAAGGTTGGAACGTTTGGTGTACTGACCTCTATGACACATCTAATTCTTATTTTTCTTTGGTACTCATGTTGTTCTGTGAGTTTTTGTGCTGAGGATTTTTCGGTGGGGTAATTCTAAGTAAAAAGGCACTTTCTACATAGTAAAAAGTGCCGATTTAACAACGTGTTACTAGACTAGGATTAGTTCATGCCGTATTTTTTCAGTTTCTTACGCAGAGTACCACGGTTGATTCCCATCATCAGTGCTGCGCGAGTCTGGTTGCCACGGGTGTATTGCATCACCATGTCCAACAGTGGCTGTTCTACTTCAGCCAGTACCAGCTCATACAGGTCATTAACATCTTGACCGTTCAGTTGAGCAAAATAGTTCTTCAGTGCTTGTTTAACTGAATCACGCAGAGGTTTTTGAGTTACCTGATCTTGTGAATTTACAGTAGCAACGGTTAGTACATCAGAATTTACGCGTTGTTCGAACATAGTTCTGTCAGCTCTTTTCTTTATTTACGCAAAAATTTTCGAAGTATGCCTTCAACGCCTCCAGCTGTTCGCTGGCATCCTCTATGGCGTTGAATGTGCGCCGAAACTGGTCATCAGGGGCATGTTCCTTGAGATACCAAGATACATGCTTGCGTGCAATACGAACTCCTTTGCCTTGACCGTAAAAGTCATGCAGTTCTCGTACATGCTCGCTCATGAAGTGCTGCACTTCGCCAAGAAGCATCGGTGGTAGCAATTCTCCTGTTTCCAGATAATGCTGGATTTCCCGAAAGATCCAGGGTCTTCCCTGAGCAGCGCGGCCTATCATCAGGGCATCAGCCCCGGTGTATTCAAGCACTGCTCTGGCTTTTAGCGGGTCAGTAATGTCGCCATTGGCAATAATTGGAATGGCAACAGTCTGCTTAACTGTCCGAATATTGTCGTACTCGGCTTCACCATTAAACAGGCAAGCTCGCGTCCTGCCATGTATCGTAAGAGCCTGAATACCACAACGCTCGGCCAATTGGGCAATTTCTACACAGTTACGTTCTTCCGGTGACCATCCTGTTCGGATCTTCAAAGTGACAGGCACATCAACTGCATTGACTACCGCAGAAAGGATTTTTTCAACCAATTGCGGATAACGCAGTAATGCAGAGCCTGCCAGCTTACGATTCACCTTCTTAGCTGGGCACCCCATATTGATATCGATGATCTGAGCGCCATTGGCGACGTTAATTTTCGCCGCCGCCGCCATTTCATCGGGATCACTACCGGCTATTTGTACAGAACGCACTCCGGGTTCGTCGCTATGAACCATACGCAGGCGCGATTTATCCGTCTTCCAAACCTGGGGATTGGAAGAAAGCATTTCTGAGACTGTCATTCCTGCTCCCATCTGGTAGCAAAGAGATCGAAACGGGCGATCTGTTATGCCTGCCATAGGGGCTGCAATAAGACAGTTTTTCAACTGGTATTGTCCGATACGCATAGACGAAGAAAGAGTGGTCAACTGTGACTAAGGGCGCGTATATTACGCATTTTTCACAAGATATGAAAGGCCAAACTTTGAGCGAATCGACATTTATACCAGATTTTTTCCAGTTGATTTTTTTGAATTCGGTTTATTACTGTTAAATAACAAATGGTTACATTTTATTACTGAAATTTGTTATTACTGATATTTCTAATCATAAACAGAGCGGATTACCACCAATTGACCTCCTGGGTGATCATTTTAGTGGATAATCTCGCTTTTCAATAGGCATCAGGTGATTATTTTTTAATCCCTGTGATGCGACACCATTCTTCTTGCTCAGCTATTGGATCAATAATGAATTCATTGTCATAGGCCTGAGCAACCCCTTCAGCCTGACTAGCCAGAACACCGGATAAGCCCAATAATCCACCAGATTTAGGCAGTGAACCGATGACAGGGGCAAGTTCGCGCAGAGGGCCTGCCAAAATATTGGCAATCACGATATCGCATTCAAGATCTTTAGGTTGATCTTTGGACAGATAGAGGGTTAATTGGTCAGATACCCCATTACGTTCGGCGTTATCCCGGCTGGCTTGAATGGCTTGTGGGTCGATATCAATACCGATGGCGTGTTTCGCGCCCAGTTTCAGGGCTGCGATAGCCAATATGCCTGAGCCGCAACCAAAGTCGATGACAGTTTTACCTGTCAGGTCAAGGCCGTCCAGCCATTGCAGGCAAAGGGAGGTAGTTGGGTGAGTACCCGTTCCGAAAGCCAGACCAGGGTCAAGCATAACATTAACGGCATCTGGTTCGGGCACTTCGCGCCAGCTAGGGCAAATCCACAGACGTTTACCGAAGCGCATAGGGTGGAAGTTATCCATCCATTCACGCTCCCAATCTTTATCTTCCAGTTGTTCAATTTTGTGGATAAAGCCCTTGCCCAGTTGTGGCAGTTGTTCCAATTGGCTGACAACCGCTTTCATATCCATTTCCGCGTCATACAGGCCGATAACATCGGTATCACCCCATAAACGGGTTTCGCCCGGCAGAGGCTCAAAAATAGGCGTATCGTGGCTATCCTGAAAGGTGACTGATACGGCGCCACTTTCCATCAGTTCATCGCCTAACGCTTCCGCTTGTTGTCCCGTGGTGTTTAATCTTAATTGTATCCAAGGCATAAAAAATTCTCGTTTTGTGAATCACGTTATTGTGTGAAATGTAATCGTTTAGCGCAAACCACGCCGAATTTATTTCCTATCCAAAATGCCAGTAAACTCAGCAATAGCGATGGCACGATAGGATGAAAACCAAGGAGCTGGATGTTGAAAGTTGCCAGCATTGTATAACTTACCGCACCTGTCAGCATTGAGCTGATCGCTCCTTGGGCATTGGCTTTTTCCCAATATAATCCCAGAACCAGTGGCCAGAGGAAAACGGCTTGCAGTCCACCAAATGCCAGCAAGTTCAGCCAGATAATCATCTCAGGTGGGCGCCAGGCTGCCAGCAGCAGTAATGCCCCTAGAAATAGAGTGGAGTAACTGGAGATACGTGACAGTTTTTTCTCTTGGCTGATCTGGTGTGGAAACAGGTTTAAATAGAGATCTTTGACGATAGTGGCCGAAGATTGCAGCAGTTGGGCATTGATGGTGGACATAATCGCAGCCATTGGTGCAGCCAGAAAAATGCCGGCAGCCACAGGAGGCAGTACCGTGATCATTAAGGTTGGGATCACTTGATCGGGGATCGTCAGATCAGGAATGATAGCTCGGCCAAGGGCACCAGCAAGGTGCATACCGAACATCAGGAAGGCCATCACGATCGTGCCAAGCACAATACCACGGTGAACTGCCTTACTGTCTTTATAAGAGATACAGCGCACCGCGGTGTGTGGTAGCCCAACGACACCAAAGCAGACCAGTACCCAGAAAGATGCCATAAATGGCCCTGTAAGGATATTATCGGCACCGTAAGGAGAAACCAGGTTTGGGTCAATGGTACGCAGTGTCGTAACTGCCGCTGATAGCCCGCCGGCTTTGTAAATAATGCCTGCCAGTAATATCGCTGTTCCTAGCAGCATTACCAGCCCTTGTAAGGCATCATTGAGAACACTGGCCCTAAAACCGCCAAATGCGGTGTAGAGGGCAATGGAAACGCCAAAAATTAGTAATCCCGTATCGTAAGGGATGCCAGCGGCTGTCGCTAGTAAACGAGCACCGCCAATGAATTGTACTGTCATGGCACCGATAAAGGCGACCAGCAAGCTTATACTGGCAAACCAGACCAGAAAGCGGCTCTGATAGCGTTCATATAGCATGTCATTGAGTGTGACCGCATTGTAACGGCGGGCGAGGATAGCAAATTTTTTCCCTAGTACGCTAAGCGAGAGCCATATCGCCGGCAATTGGATCAGTGATAACAACACCCAACCGATACCATACTTATAAGCGGCGCCAGGGCCACCAATAAATGAGCTGGCACTGATATAGGTTGCTGTAATGGTCATTGCCAGTACAAAACCCCCCATTGAACGGTTGCCGAGAAAATACTCACTGAGGAATTCACCTGTTTGTCGGCGGCGATAAGCATAGATTGAGAGTATGAACACTAATGCCAGATATCCCACGAGAGGCAGAATGACTTCACTTTGCATCACTATCCTCCAGTGGAATGTCTTTAAATATAAACTTCACCATCAAGTAGCAGAGGATGATAAATAAGGCAGGTAGCAGCAGGCAAGCCAGTTCAAACCAGCGAGGCAATCCAGCTAAGCCGATGGCATCACTGGGTAAATAGGCACACAGCAGCCAGCCAACAAGATAAGCCAACGTCAGGAATATCGCCCAGCGTGCTTCTTTATTGGATTGAACAAATCGTCCGTCCATTCGTTCTCCGGGTAACTTATATGAAACAAGAGGGAAGGAATTGTACGGTAATGCGTGAATTTATTCAGGAGAAAATGTGTCGTGGAAATTGGAATAAAATCAAAATACTGTCTCAATTTTCGATAAGACATAAAAAAATCCCACCTATAAAAGATGGGATTTCATTCAAAGCAACAAACGCTAAATAAGAGTCAGAAAAACCTTACTTATCATATAAGCCCAGTTTTTTCTCCAGATAGTGGATATTGGTTCCACCTTTTTGGAAGTTCTCGTCATTCATGATTGCCAGTTGCAGATCGATATTGGTCTTGATGCCATCAATGATCAACTCGGACAGTGCGTTCTTCATACGCGCAATTGCTACTTCACGGGTTTCGCCGTAAGTGATCAGCTTACCGATCATGGAGTCATAGTAAGGCGGTACGGTATATCCCGCATAGATATGGGATTCCCAACGCACACCAAATCCACCTGGTGAATGGAAATGGGTGATCTTGCCCGGACTTGGCAGGAAGGTTTTCGGATCTTCTGCATTGATACGGCATTCGATCGCATGACCTTTGATTTCGACATCTTCCTGTTTGATGGACAGTGGCAAACCAGAGGCGATACGTAGCTGTTCCTTAATCAAGTCAACGCCAGTGATCATTTCAGTCACTGGATGCTCAACCTGAATACGGGTATTCATCTCAATAAAGTAGAATTCGCCGTTTTCGTACAGGAATTCAAATGTACCCGCTCCGCGATAGCCTATTTCGATACAGGCATTGGCACAACGTTCACCAATGCTGCGGCGCAGCTCTGGTGGGATGCCTGGTGCTGGTGCTTCTTCCACCACTTTCTGGTGGCGGCGCTGCATGGAGCAGTCACGTTCAGCCAGATAGAGCGCATTGCCCTGACCGTCAGCCAAAACTTGAATTTCAACGTGACGTGGATTTTCAAGGAATTTCTCCATGTATACCATGTCGTTGTTGAAAGCCGCCTTGGCTTCTGCGCGGGTCATGGCGATGGATTGTTCCAGATCTTTGTCGCTGCGGACAACGCGCATACCACGACCGCCGCCGCCGCCCGATGCCTTGATAATCACCGGATAGCCGATGCGATTTGCAATGGTTTTGTTTTTCTCGGCATCGTCACCCAATGGGCCATCAGATCCAGGAACGCAAGGTACTCCCGCTTTTTTCATTGCGTTGATAGCGGAAACCTTATCTCCCATCAAACGGATGGTGTCCGCTTTCGGGCCAATGAAAATAAAGCCAGAACGCTCGACTTGCTCAGCAAAGTCGGCGTTTTCAGACAGGAAGCCATAACCCGGATGGATTGCCTGTGCGCAAGTGATTTCCGCCGCAGAGATAATGGCAGGAATATTCAGGTAACTTTTTGCTGAAGCGGCTGGGCCGATGCAGACGGTTTCATCCGCCAGCAGGACGTGCTTCAGGTCACGGTCTGCCGCAGAGTGCACAGCCACGGTTTTGATCCCAAGTTCCTTACAGGCTCTCAGGATACGCAGTGCAATTTCACCGCGGTTAGCAATGACAATTTTTTCAAGCATGGGGTGCGCCTCGTTATTCGATGACGACCAGTGGCTCGTCGAATTCAACAGGTTGACCGTCTTGAACCAGAATCGCTTTCACTACGCCAGTTTTGTCAGCTTCGATCTGGTTCATCATTTTCATCGCTTCAACGATGCACAGGGTTTCTCCCTGATTAACATGCTGGCCAACTTCAATGAAAGGTTTCGCATCTGGGCTTGGTGAACGGTAGAACGTACCAACCATCGGAGAGCGAACCGTGTGACCGCTAATTTCAGCAGGTTTATCAGCGGCGACTGGCGCTGCTACTGGTGCAGCGGTCTGCACTGGCTGCTGAGCAGGTGCAGAAATATATTGCTGAGTAACAGGTATTGCCGTGGCTGTCGTTACCCTGCTGATGCGTACTGATTCTTCACCTTCAGAAATTTCCAGTTCAGAAATGCCAGATTCTTCAACCAGCTCGATCAATTTTTTTATCTTACGAATATCCATGAGTGTGGTTCCGTACTTTTAAGTCAATTAGTTGGATGTTGACAAGCGGTTGACCGCTGCCTGTAATGCGAAACTATAACCATCCGCCCCTAATCCGCAGATGACGCCTACTGCAATATCGGAAAGATATGAGTGGTGGCGGAATGGCTCGCGGGCATGCACGTTGGAAAGGTGAATCTCAATAAATGGGATATCTACCGCCAGAAGTGCGTCGCGCAATGCCACGCTGGTATGCGTGTATGCCGCAGGGTTGATTAAAATAAAATCCGTATTGCCCCGCGCAGAATGAATTCTCTCAATCAGTTCAGATTCTGCGTTGGATTGCAGATGGGATAATTCAGCCCCCGATTGCTGAGCTTCTTTTGACAGTCTGTTAACGATATTATCAAGCGTTAACTTGCCGTAGGTTTCTGGCTCTCGTGTTCCCAACAGGTTCAGGTTAGGACCATTCAAGAGTAAAATGCGAAACTTGTCTGCCATTGTGCGGGTATCTCCGGCAATCTGTCAACAATCGACCAAGATAACTCGATGTCAACGATTTGTCATCTCTTTCTGATATCTAGAATTGTAAATTTGACGATAAAGCCCGACATTATAAACATATCGTGGCATTTAGCAGCTAAATACTGGTCTTATCAGCGCAATTTCACGACTGTTCTGCCCGTAATTTGATTGTTTATCAACTTATTGGCGTATTCGGGCACTTGATCTAATGTAATTTCATTAGCTACTTGCTGATAAAAGGAATCTGGCAGTAGCTCTTGCAAACGCTGCCAAATAGCAGGGCGTTTCAAAGCAGGGACAGTGACAGATTCCACACCCTGTAAACGAACATTACGCAGAATAAACGGCATTACGCTCGTGGATAGTTGGCTATCACTTGCCATGCCACAGGCGGCTACTGTACCGTTGTAACGCATTTGTGCCAGCAAGGTAGCCAATATTGTGCCACCAACGGTGTCTATCACACCGGCCCAGCGCTGTTTTTCTAATGGACGTGATGGCTGGTTGAAATCACTGGTGGGCAAAACCACTTTTGCCCCCAGTGAGATCAGGTAATCTTGACTATCGGGTTTACTGCTAATCGCAGTGACGGAATAGCCCAGTTGTGACAGCAAAGTTATTGCCGTACTGCCAACACCACCACTGGCTCCCGTCACAGCAATTTCTCCGCTTTCAGGTGTGACGCCCCCTTGTTCTAACGCCATAACACATAGCATGGCAGTAAAACCAGCCGTGCCGATGATCATCGCTTGTCGGGTACTTAATGCGTACGGCAGGGGGGTCAGCCATTCGCCAGATACTCTCGCTTGTTCTGCCAGTCCACCCCAGTGCGTTTCTCCCACGCCCCAGCCAGTCAGCACAACATGCTGTCCGACGTGAAAACGGGGATCTTCGGAATGATGGACAACACCAGAAAAATCGATCCCCGGCACCATCGGAAATTGGCGGATAATCTTCCCTTTGCCGGTGATAGCAAGGGCATCTTTGTAATTGAGTGTTGACCAATGGATATCAACGACCACATTACCCGATGGCAATTGAGATGCATCAATATGTTGAATAGATGCTGATAATGTTTCGTGTTGTTCCAGTAATAAAGCTTTCATGATCATCCTCTCTTGATAGGTATCTATCTGACATTATTACCTGTTTAGCATTACCACGGTTCTGGTATTACCACAATTTGGCATCACTGCAATTTGTATCATTACAATTTTGCGTTACTACAATATAGATAAAACCTGATGTACTGAAATGGGCAGGCAACAATGTTGTGATATCTCACCAAATTCATCTATTGTTTTTATAATTAATGAACTATTTCGCTTTGGGACTTTCTTTATTTGGTGATTACTTTTGATAACGTATTTATCAGCATCACATAACTACAAAGATTGGGAATATCTCTGGGGTTGTCGTCTCCCAATATGCACTATAATGTTGGTTTTTTGGTGTATTGGGTGGTTTTAGGGGCAGTGATGGGATTATTGGTGAAATTAACTCATTTTTATTCAGTTTTTTTCTGCTCCGTTAGAGAAAAGTAACGTAGAATATCGTGTTTCTGATATGAATAACGTAGCCACTTTTATTGAAGTAGTAAAAGTAGTTAATTATGCGCCTTGTCGCTGCTTCATGTGGTTGGTAGAGTAGACGGACAATCTCCGTCCCCAGCTTGCAGGATTATCCTTTCGTTATGTTAAAGAAATTTCGTGGCATGTTTTCCAACGATTTGTCCATTGACTTGGGTACTGCCAATACCCTTATTTATGTCAAAGGCCAAGGAATAGTATTGGATCAACCCTCTGTCGTTGCTATTCGCCAAGACAGAGCCGGTTCTCCAAAAAGCGTTGCAGCAGTAGGGCTGGAAGCAAAACAGATGCTGGGACGTACCCCGGGTAATATTGCAGCTATCCGTCCCATGAAGGATGGGGTTATTGCTGATTTTTATGTTACCGAAAAGATGCTACAGCATTTTATCAAGCAGGTTCACAATAACAGTTTCATGCGCCCAAGTCCGCGCGTGTTGGTCTGTGTGCCTGTTGGGGCGACGCAAGTTGAGCGTCGCGCCATTCGCGAATCCGCCCAAAGTGCAGGAGCTCGGGAAGTATTTTTAATTGAAGAACCCATGGCGGCGGCTATCGGTGCTGGTTTGCCAGTTTCCGAAGCAACGGGTTCAATGGTCGTTGATATTGGTGGGGGAACCACTGAAGTTGCTGTTATTTCCCTTAATGGGGTTGTTTATTCTTCTTCTGTACGTATTGGTGGTGACCGTTTTGATGAAGCCATCATCAACTACGTTCGTCGCAATTATGGCTCCCTGATTGGGGAAGCAACGGCAGAGCGCATCAAACATGAAATTGGTTCTGCCTATCCAACAGATGAAGTGCGTGAAATTGAAGTACGTGGCCGTAACCTTGCCGAAGGTGTACCGCGCAGCTTTACTCTGAATTCCAATGAAATTCTTGAAGCTCTGCAAGAACCATTAACGGGTATTGTGAGCGCTGTAATGGTCGCCTTGGAACAGTGTCCACCAGAATTGGCTTCTGATATTTCTGAACGAGGTATGGTGCTGACAGGTGGTGGTGCGTTGCTGCGTAATCTTGATCGTTTACTAATGGAAGAAACCGGAATTCCTGTCATTGTTGCTGAAGATCCACTGACCTGTGTTGCCCGTGGTGGTGGCAAGGCATTGGAGATGATCGACATGCATGGTGGCGATCTGTTCAGCGAAGACTGAAAGTAACTCTGCGAGCTGGGAGGTAAACGTGTTTTATTGGGGCCTCCTTGCTGATTGTTCCAGAGTTTTATCATTTACGAAACAACGCAGCCCGACAATACGCCATTTATGAAGCCGATTTTCAGCAGAGGGCCTTCTCTGCAACTACGACTCTTTTTTGCTATCATCGTTGCCATTATTTTGATGGTGGTAGACAGTCGCCTTGGTGTTTTCAATAAAGTCCGTAGCTACATGGATACGGCTGTGAGTCCTTTTTACTTTCTTGCCAACGGACCGCGTCAGTTTTTGGACGGTATCTCAGAATCTCTCATTAGCCGTAATCATCTGGAGCTGGAAAATAGAACCCTGCGTAATGAATTGCGTTTACAGGACAGTAAATTGTTGCTGTTGGGGCAACTGAAACAAGAAAATTCCCGTTTACGTGAATTGCTGGGGTCGCCTTTGCGTCATGATGAGCACATGATGGTATCGCAGGTGATTTCCGGAGGAATGGATCCATATCGAGATCAAATTGTCATTGATAAAGGGATGAGAGATGGTGTGTACGAGGGGCAGCCGGTTATCAGTGATCGAGGTGTAGTGGGGCAAGTGACTGCCGTGAGCCAGTTAAGCAGCAGGATATTGTTGATTTGCGATCCCTCTCATGCCATTCCTGTGCAGGTATTGCGTAATGACATTCGTGTTATCGCGGGTGGAGCAGGGTGTATGGACGATCTCCTACTAGAACCTTTACCAAGTGATACTGACATCCGCGTAGGGGATGTATTGGTGACATCAGGGCTGGGAGGGCGTTTTCCCGAAGGTTATCCTGTGGCTGTAGTTTCTTCTGTCAAAATTGATAACCAGCGGGCTCATGCGGTAATTCGTGCTCGCCCATTAGCTGAATTACGGCGCTTGCGCTATTTACTACTATTGTGGGGGGGGGATAATGATCCATCTGAGCCATTACCACCTTCGGAAGTCTACCGCGCTGCCAATGAACGTTTGATGCAGATGTTACCACAGGTGTTGCCAAATCCATCAAATGAGACACCACAGTTGCTGGCACCAAAATCAGCAGAAGCGTCAGCGGAAAAACCGACATTACCAGCTACAGGAAATCGTCAATGAGCCAATACTATAGCCAAGGACTCTGGGTCATTTGGTTATCTTTCCTGATTGCAATAGTGCTACAAATTATGCCGTGGCCGGAGCAGTTTTTTATGTTTCGGCCTACCTTATTGATGCTATGCTTGGTTTATTGGTTGCTTGCGCTTCCCCATCGCGTTAGCGTTGGTACTGGCTTTGTATTGGGAATTATTACTGACCTGTTGCACGGAAATATTTTGGGAGCACATGCTCTGGCATTTAGCATTATCAGTTTCCTGGTCGTTTTCAAATTCCAGCTTATCCGTAATATGGCGCTTTGGCAGCAAGCCCTAGTTGTGGTCGGGCTTTCGACATTGATGAACCTCTGCGTCTTTCTGATCCATGCTCTGTTACTAAAGACCCTCTTTCATCCAGAAGTGTTCTGGAATGGGGTGGTCAATGGTATTCTCTGGCCTTGGCTATTCTTGCTAATGCGGAAAATCCGTCGTCAATTTTCAGTCCGTTAAAGTGGGTTCCTGTATTTAAAAGGCAAAGATATACAACAAAAAATAGCTGATGGTATAGACTCCTAAGGATTATTCGCGATGAAAACCATTTATTTAGCTTCTGGCTCCCCAAGACGGCGTGAGCTGGTGGAATTATTGGATTTTAACTTTGAAATCCTGGCATCTCAGGTCGAAGAAAAATGGCGTGAAGGAGAATCTCCACAGCAATATGTTACTCGATTAGCCAGAGAGAAAGCACAGGCTGGCGTAGCCATTGCACCACACGATTACCCCGTTCTGGGGGCTGATACCCTTGTTGTATTGAATAACCAAATATTGGAAAAACCCAGAAATCAGCAACACGCTGCGGAAATGCTTAGTGCTTTGTCTGGTCAGTGCCACCAAGTCATGACGGCTGTTGCTTTATCGAACAATCAGCATACCTTGAGTGAGATAGTCACTACAGATGTGATATTCCGCCAGTTGTCCCAATGGGAAATACAGGAATATATTGCAACTGGGGAACCAATGGATAAAGCCGGCGCTTATGGCATTCAAGGTAAAGGTGGTTGTTTTGTCAGAAAAATTAACGGCAGTTACCACGCTGTTGTCGGCTTGCCACTGGTGGAAACGTATGAATTAATCACACGATTTTTAGCGTTAGCTGATGGGAAGGAGTATTCATGACAGCAGAGTTATTAGTCAATGTAACACCATCCGAAACGCGGGTTGCTTATATTGATGGCGGTATTTTACAAGAAATTCATATTGAGCGGGAAGCTAAAAGGGGCATTGTCGGAAACATTTATAAAGGGCGTGTGAGTCGGGTTTTACCGGGTATGCAGGCAGCCTTTGTGGATATTGGGTTGGAGAAAGCGGCTTTTTTGCATGCTTCGGATATTGTGCCCCATACTGAGTGTATTGCCGGCGAAGAACGGAAGAATTTCCATGTTCGGGATATTGCTGAATTGGTGAGTCAGGGGCAGGATTTACTTGTTCAGGTAGTGAAAGATCCTCTGGGGACAAAAGGTGCCCGTTTGACAACGGATATTACCTTACCGTCACGTTATTTGGTGTTTATGCCAGGTGCATCGCATGTTGGTGTTTCACAGCGCATAGAGAGCGAAGAAGAGCGTGAGCGCCTAAAAAGCATCGTCATGGGGTATTGTGATGAGCATGGGGGTTTTATTATCCGCACGGCCGCTGAAGGGGTAGGAAAAGAAGAACTGGCACAGGATGCCGCGTTTTTAAAGCATCTGTGGAGTAAAGTGATTGAACGTAAGAAACGCAACATCACCAAAAATAAGGTATATGGTGAATTAGCACTGGCACAGCGTGTTTTACGTGATTTTGTTGGTGCTTCCCTTGATCGCATTCGAGTCGATTCCCGCCAAACATTTCTCCAATTGCAGGAATTTATTGATGAATATATTCCTGAAATGAACGCTAAACTGGAACATTATCAGGGAAATCAACCAATATTTGATCTGTACGACGTGGAAAATGAAATTCAACGGGCGCTGGAACGTAAGGTGGAATTAAAGTCAGGCGGCTATTTGATCATTGATCAGACAGAAGCTATGACAACAATTGATATTAATACTGGTGCTTTTGTTGGGCATCGCAATTTAGAAGAGACTATCTTTAATACTAATATCGAAGCAACACAGGCAATCGCCCGACAATTAAGGCTCCGTAATTTGGGCGGTATCATTATCATTGATTTTATTGATATGAGTAATGAAGAGCACCGACGCCGTGTATTAGCTTCTCTGGAACAGGCATTAAGCAAAGATAGGGTGAAAACAACCATTAATGGTTTTTCACAATTGGGTTTGGTTGAAATGACGCGCAAGCGCACACGGGAAAGTATCGAACATATCTTGTGTGATAATTGCCCAACGTGTCAGGGACGTGGCACGGTAAAATCCGTCGAAACCGTCTGTTATGAAATCTTGCGTGAAATTGTACGTGTCAATCGCGCAATTAATGCTGATCGTTTTCTGGTTTATGCCTCGTCAGCCGTAAGTGAAGTCCTGAAAGGGGATGAATCCCACGCATTGGCCGAGGTGGAGATTTTTGTAGGTAAACAGGTCAAAGTGCAGACAGAACAGCGTTACAGCCAGGAACAATTTGACGTCATTATGATGTAACACAAGTAGTTAATTTGTAAGAGCTAGTTTGTAAAAGCTAGCCTGTAGAAGAAGGTTCATAGAAAACTAGCTGGCAGAGAAATAGCGCTGGCAATCAAGGAGAAATGCGTGAAGCGACTGCCGGAGATACTATTAGCGACAGCCGCAATAGTCATTATCATTGTGGCTTTGCTTGTCAGTGGATTGCGTTTCTTCCTGCCACACATCAATGAATATCGTCAGCAATTAGTAGAAAGAATTGCTGACGTAACAGACATTCCTGTCAATATTGGCTACATAAAAGGTCATTGGGAATCTTTTGGTCCTAGTCTGGAAATCCGTGATATCAGTGCGAAAACGGCAGATGCCGATATTCATGCCAAAAAGGTCATACTTTCTTTGGATGTTTGGCGCTCACTTTTACAACGGCGTTGGCATTTTCGTGATCTGTCCTTTTACCAGCTTCAGATAAATTACGATAAGGCTCTGTTTGGAGACGATGGCGAAAATAGGTTTTCTCAGCCAGATAGTCTTTCTACCTTGTTTCTTGAACAATTCAACCAGTTTGATTTGCATGACAGCCGATTGACCTTTTTGACGCCATCTGGTGAAAAAGCTGATTTGCTATTACCTCAGCTAACATGGCTGAATAAAGATAACCGACATCGGGCACAAGGCAGCGTGAGCCTCTCTTCGATTAATGGGCAAGAAGGTGTTGTTCAGGTGAAGCTTGACCTGAAAGATAGCGATGGGATTCTGGATAATGGCACAGTTTATTGGCAGGCCGATGACATCGACATGCGACTGTGGTTAAGCCGTTGGTTAAGGGATCATACAGGGTTGGATAATGCCCATTTCAGTTTAGCTAGTTGGATTACCTTGAAGAATGGACAGATTGATAGTGGACGTTTGCAGCTTAGGCGCGGTGGAGCCAATTGGCATGTCGGAAATGAAAAACATCAGCTTGAAGTGCGTGACTTCCTTGTGCAGATGCGTCGTCAGGATGATGGCTGGTTGTTTGAAGTGCCAAATCTGGCAAGCCTGAAAACTGATGAGCAACGGTGGCCTGAAGGGAAGCTCGCGACGCTGTATGTTAAGCAGTCACAGCAATATCAGGGTAATGATCACTGGCGTATTCGTGCCGAGAATATTCAGCTTGAATATTTAAACGGGGTATTACCGATACTCTCTTTTGTGACGCCGGATACTGTTAAGGATTGGCAGCATCGGCAGCCGAAGGGGGTGATTGACAATTTTGCCCTCGATATCACACCAGCGCTTCCCGATGATATGGGAATTCGCCTGAAATGGCGGAATGTAAGCTGGTTACGCTGGAAGGAACTGCCTTCAATCAACCATTTCAGTGGCAGGTTAGAAGGTAATAAGCAGTGGGGAAAGCTCAATTTTGCATTAAAAAACAGCACCATTGATTATGGCAATATGTTTCAGGCTCCGCTTGAGATTGCCAGCAGCGAAGGGCTGGTATCTTGGCAAAATGATCAAAATGGTCTGGAAGTATGGAGCCAAGGGCTAGATTTGCAGGCCAAGTCGCTGTGGCTCAATGGGAATTTCCATTACCTAAAACCCCACAACAAACCCCCTGTTTTGGCCATATTAGCTGGAATTCGCGTCAATGACTTGGGTGAAGCTTGGCGCTATTTTCCCAAGCCACTGATGGGGGAATCTCTGACCGACTATTTGACCGCTTCTTTGATTAAGGGAAAGGTCGATAATGCGACCTTGGTTTTTCATGGTGATCCTCATGATTTCCCGTTTAAACAGAACAATGGTCAATTTCAGGTATTTGTACCGCTGCGCCATGCCACCTTTCAATATCAACCCGATTGGCCGGCTTTGTTTGATTTGAATATCGATCTGAATTTCCAGAATAACGGATTGTGGATGCTGGCACCGAAAACGCATTTGGGAAAAGTCGAGGCGACTCACGTTTCAGCAGTGATCCCAGATTACGGCAAGCATAAGCTGTTTATTGACGCTGCACTCTCTGGAGATGGGAAGAGTATTCATGATTATTTTAACCATAGCCCGATGGCAGGCACGATTGGTAGCGCACTAGAGAACTTACAGCTTAGTGGCAGGGTGGATGGAAAACTCCATATGGATATTCCCTTGCAGAATGGGAAAGTTGTGGCAAGCGGAGAAGTGGAGCTGAAAGATACCCATCTGTTCATTAAACCATTAAATAGCGAAATGGCGCATCTCAATGGCAAATTTCGCTTTGACAATGGCAATTTAAAAAGTGAGACATTATTTGCTAATTGGCTAGGAAATCCCTTGTCCCTGAAGTTTTCTACCCAAGACTTGCCAAAACATTATCAGGTCGATGTGAAACTGGATTCACATTGGGCGGCGAAGGCATTACCGGAACTTCCTGCGGAGATTCGCAAACAACTAACTGGAACGCTGAATTGGCAGGGGGACGTTAATGTAACGCTACCTTCTGGTGACACAAAGAGTGATGTGAAATATCGTATTGCAGTTAATGCAGATTTGTCACATTTGAACAGTAAATTACCAATACTGGACACAGAATCTCTGAGGGAATGGAATAAGGTTAATCTCCATGCAGAAGGTGATATGAACCAGCTCCAGATCAAAGGATTAATAGGCAAGCGATATGCATTCAATACCCAGTGGAGGCTGGAAGAAGCTCATGCCAAATTGCAGCGGGGTATTTTTAATATAGATCGTGATGGGATACCTGAACTGCCGAAAAAATCGTTGTTGGCATTAAAATTGCCTGTCATTGATGGTGAAAAATTATTGGCGTTGTTTGCACTTTCGCATTGGAAGCCATCGGAAAAAAAGGGTTTTCTGTGGCCAAATGTATTTGAAATTTCATTGCCTGCACTGGATATTGCTGGGCAGCGTTGGAATCAACTCACATTCAATGTCATGCAACAAAACGGCGAAGTAACTGTGAGTGCAAAGGGGAAAGAGATTAATGGCAACCTTCTGATTACAAAGCATAAGCCGATGCAGGCATTAATCAATTATCTTTATTACGATCCCCTGCTTGCGACAGATTCATCTAACGATAACAAAGGGTTAATGTCAGATAAGGCTCCAGTGCCCCATTATGCTTTGAACAGCTGGCCTGCATTGGATGTCAAATGTGCAGAATGCTGGGTTGCTGGCTTAAAACTCGGTAAAGTATCTGGATCGATTAGGCCAGAAGGTGATTCTTTGACTTTGACCAATGGGCAAATGGAAAACAGTACTGGAAACTTGACATTATCTGGGCGTTGGTATGAAAACCATATCGGAAGTTATAGCCATATCAAGGGGCAGTTATCAGGAGAAAAATTCGATGATCTGGCCGCTTATTTGGGCTTTATCGTCCCAATTGTGGATGCGCCTTTCAAATTTGGTTTCAATTTGAAATGGCAAAATGCTCCATGGCAGCCAGATCTCAAGACACTGAATGGCACGCTGACTGGAAATATGAAAAAAGGTGCTATCGCCAAATTGGGAGGTGGCAGGGCCGGGCAATTATTCAGGCTGATCAGTTTTGATGCGCTGTTGCGTAAATTACAATTGGATTTTAGCGACACATTCAGTAATGATTTCAACTTTGATTCCATTCGTGGTGACGCAACGGTAAAAAATGGTGTTGTGTATACCGATAACTTTCTCATCGATGGATTGGCAGCGGATATTAATGCTACAGGACGGACAGATTTAGTTCATCGCCAGATCGATATGACACTGGTCATTACACCAGAAATTTCGACAACGGTGGGAGTTGCAACGGCCTTTGCCGTCAATCCTGTGGCTGGTGCGGCAATTTTTGCCGCGACAAAAGTTCTGCGGCCTCTATGGAGCAAGATATCGGTGATTCGCTATCGGTTAACGGGCAGCCTCGAACAGCCTAAAATTGATGAAGTTTTACGTCAGCTTAAGGAGAATAAAGGGCCATGAAAAACGTCAATGTTGCTCTTTTACAATTATGCAGTGGAACGAATGTCAAACACAATTTAGCGCAAATTGAACAGCAGATTAAGCAATTACCAGAGACAGTAAAACTGGTTCTGACACCAGAAAATGCCCTGTTATTCGCTGATGCCGATGCCTATCGCGCACATGCAGAAACGCAGGGAAGTGGGCCATTGCAACAGGTCGTGAGCGAAATAGCACAACGTTACGGTGTTTGGCTGTTGATTGGCTCTATGCCGCTTATCAGTCGGGAAGATCCCACTCGTATCACCAGCAGTAGTTTGCTGTTTGATGATCAAGGCGAAATCCGTGCACGTTACGACAAAATTCACATGTTTGATGTCAATATTAACGATGAACACGGTGCCTATAATGAATCCACGATTTACCAGCGTGGGGAACATATTACCGTTGTTGATACACCCGTTGGTCGCCTGGGGATGACTATCTGTTATGATCTGCGTTTTCCAGGACTTTTTCAGGCATTGCGTGAACAGGGGGCAGAGCTTATTTCCGTTCCGGCTGCTTTCACCCGTTTGACAGGTAAGGCGCATTGGGAGCCACTGCTGAGAGCCCGTGCTATCGAGAATCAATGTATTATTTTGGCACCTGCACAAGTTGGTGTACATGGCACTCGCAGGACATGGGGACACACAATGGCGGTAAGTGGCTGGGGAGAAATTATCAAGAAAAATTCTCTGTCTGTCAGCGCATTGCAGCTTAATATCCGTCGGGATAGTTTGGTTCACATGCGTGAGCAGATAAAAGTGGTGAAACACAATCGCTTCCGTCCACAACTGACTTCTTTGATAAAAAAGAATACAGATTAAGATAAAAGAGTAATCAATATGAGTTTAACTTATGTCAGTGAACATTTACTGGCTGCTAATAATTTGAATCATCAAGACTTATTTTCGGTATTGAGCCAATTGGCGGAACGGCGTCTGGACTATGCCGATCTCTATTTCCAATCCAGTTATCATGAAACATGGGTATTGGAAGACCGCATCATCAAAGATGGCTCCTATAATATCGATCAAGGTGTGGGCGTTCGCGCAGTCAGTGGAGAAAAAACAGGTTTTGCTTACGCAGATCAAATCACATTGAATGCGTTACAGCAAAGCGCTCAGGCTGCGCGCAGCATTGTGCGGGAAGCGGGTAATGGCATTTCGCATACGTTAGGTGCCGTGACGCATAAGGCACGTTATCCGGCAGCTGATCCTTTGCAGAGCATGAGTCGGGAAGAAAAAATTGCATTGTTGCATCGTGTTGATCAAATTGCACGTGCGGAAGATCCCCGTGTACAAGAAGTGAGTGCCAGCCTGACTGGTGTTTATGAGCAGGTGTTGGTGGCGGCGACAGACGGTACATTGGCAGCAGACATACGCCCATTGGTACGTCTTTCTGTCAGTGTATTGGTGGAAGAAGATGGTAAGCGTGAGCGTGGCGGCAGTGGTGGTGGTGCTCGTTATGGTTACGAATATTTCCTGCGCACCGAAGATGGTCAGGTTCTGGCAGAGCAGTTTGCTCGTGAAGCGGTTCGCATGGCACTGGTCAATTTATCGGCGGTTGCAGCACCTGCGGGCACTATGCCCGTCGTATTAGGAGCTGGATGGCCGGGAGTTTTGCTGCATGAAGCGGTGGGGCACGGTCTGGAAGGGGATTTTAACCGTCGTGGTACTTCTGTTTTCTCTGGTCAGGTTGGGCAAAAAGTGGCCTCAGAGCTTTGTACCGTAGTAGATGACGGTACACTTGAAGGGCGCCGTGGTTCACTGGCTATTGATGATGAAGGCGTTCCGGGGCAATACAATGTACTGATCGAAAATGGCATTTTGAAAGGCTACATGCAGGATAAACTCAACGCTCGCCTGATGGGTGTGGCTCCGACGGGTAACGGTCGCCGTGAATCCTATGCACATTTGCCGATGCCACGTATGACCAATACTTACATGCTGGCGGGGAATTCTACACCAGAGGAAATTATCGCCAGTGTGGATCGTGGGCTATATGCACCCAATTTCGGTGGCGGTCAGGTAGATATCACATCGGGTAAATTTGTTTTTTCAACCTCGGAAGCCTATTTGATTGAAAACGGTAAAATCACCAAGCCAGTAAAAGGTGCGACCTTGATTGGTTCTGGTATTGAAGCCATGCAGCAAATTTCAATGGTTGGAAATGATTTAGCTCTCGACAAAGGTGTGGGTGTCTGCGGTAAGGAAGGCCAAAGTGTACCTGTGGGTGTTGGACAACCGACTTTGAAACTGGATAACCTGACCGTAGGTGGAACAGCCTGATAATTTCTTGGGTAATAGAACGCATAACTTGAGGTCATCATGAAAAAGAGTATTCTGGCGGCGGTATTATTGGTTCTGGCCGTCATATATACCGCCTTTTCCCACTCAGAGAAAGAACAGATTGATGTTCTGACTGAGCAGACCCGTGTTGCGAACTACCTGCGCCAGCATCACACATTACCAGACTATTACATTACGAAGAAACAGGCTCGTCGCTTTGGCTGGAACGCTCGTGCAGGTAATTTATGTGAAGTGTTGCCGGACAGGGCAATCGGTGGTGATAAATTTTCCAACCGTGAGAATAAATTACCGACAAAATCCGGTCGCCACTGGTTTGAAGCAGATGTAAATTATCGGTGTGGACACAGAGGAAGTGACAGATTGCTCTATTCTAATGATGGCCTTATTTATCTGACGGTTAATCACTACAACAGTTTTACCCGACTGGAGTAATGATATGAAAAAGGTGGAATTCGATTTTAGCCAGCTCCCTGATTTGAGCGCTTTCTATGGTGAATTCAAAGAGCGCTTCGATCTTAGGGATGATTTTGGTGCCAACTTGGATGCACTGTGGGATGCAGTGACTGGCTATATTCAGTTACCCGTTGAGATTAATTTTATCCACTTAACCCCGCAAAAAAGAACACGCTTTTCGGCATTAGTATTGCTGTTCGAAGAAGCCGAAGAGGAGCTGGAAGGGGAATTGCGGTTTAATGTGTTAGATTGAGTTTTCTCTTCTGTTGGTATTCCTTAAGCCGCTTGCGATGATGCAGGCGGCTTTTTATTATGGCTTTAGCCAGTTTAAGATGCGTTAGCTTCTTAAACATAAAACCATATATGGACACCGACTCAATGCAAGTGGGCAACCTATTTTTCT
>NZ_MKGR01000017.1:4514-80307 GCF_001908095.1 Xenorhabdus thuongxuanensis | reverse complement strand
GTTTTATCACCTGGACTCAGGAAACCATGGAATATGAGATCAATACATTATTAGCTGGTTATGGTGACCAATTTGCAATTAATTTCTCTTGAGGACTTAGTTTAATTATCGTTTAGATTAATTACATTATAGTTTATTCATATTAAGAAAGTGCCAAAATATGTATAACTTCACGGTTTTGTTCTATATCAATGAATTACTTATTCAATTGATATTGTAAATAAAACAATCATAAGTGAGATTGAACCATATGTAAAATGGCACCAGATTAATATTTATTATATAAATTTACTTCAGGAGGAACACATGAAACTCCATCAACTTATTTTCACTACCATTTTACTAATCACAGCAGGAATGTCACAAGCAAGTACACTGCAAAAGCAAGTCAAATTTGATCCCAGTTGGTGTAAATATTACTGTATGAAAGAAGCAGATAAAGACTGTGGCGCGAACGAGAAATGTTTTCGTAGTGTATATAAATCATGTATGGCTATTTCTGCTGCTGAAGGAAGGTGTACTCGTTGAAAAACACCGGTTACAGCGGCAGGTATTTAAACTGAGCATCAACCGGACATTAGGTCCGGTTGATGTTTTATCAATGAGTCGCTTAATGTGAACTAAAGAACACGCAGATTATTCAAACTCATTCCATGAACGACCATCGCGGGTAATCATAGCAATAGAAGCCACTGGTCCCCAAGTACCTGCTTGATAAGGTTTCGGTGGTTCATTATCCGCCGCCCATGCATCCATAATGGAATCCACCCATTTCCAGGCTTCTTCCACTTCATCGCGACGGACAAACAATGCCTGAATACCACGCATCGCTTCCAACAATAACCTTTCATAAGCATCAGCAAGGTGCGTCTGATTAAATGTTTCAGAGAAACTCAAATCCAGTTTAGTAGTTTGCAAACGGTGTTTATGCTCCAGCCCCGGCGCTTTATTCAGCACTTCAATATCAATACCTTCATCTGGCTGCAAGCGGATTGTCAATTTGTTTTGCGGCAATTGCTGGTAGGATTCAGCAAACAGATTCAGAGAAGGCTCTTTGAAATAGACGACAACTTCAGAACACTTAGCTGGCAATCGCTTTCCGGTTCTCAGGTAGAAAGGCACACCAGACCAGCGCCAGTCATCAATATCGACACGAATCGATACAAAAGTTTCCGTTTTGCTGGTTTTATTCGCCCCCTCTTCTTCCAGATAACCAGGAACTTTCTTACCATGCACAAAACCTGCGGTATATTGCCCGCGAACCGTTTTTTCCCTGACGTTAGTTTGATCAATCCGACGCAATGAACGCAGCACCTTTACTTTCTCATCACGAATGCGGTCTGCTGTCAAGTCAGCCGGTGGAGACATGGCAATCATAGTCAGAATTTGCAGAAGATGATTCTGGATCATGTCACGCATCTGCCCTGCCTGATCGAAATAACCCCAACGCCCTTCGATACCGACTTCCTCAGCAACGGTAATTTGCACATGATCAATCGTGCGATGATCCCAATTATTGACAAAAAGTGAGTTGGCAAAACGCAGCGCTAACAAATTCAATACCGTTTCTTTCCCCAAATAATGATCAATACGGTATATTTGTCTCTCATTGAAATATCTTGCAACTTCATCATTAATTGCTCTGGAAGAGGCAAGATCTGTTCCCAATGGTTTTTCCATCACAACACGGTTGGGTTCCTTATTCAGCCCCGCAGCGCCTAATCCATGGCATACTGCTCCAAATGTACTTGGTGGCATGGCAAAATAGTGAATAGCAGGTAAGCCATCTTTATTCAGGATTTTTGCCAATTCGGTAAAATGTTTTGTTTCATTTACGTCCAAATTACAAAATTCCAGACGCGAACTGAGTTTTTTCCACAATTCTGAGTCTAATTTTTCGGACATAAATGTAGCCAATGCTTCTCCAACAACTTTGGTATAGGCTTTTTTATCCCAGTCAGCTCGACCGACGCCAATAATTCGGGTATCAGAATGGATATAACCCGCTTTTTCTAACTGGTAAAGGGAAGGTATTAATTTCCGGCGTGCTAAGTCTCCTTTCGCCCCAAAAATTACCAAATTACAAGCCTGAGCTGTAGACGTCACCGCCATGTTGCATCTCCTCAATACGGGATATTGTAATTTTTTTACAGAATCTGTGGGTAATGTACTCTTTTGGTTATATGCAGTAAACACTGATTATTCATTATTGTATTCACTAACTATACGGTCAGATTTTATACCAAATAGTGGATAACAACTGAAAATTTACAACTATTAAGAAGTAATATTACCAAGTTGAAAGTTAGACACTTGTCATATTTTCATGAAAAATCCTAAATTATCCGGTTATGCCACTGCCAGCCTCCAATAACAAGTAGTATATTTTCATAAAAATGACATAGATTTCTCCTGTTAATGAAATCGTTAAAACCGAGGTTGAACTTCGTTTTATGAACACACTGGAACGGCTCCAAAATAGTCTTGATGTTTTGAGTAAGTCAGAGAAAAAGGTTGCGCAAGTTATCCTTGCTTCACCACAGACCGCCATCCATTCAAGTATTGCCACTCTGGCTAAAATGGCGAATGTGAGTGAACCAACGGTTAATCGTTTTTGTCGTCGTCTCGATACCAAAGGGTTTCCCGATTTTAAATTGCATCTGGCACAGAGCCTTGCTAATGGTACACCTTATGTGAACCGCAATGTGGAAGAGAGTGACAGCGTCACCTCTTATACAAATAAAATTTTTGAATCGGTAATGGCAAGTTTGGAAACGGTCAAAAGTGATCTAGATATTGCAGCAATTAACCGTGCAGTCGATCTTCTGACACAAGCCAGAAAAATTTCTTTTTTCGGTTTAGGAGCATCAGCCGCAGTGGCCCATGATGCTATGAACAAATTTTTTCGCTTCAATATTCCAGTGACCTATTTTGACGATATTGTGATGCAACGAATGAGCTGCATAAATAGTACCGAAGGAGATGTTGTCGTATTAATTTCTCATACAGGAAGAACAAAAAGCCTTGTAGAAATTGCTAAGCTGGCTCGCGAGAACGATGCAACAGTGATCGCCATTACCTCAACAGGCTCTCCATTAGCACATGAAGCTACCCTCCCCATCCTGTTGGATGTACCCGAAGATACAGATATTTATATGCCGATGGTTTCAAGAATTGCTCAATTAACCATCATTGATGTGTTAGCCACTGGTTTCACACTACGCCGAGGCTCAAAATTCAGGGATAATTTAAAAAGGGTCAAAGAAGCGTTGCGCAATTCACGGTTTGATAAGCATGAATAAACCAGAAAATAGACTGTGTTTTTGTTCACTATTTATCAACTCTCCAGACTGATAGCATATGTAGACCATCTGCATATTCGCAGTACGGGGTTAATAATCAATAAATTAAATGGTTATCCTACGGTAATCGAAAACTCATATACCCAATGGATTTCGAGTTACCACCCAACGGTGCGGAAATTTGAAAAACAAAAGGTATACTTCATAGGTCAACGGAGTAATACATGTCCAAACGGCTCAGAAGAACAAAAATCGTCACTACACTTGGCCCAGCTACAGATCGTGACGGTAATCTAGAAAAAGTTATTCAAGCGGGAGCCAACGTCGTCCGCCTTAATTTCTCTCATGGCACTGCGGAAGATCATATCCAACGTGCTAATAAAGTGCGCGAAATTGCTGCCCGTTTAGGTTGTCATGTTGCCATCCTCGGTGATCTTCAAGGACCCAAAATACGCATATCCACCTTTAAAGAAGGAAAAGTTTTCCTGAATGTTGGGAATAAATTCCTGCTGGATGCCAACCTAGGTAAGGGAGAGGGAGATAAAGAAAAAGTCGGTATTGACTATAAAGGATTGCCATCTGATGTAACGACTGGTGATACCCTACTATTGGATGATGGGCGCGTTCAATTGAAAGTCCTGGATGTTCAGGGTATGAAAGTCTTCACGGAAGTGACCGTAGGAGGCCCACTTTCCAACAATAAAGGCATCAATAAATTGGGCGGCGGATTATCAGCCGAAGCACTGACAGCAAAAGATAAGGAAGATATCATCACTGCTGCCAAAATTGGTGTTGATTATCTTGCTGTTTCTTTCCCTCGTTCAGGTGAAGATTTGAATTATGCGCGCCGTCTTGCACGAGACGTAGGCTGTGAAACCCAAATCGTCGCAAAAGTTGAACGAGCAGAAGCTGTTAGCAGTGATGAGACTATCGATGAAATTATTCTGGCATCAGATGTTGTCATGGTTGCTCGTGGTGATCTCGGTGTTGAAATTGGTGACCCTGAACTGGTTGGTATACAGAAGAAACTGATCCGTCGCGCTCGCCAACTGAATCGTGTCGTGATTACTGCCACACAAATGATGGAATCCATGATCACCAACCCAATGCCAACACGTGCTGAAGTCATGGATGTTGCCAATGCGGTACTGGATGGTACTGATGCTGTTATGCTCTCTGCTGAAACAGCGGCAGGTCAATATCCTGCGGAAACCGTTGCCGCTATGGCACAAGTCTGTCTTGGTGCGGAAAAAGTGCCAAGTGTCAATGTTTCCAAACATCGCCTCGATATTACATTTGATAGCATTGAAGAAGCGATTTCAATGTCTACCATGTATGCAGCCAACCATCTGAAAGGCGTCAAAGCAATTATTGCCATGACTGAATCTGGCCGCACAGCTCGCATGATGTCCCGCATTAGTTCTGGCCTGCCTATCTTCTCTATGTCTCGCCATGAATCAACCTTAAACCGTACCGCCCTTTATCGTGGTGTGACGCCAGTTTATTGTAGCTCACATACTGATGGGATCGCTGCGGCAAACGAAGCAGTGAATCGCCTGCGCGATAAGGGCTATCTCATCTCTGGAGATTTGGTACTCGTGACCCAAGGTGATCAGATGGGAACTATTGGCAGTACCAATACCTGTCGCGTACTTGAAGTAGAATAATGAACTATTCATAAAACAAATGATAAGGGACAGTATACCGCTACTGCTCCTTATCATAATTTAGGCATTACTAATGGAGAATGCTTTGTTTTTTGTTGATAGCAAAAAATCGATGTTAGAACTTATAGAGCTGTATTCCAATAATCAAAAATCTTCCCTTTTATAAGGCTCTATATCCCCTTCTTTCCGCGTTTTAAGCAATTTTAAAATCCAAGTGTATTGTTCAGGATTCGGCTTAACCAATTCCTCCAATTCCTCATTCATCCGGCGAGCAATATAAGCATCATCCTGTCCTGCAAGATCATTCATGGGTGGACGGATATAAATATCCAATTGATGAGTTTGGCAATTATAAACCGGAAATAATGGAACAATGGCCGCACGGCAAACTTTCATTAAGCGCCCAAGTGCAGGCAGTGTAGCTTTATAAGTGGCAAAAAAATCGACAAATTCGCTGTGCTCTTCGCCATGATCCTGATCAGGCAAGTAATATCCCCAAAAGCCTTCACGCACTGTAGAGATAAAAGGTTTAATTCCCGCATCACGGGAATGCAAACGACCACCAAAGTGGCAGCGCACTTTGTTCCATAAGTAATCAGCCACAGGATTGCTTTGGTGGTTAAACATAGCTGATATTTTTTGGCCACGCGCAGCCAATAACATCGCAGGAATATCAATAGACCAACCATGTGGAACCATAAAAATCACATTCTTGCCTTGTGTTTCTAAGGCTTGAATAATGTCTTCACCATGCCATTGGGTACGTTGAAGTGTCGATTTTGCCCCCCTGAGGTAAAGCTCCGCCAGCATAACAAATGATTGAGGTGCGGTGGCAAACATGCAATCAATCAGTTCTTCACGTTGTTGTTCCGTTAGTTCAGGAAAGCAGTAAATTAAATTGATTTTTGCCCTGCGACGAGCACTTTTTGCTTTCTTGCCCGCCAAAACGCCTATTTTGGCTAGAAACGGATCGCGCCATTTTACAGGGACATAAGACAATCCTGCTAATATTCCCACGCCAGCCCAAAGCCCCCAATAACGGGGATGTAAATAAGCTCGATGAAACCGAGGGACATATCCCAATTTACTATCTGTATCTCTTTCTTTATTCATGAGCTAACTCTGATGATTCCAACACTTGCTCTCGGGGATCAAGTTTACAACAAAAAATAATATAAAAGCGGACGATAGAAATCATCCGCTTTTATGTCGTCAATAATCGGAATTTGGTGCACTTAATCCAACAACAATTGAGGTTTAATTTCTTGAATCATTGCTACATATTCTGTACGTTCTTTACCACTCAAGCCACCAGAACGCGGTAATTTTGCAGTGAGCGGATTCACAGGTCGCTGGTTATCCCAGAATTCAAAGTGCAAATGTGGACCTGTTGAACGCCCCGTATTCCCTGATAGCGCAATACGCTCACCCCGTTTCACTTTCTGACCCGGTTTTACTAGTATTTTCCTCAAATGCATATATCGAGTTGTATATTGACGACCGTGCCGAATGGCGATGAAATTACCCGCTGCCCCATCAAATTTAGCTACAACGATTTCACCATCACCTACTGCCAGAACGGGGGTTCCTACTGGCATAGCAAAATCAACCCCCTTATGCGCTGTAATTCTGCCCGTTACCGGATTTAAGCGACGTGGGTTGAAAGAAGAAGACACTCTGAATTGTTTCGTTGTGGGAAAACGCAGGAAGCCACGCTCCAGACCGGAAGCATTACTGTCATAAAAACGTCCATCATTGGCACGGAAGGCATAATAATCGTCGCCACCACTCTGTAATCGAACGCCTAACAACTGGCTCTGTTCACTTTTTCCATCGAGCATTTCACGAGACATCAACACAGAAAAACGATCGCCTTTACGCAATTTGCGGAAATCTATCTGCCATTGTAGTGCTTTTGTCACTTCTCTGGCTTCACTGCTTGTTAATCCAGCAATCAGGGCACTACTATTAAAACTGCCATCGATTGAACCTGTGATAACACTGTTTTTCCATTCTCCTTTCTGAAGCTTTTGCGTTTCATTAAAAGTATCTCCTTCACGCGTATAAACGCGAGTTTCACGACGTGATATATCCCATGTCAGCGTTTTTAAATTTCCATTATCATCAGTAGTCCACGATAATGACTGACCAATACCTAAATTACGCAATGCTTTATATTGATTTGCTAATAAAGCAACTTCAGAGGAATCAATTCCAAACTGAGTTAAAATCGAACTCAGGGTATCACCACTGGAGACAATATATTGATGCGGAACATTTGCTGCTGTATCAACAGAACTGCCATCATCATCCCCAATACCTTCATTGGGGAGTTGTTCATTAGCATCTCCAGCAACATCATCCGTCGCATCAGGAATGCTATCGGGAGTACTAAGAATAATGCTACCTGTCCGTTCTTCTCTTTCATGGTAAGCAACAGGGCGCCATATCGCGATAGCCAAAGTGACTAACGTTAGAGATCCAAGCATGATCTTGTGGGGTTTGGGCAGGTTGTTGTATACCAGAACGATAGTTTTAGCTATCTGCTGCACTAATAAAATTCCTTATTGTACTAATTCAGGCAGCTCACATATTGTTTTGATAGCTGAGTTATAAATTTCATGTAGCTATCTTTATCCAACACGATGCCACTCCCTAAAGGGTCAAGTATTCCAATACGTACATCAGTACCTTTTGCTACGGCATGAATAACGGCTGGCCTGAATTGAGGTTCAGCAAAAATACACTTTACTTTCTGCTCAACCAATTGTGTTCGTATTTTATGTAATCTCTGCGCGCCAGGCTGTATTTCAGGATTGACCGTGAAAACACCTAGCGGAGCCAATTGGTAATGTTTTTCAAAATAGCCATATGCGTCATGAAAAACAAAATAACCCTTTTTTTGTATGGGTTTTAAAACATGAGTAATATTCTTATCAGTTTGTGCAAGCTGTCCATTGAATTTACGTAGGTTTACTTCTAATTGCTGTTTTTGCTGAGGATACTGCTCAATAAGCCGATCGTATATCGCCTGAGCGACTTTTTCCGCGATCTTCGGAGAAAGCCAAATGTGCATATTATATTCACCGTGATGATGATGTTCATGATCTTCCTCATGTTTATGCTGATATGATTCAGAACCGGAATCATTACTATCTTCACTATCCTTCAATTCTTCACTATTTTTCAATAATAATGGCTTAATAGTAGATAATTCAGCCAGTGACAGTTGTTTACTCCGTTCAATTTTAGCTATCGGTTTTGCTAAAAAAATTTCCATATCTGGACCAATCCAAACAACTAAGTCAGCTTGATTAATTTTTTGTACATCCAGAGGCCGTAGCGCATAATCATGTGGAGAAGCGCCATCAGGCAGAAGTACTTGAGTATTTGTTACACCATCAGCAATGGCAGCAGCAATAAAACCCAATGGACGAATGGAGGTGACAACATCTGCCTGTGCAGAGCAATTCACTCCTGCCACTAACACAGTAGCTAATGCAATTTTATGAAAAAATTTATGCGCGTATTTCTGTGATTTGTGTAACATAATATGAATATTCCATGCAGAAAATTGAATAATGTTATATTATAACATTTCAATGATTCTGCAAGACACTTTTAACTCGCCAACTATGATTACCCTAAAAAATATTACGGTTGAATTTGGTAACCGCAAGGTATTAAACAATATTTCATTCAATCTCAAACAAGGGAAAATTCTGACTCTGATCGGCCCAAACGGGGCGGGAAAATCAACTCTGGTTCGCGTCGTTCTTGGTTTAGTCCAACCCACTTCGGGCACTATCGAACAAAGTCCCGCGTTGAGAATTGGTTATGTTCCGCAAAAAATTAACCTTGATCCCACCCTGCCTTTGACTGTTAAGCGGTTTATGCTACTAAGGCTCAATGTGAAACCAGTAGATATCATGCCGGTATTAAATAGGGTCAAGGCTGCTCACTTACTGGAGCAACCGATGCAAAAGCTGTCTGGTGGAGAAACTCAGAGAGTGCTACTCGCCAGAGCCTTACTTAACCATCCTCAGCTTTTAGTTCTTGATGAACCAACACAAGGTGTTGATGTCAATGGTCAACTGGCGCTTTATGATTTAATCAATCAAATCAGAACAGAGCTTAATTGCGCTGTACTTATGGTATCCCATGACCTGCATTTAGTGATGGCAAAAACGGACGAAGTTTTATGCCTTAATCAACATATTTGCTGCTCTGGTACACCGGAAGTGGTGTCAATGCACCCAGAATTTATCGCAATGTTTGGGCATCATGGCGCAGAACAACTGGCAGTCTACCGCCATCACCACAATCATCATCATGATCTTAAAGGGAAAGTTATTTTGAATAATGTTGGAGGATCAGGCCGATGATTGAGTTACTGCTTCCTGGCTGGCTCGCCGGTATTTTTTTAGCAATTGCCGCTGGGCCTCTTGGTTCTTTTGTCGTTTGGCGCAGAATGTCCTATTTTGGCGATACATTAGCCCACGCATCACTGCTTGGTGTTGCATTCGGTTTCTTACTGAATGTGAATCCATTTTATGCGGTTATTGCAGTTACACTTACTCTAGCCACTATTTTAGTTTGGCTGGAAAAACGCCCACAATTGGCAGTTGATACATTATTAGGCATTCTGGCTCACAGTGCTCTGTCGCTGGGTTTAGTCGTCGTTAGTTTTATGACCAGTGTCAGGGTCGATCTAATGGCTTATTTATTTGGCGATTTATTGTCTGTTACTTATGAAGATCTCTGGTTGATTGCGGCCGGTGTCGCGATTGTTACCGGATTACTGACATGGCAATGGCGCGCCCTGCTATCAATGACAGTTAGCCAAGATTTGGCTTTTGTCGATGGCATTAAAATTCAACGTCTGCGTGTTTTACTGATGTTAGTAACAGCATTAACTATTGGGCTGGCAATGAAATTCGTCGGGGCGTTAATTATCACCTCCCTGTTGATTATCCCTGCCGCTACCTCTCGGCGTTTCTCCCGCACACCTGAACAGATGGCAACTTTTGCAATTATTGTCGGTATGCTTTCTGTTACAGGAGGATTAACGTTATCGGCGTTTTATAACACACCAGCAGGGCCTTCCGTTGTACTTTGTTCGGCAGTGTTATTTGCATTGAGTTTAATGGGCAAGGCAAGAAGCTGATATTTATCCCCTTCACCTTTCAATTTGCTGCTTTTTAGCAGCAACTTAAATACAACTAACAAGGGTTATAATTTAGATAAGTTATAACCCTTTTTTTAATAGTGAAGAATGTCACATTAGTGATAATGCAGATGACATAACCTCTATAACCCGTCCTTTATTTTGATCAATAAAAAAATGATCTCCCTGGATATATTGGATCGTTAAATCTTCGTTGGATAATTCTGACCAAGCATAAAGTTCAATCGGTTTAACATCAGGATCAGAATCACCACTTAAAACAGTTATCGGACTTTTTAGGACAAATCGCTCTGGCTGATAGGTTTCGGCCATCTTGAAATCAGCCCTCAAAACAGGCAGTAATATATCCATAAGTTCACTATTCAACAATATCTCATCAGTGGCACCATTCATTTTCTGTAGCTCACGGATAAATTCGTCACGAGGTAAGTTATGGGTATAAGGATTATTATCCTTCAAATGCGGTGCTGGACACCCTGATGCGAAAAAGTGTACGGGGACAGGGTAAGCACAGGACTGCAATTGACAAGCAAGTTCAAATGCCACCCGACATCCCAAGCTATGCCCAATAAATATATAAGGGAGCTGCGTAATAAATGTAGCATGGGTCATTAACTCATCGACCAGAGAGTACAAATCTTCATACAGGGTTTCACCCATTCGGGTTGCTCGCCCTGGTGGCTGAACAGCAACTATCTCAATATCATCATTAAAATGTTCTGCCCAATCAAAATAAGTTCTCGCAGATCCCCCCGCATATGGAAAGCAAAAGAGTCTCAACCTCGGACTGCTGATCAGCTTTGGTATAATAAACAACTTATTATTTTCCAAACTACCCCCTCTCCCTCTCAAATCACTTGTCAATATTCCTATTACCATAGCGTATTCTTTCTTCTACCAACGTAATCAAATTTTTCAAGGATGCTTGTTGATAGAAGGTTTTGAGTTTTACCTCAATAGTAAAATGTGCATTGATTTTTGCCAGCAAACGCACTGCCATCAAGGAATCCCCCCCTAGCTGAAAGAAATCATCTTCCGGCGAAACAATATGGCGATTTAGCGCCTCGCTAAAATGAGTCAAAACTTGTATTGCTATATCAGAATCCAAGTCATATTCCAGATGCTTCTCAGCAATAGGAGCGATTGAGTTCACCCCTAATGCCAATAATGCGGCAGTATCGATCTTGTTATTAATTGTATAAGGAATTACTTCAATCACCCGCAATTGTGTCGGGATCATGTAATTCGGCAATTGGCCTTGCAGATACTGTTTGACCTTATCAATAAGTTCCTGGGCAGTTCCCGTAAATATCGGGGACGCAACCAGATAGCCACAAAGCCGTTCATGGGACCGTTTTTCAACCACGACCACTGCCTTGTCAATATCCGGCACCTGTTTAATCCACGACTCAATCTCTTCCGGTTCAATCCTGTAACCACGAAGCTTAATCTGATTATCCTTTCGTCCCAAGCATAAGAGTTTATTATCCGCTGTAAAGCAAGCCAGATCGCCAGTTTTGTAAAGCCGTTCCCCATTAACTTTTGAAAACGGATCTGCAATGAATGCAGCAGCCGTTAAATCCGTGCGCTGCCAATATCCTTTAGCTACTCCCTCACCACCAATGAACAATTCACCAATCACGCCTGAGGGTTGATGGCAACCCCTTTCATTCAGCACATACATCCGTGTATTGGCGATAGGAGAACCTATCGGTAACACTCCATGACAACTTTGGTTTGCTTCAACAGCGATATTCAATCGCTCTACGCAGCAACCAACGACTGTCTCTGTCGGGCCATATTCATTAAAACTTACACTTTCTGGCGCTATTGTCTTGAGATAGCCCAGATGTGCACAACTCATTTGCTCACCACCGATTACTATGACCTTAACATCTAACGGAGCCTGCTTCTGACCCATGCTTAATGCTAAATGTTCCAATTGTGAAGGTGTAGTTTTCATTAACCCCAAAGGCTTACTTAACTCAAATAAGCGCAATAATGCCCCATCCTGGCTAGCCTGCGCAGAAAAAAGTATGGCGTGTCCCCGTGTAATCAATGGCAGGAGCAAACTAGTAATGGTGGCATCAAACCCGAAGGAAGTGGTCACTGGCACACCCAACCCTCCCAAGTCATGTTCACCTGACGGCATATAGGCCTGTGCCGCCCAGTTAAGATAGTTATTAAGACCTTTGCGATAAATCTCAACGCCTTTTGGCTTACCTGTTGTACCGGAGGTATAAATCATGTAGCAAAGGCAGTCATTTTCTGCGATCAGTTTCCAACGAGGAGCCAAAGGGGTAGGATTCGTGCGATTATCGCCATTCCTTATTTCCCATTCACTTTTCAACTCAATAACGGGTGTATTGAAACGCTCCATTGCCGCCAGCAAGGATGTATTTTTGCCAGCGCTCTTATCCTCTATCACTATGGCATCAGGAGCGGCATCCTCAACAATCAACAACAGACGATTGAGGGGTAAGTGGCTATCTACGGGTATCCATACAATACCTTCAATCAAACAAGTAACGATTGTGGCTAAAGCCAGAGGAGTGGCACCAGAGAAAATAACCACCTTAGCTTGCCGTGGTGTGTCTGAAATAATATGACTGCGTAATTCGTCAGCTATCCGTTGGCTTAAGTGGTACAATTTTTCATAACTGAGTCGTTCAGTTCGCGATCCGTCCCAATATTCAATCGCTGTTAGTTCCGGTTCAGCGTCCAATTGACGGAAAAAATGGTGGCAAAAGTCCCCTTGAAAGACAGTATCAGTCTGGTTAAATGCCAGCACTTGACGTTGATAATCAGACCCATTCAGCAAAGGCTGTGCCAACACTTCCTGATCAACATCAAGAACCATCGCCGCACACAATTGTTGATAACTGTCGCTTAATACTTTGGCATAATCTGCCGCAATATGGGCGTATTGATATTCAAAACTTAACTCCATGGTATCAGCGTGATTAACCACAAACAACGTCAATGGGAATTTCCCCCCAACGGGCGTTAACTCATGTTGACGGGATTGAGTTCCGGACAATGCCCAATCCCCCTGGCCAACAAAATAGTTGTACATTACATTGAATAAGGGAGCCTGTGGGATTTGCTGGGCATGGCTGACACTACGTACGATATGGCTATAGGGAAATTGCTGATGTTCAATGCCGTTATAAAGCTGGCGACTAAGCTGAACTGCGATATCGGCAAAACTGATTTGCGGGTGGAATATTACTTTAATCGGCAACACATTGATAAAATAACCTATCGTTTTCTCCAAACGCTGATCATCTCGCAAAGAAGCCGGCACCCCAAACACAATAGTTTGTTGTCCTGTCAGCCGATACAGCAGAGAAGCATATAGGGTGAAATAACCCAGTGCTGGTGAAATGCCCAAAGTAGCGGCACAATGATTAAAGGCGGTAACTAAAGAAGGCGTTAGCTGACACCGGATCATGTTACCTTGCTCATTTTTTGATGAAACAGGGTTACCAATAGTCAATTCCAGTCGCCCATCTACCCCCTCAAGCTCTTTCAACCAATACTCTTCATCATCAGCAAGATACTCACCACGCAACAATTCATTCTGCCAGCTAGCAAATTCAGCATATTCGAGGATATCGGCATCAGCATCACCGCTCGGTAACGCCCCTCCAGCATATGCTGTAGCAATATTATTGAGAATCAATGCCACTGAATCATTGTCGCAAATCAGGTGATGGAGGCAGAAATGCAAAATATGGTTTTGCTCTCCTAACTTGATCAGTAAGAAACGTGCCAAACCGGGTTGTCCCAAAGTAAATGGGGTTTCCAAATTATGCTGACAGTGGGTTAATGCCAATTGCAGGCGTTCATTATTATCTGATGCTATGCCTTTCCCAGATAGATCTATCACAGTAACAGGCAACTCAATCTCAGGATAGATATGCTGAACCAATCCCTGATCACTTTCGACAAATGCGGTACGAAAAGCTTCACTGTTTTGTACCGTTTGTGCAATCGCATCCAGCAATTTATCCTGATCCAATGAGCCAACCAATTCGTAGGTTACGGGTACAATGTAAAGTTGTTTTGCAGTTAATTGTTCTGCCAACCACAAATCTTGCTGGCCAGCCGATACCGGAACTTCATCAATCTCAAAATCAGCACTCTCTTGATCTCTTATCTCACTCATACCTTGTTCGCCTCCTTGCCACTTTGGTGAAGAATGGCTGCCAAATTGCGATGCAACTGAACAATAAGGGATTCCGCTTCGCCGTACAGCAGGCTCGGCGCTGTACATACTTCCAAGTTTCTTTGCACTTGTTCAATAGCCTCGTAGTCCTCTTCAAGGGCTTCAGCCAGATATTCCACATCCAATTGGCATACCTCGCTTATCGCCTCATCCGCTTTATGAATAAAGTTGAACGTCTTTGACCAGGTTTGGTTTGCCGACACAGGATGGTAAAAAGAGACAAAAACATGATAAGGCTGTACCCCGATAATCACATTGGGGAATAGCAAATAAGTGGCAACCATTTCCCGACGTGTCTTATGCGGTGTTTGTCGACGAACCTGAGCCAAATTTTTTAGTGGGGTCAAAATCCGGCCATGCTGGGCAAAAGAATCCAGTGAGTAAAGCTGGCCATTTAATGTGGGAGCCAGACTGTTTCGGTGCAGAGACTGGACATGATAATATTCAATAAAGTTTTCAATCAGTAATTTCCAGTTGGCTTTAACCATCCTTTCACGGGAATTCAGCAATTGGTGTTGTTCAAAACCGATAGCGGAAATTTGATCGTCAATGGCAGAGAACCAATGTTCCAGCGAAAAGTCAGGCATAGATTCGCTCGGTATTTGCCACAACATACTGAACTTTTGTTGAGTATCAATTGCATTAAGCGAACGATATTGATCGGGTATTTCAGGGAAAGCTTCTCGCCAACGGGCGGCAATCAGATGACCTTGGTGACTGAATGACCAACTGTGATAAGGGCAAACAAAGGCTTTTTTACACCCTTCTTGATGATGTTCAAGTCTGGCTCCTCGATGTGGGCAGACATTTTCAAATACAGCACAACGATTATCATCGACTTTACTCACGATCATAGGCACACGTCCCTGATAATCAACCGTAATAAAGTCGCCAACTTTTTCCAATGTTTGGATGGGGGCTACAAACTGGGGGATCTTTTTCCACAGTTCTTTCTGTTCGTAATTAAAATAGTCCTGACAAACATAATGCTTAATTTGGCTCTCATATATTCCAACTGGTTCAGTCGCAATATGAGAGTTACGCTGGCCGATCATGTCGATGAAATAATCAGCATAAGGAGAAAATATGTTATTCAGAACCCCTTCACCACCTTCAGGTAATATGATTGTGGTATCGATTGTAGTATTACTCATTAGGCATCTCCTTCGACCAGAATAGTTTTCGTGAATGTCTGAGATTGGGTTATATATGTGTTGTAAAAATCGAAATAACGATAAACAAAATTCAGATTTGGCGTGGCTATGTCTATTCGTTGGCTAAGTTTGACCAAGGAAGCAAGTAAGGTATCTGCCTCTGTTTCCCTGCCATTGATAACATCCAACACCAAAGAAGAATTAAAATCGGGAATTGACATTAAATACCCCACGGATTGACGCCGGAAACTTTCGCTATCTTTGACATATCCGGTTTTTTCGCCAATGGCAGCGCACTCGTCAATAATCGATTGAATAACAAATCGGGAAGCATAATTACGCATCGCTGTATATACACCGATACGGACTAATCCGCACACAGAGGCCGCCGCATTGAGCGTGTTTTTGGCAAAAGCTTTATGTGCGATATCTTCACAACCTTCGAAGGGAATGCCGACTCGGTTGAGTAAATCCAAAACTGCCAAAATATCCGCTTCTGCCTGTTCAGTCAGTTCAGTGCATCCAAGATAGCTGGTTTTAAGGAACATCAATCTCAGGTTTTGTTTACCATGCAGAGTCACTGAGAAGTTGAGCACACCACGAATAACCGTGACACCTAATGCCTCGTCAATAAAGGTTTGTTCTGTGGTAAAACCATTTTGAAATATGACAACAGGGCTGCGGAGCCGATGTTTATTACGCGATAATTGCTGACAAATATGCTGATTGGAAACTGTTTTACTGCACACATACAATTGGTCGAAATCTTTGGACAAAAAATCTGTATAGTCAGTACAATGACCATCAATAATGATACTGCCAAGATCCCTACTTATTACCTGATCATTATTTGTATCATCACTGAGTTGTATTTGGCTGATAGGTGATATCTGGTTCCTTATCCCTCGTGAAGATAATAAAAAAACCTGACATCCTTGTTTCTTGCATTGATGAGCCAAATAACACGCAACCGCGCCTGTACCAATAATGCCTATCCTCAGCATACTATTCCCCCCCTATCGCTAATAACAATTTTTGTGTCGTGATAAATAAGGGAGGTAATATCAATAGGGTGATCCCAATAAAATAAAGATCCATTGGGGTACTCTGCCCCCAAATCGCCCATCCTCCCTCTTGAGCCAATAAGATTTCCAAGACAATCCCAGTGATAAGATAAATAATGAAGCTACTGAATGTCTTAACCAAATTACGTAAAGCAAAAACACGACCGTGATATATTTTCGGTACAATGGTTTGCCATAACGTTTGCATTTTAATAATGCTTATTCGCATCGTGATAAAGCTAATCGCAATACAAACCCCAGAAACATAAACATTTTTTATCAGCGTCAATACCACAAAGCCGATCGCAAATAAGAATTCCAGTAACAACAGCGGCATATGCTTCAATATAGCGGGCTTCCATGCCGACATCAGGCTGACGATCACCATAGAAACTCCACCGATAGACATCATGTAGCCTGCATCTGCGACAGAAAAATAGGTTGTAAAATAAGGAACAATCGTGATTAGCGTTCCACCAACCAAAATTGACTTAAAAAAGGTATACCCGATCATATAAGTCATTTCTGGCGATGCTTTAACCAAACGAACACATTCCATATCAGGAAAAATGGCTTTCCAGTTCAACTTAGATAATGTGCCATCATCGTGTGGCAGAAACTGTACAGTTCTTACCCTGAACAATAACCCCGCGGCAAACGCACTCACCATAAAGGTGAGAAGATCAACCGTCAGCACCATGCCCAAGCCATAGTGGGAAAACAGAAACGCACCAACAACCGGAGCAAGCATTTGTGGCAATGAATCACTAAGACTGCCCAACGCATTCGCCCGATTTAACGAAGATTGTGGAACCAGCCGAAAAACCAGTGTGCTGTAACAATCAATCTGCAACGCGGTCAACACGCTGGTCAGGGCGATATACAGATAGACCACGATGGAATTGATATAGCCAAAATGATTGAACAAGAGCACAATCGCCAAGGCCAAACCCGCAATCCCTTCTGTCAGTAACAACACTTTGCGTTTATCATAATGATCAATCACATAGCCCACTAACGGCATCAGTAAAAAGGCCGGAAGCACCAATACTAAATACATATTCGTGTAAGCCATGACTGACATTTTTTCCTGAAGCAGCCATAACCCGAAAGCAAATTCCGTCAATTCACTGCCAAATATAGACACAGCTATGCCAATCCAAAGCGGATAGAATCCATGTATGCCCTTCATCCAACCATTCCCTTTTTGTTACGACGGCGAGCTTGCAATACAGGCTTTTCTTTTCGCCCTGCTATCTGTTTATGGCTATCCGGTACGGATGCCTGTGATACAAGTACTTCCTTGTTCGCAACTAGCGCTGAATCTATCCATTCGATCAGGCTAGCCAATGTTGGACAAGCCATAAATTCCGGTAACTTAAGGGTGACGCCATGCTCTTTTTGCAACGCAGACAAAATTTTGATCGCGGTTAACGAATCCCCCCCCAACGCTACAAAACTTTCTTCCATATCCAGCCCACGTTGCCCAAGATGAGCCACCAGCAAACGACCTGCCGAACTGTTAAAATACTGTAAGGGGTCATTTGGTACAGTTCGTTTCGGTAAAGGAAACTGCTTTATAGAAACTTTACCGTTGGCGGTTTTAGGGAATTCAGTCAGATATACAATAAAATGTGGCTGCATATAATGGGCAAAATTGCAACGGACAAACTGGCGGATCCGCTCACTTAACGCTTTTTGTACAACTTTATCGGCCTGGGTTTTCACATAACAAAGCAATTTTGTTTCCGCCACAGGAATACCCGGATCAATCACGCTGCTCGTCGTCAACACAACTTGTTCGATTTCTTCCCATTGACCAATGGCACTTTCCAACTGGGTTGGCTCAATACGATAACCTCGCACTTTGATCTGAAAATCTGTACGACCAAGAAATGACAAACATCCCTGTTCATCCATGCTGACTAAATCACCAGTTTTATACATAAGTGGTGCTGTCTGATTGCAAATTTCGACAGGAATATAAGGATCGGCCACATATTTACTCGCAGTCAGGGCGTTATTGCCGTAGTACCCCTTAGATACCAACGGGCCACCGATATACAGTTCACCAGGCTCACCACGCGGCACTGGTTTGCCAGATTCATCCAGCACATAAAATCCAGTATTGGCTAGCGGCTTGCCAAGCGGCACTGTTTCCCCCACCAGTGTATCTTTGGTAATCACCGAATCCGTAGCAGTAATAGTGGTTTCAGTTTGGGCATAAGCATTGGAGAAAATACTCCCTTCAGGTACGAGCTTCTGCCATTTTTTCAACGTCTGTGGATCAACTTTTTCAGTTCCCACTAAAATACGCCGTAAGTGAGATGGATAATCCATGGCAGGATCTTCCAAGCTATCCACCCATCCTTGCCAATAGGTAGACGGCAAATCGGCTAACGTAATCTGTTGTTCAATCAACAATTGGTTAAAATCAGCAAAAGTATTTGGCGGAGTATCACCGAAAAATACAACCCTGCCTCCTGCGACCCAAACGGGGAAAAGTTCCTCAAGGACGATATCCCAGCACAAATCGGTAAATTGAATCATCCGATCTTCCGAGCAAATCGCCAGATATTCCTTCATCATCAAACAATGATGAGCGATGGCTCCATGAGAGTTCATCACACAGTTAACATTTTGGGTGCTCCCTGAGGTACAGGTGATATAGGCCGTTTGCTCCGTAGGTATTACTTTTTGCGGATTTTGCAGTAACGCGGTATCCCCCAAGGCAACCCCACATTGACGTAGCAATATCCCTTCATCGTAAAAGTTGAAGTACCGGACATGAGATAACGTTTTCAGCAACGAAGTATGTGCATCGTTTCTCACCTCATTGCCATCATTTAAGTCTCCATAATCCCCATCGATCAGGGCAAATCGTGGCGTAAGTTCTGAAAACAAGAATTCGACTTGGGTAAACGGTAGCTTCTTATCGATAGGAACGTACACGCCCCCCGCTTTCAGTACAGCTAACACCGAGATTGCTAAGGGTATCCCACGGCGTACACTGATAAAAACAGGCTCTTCAGGCTGTAAGCCTTGTTGCAGCAGATAATGTGCCAATGCATTTGCCTGTCGGTTCAATTCGGCAAATGAAAGCTGGTGCTGCCCTTCTTTCAAACTAGCATCGACTAATGCACATGCCTGTGGATAATCGGCAGCACGCTGTTCAAATAAGGCATGAATTGGTGCCTTGTAAAGAAAATCCTTCCGCAATGGTCCAATGGCAATGGAGGGTGTATCCAGTGAATTCAGGTAAGCGATAATATCGGCCAGAGTCAGTGTATCCCTCTCCGGAGAGTTAATGAGATAATCCAATAACTGAGCCAGTTTGCCTGACAGCGTTTTGATTTGCGTCTTGCTGTAGGCTTGTGCTGCATATTCCCAATGTAGATACAGATCATGCTCACTCTGAAATACATCCAAAGACAATTGACCAACAATGTAGCGTTTGGGGTTATCCAGTAACAAAGACCAACTGCCACTTTCATTAAGCTTAAGTTTACGGGGACTGAAATTGAAGTCGTAATTAAGATAACGGTTTAACATTTCCGGACGATGCCCCAGACTGCAATTCTGCACCGTCAGATCTTCAACCGTGACATCCTGGTTGGAAAAAATATCCAGCAATTGTTCACAAGTAAGACCAAGATACTCACTGAAACGTTGTTCACCATTGCAGGTATTTACCCGAACAGGCAACATTGCCGTCGTCAAGCCCACCAGATTGTCGAAATTGTCAAAGTTACGCCCGGATACCGAAGTGGACATAACAAATTGGGATTGTTTGAGTATCGCCCCCAGAAAAATAGAATAGACGGTATACATCAGCATGTAAGGGGTCGCACGCTGTTCAGTGGCATAAGCCAAAATCTTAGTCGTCAATTCAGCCGGTAATTTCTCAAGATAAAAACCACCTGTAGGAAGTTCATCTCCCTCTTCTGTCAGCACGGCAGGATCTGGTACTGGTAGATTTGCCAAATCCCTCTGCCAACCAGACAGGTACTTGTGCCAGAATGATTTCTGGTGAATAAAATCCGGAGTCTTTTTGAATGCTGCCAAGCGATCTAAATAATCATGATATTGACAAGCAGGTGGCAAATCGCTGGCACCATGATAAATAGCCACCAACTCATCAATTAATACATCCAAAGAGACACCATCAACAATAGCATGGTGGGCAACCAAAAAAATCATGTCCACACGGCTATGGTTAAGTGCATACGGTGCCAAAGGTGTCTCACTCCATAATGGCAGAGATAAATCAACCTGTGCTACATGCACCCTAAACATCGGCCCAAGATCAAGCGTAAACTCTTCATCCAGGCAATTTTGCCGCCATTGCAAAAATTGTTCTGGTGAACCCATGATAGCAGTTTCAGTGCGTATTGCTGCATGATGCTCAAATTGGCCTGTCACCGTTTTAAAGGTTTCAGGGCAAAAAACCTGGCGCAATTGTTGATGACGATTGAACAAATACTCAATGGTGTTGTTTAAACGATGCGGCTGCAATCCGTCAGTGATCACACACTGGGCGAATTCATTGTAAGATTTCGATGCCGCAGGATCATACCAACTGGACATCGCCAAATTCTTCTGCATCTTAAATTCGAGTACGGTAGAATCCACTGACGCTTTCGATTCTACGGGTACGTTCAGTAAGCGGGGTTTAGCTGCAATCTCCTCGACGGTTTTTTCAAAAGCATCAAAACACTCATTTAATACGCTATCATCATGAGCCGTAGAGAGGAAACAGGTACGCCCTTCCCAGGTATAAACCCCATTCATTAATAAGTTATAGAAGAACAGTTCGTGGGTTTTCTTCTGGCTAAACTTGAATAATGAGCCAAAGTTTGCAACTTCTATACCGCAATTTGCCGCAGTGAACATACCATTGAGTCGTTCAACAAAGCTTGAAGTTCTGTCATTCAAATCAGTTTGTAACGCAGCCCCCATCGTTTTCATATGTAACAACGTTGCCTCAGCCGCTGCCATCGCCAGCGGATGTTTGCAAAACGTTCCGGCAAAAAAGGTGGTCTCATTGGGGGGATAAGACGCATCTCCAAATTGCCAGAAACCACCATCAAGGTAATCCATTATTGCCGCATCCCCAGCCAAAACACCGATAGGCATTCCACCCCCGATGACTTTGCCATATGTCACCAAATCGGCCTTGACCTGATAGTAATGTTGCGCCCCTTGTGGGTGATAACGAAAACCAGTAATGATCTCATCAAATAGCAATACAACATTCTGCTGTGCCGTGATTTTTCGTAACGTCTGAATAAAGGATTTAGGCCGTAGATTGATATTGCGCGATTGGACAGGTTCAACCATGACCATGGCAATTTCATTCCCGTGAGCGGTAATATAATCCAGGCTTTGTTGCTCGCCATAATTGAGTATCACGATATCCCGCCCCAAATCTTCAGGAATGCCGCTGGATTGAGGGAATATCTCTCCCTGTCTCATTCCTCCCATAAAGAGGAGCTCCGTATAGTGACCATGGTAAGCATTATTGAAGATAACGATCTTTCTTTTCCCGCTAGCGGCTCTGGCTACGCGGCAGGCAAGCATAATTGCCTCGGTGCCTGAATTGGTGAAAGCCACTCGCTCAACACCCGTGATTTCAGATATCAAGTCCGCAACAACCATACCAGACTCATCAATCGGCCCGAGATGAAAGCCACGTTGCAGCCGTTTTTGCAAAGCCTGTTGGATAAAATCAGGATTATGCCCAAAAAAGTTGACCCCAAACCCCATCGCAATATCAATAAAGACATTGCCGTTTAGGTCAGTAAAATGCGCCCCTTTTGCAGTTTTCCCCACAATCGGATAACACAACTCTTTAAGCTTACTGTTGAATTGAATCGAGCTGCGGTTATCACAGAGCACCCTCCGATATTTCTGGATAGCAGCTTTTGATGCGCTGGTTTTCGCATTGTAATGCTGAATGAACGCAGTCGTTTCAGCATCACGTTGTACGGGCTCTGAAGTATCAACAGGTTTGTAGGTAAATTTGGCTTTTTCACCAGACGTCACTAATGGCTCGCTAACAACACTCACTGTAGGTGAAAGACTGCCTGATGTTGAAATTAAAGTGGGATCCGGCCGCTGAACGGCGGCGAGTGGCTGGTCACCGGTCATCGGAACAGAGCTTCCTCCTCCAAGGTATTGCAACACTGCCAACTGCTGTTGGAACAATTGCTGCATTGCGTTTAATTGAGCAGCCATAATACCGTGTTTGATCTCTATGCCCGGATTGTTATTAATAACAGTCTGATTTTCACGGCTAGTAACAACCTGTTCGTTAGACATCATCGCCGAAGGAGATACAGAGGGTGAAAACGATATTGTTGGAGGCGTTAGAACATGCTGGGCATTAACCACTGGCTCCACTATTGTCGGCGGCGGCACAGATACTGCCTGTAGCTTATCGTTCTGGTTATCAATAGAGGTCGGTTGTGCCTGCTTGCCAACAAAGTTAGCGACCTTATCAATATTCGACAATCCCTTAAAAAATTTTCCAATACCGATATCGACACCATATTGAGATTTAATGTTGTTTTTCAGTCTAATCAACGTGAGAGATTCAATACCCAGTGCCAGAAAGTCAGTATCGGTAGGCACATGTTCACTTGCTAATTCTGACTGTAACCAGCTTTGCAGAGAGTGTTTAATTTCATTTGGCAATTGAGTCATTATGTTACATTCCCTTCATAATTTCTGATTGGGCTTGGAAGATCGCGTTCATACAGTCAATTTGCTGTTGCATGATGGCGAGAGGCTCACGATCAGTCAGGTTGAAATGTTCGTCAGATTTTTGTTGCTTTGCCTCATTCGAGGACGGAGCAAGAGGAGTTCCCGTAAACCAGTAGTCTTCTGTCAATAGTTTTCTTGCTGGTAATAAGGCGGGTTTAGACATGAATGGCGCATACATCGCCAGCCAATCCCTCGGTGAGCCAGATAAATGCTCACTGGCCAACACCGCCACTAAATCGCAATAATTGAGCTGCTGGTTTTTCTGAGAAGGACAATACGCTGAAGCCAGATGATGCTGTGGGACTTCATCGAGTAACGCGCCGATCATGCTTTTGGGGCCAATCTCAATGATCTTCAGCCCTGCCATGGCGGTTAATTTATTCAGGTTACTGCGGAACAGTACGCGACCTAACATATGCTGTTGCCAATATTCTGCCCTGGCGAAACAATCTGTTTCTGGTTGCCCCGTCAGATTAGACAAAATAGGGACATCTGCTGCCTTCAGGGGAATATTGGCGAGGAACATTCCAAATTCGTGGGCTGCATTCGCCATCATCGGAGAATGGAATGCCCTATTGGTATTGATAAAGCGAGAATGAAAACCATGCCGCTCTAATTGCGGCTGGAAATGCTCAAGCGTACTACGTGAGCCACTGATAATTGTATTGGTTTCACTATTTTCGACAGCAATAGTCAAACCAGTGCACCACTCCATTCCATTATCTGTTTTAATGGACTCAATTAATGTGCCAAGTTGCTCTGCCGAACAGTTCACCATCATCATGGCTCCACTGGGATCACTCGCTTCCATCAGTTGAGCGCGCTTAATGATGATCCTCAGCCCCTCTTTCAATGAAAATACATTGGCTATACAAGCTGCTACATATTCACCGAGACTATGGCCGAGCAGAATATCGACATGCCCAATAGCGGGACGCAGACATTGGTACAGTGCATACTCGAAAGCAAACAAAATCACCTGCGCAAATTCGGTACGATGGATCGTCTGTTCATCCACCTGCTCAGTCAGCAGGTGTTTCACCTCTACCTTTGGCTGCCCGTTTTCATACGCAATTTCAGAACACAATCTATCGATGTGATCGAGCCAATGTGCAAATTGCGCATTGTGACGATATAACTGCTCCGCCATCGCCACCGATTGGGTTCCTTGTCCAGCAAAAAATAATGCCAAGGTTGTAGTATTATCTTGACTGCTGGTTGCACTAGCACGATAACCAACCGTCTCCCCCCTGGCTATTGCAGATAACTGGTCAATCAATTGTTCAGTGCTATTTACCCCCAAAGTACAAACAACCGGCAGCACCGTGCGTTGAACCAACGCCTGGCAAAAATGCATCAACCCAAATTGTTGTTGCATCACCTGCTGTTGCACAGAGGCTAATAAACTGGTGGCAACAGCCTGTAGATGAGCTTGATCACATCCACTCAACACACAGGGCAGCGTTTCACTTATCTGTTTTGTACTTGTTTGTTCCGCATCAGAAAGAGGGATTCTGTCCACACTTTTAATAACCACATGTGCCCCAGTTCCACCCATACCAAACGCACTGACAGCCAAACAACTTTTTTCAGCGGGTAACGGTTGTATCGTTGTAGGGATCTCCAGTTGGCCTTCGGACAACGAGATTCGAGGGTTCAATTGGCTAAATGCTGCCACTGGTGGTGCCATTCTGTGCTGGTCAATCAATAGTAATTTGATTAAACCGGTAATACCTGCTGCGGCTTCAAGGTGACCAATATTGGCTTTGATAGCGCCAAGATAACAGGGAGTCTGCATTTTTTGGTCATGAAAACAGGCGCTAATTCCAGCCAGCTCGATAGGATCACCCAAGCGCGTGCCGGTGCCATGTGTTTCGAAGTAAGCGATATCACTCGCTTTTACACCTGCATTCTTCCAACACTGCTCCAATAACCTTTGTTGTGAAATCGGATCTGGCGCTGTGATGCCGTTACTACGGCCACCATGATAAACCTCGGAAGCCAGCAATATTGCCTTGACATCATTTTTATCACGCATGGCAAGATCATGGCGTTTAAGGATCACCACTCCTGCTCCTTCGCCCAGCACGGTTCCGTTCGCCTCGGCATCAAAAGGACGGCATATTCCATCACTGGACAACACTTCCAACTGGTTCATTTCCCTGAAATGAGCCATATCCAATTGCAGATGCACGCCTCCGACAATAGCTGTATCACATTCTCCCCTTTCAATACTCAGACGCGCTTGATGCAATGCCACCAATGATGATGAGCACAAGGTATCGACAATTAATGAAGGTCCCCTTAGATCCAGAAAATATGACAATCGATTAGCACACATACTATTCTGATTATTAATTGCACTACTCGGATAACCCTCTTCCCCCGTCTCAGTTTGGTAATCATGTAACAATTGCCGATAGCCATTTTGGCTGATACCGATAAATACACCGGTTCGGCTCTCCTTCAGGTCACCCAAGCTCAGATTAGCCTGTTCAATGGCTTCCCATGTCACCATCAACAATAACCTGTGTTGGGGATCCATCAATCGGGCGTCTTTGGGATTGATTTGAAAGAAGCTATGGTTAAATTGACGGATATCGTTACAAAATGCCCCACTTAATTGGGTGCCTTTGGCTTCAAATTCTGCCAGCAACGTAGCCATAAAGGGTCGATCTTCAGGGCAACGACTAAACATACTTTTGCCTGCAAGCAAGTTTTCCCATAACTGTCCGCAATCCTCTGCGCCGGGAAAACGCCCTGCATAGCCGATAATAGCCACATCGGCATGATCTTGCCCTGACAGCATTTGTTCTGTGGTATTGGCATGGAGGAAAACTTCCCCCGTCGTCCGTGTCACTAATCTTTGCCAAAGTTGATGGACTGACGAACTGGAGAACAGCTCTATTTCTGTGACGACTTGACCGCTAGCCTGGCTTAAGCTTTCCGCCAATTGAACTATCGTCAATGAATTATAACCAAGGTCAAGCAAGGATCTCTGGGTATCATCACCTGACAGGTTTTGTCCCCTGACTTGGCCAATGATGTGTATAAACGTTTCCCAATTAATAGATCCTGTCAGTAGATTATTCTGGAAGATAATGGGCGAAACAGGGTGATTTGCTGAAACTTTCAAAAATGAATGACATGCCGGATTTAAATTGAAAGATCTATCAGTGTCATATAATGCATCAAGCACAGCACGGTAATTTTCTCGCACAGTACGCTGGGATACTTTAAATGATGGCGTGACTTCACCTTTGGCGACGGACAATGATGTTTCAGTGAGAGCAACCGCCATCAACTTGTGGGAAACTTCCGTCACCTGATGATTATGCTGTTGCAAAATCTGTAAGATATGTTCCCGCAAGAGGGATGAATGCTTGAGTGTACAATCTTCACTAAACTTCCGGTGACGAAGCTCAGGATTGATAAACAATAACGCTGTGGCGTATGGCCTTTGCTCAATCTCAATAATGGCATGGCTGATAATATCGGTCTTAGCAAACAAACTTTGTTCGATAGTATCACTGGAAACCTTTTCACCATTGGACAGTTTCTTGATTGAATCCAACCGTCCCAAGAGCACCAATTCTCCATTGACCATTTTACCGAGATCGCCAGTTCTGAACCATTGTTGCTTAAAACAGCGCTGAGTGGCAGCTTCATCAGCATAATAACCCAGCATAATATTTGGACCTTTAGCCAAAATCTCCCCAGTTTCTTCATCAATACGGAGAATCACATTGGGTAAAGGATGACCTACACTGTTCGGCTCTTTACTGCCTAATCCTTTGAGTGTCAGGCATGGGCTTGTTTCAGTCAGCCCCCAGCCCTCAACGACCTGAATATTACAACGGTTGAAATAATCTTCGATTTCCGCAGGCAGTTTTGAAGCAGCAGAAAAGATCATTTGCAATGAGGGAGCCACCTCGCGGTAAAAATCCGCTGATTCTTTCATCTTATTGGCAACCGCGGTCAGTATTTTCGGTACACTGAAAAACCGCGTCGGCTTTAATTGGCTTAAGTTGGCGCACAACCGCGCAATATCTACCCCCCGACTATTATCAATATGCAATACTGCTTGATTAAAAATGGCAGTGTATTTTTCAAATAAGCCACCAAAACTATGGTGCCACGGCAGATAACTGAGGAAAGATTGCGGGCCATCAAAATGCCATAACTCTTTCAGCACTTGTTGCTGTGAAAGAATATTGGCCTGACTAAGCAATACTCCCTTAGGTTTTCCACTGGAGCCGGAAGTGAACATTAAACAAAACGCTTGCCCTGCCTGCGTTGCCCGCAAATCTGCAATAAGCGAACTGAGCAACTCTGCCCCGATGCCTTTATAACTGACCGTCTTATCCGCGGTAAATTGGTGAATATCGCTATCAATGGTGGAAAAATCGGTAAAAACGTTGGAAGGTTCCAATGTTATGACATGCCATGAAGAATTCCGTGGCAAGGACTGCGCATACTCTGCTGTTTCAGTAATAACCAAAACGGGCTCTGCCAGTGACAGGCAATGAACAATCATTTCTCCAGAATAATTGGCATACAGTGGAGTATAAATCGCCCCTTTAATCTGACAAGCAAACTCAATAGCCAATAACTCCCAGCGATTATGTGAAATTGCCACTACTCGTTGACCACGTGCAACCTTCAGCTCACATAAGTAGCGATAAACGCGAACAATGCTGCACAGTAATTGGCGCCAACTTAACTGGCGCTTAGATTGCATGTCGTTAAACCGTGTTGCATCAACATCGCCGAGTGCTTTTTTCAATAACGTCAGGATAAGGATATTATCCACATCAAGCCCTTGTAAGCAGGCTTGCCATTGCTCGACAAAACTATCATTCTCTGCATTTTTGTTTTGTTTATGCATACCATTAAGCCAAATAAAAAATTACATATATCCTTAAAGAAAACAAAAGCCTAATCCCTATGCTTAGATTTAAGGCAATACGTTAATGCGTCCGGGTAGCATCATGTGCTTGAAATCACGCAACCTTGTTAATATTTGGGTACGCTTCAACCAACGGTCAGTTCCGTCGTATTTAGGTTGGTACGCCTTGCGGCCATGAGCACAACGATAATTATCAATAAAAGCGACTTCACCCGGGCTTAAAACCAAATCAAATACCGCCGATTCAGTTAATTTTTCCAGTTCGGCCACGGCTTCACGTTCTTCATCATCCAATGCTTCTTTATCCAGATACAGTGGGTCATAGCGCATATGGATATTATTGCCACTGCCTGTCAGAATGGGACAAATGGTATAATTTTCATCACGTTCTTCTTTCGACAGGCAAGGTCGGTCATTAAAGATACGGAATTTATTTCTTTTGAGGATAATGACAGTTTTTTCACTGAGTTTGGAAAAATCCGGTACTGATACGCAAGTTGGGATTCGATAATTGTTACGGATACACATAAAACCAAGATAATCCGCCCGATAGCCCAATGAGGTATCTTCAGTATGCAGTAATAGGTTTACAGATCCTGTACCCAATTGCTTACCGGCGTCCTTTTTGATTGGGAATATCTCTTGAACCAGTTTTCCTTCCTGCAAATCAGAAAAACCTACCACATCGCCACACAGGCTCGACATCAAACAACAATAATAGTCATAGTTGCTATTCGTATTGTAAACATCCTTCCAATGATTTGGTGTTGGCCCTATGGTCCCTGACATATCAGGGTATCCCTTTATTACAGCCAGTGGATAACCCTGGTTACGGAATCTCTTTAATTCAATACGCAATCGGGTTGGTAATGACTCTACCCATTCTGGCAAGGCGCTAACAAAATCTTGATCATCAGTAGAGTGATAACGTTTTTGTAATTGCCCGATGAGGGCTTGAATTTCATCAACTTCTGAATTTGATAATTCAATTGAATATATAGATTGGTTCATGGTTATTAATCCTTATTGTCATAAATTACCGCAATGCAGTTGCTATCCTTTCAAATCCCTGTTCAATAGCATTCATCGACGCAGCAAAAGAAATACGTATATGTCCATGATAAAGACAGGCTTCTGCGGGGATCAGCGCGACCCCTGCATACGTGAGCAGGTATTCACATAATTGAGTTGCGTCGCGATGACGACCATTGAGGTATTTTTTGACATTTGGGAACAGATAAAATGCGCCATCAGGCAGTTCACACTCAAAAAGTTCGCGGGCATATCGGTATGATAGATCCCGTCGCTGCTTAAGTATTTCTAACCGCTCTTGATATAAATCCTTTGGCATCTCAAGTGCTGCAACAGCGCCATATTGTGCAAACGTACAAACGTTGTCGGTCATATGACCGTGCAGATCCGAAATTCTGCTGACTAATTCAGGATGGGCAACCATATAGCCAATACGATATCCCGTCATGGAAAAACTTTTGGAAAAAGTTTGTACTGTTATAATGTATTCATTGTCGTCAATTGCAGCTAAACTATGATGTTCAACATCAAATACAATTTGTTCATAGGCTTCATCAGATAACACAAAAATCTGTTTCCCTTTAACAAATTGACACAATGTCTGTAACGTTGATTTTGAATAAACAGCGCCTGTTGGATTATTTGGTGTATTGATAATGATGAGCTTGGTCTTGTCAGTAATCGCCTGTTTAATTTTTTCTACATCCAGATCCACACCAATATTTTCAATTAAAACTGCCTTACCACCAGCTAATTTCACGGCTTCTAAATATGTTGCCCAACAGGGAACAGGAATAATGATCTCATCATCAGGCTCAATTAATGTCTGTAGTATTTCATAAATAATTTGTTTTGACCCATTGGTCACTATGATATTTTCAGATGTCGCTTTAATTCGATTATCTTCAAATATTTTCTGGCAAATCCTCTCTTTTAATTTAGGTTCACCATCAAGCCAACTATAACGTGTCTTACCATCTATCAATGCACGAATAGTTTCATTGATAACAGTGGCACTGGTACTGAAATCTAACTCACCCTCATTCAATCCGATAATATCACGGCCTTCATTTTTCAGTTTAGCAACGATATCTGCCAGCCCTACTGTTACTGAGGCATTAATATTTTTTGATCTACTTGCAATGCGGGTTGAGAAATTGTTCTCTTGCATCATTATAAATATCTCTGTTTATCCACATTTCAATTAATTAATCGATGGTCTTAAAAGGAATGATCTCACCATTACTGTGTGCTTCAGAACCATAATCCAACACAGAAGGCGGTTGAATATATTCAGTAATATCTAAATATTCTTGTTTATAATTCCTCGCAATAATGCGACCATCTTCATGAGTGTTGATATATTTTCGGTTAACAGCCAACTTGCCTAATGTGGTTGTGACTACATACTGAGGTACACTAAAGCCCGTTTCGAACCCTACCAGTGCATCCATAATCTCCTGCCCTTTCTCCAGAGTAGTCATGAAATGAGAAACGCCTGATACGTTATCGCAGTGGTACAAATAATAAGGACGAACCCTAATTCTCAAGAGGGCTTTAAGCAATGAACGCATCGTTTCCACATCATCATTGATACCCTTTAACAAAACAGACTGGTTTTGTACTGGGATACCGTGTCGCAGCAATCGGTCACAGGCAGCCGCCGCCTCTTCGGTCACTTCTTTAGGATGATTGAAATGTGTGTTAACCCAGATTGGATGATACTTTTCCAACATTTGACAGAATTTTTCTGTCACTCTCTGGGGAGCAAACACGGGATAACGGGTTCCAATGCGAATGATGTTAATATGGCTGATGCTTCTCAGTCTCTTAATAATGGCTTCAAGGAATTTATCATAATGTATTAAAGGATCACCGCCAGTCAGAAGAACATCATCTATTTCGGGATGGCTCTCAATATAAGCAAAATCTTCTTCATATGATGCAGCAATATCTGCCCCAAAATAGGTTCCGTTAACATCTGTCGTATGAAACTTACGTGTACAATGACGACAATAAACAGGGCAAGTATCGGAAACAAGTAAAACGATTCGATTGGGGTATTTATGGATCACTCTGGCTGTTTTAAGGTTTGAAGTATCTCCTACCGGATCATTACCAGAGTTGTACTCTATTTTCATTTCTCTTAAATGAGGAATCGTTTGCAACCGAATTGGACAATTCTCATCATACTTATCCATAAGCGAAGCATAATAAGGCGTGCTCTGCCATAAGTATCTTCCTTTCACAGCTTCAATAGCTTTCTTTTCTCCCTCAGTTAACGCAATCCATTTTCCTAAATCCTCAGATGTTTTAATTAAGTTACGTAACTGAAATTTTGGGTCATTCCACTCCTCATGACTGAACGATTCTTTACTTAAGAACATATCATCTTCCTCATATGCTTTTGAATACTCTTTTGGATGTGGGTTAGAAACTTATAATTAAAACATGCGCATTGATTTACAGGAAGGCATGATACTGTGTATTTTTGCAACCTTTTAATCAATTTTCAGCTAGAATTTATAATAGCTACAGATGACAATATAAATAAATTATACAAACTTGTAACCTTTAAAATAGATACCCCCATTAAAAATAAGTATTATTTTAAAAAACAAACGATACACTTTAAAATTAATAAAATCTTTAAAGGTAAATATGCTCCTTTAAAATAAAGATAAATTTAAAATAAAATATCCTTATCAAAAATAAATATTAATTTAAAATATTGAATATAACCATTAAAAAATGACATTCCCTTTAAAAGGAGAATATATTGAATTTCTCGTAATACAAGAGATACATCCAGCTCCAGGTAATTAACCCGAGCTGGTATGTCAGGATAGTTATTATTCGCCTTCCTTGCTCAATCCAAAATGCCGATAAGCATGATGGGTTGCAATACGCCCGCGTGGCGTTCGTTGAATAAATCCTTGCTGGATAAGGAAAGGTTCCAACACATCTTCGATAGTTTCTCGTTCTTCACCAATCGCCGCGGCCAGGTTATCCAAACCAACGGGACCACCCATAAATTTATCAATAATGGCAATCAGCAATTTACGATCAAGATAATCAAATCCGGCCGAATCGACATTCAGCATATCCAGAGCCTGGGATGCAATATTGCTATCAACCGTGCCATTACCTTTCACCTGAGCAAAATCACGTACACGACGCAATAATCGATTGGTAATACGGGGAGTGCCACGGGAACGCATTGCGATCTGCCTTGCACCATCATCTGAAATATTTAATCCCATATAGCGTGCACTGCGGGAAACGATGCTCTGTAAATCATCAACATTATAAAATTCAAGGCGCTGTACGATACCGAATCGATCACGCAATGGTGAAGTTAAGGAACCTGCACGAGTAGTCGCACCAATCAACGTAAATGGGGGAAGATCAATCTTGATAGAGCGGGCGGCTGGCCCTTCGCCAATCATAATATCCAGTTGATAATCTTCCATTGCCGGATAAAGGATCTCTTCCACAACCGGCGATAAACGGTGGATTTCATCAATAAACAGTACATCATGCGGCTCCAGATTAGTGAGCATAGCAGCAAGATCCCCTGCCTTTTCCAATACTGGCCCCGATGTGGTACGAAGATTAACTCCCATTTCATTTGCAACAATATTTGCCAGCGTGGTCTTACCTAATCCAGGGGGACCAAAAATTAATAAGTGATCCAGTGCATCACCACGTTGACGTGCCGCCTGGATAAAAATTTCCATCTGCTCACAAACATGGGGTTGCCCAACATATTCAGACAGAAATTTCGGCCGAATAGCACGATCAATGGCTTCATCATCTTGCAGAACGCCTGCTGAAACTAGACGGTCAGCTTCAATCATCACTTAACTCCTGTGATTACAGAGCCGCACGAAGTGCTTCTCGAATAAGGGTTTCACAATCTGCACCTGGTTTAGCTACTTTATTCACCATCCGGCTGGCTTCCTGCGGTTTATATCCCAGAGAAACCAGTGCTGCTGCGGCTTCTGCTTCAATATCGGCCGTAGAATTCGCTTGTTTGCTGATTGCCGGCAAATTAACATCACTACTTTGATTAAATAGATCGCCGTTAAGCCCCTTAAAGCGATCTTTCATCTCTACAACTAGTCTTTCAGCCGTTTTTTTGCCAACACCCGGCAACTTAACCAATGAAGCAATGGCTTCTTGCTCTATAGCGGTAACGAATTGCTGGGCAGACATACCCGAAAGGATTGCCAGCGCTAATTTAGGCCCAACGCCATTGACCTTAATCAGTTCGCGGAAAAGCGCCCGCTCTTGTTTATCATTAAAACCGTATAATAACTGAGCATCTTCACGTACAATAAATTGTGTAAATAAGATAGCTTCCTGACCAATTTCAGGTAGTTCATAAAAACAGGTCATTGGCATATGGACTTCATAACCGACACCATGAGTTTCCAATAAAACCAACGGTGGCTGTTTTTCCAACACGGTTCCTCTCAAACGCCCTATCACTGTTTACCCCCTGAAAATAAAATAAATCGTTCCGCTAGCTTATAGCACAAAAAAAACTGGACGTATATCCAGCACCAACTATTTCAGGCGACCTCGCGTTAAATTTAACCGTGCATCACCTACCCGAAGCAGGTTTTGGCTGAGATGACAATGTGTAATAGCAATAGCCAAAGCATCAGCGGCATCGGCCTGCGGATTGGCAGACAATTTCAGCATCGAACGTACCATGTGTTGAATCTGGCTTTTTTCAGCCGCACCCGTACCGACCACTGTCTGTTTAACCTGACGGGCTGCATATTCAAATACCGGTATAGATTGGTTAGAGGCCGCGACAATGGCCACACCACGCGCTTGCCCTAATTTCAAGGCTGAATCCGCATTTTTCGCCATGAAAACTTGTTCTATTGCAAAAACATTGGGTTGGAATTGGGTGATGATTTCAGTAATTCCGGCGTAGATCTTCTGCAAACGACTGGGTAAGTCATCTACTTTTGTTCGAATACAACCGCTACCGAGATAGATAAGTTGTCGTCCCTGCTGGCGAATAACGCCATATCCCGTGACTCTGGAGCCAGGGTCAATACCAAGAATAATCGCCATATCGAATTATTCACTTAAATTCCGCCGTAACCGGCTCGCCTGTGATATGGGATAAAAACGTTAGAGAAAGTGCCCTGATTGAAAGAACACTTTCTCTACGCTGTGAACCCTAATGCTAATTACAGCAGTGCTGCAACCTCATCAGAGATTTCACCATTATGATAAACCTCTTGCACATCGTCAGAATCTTCAAGCATATCGATCAGACGAAGTAATTTAGGCGCAGTTTCTGCATCCAGTTCCGCTTTCGTCGATGGGATCATAGAAACTTCCGCGGAATCTGCCTTGAAGCCTGCTGCATCCAATGCATCTTTAACATTTCCGAAAGACTCTGGAGTAGTATAGACGTCAATTGCACCATCATCATAGGTTTCAACATCGTCAGCACCCGCTTCCAATGCGGCTTCCATCACCGCATCTTCGTCCAAGCCTGGTGCGTAGGAAATAACCCCTTTCTTGGTGAACAGATAAGAAACAGAACCATCAGTTCCCAGGTTACCACCTGCTTTGGTGAATGCATGACGAACTTCAGAAACAGTACGGTTACGGTTATCACTTAAGCATTCAACCATTACTGCTGTACCGCCAGGGCCATAGCCTTCATAAATAATGGTTTCCATGTTATCTGATTCGTCGTTACCAACACCACGGGCAATTGCCCGATTCAACGTATCACGAGTCATGTTGTTGGACAGCGCTTTATCGACGGCAGCGCGCAAACGTGGGTTGGAATCTGGATCACCACCACCCAGTCGAGCAGCCGTGACCAATTCACGGATAATTTTTGTAAAAATCTTACCGCGTTTGGCATCCTGTGCAGCTTTGCGGTGTTTCGTATTGGCCCATTTACTATGACCTGCCATGCAAATATCTCCGATAAAACGTCTTGTAGACTAAATTACAAATTCTTCAATTGCTTGCCGATTGCTCCACGACTTCGTCAGTTTGGCCGCTTCTTCCGCAGCCAACCATTGATAAGCCAGATGTTCAGTCAGCAAAATCTCTCGCTCCTCAGGTAACGCCAAAGAGAACCAATGTTCTTTATTGCGCGTTATCCCCGGAGCATATCGATGTCGTAGGTGCGAGAAAATCTCATAATAAAGACAGCGTTGACAATCTTTCAGTTCAAGATTTTCATTGATAATATCAATGCCTACCTCTTCCTCTACTTCACGTAACGCCGCCTCCCGCGGTTTTTCGTCCTTTTCAAGGCTACCTGTCACAGATTGCCAAAATTCAGGATCGTCCCGTCGCTGTAGCATCAGCACCCTTTTGCTGTTAACGGCGTAAATCATAACCAGTACAGATTCAGGGCGCTTATAAGCCATTATTCGTTCTCTTTTTTAACGACTGAAATAGCCAGTTCTTCCAACGCGGCTGAATTCGCTGGGCTTGGTGCATCAGTCATCAAACATGCCGCTGCCGTTGTTTTCGGGAAAGCAATCACATCACGAATATTATCTGTATCAGTCAGCAACATGACGAGACGATCTAAGCCGAAAGCCAAACCTGCATGCGGCGGTGTACCGTATTTCAAGGCGTTCAGCAAGAAACCAAATTTCTCCTGCTGTTCCTGCTCATTAATACCCAGAATGCGGAATACCACCTGCTGCATTTCATTGCGATGGATACGGACAGAACCACCACCTACTTCATAGCCATTGATAACCATGTCATAAGCGTTCGCGATAGCAGATTCTGGATTACTTTCCAACTCAGCCGCCGACATATCACGCGGAGACGTAAATGGATGATGCATTGCCGTCAAGCCACCTTCTCCGTTTTCTTCGAACATAGGGAAATCAATAACCCAAAGCGGTTTCCAGCCTGCCAGATCGGTAATGTTCAAGTCGCGACCCAGTTTCAGGCGCAGCGCTCCCATCGCATCAGTAACAATATTTTTCTTATCAGCGCCGAAGAACAGGATATCACCATCCTGAGCATTGATACGGGACAACAGGCTCTCAACTACCTCCGCAGACAGGAACTTAGCAATCGGGCTTTGTACCCCTTCCAGGCCAGCAGCACGGTTGTTAACTTTCATCCATGCCAAACCCTTCGCTCCATAGATGCCAACAAATTTACCGTACTCATCAATTTGCTTGCGGCTCAGTTCTGCCCCACCAGGAACGCGAATAGTCGCAACACGGCCTTTTGGATTGTTTGCTGGTTCTGCAAAAACAGAGAATTCCACATCTTTAACCAGATCGGCAATATCCACCAATTCCAAAGGGTTACGCAAATCTGGTTTATCTGAACCAAAGCGGCGCATGGCTTCTTCGAATGTCATAATTGGGAAGCTGCCCAAATCGACATCTTTTACATCCAACCACAGTTCACGGATCATTTTTTCCATGATCTCGCGAACTTGTTCAGCGGTCATAAACGAGGTTTCAACGTCGATCTGGGTAAATTCTGGCTGACGATCGGCACGCAAGTCTTCATCGCGGAAGCACTTAACAATCTGGTAATAACGGTCGAAGCCAGACATCATCAACAACTGTTTGAAAAGTTGCGGAGACTGCGGCAGTGCATAAAATTCACCTTTATGCACACGGCTTGGCACTAAATAGTCACGCGCACCTTCTGGCGTTGCCTTAGTCAACATTGGTGTTTCAACATCAATGAAACCCGCATCATCCATAAAACGACGCACAAAACTGGTGATCTTCGCACGGGTTTTCAGACGCTGCGACATCTCAGAACGACGCAAATCAAGATAGCGGTATTTCAAGCGCTGCTCTTCGCTGTTAATCTGGTTGCTATCCAGTGGCAATGGCTCCGAACGGTTGAAAACCATTAGGCTTTCTGCGAAAACTTCAATTTCGCCAGTTGCCATATCTTTATTAATCTGGTTATCAGGGCGTGCACGCACAATCCCCGTAATTTGAATACAAAATTCATTACGCAGTTCAGAAGCCTGAGCAAAGACCTCTTTCTGATCTGGGTCAAAAAATACCTGAACGATACCCTCGCGATCTCTCATATCAATAAAGATCAAACCACCTAAATCACGGCGACGATTTACCCACCCACAAAGAGTCACTTTCTGGCCTTCATGGGCTAGGCTCAACTGCCCACAATAATTAGTACGCATACAATATCCTTTTACTCAGCTCGTTATGCTTTCTGCTGCGGAAATTTTGGCATTGTTCTTTTAGGAAGAATTGCAAAAAAGGTTGCTATTATACTGGAAATTCTGACCAGAGATAAGGTCATAACGCCGTTCTTGGCAAGACAATTTTTTGCTATCCAATAGCATTCATAGAATTTATTATTAAATACTATGATTTATAGCGACAGTTTTCTTTTTGGGGTTTATCATCATTTGGCCGTTTTTTGGTTAGGCAATTGGAGTTAAGAAATGGTTAGCTCGCTTTATATAGTACTGGGCGCACTACTGTTAATTAAGCTGTCTCTGGATGTAGTCAAATTAAGAACGCAATATCGGGTAGCTTATGGCGATGGCGGTTTTTATGAATTGCAAACAGCCATTCGGGTTCATGGTAATGCAGTTGAATACATTCCAATTTCAATGCTGCTATTGATTGTCATGGAGATGAATGGGGCACCTGTTTGGATGTTGCACATTTGTGGATTAGTATTACTTTCAGGCAGAATACTACACTACTTTGGCTTGCGTCATCGAGAAATACGCTGGCGGCGTATGGGCATGGCAGCAACCTATATTTCCATGATAATAATGATTATCAATAACATTTACTATTTACCGTGGGAGCAAATCTTTTCCCTCTATACATAAAAATGGGTAATTAGAGTGATATCCAAGGCGGTGAATTACCGCCTGAGGGCCTATCTATTGATTATCCCCCTTTCTGCCTTTTCTTGCATTCTGTTAGAATAACCACTTCTTATTGTTTCCAAAATCAATGTTGTTATGTCAAATCAAGAATCTCATAATCAACGGGATAGCCTGTTCTCTGCCCCAATTGCTAATTTAGGTGACTGGAATTTCGATGAACGGGTTGCCGAAGTCTTTCCTGATATGGTGAAACGCTCAATTCCCGGTTATTCCAATATCATTTCCATGATAGGTATGCTGGCAGAACGTTTTGTCACACCAAACAGTCAAATTTATGATCTCGGTTGTTCCCTTGGCGCAGCCACGTTATCAATCCGCCGTGCTATTAGCGCCGAAAATAATAGTGCCAATCCCCATACAGAGGGTTGCCGTATTATTGCCATCGATAACTCACCGGCAATGATCGAGCGCTGTCGCCGCCATATTGACTCTTTCAAAGCCAATATTCCCGTTGAAGTCATCGAACAGGATATTCTTGATACCGACATTCAAAATGCATCAATGGTCGTGTTAAATTTCACATTACAGTTCTTGAATCCTGATGATCGCCAGAAAATGCTGGATAAAATCTATGCCGGTTTAAAGCCTGGAGGCGTTTTAGTACTGTCTGAAAAATTCAACTTTGAAGATGAGCAAATTGGCGAGTTACTATTCAACATGCACTATGATTTCAAGCGAGCCAATGGTTACAGCGAACTGGAGATCAGCCAAAAACGCAGTATGCTGGAAAATGTCATGCGGACAGATCCTGTTGAAACTCACAAATCACGCCTTACACAAGCCGGATTTCAACACGTTGAAGTCTGGTTCCAATGTTTTAACTTTGGCTCATTATTGGCAATAAAAGGAGCCGACCAATGATTGATTTCAGTAACTTTTATCAATTGATCGCCAAAAATCACTTAAGTCATTGGTTGGAATGCCTGCCTGCACAATTAAGCCATTGGCAACAAGCCTCACTACATGGCCAGTTCAGTTCATGGGTAAGAATTCTGGAAAACCTGCCTGAGATTCACCCCCCCCAACTTGACCTAAAAAATGGTGTCATTGCGAACCATGAACCAGAGCTACCAAACGGTGAAAAAACCCGTATTCAAAATATCCTGAAGCTATTGATGCCGTGGCGTAAAGGACCTTTCTCACTGTATGGCGTGAAGATTGATACAGAATGGCGTTCTGACTGGAAGTGGGATCGCGTTCTTCCCCATATTTCTCCTTTAGAAGGCAGAACTGTCCTTGATGTCGGCTGTGGCAGTGGTTACCACATGTGGCGTATGGTGGGTGAAGGTGCTCATTTAGTTGTAGGCATTGACCCAACCCAGCTTTTCCTGTGCCAATTTGAAGCTATCAGAAAATTACTGGGCAACGACCAACGCGCCCATCTTCTGCCTTTAGGTATTGAACAATTACCAGAACTACAAGCCTTTGATACAGTGTTTTCAATGGGCGTGCTTTATCATCGCCGCTCACCCCTCGATCATCTATGGCAACTGAAAAACCAGTTAGTTTCCGGCGGTGAATTAATTTTGGAGAGCCTGGTTATTGAGGGTGACGAACATCAATGCCTTATTCCAGGTGAACGTTATGCACAAATGCGAAATGTCTACTTTATTCCGTCTGCTGAGATGCTGAAAGTTTGGCTAGAAAAATGTGGTTTTATTGATATTCGAATTGTTGATCATGCGATCACAACACTGGATGAACAACGCCAGACAGAATGGATGAAGACTGAATCGCTGGCCGATTTTCTTGATCCTGACGATCACAGTAAAACGATAGAAGGCTATCCAGCACCACTGCGAGCTGTCCTGATTGCCCGCAAGCCATAATCTTTTTTTTCATCTTTTAGGTTGTACTTTGCTGACTACCCCAGTTACATAGTTGACTATGTAACTGGGGTTTATATGAAAAAAAGTATCTTATTTTTTCCGTTGAACCAAACTAATCACTCCCTTCATCGATTCAACTAACTGCCCATCAACACAGTGGTAAGCATATTCATCTACATCACTGTCGTCAGAACTCATTGTCACACCTGCTTTTCGATATTTCATGGAAGAAGGTACAATTTTACCTGCTGAACTGTGAACTTCTGTTATCCCAATTTCCAGAAACTTATAGATATTACTCATTCTAACACCAGCTCCAGGCATAATAATTGGCCCTTGGCTAGCTTGTAATAATTCTTTTAACAAGGGTAATCCCAACTCTGCACTTTGTTGTTGGCCTGAAGTTAAAATACGCTGCACACCAAGCTCTGTCAGTTGCGCCAACGCAGCATGTGGATTGAAACACATATCAAAAGCACGATGAAAAGTGACTTTCATATTCCCTGATAATGACATTAATTGCCTCATGCGAAGCCGGTCGATATGACCTTCTTCGTTTAACACGCCAAAAACTACTCCAGGAAATCCCATATCACGGATACGAGCGACATCATTTTTCATCACTTCGAAATCAGTGTTGCTGTAACAAAAGTCTCCTGCTCTTGGTCGTACAATAGGATGCACAGGAATTGATAAATGCTGTAGTGCATGCTGCAATGCTCCGAAACTAGGTGTTATCCCACCTTCTGACGGGCTGGCACACAATTCAATGCGATCAGCTCCCGCCTTTTGTGCAACCAAGGCACAGCTTATGCTATAACAGCAAATTTCCAGCTTTATCATTCAAAGCCCCTCGGATATAAACCTTAGTTATCCTGTTCTGTTTAACAAAAGTTCAATTAACCTACACGTTCTACATTTTCCCCAAAAAATATAGGAGAATGCACCAATCAATGTTACTACGGAAATGTAATCCATTGCTGGAGAAAAACCACAAATCTGTGCCAAATAGCCAACAGACGGCACAGAGATCCCCCCCAACCCGCCGACAAAAGTAAATGGTGGGGCCCACCGGTCATCATAGTAAGGAAATCATGGAGTTGTTGACTGTCAGCCAATACCCATTTGCAGTGAGTGCCAGGCATGACATAAAGAATTGCAGTACTACGATAAAGATCACAAAAAAACACTGAATTTCTAATTTTTGATGATATCTTTGAGAGAAAAAGGGTGAAATTTGATTGTGATTTCACCATTTGTCACCGCTAACGTTGGGTTTGGCAAACTCTCATTACTACCTTGCGGATGGCTCTCTTTTGTACGAAAAACAGCGGGCAGCGGAGCAGGCAGTAACTTATAAGCTTCGTGTATCAGTTGCTCTGGTAGTACAGACAGAACAAATTCGACATGATCCGCTAAATATTGCGTAAGTGCTAAACCAAGATGTTCACCAAACTGCGTTAACTTTTGTTCAAATTTGCATAAATCAGCGACTAAATCCTGTAATTCAGGAATTGTTGAAAAGTGTGCCATCTTTTCCCCATCAAAAAGCTATCAGCTATCAAAATCGTTTTCTGCCCTTGCCTCAAAATCCGGCTGATATTAGTCGGAATGGCGGAGAATTGCCGGAAAGGCGAGCTGAAAACAAAAAAGTCATACCGCAAGCGGCGGCTGATGGTAGCATGCAGGATGCTGAATATGGTATAAAACCTGCTATTTTGTCATAACTCACACGCTTAAGAGTATTTGCATAATTCAAATGCAGGGGCTTTTGTGCGTAATTTAAGGTAACACGGTGAATATTCAGGCAATTCTTTCAGAAAAAATCAGCCATGCGCTGATTGCTGCTGGTGCTCCGGCTGACAGTGAAGCTCACGTTCGTCAATCTGCAAAAGTTCAGTTTGGTGACTACCAGGCGAATGGTGTCATGGCGGCAGCGAAAAAAGTGGGCATGCCTCCCCGACAATTGGCAGAAAAAGTCGTCAGTTTGCTGGATCTGCAAGGAATTGCCAGCAAAATTGAGATTGCAGGCCCTGGTTTTATCAATATTTTTCTGGATAAAGCCTGGGTTGCAGATAATGTTGAAACTGTGCTGAAAGATGAAAAACTAGGCATTACTCCGGTAGAGCCACAAACCATCGTGATCGACTATTCTGCGCCGAATGTGGCCAAGCAAATGCATATTGGGCACATTCGTTCCACGATTATTGGTGATGCCACCGCGCGTACCCTTGAATTTTTGGGTCACAAAGTCATCCGAGCCAATCACGTTGGTGACTGGGGTACTCAGTTCGGAATGCTGATTGCCTATCTGGAAAAAGTCCAAAATGAAGATGCCAGTGACATGGCATTAGCAGATTTGGAAGCCTTCTATCGTGAAGCAAAGAAAACTTACGACGAAGATGAAGAGTTTGCTGTTCGTGCCCGTAGTTACGTAGTAAAACTGCAAGGCGGTGATGAATATTGCCGTACCATGTGGCGCAAACTGGTTGATATCACCATGTCACAAAATCAGGAAACCTATAATCGCCTGAATGTGACGCTGACGAAAAAAGATGTCATGGGTGAAAGCCTGTATAACGATATGCTACCTGGCGTTGTTGCCGACCTGAAACAACGTGGGCTTGCCGTTGAGAGTGATGGTGCTATCGTGGTTTACTTTGATGAGTATAAGAACAAAGAAGGCGAGCCAATGGGTGTTATCATCCAGAAAAAAGATGGGGGCTATCTATATACCACCACAGATATCGCCTGTGCCAAATACCGTCATGAAGTCTTGCACGCTGACCGCGTTCTTTACTACATCGATTCACGCCAACACCAGCACCTGATGCAAGCCTGGACAATAGTGCGCAAGGCAGGTTACATTCCTGAATCCATGTCACTTGAACACCATATGTTCGGTATGATGTTGGGTAAAGATGGCAAGCCATTCAAAACCCGTGCAGGCGGCACAGTAAGGTTGTCTGATTTGCTGGACGAGGCCATTGAACGTGCAGATGCCCTGATCCGCGAGAAAAACCCAGATATGCCGGAAGACGAACTGAAAAAGGTTGTCAACGCCGTAGGTATTGGCGCGGTGAAATATGCTGATCTTTCCAAAAGCCGTACTACTGACTACGTATTTGACTGGGATAATATGCTCGCCTTCGAAGGTAATACTGCACCTTATATGCAATATGCCTATACCCGTGTCAATTCTATCTTCAAGCGTGCAAAAATCGATGAAAGCAGCCTGACACACCCTATTCTTTTGAATGAAGAACGTGAACAAGCCTTAGCAACGCGCCTGTTGCAATTTGAAGAAACTATTACAACCGTTGCCCGTGAAGGCACTCCTCATGTGATGTGTGCTTACCTTTATGATCTGGCTGGCTTGTTCTCTGGTTTCTACGAACATTGCCCAATCCTGAATGCGGATAGCGAAGAAGTGCGTCAGAGCCGCCTGAAATTGGCTTTGCTGACGGCAAAAACATTGAAACAAGGCCTTGATACCTTGGGTATCGAAACAATAGAACGGATGTAATCAGCTTGTTCCAAACTGGCATGATTTGGTCTGTCAGTTTCAGACCGCCCAATCATTTATTGGGCGGTCATTTAATAAAAACGGAATTAACTCATCAGTTACTATAATCCTCGATGAGAAAAATCCTTCAATCGGAATCCCATCAAAGCCAGTGCAGCAAAATAACTACCCGCACCCGCAATCACAACCCCCATCAACCGTGACAGGCGCAATACCATATTGCCCTGTTCCCAGGCAGGCATAAACCACAATATTGTCAGTAACACTCCAACCATGACTGCAATTGCCACCGCCAACTTCAATAGAAATAGCCCCCATCCTGCCAACGGCTTAAAAATCTCACGCTTACGCAATTGCCAATAAAGCATACTGGCATTGAAGCAAGCAGCTAAACCAATAGAAAGCGCCAACCCCGCATGTTTCAATGGGCCAATAAAAGCAAGGTTCATTAATTGAGTCAAAATCAGAGTTGCAATCGCAATTTTGACGGGAGTTTTAATATCCTGACGAGAGTAAAAACCAGGAGCAAGAACTTTAACAACAATCAATCCCATTAGGCCAAAGCAGTACGCAATTAATGCACGTTGTGTCATTTCTGCATCAAAGGCAGAAAAATTACCGTATTGAAAGAGTGACACGGTTAAAGGCTCTGCCAGAATGCCCAACGCTACCGCACAAGGTAAAGCCAACAAAAAGCAAAGGCGCAATCCCCAATCCATTAATTTTCTATATTCCTGGTGATCCCCATTGGAAAAACTTTTTGCCAGTGAAGGCAGAAGGATTGTGCCTAATGCCACCCCCAACACTCCCGAAGGTAATTCCATTAAACGATCGGCATAATACATCCACGAAACCGAGCCAGAAACGAGAAATGAAGCAAAAATAGTGTTGATAATCAAAGAAATTTGACTGACTGAAACCCCCAAAATAGCAGGTCCCATCTGACGAATAACCCGCCATACGCTACTGTCACGGAAGGAAATTCGTGGCAATACCAGCATGCCTATTTTTTTCAGGTGAGGAAGCTGATAAACCAATTGCAAAATACCACCAGCAATCACTGCCCAACCTAATGCCATCACAGGGGGATTACAGTAAGGTGCCACAAACAGCGAAAAAACAATCATACTGATATTAAGCAATGTGGGTGCAAAGGCAGGTACAGAAAAACGATTCCACGTATTGAGAACTGCTCCTACTAAGGAAGCCAGAGATATCAAAAAAATGTAGGGGAACGTAATTCTGAGTAGATCACGGGTTAAGGTGAACTTATCCGGTGTATCTGTAAAACCCGGTGCCGTTATATAGATGATCCAAGGGGCGGTAATCACCCCGATTACTGTGACTATCGCCAAAATCAGCGTCAACATCCCTGATATATAGGCAATAAAAGTGCGTGTCGCTTCATCCCCCTGTTGACTCTTATACTCAGCAAGTATAGGAACAAACGCTTGTGAAAAAGCGCCCTCAGCAAAAATACGACGCAGTAAGTTAGGGAGTTTGAAGGCAACAAAAAAAGCATCTGTCGCCACACCCGCACCAAATATACGAGCAATGATGGCATCACGAATAAAGCCCAGAACACGGGAGAACATCGTCATTGAGCTGACCGCTGCCAGCGATTTCAGTAAGTTCATGGTATTTTCTAAGATTAATTTTTATGAAATAAACACAAAAGATGTAAAGCGATTAGGTCAAAGAAATCAAGATAATATTATTGAATATTAATCAGTCCCATTCATTTCAAGGCCAGAAAGGATTGTTAAACAACCTACAGACAATCAAATAATTTCATGGGGTGTTTCTTTTTTAAGCACAAAATGTTAATCAAAATCTTCGAGCATATTCTATCAGGTACATTCCGTCCCTCAACACCCTATGCCTTAGAAAACTTATATGTTTCATAAACAGAGTTGCATCCACAGATTACAAATAATAAACATTATGCTTAACTCATATATTATTCTGCCATCCAATGTCGATATTGAACTGCTCACTATGCAACTATAGGACTCTCTCCCAGAGCCAGAGAATCTCAATATTGCGTTGCATTAGCCATTATTGAATGTGTTTCCTGCTGTCCTATTGGGACGATTACTCGTTATTCCTTACCATCCAGAAATAACCAAGAGGTCATTCATTTGCAAAATTTTCGTAGAACACATATCAATGACAACATTGGCTTTACCTACCCTCTTCCAATTGGATACTGCCTCAATGAATATGAAATCGAAGAAATCATTGGCAAAAGCAAGGGCAGTATTGTGTATCGTGTTTGGGATCATCATCTCAAGCAATCTATTGCTATCAAAGAATATACGCCTCACTCTTTTGCGACACGCAGTCAAAATATGAAACTCAACTTACGAGGAAAAAAGTTAGAAAAACGATTTTATTCTGGATTACAAAACTTTATTCGTGAAGCCCATTTGATGTCCTGTTTCGAACACCCTTGTCTTCCCCGCTTTCTGCGTTTTTGGCAACAAAACTGCACAGCATATATAGCAACTTCCCTTTATAAGGGGATGACATTAAATAAATTGAGGATAAAATATCCACATTTCATCAATGAAAATTGGCTTCACCAGATATTGTTTTCCTTGTTAGGTGCACTTGATACGCTCCATCAAAGAAATTATTTACATTACGATATTTCCTTGGACAATATTTTTATCCAAGAGAATCAATCCCCCATATTGCTGGATTTAGGCTCTACCCGCCAAACAACAACATGTTTGTCTGATGATACAGAAATAACCATCCGATCTGGCTTTACCCCTGTTGAACAATACGCTGCCAATGAAGAGAACCAACAAGGGCCCTGGACAGATCTTTATGCGTTGGGGGCAGTACTCTATACCTTGATTGTGGGTAAATCACCTCCGGTCAGCATTGTGCGCAATCTTGAAGATAATTATCAGCCTCTGGTCAAACTACGTCCAGCAGGATACTCCTTGCCATTTCTGCATGCGATTGACTCTGCCCTGGCACTAAATCCTTCCGGCCGACCACTATCTATATCCGAATTCATTGCAATTTTTTCAACAACATCTACACAACCTGCACCTCTGACGCAAACCCCAACAAATTTATGAATTCACATTACCCCATGAATTATCAATCAATGATGTCAGCACATGATCCTGCCAAACTCCGTCAATCATTAAATAATTTCTGGCATAACCTTCTCGTTCAAAACCTAACTTTTTAAGTAAATTTCCACTACGCTGATTATGTGGCATATAATTAGCCATAATACGGTGCATTTTCTGGTGGCGTTGCATATAACGGATTGCTGGTTGCAATGCTTCATACATTAACCCTTGTCCTTGCCATTTTTCGCCCAAAGAATAACCAAGATAACAGGAATAAAATGCTCCCCGTACAACATTAGTGAAATTAGCAACCCCCATCACTTCATTTTCATTAGGATCTAATAACAAGAAATTAAATGCAGATCCCTGCCGCTGTAATTCTGCAATATAACTCAGCCTATTTGTCCATCCAGAAGGTTGATAAAAACTACCATCCCTTGTCGGTTCCCATGGCTTAAGAAAATTTTTATTTTCTGCATAATATTCAGCCAATCTATAGGCATCCCGTTCATACACCACACGAACAACCATCCTATTCGTAATAAAGCGAATCTTGGGAGATGTAGAACGATAACCAAACATGTCTTCTCCTGATATTTATCTTGGAAAATTCGTTAAGTAATTTAGCGCTTACAACATTTTTAATCATCAACCGACGATAAAAAAATATCATCTATATCTCCTCTACCTTAATACTTAAATTAAGTCCAAAATAACAAAATATTCACATTTATCATTTCATATTATTTCAATGGTGCAAAATGTCATTAGTTTCACAAGCGCGTAGCTTGGGTAAATATTTTCTTTTATTTGATAATCTATTAGTTGTTTTAGGATTTTTTGTTGTTTTTCCCTTGATTTCAATTCGTTTCGTCGAACAACTTGGCTGGGCAGCCGTTATTGTCGGTTTCGCACTCGGTCTGCGCCAACTGGTACAACAAGGACTGGGTATCTTTGGTGGTGCTATAGCGGATAGATTCGGTGCCAAACCCATGATTGTCACAGGCATGTTACTGCGCGCTCTGGGTTTTGCCTTGATGGCGGTGGCATTTGAGCCCTGGGTATTACTCCTTTCCTGTATTTTATCTGGATTGGGCGGGACACTATTTGATCCGCCAAGGGCTGCGTTGGTCATAAAATTAACCCGCCCCCATGAACGTAACCGCTTCTATTCACTTTTATTGATGCAGGACAGTGCGGGTGCCGTCATTGGCGCGCTAATAGGAAGCTGGTTGCTACAATATAATTTCAATATTGTCTGCTGGATTGGTGCAACAATTTTTGTACTGGCCGCTCTATTTAACGCTTTGTTTCTGCCCGCATACCGTATCTCAACAGTTCGTACACCAATCAAGGAGGGTATGAGACGTGTGGTTAAAGATCGTCGGTTCTTTTACTACGTACTGACATTAGCCGGTTATTTTGTCTTATCAGTGCAAGTTATGTTGATGTTTCCAATCGTGATCCATGAAATTTCTGGTACAGCTACCGCCGTTAAGTGGATGTATGCCATTGAAGCTACGATCTCCCTGACACTGCTCTATCCTATCGCACGCTGGAGTGAGAAATATTTTCGGCAGGAGCAACGCTTGATAGCAGGTTTGTTTTTAATGAGTCTTTGCATGTTTCCAATAGGTTGGGTCAATCAACTGCATCTCATATTTGGCCTGATTTGTTTGTTCTATCTGGGCATGGTAACCGCAGAGCCGGCACGCGAAACACTGAGTGCTTCACTGGCTGATCCACGAGCTCGTGGTAGTTACATGGGATTCAGTCGTCTGGGGCTGGCATTAGGAGGCGCATTGGGCTATACCGGTGGTGGATGGCTCTATGATGCAGGCCACGCTTTAAATATACCGCAATTACCGTGGATACTGCTGGGATTGGTAGGTTTAATGACTATTTATGCCCTGCATCATCAATTCAACCAGAAGAAAATTGAACCTATCATTATTAACAAGCATTAATTATGTGATGAGCTAATTAAATAACAAGTAGTAAGCAGTAAATAGTGTAAGATCTGCTCATTGAAAACAAAAGGAGACAACAATGAGAAGGTTTTTCTTAGGGACTGTATTGGTATTGGCAGGACTAATCAGCGGCTGTGATCAATTCAAGGAAGTCAGTATCAACGAAGGTTTGCTGAATGATTATTTATTAAAAAGTGTTTATTATCAAAAGCAAATTAGCCTGCCAGGTGCGACTAAAGCCAATATCACACTGGGAGATTTAACCAGTCAGATCGGCCGCCAAGATCCAGAAAAAATTGAATTAACGACTCTGGCAAAGATTCAATTAGTAACCTTGCTGGGAACGGTTCAATCTGATATGAAACTGACTATTAGGGCTAAGCCGATATTTAATGTGGGAAAAGGCGCTATTTTCATTAAAGAATTAGAGATCGTAGACTACCAAACCACACCAGAAAAAATCGCCACACCAATTAAAACCTTGCTCCCTTATTTGAATACTTCTTTAAGTGAGTTTTTTGATGCTCATCCGGTTTATGTTTTAAATCCAGAGAAAAGCAAGCCTGAAGCCATCGCTTTAAAATTAGCCAAAGGATTAAAAATTCAACCCGGTAAATTGGTTATTGATTTGGTTGATAAATAACTTTTATTATCGATAAAATAGTAATGGCAGTTTATTAAATAAGCTACCATTACTTATGGTTCACTATTTACCGATTGAATTGTCTACATAATTATAGATTATCACTCTAATTCCAGCTCTTCGCGTAACGCTTGTAATGCTTCTCGGGTAATAATCGCTAAAGTTCGATAAAAACCGCTAGTCGCATGAGATTCAACTTTACCAAGAAATTGCCCGCACCAAGGCAACAAATATTCATCAAACAGCGTAATCTGGGCCTGAACTTCATCTTCTGCGGCTTGATCTTCCAACCATGACGCAGCCAACAATAAGGAGCCAAATTGATCAGCGGAGGTATCAGGCAAAGGCATACCTCGTTCCACCAAAAATTGGCGCACTTCACTTTCATCCTTATCAGTATAATCAGAGCGGCAGACTGCAACGCCCGCAGATTCTCCAGTAAACAAGGCATGATAATCAGCTTCAATCACCGATAATTCACTGTTTTTTTGTAGCCTATCCAATAACTCATCCTGATCCAGAGGCCACAATTGTTTCAATTTTCCCTCAGCAATCATGATAATTACAGGTTGCAAAACAGGATCTTGTGGTGTTCGGTTAAACAATGTTCCCAATATGCGGCAAACAATAGAAAATTCGTTCATAACTTAATCCACTCCCAATAACTTACCTAAATAGTGTATATCTGTTATTGTCTCTAATCGTTTGCCTTGCTGTAAAGCGACTTGTCAATAACCAAGGCTTATATCAACAAGCCCGATGGGCGATTCACCTTTTTCCATTCGCCGGATATTGTCACAAATCATATCCATAGCTTCATCAGGAATAGTCTTGGCCGCGATATGTGGAGTGATATTAATGCGTGGGTGAGTCCAGAAAGGGTGAAAATTTGATAGTGGTTCTTCAACAAATACATCAAGGATCGCGCCAGCGACATAACCTTTATCAATGGCTATCAGCAAATCTTGCTCTACCAATTGGGCGCCCCGTGCAATGTTGATCACATATGAGCCAGATTTTAACTGTTTGAATAATGAAAGATTTAAAATACCACGAGTTTCTGGCGTATCTGGCAGGATATTAATCAATACTTTACATTCAGAAAGAAAATCACCTAGCTGCGCTTTCCCATAAAAATTCTCAACATGATCAATTTGTTTTGGCGTTCGGCTCCAGCAGCGAATATTGAAATCAAATTCTTTCAATTTTTCAATAACGCTACGCCCTAAAACTCCTGCCCCCAAGACACCAATAACAAACTCTTTTCGATTATGGGCAGGCATGGGGTTCCAAAAACGCTGTTCTTGATATTGTTTATATTCATCCATACGGCGGAAATAGTATAAAACCGAGGAAATCGCATATTCCTGCATTTGCCGAGCCATACCCGTATCTTCAAGACGTATTAGCGGAACCCCTTTAGGTAACGTCCCTGGATTTTCTAATTCTTGTTTAAGGATAGCATCCACACCCGCCCCAAGTGAAAATATCCCTTTGATATCCTGACGATTAGCTAACATTTCATAAGGAGGCAACCAAACTAAAGCATAATCAGCAGGAGCATTATCACCACTAACCCATTGTCGGACATTAGCCTCAGGTAGCCTGGATTGTATTCCCTGAATCCATTTATCAGAATTAAAATTAGAGGGAGAGTGAAAAAAAATGATGTTCATAAAATCTCATTCCTTTTTGTTTTTCTAATAGGGTTAACTTATTGCTGAAAGGTTGCAAGCCTCCAATTAGGAAGACAGGAATGAAAATATTGATAATGTTATCTGGTTAACAAATTTGCCATGATTCGTTGCAACAAAAAAGCACTTTTCTATTCCCGTAATTAATTCCCGTAATTGGCTACCAACCACACAAATTGTTTTTTATTTGTCTAATCGGTCAAAAAGCCTGAAAAAAATCGTCACAAGCTTGTTGACGCCTGCCCTGCTTTTCCCTATAGTAGCGCCCCGTTGCAGCGACGAACTCAAAAGAAATCACTGCAATACTAAAATGTGGTGAGGTGTCCGAGAGGCTGAAGGAGCACGCCTGGAAAGTGTGTATACGTGAAAACGTATCGAGGGTTCGAATCCCTCCCTCACCGCCATATTCTAAGAAAGAGCCTGAACAGAATGCTCAGGCTTTTTTTAATGCCTGACAAATTAACCCTAATGAGTTAGGTTTATTAATTAATATTGCAGTAACGCATTTTTATTGAATGCAAAAAAATAAAATTCGGTGAGGTGTCCGAGAGGCTGAAGGAGCACGCCTGGAAAGTGTGTATACGTGAAAACGTATCGAGGGTTCGAATCCCTCCCTCACCGCCATACTCTATAAAAGAGCCTGAATGTCTGTTCAGGCTTTTTTTGTATCCCAATCCCTGTCTTTAGCCCTAAATTTTAATGGATAGGATTCATTCCTGTTTGGCAAAATTCCTCCTCGTGATAACTCCACTGGACCGTAAAATATCCTGCATTAGACAATTGCGAGAGAGATCACGTTTAATTAACATTTTTTTAAAAAACTTGTGATCACTTCGTTTTTTCCTTTCATTTCCTTCGACATTCGATTGATGTTTATTATCATTTATTAATACAAATCTTATCACCTAATGATAAAAATAAATAAATTGTTGATTTAATACCCGCAAAAACAATTCTCGATTCTCATTATTTTGTATCGGAGAAATAGTTATGTTCAGCATCATCGGGATTATTCTTTCATTACTAATGATGATGTATTTCGCCTATAAAGGAGTCAGTGTACTGCTACTCGCCCCCATACTTGCTTTGTTTGCTGTATTGTTTAATGGGGAGGTATCACAACTATTTGGTGTCTATACACAGATATTTATGAGTGGCTTGGGTGACTATGTGGTGAAATATTTCCCATTATTTCTACTCGGTGCTGTATTTGGCAAATTGATGGAAGACTCAGGCTCTGCACAATCTATTGCCCATTCTTTAGTGCAAAAATTGAATGGAAATAATGCGTTGCTTGCTGTTGTGATCACTTGCAGCATTCTCACTTATGGTGGTGTTTCTCTTTTCGTTGTTGGTTTTGCCGTTTTTCCTATCGCAGCCGCTATTTTCTATACTGCCAATATTCCTAAGAGGTTGATTCCCGGTGCTATCTCTCTAGGTTCATTAAGTTTCACGATGACCGCTCTGCCTGGCACACCGGCAATTCAAAATATGATCCCAATGCCCTTTTTCGGTACTAATGCATTTTCCGCACCAGGCCTGGGGCTGATTGGCTCTGTTGTTATGGTTGCTACTGGTTATGGCTGGTTAAGCTATCGGGTACGCAAAGCCAAAATGGCAGCCGAAAGCTATGGGGAAGACTATCATATGCCAGAGAAAAATATTCATGAAGAGCACCAATTACCTTCTTTATGGAAGGCATTATTGCCAATTATTTTGGTCATTGTCTGCAACTATCTTTTTAGCAAACTGATTCCCCTGATAAATACCGAATATTTATCAGAAGCCAAATATGGAAAAACAAAACTCAATAGCGTTTTAGGATTATGGGCAATTATTGGAGCATTAGTTATCTCCTGCCTGAGCATCATTACACTTAATTGGACACGCTGGAAAAACCTAAAAGAGACGCTGAACAAAGGCACAATGGGTTCTTTACTTCCCATTTTTAATACTGCCTCAGAGGTAGGTTATGGGGCTGTTATCGCTTCTTTAGCTGCATTTTCAGTGATAAGCAATTTTCTGCTTAACATATCAGCCAGTAATGCTTTGATTTCAGAATCTATTGTGATCAGCATGTTGGTAGGATCGACGGGGTCAGCCTCTGGAGGTCTGAGTATCGCACTAAGCATGATGGGGCAACATTTTCTACAACTGGCTGAAGCATCAGGGATCTCTCCTGAATTACTCCATCGTGTTGCTGCAATGGCTTCAGGTGGATTGGATACATTACCCCACAACGGCGCAGTAATTTCATTACTGGCGATCTGCGGATTAACCCATAAACGCTCCTACCTCGATATTTTCATGGTTACCGTATTAGCCGGACTTCTGGGACTCGTTGTGGTTATTATTCTCGGTTCGTTATTCGGCTCATTTTAATAAACGAATACTTCACTTAAAGGAGCTATATATGTCCACTATCATGTTGCCTCGCATTATGGAAGTAGGTGGTGGGGCTATCATCAGTCTTCCACAGATTCTGCAAAGTGTTAACAGTAAAAAACCCCTGATTGTGACAGACAAGGTGATGGTTCAGCTAGGTTATTTAGATAAACTGCAATCTATCCTGCAAAGAGCAAGAATTGAAAGTGATGTCTATGCTGACACAGTACCAGAACCCACTGCGGCCTCTATTCAGGCAGGAATTAAGAAAGTGAAAAGTGATCGGTTTGATGCAGTTATTGCACTTGGTGGCGGAAGCCCGATTGACAGCGCAAAAGCCATTGCTGTGATTGGTAAATTTGGCGGTACAATCAATGAATACCGTTTCCCTCGCCAATTTAATGAACTAGGACTTCCTATCATTGCCATTCCCACTACTGCGGGAACAGGATCAGAATGTACTCGCGTCACAATTATTACTGATGAAAAAACTGATGAAAAATTACTTTGCATGGGGGCGGGATTCATGCCAATTGCTGCGATTATCGACTATGAGCTGACTATCAGTGTTCCGGCACGGACTACAGCAGATACTGGCATTGATGCGATGACTCATGCTATTGAAGCTTATGTGAGCCGGAAGGCTAATCCCTATTCAGATAGTCAGGCTATTGCAGCCATGAAACTCATCGGCCCTAACTTGCGCAAGGTATATCACGATGGCAATAATAAAGTTGCTCGTGAAGCGATGATGCTAGGTTCAACCCTTGCAGGTATTGCATTCTCTAACGCATCTGTTGCACTAGTGCACGGCATGAGCCGCCCTATTGGTGCCTTCTTCCATGTTCCACATGGGTTATCTAACGCCATGTTGCTTCCCGCTGTCACCCACTTCTCTTTAGAGGCAGCCAAAGAGCGTTATGCCGAATGTGCACGCGCACTAACCTTTGCAAAACCAACAGACAGTGACAATGTAGCTTGTAAAAAATTACTAACGACTTTAGTTGATTTAAATGAAGATCTTTCCGTGCCGACACCAGAACAATTTGGCATTGACAAAACGCGCTTTTTTGAGGTTGTGGAAACAATGGCAAAGCAAGCGGAAGCATCTGGATCACCGAGTAATAACCCACGGATCCCAACTATTGAGGACATGATAACCATTTATAAACAATTGTGGAATTACTGACTGATTTACTGGAGAAAAGGTCATGAATATCGTAGGACATTTTATTAACGGTAAGGTGATTGATATCCATTCACGTTTACAGGACATTTATAATCCTGCAACTGGCGAAGTCATCCGTCAGGCTGCTATTGCCCCCAAAGCCATCGTTGAAGAAGCAATTGCGGCAGCACAAGCGGCTTTTCCTGCATGGCGTGACACTCCACCAATAAAGCGAGCACGTATTATGTTCCGTTATAAGCAACTGCTTGAAGAGCATACTGATGAAATTTGCCGTTTGATTGGTCAGGAACATGGCAAGATTATTCATGATGCAACAGGTGAACTTCAACGTGGTATAGAAAACGTTGAGTATGCCTGTGGAGCACCTGAAATTTTAAAGGGAGAATTTAGTAAAAATATAGGGCCTGGAATCAACGCCTGGAGCGACTTTCAGCCATTGGGGGTTGTTGCAGGGATCACTCCATTTAACTTTCCGGCGATGGTTCCTTTGTGGATGTACCCTCTCGCATTGGTTTGTGGTAATACTTTTGTACTGAAACCATCAGAACGTGATCCAAGTGCCACGCTGTATATTGGTCAACTATTAAAAAAAGCAGGGTTACCCGATGGGGTATTTAACATCGTCAATGGTGACAAAGAAGTCGTGGATACACTATTAACTGACAAACGGGTAAAAGCAGTCAGTTTTGTGGGATCAACTCCTGTCGCGCAGTATATCTACACGACTGCTACAGCCAACGGCAAACGTTGCCAGGCACTTGGCGGAGCCAAAAATCACGCTATCGTCATGCCAGATGCCGATATGGAGAATGTGGTCAATTCACTTCTAGGAGCTGCATTTGGTTCATCAGGTGAACGTTGTATGGCACTGTCTGTTGCAGTTGCGATCGGTGATGAAATTGCCGATCAGCTAGTCACTAAGCTGCAAGAACGCATGAAATCTCTGACCATAGGAGTTTATAGTGATAAAAATAATGATTTTGGCCCCGTCATTACCCGCGAGCATCAGCAAAAAATATGCGGTTACATTACAAGTGCCGAACAACAAGGTGCCAAAATTTTAGTTGATGGTCGTAACATAAAAGTTTCTGGCTACGAAAATGGCTTCTTTGTCGGTGCCACATTGATTGACAATGTCACCACAACTATGGATAGCTACCAAGCAGAAATCTTTGGCCCCGTTTTACAAGTTGTTCGCGTTAAAACCATGCAGGAAGCAATGGATGTTATCGATGAACACGAATATGGCAACGGTACATGTATCTATACACGTGATGGAGAAGCCGCTAACTATTTTGCCGATCACATTCAGGTTGGTATGGTTGGGATCAATATCCCGTTGCCCGTACCGGTTTCTTACCATAGCTTTGGCGGCTGGAAAAACTCATTGTTTGGTGATCTCCACGCCTATGGCCCTGATGGTGTGCGGTTCTATACTCGTCGTAAAACTATCACGCAACGCTGGCCATCCGCTAACCTGCGTGAAGGTGCAGAATTTTCAATGCCAACAATGAAATGATCATGATTTTCCCCACAATGCTCTGTTAATGCAGGGCATTTTTTCTACTCCACTCTGTTTTGTTTTTTACTCAGCCGGTTATATTGGAAAGCATCAGCATTGATTCATTCCAAAGTTAATGCCAACATGAATATCATTTTCTTTGCAATGGATAAACAGAGCCTTGAGTAACCATCGTGATAAAAGCTCCGCTGCGACGCGAATGCTGACCATTATCGAACATATTTCACAATCAGATGCCCCTTTATCGCCATCAGATATTGCACGTGATTTAGCGATCCCTCAGCCGACAGTGCACCGCTTGCTAGCCCAACTGAAACAAGATGGTTATCTACAGATGAGTCTGGGAGGGCTTTGGGAACCGGGTAATCGGCTATTCCGTATTTCACAGGGAGTGTGGAACAGCCCCCGTTTTAAATCTGGAAGGAAGATGATATTAAAAACACTCGCTAACGAAGTGAATGAAACCTGTGGTATCTCTGTCCCTAACGGTTTGGAAATGCTCTATTACGAACGTGTTCAAGCCAATTGGCCACTACAGATTAACCTACCAGAAGGTAGCCAAACTCCCCTTTGGTGTACGGCCAGCGGTAAGCTTTATCTGGCTAACTTACCTATGGCAAAACGTGAAAATCTGCTTCAAACTCTTCCCATCCATAAAATGACTCGCAATACGATTACCGATCTTTTCGATTTAAATTATGAGCTAAACAAAATAGCACAAACACAGCTCAGTACTGATAATGAAGAGTTCATTGACGGCATGGTTGCCTGTTCTGTTCCCGTTAAAGATCAAAAAAATCGATTGATTGCCTGTGTTTATGTTCATGCTCCTTCTATTCGTATTTCATTGGAATCTTTATTGCAGTTTGCTACTCCTATGCGTCAGGCGGCACAAGCTCTCAGCAAGCTTGAGCACTGTTAATTGTTATTGGCAAGTTTTTACGTTGCCTCGATCGTCAGACAAATCTTCAATAATCTAATGGAGGATATCTTCAGCTTATATTTCTCTCTCCTCCACCCACAAACTATTTTATTCCTTTTTATTCTTATAATAAGGAATAAATAAATTAAGCGTTCCACCCCAAAAGACACCATCCGATAAGCCACAAATAAAACCAAATAGTAAATTAAAATTGTACGAATATAACAAATTAGAGTGAATACTCATGATGGCAGAAATAATAAACTTCACTATAAAAACAGTGAGAATAAGACTTAAAGTCAAAGGAGTTCCTGAGCGAATGATTAAGCCATTTTCATTACCCTTTCTTAATCTTGGTTGGCTACGCCATAAGCCCCATCCGATAACCCCACCCACAAGGATACCTACAATAAGCGCCAGGAATGCCGAATTTGGAAATGTTGTTTCATTTAACACGCTGTAAACAGCCCATATTAAAAACAAAACTGGCATAAAAAACAGTCGATCAATGCGCATTTCCCTGTCATATAACGCATTGATACCCCGTTTAATCAGAAAAGCCAATAAAATCCAAACCCAGATAGGAGTACCTTTAATAATGGCTAAAATTGACATATCATTCACCTTTCTTACATTGAGCATTAAGCCCTTTACATTTTAAATAAAATAGTCCATCCTTCATATTTATTCACCATTAAACTCACGATTATTAATATGATATGGACTGAGTCATGATGTCAGTATCAGTTGATAATGACATGCAAAGTTAAAAGTAACAATCTGAAATAATACCAAAGATAAACAAGTTGCATTTAGCTATTACCAAACTCAAAAACACTTGGGATAGGAAAATTATTTCGTTAGAAACCTATAATACTGAAATAGTATTATGTTCAATAACAAACCATATATTTGGTAAAATACAATTCTATTTCACACCAAATTTTCATTAACCTCCCATTTTTAATCATAATATAGGGGATAAGCAGTGACATTTTTAGGAATAGTCAATAGTAAAGAATATAAGACATGGAAGCATCCAACCCCCTTTCTCCCTTGTTTTCATTTTCATGAAATCCATGAATCAGAATCTATAAAGGTACCAGCGAAAGAAATAATCCAAGCTGTAAAAGACTTTGAAATGTCCGATGATTTCTTTATTAAGACTTTGTCCAAAATCAGAAATGTGCCAACCCATTTGCTTAATAAATTAGGAAGAACAAACAATAACCAAGAATTTGGCTTAAAAACCTTTACCCCACTTAATGAAAATAGCCATGAAATATCAATGGGATTAACTGGCAGGTTTTGGCAAGCGGATTTAGGTATCATACACCAATCTGATCTAGAATCATTTATTAACTTTGATGATCATAAATCAGCCAAATTGGTGCTACGCTTTTTAGTCAGGGAACATCTTAATGGCTACCATTCACTAGTGACCGAAACATTCATTTTTTTCCCCAATGATAATGTCAAGAAAAAATTTACTTTCTACTGGTTTATAATTAGGCCAGCCAGTGGATTTATCCGAAAAAGAGCGCTATCTGTAATAATTAACAAGTTAAAAAATAAACATGCCTGAGACATAATTAATTTTCTTGTCAAGGAAATGTAATCATAGCTCTCAGGCATGATAAATTTACACATCTGATACTAATGCGATAAAAACTCCTTCAAAAATGGCATTAATAACTCAAGTTTTTCTTCATGAGGAGAATGACCAGTAAAAAGAATATTTAATATATAAGTATAAGTGACTTGAGCAAGCTAACTCAGTTAAGTGAATGCGTGACACTAAGCTATCCTTATCCATCCCACACTGCCATTAATTCACAAGTGATCTTACGGATAGCTTAATCAGAACATTATCTCCTTCATTTTTCTTAATCCAAAGGACAAACTCGGATCATATGGCCATCAGGATCTTTCACGAGGAAAGTGCGACCAAAAACGTCAGTATAGGGTTCCTGCTGAATTTCAATGTTTGGATTTTGTTGCCATTTCTCAAAGAGCTGATCAACCTCTTCGCAAGTTGGTAGCATAATACCAATTTCTGAAAACCGTGGCACTGTGTTGTCTGGCTTCGTTCCTCCGCTCCAAATAGCAAAAATAATTTCTTTACCTACAGTAAATGCGACGTAACGCGGGCTGGAAAAAATTGGTTCAGCATTAAAAATAGTTGCATAAAAGGCTGTAGAGCGCTCTATATCAGAAACGTAAATCAGTTGAAGATTAGGCTTAACAACAGAAACAAGTTTTTCTGTCTCAGTTTTTTCAACCACAGCTTTAAGCCTTGAGAGTGTCTCGACCAGATCCTGCGTCACTTGTTTAAAAAAACTTACCGCTTGGGCATCAGAAAGTTGGTTTTCAGGCTCAAAAGAAACGCTCACCTGAATGCCATGTGCCATATTATTTTCGCCAATCAAAATTTGGTGACAGAAAGTTAACACTCCCATTTGTGACAAATTGACTTGATCAGTGAATTCTTTATTGACTTCAATATTTGCAAGATAAAAACGAATTTCCGGCATACCACTCAATACCATTCTGCCGTATTGCCCTGTTTTCACTTCACCTTCAAATTCAAAATATTCAAGATCAACTTCCCATTTTTTTCGCAAATTAAAATCAATATAGTGGGCCCAAATCTGGGATGGCTTTGCATTTACCGATGTAGAAAAAGTTAGGGTTAGCATAAAAAAACTCCAACAGTCAGATAGCAGGTTCAGTACATTAAGAATCCTCAAGATAACAAACCCGTGTGACAGTTTTTGTCAGTAGTTTAGTTAATGCGCTATTTTTTCCATTTCCCGCCATTCTTTAAGTAACGACTGTCTTGAACGGGGATAACACTGTTGTTCTATCTTCAAATAGCTCATTCTATCCGACCTGAAATGGCGAAATGTTTTTCTTAATTCACACCAACCAATAACAATACTGATATTCTCAAAATATCCCAATGCAAATGGCCATATTGTTCTTGTCGATTGATTGTTTTTCAGATCTAAATAAGTGAAAGTGATTTTATGCCGATTACTGATCGCTTGCCGTATTTGCGGGATATCAGTGGAAGGTTCAATTTTCGTAGCAGCAGGCCCAATTAATAATGAATTCGTCTCAAGATATTGTTTGAGTTCTGTTGGGATAACTGCTGCAATTTTATTAATCGCACTATTTGCGGATGTTTTTAATTGTGAATCAGCGCGTTTTGCCACCCAACTAACCCCTAATGCTAAGGCTTCTATTTCATTTTGCGTTAACATCAACGGTGGTAAAACAAATCCTGGCCGTAAGACATAGCCTATACCCGTTTCTCCCTCTATACTTGCACCTTGAACCTGTAAGGTCGCAATATCCCGATAGAGAGTCCTTAAGCTAATGTTCAATTTCTGCGCCAATACCTTGCCCTGCACGGGAAAGTGATAACTGCGTAATATTTCCATCAAAGTTAACAAACGTTGTGCTCTAGACAATTTATCATATCCTTAATGTTAACCAATTGATTCATCTAAACTGCATTATCATTATTTCATAATTGCTTTTAAACTGTATAACAGCAGTAAATCTATTACTGGCACCAATTCTGGACATTGCGATGTCTCACTCAAGGTAAAAGAGACGAGTTAGTTAACTTTTTGACATGTAACACTTTTCTGAGCTGATAAAAGCGATATGCTGGCATTACTTTTTTCAGCTCATCTTTTGCTATCCTATTTTTTGGTTCTTAATTAAATGAATACTCGTAAAATTAAGGGAATACGTCCTTTTAGTGCGCTTATCGACGCTTGTTGGAAAGAAACTTACTCTTTTCACCGTCTTATCAAAGACATGATTGCCGGGATCACCGTGGGAATCATTGCTATCCCACTGGCAATGGCTCTGGCAATCGGCAGTGGTGTGGCACCACAATATGGCCTGTATACTGCGGCTATTGCTGGTATTATTATTGCTGTGACAGGAGGATCACGCTATAGCGTTTCCGGCCCAACGGCAGCTTTTGTGGTGATACTCTATCCTGTATCACAGCAATTTGGCCTCAGTGGCCTTCTTATCGCCACGCTCATGTCTGGCATTATTTTGCTTATCATGGGATTAGCGAGATTTGGCCGATTGATTGAGTACATTCCACTGTCTGTTACGCTTGGATTCACTTCGGGTATTGCTATTACTATCGCGACCATGCAAGTACAAAATTTTTTCGGCCTGAAACTAGACCATGTGCCAGAAAATTATATTAATAAGGTGATTGCCCTCTCCCAAGCGTTTCCTTCATTACAACTCAGCGATACTCTCATCGGTTTAACAACACTGCTGGTATTGATTCTCTGGCCAAAACTAGGGTTAAAGTTACCCGGTCACTTACCGGCGTTGGTGGCTGGTACAGGTATCATGGGGATCATACATCTGTTAGGCCATGATGTGGCAACAATTGGTTCGTCATTTAGCTATACGCTGGAAGATGGTACACAAGGCCAAGGTATTCCCCCTATTCTTCCCCAATTTATCCTGCCATGGCAATTGCCTGATACTCACTCTCTTGATATTAGCTGGAATACAGTATCAGCATTACTGCCCGCTGCATTTTCTATGGCAATGTTAGGAGCAATTGAATCCCTGTTGTGCGCCGTTATTCTGGATGGCATGACCGGAAAAAAACATCATTCCAACAGTGAATTGATCGGCCAAGGAATGGGTAATATTGTCGCTCCTTTCTTTGGTGGGATCACCGCAACTGCGGCTATCGCTCGTTCAGCCGCCAATGTGCGGGCAGGTGCAACCTCACCAATTGCCGCTGTCGTTCACTCCCTGCTGGTATTGTTGGCGCTGCTGGTTCTTGCCCCAATGCTTTCTTATTTACCGCTTGCCGCTATGTCAGCCATTTTGTTAATTGTGGCGTGGAATATGAGTGAAGCCCATAAGGTCATAGACCTCATCCGCCGTGCCCCCAAAGACGATATCATTGTCATGTTGCTGTGTATGTCATTAACCGTTCTGTTTGATATGGTGGTGGCAATCACAATAGGCATTGTGCTGGCTTCACTGCTGTTTATGCGCAAAATTGCCAATATGACCCGAATCAGCATTTCTCCTGCAACAAACCATGATACAGGTTTGTTGGTTGTGCGAATTAATGGTCCTCTTTTTTTCGCAGCCGCAGAACGTATTTTTGCTGAACTGAAAGAACAAGGAACCAATTATCACACCATTATTATGCAGTGGGATGCTGTTCCGGTGCTGGATGCAGGCGGGCTACATGCTTTTCAAGGATTTGTCCGAGAGATGGGAAAAGAGAAACATATCGTTGTGTGCGATATCTCCTTCCAGCCCTTGAAAACGCTGGCACGAGCCAAAGTCGAACCAATTAAAGGGCAATTAAGCTTTTATGCCACTTTATCCAAGGCACTGGAAGAAATAGATTAACCTAAATCTCCAGATAAGAATATTAGATGCTTTTTTGGTCTAAAATTCTTATCGTTATTGCAAAATTCAAGATAAGGCTTTGAGAAAAGATCTGGACAAGGAAAAATGCATTGTATCGACATTTCAACTTAATGAGATAGGCGCTAAAAAAATAAAACTGAATTCACTACTGGTTGATGGAGATTTTAATCATTTAAATGCGGATGGATTAATTGGAAATAACTTCTTCAATCAATATGCAGTATTAATTGACTTTCCTGGTAAGAGATTATTTATTAAAGATAATGCGTAAATCAGCGGTTACAGGACAAAATGTCTGTAACCGTATTATCAAAAAAACAAATAGATCCCGTGATTATTTGCTGGTATCCAGCTCTGGGAAACTTTTCACTACATCATCAATGGCTTTCATCTGCATCAGGAATGGCTCCAGTTTTGCCAATGGTAATGCTGATGGGCCATCACATTTTGCATTTTCTGGATCAGGATGGGCTTCAAGGAACAAACCGGCAATTCCTACCGCCATACCAGCACGTGCCAACTCTGACACTTGCGCACGGCGACCGCCGGAAGCTGCACCAAATGGATCACGGCATTGCAATGAGTGAGTGACGTCAAAAATCACTGGTGAGCCATTGGTTGCCTGTTTCATGACACCAAAGCCCAACATATCGACGACCAGATTGTCGTAACCAAAATTACTGCCACGGTCACACAGTATTACCTGATCGTTGCCACCTTCTTTAAATTTGTCAACGATATTTCCCATCTGCCCTGGGCTAACAAACTGAGGTTTTTTGACATTGATAACTGCGTTAGTTTTTGCCATCGCTTCAACCAGATCAGTCTGGCGAGCCAGGAAAGCGGGAAGCTGGATGACATCAACCACATCTGCAACAACTTGGGCTTGCGCGGGTTCATGTACATCAGTGATGATCTTCACGCCAAAAGTCTGCTTCAGCTCTTGAAAGATTTTCATTCCTTCTTCCAGACCAGGCCCGCGATAGGAGTGGATCGAAGAACGGTTAGCCTTATCAAAAGACGCCTTAAAAACATAAGGAATGCCCAGTTTTTGCGTTACAGCCACATAGTGTTCACAAATACGCATGGCCAAATCCCGTGACTCAAGGACATTCATACCACCAAACAGTACAAAAGGCAGATCATTTGCGACCTTGATGTCACCAATATTAACCACTTTTTGTTGCATGTTTATACCTTCTCTTGTTAAGGGCAAATAAATTTGCTGTATTCATAAAAAATAAATAAAAAGCAGAGAAATACCGCTTTATAACGCCTCTAATGGAGGATGATTGCTCTCTGATCAATGGAGTTAATCTGCATTTTTATCATTTCTGAAATCGGGTCCTCAGGGCAATGTTCCACGAAATAACTCAAATCTGAAACAGCAATGTGATTGCAATCGAGCTGCGCATAAATCAGCCCTCGGTCGCGAATTTCATACGGATCATCAGGATCGAACATCAGCACGACTTCGCTGGCTCTTAACGCCAACTCCATTTTTTTCTCTTCCATCAAGGAAATTTTGATGATATCGGTGATTTTTCGCACAATACTGATATTATCAGCTTCCTGTAAGTCTTTATTTTCCAAACTAACCGTTGGGCCAATATTGCCTTTCAACCAGACATCAAGGATATGTTCGTTAAGCGTATCGCCATTCATCGGGTTAATAAACCATGTCGGCTCATCAGCCAAATCAACCCGCAAAATTAGCTGTGTCGGGAATATAACAGGCTGTACAGGCAATGCCAGCACCTGAGCAATATGTGCAAACACCGTTCCCAATGTTACGGGTGCGCCTTGGTGCGAACGTAATACACCATCCAACCACAGGGTATCAGACAAACAATACACCCCATTCGCTCCACCAAATTTCCATTTTCGATAAAAAAGCGTCAATAGCGCTTGTAATTTTGCTTTAGTGTCAGTAATAGAGGAAAGTTTTTGTCGAGCTTCGTCAACCAATGCCGTTAATTGCTCAGTCACTGTTGTTTGGGGGAAATCAGGACGAATGGCTCGTGTTACCAGAATAATACCATCTATCAGGGAAGCATTATTGAATTCATAATTAACTATGGTTTTCATCTTTATTCCATTGACCTACCGTGATACGTTCGTTACCACCATAATCCTGAAAAGTGGCTATCTGTTGATAACCTTTTTCCAAAAATAGGTTTCTGACAACGATTCCCTGTTTCCAGCCATGTTCCAATAATAGCCATCCGTTTGGCAACAGGAAGTGGCGAGCCTGCGCTATAATTGTCTGCAAATCTGCTATACCATTTTGTGCAGCGATCAATGCAGTGGCTGGTTCAAACCTGACATCTCCTTCGCGCAAATGAGGGTCAAGCTCATCAATATAGGGAGGATTACTAACAATCATATCAAATTGTCTTTCCCCAACCGCAGAAAACCATTCACTTTGCAGAAAATTCACATTGTGAACGGACAGTTTTTCCGCGTTTCTTGCAGCATTATGTTTTGCCAATGCTACTGCATCAGGATTGATATCCACCCCAGTCACATGACAATCATGCCGCTCACTTGCCAGCGCCAATGCAATTGCCCCTGTCCCCGTGCCGAGATCCAGAATTTGTGCCGACAAATCAGGCAATAGTTCGAGGGCTTTTTCAACCAAGCATTCCGTATCAGGGCGTGGGATTAAAGTTGCTGGTGATACAGTAAGAGATAACGACCAAAATTCACGCTCTCCCACAATATAAGCAATCGGTTCACCCTGAATACGACGAGCCAGCAAGGCATCAAGCTGGCTAGCTTCCTCTGGGGAAATAGGGGTTTCATTAAATGCAATTAAATAAGTGCGGGAACGCCCTGTGACGTGTTGCAACAGGATTTCTGCATCACGCTTAGGGCTATCACTTTCAGTCAACTGCATAGCTGCATGTCGGAGCCAATGTTGATAATTCATCAATCCTGCTCTGACAATGCGGATAATTGGTCTGCCTGATATTCAGTAATGATGGGCTGGATAAGCATATCCAGTTTGCCTTCCATTACCTCCTCAAGGCGGTATAACGTTAGGTTGATACGGTGATCAGTAACCCGTCCCTGTGGGAAATTATAGGTGCGGTTGCGATCTGAACGGTCACCGGAGCCCAGCAAATTGCGGCGTTCAGAGGCCTCGGCTTCCTGACGCTTTCGCATCTCAGCGGCACGAATACGTGCAGCAAGCACAGACATGGCTTTTGCTTTGTTCTTATGCTGAGAACGCTCATCCTGACACTCCACAACAATACCTGTTGGCAAGTGAGTAATGCGAATTGCGGAGTCAGTGGTGTTGACGTGCTGTCCGCCCGCACCGGAAGAACGATAAGTATCAATTTTCAGGTCACTTGAACTGATTTCCGGTAATTCCGCTTCTGGGATTTCCGGCAAAATGGCAACTGTGCAAGCAGAAGTGTGAATACGCCCTTGAGATTCAGTCTCCGGTACACGCTGAACACGGTGACCACCCGACTCAAATTTCAGGTGACCATAAACTTGTTCACCAGAAATTTTGGCAATCACTTCTTTATATCCACCATGTTCACCTTCATTGGCACTCATGATCTCAACTTTCCAACGGCGGGACTCTGCATAACGGCTATACATGCGGAATAAATCTCCGGCAAATATCGCAGCTTCATCCCCCCCCGTTCCGGCACGAACTTCAAGAAAACAGTTGCGCTCATCATCCGGATCTTTTGGTAATAACAGCAATTGCAGTTGCTGTTCCAGCTCTTCATTACGAATTTTTGCGTTTTTGAGTTCTTCCTGCGCCATTTCCCGCATTTCGGGATCATCAAGCATCATCTCGGCTGTTTCAATATCATCCTGAACACTTTTCCAGGCTTTAAAACAGTTAGTCACATCGGTCAGTTGAGCATATTCCTTTGATAACGCGCGAAAACGCTCTTGATCAGCAATAACTTCAGCATCACCGAGGTGAGCCAAAACTTCTTCATGGCGTTCTTGTAATGCTTCCAATTTAGCGACAATAGAAGGCTTCATTCGTAATATCAGACCTTATTTAGAATAGGGTTAGGTTAGTTATGATCCAGCCCAAGGCTGTCCCGTAATAGATTCAGGCGTTCCAAATCGCCATCGCTGGCAGCCTGTTGGAGAGATTTAGTCGGTGTATGGATCAGACGATTCGTCAACTGGTAGGTCAATTGGTTAATGATCTGTTCAGCATCAGCGCCCTGCCTTATGGACATCAATGCTTTTGCTGTCATCTCAGCCCTAATTTTCTCTGCCTGCTCTCGATATTCGCGAATTGTATTAACAGCGCCTTGAGAACGCAACCAATCCATGAAATGGCTGCTTTCTTGTTGTACAATACCTTCCGCAACAACTGCCGCTGCTTTACGTTGGGCAAGATTTTGCTGAATGATAGCCTGTAAATCATCCACACTGTACAGATAAACATCACTCAATTTTTCCACATCCGGTTCAATATCACGAGGAACGGCAATGTCAATCAGTAACATTGGCTGGTTGCGACGTAATTTCAACGCTCTTTCGACCATACCTTTGCCAATGATCGGCAATGGACTGGCGGTGGAGCTAATGACAATATCAGCTTCAGCCAATCGGGTATCGATATCGGGTAGGGAAACAACTTCTGCATTGACTTCACTGGCAAGCATCTGTGCCCGCTCTTTTGTACGGTTGGCGATCATCATGCGATTCACACCATGCTCTTTTAAGTGACGGGCAACCAGTTCAATCGTTTCCCCTGCTCCCACCAGCAAGATATTCAGTCGGGAAAGGGATTCGAAAATTTGCCGCGCAAGTGTACAGGCAGCAAATGCTACAGAAACGGCATTTGCGCCAATTTCCGTTTCTGTTCTGATCCGCTTAGCCACCGAGAAAGATTTTTGGAACAAACGCTCCAATTCACTCGACAGAGATTGATAATTTTGCGACTCAGAGAAAGCCTTTTTCACCTGTCCCAAAATCTGCGGTTCTCCCAATACAAGGGAATCTAAGCCGCTCGCAACTCGCATCAAATGGCTGACGGCCTCATTGTCTAAATACCAGTAGAGGCTGCCTGTCAAATCATCAGGGTTAAGCTGATGATATCTACATAGCCAATGAATTAGCTGTTGTTTAAAATTACCCTGCTGTTCAACGCTGAGGTACAGCTCTGTACGGTTGCAGGTGGACAACACGACGCCACCCCGCACCAGTGGCTGCTGGAGCAAGTCATCAAGCGCTAATCCTATCGTGTCAGGAGAAAAAGACACCCGCTCACGTAAAGAAACAGGCGCTGTTTTATGGTTGATACCGAGTGCTAATAAAGTCATCTTAACTGCATTGAGTTATCACGGGCGGTAAAGTCATGATGATATCGATAATTATTCTCATAAACTCACACCCTTCATAAGGACTCTCATTGGTCGAGCATTCTACTTGATGCATCAGTTTAATAAAAGTCAATCAGGCGGTTCTGCGATAATTTTATTTGAGAATTCTCAGCAAAATTTCGCTAAATTACCCCCTATGATTATAGACTTGAGTAGCACGCTTTAAGTTGTCATATAAATATTGCCATATTTATAACCGACAGCGTTTTATAATCAACAGAATACTAAGCTTTCTTATCACCAAGGGTTACCGTATGAAAATGTCTGTTTTTTTTCGCCTACTTCCCCTCTCCGGTGTTTTACTGACTGCCTGTACAGTCACGCAACCCCCTATGGGTACAGGATCAGCGGATACACCACAATGGCATGTCCGTGAGCAGCAACTGCAAAAATTAGGGCATTACCAAACCCGAGGTTCTTTCGCTTATCTGGCAAATGAAAAAAAAGTGTACGCCCGATTTTTCTGGCAACAATATTCGCCTGACAATTATAAGTTATTGCTGCTCAATCCATTGGGTACAACAGAATTGGAATTATTTGTCGAACCGAATATGATCCAGCTCACTGACAATAATGGTAAAAAATATCTCAGTAATGAGCCTGAATCTTTAATTTACCAACTGACTAATATGAATATTCCTCTGGATAATCTACGAAGTTGGATTATTGGTTTGCCTGGTAATGCCAAAGATTTTCAGTTGGATGCAGATTACCTGCTTAAATCCGTAAGTGACAAAAAAAATGGTGAGATTTGGCGAGTCAATTATCAAGGATACGATACATCGATCACGCCAGCTTTACCCACTCGACTGGAGCTTACACAAGGAAACAACCGCATAAAATTAAAGATGGATAATTGGACGATTCAATAATGATTTTAACCTGGCCTTCTCCAGCAAAATTGAATTTATTTTTGTATATCACAGGACAACGACCTGATGGCTACCATAAACTGCAAACGTTGTTCCAATTTTTAGATTATGGTGATGAGATCACCATCGCACCACGTCAAGATAATCAGATCCACTTACTGACTCCGGTTGCAGGCGTAGCCCATGATGACAATTTGATTGTGCGGGCAGCCCGATTATTGCAGAACCATCTATTACAAAAACGCACATTGCAGAATCACAATGTGACTCAATCCGGCAACGAACACTTGGGAGCCGATATTCGCGTTGATAAATGTCTGCCGATGGGCGGAGGTTTGGGAGGCGGCTCTTCCAATGCTGCAACGGTATTAATTGCCCTCAATCACCATTGGCAAGCCAATCTGTCCGATGATGAATTGGCACAGCTTGGCGTATGTCTTGGGGCAGACGTTCCTGTCTTTGTCAAAGGTCATGCTGCTTTTGCCGAAGGCATTGGGGAAAAACTCCAGCCTGCTTCACCAGAAGAAAAATGGTTTTTGGTTGCCCACCCTGGCATTGAAATATCAACCCCAACAATTTTTACCGATCCTGAATTAAAAAGAAATTCTCCGATTCGCGCTCTACCCGCATTATTACAGGCACCATTTGCAAATGATTGTGAACCAATCGCAAGAAAACGTTTTCGTGAGGTTGAACAGCTTCTTTTATGGCTGTTAGAATACGCACCGTCACGCCTGACCGGAACCGGTGCATGTGTTTTCGGCGAGTTCGAATCAGAAGCATCGGCCCGTAAGGTGTTAAATGAAACTCCAGAGTGGATGCAGGGATTTGTTGCGCGTGGTGTTAACATTTCTCCATTGCATACATTCCGCTCTGGGATACCCATGTTATTGAACCAATGAGCAATATTTGTTTAATTGGTCAACAATATCTCTCTGGACGCAAGCCTGAGGTTTTTCTCGTGCCCGATATGAAGCTTTTTGCTGGTAATGCCACACCTGAACTAGCACAACGTGTTGCCAACCGCCTGTACACTAACTTGGGAGACGCTGCTGTCGGTCGTTTCAGCGACGGTGAAGTCAGTGTTCAAATCAATGAAAATGTCCGCGGTGGTGATGTTTTCATCATCCAGTCCACTTGTGCACCAACCAACGACAACCTGATGGAATTAGTTGTTATGGTCGATGCGCTACGTCGTGCTTCTGCTGGTCGTATTACCGCTGTTATTCCTTACTTCGGTTATGCCCGTCAGGATCGCCGTGTCCGTTCGGCACGTGTGCCTATCACTGCAAAAGTTGTTGCTGATTTTCTGTCCAGCGTTGGTGTAGACCGTGTTCTCACTGTTGACCTACACGCCGAGCAGATCCAAGGTTTCTTTGATGTTCCAGTTGATAATGTATTTGGTAGCCCAATTCTTCTGGAAGATATGCTCCAGAAAGAGCTGGAAAACCCGATTGTTGTCTCTCCAGATATCGGTGGTGTTGTTCGCGCCCGTGCGATTGCCAAGCTGCTAAACGATACAGATATGGCTATCATCGATAAACGTCGCCCACGTGCAAACGTTTCTCAAGTGATGCATATTATTGGTGATGTTGCTGGCCGTGATTGCGTTCTGGTAGATGACATGATCGATACAGGTGGCACACTGTGCAAAGCGGCTGAGGCATTGAAAGAGCGCGGAGCGAAACGGGTGTTTGCTTATGCAACCCACCCTATTTTCTCTGGCAATGCAGTGGAAAACATCAAGAACTCAGTGATCGATGAATTTGTGGTTTGTGACACAATTCCTCTGTCTGATGAGATTAAGGCGTTGAATAAAGTTCGCACTTTGACACTGTCTGGCATGCTTGCTGAAGCTATTCGCCGTATCAGCAATGAAGAATCAATCTCTGCGATGTTTGAGCATTAATGTTTAAGTTTTAGCGTCAATATTACGCGCTAACTTATTCAAATGATTAAATAACTCATTGCTTGAAAAACCCCGTTGCTGTATTTACAGCAGCGGGGTTTTCTGTTTTTTTGATATAGTTAGCTAATATTTTCATCTTAATTTAATTAATATAATTAATAGTAACAATCTAATAATAATTAATTTTTTCAAAAAGTTACCTAATTTTCGTAAATTTCACCCAATGAAATAAAACGACTAAATTGACATATAATCTAATATTAATGTCCCACAAGCATTCCAATCCATCTGGTACGTCCAGTTCCAAATACTCTAACAATACTGGTGTCATTGAATAGTTGCTGCTAACCTGTCGCACGCTTAATGGCGGTGGTTTTATTTCCTTACATCACACAACAGTATCGGAAAACAGGTATTATTTCTTCTTTAAAAAAACAAATTATCCTAATGAATAAGTTATCAATATTTAGGAATGAAAGAGATAATCTTCGGCTGTGTATTTTATATACACAATTAAGGACTGAACCTTTTAAGATCACATTATCTATAAAAAATGCAAAGTCATATGGAAGTTCAATAACAGGGAACCATACTTAATGCTAGACAGCCGTTATCAATAAGTTAGCTGTCCTATATGGGTTTATTTCAATATTAAACATATCGACTTCTCTAACTCGACTGAGGAAGAGTTGTAGGGTTCTTTTGTTCAAAAATAACACCTTACAAAGTTGAAATGTTGATTAATAACAAAAACTACTTTTTAAGGAGAGTGCCAATGAAAAAGGCATTTTTATTTACACCTGCACTGTTAGCGCTTTCAATCAATGCTATTTCTAATGCTCATGCTTATAGTCAAGTCTATGAATATGGAGACAGCTTGAGTGATGGTGGGAATAACGGAATATTTATGCCAGATGGAAAAGAAAATCCGTTATATCATCAGATTTTTTCCCAACAGGTTACAGGTACAAATTCAGCTCCATCCAATGATGGTGGAACTAATTATGCCCAAGGTGGTGCTACAGCTCTAAAACAATACAGTAAATACGGTTTTAATACGCAAGAACAGGTAAATAGATATCTTAATGCCCATAATGGCAAAGCTGATCCTAACGGCATCTATATTCATTGGGTAGGTGGTAACGACCTTGCCAAGGCTTTGGAAGACGCCTCAAAAGAAAAAGATCCACTACAAGGTCAAAAAGTTGCCGCTGGTATTGTCATCACCAGCGCTACTGCAGCTGCAAATCAAATCAATCAACTTATCGAAAAAGGTGCTGGCTTAGTTATTGCTCCAACCGTTCCTGATGTGAGCACTACTCCTAGATTTTTAGAAACATTACTTCGTCAAGTTATAATTCGCCAAGCCTTAGAATCCAAAGGTATTAAAGATCCTGAAGTTTATGATAATCTACCTGAAGATCAAAAAAAACCCATCGAACAAAAAATCAATGACACGTTGAAATCTGTTCGTGATGGTATTAATGCATATCCTACTCCTAATAGCGATTACCGCCGTCAACTTATTGAAGGTACACTGAAAAAAATTATAGAAAAATCATCTTCAGATAAAGAAACAAAAGAAGAAATAGAAGCAAAATATGAAAAACTTCTCGCTGCCTACAATAAGGCAAGTGAAGATGCATCAAAACTCACTGATCTATACAATGAGCTAGTCGACAAACTAATTAGCGAAGGAAACGGCAATATTTTGCGTGCCGATATCAATGGATTGCTGCATGAAGTGATCGCCAATCCTCTGATTTATGGCATTCAAAATACGTTAGGTTATTCTTGCGAGCAAGGTAAAAGCGCTGATAAATGTTCCTCCAACGACTCAGGATTTACCAAAGACAAAGAATTTTTATTCTCTGATCATTTCCACCCAACCTCGTTGGGTCACAAGATAATGGGCCAATACCTTACCTCTATTTATAATGCGCCATTACAGGTAATATCCCTGACTCAAGTCAACCGTGCCGCCGTTAAAAGTTCCCTTTCTTCCCTTGATGGTCACCTGCAACAACTGCGTAACGGCGGCAATGAACAAGGTAAAGTCGGCGTCTTTGGCGGCTATACTGGCAACCAAGATAAAACCTTTACACTGGGTAGCGATTATCAGCTAATAGATAACTTGCTATTGGGTGCAATGTACTCTAACTATAAAGAGGAACGCTCACCCATAGCTGACTTTTCTTATGGCGGCCGTGGTCATGTTCTGACAGCGTATACTTTGTGGAACTATTATAATAACGGCTGGTTAAGTGGCGATGTCCATTATTCACGCACCAATTATGATAGCCTGACCCGTACCATCCAGCTTGGTGAAGCTACCCGCAGAGAAACAGGCTCAACCACAGGTAAACAGTGGGGAGCACGCATTACCGCAGGCTGGGATATTCCAGTTACTCACTATCTGACCACCAGCCCAATCATTCAGTATGTCTGGGATAAAGGTGAAGTTGATGGTTACCGTGAAGCCGGCAACAATAGCACTTCCATGCATTTTGGTGATCAAGACTACACCTCTAAAGTGGGCACACTGGGCTGGCGCGTGGATACTAAACTAGGCCGTTTCAATCCTTACGCTTCTGTTCAGTTTAATCACCAATTTGGTGATACAAGCTACAAACTGAGCGGCGCCATTAACTCCACCACAATTTCTTTTGTGCAGGAAAGTGGCAAGCAGAGCACTAACTGGCGTCAATATACTGTCGGCGTGAACGCAAACCTGTTCAATAATCTGCGCGGCTTTGCTTCCGTAACCCGTAATGACGGCAATACCCAAGATCCTAGCTACAATTTCAGTTTGGGTATCAACGCTAGTTTCTAAAATACCCGTCTCTGAGGGAACATTTACCCAAGAACGCAAGGCAAAATTACTGTCTTGCGTTTTTGTTTAACCATCATTCAGCATTAATATACGCACGTTAACATTGTGTTTAATTTTCGTATATGCAGATGGAAGTAGTATCGAACTGAAACAATCAGAGAATCAGCCATTAACCGAAGAGAAATAAGTAAATATCCTTTTAAATCAAGGTGTTTTGGCTGGTATGAAAATAATGTGCTGTTTTTTCAGGAGAACTACATGAAAAAATCACTCTTCTTAGTATCAGCCACAACTGTACTATTAGTTAACCTCACGACAAATTCTTATGCCTATAACAACGTATATGTTTTTGGGGATAGTTTGAGTGATGGTGGGAATAACGGAAGATTTACAACAGATGGCAAAAACGCTGAACTCTATGATGAATATATAGCCCGATACTTCACTGGCAAAAAACTATTGCCCTCTAAAAAAGACGGAACCAATTATGCATATGGAGGGGCAACAGCTAACGGTTCAGGGGATCCTATCTGGGATTATATTGCTCCCCCAACAAAGAAACAGCTCAATGATTATTTGCAAGCACACTCTGGACGTGCTGATCCGAATGGAGTGTACATACATTGGGTAGGAGGCAATGATGTAAAGGACGCTCTGGGTGATTTAGAAAAAGGCGATGAAAAAGCAGCGCAACATCGTATCAATGATAGTTCTGCATCCGCAGCATCGCAGATCAATCAACTCATTAAGGCTGGCGCGGGGTTAATTATTGTACCCAATGTTCCTGATATTGGTACAACCCCTAAAATTATGGAAGCAGTACTTAAAGGCGCTTTAAAAAAAAGCAAAATACCTGATGACAAAATCGCCCAAATTCTGAAACAAGCTCATGAGGCTATCAACAAATATCCCACACCGAATACGGAAATCAGAAATAAAATTATCCAGGGAATTTTTAAAAAGATTGCTGAAGGGGCTTCTCCCCAAGATCCAGAAGCAGCGAAAGAAATTTATCGTCAATTGCTTGATGCTTATGATAATACCAGCAAAATTGCTTCCCAATTTTCCGACGAATATAACCAAAACGAAGAGAATCAACTCAGTAACGGCAATATCCTTCGTGCCGATGTCAATCATCTCTTAAGGGAAGTTATTGAGAATCCAACCATCTATGGTATTGCTAATACCCTCGGTTATACTTGTCCACAAGGTAAAATGGCTAATCAGTGTTCTTCTTCCGAATCTGGCTTTGATAAAAACCAATCCTACTTATTTTCCGATGACCTTCACCCAACACCTTACGCACACAAAGTCATCGGCCAATACATTATGTCGATCTACTACGCCCCTTTACAAGTGATGGCATTGAACCACATCAACCGAACCCCAACCACAACCGCTCTAAGCTCACTTGACGGTCATCTGCAACAACTTCGCAATAATCATCAGACCAAAGGGAAAGCTGGCATCTTCGGAGGTTATACAGGGAATCACAATAATACCCTTACATTGGGTAGCGATTATCAACTGACGGATAATTTGCTATTAGGGGCAACCATTTCACGTTATAAAGATGAACAAAATGCAACACCTAATTTCAACTATGCTGCTACTGGTCATGTCATAACAGCTTACACACTATGGAACTACTATGGCAGCGGATGGCTGAACGGCGATGTTCATTATTCACGCACCAATTACGATAACCTGTCACGCTCTATCCAGCTCGGTCAAGCCACTCGCAGAGAATCAGGTTCAACAATGGGCAAACAGTGGGGTTGGCGGATTACAGCAGGCTGGGATATTCCAATTACTCGTTACCTGACCACCAGCCCAATCATCCAATACGCCTGGGACAAAGGAGATATTGATGGTTATCGTGAAACAGGTAACAACAGCACCTCCATGCATTTTGCAGATCAAAACTATCATTCCAGAGTTGGCTCGGTGGGTTGGCGAGTAGATACTAAACTGGGTCGTTTCAATCCTTACGCCTCTATTCTATTCAATCATCAATTCGATGACGAACGCTATACTCTTCGCAGTGCGATAAATTCTACCAAAACAAGTTTCGTCCAACAGGGAGAGAAACAGAATAAAAATCATGTCCAATATACAGTCGGTGTTAACACCAATCTGACCAATGACTTTCACGCATTTGCCGCCGTATCACATGAAAAAAATGATAATGAACCGAATCATGATTACTATTTTAACCTCGGTTTCAATGTTAACTTTTAATATATTGAACATTTAACAAGTAAAAATCCGCCTTCATAGAAGGCGGCTTTGATTTCGCCCCAGAGGGGCGTTACTAGTTCAGACTCTGAGAGCCTTCACTTCACATCCCTTTTAACG
>NZ_MKGR01000017.1:0-4414 GCF_001908095.1 Xenorhabdus thuongxuanensis | reverse complement strand
TGGGGATAACAGTTCGGATTTTCCCATGAGTAGCCTTACTGGCAGAGCCAATCTGTCGATGACCACCTCCGCAGGAGGTGGTATTCAGTTATGAATAAAAATAAGGCGGTAACCATTACCGCCTTATTTAATACTCACTGGATATTAACATTTAAAATAATCATGAATGTCGACGTTTCTTACGGCAATAACGTTCATCGTAATTCTTCAGCCACCAATACTTATCAGTAACCTGTTCTCGGCCACCAATACTAGCTCCTAGCAGCCAAATAAATGCCCCAACAAACAATCCCATTAATGAAAGGCTTACCAAAAACTCAGAAAGGCCAAAATTAAAAATATGGCTAAGCAGTACATAAGCCAGACTAATAAACATTGCCGCCATTCCTGCTCCCATGAGAATATTGCCAAAAATAAAAGCCTTTTTACGTCTCATAACCAACCTCCAATACTTTTTGTGAACGCCAATTTGCCAATACAACGAACGCAAAAGCACGAAAGTAGACATCTTCTTTAAAAGTGATTATAGCCTTATTATATGAAAGGTTATTGCGGAGGTGATCACAACCTGTACAAATTTAAGCCTAATTTTTTACATTCCATCAAGACAATCTTTGTTAAATGAGTTTTGTACTCAAGCCTTGAGATAGGTAAACTAATCTCCTTTTTGTTCTATTGCCAATAAGCGAAATTGAACCGTGAGTAACATAAAATTAATCGTCGGCCTGGCAAACCCTGGAGCTGAATATGCACAGACCAGACATAATGCCGGAGCATGGTTTGTCGATTTGTTAGCACAACGTTATAACCAGTCCCTGAAAGAAGAAAGTAAATTTTTTGGCTATACAGCCCGTATTAACGTTAATGGACAGGATATTCGTTTACTAGTACCAACCACTTTTATGAACCTTAGCGGTAAATCTGTCCTTGCCCTTGCTGGATTTTATCGTATTCAGCCGGATGAAATCTTGGTTGCACATGACGAGCTTGATTTACCACCTGGCGTAGCAAAAATGAAAATGGGTGGCAGCAATGGCGGCCATAATGGCCTAAAAGACATTCAGAACAAACTCGGTAATAACCCTAATTTCCACCGTCTGCGTATCGGTATTGGTCATCCAGGTGATAAAAACAAAGTCGTCGGTTTTGTCCTTGGCAAGCCCCCTACCAGCGAACAAAAACTGATTGACGATGCCTTAGATGAAGCGTTGCGCTGTACTGACATCCTTATTAAAGATGGCATGAATAAGGCAATTAATCGCCTGCATGCATTTAAAGCCAGCGCCTGACCGGGAGTGCATGGCGCATCGGGCTATTGCGTGTATAATAGCGCCAATTTTGTAAACTCACCGACAAGCCTATTTCTTGTTGGTTTATAAGTGATTTAAGGTGATAAATATATGGGATTCAAATGCGGTATCGTTGGCCTGCCTAACGTTGGGAAATCTACATTATTCAATGCGCTGACCAAAGCAGGTATCGAAGCAGCAAACTTCCCGTTCTGCACTATCGAGCCAAACACAGGTGTTGTGCCGATGCCAGATCCACGTCTCGAACAATTGGCTGAGATTGTCAAACCACAACGCATCCTGCCAACCACTATGGAGTTTGTAGATATTGCTGGTCTGGTAAAAGGTGCTTCAAAAGGTGAAGGCTTAGGCAACCAATTCCTGACCAACATCCGTGAAACAGAAGCGATCGGTCATGTGGTACGCTGCTTTGAAAATGATAATATTATCCACGTTTCCGGTCAGGTTGATCCTGCCTCTGATATTGAAGTTATCAATACAGAACTGGCGCTGTCGGATCTGGATACTTGCGAACGCGCTATCCATCGTATACAAAAAAAAGCCAAAGGTGGTGATAAGGACGCTAAAGCAGAGCTGGAAGTCTTAGAAAAATGCCTTCCACACCTTGAACAAGCAGGTATGCTGCGCTCTTTAAATCTGAGTGCGGAAGAAAAAGCGATTATTCGCTATTTAAGCTTCCTGACCTTAAAACCAACCATGTACATTGCCAACGTCAATGAAGATGGTTTCGAAAATAACCCACACCTTGATATCGTTCGCACCATTGCTGAAAAAGAAGGCTCAGTTGTTGTTCCCGTTTGTGCAGCGATTGAAGCCGATATTGCAGAGTTGGAAGATGCTGACCGCGAAGAATTTATGGCAGAATTAGGTCTGGAAGAGCCAGGCTTGAACCGTGTAATTCGCGCCGGTTACCAGTTGCTGAGCCTGCAAACCTACTTTACTGCGGGCGTGAAAGAAGTTCGTGCCTGGACGATCCCAGTGGGTGCAACCGCACCACAAGCGGCGGGTAAAATCCATACTGATTTTGAAAAAGGTTTTATCCGTGCCCAAACTATTTCGTTTGAGGATTTTATCACTTACAAAGGTGAACAAGGCGCGAAAGAAGCGGGCAAAATGCGCGCAGAAGGAAAAGATTATATCGTTAAAGATGGCGATGTGATGAATTTCTTGTTTAACGTCTAATCATTTTCTTGTCTTACAACATTTCAGGATGTCTTATTAAGACGGGTTAACTCTTTGAAATCCACGCGATTGCGTGGATTTTAATTTTTATCATGCCACAAAAAAACTCGTAAGGACGCATGAAAATAAGTCTCGCAAACTTATAGAACCTGTAACTGTTTTTCGCCCATAATTAGTCGGATAACAGAGGCACGTATTAAATAGTTGATACCAACTGTTGTAATCTTCATAGTGGACGCTCCCGTTATTAAATGGCTGTGTTGAATACACGGCCATTTTGGCATACTGATACCGCTTAAATGGGACATCCATGCCATTATTTCTTCGGATTTTAAATAACTGAACGTTTTTCTACTGCGATCGCCAAAAATATGGGTCACTATTTAATCTGCCAGAATCCATCGGTTATTAGATTTAATATTGGATTGTTTTGCCGGGTTTATCTTGAATTTTTCGATACCAATCCTGAATATCTTTAACAATTAAAGAAGTATGCCTATTGCCATCACTGTCTTTAAAATGGTGATCCAATTCCTTATAAAACTTAAAAGAAACCATTGGGTTCTTAATAGCTGCTATCATTTTTTGTGCACCAGTCCCATCAACATTATTGTCACTCAGTGTCTGAAGAACCAATAATGGAGTTTTGCTGGATTGGATAAGCTTCTGATTATCAATAGATAACGACTCATACCACCAAGTTGCACCATGCTCACTAGCTGTTTGATCAGAAGGTGAATCCCGTAAGTTCCGGTTTAATACTTCTTTAGCGAACGCTTTAAAGTCATTAATTTGTTCATCGGCGATTTTGGGTGGTGCAGTCTGTTTGATGCTATGTATAACATCATCGATAAAGAAACGACCACCTGCATTCATGGAAATGGCAGCGGTAATAAAACCTGTATTTGCATTAGCAGTTATCAGATTAGTAATGATCGCACCTTCACTACCTCCGATAAGAACAATATGACGATATTTATCCCTTAACAGGTTCAAGACCGCAAAATAATCTTTAGCCCGCTTTATCGGTGAATCATTCTGTATATAGATTTGCGGACATTTCTTAATTTGGGTGCTATTTTTATCTAAATTACCATCAATGCCGAATTTTTCGACTAACAAAATGTCATTTTCAGGAAAGGCAGAGCCAAAATTTTTGATTATCGACTTATTATTGATAGCACTTTGACAAGTAGAACCCTGAAGCAATACAAGAAGATCTTTAGAGCGTTTGTTATCTCGCTGTATCACATAATATATAATATCTTTTCCATCATCACTTTTCAGAGTTGTGCGAATTTCTTTAGCTATAACTGGTTGATAAAAAAAAATCAGAATAAATACAATACAGGTAATTATTTTTTTCATAAAACACCCATTAATGTTATCGACTGGACATGAAGTACATTAAAAGGGTAGATGATCTGCTAAATGATTCAAATTAGGAAATCTACGCCCATGCTTGATAGGCTTTTTAATGTAAGGCCAGATATTTTTCTCTAATTTTTTGCAACAAGCCCCCTGCTCTCTTTTTAATGTGCGATAGAACCATTAAAAATAGGCCAAGCTTGAATGGCGTTGAAAATCACTTGGTTAAGTCTATCGAGGTTAGCGCCATCACAGGCTTGTATTGTTAACCCATTAATCACTGTAATATAAAAATCAACCATCGCGTGAATAGGTGCGTCTGGCGCGATATCACCATCGTCAATACCCTGCTGCATTCTCTTCAACAGAATCGCTTGGTAGTTTTGCCGTTTCTCTTGCACATTGTGATACACTTCTTCGATTTGTTTCGAACCATTCATCGTCGCCGTAATTAACATGCAACCTGATGGTTTATCAGGCTGTGCTAATCGTTTTGCACTATCGTACATCAACAATTCAATCGCCACTTTGGCTGTTTTTGCTTGTTTCATAAT
>NZ_MKGR01000016.1:37876-87988 GCF_001908095.1 Xenorhabdus thuongxuanensis | reverse complement strand
CGTTAAAAGGGATGTGAAGTGAAGGCTCTCAGAGTCTGAACTAGTAACGCCCCTCTGGGGCGAAATCAAAGCCGCCTTCTATGAAGGCGGATTTTTACTAAAAAAATAGTCTGGTTTGAAATTTTAGTCAACGATAAATAATCTATGCCACTTTATTCCTTACCCATCATATAACCATTTGTTATTAAATGGGAATATAAGGTATGAGTTTCTAACTAACTTAGCAATTTCTGTTATTCAATGATAAAAGCCAATATTTACATACTGGCATAATTTCATTATGACTTATTTTATTTTGTTACTATTGCTAGGAAATATTTAATTTTGGCAAAAATTCGCAGATTAATTGATGAAGAACAGTACTAAACAGATTTACCTAATTATTTCATTTAAAAACTAAACACCCAGTCATTTCTGAATGGCCTTAATGTGTTAATAATATTATGAATTATTAAACTGTAACCATTTCACTACATCAAATGCCGCCATACATCCTGAACCTGCTAATATTCTTGCCTGACATATTTGTCATCAGAAGCATCGCCTGCTGCAAATACCCCAGGAATTGATGTCATGTTTCAAAATAATGAGATCTGCCATTAACAATAATACATCCATTATTTAGTTTTAATTTATTTTTCAAAAACCTGTATTCGGATTATGACCTATAGCCATAAAACAACCACTGATAGGAAGATCAAATAACATGCAATTGACCCTGTCGCAATAATGATACTTTCTGCCTGGTATTTATTTTTCGCCCCTGAAACCAAGAAGGGTTTAAAATCAAAATCACAACAACAGGAGAGAAACCGCCCTAGCTGCATATATCACCGCAGTATACCCAAAAGGGCCAGTTTCTATAATTAATTCTTTCGTATAAATAAACAGTAAATGCTCCTTTATTTTACTAATTAAAAGCAAATGATGATATTGGTTTAGACTGTTAGGTAAGGCAGGCTCCTCAAATCATTAAATTTAACTCAACCTGAACTACAAATTTTGAGAAACCATATTCTTAAATTGCGATAATGAAGCGACGCCAACAAGAGAATCTACAGGTTGCCCATCTTTATATACTAATGTCGTTGGTATGCCGCGAATGCCATATCTCATAGCGATATTATTAGCATCATCAATATTGATTTCCCCGAAAGTGGCACTATCTTTCATATCAATTGATAATTGATTAAACGTTGGTGCTACTGCACGACACGGGCCACACCATGGCGCCCAGAATCTAACAACACAGATCCCTTTAGAACCGACTACACTATCAAAATTATCTTCGGTTAATTCAATTAATGTACTCATATTGAATCCTCAATAAAAATTTTTAAGTTACTAAAATACAGCTCATAAATGAAACGTGGGGTATGCGCATGTATATTTGTTAACTTTGGTATTGGAACATTCATTTTATGAATCCATGTACAAAATAATCGCTAACTCAGAATACTCGACACCCTTAATTAAATTATTATATTGAATATTATAATTAGATCAATAGATCTTTTCCTATCAGGAAGATAGGCATAAGCTATCAATTAATAACGGTCAGTTATTAAAATTCTTAAAATCAATCACATAAATTCTGATTGATAACTTTAACCAGAGAAAAAACCAATGGAGAATTTGCTAATTATAAATACGATGATTTCATATACTAACTATTAAAAAATAAAAAATAACTTTATAATATGTTTACCTAAAGTTATTAACTTAGCTGCGGAAGAGTTAGCGGGTTGGTGAGGTATCAGAAATTATTATACGACTGCCAACTTGAATTTGATCAGCATCCATATATTTCACATAACAATAATCGTTAATAAAATATTATTATTTGATATTACATTTAGTTATAAACATGTTATTTTTGCACAAAAGAAAACCAACAAATAAAACTAAACACCTTACTAAGATTAATGAGGCGTCTGAATATGCACTACTTTTATTTTAAACTCGTGAGTCAATATATTAATCTGATAGTAAATGATGTTTATTTTCACAAAAATAAATTGGTGAATTGTAAAAAGATTATTTGTTAAGAATTCCAACCATACTCCCAGCACTATTTTATTTCAAAGATAAAAAACAACCTCAAAAAAGCATAAGTTAACTTATCAATCAAATACAAGGGATAATGCATGCAAAATTTTCTCCAGGCATTACAAGAATCCGGATTAGAAACCTCTAATCCCCCTGAATTATATAAACCAGAAAATAAAAATTTAGAAGTAGAGTTATCAAATTTGAAACAGCAAGTTAATGGGATACTTCAAAACAGATTACCATTAATAAATACTATCATTCCTGTAACTCTACAAGAAGATACGATTGAGGCAGAAATTTTTCCATTAACAGATATTCAATATGCCTATTTAATTGGGCGTAACCCCGGACTGGAACTAGGGGGGTTAACCAGTTGTCTATATACTGAATTAGATATTAATTCATTAGATATCAACTTGTTAAATAACGCATTAAACAAAATCATTGAATATCACCCTATGTTAAGGGCGACTTTATCTTTAGATGGACAACAGCGGATTTTACCCACGCCATTAAATTACATCATTCCTATTCAGGATTGTAGAAAGTGGTCAGAGTCAGAAAAAGATAATATGCTGGCAAAACTTCGTCAGGAAATGGAAACGCAATTATTACCTATAGATAAAGCACCTACATTCGATATACGGGCAACAATACTTAATAATGATATTACCCGTCTACATATTTATTTCGACCTGATGTTTGTCGATATTCATAGTGTCCGTTTGGTATTACGTGATTGGTGGCAAGTTTATCAAGGTTATGAGCTGCCTGCTCTACCTGATAATATAAATTTCCCCAGTTATATCAAATTAGAACGTTATCTACAGGGGCAGCCACAAGGATTACGTGATAAAACTTATTGGGAACAACAACTAGAGCATTTACCTCAACCACCGGAATTACCGTTAAAAAATGCACCAGAGATACTTTCTCCACCTGCGTTCAAACGTTACAGCCGAACAATTTCTTCTGAAACATTATTAGCTCTGAGAAAAAAAGCGGAATTACGCAAATTAACATTGGAAACTGTACTTCTCGGTATGTACGCAGAAGTGCTTCGTCAATGGTCGAAACGTCAGACTTTTACACTGACTGTCACTCAATTTGGACGCCGACCCTATTTTGATGGTATTGAAAATGTTGTCGGCAATTTCCTGCAACCCATGTTACTTGGTATTGGAGGAACAGGAGAAGAAAGCCTCAATAATCGTTTGGTACAGATCCAGACTGATTTGATGATGAACCGCTGGCACTGTTCCTACAATGGTGTTCAAGTTCTCAGAGAACTGACCCGCCGAAATCATGGCAACCGAGCAGCAACCGCCCCCGTAGTATTTAGCAATACTCTGACGGCCAATTTGGATAATGTCGTGACAGATGTCAGTTGGACAGAAGCGACCCAAATTTATAGTAGTAATCAAACCCCACAAGTTTGGTTAGAGAACCAGATTGTTCGTGTTGATGATCTTGTGCAAATTAACTGGAATACAGTCAATGAGCTATTCCCTGATGGCATGGTGGAAGCTATGTTGGATGCGTATCTGGCGCTGATAACGACTTGTGCAGAAGACAATTCAGTATGGGATAAAAACACACCACTGGTGAAATTACCTGCCTCAGATTTAGTGGAAAGAACAAAAGCCAATGCAACGGCTACCGAATTTGATCTCAAGCTACTGCATGAAATGGTTTTGCAAGCTGCTGGCAAATATCCTAATGCAATTGCACTTATTCAGGGCGAAAAACAAGTTACTTATGCAGAAATGGCCAACAAAGCCTATGCAGTAGCACAACAACTACGAAGCTCTGTCCTAATTCATCCCAATGATATTGTCGCTGTCTCCCTGCCACAAAGCCCAGAGTTAGTCATTGGTTTACTGGGTGTTCTTATGTCAGGTGCTGCCTACGTAGCCATTGATCCCCAACTGCCTGCTGAGCGTCGAATGAGTTTGCTCAACCGCTGTTCAGCCAAAGGGATTGTCACTGACAGCACAGTTTTTGAACATGATGAATTTACGCATTTACTTCGTATCAATTTGGATGAGTGTTCCATACACCAGGCAATGGATGCAGAGCAAATGACTACAGCACATTGGTCTTCCATGTCTTCAATGCAAGGATTAGATGATCTGGCCTATGTCATCTTTACCTCTGGTTCAACAGGAGAACCGAAAGGGGTGATGGCTTCCCACCGTAATGCTGCCAATACCGTATTTGATATTAATCATAAATTCCAGGTAACAGAAAAAGATGTTGTGTTGTCTGTCGCGCCTGCTGGGTTTGATTTGTCCGTCTATGACTATTTCGGGCTATTAGGTGTGGGAGGAAAAGTTATTTTTTCCATGCCAGAAACGGCCAATGACCCCAAAATCTGGCTAGACATGCTGCTCAAACATCAAATTACGATCTGGAATAGTGTCCCTGCTCCCGTGAAAGTATTGGTAGACAGAAATGGTTCCGCACTGTCCGAGACCCAATTAAGGCTAATCCTTATGAGCGGAGACTGGATACCTGTCGATCTCCCTGAACGTATTCGGGAAAGTTTGCCAAATACTGCGATCATTAGTCTCGGTGGAGCAACTGAAGGCTCTATCTGGTCGATACATTACCCCATTGAAACAATTGATAAAAACTGGAAAAGCATTCCTTATGGCAAGCCGCTGGCAAATCAAACTTTCCATGTTTTGAATAACTGGCTTCTTCCCTGCCCCAAATGGGTAACCGGAGAACTCTATATTGGTGGAGACGGAGTGACTCAAGGTTATTTGGGCGATGCAGAAAAAACTGCACTACGCTTTATTACTCATCCCGTCACAGGTGAACGGCTGTACAGAACTGGAGATTTGGGACGATATATTGCCGATGGCCTAATAGAAATTTTAGGGCGTGAAGATAATCAGGTAAAAATCAATGGATACCGCATTGAATTAGGTGAAATTGAAGCCTGCCTTCTGACCCACGAAAATGCCAGCCATGTCGTCATTGATGCTCCCATCCATGCTAAAACCGGACAACGACATATCGTCTCCTATGTTGTGCCTGAGACGCCAGAAACGTTGGATGACCCGACCCATTTTCAGGAGCAATTGAGGGAAATTGCCCGCAAAACGTTGCCCTCTTATATGGTGCCCAGTTATTACATCTTATTGCCCCATATGCCATTAACCAGTAATGGAAAAATTGACCGCAAAGCGCTGCCTATTCCTTGGTCTGATTCCGAAGAACATGCAGATGCTCCGGTTGCACCCGCTAATGAGATAGAAGCGAAAATCCTGAAACTCTGGCAAGCACAACTTCAGCACGATGATTTTGATGTCACCGATGGCTTTTTTGATATTGGCGGTGATTCACTCCATGCCGTTGGTTTACTTAGTGCACTGCGACAGGAATTTAATATTACGCCAGTTGGCGAACAGGACATCATTGAAGGGCTGTTCATGAATTCTAATATTCAGTCTTTCTCTCGCATCATCGAAACCATCGTCCAATCTCAAGCGGTGAATGAACTATGACCAAAGCATATGATTATATCGTGGTAGGCGGTGGTTCAGCAGGATGCGTGGCAGCCTCTCGCCTGTCTGAAAATAGCACAAAGTCCGTACTGCTGATTGAAGCAGGTCACGAATCTGATGTACACAACCCTGCCAGTCCACTCAGAGATGCATCAAGGCTGGTGCTGGAAGGATATAATTGGGATTACGAAGCCAATGTACGCAATGATGATGATCGGTTCGCCGCTCTCATTGCTTCTCCTGCCCATGGACAAGATAACAAACAACACTCTCGTAAGCACAAAGAGCGCAAGCCGTTCAATTATCGCGTGGGGAAAGTCCTTGGGGGTTCTTCCGCAGTCAACGGCGCTATTGCCTTGCGAGGATTTCGGAGCGATTTCGATAAATGGGCCCAAATGGGTTGCCCTAATTGGTCTTGGGAGCAAGTCCTGCCGTGGTTTAAGCATTTAGAGAATGACACTGATTATATCGGTGATGATAACCACGGCTCACAGGGACCGATGTGTCTGCGCAGACCGGCAAATAGCGAGATCCATCCCCTTGATATGGCTTTTGCCCATGCCTGCGAACAGTTTGGTGTACCTTACGTCAATGATCTCAATGTCGGTGAAGATCCCGCCGTCGGCCCTGTGCCCGCCAATGTCGTTAACGGAGCAGAAAGAGTCGATGTTTATCGCTCATACCTTGAACCGATCCTGAATAGAGCAAATCTGCATGTGCTGACGGATGCCCTGGTCACTCAGATCATTTTCAACGGCACTATCGCCTCAGGGGTAAAAATTATTCAGGCGGGAGAAGAGCTGGTTTATCAGGCCAAACAAATTATTCTCTGCGCTGGCGCAATTGGTTCGGCAACATTATTACAGCGCTCAGGTGTAGGTGATCCAGAACATCTGAGCAGATTAGGTATCCCTGTTGTTGCACAAGTGCCCGCCGTTGGCAGAAATCTAACTGACCATGCTTCCGTGGTGCTCTGGGCGCTGCCTAAAGCCGGTGTCTGTACCACGGGCCTGCCGTGGCGGCAAATTGCTGCCCGCATCAGAAGCGGTTATGACGCAAAAGTCGATGTACAAATTGGCTTGTTGAACAATGTTGCCAGTGACACCGTACCGGGATTCAGAGATCGCGTTACTTATCCAATGCTAGTTGGTGCTTCCGTCATGTTAATGCGTCCTGAGATTCAAGGACGGGTTTTCATCAATTCAGCTACGCCCACGATATTACCCCAAATTGATCTGCCGTTGACTCACTCCCCATCAAATATCGCACGCCTTGTGGGGGGAGTGCGTAAAATTTGGCAGGTTTTACGCCACCCGGAAGTGGATGTTTTTCTTGATGGCATCCAATTTTGGTCAGACTCCATGATTCATAACGACGAAATCATGAACAGTGCAATCAAAAACCTGGTTAATCCAGGCTGGCATGCGTCTGGAACGCTCAGAATGGGTGCCCATGATGATCCTGATAGCGCCGCACAAGAAGATGGCCGAGTCCATGGCATTACGGGTGTAACAGTTGCTGACGCTTCTCTATTCCCCACCATTCCCTCTATGCCAACTAATCTGACAACCATTATGACGGCTGAACGTATTGTCAGTTTTTTAATAGAGAGAGAAGCCACCAGCGAGCGGAGGACAAATGGAAACTAATTGCAGACGGGTGATTTATGCCTTTCCCCATGCAGGAGCAACAACAGCGATTTATCGCCCCTGGCTAACTGATCTCATGACCACTCAATCTGCGATCTTACAACCCGTTGCGATCCCTGGTCGTGGTTATCTGGCTAAAGAACCTGAAATTCACGATCTCGATTCCCTGATTGAACGACTGGCATCAGATATCTGGACTGATTTCCAGCAAAAACAAGCACAGGGTATCACGGAGTGGATCACCTTTGGTCATAGCTTTGGCGGCGCGCTGAGTATCGCGGTAGGTCAGGCGATAATAAAAAACTATGGCACTTCTCCTTTATTTGGCGTGGTATCCAGCTCTGTCCCTCCTCATCGTCAACCCAAAGATGAACGGCATGAATGGACAGATGAACAATTGATTCAGAAAACCAAAGCAGATCAAGGGACACCCGAAGCAATCTTGAACGAACCTGCGCTGATAAAACCTATCATCCGGCAACTGCGCAATGATTACCTGATACGCAGCCAATTTCCCCAGCTTGGCAATATACAGGTGAGTTATCCACTGGTGCTGGTTTCCGCCACTCGCGACAGTTATGTCACTTTGGCAGACATGGAAGCCTGGAAAAATTACACCTCTGACGATATTTCACTCATCCATATTGAAGGGGATCACTTTGCTGTGTACCACCACTGGGATGTTATTAAACAAATATTGCTGAGTGAAAAACCATTTGGTCTGACAAAGAACCTGGAGTAAATATGCGTATTGAGATTGATAATTTTGATAATTACCGGAAATCCTGTCGTGAATTCCTTGAGCGTGAAATCGTCCCTGAACATCAGAGGTGGGAAGAGGATGGGCTGGTTGAACGCACCTTTTGGGAGAAATTGGGCCAGTCAGGGTTATTAGGTATGAGTGTCAGCCCTGAGCTTGGGGGACTGGGAAAAAACGATTATCGGTTTGCGGTCATTCTGACAGAAGAACTCATCAAAGCAGGTGTAACTGTACCAGGTATCGTCGCTCATAACGATATTGTTGCTAGCTACATCTTTGCCCTCGGTAATCAGGAACAGAAAAAAAGATGGCTGCCAGAATTGTGTAGCGGAAAACGAGTTGCAGCCATTGCCATGACGGAACCGAGTGGAGGTTCCAATACAGCAGACATCAAAACTGTGGCTAAACGTCAAGGTGATTACTATCTGGTTAATGGCGGCAAAACTTACATCACCAATGGTATCAATGCGGATCTGATCGTTGTAGCTGTAAAAACAGAAGAGGGGCAACAAGGTCAGGGTATCAGTTTACTGGCAATAGAACGGGATATGCCCGGATTCACCAGAGGAGAACCACTAAAGAAAATTGGCTGGAATGGCAGCGACACGGCTGAACTCTTTTTCCATGACTGTCAGGTTCCTGTCACCAACCTGATTGGCCGTGAAAACCTCGGTAACTATTACTTTATGTCAGCAATGCCTCGTGAACGCCTCAGTATCTCAACTGTGGCGGTTGCCAGTGCAGAACATATATTGCAGAGCACACTGGAATATGTGAAAGAAAGAACAGCCTTCAATCAACCGATCGGCTCCTTTCAATACAACCGTTTTATTCTTGCGCAATTAGATACCGAAGTAAAAATTGCCCGAATCTACCTGGATAACGCTGTTGATCTCTTTAATCAGGGACTTTTCAGTTTAGTAGATGCAGCCCGCATCAAGTGGTGGACGACCGAACTACAAATGAAAGTGGCAGATCGTTGCCTGCAATTGCACGGCGGCTTGGGTTATATGCGTGATTCCATTGCTGGCAAAAACTGGCTAAATAGCCGCGCCCAAACTATTTACGGTGGAACCAGCGAAGTGCTGCAAGAAATCATCAGTAAATCAATTGGACTTTAAGACACAGTAATACGCAGTGGGAGGGGATAAGGTCAAGGCCATTGCGTCTTTGGAGTTAGGGTAATGGATATCAACAAACAGCCATTACCTGAATCGCAACATCATTAATAAATGTATTCATATGAGAGGTTATGTTATGGCAAATGAAACACCGACCTTATTTGAATGGATGGGAGGCCGTGAGGTTCTCATGAAACTCATGGACACCTTTTATGCCAAGGTTGAAAAAGATGAGCTGCTTGCTCCGCTGTTTAAAAATATGAAATCCGATCACCCTGGTCACGTCGCCATGTGGTTGGAAGAAGTACTCGGCGGAGAAAATCTCTATACCAAAGATCGTGGTGGCTTCAAAGTTATGATAAGCCGTCACAGAGGCAGAAGCATTCAATCTGAACAAAGAAAGAGATGGGTAGAACTGTTAATGGAATCTGCTGATGAAATCGGCTTACCTTCTGATCCTGAATTTCGCGCAGCATTCGCCGGTTACATCGAGTGGGGTTCACGCAGGGCTGAGGCCAATTCTCAACCCAATGCTGCCCCTTCACGTCGCGAAACTGTACCTAAATGGGGATGGGGAGAAGCCCCTCCAGGAACCCCTTGATTTTTAAAGAAACTTACAAGTAAAGTTAGAGAGGTGAGCTTATGCTGTTGGCCGTCAGTGATTTACATGTATCTCATGCAACAAATAGGGCTATAGTCGAATCATTCAGGCCATCAACACCTGACGATTGGCTGCTGCTGGCAGGCGACATCGCAGAACAGGAGTCAGACTTTACATGGGTCATCAGTATGCTTTCCCAACGGTTTGCTCAAGTCGTCTGGACGCCAGGAAATCATGAACTCTGGTGCACACCAAAAGATCAATTAAAGTTGCCTGGCGTACTGCGTTATGAACATCTGGTCAATATCTGCCGGCAGCATAACGTACTCACCCCCGAAGATGAATTTCGTCATTACCACATGGGCAATGGTACAACGGTGACCATTGCCCCTATTTTTACCCTATACGATTATTCATTTAGAAATACCTATGACTATACGGCGGAACAGGCCATAGAGCGCGCTCGTCGTTGTGGTGTCATTAGCTCTGACGAGTTCTTCCTGAAAACCTATCCCCATAGAAATATTATCGATTGGTGTCGGGAACGTATCCAATATACCGACAAACGCTTGAACGCCATTCCAGATGGCGAAGATATCGTACTGATAAGCCATTTCCCCATCATCCGTAAGCCGCTCGAATCCTTACGTAACATCGAATTTTCCATTTGGTGTGGCAGTGAAAAAACTCACCAATGGGCATCAAAAAAAGGGGTTCGTATGGTGGTATATGGACACCTACACATTCCTAATCTCGAATATATTCAAGATGTTGCTCATTTGGAAGTCTCTTTGGGATATCCGCGGGAATGGCAAGAGCGTGGCAGAAGTTCTTACTTAGTACAACTAGACGGATTACTGGAACACGCTAACGCGTATAGCTAATCATCTATTTTTATAATAAGAGGCTAATTTACCGATGAAAAATGATGAAATAACTCCACAGATAAAACCTCGGATCTTAATTGGGGCAACTGGGTCAGTAGATATCACTCTCCTCCCCAAATATCTTTCAGCAATTAAGGCGACGATCGACTGTACATTAACAGTATTGATGACAAACAATGCCACTACCTTTTTACCCGCCTCAACCATAGCACTCTATGCCGATCGGGTCATTAGCGGAGAGATGCCACAGGATTGGCCAACAGACAAACCTTCACGCATTGTCGCAGATCATGACATTCTCGCAGTTTTACCTGCAACGGCTAATACACTTGCGACCGTTGCTTGTGGTGGCGCAACCAATCGATTAACAACTGTCGTTCTGGCCTCCACATTTCCTGTACTGTTTTTCCCAGTCATGGGACACGTGATGTGGGAAAAAAAAGCGACACGTCGCAATATCACTCAATTACGTGATGATGGCTATCATGTTATTGAACCCGTATGGCATGAAAATTTTGATGTTTCACTACAACGAATGGTTGGACATCCTTCATTACCAGATATTGAAACAGTTATTTCACTACTGAAACAACATCTGTCAGAATAAGTTCGAGATTAATCGCGTTATGGAAGAGTATTTCGCCCCTTAATTGACAAAAAATATTCGACATGAAAGTGATCTAACATGTGGGCTGGGTACTCTTTTATTTCACATTTTCCCTGATATATAGCTGTAAATTCTTCCTTTATTCAAATATAAGTTACATATTACCACAATGGGTTCTTTTTAAAATTTGTAGAATAAATATCTTTTAATATAGCATAAGTTTTATTTTCATCTATTTTGAGTCTGGCCAGAACATTGAAAATAAACACCTTATAACCCATTTTATAACTATAAATCGGTAACTTATGTCACAACATCACAATCGTCCATTAAATAAACAAGATTATAAAACGCTGTCCTTAGCGGCTTTAGGTGGCGCACTGGAATTTTACGACTTTATTATCTTTGTCTTTTTTGCTGTTGCACTTGGAGAACTCTTCTTCCCTGCGGATATACCTGAATGGCTCAGACAACTACAGACATTTGGTATTTTTGCAGCGGGTTATCTGGTTCGGCCTTTAGGTGGGATAGTCATGGCTCATTTTGGCGATCTCATTGGGCGTAAGAAAATGTTTTCACTCAGCATATTGATGATGGCCATACCAACACTGGCCATTGGCATGTTACCCACCTATGATACCATAGGTATTACTGCCCCTATTCTTCTGTTATTAATGCGGATTATGCAGGGCGCTGCAATTGGTGGAGAAGTGCCCGGAGCTTGGGTTTTTGTGGCAGAACATGTTCCTCATAAACGTGTCGGATTTGCCTGTGGTGTTTTAACGGCAGGATTGAGTTTGGGGATTTTATTTGGTTCTCTCGTAGCAACCATTATTACTACTATTTATTCCAGACAAGAAGTCTTGGATTGGGCATGGCGCCTGCCATTTTTCTTAGGCGGTATTTTCGGTTTATGCGCCATGTATCTGCGCCGTTGGTTGCATGAAACCCCTGTCTTCAAGGAAATGCAGGAACGCAAAGCGTTGGCAGAAGAGTTACCACTAAAAACTGTCGTTTTTAATCACAAGCGCGCCATCTCTATTTCCATGCTGCTGACATGGCTCCTTTCCGCAGGCATTGTCGTTGTCATCTTGATGACGCCAACCTATATGCAGACAGTATTTAATCTGGAACAATCACTGACTTTGAAAGCAAACAGTCTGGCCATCATTTCATTGGCGATTGGCTGTATCTCTGTAGGATATTTATGTGATAAATGGGGAGCCGGTATCGTGCTGATTATCGGTTGCATTCTATTAGCTGCCACAACATGGTTTTTCTACCACAATATTAGCCATGAACCGCTTAAACTATTTAGTGCTTATTCCCTCGCTGGTCTGGCTGTAGGTGTGATTGGCGCAACTCCTTTTGTCATGGTAAAGAGCTATCCGCCAGAAGTCAGGTTCAGTGGCATTTCATTTTCATATAATTTGGCTTATGCCATTTTTGGTGGATTGACACCTATTTTCGTCACCTTATTGCTGGCATATACCTCACTGGCCCCCGCTTACTATATGATGACTTTATCGGCTGTCGGTCTTTTATTGGGGTTTTACTTGCGGAAAAAATCTATCTGAAAAAGCAGATGGAAATAAAGTGCAGGATGAGCATAAATCACTCATCCTGTCTAAAAACGGTTAAGCGTGTTTCACTTCACCAATCGGCAGAACAGTACGGCCATATTGTTCATTCAGAACTTCAGCCATTGCCAGATAGAAAGCACTCGCACCACAGATAACGCCTTCAAAACCTGCGAAGGTCAAGATGCTGGCATTACCGGTGATATTGCCAATTGCCAGCAGTGCAAACAGCAGCGTCAAGCTGCCAAAGACAAATTGCAGGACACGGTTAGCTTTCAACGTACCAAAGAACATAAACAGCGTGAAAATTCCCCATAGAGCGAGATAAACGCCAAGGAACGCATTGCTGGTTGCTTCAGCCAGCCCCATTTTTGGCAGGAGCAGCAAAGCAATCAGGCTCAACCAAAACAAACCGTAAGAGGTAAATGCGGTTGCAGCAAACGTATTTCCTTTTTTATACTCAAAGATGCCGGCCAGAATCTGAGCCAAACCACCATAAAAAATTCCCATGCTCAAAATTACTGAGGCTAATGGGAAAAAACCTGCATTGTGCAGATTCAACAAAATGGTTGTCATGCCAAAACCCATTAAACCCAGTGGGCCTGGGTTTGCCAACTGATTAGAATGCATATTTCCCCTAAAAAATTCAAATAAAACAAAATACTCAAAAAATTATCGTGGCGCTTTCCTGCACCACGAAATCAGAAAAGGCGGCGAATCATAATGTGATGACATCAACTACACAATGGCTCGTGAAAAATTTTTTTATTAAATCTCAATTTTTTTTCAATTCTCCCCTTGATGACGAGATGAATGACCCCATCTAAGTCTCAACTACAGTTACTACTGAATATTTCGGCATTAGCTGGAAAACAAAATGAGGAATTTCTGGCAAACAGGGCCATTGAAAAGCAAACATTCGTCCTCATATAGCTAGTAACTTGACCGAATATATGAATTTTTTGTGGAGGCGTTTAGATGGGTAAAATTATTGGTATCGACTTGGGAACTACCAACTCTTGTGTAGCAATTATGGACGGCACAACCACTCGTGTGCTTGAAAACAGCGAAGGTGACCGTACCACACCTTCTATCATCGCATATACTCAGGATGGTGAAACTCTGGTTGGTCAACCAGCTAAACGTCAGGCTGTTACTAACCCGCAAAACACCCTGTTCGCCATTAAACGCTTGATTGGCCGTCGTTTCCAAGACGAAGAAGTGCAGCGTGACGTATCTATCATGCCATACAAAATCATGGGTGCAGACAACGGCGATGCGTGGCTGGAAGTCAAAGGCCAAAAAATAGCTCCACCTCAGGTTTCTGCTGAAGTTCTGAAAAAAATGAAGAAAACCGCGGAAGATTATCTGGGAGAACCAGTAACCGAAGCAGTTATCACCGTTCCTGCATACTTCAACGACGCACAGCGTCAGGCAACTAAAGATGCTGGCCGTATCGCAGGTCTGGAAGTTAAGCGTATCATCAACGAACCCACTGCGGCTGCACTGGCTTACGGCCTGGACAGAGAAGTGGGCAACCGCACCATCGCAGTTTATGACTTGGGTGGTGGTACTTTCGACATCTCTATCATCGAAATCGATGAAGTTGATGGCGAAAAAACGTATGAAGTTCTGGCAACCAATGGTGATACCCACTTAGGTGGTGAAGATTTCGACAGCCGCATGATCAACTATCTGGTTGACGAATTTAAGAAAGAACAAGGCATCGATCTGCGTAATGACCCACTGGCAATGCAGCGTCTGAAAGAAGCAGCAGAAAAAGCGAAAATCGAACTTTCTTCTGCACAGCAGACTGATGTAAACCTGCCATACATCACAGCAGATGCAACCGGTCCTAAGCACATGAACATTAAAGTGACTCGTGCAAAACTGGAATCTCTGGTTGAAGACTTGGTTAAACGTTCTATCGAGCCTCTGAAAGTTGCATTGAATGACGCGGGCCTGTCTGTCTCTGACGTTAACGACGTTATTCTGGTTGGTGGTCAGACTCGTATGCCACTGGTGCAGAAAGCAGTTGCAGATTTCTTCGGCAAAGAACCACGTAAAGACGTGAACCCAGATGAAGCAGTTGCAATGGGTGCAGCAGTTCAAGGCGGTGTACTGGCTGGTGACGTGAAAGACGTTCTGCTGCTGGACGTAACTCCACTGTCTCTGGGTATTGAAACCATGGGCGGCGTGATGACTTCCCTGATTTCTAAGAACACCACTATCCCAACTAAACATAGTCAAGTGTTCTCTACAGCGGAAGACAACCAGTCTGCGGTAACGATCCATGTACTACAAGGTGAGCGTAAGCGTGCCAGCGATAACAAATCTCTGGGTCAGTTCAACCTGGATGGTATCCAGCCAGCAATGCGCGGTACTCCGCAGATCGAAGTTACTTTCGATATCGATGCTGACGGCATCCTGCACGTTTCTGCGAAAGACAAAAACTCGGGCCGTGAGCAAAACATCACCATCAAGGCATCTTCTGGTTTGAACGAAGAAGAAATCCAACAGATGGTACGTGACGCAGAAGCAAACGCAGAAGCTGACCGCAAGTTTGAAGAGTTGGTTCAGATTCGTAACCAAGCTGACCAATTGATCCACGGCACTCGTAAGCAAGTTGAAGAAGCGGGTGACAAACTCACTGCGGATGATAAAGCGGCAATCGAGAAAGCAACTTCTGAACTGGAAACTGCTGCGAAAGGCGAAGATAAAGCTGAAATTGAAGCGAAGATCCAAGCCCTGGTTGAAGCATCCAAGAAACTGCTGGAAATTGCACAACAACAAGCCCAGGCTGGTGCTGCTGCCGATGCTGGCGCAAACAACGCGAAGAAAGACGACGACGTTGTAGACGCTGAATTCGAAGAAGTTAAAGACAAAAAATAATAGCCCTTAGCGGGCAAAGTAACAGGGCGCCTGTTACTTGTTAACTGGCACGGGCGTTGAGGTAACTCCACGCCCGTGCGTGCGTGTTAAGGGTAAACAATACGATGGCAAAAAAAGATTATTACGAAGTTTTGGGAGTTTCCAAAACCGCAGACGAAAAAGAGATCAAAAAAGCCTATAAACGGCTGGCAATGAAATATCACCCTGACCGTAACCAGGGTGATAAAGAATCAGAAAGTAAATTCAAAGAAATTAAAGAAGCGTATGAGATCCTGACAGACTCTCAGAAACGTGCCGCTTATGACCAATATGGTCACGCAGCCTTTGAACAGGGTGGCATGGGCGGTGGCGCAGGTGGTTTCGGTGGCGGAGCTGACTTTAGCGATATCTTTGGTGACGTTTTCGGAGATATTTTCGGTGGTGGCCGTCGTCAGCAGCGTCCTAGCCGTGGCTCAGACCTGCGTTACAGCATGGAATTAACCCTGGAAGAAGCTGTCCGTGGTGTGACCAAAGAGATCCGCATTCCAACCCTGGAATCTTGTGATACCTGTCATGGCAGCGGAGCTAAAGCGGGCACCAGCCCAGAAACTTGCCCAACCTGTCACGGGGCAGGTCAGGTACAAATGCGCCAAGGGTTCTTCGCAGTTCAACAGGCTTGTCCGCAGTGTCATGGACGCGGAAAAATCATCAAAGATCCTTGCGGTAAATGTCATGGACATGGTCGTGTTGAAAAATACAAAACGCTGTCCGTTAAAATTCCAGCAGGCGTCGACACTGGCGATCGCATTCGCTTGAGTGGTGAAGGTGAAGCCGGTGAACACGGAGCACCATCCGGCGATTTGTACGTTCAGGTGCAAGTCAAGCCTCACCATATCTTCGAGCGCGATGGTAGCAATCTTTATTGTGAAGTTCCGATCAACTTCGCAACCGCGGCATTGGGCGGAGAAATTGAAGTTCCAACCCTTGATGGTCGTGTCAGCCTGAAAATCCCGACGGAAACCCAGACTGGCAAGTTGTTCCGTATGAAAGGTAAAGGTGTTAAATCCGTCCGTGGCGGTGTTCAGGGCGACTTGCTGTGCCGTGTCGTAGTAGAAACACCGGTTAAGCTGAATGAAGAGCAAAAAGAACTGATGCGTAAATTGGGCGAATCTTTTGGCGGAAAAAGCGGTGAAACCAACAGCCCTCGCTCCAAAAGTTTCCTTGATGGCGTGAAGAAATTTTTTGATGATCTGACTAAGTAATTTGATACCTTTGTGAGATCTCGCATAAATCCCGCCTGATTATCTTTCTAATGTGTTGATAATCCGGCGGGATTTCTAATCTATTAAGTTACCTTCAATTTTAAAGGGAAGTGAATTTTTGCTTTACCCTAGCTTCGTACCAATAACCCCAGCCACAATCACAATACAAGCTAATAATCGCATTTTACTAAACGGTTCCCGCAAGATAACGACTGACAATAACATTGCAAATAACACGCTAGTTTCGCGCAATGCCGCAACCAGCACGATAGGTGCATGGCTCATAGCCCAAATCACGATGCCATAACTCAATAATTGCATCAGCCCGCCCAGTACTCCCTGTTTCCAGTATTGGTGGAGCATCCTTCCGGCAGTATTCCAATACCGGAAATACATAATTGCGCCCATTACCCAGCCATTGATAGCAAACAGCCATAAGATATAGGACAAAGTATTATCGCTGGCTCTGGAGCCGGCTCCATCGGATAAAGTATAACCAGCGGTAAATACCGATGTTGTGATTACTGCAATTAACGTTTTGCGATCCAGTTGAAGAGAATTTTTCCCGTGTGGAAAAGCAATTAACATAATCCCCACGATAATAAGCCCTACTCCTAACATAGCAAGGGGAGGTAACATTTCCTGCAAAATTACCCAACTAAATAAAGCGGTAATGAGTGGCGCACAACCTCTGGCAATTGGATATACCTGCCCTAAATCTCCCGTAGCATAAGAGCGGCTTAAAAACAGACAATAAGCCGTATGTAAAACAGCAGAGAAGATTAACCACGGCAGAGAGGATAATGATGGCAATTCAACCCAAAACAATCCCAATGTGGCGATAATTCCGGCAAAAAAGACAATGATTGAAATGCCCAAGAACCGATCTGCGCTAATCTTAACCAAGGCATTCCAACTGGCATGTAGCAACGCTGCGCCAAGGACAAACAGGAAAAGTAACGTTGTCATGGAGTATCTTACTCATATCGTTAGCACAAATAATGATTAAAATTTCTTCTTCTATACAGTGTAATTTATCAATAGTTCGAAAAATATTATTTCATTATATTACAATTCGAATATAGCGATTAATATAGCATAAATAATCTACTTTTTCCGAAGTTATGACTAGCATAACATGCATGACTTTGATCCATTTCATAGGTTAATTTATCCATGACTGCAATCATTCGCCAATTTTTGAAATTAGAGGCCGCTGGAGGAGTCCTTCTCATTATAGCGGCCATTTTTGCGCTGGTTATGGCGAATACGCCATTGCAGGGTATTTATCATCAATTTCTCAACCTTCCTGTTGCAGTGCAATTCGCAGCGCTGGAAATCAATAAGCCATTATTACTATGGATAAATGATGGATTAATGGCCGTGTTTTTTCTCATTGTCGGGCTGGAAGTGAAACGGGAACTCATGGAAGGCTCACTTGCTGGTCGCGACAAAGCCATTTTCCCAGCCATTGCTGCACTTGGGGGGATGTTAGCTCCAGCATTGATCTATCTGCTGTTTAATGGCAGTGATGAAATCACCCAACAAGGTTGGGCAATTCCCTGCGCAACAGATATTGCTTTTGCACTAGGGATCATGGCGTTATTGGGGAAACGCGTTCCCACCGCATTAAAAGTATTTTTGCTTGCGCTGGCGATTATTGATGATTTAGGTGTCATCATTATTATCGCTTTGTTCTATACCAAAACAATATCCTTGGCAGCATTAGGCTTGGCGACTGCCATGATTGGGCTATTGGCTTGGATGAATTGGAAAGGAATAGCTAAAACATCCGCTTATCTGATTGTTGGTGCTGTTTTATGGGTGTGTATCTTGAAATCAGGTGTTCATGCCACACTGGCTGGCGTTATTGTTGGATTCTTGATCCCTCTTCGAGATAAAAAAGGTGAGTCACCCTCAGAAACCCTGGAGCATGAACTGCATTCATGGGTTGCTTATTTAATTCTGCCACTGTTTGCTTTTGCCAATGCGGGTGTTTCACTACGGGGCGTCACATTAGGTGGCTTAACCAGTATATTACCAATAGGCATTGCACTTGGCCTGTTTATTGGTAAGCCATTGGGTATTTTCCTGTTTAGCTGGATTTCGGTAAAACTGGGAATCGCCAAATTGCCGGAAAAAATTGGCATGAAACAAATCTTTGCTGTTTCCGTACTGTGTGGAATCGGTTTTACCATGTCTATCTTTATCTCAGGTCTGGCATTTGAAGGTCTCAATGATACCTTCAGTACTTATTCACGCTTGGGCATATTGATTGGTTCCACAACCGCGGCTGTTGTTGGTTATGGGTTACTCACCATACTGTTACCGAAGAAAAATGCCGAAGAAAAAACGTGGTCAAAAAGAGATGAATAGATTAATTTAAGCACAGATATAGAAAGAATTTCCGAGGTAATTCACTCTTTTAATATTTGCGGCAAAACTTTTATAACTGCAATGCCATAACTGAGATGCCGCGAGTATTTTCATAGTAATAAAAATAGTGATAGAAAAATAGGAAAACGCCATAATCTGGCGACCTGAAATGTATGGTCACGACTGTTATACAGATGTGAGGCGATACACAAGGATAAATATATGCGGGTTTCACATTTAAATTTTAACCACCTCTATTATTTTTGGCACGTTTGCAAGGAAGGCTCTGTTGTGGGAGCGGCAGAAGCGCTATATCTGACCCCACAAACCATTACAGGACAGATAAAAGCGTTGGAAGAGCGTCTGGGTGGAAAGTTATTCAAACGCCAGGGAAGAGGATTAGTACCCTCAGAACTAGGACAATTAGTTTTCCGCTATGCGGATAAGATGTTTACACTCAGCCAAGAAATGATGGACATCGTTACTTACAGCCGAGAATCAAATCTGCTGTTTGATGTGGGTGTCGCTGATGCGCTGTCCAAACGTTTAGTCAGTAAAGTGTTGGAAACGACCGTTGTAGAGCACGAAAAGATCCACTTGCGGTGTTTTGAATCGACACATGAAATGCTGCTTGAACAACTTAGCCAGCATAAGCTGGATATGATCCTATCCGATTGTCCAGTAGATTCTTCTCAACAGGAAGGATTGTTTTCAGTGAAATTGGGGGAATGTAATATCAGTTTTTACTGCCGCCAACCGATCCCAGAAAAACCCTTTCCAGCATGTTTGGAAGAGCGCCGTTTATTAATTCCGGGTCGCCGCTCGATGTTGGGCAGAAAGCTCCTGACATGGATACGCAATAAAAATCTTGAAGTTGAAGTGCTGGGCGAATTTGATGATGCCGCTTTGATGAAAGCATTTGGTTTGTATCACAACGCCATTTTCATTGCGCCTTCTTTCTACGCCAATGATATTTTCGCTGATAGTGATATTGTTGAGATAGGTCGATTGGATACGGTACAGGAAGAATATTACGTCATCTTTGCCGAGCGTATGATTCAGCATCCGGCAGTCCAGCGCGTGTGTAACAAAGATTTTTCTGCTTTATTCAGCTCACCGCCAAAAAGTCGCCCTGAAAAATTATATTAAAGTTATTGTTTAAAAACAGCATATTAAAACTAATACGTTAAAACCAGCAGATACAAAAAAACCGGCTTTGAGCCGGTTTTTTTAGCATCATCAAAACCAATGATTACATTGCTTTGATTTGTGCTGCCAGAGCAGATTTATGACGTGCTGCTTTGTTTTTGTGGATCAGACCTTTGCAGGCGTGACGATCAACAATTGGTTGCATGTCATTGAATGCTTTCTGTGCAGCTTCTTTATCGCCAGCAGCGATAGCCGCGTAGACTTTCTTGATAAAAGTGCGCACCATAGAACGACGGCTCGCATTGTGCTGACGGCGTTTCTCAGACTGTACGGCGCGTTTCTTAGCTGATTTGATATTAGCCAAGGTCCAACTCCCAAATATATTCTATCGAGGACAATTCAAAGGCCGAGGAATATGCCTGTTCAGCCTTCTTTTGTCAATGGATTTGTGCAAATAAGCGTCGTTGTACAGCGACGCTGGTTACGTTGTGATGGGGCGGGATTTTATCAGCTTACTCAGAGGGAATACAGTCTTTCGCAATAAAAAACTGAATGAATCACAGAGAAATGCGATAAATTAAATATTTTTCGGGCATCTAGCCTATTTTTATTGTATGAATCAGGTTATTAATTAAAACCCTTTGTGATCGTGGGTTAACCTTAAGCTTTGTACAAGGTATAATCCAACAATTTCCACGGTATTGAGCCAGCTATGGAGCTAATTCGCGGTATACACAATATCCGGGCGCGTCACCATGGTTGCGTGCTGACGATTGGTAATTTTGATGGTGTCCATCGCGGGCATCAAGCTTTATTAAAACACTTGAAGCAAGAAGGGCAGCGTCTCGGATTACCGACGATGGTTATGATTTTCGAACCGCAGCCTCTGGAAGTTTTTGTGGCAGATAAAGCGCCAGCTCGCCTGACTAGGCTGAGAGATAAAATAAAGTATCTAGCCCAAAATGACGTTGATTATCTGTTATGTGTGAAATTTGACAAACATTTTGCAGCCAACTCACCTGAAGCCTTTGTTTCACAGTTGCTCGTTGAAAAACTGGGTGTTAAGTTTCTGGCAATAGGAGACGATTTCCGTTTTGGCAAAAATCGCCGCGGAGATTTCCACTATTTGCAGCAAGCAGGTAAACAATACCGTTTTGATGTCGCCAGCACAGACAGTTTTTGTGACAGCGGTCTTAGGATCAGCAGTACAGCCATTCGTCAGGCACTGCAAAGTGATGACTTGGCCTTGGCTGAAATATTACTGGGGCATCCTTACAGTATAAGTGGCAGAGTTGTTCATGGTAAGCAATTGGGACGCACCATTGGTTTTCCCACTGCCAACTTACCATTGAAACGTCTCGTTGCGCCTGTTAAGGGCGTTTATGCTGTTGAGGTCCACGGACTGGGCGATACCCCCCTACCGGGTGTTGCAAACATAGGCAATCGCCCCACAGTTGCTGGCCTTGGCCTGCAACTTGAAGTGCATTTGATTGATACCCAAATGGATCTGTATGGGCATCATATCGATGTGGTATTACGTAAAAAATTGCGTAATGAGCAGCGATTTGCTTCGCTTGATGCGCTTAAACAGCAAATCGCAAATGATGTGGTTGTTGCGAGGAACTATCTCTTGCAGCGATCCAAGTCATGTATCTAGCGGAAAATTGGAACTGAGAATCTATAATGAGTGACTATAAAGACACCCTGAATTTACCGGAAACAGGGTTCCCTATGCGCGGGGATTTAGCTAAGCGCGAACCAGATATGTTGAAACGTTGGTACAAAGAAGGTTTGTATCAGGCAATTAGAAAAGCAAAATCTGGCAAGAAAACGTTTATTTTGCATGATGGCCCTCCCTATGCAAACGGCGATATTCATATTGGTCACTCAGTTAATAAAATTCTCAAAGATATTGTTATTAAGTCCAAGGGGCTATCAGGCTTCGACTCGCCTTATATTCCAGGTTGGGACTGCCACGGTTTGCCTATTGAGCTCAAGGTTGAGCAGATTATCGGCAAGCCAGGGGAAAAATTTTCCGCCGCTGAATTCCGTGCTGAGTGCCGTAAATATGCCATAACTCAGGTCGAAGCACAGAAAGCGGGCTTCAAACGTCTGGGTATACTGGGCGATTGGGATAAACCTTACCTGACCATGGACTTCAAAACCGAAGCTGACATCATTCGTGCACTAGGCCGTATTATCAAAAATGGACACTTGCTGAAAGGCGTAAAACCCGTTCACTGGTGTACTGACTGTGGTTCCTCCCTCGCCGAAGCGGAAGTGGAATACTACGATAAAACCTCCCCTTCCATCGACGTGCGCTTCGCGGCCGTTGATGCCGATGCCGTGTATGCCAAATTTGATGTACAACCACAAGGGCTGCCTGTTTCTTTAATCATCTGGACAACCACCCCGTGGACACTGCCAGCAAACCGTGCAATTGCCTTAGGTGCGGAAATTAGCTACCAATTGGTCAAAATCAATGATGAATGCATCATTCTGGCGGCTGAACTTGTCGAAAGCGTTATGCAGCGCGCGGATATCACTGCATGGGAAGTTTTAGGCGATTGCACGGGTACAGCTCTGGAACTGTTGCGCTTCAACCATCCATTCATGAGTTACGATGTTCCCGCCATCCTCGGTGATCACGTAACGCTTGAAGCTGGTACAGGTGCTGTACATACTGCTGGTGGTCACGGTCCAGACGATTACTCTATCAGCTTAAAATATGGCCTTGAAATCGCCAATCCGGTTGGTCCGAATGGCTGCTATCTCTCTGGCACTTATCCTTCACTGGATGGACAATTTGTCTTTAAAGCCAACGACATCATTGTTGAATTGCTGAAAGAAAAAAGCACACTACTGAGTCTGGCAAAAATCCAACACAGCTACCCGTGCTGTTGGCGCCACAAAAAACCAATTATCTTCCGTGCAACACCACAATGGTTCATTAGCATGGACAAAAATGGTTTACGCGCACAATCTCTAAAAGAGATCAAAGATGTTCAGTGGATCCCTGGTTGGGGGCAAGCACGTATCGAATCAATGGTAGAAAACCGTCCAGACTGGTGTATCTCTCGCCAACGTACATGGGGTGTACCAATGTCTCTGTTCATTCATAAAGAGACACAAGAGCCACATCCTCGTACCGTTGAATTGATCGAAGAAGTCGCCAAGCGCGTCGAAGTCGATGGCATTCAGGCATGGTGGGATCTGGACACAGCAGACCTGCTGGGTGATGAAGCCGCAGATTACACCAAGGCACCAGATACACTGGATGTTTGGTTTGATTCAGGAAGTACCCATTCTTCGGTTGTGGATGCCCGTCCAGAATTCAACGGCAATTCAGCCGATCTGTATCTGGAAGGTTCTGACCAGCACCGTGGCTGGTTCATGTCTTCATTGATGCTGTCCACTGCGATCAAAGGCAAAGCCCCTTACCGCCAAGTTCTGACTCATGGTTTCACCGTTGATGAACAAGGGCGTAAAATGTCCAAATCCATCGGTAATACCGTCAGCCCACAAGATGTGATGAACAAACTGGGCGCAGATATCCTGCGTTTATGGGTGGCAGCCACTGACTACACTGGCGAAATCGCTGTTTCTGACGAAATCTTGAAACGTTCTGCTGATGCTTACCGCCGTATCCGCAACACCGCCCGTTTCCTGCTGGCAAACCTGAATGGTTTCAACCCAGAAGAGCATATGGTAAACGCAGAAGATATGGTTGTTCTGGACCGCTGGGCAGTAGGTCGTGCCCAAGCCGCACAGACAGATATCCTTAAATACTATGAAGAATATGATTTCCATTCTGTGGTTCAACGCTTGATGCAATTCTGTTCCGTGGAAATGGGCTCATTCTATCTGGATATCATCAAAGATCGCCAGTATACCGCGAAAAGTGATGGCCTTGCCCGTCGTAGCTGCCAGACTGCATTGTTCCATATCGCAGAAGCCTTGGTTCGCTGGATGATGCCGATTCTGTCGTTTACTGCTGATGAAATTTGGCATGAATTGCCAGGTAAACGTGCTCAATACGTCTTTACCGAAGAGTGGTATGACGGACTGTTTGGGCTGGCAGATGGTGAAGATATGAACGATACTTTCTGGGCTGATCTGCTGGCAGTACGTAGCGAAGTGAACAAAGTTCTGGAACAGGCTCGTAATGATAAGCATATACGCAGTTCACTGGAAGCCGCTGTCACACTCTATGCAAATGAAGCACTGGCAGAAAAACTCAACAAACTGTCTGATGAACTGCGCTTTGTCCTGCTGACCTCTCAGGTTGAAGTTGCTGCTTATGCAGCCGCCGGTGAGGATGCACAGCAAAGCGAAATTGCAGGCCTGAAAGTGGCCTTGCGCAAAGCAGACGGAGAAAAATGTCCACGTTGCTGGCACTATGCTAAAAACGTGGGCCAGGTGGCGGAACATGCAGAACTTTGCGGCCGCTGTGTGACTAACGTTGCCGGTAACGGTGAAGAGCGTAAATTTGCCTGATGAGTAAACCCATTTGTTCCACCGGACTTCGCTGGCTTTGGCTGGTTGTTGTGGTATTAATACTGGATTTGGGAAGCAAATACTTAGTGTTGCAGCATTTCACGCTGTACGAATCCATTCCATTGATACCTTATTTCAATCTGACTTACGCCCAGAACTTAGGGGCAGCCTTCAGTTTTCTGGCCGATAAGGGTGGCTGGCAGCGTTGGTTCTTTGCATTGGTGGCCGTTGCCATCACGGTTGTATTGCTGGTAATGATGTATCGTTCCAATGCCAAGCAAAAACTGAGCAATATTGCCTACGCCTTAGTGATTGGTGGGGCTTTGGGAAATTTGTTCGATAGGCTGGTGCATGGCTTTGTTGTCGATTTTATCGACTTTTATGTCGGAGAGTGGCACTGGCCTACCTTTAATATTGCTGATTCTGCAATTTGCATCGGAGCTGCTCTCATTATCATTGAGAGCTTTATCAGCCCTGATGACCAGGACAAGCAAGCAGTCTCGAAAACTTAGTCATTGAAAGAATGATAATAAACCAGCCCTAGCATGGTTAACTGGGGCTGGTAACTTCGTCTATACCCAATAACGGTATACTTGCAATCATTTTTAAGTAAAAGGCTTGAGCAACATGTCAATGCAGGTGCAAGCGCACAGTGCAGTTTTATTACATTTCACATTAAAGCTGGATGATGGCTCTACGGCAGATTCGACTTATAGTCAAGGTAAACCCGCATTATTCCGCCTCGGTGATGGTAGCCTCTCTGCCCCACTGGAAGAGCAGCTTCTTGGGTTGAAAGTTGGTGATAAGCATCAATTTACGCTGGCTGGGGAAACTATTTTTGGCAAACACAACCCTGATTTAGTCCAATATTTTACTCCTCGCGATTTTTCCGATGCCGGTGTCCCAGAAGTAGGAACCATTATGTTATTTACGGCCATAAACGGCAGTGAAATGCCGGGATTTGTCAAAGAAGTGGCTGAAGGTTCCATTACTGTTGATTTTAACCATCCGCTGGCTGAACAAAACATCACTTTTGAAATTGAAGTGCTGGAAATTGACCCTCAGTTGGAGGAAACCCATGCAAATATTGCTGGCTAACCCTCGTGGTTTCTGTGCGGGTGTTGATCGTGCTATCAGCATCGTGGAACGCGCACTGGAATTGTACGGTGCTCCCATCTATGTTCGTCATGAAGTGGTACACAACCGTTATGTGGTTGACAACCTCAGGAAACGTGGTGCCATTTTCATTGAAGAAATTTCAGAAGTGCCTGATGGCGCCATTTTGATCTTCTCTGCTCATGGTGTTTCCCAGGCCATTCGTGCAGAAGCCCGCTCCCGTCATTTAACCATGCTGTTTGATGCTACCTGCCCGCTGGTCACTAAAGTTCATATGGAAGTAGCAAGAGCAAGTCGCAAAGGCAAGGAGGCGATTTTAATCGGACATGCCGGTCATCCTGAAGTAGAAGGTACAATGGGGCAATACAATAACCCCAACGGTGGCATGTATCTGGTGGAATCGCCGGAAGATGTGTGGAAACTGCAAGTTAAGGATGAAAATAACCTCTGCTTTATGACACAAACAACACTTTCTGTTGATGATACCTCAGAAGTGATTGATGCGCTTAATGCAAGGTTCCCCAATATTGTTGGCCCACGCAAAGACGATATCTGCTATGCCACAACTAACCGCCAAGAAGCGGTACGTGATTTGGCATTAGGGGCTGATGTAGTGTTAGTTGTTGGTTCTAAAAACTCATCAAACTCAAATCGTCTGGCGGAACTTGCGCAGCGCGTAGGCAAGCCTGCCTATTTGATTGATTCTGCCGAAGATATCCAGCCAGAGTGGATCACAGGTGTAAGCGCAGTGGGTGTCACGGCAGGTGCATCGGCGCCTGATATTTTAGTACAACAGGTTATTGAACGCTTGAAAAATTTCGGCGCAGAAACAGTTAACGAACTGTATGGTCGAGAAGAAAATATTGTTTTTGAAGTACCAAAAGAGTTACGGGTTGAAGTGAAAGAGGTTAATTAGCTTCAGTTTTATTTAAACTCGGTTTTTTTAGGTTGGGACGTATGATCAATTAATTAATCCTGATACGATTTCCAGCAAAAAACCGAGTTTCAATCAAAAAAGAAAGTATTTATTATTAAGTGAATGATGATGGCAATACTACATCATATTGTACTGATAACTTACCTTTCTTTTCTTGTATAGCCTGTATCTGAAGACCATGAATTTGCCTTAATGACGCCACATGTGTTCCACCACAAGGGTAAGGTATAAATTCGCCAAAACCGACTTCCCTAAACCCATCATCATGCATAGTGATTTGGCAAGGTAAGTTCTCATCAATAAATTGGTCACATTTTTCTTGGAGATATTCAATTGAAAAGATTTGTGCATCAGGGCCTGGCTTGAAGGCAACACGGCTTTCTCCAGGCCAGTGGTGTGCCTTAATGGGATGCCAACCCAGAAGCTCGGTAATATGGCCGATAAGATGCCCCGCAGAATGCAACTGTGAATGTAATTGTCGGCGTTTCTCATCAACACGGGCAAAGGCAATCCCTGTGTTTACTGGATGTGTTGTGTAATGGATTATTCTATCATTTTCTAACGTGACATGAATGACCTCTACATCATTAAGCCAGCCAATATCACTGGGTTGCCCTCCTCCTTGAGGATGAAATGGAGTTTCTTTTAATTGGATCGCATAACGTTGATCGTCACAAAGTGAGCAATCCAGAATTTCAACTTCTCCTGCCAGTATAGAGCTGGATAAATAAAGGCGTTCAGACATAATTAATATTCCCTGATATCAACATATTTCCCCTGATTGTATTAAATGAACCTAATTGTGATAATCCATCAAAAAATCAAATAACTTTTGACTTATGAGCACAAATAACACGATAAATCTAATGCGGGAGATGGCCATTTTCGCGAAAGTGGTTGAGACAGGTAGCTTCTCAGAAACAGCACGTCAGCTTGCAGCTACTCCTTCCGCCATTAGTCGCTCTGTGGCCAAACTGGAAAAAGCACTTGGAACTCGCCTCTTACAGAGAACAACACGTAAGCTACGTTTGAGTGAAAATGGGCTGGAAATTTACGAACATTGCTTGGATATGGTAAATGCTGCCCAGGAAGTGATGTCTGTATCAGGAAATTTTAGTCATGAGCCACAAGGAATAATACGAGTCAGTGTTCCTAAAGCGGTAGGGCGTTTTGTCGTTCATCCTCATATACCTGCTTTCCTTGCCTGTTATCCCAAAGTAGACGTGAATTTACGGCTTGATGATCGGTATGTGGATTTGATAGATGATCAGATTGATCTCGTCATACGAATTACTGATCAACCGCCTTCTGGTCTTATGGGACGGCGTTTATTGAATATTTGGCATATGTTATGTGCAACACCTGAATACCTTGCAAAACATGGCACTCCACAGCATCCACACGACCTGAAAAATCATAGCTGTATCTATCTTGGAGAAGAACCAAGTGATTCACGCTGGAAATTTAGTCAGGGAAGCAAAATTGCTACCGTCAATATTCATGGACGTTATGCTGCCAATCATACAGGAGTCAGGCTTGATGCAGTGTTGCAACATATCGGTATTGGCAGTTTACCTTACTTTACTGCTAAACAGGCCTTACAACAGGGACGGCTAGTCCAAGTACTGCCTGATTGGAACTTTAAGGCCAACTACACTGGTGAACTCTGGATACTCTACCCACCAACGCGACATTTACCACCAAAACTTAGTGTATTCATAGAGTTTCTAGCTAAATGCCTCCGTAACGAAGCCACTTCGGACAAAATAATAACTAAATATCACTCAAACAATCATTACGAATTACCAGAAGCAGGAAAATAAACAAATTTTATAATTTCCAACATAATCCCTGTTTTTCTTATTGCCAGACTATAAGTCTGGCGCAGCCAGTTCTTGCCAGTTAAGCTGTAGAACTTTCCTTTGTTACCTCAATTAAAAATGATTTATAGAGAGGGCCTTATGGCTGATACAGATACTCGTGTTGCTATCGTGGGCGCTGGCGGGCGCATGGGACGCCACCTCATTCAGGCTGTCCAGTTGTTGGATGGTGTTACGCTTGGTGCAGCATTAGAGCGTTCCGGCTCATCATTAGTGGGAACCGATGCTGGAGAGCTGGCTGGGATTGGTAAAAACGGCGTGATTATCAGTGATGACCTGCATCAGGTCATTGAACACTTTGATGTACTGGTCGATTTTACTCGCCCTGAAGGCACATTGACCTACCTCTCCATTTGTCGGCAATATCGCAAATCAATGGTCATCGGCACAACAGGTTTTGATGATGCCGGTAAACAAGCCATTGCAGAAGCCTCCCGTGAGATCCCCATTGTTTTTGCTGCGAACTTTAGTGTCGGCGTCAATCTGGTACTAAAATTGCTGGAAAAAGCTGCCGCAGTTATGGGGGAATATACCGACATCGAGATTATTGAAGCCCACCATCGCCATAAAGTAGATGCGCCATCAGGAACAGCACTGGCAATGGGTGAATCCATCGCCAATACATTGAGCCGCGATCTCAAAAACTGCGCAGTTTATGGCCGTGAAGGCCATACAGGAGAACGAGATCCTAAAAGCATTGGATTTGCCACCGTACGAGCAGGTGATATTGTGGGAGAGCATACCGCGATTTTTGCCGATATCGGTGAACGTGTAGAGATAAGCCACAAGGCTTCAAGCCGCATGACCTTTGCTAATGGCGCAATTAAGGCAGCAATATGGCTAACAGGAAAAAACAGTGGGCTTTATAATATGAAAGATGTACTAAATCTTGATGAAATTTAAATTTTAAATATTATAATTATTTGTTATTACGCAATTATTTTTAAAATAATTGCGTAATAATGATATATAGACAATCTATGATTAAATATCCAAATTAATTACTATTTCTCTAATAATATTTAGTCTTTTTGTTGTCTTTTTCCCATAAACACGAAAAAAACCACATATTTTTTCTGTTCTTAAGTTTTCTCTCACCATAATCGTTTATCTGCTCACCCTTTCCTTATATTTTTCAGCTACATTTACTCAAATTCAGACCAAGAGTTGTAAAAAAGCCAATAAAAATGCCATTTTTTGTAGACAACCCCCCTTCTCATCATTAGAATGCGCGCAATTTGCCAAAATTTTGACAAAAATCATGATTGGCATTGATTTTAAGGATTAATTCTGAATTAATATGCATTGGATGCGACTTATTATTCATCTTGGAGGGCGTTTTGATTAAGTCAGCTATATTGGTTCTAGAAGATGGAACCCAATTTCACGGTCGCGCCATTGGTGCTGAGGGTGTGGCTGTTGGGGAAGTGGTCTTCAATACCTCAATGACCGGATATCAAGAAATACTTACCGACCCTTCCTATTCCCGCCAAATTGTTACTCTTACTTATCCCCATATTGGTAATGTCGGCATCAATGCCGCTGATGAAGAATCCCCCGCCATTCAAGCCCAAGGCTTAGTTATTCGTGATTTACCCTTAGTGACCAGTAATTTCCGCAGCGAAGAAAACCTGTCTGATTACCTGAAACGTCATAATATCGTTGCCATCGCGGATATCGATACACGCAAACTGACCCGACTATTAAGAGAAAAAGGGGCACAAAACGGCTGTATCATTGCAGGTCATGAAACGGATGCTCAAATTGCACTGGAAAAAGCAAAAGCATTTCCTGGCCTGAAAGGCATGGATTTAGCAAAAGAAGTCACGACAACACAATCTTACCAATGGGTACAAGGAAGCTGGACATTAGCGAATGGGCTACCCGAAGCTCGCAAAGAGCAAGAATTGCCTTACCACATTGTGGCCTATGATTTTGGAGTGAAGCGCAATATCTTGCGTATGCTGGTAGATCGCGGTTGCCGCGTTACCGTTGTTCCGGCAAAAACCCCCGCAGATGAAGTGCTGAAAATGGCACCGGATGGTATTTTCCTGTCCAATGGACCTGGTGACCCAGAGCCATGCGACTATGCTATCGAAGCGATTAAAACCTTCCTGGATACCGAAATTCCTGTATTTGGCATCTGCTTAGGGCACCAGTTGCTAGCACTGGCCAGTGGTGCAAAAACGGTGAAAATGAAGTTTGGTCATCATGGTGGAAACCATCCAGTCAAAGATTTGGATCGCAATGTTGTCATGATCACGGCACAGAACCACGGTTTTGCTGTTGATGAAAGCTCACTTCCAGCCAATCTGCGTGTAACACATAAATCACTTTTTGATGGCACATTGCAAGGCATTCATCGTACTGATAAACCAGCATTCAGTTTTCAGGGGCACCCAGAAGCTAGCCCTGGCCCACATGAAGCCGCTTCGCTGTTCGATCATTTTATCGAGTTAATTGAGCAATATCGCCTGACAAACGTTCAGAACACCAAATAATCAGGAGAAGAAAAAAATGGCAAAACGTACTGATATTAAAAGTATCCTGATCTTAGGTGCTGGCCCAATTGTAATTGGCCAGGCTTGTGAATTTGACTACTCCGGCGCACAGGCTTGTAAAGCGCTGCGGGAAGAAGGTTATCGCGTCATTCTGGTAAACTCAAATCCAGCAACGATAATGACCGATCCTGAAATGGCTGATGCAACTTATATCGAGCCGATCCATTGGGAAGTAGTGCGCAAAATTATTGAAAAAGAGCGCCCGGATGCCATCCTGCCAACAATGGGTGGGCAAACGGCACTAAACTGTGCATTGGAGCTGGAGCGCCAAGGTGTACTGAAAGAATTTGGCGTCACCATGATTGGTGCGACCGCTGATGCCATTGATAAAGCAGAAGATCGCCAGCGTTTTGACAAGGCGATGAAGAAAATCGGCCTGGACACCGCTCGTTCTGGCATTGCCCACACGATGGAAGAAGCGCTGGCGGTAGCCGAAGAAGTCGGTTTCCCTTGTATTATCCGCCCCTCTTTTACCATGGGTGGAAGCGGTGGAGGTATCGCCTACAACCGTGAAGAGTTCGAAGAAATCTGCGAACGCGGCTTAGACCTCTCTCCAACCAATGAATTGCTGATCGATGAATCCCTGATTGGCTGGAAAGAGTATGAGATGGAAGTAGTGCGGGATAAAAACGATAACTGCATTATCATCTGCTCCATTGAAAACTTCGATCCAATGGGTATCCATACCGGTGACTCCATCACCGTAGCGCCAGCACAGACACTGACCGACAAAGAATACCAAATCATGCGTAACGCTTCGATGGCGGTATTGCGTGAAATTGGCGTAGAAACCGGTGGTTCAAACGTTCAGTTTGCAGTAAACCCGAAAAATGGCCGCCTGATCGTCATTGAAATGAACCCACGAGTATCTCGTTCATCAGCATTGGCTTCCAAGGCAACAGGTTTCCCAATCGCAAAAATCGCCGCAAAACTGGCGGTCGGTTATACCCTTGATGAATTGATGAACGACATCACGGGCGGACGCACCCCTGCGTCTTTCGAGCCTTCCATCGATTATGTTGTGACGAAAATTCCTCGCTTCAACTTTGAGAAATTTGCCGGCAGTAATGACCGCCTAACCACCCAGATGAAATCTGTTGGTGAAGTGATGGCGATTGGCCGTACTTTCCAGGAGTCCATGCAAAAAGCCCTGCGTGGTCTGGAAGTCGGCGCAACCGGATTTGATCCTAAAGTCAATCTTGATGATCCACAATCCCTGACCAAAATCCGTAGTGAATTGAAAGATGCAGGTGCTGAGCGTATTTGGTATATCGCTGATGCTTTCCGCGCTGGTATGTCCGTTGATGGACTCTTCAACCTGACCAATATCGACCGCTGGTTCTTGGTGCAAATTGAAGAGTTAATTCGTCTGGAAGAACAAGTTGCAGAACAAGGTATTAACGGCCTGAACCCTGATTTCTTGCGCCATTTGAAACGCAAAGGTTTTGCTGATGCGCATCTGGCGAAACTGGTGGGAGTCTCTGATAAAGAGCTCCGTAAGCTACGCTATGACTACAACTTATACCCAGTTTATAAGCGTGTTGATACCTGTGCGGCTGAATTTGCTACCGATACTGCTTACATGTACTCCACATACGAAGACGAATGTGAAGCCAACCCGAACAATGACAAACCGAAAATCATGGTATTGGGCGGGGGCCCGAACCGCATCGGGCAAGGCATTGAGTTCGATTATTGCTGCGTACATGCTGCTCTGGCTCTGCGTGAAGATGGTTTTGAAACCATCATGGTGAACTGTAACCCAGAAACCGTTTCTACCGATTATGACACTTCCGATCGCCTTTACTTTGAACCTGTCACTCTGGAAGACGTGCTGGAAATCGTGCGTGTTGAACAACCAAAAGGCGTGATCGTCCAGTATGGCGGCCAGACGCCACTGAAACTGGCTCGTGAACTGGAAGCCGCCGGTGTCCCTATTATCGGCACCAGCCCTGATGCCATTGATCGTGCAGAAGACCGTGAACGTTTCCAGCAAGCCGTTAATCGTCTTGGCCTGAAACAACCAGCCAACGCCACAGTATCCACTATCGAGCAGGCGGTTGAAAAAGGTAATGAGATTGGTTATCCGCTGGTCGTTCGTCCATCTTATGTGCTGGGTGGGCGTGCAATGGAAATCGTATACGACGAGTCAGACTTGCGCCGTTACTTCCAGACTGCGGTTAGCGTATCCAACGATGCACCAGTCTTGCTGGATCGCTTTCTTGATGATGCTGTTGAGGTTGATGTGGATGCTATCTGTGATGGTGAACGTGTCCTGATTGGCGGCATCATGGAACATATCGAGCAAGCAGGTGTTCACTCCGGTGACTCAGCCTGTTCTTTGCCGGCTTATACCTTGAGCAAAGAAATTCAGGATGTTATGCGCCAGCAAGTTGAAAAACTGGCCTTTGAACTGCGTGTCCGCGGTCTGATGAACGTCCAGTTTGCGGTGAAAGACAACGAAGTTTACCTGATTGAAGTGAACCCACGCGCAGCACGTACCGTCCCATTTGTTTCCAAGGCAACGGGTATGCCGCTGGCAAAAATAGCGGCACGTGTGATGGCAGGCCAGTCTCTGCTTGAGCAAGGTACAATTGAAGAGATCATCCCACCTTACTACTCCGTGAAAGAAGTCGTACTGCCATTTAATAAATTCCCAGGTGTTGACCCAATTCTGGGACCAGAAATGCGTTCTACCGGTGAAGTAATGGGGGTTGGTCGGACCTTTGCCGAAGCCTTTTCAAAAGCAATGTTAGGCAGTAATTCCACCATGCGTAAGAAAAGCCGGGCACTACTGTCTGTACGAGAAGGTGATAAAGAACGTGTTGTTGATTTGGCAGCTAAATTACTTAAACACGGCTTTGAACTGGATGCGACGCACGGTACAGCAATTGTATTGGGTGAAGCAGGGATCAACCCACGTTTGGTAAATAAAGTTCATGAAGGACGCCCGCATATTCAGGACAGGATCAAAAATGGTGAATACGACTATATCGTTAATACCACTGCGGGTCGCCAGGCGATTGAAGATTCAAAACTGCTGCGTCGCAGCGCACTGCAATATAAAGTGCACTATGACACAACCCTAAATGGTGGCTTTGCAACGACTATGGCACTTAGTGCTGATCCTACTGAGCAGGTTATTTCTGTACAAGAAATGCATGCTAAAATTGCCAAATAAATACACCTAAAATAACTCTACCAAATAAGATACCGTCATTTTTGGCGGTATCTTTCTGAAAAAATAACTTCCCCAAAGTTGGAAATCTAACGAATAAAAAAACAAAGCCATTCCTGAATTGGAATGGCCACTATTAATTAAATTCAATGTTATAAACCCAGAATTGTTTCTGCTACACAGGTATATTGATTATTCATATGAACTTTAGGAGGAGTAAAACAATCCTCTAAAAACCAATTTGCCGGAGTTTCCAGGGCAATAGAAATAGCAACCAAATGCTCCAGACTAATTTTATTGGTTCCGCGTTCATAACGTGACAATTGCTGATGGCTAACTCCAATTTTGTCTGCCAGCTCTGCTGCTGTCACTCTAATTTCTTTTCTTTTCATTTGGATTCTTTTTCCTACCAGCATACTGATTTGCATAATATCTTTGCTCTCAATTTATAAATAAGTTAAATAAACTATTGCAGTACCTTCATATTTTCCGGCTTTCGGGGGAGTTAGTGTGTGCAATACTGACGTCAGTGTGAAATTATTGATCTCCCTTTTATTATCAACACTCACTTTATCTTCCGCATTTTTGTAATTAATCTGTAACGTCGAATATATTTGTTTATCGGAATCAAGATAAACTTTTTCTTCATTATTAGTTGATCTGGCATGCAGCATAATCTGGCCGCCCTTAATAGCACATGTAAATTTACCCTCAATTGTTTTGGTCGCATTATTCACTTCTGTAGCAGTTAATTCCCCATAAGCAATTTCAGAAGGTAATTCAATTTTACAAACTTGGTTCGGGGGCGGCATTTTGTTGCAAGTGGAATTTGGAAATTGTTGAGACAAACCATATCCCTCTTTTATATCAGTTGTATAAAACAAACCGATACAATCCGCATCTATGGTCATGATGGTAAATGTTACCCGTTTAGGAATACCAAAGTTGAGTTTATAAGCTCGCATAACGTCAGCGGTTGTCCGATAATTACGTGCATCCAAACACACCTTTGCATCCACGCAAGAGCCGTACATTCCCGGCCGATGTCCACTCTTATACATCACATCTGGGCCAACATAGCATGCGGTATCTCCATAGCAAGGATTGGGTATCCCTTCTTCCTCTGTCCATGCAATGATTTCCATAGTCGTAATAGCTTGATCTCCTGAGGAAATCGTATCAACCGGCATAACATAAGCCCCACCATAAGCATGTGTGGCACTGACCAAAAACAACAGGGCTGCTAGCTTCAACAACGATTTTTTAATATGGCGCATAACTTATTTTCCAATAGCATCAAACTCTGACTAAAGATCGTGGATGAAAAACCAGTCAGCTTGACTAGTCGTAATTAACTTCAAAAGTCGCGATTGCAGTAAATGGACCAACACCAATCTTTTTTTCTTGAATAGAGCGGGGAGTAGCTTGTACATACGCCTGGAATGTAATCATGTTATCTCTGCTATTAGCTGATAACGGGAATTCACTGGTTTTATTAAACGGCATCGGCGTACCATCAATTTTTTCCATGCCAATAGCAATGCCATGAAGACGATCGTTGGATCTCACTGCCAGCAACCCCGGTAGCTCTTGACTCATCTCCCCCAAGAATTTGATCCTTAAACGTTTTATCATCTGAGGATCACAATCCTTTAAATACAGATAAAATGGCTTGCCCTTTGTACGATGCCTCAGATAAAGATCGCTGTTAAGAATGTTTCCAAAATCCACTTCTATGTTTTGATCTTCTGTCTTAATCGAACAAGTGGGAGCAAGCACAGTTAGCGTAATTCTGATATCCTGACGCAGATTATCTTGTGCATATGCACTTTGCTGACTACCAATGCCGAAAAGAAACAGCATCGGCAATATATATCTGGATAATCTGATGCTTAACGGATTCATTATTATTTACCCTACATTTATCCAATTATTTACCGAAAAAAACTCATCATAATTTCGGCTAATTCTATATTGATGCCCCGTCAACATCTGGATTGACGGAGTACCATCGGTACAATTCAATCAGTTTCCACTAGTCACAACTTTTATCACTGCACAGGTATTGCCACTACAGTTGAATGTTAACTGTGGACGTCCACCATAATCATTGACATAGGTCAGTACTGGTGTATTACCTAATGAGTTAGCGGTGCCTCCAAGTTTCTCACTACTTCTGGGTGCCAACATGAGAGGCTTAAATGCCTCTACGCTTTCACCGTTCACCTTGTTAGAGGCTTCTGAAATAGTGACATAATAAGGTGTTGGGTTATTCACCACATATTGATTGCCTTCGCGGGTTAAGGTAAGTTTTTCCTGCCAGGGATTATCAAGATCAATACGCCGTGCAATCACAGATTCCGGACGATAGAATAGCTTGACGCGTGTTTGCAAAGCGATTTGTAACACATTGGATTTTTCACTACGTGGTGGGATTTCACGTATGTTGAAATAGAACAGACTTTCCCGATCTTGTGGCAATTGGGTTATCGTCGGCAGTGTTTGAATTTTGACCTGGCTCTTTGCTCCAGCTTCAACACGTTGTACTGGAGGAACAACCACAATCGGGCCATTGATCTTATTTCCCTTATCATCTTCAATCCATGCCTGTGCCAAATAAGGCAAATCAAGATGCTGATTTTCAATGTTCAAGCTGACGGATTTTGTATTGCCATTAAAAATCACGCGAGTACGATCTAACGCTATCGCTGCCGTTGCCTGATGAATTGGCATCAAGCAACTTACCGTCATAGCGGTTATCATTAGAATATTTTTCAGTTTCATAGTGTCATTTGCTCAAGCTCAAAAGAGACTCATGTTTATATTTGCTGTACTAGCTAATCGCCGTATTTTTCAAATCAAACAAACATAATACCTTATTAAATAACGATTTTTCAGATAGTTTCATTACAATTTACTTACCATCGTCTGTTAAGAACTGGCAAGGTAGCAAAAGTGAAGTTAAAGACTCTGACGTCATTTCATCTGGCACTGTAATCTCGCACTGAGCTTGTCCATCCCAATGCACTTGCAGTTTTTCCCCCTGATTTATTCCACTCAGATAGGCATATCCATCATCACTGACAATCCCTATTTCACGCTGAGCAGAATTCAAGACAGAAGCACCAAAAGGTGGGAATGAACCGTCAGGTAACCGGATGACTGTCATTGCTTTACTTCCTGATATCACTTGGAATTTACGATAACCAATCGCGCCTTCCGTTAATGTTGCCTGCTGAACAGAACGCAGTGCCTCTACATCATCAGGTAAGTTATCTAAGTCAATATTTGCTCTGTTGCGATAGTAGTTATTCACATCGGCCAGCACAGCTTTACCAAAGTAGTTGGTATGTACCGCTGAACCAAATCCTCGAATAGGCACATTGCTAACCCCTTCTGTATCTACCATTAAGCGAGTTGCGCCAGGCATATTAGTACGGTGCAGTGCAGCCCCTTTTGCCGTTACAGTTATCCCACCTTGCAGGCCAAGGGCTGCCGTAGTATTGCCACCATCCCGATAACTGGCACTGGCAGTGAGTAATGTCTGATCACCATAATGGTTGTAATATCCATCAACTGATGCCCTACCACCGACACTCGTACCCATTGAAATACGATAGTTATTGCGGTCATCAATACGATCAAAATAACCCACTGTATGTGCATTGCCCTGACGATTAACCAACCCGTTGTAGCTGACAGTGCCACTTTCTCCCCACGGAATGGAAAGATTCAGATACATGCCATCATCTTTTTTATTGTCAAAATTGTTACGATAGGCTGATAGATTGACGCTGATATTTTTATAACGCCCAATATCAAAATATTTGGATAAGGAAATGTTATAGCGATCGTTTGTTGGCCGATTCCAGTAAGTTTGATGGCTATAGTTAAGGTAGGCATTTAAACCAATATCTGTAAATTGTTTGTTGAAGGTAATGGTATACATCTCCTTACCGCTATTGGAAGAAACGTTGCGATAGCGGCGATCGATATACTGTCCCATATTCATGAAATTACGCTCAGAGAAACGATATCCAGCAAACGTCACCTGACTGTTATATTGATCAAAACGTTTCGAATAACTAAGACGATAAGATCCACCTGTCAGGGTTTTGTTTTCTCCCGGTAATCTTGCCCTCGATTCCGTCATATCAAGCGACAATGCACCAAACATCATCAAATCACGGCCGATCCCCAATGATAAGGCGTTATAATCTCCCGCAGCTAAAAGACCACCATACAGCGACCAACCGTTGTTAATTCCCCACGAGAATTCACCCAGGCCGAACGCAGGCCCTTCACGACGATGCTTATCATTAGTGGATTGACCACCAACAAATTTATATTGTACTCGTCCAGGGCGGGTCAGATAAGGAATAGTCGCAGTATTAACCTGAAACTCTTGCACACCACCGTCTTGCTCTTCGACTCTGACATCCAGTGTTCCAACTACCGCATCACTCAGATCCTGAATACGGAATGGACCGGAAGCAACCTGAGTTTCATACAACACTCTCCCCTGTTGCCTAACTGTCACCTTGGCATTAGTCCGTGCTACACCTGTGACTTCAGGCGCATATCCACGTAAATTCGGTGGCAACATATTTTCATCAGTCACTAAACTGACACCCGTATAGCGGAAACTATCGAAGATGCTGGAATTGAGGTAATCCTCACCCAATGTCAACTTCGCTTCCAAACGAGGGATCGCACGATACACATAGTAACGACTCCAATCCCAATCACGTTCTCTCCCCCCAGAAGAACTCAATTTATCACCCCCCTGGTTTTTGAAACGGTTATATTTGGCCTGCCAATCAGCCCGAAAACGCCACTCCCCGACATTCATACCCGCTGTTCCAATAGCACTTATCTGTTGGCTACTATTACCGTGAACGGGTTTAGAGGTTTGTGCGTTAACGTTATAATCAAACAGTAATCCAGGTATTCCATTATCCCAACGAGAAGGAGGATCCCAATCTGGTAAGTCATATTCCAAGTAAATTTTAGGTATGATTAAATAAAGCTTATAAGTAGCGAGATCACCTCTGGCTGATGTACCTGGCAATGTAGTGAGATCAAGGCATTTACCTTCATTCTGCCAACCTAATTTTTCTACCCACTGTTGTTTCAGTGCGATTTGTTTCACCAATTCAGGGGATATACAGGCTTCACTATCTGTTGGCTCATCAGGCGGTGCAATGAAATCGATGGAATAGGTATCCTGGAGTTCATGCTGATTCATCCGGACACTCATCATATAATTGCCCGGCATGATATAACCAGCACGTGCAAATTTATCCAAATCAATATTGGCACGTTCATTGACATCCAGTGCACCAATATTGAATTCAACTGATGGCTTGGAATGAGTAACCTGAATGCCAGATAATGCAAACAGTATAAGAGCAAAAAGAGGATTAATTCCGAATAGCAGGTGTTCTGTTTTTATTTTATTAGCTATTCTTTTTTGATTAATCACATTATTTCTATTACCGTTTGTCTTTTTATTACTGATTATTTTTCTATTATTAGATAAAAAATCATGACTCATAGAATCTGAAAACAAAGCCATAGCATCCTCTGAACAATGAATCGTTAATCATCCAGTTTGAAATTAGCCGCTGTCAGACATGATCAAGTCTGTAAGCGCACAGGAGTTCTTACCTCATACATGGCGTCATTAAAGTTCATCGATCTAAATTGAGGAGCCTGACCGATACTGAGGTTGCAGAGATAGCCACATGTCCTGCCTAGCTGTAATATGTTACGTTCTCTGTTTGTGCTTCACTGATTGAATAAATAAAAAAGGGTATTTCAATTTACCTCTATAGGGATAGCTTTGTTAATGACACAATCTGCTTACTCAAGCATTAATAATATTGATTTACATCAATAAAACAGATCTTGTTACAGACTATTGTAGTCATACCTTACTTACATGTTATATCCCAGAAATACCCTAAATATATTATCAGGAAAGTCAAGGCTAACAATTAAAGTGAATTTCCTGATATTCAAATAATAAAAATTATCAGATAGCTTGCAATATTATAGGTAGTTTAAGGTAAAGTTTGCGATAGCAGTGAAATCACCTGGTTTCACTTCTCCGGTGCCTTTACCGTCTTCTCCTACTACTGTCAGACCTTTCAGATATGCTGCGAAGTTCAGATCATTGTTGCCTTCATGTAGGGACATTGCGCCTGACTCTGTACCCAAAGGAATAACGTCATTGCCGTGGTTAGTGATTGCGATCGCTGCACCTTGTGCTGTACCTTCAATAGCCAGCAAACCTTTCTCACTAGCTTCTGCACCAGTAAAGGTAGTTTTCACGCCATTTTTAGTCTCAGCAGTACAACCTTCTAATTCAATTTTGAAAGGCTTGGAAGCTGAACGGCCACCATCTTTCAAAACGTGACTGGAAACAGCACCCATATCAACTTCGACATTGGTGTGTTTGATTGAGCAAGGTGCATCAATGATGGAACCTCTGAATTTAACTGTACCACTACCTTGGTTAGTAGCACTTGCAGCGCCAGCAGCTAAAGCCGCACCAAAACCTACAACTATCGCTAATTTGTTCAGTTTCATAATTTTACTTATTCCTTTAATAAAAAAGTAGATATTAATAACCAAAGGGAAGCCGAAGCACAGAAATTAATTTCTGACACTTAGGCAAATGATTATTTAGTTTTTTGACATAGATCATAACCTGTCAAAATAAACCAAACCGGCAATATCATTCTACATAATAAACCCTAAGTCAAATTTCAGTCGATAAAACTGCTTATGCTTCTTAACATCATATGAAATATGAATTTTTGCAAAAAAGTACGCATAATGAGTAGGATATTTTACTAATTATTTTTTAATTTTGGATTATTCCCCTAAGTTATATCGAGCAATGTTTAGTAATTTAGTATCTTAATTGGCGTTGTTTTATTGTTCTACTTTATCTACCAAAAAGGGGTTTTTATTTTATTATCCTGATATAACCATAACATTTAGTTTTTATTATCATGATTATCTGGATAGTTAATATAAAAACAGAATATTTATCTAAATAATATGATTATCAATTGAAAATATTTCCTAAAAAACCATTAAAGTTATATTAACTGTATTGTTTTTATTGACTTTCCAATCAAATTAGAAAAAGAGAAAACACCAATTAAATAAACGACTAAAGACTATTCTTAATAATAGACATAAATTGGTATATAATTTATAAACAAAAAGCCCTTTCCAATAACGGAAAGGGCTTATAATTTTTTAATAAAATGCTAAAACTATTGACGCTTTTTTAATTATCACCCAGCAAAATGGATTCAAGCGCAATCTCGATCATGTCATTAAATGTATTTTGCCGCTCTTCAGCAGTGGTTTGTTCACCAGTACGGATATGGTCAGACACAGTACAAATCGCCAACGCTTTTGCACCAAATTCAGCAGCAACGCCGTAAATACCCGCGGCCTCCATTTCAACACCCAAGATGCCATATTTTTCCATCACATCGAACATTTGAGGGTCTGGCGTATAAAACAGATCAACAGAGAAGATATTGCCGACACGCGTGTTGATATTCTTCGCCTTCGCTGCATCAACTGCATTACGAACCAGATCAAAGTCAGCAATAGCAGCAAAGTCGTGATCTTTAAAACGCAGGCGGTTTACTTTGGAATCAGTACATGCCCCCATACCGATCACAACATCACGGATTTTAACGTCTTCGCTAACCGCACCACAGGAACCGATACGAATGATTTTTTTAACACCAAATTCAGTGATCAGCTCTTTGGCATAGATAGAGCAAGATGGGATGCCCATTCCATGGCCCATGACCGAAATGCGACGACCTTTATAAGTACCGGTGAAACCCAGCATACCGCGGACATCGTTAACCTGACGAGCATCTTCCAAGAAAGTTTCCGCAATGTATTTTGCACGCAGTGGATCACCAGGCATCAAAACAACATCAGCAAAATCGCCCATCTCAGCATTAATATGTGGGGTAGCCATAAATTTATTTCCTTGTTTTTATTACATATCAAAATAGATGAAAATAGGGAGCCCCTGAGGTCTCCGCCAAAAATTAAAACATCGGTTTACCGTAATCCATTGGCGTCAGATCGAAGTATTTTGCTACTGTCTGACCCATATCGGCGAACGTTTCACGATGTCCTAGTGAACCTGGTTTAACTTTAGGTCCATAAACCAGAACAGGGACATGTTCACGGGTATGATCTGTTCCTGCCCAAGTTGGGTCACAACCATGGTCAGCGGTCAAAATCAGAATGTCATCTTCTTTAACCAATTTCAGCATTTCTGGCAGACGACGGTCGAACAATTCCAGCGCTGCTGCGTAACCGGCGACATCACGGCGGTGACCATAGGAAGAGTCAAAATCAACAAAGTTGGTAAATACGATGGTGTTATCTCCCGCCTGCTCCATTTCAATTAGCGAAGCATCAAACAGGGCATCAATTCCTGTCGCCTTGACCTTTTTGGTGATCCCTACATTCGCGTAGATATCTGCAATTTTACCAATGGAAACCACTTCCCCCTGCTTTTCATCAAGTAGTTTTTTCAGGACAGTTGGGGCTGGTGGCTCAACGGCCAAATCATGACGGTTGCCAGTACGCTGGAAATTCCCTGCTTTATCCCCCACAAATGGACGGGCAATAACGCGGCCAATGTTATATTCACCAATATTCAACTCTTCACGAGCGATTTCACACAGCTCATACAGACGATCCAAGCCAAATGTTTCTTCATGGCAAGCAATCTGGAAAACAGAATCTGCAGAGGTATAGAAAATCGGTTTACCGGTTTTCATATGTTCTTCACCCAACTTGTCCAAAATAACGGTACCAGAAGAGTGACAGTTACCCAAATAGCCAGGCAGATTTGCCCGCTCGACCAGTTTATCCAGCAATTCCTGCGGGAAGCTGTTTTCTTCGTCACGGAAATAACCCCAGTCAAACAGAACCGGAACGCCGGCAATTTCCCAATGTCCTGACGGCGTGTCTTTACCAGAAGAAAGTTCGCTCGCGTAACCATAAGCGCCAATAATTTCAGCATCTTTATCCAGACCTATTGGGAACGTTCCACAAGACTCTTCCGCTGCTTTGCCCAATCCCAAACGGCTCAGGTTTGGTAAGTGTAGTGACCCCTTACGGCCAATATCAGCCTCACCACGGGCACATCGCTCTGCAATATGACCCAAAGTATTAGATCCCTTGTCACCAAACTTTTCAGCATCAGCAGTTGCACCGATACCAAAGGAATCCAATACCATGATGAATGTACGTTTCATAATTTTCTCCTGCGTCAATTCACGCTATCAATGCGGAAACTGCCAGCTATTAAAATCAATTTAACTGCTTGTATGATTTATCCACGGATATAACGATAAACCATAGGTGTGGTAGGTTGTGTCTCTCTTTCTTTAAAAACCGTTTCCTTATCCTTAAAAACAAGAGCTTTACGTACTGCTTCTGCGGCTTCATGCCAAGCATGCTCACTATTGGCATGAATTATTGCCAAAGGAGTATCCACGTTCACTTTTGTACCCAGCGCAACGATATCACTCAGCCCCACACTGTAATTAATCGGATCTGTCGCCTTACGACGTCCTCCACCCAATGCAACAACAGACATTCCTAATACACGGGTATCCATTTCTGCAACAATGCAATTTTTCCCCGCTAACATCTGTTCAGCTAATACCTCTCCAGCTAATACTGGCTTGACGAATTCCGCAGTCGGGAGGTAGCGGATATAATTTTCAACAAAATCAGTTGGCCCTTTCTGTGCTGCCACCATGCGCCCAAATGTTTCCGCCGCCCTGCCACTGTCCAGTGCTGCCTGTAGCTTACGGTATGCATCGTCACGATCAATAGCCAAATTACCTGAAACCAGCATTTCAGCAGACAATGCCATGGTGACTTCAAATAACCGAGGGTTACGGTATTCTCCCGTCAAGAATTGGACGGCTTCACGCACTTCCAAAGCATTACCCGCGCTGGATGCCAAAACTTGATTCATATCCGTCAACAGTGCCGTGGTTTTGCACCCCGCACCATTGGCGACTTCAACGATAGCTTCGGCCAATCGTTCCGATTGTTCGTAGGTCGGCATAAATGCCCCAGAACCCACTTTCACATCCATGACCAAAGCATCCAGCCCTTCGGCTAATTTTTTACCCAAGATAGAGGCGGTGATCAAAGGGATAGAATCAACGGTCGCCGTAATATCACGTGTCGCATAAAAGCGTTTATCCGCAGGTGCCAGCGAACTTGTTTGTCCGATAATGGCAATACCTACATCGCGAATAATATCGCGGAAACGGTACTTATCGGGGAAAATATCAAAACCGGGAATGGATTCTAATTTATCCAACGTTCCTCCGGTATGCCCCAAGCCACGTCCCGATATCATCGGCACATATCCCCCGCAAGCTGCCACCATTGGGCCAAGCATCAGGGAAGTGACATCCCCCACACCACCCGTCGAGTGTTTATCGACAATCGGGCCAGGTAAATTCAATTGCTTCCAATTTAAAACCGTACCAGAATCACGTATCGCTAATGTCAATGCGACACGTTCCTCCATCGTCATGTCATGGAAATAGATAGTCATTGCCAATGCAGCAATCTGCCCCTCGGAAACCGTATTATCGCGGATGCCGTTAATAAAGAAGCGGATCTCTTCTTCATTCAATGGATGACCATCACGTTTTTTGCGGATAATTTCCTGTGCCAAAAACAAAGCTACCTCCCAATCATTATTATCTGAAAAGAATGGCAGTAGTAATACACACTATCTTCTCATGTGTACAATCAGTCATTATTGATCTTAATAACCACTACTCTGCTTTTGGCCATGATGTCCAAGAGTAGTCAGCAAACTGCCCAACAAACTGGAAGCACCGAAACGGAAATGACGGGGATCAACCCACCTGTCTCCCATAATACGTTCTGCCAACGTCAAATATTGTGCTGCTTCTTCGCTAGTGCGCACACCGCCTGCCGGTTTAAAGCCAACGCTATCACCTACACCCATATCACGGATCACGCTCAACATAATTTCGGCACTTTCCAGCGTTGCATTGACAGGAACCTTACCGGTTGAGGTTTTGATGAAATCCGCTCCAGCCTTAATTGCAATTTCCGATGCCTTGCGAATCAAAGCTGCTTCTTTTAATTCACCGGTTTCAATAATGACTTTTAGCCAGGCGCCTGATTCAGCACAGACCGTTTTACAGGCTGTGACCAAGTCAAAACCAATCTGCTCATTACCCGCCATCAAGGCACGATAAGGGAACACAACATCCACTTCATCAGCACCATAAGCTATGGCAGCACGAGTTTCAGCCAGTGCAATGTCGATATCATCATTGCCATGCGGGAAGTTAGTCACCGTGGCAATGCGAATATCAGGGGTTCCTTGTTCGCGCAATACCTTACGTGCCACAGGAATAAAACGTGGGTAGATACAGATAGCAGCCGTCTGTCCGGCAGGACTGTTTGCCTGACGACAAAGTGCTGTTACTTTCTCATCCGTATCATCATCATTAAGTGTAGTTAAATCCATCAAACCCAGCGCACGCTGAGCGGCGGCAGTTAAATCGGTCATAAAACTCTCCAACGGTATTATTATCGTCACTGAATCAGACAACAGACTTAAAACAAAAGCAGGTGAGAAATCTCACCTGCATTCAATTTAATATAGACTTCCTGCGTCTTACAACGAGAGGAAGAATCCGGCAATTGTTGCACTCATCAAGTTAGAGAGTGAACCCGCCAATATAGCTTTCAAGCCGAAACGGGCAATGTCACCGCGACGGTTTGGAGCCATACCACCTAAGCCGCCCAGAAGGATCGCGACAGAAGACAAGTTAGCAAAGCCACACAGAGCAAAAGAGATAATTGCTTTAGTATGGTCAGAAAGCACTTGCAGACCCGCAGCCTGAACGACATCATCCGCTTTCAGGTATTCACCAAAGTTCATAAATGCCACGAACTCGTTGACAACTAATTTCTGCCCTATGAAAGAACCCGCGATTGTTGCTTCATGCCACGGAATACCAATCAGATAGGCGATTGGTGCAAAGACCCAACCCAAAATCAGTTCCATAGATAATTGAGGATAATCAAACCAGCCACCGATACCACCTAAGATACCGTTTAGCAAAGCAATCAATGCAGTGAATGCCAACAGCATTGCACCGACATTCAGGGCTAGCTGCATACCGGATGCTGCACCCGATGCCGCGGCATCAATCACATTTGCAGGACGCTCTTCCGCCGTAATCAACGATGCTACATCAGCCGTATCGTGGGTTTTTTCCGTTTCCGGCACCATCAATTTCGCAAACAATAAACCACCTGGTGCTGCCATAAATGAAGCCGCAATCAGGTATTCCAATGGAACACCCATAGATGCATAGCCCGCCAGTACGGAGCCAGCAACAGAAGCCAAGCCACCACACATCACGGCGAACAGCTCAGACTGAGTCATGGTCGCGATATAAGGGCGCACAACCAGAGGAGCTTCAGTATGACCCACGAAAATATTCGCCGTTGCAGACAAAGATTCAGTCCGTGATGTTCCCAGTAATTTCTGCAATCCACCACCCAATACTTTAATGATAATCTGCATAATGCCCATGTAATACAACACCGCAATCAGTGATGAGAAGAAAACAATCACTGGCAGGACACGCAAGGCAAAGACAAAACCACCACTGCCGAACACTTCAAACATTTTGTCGGAAACCAGACCGCCAAAAATAAAATCTGTCCCTTTTTGTCCATATCCAATCACGTTGGAAACGCCTGCGGACATTCCCTCCAGAACGTCTTTACCGGCTGGTACGTAAAGTACAAATGCCCCCATGCCAACCTGAATCAGAAAGGCGCCTAGGACAGTGCGGATTTTAATGGCTCGATAATTACTGGAAAAAAGTACTGCGATAAAAACCAGCACTACCATCCCGATCAGGCTCATAAGGAGTTGCATTGGAAGAATCCCTGTTCACTGAATAAATAATAAGAAAATATGTCAGTTATTCGATAAATTCCTACTGACATTGTGTGCGAGCCGATTATACCTAGGACTAAAAAGGAACAAGCAACTAACATCACAAATTAATACTGCAAAAAGTAATATAAAAATTCAAAATGAGATATATGTCACATAAAGCCATCTAGTTTTGGTGGGATTAGATAATTTAACGGAGAAAAAGGTGAAACACAGGATAAATAGGCAAGGAATATCAGTTAAACATTATTAATATGTTATAAGTCAACTCAATGCAAATAGAGCCATACTATTTTGGTAAATTTGATTGGCAATTTCATCTGACGGCTCTCGACGCAACTCACACAATACGGAGAAAATCTGTGCAACTCTTTCTGGTCGATTTGGCTGCCCCTGAAACCCTGATAAAGGCATATCAGGCGCATCTGTTTCCAACACCAAAGATGACAGGGGCAATTGTGAAATGGTATTACGTGTCTTTTGCGCCCTGTCATAGGTAATTGTTCCGCCGACACCAATGTAAAACCCCAGACGAATAAAGACTTGAGCCTGGGATAAACTCCCTGCAAAACCATGAATAACCCCTGCTCGTGGTAATTTGTACTTTCTCAAGATTGCCGCCAAGTGATCATGGCTTTTTCTGGAATGGAGGATCACAGGTAGATCATATTGTTTAGCAAGTTTTAGCTGTGCTTCTAACATGCTTTTCTGCTTTTCAAACTGCGGATCTGGCATATAGAGGTCAAGGCCAATTTCACCTACTGCCACACATTTGACCTCTTTTTCCTGTAGTTTTTGCTCCAACTCATCCAAATGCACCTCTTGGTGTTCAGCAATATAGAGTGGATGTAAACCAAATGCGGCATAAATCGAAGAATAAGCCTCAGCCAACGCAGAAACTCTCTGGAAGTTCATTTGACTTACCGTGGGAACGATAATTTTTTCCACGCCCATTTGTCTGGCTTGTTGCAGACTCGCTATTTCATCACCAGCAAAAGGGGGAAAATCAAAATGGCAATGTGTATCAATAAACATTTAATTATCCGAGTTATCCATCATAAGCGTCCCTGTTGTTTGCATATGTTCCAACACATCAGGCGCAGGAGACTCCACTGGCGGGCAATGATTGCCGCTGTTCAGGAAATGGTTTCGCCGAAAACAGTGGTGGTCAGAACTTAACCCCGTACGGCATACTCCATAGCTATTACGTTCTGCATCCCCAAATTTTCCTTCAACAAAAGTATGCCCAATCGTTGCCAGAAAATATCGTCCGCAACGCCGTCCCAAATGATAATCCTGATTTAACGCACTGAGCCGACTGCCCAAAGCCATCGTAGCCAATGGTGCTGGTGGATAGATTTCAAATATTTGCACATCATCCGGTGGGTTTTCGATAAATTTCTGTGTTCGGCGGTAACTCTGTGCATGAAGGTTTAGCATCTTGACCATTTTTTGCAAGCTACTGGCCTCTAACCAGCGCTCTATGCGTTTGAACCACTGGGGCGTATAGTAAAGCTGTGAAGGCACTGTGCGAATCACGACTATAGTATCCGCCCCTCGGCGATAGGCCTCCTGCACTGGGATCGCATCACAAATGCCACCATCTTGATAAACTACATCACCAAGAGTAACGCCATTACGATAAAACCCCGGAATAGCGCTTGAGGCTTTGACAATATCCATCCAACTTTTGTCATCTGGATGCAAGTAACTTGGCTCAAAATTATCCGATCGGCAAGCACACATGTAGAATTCACGTCCAGCATCAAACTGACGCATTGCGACAGAAAGATTGAGTGGTAACTGATCAGATATGGTATCAACATACCAATCTAAATCGATCAAATGCCCACCGCGTACAAAGCGCAATGGATTAAAAAAAGCGGGGTCGGTTGTATAACGGTTGATTACCTTGCGTGCATATCCCCTCTGGCCACAAATATAAGCAGAAAGGTTTTGCGCTCCCGCAGATGTCCCAAGGAACAGCTCAAACGGATTAAAATCAAGACGGAGAAATTCATCCAAAACACCGGCGGTAAAAATACCTCGCTGACCACCACCTTCACAAACGAGTGCAATTTTCCCTGGTTTGATCTGTGACTTATAAGCTAAAGGTTCGATATTACCCAATGTTATTGAAATATGTTTCCCCACTCTTTTCTCCCTCTGAAAGCCGCTGAATATCTATCAGTATATCGTTGCTTGAACAACTTGCTTGTAACATTTTTATAAAAAGTGAAAAACAAAGCATCAATAGTTAAATTGATACAAGTGATATGAGAATAGCAAGTTATCGGAATGCCGCCGGAGAATAACATTCCTATGAATAATTTCGTAACTTGACAAAATATTATTTGAGGAAAAGAAATCAGAACCACCCGCATAGCGGGTGGTTTGCTCTAGCCCTATAAGGGCATGTTACCGACTGCGCCTAAATGACGCGGCTTTCTCTTCGTTCAAGCTAA
>NZ_MKGR01000016.1:0-37776 GCF_001908095.1 Xenorhabdus thuongxuanensis | reverse complement strand
TTTCCTTATTTAAGTTACGTATATTAGCTTGAACATCTATATCGTAACGGAAAGGTGTTTTTCTTGGTATAACCCTTGAACTCCACCCGCATAGCGGGTGGTTTTATGTTTAAGAAGCTAACGCATCTTAAACTGGCTAAAGCCATAACAGAAAGAGTGGCTATTATCAGCCACTCTCAATTCACAATGTCTGTTGTTTTTTAATCTATTTTTTCAGATTAAGATTATTTCTTAATCTCTATCGTGCTTTTTACTGCTTTGACACCTTTTATTTCATGAACAATCTTAGCTATTTTCGCCGCTTGATGTTTGTTTTTGACAAAACCTGCAAGATGGACAACGCCTTTTTCCGTTTTCACCGAAATGTCATGACTATTTATACCTTTATGTTCCAGCAATTTTTCTTTCACTTTTGCTGTAATGGCACTATCGTCTAAATAAGCATCTGCTTTTTGCAAGGAGTTATCAATTTTTTTCCCTGCGCTGTCTATAGATTTATCGATTTGTTGCCCTGTGTTCTCCAACGTTTTTCCCACAGAAAGATCCGCTGCCAGAACACTACTACTAGCCAATACCGAGCCAAGAACAACAGCCATTAGTGAATGTGTAAACTTGATATTTTTCATCCTACCACCTTTTTAACTTCAGCTTGAACTACCACTAAGGCAGTATGTCAATTAGACAATAGTGATAAAATCAAATTTACAAAAAATAACGCATATTTTCATTAATCCAGAGAATTATTCTTCTATTACCATGAAGAGCAGAATATAAAGATAAGATAAAGAATAAGGGCCAACAGGATAGCTGGCCCTGAAAAGATATTAGTGCTCCCGTGTTTTACGGAAGGAAACATCAGGATAGCGCTCACTGGTCAAGTTTAAATTAACCATTGTTGGTGCAATGTAAGTTAAGTTATCACCACCATCAAAAGCCAGGTTCTGCTCATTTTTGCGCTTGAACTCTTCCAATTTTTTCGCATCGCTGCACTCTACCCAGCGAGCCGTAGAAACGTTAACCGGTTCATACAGCGCTTCAACGTTGTATTCGCTCTTCAAACGGGCAACAACTACGTCGAACTGAAGCACACCTACCGCCCCGACGATCAAATCATTATTGGACATCGGGCGGAATACCTGTACAGCACCTTCTTCTGATAATTGCACCAGACCTTTCAGCAATTGTTTCTGTTTCAACGGATCGCGCAAGCGGATCCGACGGAACAATTCAGGGGCAAAGTTAGGGATGCCGGTAAACTTCAACTCCTCACCTTGGGTAAAAGTATCGCCAATCTGAATGGTGCCATGATTATGCAGACCAATAATATCCCCTGGATAAGCATGTTCGACATGAGAACGATCCCCTGCCATAAAGGTCAGTGCATCAGAGATGACAACATCTTTCTTAATGCGAACCTGACGCAGTTTCATGCCTTTTTCATATTTACCGGAAACAACGCGCAAAAATGCTACACGATCACGATGTTTCGGGTCCATATTCGCCTGGATTTTGAAAACAAAACCAGTGAATTTCTCTTCACTGGCAGACACTTCACGTGCATCAGCCTGACGAGGCATTGGAGTTGGAGCCCATTTAACCAGGCCATCTAGCATATGATCAACACCAAAGTTCCCCAATGCAGTACCAAAGAAGACCGGCGTTAATTCTCCCTGTAAAAAGGCTTCCTGATCAAATTCATGGGATGCGCCTTTGACGAGTTCCAGCTCTTCGCGCAATTGGTTCGCCAGATCTTCACCCACTGCTGCATCCAGCTCAGGGTTGTCCACTCCTTTGATAACACGAACTTCCTGAATGGTATGCCCTTGGCCTGATTGGTACAGGTAAGTTTCATCAAGGTAGAGGTGATAGACGCCTTTAAAGTATTTACCACAGCCGATTGGCCATGTGATTGGGCTACAGGCAATATTCAGCTCATTTTCCACCTCATCCATGAGCTCCATTGGATCACGAATATCACGGTCGAGCTTGTTCATGAATGTCAGGATCGGCGTATCACGCAGGCGAGTCACTTCCATCAACTTACGGGTACGATCCTCAACCCCTTTCGCGGCATCAATGACCATCAAACAGCAGTCAACGGCCGTCAAAGTACGGTAAGTATCTTCCGAGAAGTCTTCGTGTCCTGGGGTATCCAATAAATTGACCAGACAATCAGCATACGGAAACTGCATCACGGAAGTGGTAATGGAAATACCACGCTGTTTTTCCATCTCCATCCAGTCTGATTTAGCGTGTTGGTTGGAGCCGCGGCCTTTTACCGTTCCCGCTTTCTGGATCGCCTGTCCGAATAGTAATACTTTTTCGGTAATCGTTGTTTTACCCGCATCCGGGTGAGAAATTATTGCAAAAGTGCGCCGTTTCGCGACTTCCTGCTGAAATGAGGAATTTGACATCAATTAGAATCTTCTGGTTCGTAGGCGGATTGATATCACTTGGAAAGCGCCTCCTGATGGCGCTTCACTGGCAAATCCGTCGTGTTAGTCGTGATTGGCGCTTATTTTCGCTGAACTTGGATTTATAAACAATCAGTGATTTTGGGACTTATTATCCAAATCGACTTCAAACAACGGCAATGCCATAATAATGGCATCTTCCTTACCTGCCGCAGTCGGGTAATAATTCTTGCGGATAGAAACTTCATTGAAGCCCATATTTTCGTATAAACGAATAGCAGCCTGGTTAGAGCGTCGAACTTCAAGCCACAATGTATTGATCTGTTTTTCAGGTAATATGTTGATGAGATGTGTCAGTAATGCCTTGCCATATCCCCGTGATTGATATTCAGGATGAATAGCAATATTAAATAGTGTTGCTTCATCCATGACATACTGCATTATCGCAAAACCGATAATCTGGTCATTTTGCGTTATCTTATAGTTGAGATAACGTTCTCCCTGATTAGAGTAAAAGGTTTTTTCACTCCACGCAAACGCATGACTGGCCTGTTCTATTTGAAATGCTGCGGGAAGATCAACGGGAGTTAATAGAGAAATATTCTTCATAATGGTAAATTTGTTGCCAAAGAGCGCGTTTTGCATTCCCATCAAGAAATAAGTCATTTAATGCTGGACTTCTCAAAGAAATCCCTTGTACTGGTAAGGTAATATCAACTCCCAGCAGCCAGCTTGGGCAGTGGATTGATTCCGAAAGTAGCTCAACATCTTTGGTCGTGATGCAATATACCAATGAGGCATCGATTCCCATGGCTGTAAAAACATCAGCAAACAATGAATGACTTAAGTCAATGTGATCATGACTAATGATCAATAGACGGGTTGAATCAGGGATGAGGACAGATAATTCACCTTGCAAAGCCATTGGGCTACGCAAAATCCATTGGGTGATCCCCAAGTGGGAAAGTAATCTGTCACGCTTTGTCATCGTGTTTTATTCCATCTGCCATAAAAAATAACAGGTAATATATTATCAGAGGGCTTACCCCTGCGCCAATCAGCTTGCCAGTACAGCCCACTGATATTCAGATAAAGATTTATAAGGAGCTATACATAGATGTCAGTATTAACCCCGGCCAGCGAAGTTATCCTGCGCCATCATGAACAATTTCGCTCTCGTCATCTGCTCTTTGCCGGTGATCTTCAGGATAACCTGGCAACGGAAATCGAAGCTGCAAGTGTGCATGTGCATACTAACCAATATCACCACTGGCAATCTCTGCTCCGCCAGCTTGGTGACAATGCCTGGTTTGGCCTTGTAGCAGACAGCGCATTTATCAGAGGATGTGATACGCTGATTTATTATTGGCCAAAAAGCAAACAAGAAGCGCGTTTTCAACTACGCAGTCTATTTTCTATCATGCCATCCGGTACTGATATCTTTATTGTGGGTGAAAACCGTAGTGGTGTACGCAGTATTGATAAATTAATGGAAGGCATCGCTACTTTCCGCAAAATTGATACAGCACGCCGTTGCAGCCTGTTTTACGGCCAATTGAAAAACCAGGTTCAGTTTGACCAAAACAATTGGTGGAACAGTTATCAGGTGGGAGATGTCACCGTCAATACGTTGCCTGGCGTATTTAGTCAGGATGACTTGGATATCGGCAGTCGTCTGCTGCTTTCAACTTTCGATGCCCCTATCTCTGGCAGTCTGCTGGATATGGCTTGTGGTGCCGGAGTATTGGCTACTGTATTGGGTAAAAAGAACCCCGACTTATCCCTGACATTAAGTGATGTCAATGCTGCCGCTATCGTATCGAGTAAGGCGACCCTGCAAGCCAATAAGCTGAAAGGCAATGTGGTCACAAGTAATGTGTATTCTGCCATTGAAGAAAAATTTGACTGGATCATTTCTAATCCCCCCTTCCATGATGGCCTGAAAACCAACCTGGCGGCGGCTGAAGATATGATCCGCATGGCACCAAACTATCTGAAATCCGGCGGTAAATTGCGGATCGTTGCAAACGCTTTCTTACCTTATCCTAATCTGCTGGATAAGACCTTTGGCCGCCATGAAGTCATTGCACAAACAGGTAAATTCAAAGTATATCAAGCGACTAAGAAATAATTGGAACAGCAAACGCAATTCCTGTGTTCTGTGTTGCCTGCCCCGAATTTAACGGGCAGGCAATGTCTATTTTCCAGCATTTCATTTCTGCCCTTACCAAACATATCGACATGCCGATTTTTACACCAGTCACGCGTTTTCTCCCTAAATAATGATTGACGCCAGCCATAAAATCTCTAGAATGCGCCTCCATGCTATTCGTTTAAGTGATAGTATCTGAATACGCGAGGGTGGCGGAATTGGTAGACGCGCTAGCTTCAGGTGTTAGTGTTCTTACGGACGTGGGGGTTCAAGTCCCCCCCTTCGCACCAAATCAGATAGCTATCAGTTAAACAAACTAGATAAATGGCAGTACCTGCGAGGGTGGCGGAATTGGTAGACGCGCTAGCTTCAGGTGTTAGTGTCCTTACGGACGTGGGGGTTCAAGTCCCCCCCTTCGCACCACTGTTACATTTTTCTTTTCTTTCTCATTGTTTCCCCAATCTTCCTTAATGTCCCAGGTAGCGCAAACAAGCGAACAAGCTGCATATAACGGCAATGCCGGCAGGTATCAATAGAAAATGACGTGCATTACGATGCAGTAACAGAACAAGTGTCAGCAGCATAGCTCCTTGAATAACAAACTTAAATTGTTCTATTCCTGCACCGACTATTTCCAGCACTGACACAACCACTACCGATACAATCAAGCTGGATAACAGTAATCCCCAGAATCCCGTCATACCTTATCCCATCATGCTTTGGCAAAAAAACAGCTTTAAATTCCACTTTGCGCTAAACATAGTAGCCACCCACTATAACAATAATGATTCTCAATACCCTATATGGTAGCGAATTAATCACAAGTTGAAAGTAAATGACAGGGATTATAAGCAAGATATGATTATTTTAACGCCATTGCATCACGTATGGTAAAGAACAGATCTGTTTGATCAGTCAAACCAACAACATTGGCAGCATGTGGTCCATAAGCGGCAACACGTAGCTGTGTACCGGTATGTTCCTGTCTATCCCCTTCCGAATTACCATAGTTTACGGTCATGATTGCGCCATCTTTTGTAATCAGCGATCGAGTCAAGCCGGGTGATTTGACATCAGGCTCAATGATTTGGCTAGCATGCGCATGATCGGCAGTCACAATCACCAGAGTATTACCATGTTCTTTGGCAAACTTAAGACCAGCTTGTACGGCCTTATCCAAGGCTACTGTTTCACCAATTTGTGCACAAGGGTTGGCATTATGATCCTGTTTATCAATCGAAGCGCTTTCCACTTGCAGGAAAAAGCCATTTTTATTCTTTTTCAGTAAATCAATCGCTTTTTCTGTCATTTGCTCCAATGTAGGTGCGTTAGGATCTAATTTAGCATTCACTGCACATTTCACTGGCTTTTCATTGATATTACCGTGATAAACTGCTTTTGGCCCTTCCCAGGCGACATCCATATTTCCAGCATTGAACAGGCCTAACAAGGGTTGTTGTTGATTAGCATCTTTGACGGCTGCCAATGACTTCGCATCCGTTACCCATTGGTATCCCTGCTCCAATGCTTGTTGCTGCAATGTATTCCCTTTATTGGCGCCAGATCTCGATTGCTGGGTAAACGATTTTGCACCACCTCCCAAAGTGACATCCGCACGTGCGGTCAGCAATTGTTCAGTAATAGAACCTTTACCTCCATTTTCCAGAGCATCTGTGGCGCAATACTTTGAAGTTTCTTTAGGGCCGTAGCAGTTACGATGTGTAATATGGGCGTATAAAGCCGCTGGTGTTGCATCCTGAATTTCGGCCGTGGTGATATTTCCCGTTGCCTTACCGTTTTTTTTAGCCAGCTCCAAAAGAGATTGATGAGGGTTGCCAAAGACATCGATTCCCAACGCCCCATTATAGGTTTTTACCCCTGTTGCCCAAGCCGTGGCAGAAGCCGCTGAATCTGTAACATAGTTAGGTTTCTTCGTCTTCTTGTCTAATGAGTAGTGTGTATATTGTCCAGTGAATGGCAAGGCATCTATCCCTTTAAAGAATCCACCTGCACCTTCTGCATAATTACGGGCAATGGTAATTTCAGAGTCCCCCATACCGTCGCCGATAAACAGGATCACATTTTTAGCTTTGTTGTTGCTTAATGCAGCCTTAAGCGCTTCAGTTTGATCTTGGGTAAGACGGCGGGCACCACCAAATTCGGTAATATTGCCTTGGGCTGCACGCTGCTGCGCCATAATATGATTTGAATCGCTGACAGCCCATACAGGCACTGTAACCCCTGACATCAATGCAGCAACTACCATAGCAAGCAGGTTTTTTTTATGATTACGCGACATAGGATTTTCCTTGCAATCGGATGAATAGGATAAAAAAAATCATCATGTTGAGTTGCTCGGATAATAGATATGTCACATGACAATTATTTGAATCTATGGCGACATTCTTATGACAACGATTTTTTCTGCAAGGCAAGAAGAAAAAATGAGCGCCTTAGCAGACCAAAAAGCGCTCTACCCATATAATTCCCTATTCCATTGGTGAATTAACGCACCCATCAATAACGCATCATGACCGATTTCAGCTCCGTATAATGCTCAATGAATGCGCTGCCAAACTCACGCCCCATTCCTGAAGATTTAGTACCACCAAATGGAACCGCAGGATCCAGGAACGTATGCATATTAATCCACAGTATTCCCGCTTTAATATCAGGGATCATACGCATCGCCTTGCTCATATCATTCGTCCATAGGCTGGCTGACAGACCAAATGGCGTTGCATTCATCATAGTAATTAACTCTTCCTCATCATCATAACTGAGGAAAGTACCAATCGGCCCGAATGTCTCCTCGTTCATGAGTGTGTCTTCAACACGATTGGCTCTAATCACTGTTGGTGCGACAAAAAATCCCGCCCCCTCCAAAGCATAGCCTCCGTGGACAATTTCATTGCCTTCCTGACGCGCTGTCTCAAACATAGACAGAATTTTTTCGTAATGTTCTTTATTCGCCAAAGGCCCCATTTCCGTCGATTCATCAAGGGGAGAACCCATTTTCATCGCAGATAAACGTTCAGAAAGTAATACCAAAACCGCATCCATGTGAGCGGATGGAATATAAAAGCGCTCTGCGGCTGCACAAATTTGCCCTTGATATACATATCCCGCTTCCAGTATGCCATCAACGATCTTTTCAACTGTCATATCAGACAGAAAAGCCGCCGCGTTTTTGCCACCAAGCTCCAGTGTTGTGCGCTTTAATCCCTGCTCCATAGCCAATTTCCCCACGCTCATTCCTGTTGGAACAGAGCCTGTAAAAGTGACTTTGTCACATTGAGGATGATTAATGAGAGAAGTACCCACGCGAGCACCTGAACCATTGACGATATTGATCACACCATCTGGGATACCCGCTTCTTTTGCCAATTCGGCCACACGAAGCATGGTTAAGGGGGTATATTCACTGGGTTTAAGCACAATCGTACAACCACAGGCCAATGCCGCTCCCAATTTCCAGATCGCAATCATGATGGAAAAATTCCACGGGATAATACCAACTACAACACCAATAGGCTCACGGCGCGTGAATGCAGAATATTTTTCTCCTTTAAACGATGGCAATGAAACATTCAGGGTTTCCCCCGTGATTTTGGTCGACCATCCGGCAAAATAGCGTAAATAATAGGCTGATGCTCCCACATCCAGCATACGGGATAATTGGATCGGTTTACCGGAGCATACACTTTCCAGTTGTGCTAACTCCTCACTATTTTTTTGTAATAGATCAGCCAACCGATTCAGGCAATTTCCCCGTTCCAGAGGAGATGTCTGTGCCCACACACCATGAAAAGCGGCTGATGCCGCCTGCATTGCCTGATGAACTTCGGTATCTCCACCTTGATTGACCGTAGCTATTACTTCACCAGAAGCTGGGTTAACGATGGAGAAAATTTCATTTTCCTGACCAAGAAAAGAGACTCCATTAATATAATGACCGTGAGAACGCTGCAAAAAAGTTGTAACGGACTCTAGCAAATTAATTTCACTTATCATCTTTTCCCCTGACTAATCAGACAATTGTCCATTTACACAAGCCATATAATGTTTGACGAAACGCTCACTGGTGATTTCCCACAATACTTCACTCCCTTTTGCCGCAAACCACGAATCGCCTTTATGATATTCAACCATCACTCCAGTTTTGACATCGGTCAGTTTCACTGAACCTTCATACACCGTTGCCATCTCATCAAAGGGATAGGTCATTTTAAATTTGCCTTTAGTACAGGCAAAAATCCCACATGTCAGATTATCCGATGGCTCTCCGTGGATCATGGCTACATTCGCCTGCGGCTCCCCTTCCACCACAATAGAACCAAGATTAGTGACACTGCCAATTGGCATTAATTCAGGAAGTGCTTTATCTAACAATAATGGCTTTATCATGATTTTTACCTTTAACTGTTACGTTCCAAAAATGTAAAAAGAAAAACTAACGACGCCCTTTCCAATAACCGGAAGTTTGGTGCCAGGTCTTACCGACAGAGAGCAGTATATTTCTCAGTTTGTCTTTCCCGATAATATTGAGGTGTGGAATTGAACTGAGTAGCGAATAACGCTCTGAGCCTTCACTCATTCCCTCAGCCAAAATTTTGCAGATGATGTGGCTCGGTGTTACACCAAAACCTGAATAGCCTTGAACATAGAACACATTTTTATGCTGAGGCAGAGAACCAATTTGCGGAAACAAACTAGCGCTGCAACATAATGGCCCGCCCCATGCCAGTTCTATCGCTACATCTTTCAAGTAAGGGAAAGTTTTGAGCATGAGATTGCGGTTCCATGCTTTTAAATCGGAAGGAATATACTCCATAAAATGAGTCGCACTGCCATATAACAGGCGATTTTCTTTAGTAACACGGTAGTAATCGATGACTGGACTAATATCACTGTATGCCCCTCGAATTGGGCTGATCCTGTCAATCAAATCGTCCGACAGTTCTTCTGTCATCAATTGAAAAGCATAGGTATTGATCGTTTTTCTATAAATAGTCGGTTCGAGACCATCCAAAAAGCCATTACATGCCCACAGCATCTTACTGGCACGAACCGATCCTGTTACTGTGCGTACTGTAACTCTAGGACCATATTCTACGCTCACAACCTGACTGTTTTCGAAAATTTTGACGCCATACTCAGTGGCAGCCTTGGCTTCTCCAAGTAGCAAGTTGAGCGAATGAACATGTCCGCCCCCCATATGTTTTAACGCACTGGTATAACGGTCTGAACCAATGATTTTTTTAACATCTGCACCCGTATAAAGCTCAATTTCTGTGTCAGGAGAAGCTGAACGAAATTCCTGTAACCAACCATGCAGAGTTTTATCATGTCGCGAATTCCAGCCAAGATAGGCATAACCTTGGCAAAAGTCAGCCTGAATATCATATTTGGCTATTCGATCACGAATAATCCCCGCCCCCAAGCTACTGATTTTAAATATAGTTTCCAGACCCTTTTCACCCACGTGGCGTTTGATCTTATCCAAATCATGACCAATGCCCGTCATCACCTGACCACCATTACGGCCTGTACCGCCATATCCCAACGTTCGGCCTTCCAAAATAGCAATATTGGTGATGCCTTTTTCTGCCAGCTCTAATGCTGTATTGATACCGGAAAAACCTCCGCCAATGATAACTACATCAACATCCAGATCTTCTGTCAGCATTGGAAAACGAAGATCATATTTTTTTGTCGCTGTATAATATGTTAATGAATCAAGTTTATTATTCATGTTATACCCCATGAGCATCTGCTTATCCCCTGATGGTATATACAGGTGGTTACCTTGCTACTGCTTTTTTCAGGGGGGTGTTTATCACATTTTTTGAACATTAGTTGTTCAGGTGTATTAACAAAACAATAAATAGCAAATTATTAATAAGTTAATAAAATAACAAAAATAGACATTCATGCATTTCATGTCTGATATATATATGAATCATATGTACTTGAAATGCTCAAATCATTTGTTGTTTTCATGTTAATGAAATCACAGTTTATTAAAATATTTATTAATAAATTGTGATTTTTAGATATCCATTTTGTGATGGAGTCGGAAGGAATTTTTTCTGTTAGTAAATTATCCTAAAAGTAAATATTTACATATGTACCTAATAGGTTTCGAGTTGTGGCCGACAAAACAACAACTTGAAAAATGAAGGGTATAATCACTGGAAAGGAATAAATATGCTACCCAAGAAAATCATCCTTGATTGCGATCCTGGGCATGATGATGCCATTGCTCTCTTACTTGCCCACGGGAACCCCAATATTGAACTGTTGGCTGTAACGACAGTTGTTGGTAATCAAACCCTGAATAAAGTCACCCGCAATGCTCTTTGCGTTGCACGTATCGCCAACATTCACAACGTTCCCTTCGCAGCCGGTTGTCACCGTCCACTTGTTCGGGAGATCAATACCGCCCCAGATATCCACGGTGAAACTGGTCTGGATGGCCCTGTTCTTCCTGAACCTAATATGAAACTGGATGAGCGCCATGCAGTTGATCTCATTATTGATGTGATTATGGAAAATCCGCCCAAGAGTGTGACTTTGGTGCCAACGGCGGGTTTGACAAATATTGCCATGGCTGCACGCAAAGCACCGCAAATCGTTGAGCGTGTGAAGGAAGTTGTGTTAATGGGAGGGGGTTATCATAAAGGAAATAAAAGTGCAGTTGCAGAATTCAATATCGTAATCGATCCAGAAGCCGCGCACATTGTTTTTAATGAAAAATGGCCGCTGACGATGGTCGGTTTAGATCTCACTCATCAAGCGCAAGCAACACCTGAAATTATCGAGGCAATCGCCCAGATTAAGACACATTCCGCCCAGTTCGTTTTGGATGCACTGAAATTTTATGGTGATAGGTATCGTGAATATCAAGGATTTAGCTATGCTCCTGTACATGATCCCTGTGCTGTAGCCTATGTGATCGACCCTGATGTTATGACAACCCAAAAAGTCCCCGTTAATGTCGAGCTAATGGGAACCTTGACAACTGGAATGACAGTTGCAGATTTCCGTTTTCCACCACCTGAAGATTGCCATACGCAAGTCGCTGTCAAATTGGATCACGCCAAATTCTGGCAATTAGTGATTGATGCCCTGAAAAATATTGGTGAAACAACTTACTGATATTATTAATTTATTCTTTAGCTATTGAGGCTATCCCTCCGCCTCAATAGCTAAAAGAATTTCTGTCAAACTAACCTGATGCCCATCAACACAGCGCTACATAAAATCAGGAACAATGTGACATATTGCAATATTTTGTCAGACAAATGCTTTATCAAATACCTGGCAAAAGGGATAGCCAGCAAAGAACCTAAAAACAGCACCAACGCAAGTTTCCAATTCGTATGCCCTCCATATGCATAAGCAAAAGCAGATGAGCCTGATAATATCATCGTGATAAAAAGGGAAACACCGACTGCTTGTTTAATACTCATCTGTCCATAGCGTAACAATAGTGGCAATACCACTATGCCACCACCAACCCCTGTCGCCCCGAGCACTAATCCAGCTCCCGTACCAGGCAGCAATAAAGGCTTAATCAACCCAAGTTGTAATTGTGGTTGCGTTTGGTTTATGTGTAATTGTGGCTGACGTATTTGGCGGTAAAAAAGATAAAGGGAGAATAAGATAGCCAATAAAACCAGTAAATTGATTCCCCATTCAAGTTGTACTCGATTATGGCTTAAATGACTCAACATTGTGACTCCATAACTGGCGAACATTGTACCGGGTATCATGATCAGCATAATAATCAAAGATTGGCGTAAGGGAATATTTCCCACGCGGAAGTGCATATAAGAAGATGATATTTTCATCAACATTGAAAGAAGATTAGCCGTCGCGACGGAAGCCAATGCATCCAATCCAAAAAAATAGGTCAGGATCGGCAAAACTATCACTCCACCACCAACACCGGTAATACTGATAATCAAGCCAACAATCGCCCCAATCGCAAGTTCAGGGATAACTAACATCATCTCTTTCCCAGCTCAAAGATTATTTTCTTACTAAATTTCAGCAAGCACTGCCTATAATAGGACAAAAATGAATATCATATTCAAAAAAAGAATATACCTCCCAGTTTGGTACTAAAACCAAACGACAAGGGAACATGATTCTTTCAGGTCGCAGCTTTATTGGCTGCAACTTTGCAACTGAAAGTAAAGAAGATGAAGATATAGGTGATTGGTTGCTGAAGTTTATCTTTCTAACAACCTTGTATTATTTTTTTGATAATGAGTTTTAACGGGGAGGATGTATTGCTCCAAAATCAAATAATTCATTGAGTTCAATCTGTAATCCATTTGCTATCACATTAATAATTTCTAAGGTAGGATTCCTAACACCACGTTCAATACCACTAACATAAGTGCGATCCAGTCCACACTTATCAGCAAAAGCCTCCTGTGACATCCCAGCTTCTCTCCTGAGATACCTAATTCTTTGGCCAAAAAGGGATCTGATGTTGTTCGATTTTTTCATCCGATAAGTATCGATTCATGTTACTTATCCGACCACGGACTATGAGTCACGTTTCAGCTAGAGTTATGCTATGATGTGTGACTTATAGTCTACTGAATACTCACTTACTTTTTAATTGAAAAGGTGATTGATAATTGGAGAGCTTAAGGATGGAAAAAAAAGACTGGCATTCTGCTGACATCATCGCTGAATTGAAAAAACGCGGGACATCACTGTCAGAAGTATCGCGAACAGCAGGGCTGGCGTCATCAACTCTTGCCAATGCATTACAACGACACTGGCCAAAGGGCGAGCGTCTTATTGCAGCAGCGCTGGGACGCACACCAGAAGAAATATGGCCTTCGCGTTATGAAAAGAAATAATCATAAGCCCAGCACTACGCTGGGTTTATTTATAAGCAATCAGCCTGCTAACTTTAAGCCAATAATGCCAATCACAATCAGGCCAAGGCTCAATATCCGAGCGAAATTCGCGGATTCCCCTAACACCATGATGCCGAAAATCGCCGTACCTACCGCGCCAATGCCTGTCCACACAGCATAAGCAGTTCCTGCTGGCAGATTTTTCATAGCATAGGCGAGTAACCCCATACTCACGATCATCGCGCTTATCGTAATTAAACTCGGCACTATGCGTGAAAAACCGTGGGTATATTTTAGACCTATCGCCCACACGACTTCCAATAAACCAGCAATAAGAAGGATCAACCAAGACATGTCTTTCCCTTTATATAATGACAAGTGGGGCCGTCCCCGATGAGATTGACGTTTATCCAGGTCGTCCAGGATAACGGTAAGAAATGAAATTGGATTATAGCTAGCCGATCTGATAGCCGCAATGATAATACCCTAGGAGTTATAACCAAAAAACCGCAACCTCTAGACGAAGAGACTGCAGTTTTTTTAGAATAGCAAGCGTGATTATTTCACGCGAGAAACGTATTCGCCAGAACGAGTGTCAACTTTGATCACTTCGCCGATCTGTACAAACAGAGGTACTTTAACGACAGCGCCAGTGCTCAGGGTTGCAGGTTTACCGCCAGTACCAGCAGTATCACCTTTCAGGCCTGGATCGGTATCAACGATTTCCAGTTCAACAAAGTTTGGTGGAGTTACAGCGATAGGACGGCCATCCCACAGAGTCAGAATACATTCTGCCTGATCGATCAGCCATTTTGCATTTTCACCAACGGCTTTCTCATCCGCAGCCAACTGCTCGAAAGTTTCGTTGTTCATGAAGTGCCAGAATTCACCATCGTTGTACAAATAAGTCAGGTTGACATCCATGACATCTGCGCTTTCAACAGAATCTGTTGATTTAAAAGTTTTTTCCAGCAGTTTACCAGAGATCAGTTTACGAATACGAACGCGGGCGAATGCCTGTCCTTTACCTGGTTTAACAAATTCACTGTCAAGAATAGCGCACGGCTCGCCATCTAACATGATTTTAAGACCTGAACGGAATTCATTGGTACTATAAGTAGCCATGGAGATCCTCTAATTTTTAACAAAATGGCTTAGCCAAAAAATGGCGCACATTATAACCCATATTCACCCCGTCAGAGAAGTCTGGCTACAACAACTCGCGGACGTTATTACTGATCCCAATGAGTTGTTGCAACTATTATCCTTAAACACACATACGGAGCTACAAGAAGGCAATGAAGCAAAGCGCTTATTTCCTCTACGTGTACCAAGAGCATTTGTAACACGGATGAAAAAGGGCGATCCTCGTGATCCTCTTCTATTACAAGTCCTGACCTCACGGGAAGAGTTTGTTATATCCCCTGGTTTCTCCCCTGATCCGTTGGATGAACAACGCAATGTTATTCCAGGTCTATTGCATAAATATCACAATCGAGCCCTACTCTTGGTTAAAGGGGGCTGCGCGGTTAATTGTCGCTATTGTTTTCGTCGCCATTTCCCTTATTCAGATAATAAGGGTAATAAAAATAATTGGCTGCTTGCTCTGGATTATATTGCACAACACCCTGAGCTTGACGAAATTATCTTCTCTGGTGGTGATCCGCTAATGGCTAAGGATCATGAACTGGACTGGTTAATCAGCCGCCTTGAATCTATTCCACACATTAAGCGGTTACGTATCCATACGCGTTTGCCGGTTGTGATCCCTGCTCGAATCACGTCTTCACTGTGTAATCGTTTAGCCCAAACTCATTTGCAGGTGATCATGGTTACCCACATCAACCATGCAAATGAAATTGATGATGCGTTCCGCGCAAGTATGATGCGACTAAAACAAACTGGAGTAACACTGCTGAATCAAAGTGTGATGTTACGTGATGTCAATAATAATGCAGATACTTTGGCTGATTTAAGTAATGCGCTATTCGACGCAGGTATACTACCTTACTACATTCACGTTCTGGATAAAGTTCAAGGTGCCGCACATTTTCTCGTGGACGATGAAGAGGCAAAAGCCATCATGCGAGAATTATTAACTAAAGTATCCGGTTATCTGGTTCCAGGCCTGACCCGGGAAATTGGTGGAAAACCAAGCAAAACACCGCTGGATTTAGGGCTAGCTCAAAACTAGCGATATTTGCTATGCCAATCAATTACTGATTAGGTTAATTCCATCATCATTGAACTCTTTTGAATGGGCAGTGCACAGAAACTGAATGTATTCGCAACGTTTAATGTTTCGAAACATTCTTTCTGGACACTGCCTAAACCAATTTCTCGCTAGGCCCATCGATTAATACCTAGGGGCATTTATAGACCTGACCAACCATTTTGCTATCAAGGGGGACAAAACTAGACAATAACCCCTCTGATGGACTATTTACGTCATAAATAACATTGCCGCCCATTTCAGCCGCTTTATTACGTAAGTCATTGGCTGCACTGCGCATAGAACTGCTCTCATTACTAACGCCATTGAGCCAGTTGCTTTGAGTACCAATCACGTCACCTAACCGTTGGCATTCACTACTTGGTTGTGTATCCACAAAACGTACATTAGCGCCAGCAGAGGTTAATTGATGAGTTGTTGTGCACCCTGCTAATAGTAATACTGACGCACCAAACAAAATTTTAATTCGCATAACTTCCCTCATTGGTTATAGGAACAAATAAAAAGGCGAGCAAGTTATCCCTGCTCGCCTTTAAAGGCTTATCCTAACGGATGGGCAATCCCATCATCAGGATGAACAGCATCACATCATGCCGCCCATTCCACCCATACCGCCCATGCCACCAGCAGCACCTAAGTCAGCTTTATCATCTTTAGGCAGTTCAGTTACCATTGCTTCAGTAGTGATCATCAGGCCAGCGATAGAAGCTGCGAATTGCAGTGCAGAACGGGTTACTTTAGTTGGATCCAAAATACCCATTTCGATCATATCGCCGTACTGTTCAGTTGCAGCGTTATAACCGTAGTTGTCTTTACCTGCTTTCACGTTGTTTACAACAACAGATGGTTCTTCACCTGAGTTGCTTACGATCTGACGCATTGGTGCTTCCATTGCACGCAGTGCAACGCGAATACCTACGTTCTGATCTTCGTTGTCACCAGACAGGTCAGTGATCGCGCTAGCAACACGAACCAGAGCAACACCACCACCAGCAACAACACCTTCTTCTACAGCCGCACGAGTTGCGTGCAGTGCATCATCCACGCGAGCGCGTTTTTCTTTCATTTCAACTTCAGTTGCTGCGCCTACTTTGATTACAGCAACACCACCTGCCAGTTTAGCTACACGCTCTTGCAGTTTTTCACGGTCATAGTCAGAAGTAGATTCTTCGATTTGCTGACGGATCTGAGTAACACGTGCAGCAATTGCGCTTTCTTCACCTACACCATCAATGATAATGGTGGTGTCTTTGTTGATAACAACACGTTTTGCTTGGCCCAGATCTTCCAGAGTCGCTTTTTCCAGCTCCAGACCAATCTCTTCAGAGATAACAGTACCGTTGGTCAGGGTAGCGATATCTTGCAACATTGCTTTACGGCGATCACCGAAGCCAGGTGCTTTAACCGCAGCAACTTTCACGATACCACGCATGTTGTTAACAACCAGAGTTGCCAATGCTTCGCCTTCAACATCTTCGGCGATAATCATCAAAGGCTTGCTTGCCTTAGCTACGCCTTCCAGAACTGGCAGCAGTTCACGGATGTTGGAAATTTTCTTATCAACCAGCAGGATGTATGGGTTTTCCAGTTCAACAGAACCCGATTCTGGTTTGTTGATGAAATAAGGAGACAGGTAACCACGGTCGAACTGCATACCTTCAACAACATCCAGCTCATCTTCCAGGCCAGTACCTTCTTCAACGGTGATTACACCTTCTTTACCGACTTTGTCCATCGCTTCTGCGATCAGTTTACCTACGGTTTCGTCGGAGTTTGCAGAGATAGTACCAACCTGTGCAATAGCAGTGGAATCAGAGCAAGGTACGGACAGTTTTTTCAGCTCATTAACAGCGGAAATAACTGCTTTATCGATACCGCGTTTCAGATCCATTGGGTTCATGCCAGCAGCAACAGCTTTTAGACCTTCGGTGACGATAGATTGAGCCAATACGGTTGCTGTGGTGGTACCATCACCTGCCGCATCATTAGCTTTAGAGGCGACTTCTTTAACCATCTGAGCACCCATGTTCTCGAATTTGTCTTCCAATTCGATTTCACGTGCTACAGATACACCGTCTTTAGTGATGACAGGCGCACCGAAAGATTTATCCAAAACTACATTACGGCCTTTAGGGCCCAGGGTCACTTTAACTGCATCAGCCAGTACATTCACACCGCGTAGCATTTTGCTGCGAGCATCATTACCAAATTTTACGTCTTTAGCTGCCATTGTATCTTTCCTTTAAATTCATTCTATTAAGAAGATCTAAGCGTAAATAAGATTCTCTATTACGCTTCAACAATTGCCAGAATGTCGCTTTCAGACATGATCAATACTTCTTCATTATCGATCTTTTCTGTTTTAACGCCGTAACCTTCATTAAAAATGACGGTATCACCCACTTTTACGTCCAGCGCCTTCACTTCCCCATTTTCGAGGATACGACCATTGCCGACTGCCAAAACTTTTCCACGGGTAGATTTGCCCGCAGCAGAGCCCGTCAAAACAATACCGCCAGCAGATTTTGATTCAACTTCTGTACGCTTGATGATAACGCGGTCATGTAATGGACGAATTTTCATTGATAGATCTCCTATAAATAAAGTCCATATCAGGTAAGAGGATTGATACCAGAACCCAACAGAACCAGTATCACGAAGCTACAAATTGGGGCTTGAGATTATGACTTCAAGGGGGAGCCACAAAAATATTTTACTTTTTTCTTATCCACTGAAATTTCAGCCAACGCGGGTAATCATTTCTTATTGCGTTCGCTGCCAGACTCACCATAATTCTTTTGCCCAGCGGATTTTTGGTCGTCCAATGTACGGGAAGCATCATCTTGCCTGCGTTCATATTCCCCCTCAAAAGTCTGCCCGTTCTGACCATAACCGCCGCCATGATTACCGGAACCATAAAAAGCATTTGGACGATAAAACTTAATATGAGGCAATAACTTCGCTGTCAGAAGTTTCTGTACCGGAGACAATAACAGCAGTAATCCGAGAAAATCGGTGAAAAAACCAGGCAATATCAGCAAAAAACCAGCCATGACCAAAGAAACACTTTTAACAGCTTCTTCCGCAGGACTCTCACCGGCTGCGAGTTTTTGCTGCATAGAGATGAAATTCTTGATGCCTTGATTACGCACAAGGGATACACCAAGACAAGACGTAAGAATAACCAGTAACAGAGTCAACAAGACCCCAACTTCAGAGGCAATCCGGACAAACAGGACAGACTCAATGTAAACCAGAAGACATATAAGGATAAGCGGGAGCCAACGCACGTGGTTCTCCTTTCATTATTATTGAGGGTTAGATCACATAATATGGTGTTAGATAACACATGTGGGGATATTCGTGATCATTTTCAATACTTCTAACTCTTAACTTTTTCTCTCCGTAATCGTGACCTTAGTCACACATATGTTATTTCATTAATAAAATAGCACTATAAAGTGATCCAGGTTCAAGGCATTTCTCACAAATCCACATATGATCGCGCCAGCAATTTCATGATAAGTGTTTAATATCAGGGAAATTGTTGTCGGCAACATTATTTTTCAACAAACACGTAATAGAACAGTCAAAAAACGTATCCAATTTTAAGAAGGTTCTCATGTCAAACAACATTCGTATCGAAGAAGACCTGTTAGGTAAACGAGAAGTTCCTGCTGAAGCCTACTACGGTATTCACACTCTGCGTGCGATTGAAAACTTTTATATCAGTGACCGTACCATCAACAATGTGCCTGAATTCATCCGCGGCATGGTGATGGTGAAAAAAGCCGCGGCACTGGCAAACAAAGAACTCCATACTATTCCTGGAAAAGTGGCAGACATCATTGTCAAAGCCTGTGATGAAGTTCTCATTAAAAGCAAATGTATGGATCAATTCCCTGTTGATGTCTTTCAGGGTGGTGCCGGTACCTCACTGAACATGAACACTAATGAGGTGTTGGCAAATATCGGCCTAGAGTTGATGGGACATCAAAAAGGTGAATATGAGTACCTGAACCCAAATGATCACCTGAACAGAAGCCAATCAACCAATGACGCTTACCCTACAGGCTTCCGTATTGCTGTTTATAACTCCTTAATGCACTTAATTGATTCCATCGAATTGCTGAAAGAAGGCTTCGATAAAAAAGGTGTTGAATTCGACGACATCCTGAAAATGGGCCGTACCCAACTGCAAGATGCGGTCCCAATGACACTGGGTCAAGAATTCCGTGCTTTTTCCGTACTGTTAAAAGAAGAGATCAAAAACATCAATCGCACGGCAGAGCTGCTGCTGGAAGTGAACCTTGGCGCGACTGCTATCGGTACTGGCCTGAATACTGCACCAGGTTACCAAAAACTGGTAGTTGAAAAATTGGCCGAAGTCACAGGATTGCCTTGCCAACCAGCAGAAGATTTGATAGAAGCTACCTCTGATTGTGGCGCTTACGTCATGGTTCACAGCGCGTTGAAGCGTCTGGCGGTTAAGATGTCCAAGATTTGTAACGACTTGCGTCTACTCTCTTCCGGCCCTCGTGCTGGCCTGAATGAAATCAACCTGCCAGAATTGCAGGCAGGTTCCTCCATCATGCCAGCGAAAGTTAATCCCGTTGTGCCAGAAGTTGTTAACCAGGTTTGCTTCAAAGTCATCGGTAACGATACCTGTGTCACTATGGCAGCAGAAGCCGGTCAGTTACAGCTTAACGTAATGGAACCTGCGATTGGTCAGGCCATGTTTGAATCTATATCTATCCTGAGCAATGCATGCCGTAATTTGGTTGAAAAATGTATCAATGGTATTACTGCCAATAAAGAAGTCTGTGAAAGTTTCGTATTCAACTCCATCGGGATCGTGACTTATTTGAACCCATTTATTGGTCACCACAATGGTGATATCGTAGGCAAGATCTGTGCTGAAACGGGCAAAAGCGTCCGTGAAGTCGTGCTTGAGCGCGGTTTACTGACCGAAACTGAATTAGATGATATTTTCTCCGTTGAGAACCTAAAACATCCAACTTATAAAGCAAAACGTTTTGATGACTAATTAATGATTATAATAACAAGTTCGTCTTAATTATTAAGGCACGCTATTCCAACCGGAAGCGTGCCTTTTTAATTTTCCGCAAACACAAACTATTAACCATAGATTTTCATAATACTAAATAAATGAAGGAGTATTTAACATGTTAGCCGTAGAATTAGCTATCGTTCTGCTGGCCATTTTTTTGGGAGCACGACTAGGGGGAATTGGTATTGGCTTTGCTGGTGGAATTGGTGTTCTCGTACTCGCCGCCATCGGTGTTAAACCAGGCAGTATTCCATTTGATGTTATTTCAATTATCATGGCCGTCATTGCTGCGATATCAGCCATGCAAGTGGCTGGGGGATTAGATTATCTCGTTCAGCAAACTGAAAAATTACTACGTAAGAATCCCAAATACATCACAATCCTTGCACCGATCGTCACTTATTTTCTGACGCTATTTGCAGGTACGGGGAACATCTCACTGGCAACATTGCCTGTTATTACTGAAGTTGCCAAAGAGCAAGGCATAAAACCGTGCCGTCCACTCTCTACTGCCGTTGTCGCTGCCCAGATCGGGATTACTGCTTCGCCTATTTCTGCGGCAGTGGTTTATATGGCGTCGATTATGGAAGGACAAGGCATTAGCTATATTCACCTATTAATGGTATTACTGCCTTCAACATTTTGTGCCATCATCCTCATGTCATTCATTATTTCATGGCTTTTTGATTCCAAACTGTCGAATGACCCTGTTTACCAAAAACGCCTTGAAGATGGCCTGATAGAAATGCGCGGTGCCAGCCAGATTAAAATCAAACCCAAAGCAAAATGCTCTGTTCTGTTGTTCCTGCTAGGTGTCGTAAGTGTTGTCATTTATGCAATTATCAATAGCCCAAGTGTCGGCCTAGTTGAAAAACCCCTGATGAACACCACAAATGCGATTTTGATCATCATGCTCAGTATCGCTACTCTCACCACCGTTATTTGCCCCGTCGATACCGATGCTATCCTGAACTCAAGCACTTTCAAAGCAGGCATGAGCGCATGTCTCTGTATTTTAGGGGTTGCATGGCTTGGGGATACTTTTGTACAGGCCAATCTCGATTGGATCAAAGAAACCGCGGGTAGTTTGATTCATGCTCAACCGTGGCTACTGGCAATCATTTTCTTCTTCTGTTCAGCCTTGCTCTATTCACAAGCAGCAACAGCTAAGGCATTGATGCCAATGGCTCTGGCACTGAATGTCACTCCATTAACAGCGATTGCTTCGTTCTCGGCGGTATCTGGTCTGTTTATTCTGCCAACTTATCCAACATTAGTTGCCGCCGTACAGATGGATGATACAGGAACCACTCGTATCGGGCGTTTTGTCTTCAATCATCCATTCTTTATTCCGGGAACCCTTGCCGTTGTATTGGCGGTCACATTCGGTTTCCTGTTTGGCGGTATTATCTTGTAACTTTACAATTTCGATTGTTTGGCATCATTATTTCAGGGGCAGATCATACCAGCCCCTGAAACTTCCTTCCTTGCCTATCTTTTCCTGTCAAAAATCCAGTATTGTCTTAATATTGAACAAGCGACTTTCTGCTATGAGCGTCATCAGTTATAGTGCAGATTCTAATAAATTTCCCAAATCAAACTTACAATACAGGCAGGTCAAAGATTATCTTATGATGAAACGTACTCTTATGTTGTTTCTATTGTTCAGTGGCATCGCTCTGTCTCCTGACAAAGCTAGCGCACTGTTTGAGCAACCGGGGAAAAGTCTCTACCTTCCTGCTGATCAGGCATTCATGTTTGATTTTCAGCAACAAGGAAATAAACTCACGTTGAACTGGGATATTAAACCCGGTTATTACCTTTATCGAAAACAATTCAACATCATTCCTAACCAAGAAACATCATTGGGTAAAATTACATACGCTAAAGGTGTAGATCATGAAGATGAGTTTTTTGGCAAGACAGAAGTCTATTTTCAATCGGCACAGATTGATATCCCCATTCTGTCTGCCACCAACGACGGCTCTCTCCAGGTCACATATCAAGGATGTGCAGAAGCGGGTTATTGTTATCCACCTGAGACCCTAAACGTACCATTGCAAGCCGTTACTGCCTCCGCCCTATCAGGTAATGAAACCGCGACATCAGCCAATATAGCTACAAATAAAGAAGACGTATCCTTACAAGCACCTCTGCAACAAAGAGATATACCATCCGAATCCCATGATGTGCCATTTTCGCCACTCTGGGCGTTATTAATTGGCATTGGCATTGCGTTCACTCCCTGCATACTGCCCATGTATCCGCTGATTTCCAGCATTATTTTGGGTCAAAAACGTCCTGAAAGCCTGAAACGGATCTTTTGGCTCGCGATGAGTTACGTTCAGGGAATGGCGCTCACTTACACCGTACTTGGTTTAGTCGTCGCGGCGGCTGGCTTACAATTTCAAGCTGCCCTGCAAAATCCTTACATTCTCGTAGGGCTATCAGGGCTGTTTATCTTGCTCGCCTTATCAATGTTTGGTCTATATACATTACAACTTCCTTCCTCGCTCCAGACTCGCCTCGTGGATTGGAGCAACCAACAGCAAAGCGGCTCTTACATTGGCGTATTTATGATGGGAGCCTTGGCAGGGTTAATCGCCTCTCCCTGCACTACCGCACCGCTCAGTGCTATTTTGCTTTATATCGCCCAAAGCGGTAATACATTGGTCGGCGGTTTGACCTTGTACCTCTACGCATTGGGAATGGGCTTACCGCTTATCGCCGTCACACTATTTGGTCACAAACTCCTGCCACGCAGCGGCCCGTGGATGCAATACGTTAAGGAAGCCTTCGGATTCATTATATTGGCCCTGCCAGTCTTCCTGCTAGAACGCGTACTTGGTGACACATGGGGCATAATATTGTGGAGTTTATTGGCAGTTTCTTTCCTTAGTTGGGCGTTCGCATTAACCTTAAACAGCAATAACGGCTGGGTGCGGGCTTTACAAATCATCTTGCTAGCTTTGGCACTCATCGCTTCACGTCCTTTGCAAGATTGGGTATGGGGAAACCCTGCTGCAGAACAGCAAAAAGCCACTTTGCAATTTCAACAATTCTCTGATTGGCAAGAATTAAGTCAAATTCTGGTTGAAAATCACCACCAACCGATTATGTTGGATTTATATGCTGATTGGTGTGTAGCCTGCAAAGAGTTTGAAAAATATACTTTCAGTGATCCTAAAGTACAGGCACAATTAAGCCAATTTCTCTTATTACAGGCAGATGTCACGGATAACACCTCAAAACAAAAAGAATTGTTGCAAAAACTGCAAGTGCTGGGACTCCCCACGATCTTGTTTTTCGATAAGGGAAAAGAGCTAACTGGTTCGCGAGTCAATGGATTTATGGACGCTCAGCGTTTTAACCGGCATGTACAACAATTACAACATCTACAATAAAAATAATCTGGAAGGAGAACCACCGTGCAGCGTGAATATATGCTTAGCCATGTCCTGAACTTATTGGAGCAACATGGCCTGTCAGCAACACTAGAGACACTTTTAACTCCTTTTAATATTGAGACCGACCATATAAAACATTTTTGGCCTGATCGTGAAGCCTTGCTCTACGACTGCCTGCGCTACCACAGCCAGCAAATTGAAATCTGGCAGCGTCAAACCCTGTTAAATGAAGCTTTAAGCCCTGAGCAAAAATTACTGGCACACTACGACGCTCTTAAGGAAAAAGTACAGGAACAGCGTTATCCAGGTTGCCTGTTTATTGCCGCTTGCAGCGCTTTCCCTGACATTGACCATCCAATCCACCAATTAGCAGAATTGCAAAAACAAAACTCTTTCCATTACACAGAAAAATTATTACAACAACTTGATATTGATGACAGTAAGCAAGTTGCCCAACAGATGGAACTTATCCTTGAGGGGTGTCTCAGTAAGCTATTGGTGAAAAGAGAGCTTGAAGATGTGATTACCGCGAAATTGTTGGCTCAAGATATTCTAACCATCGCAATATGCCGAAAAAATGGGGCGTTAAGTTAACAAAAAGTGTCTCTAGCTGAATAACCACACCAAATTGGTATAAAAACACAGCAAACAATCAATTTTTATGGTTTTTTTGCAGAAAGTATTTGACGGATTGGGCTGAATACGGTTTAATGCGCCCCGTTAGCCCGGATAGCTCAGTCGGTAGAGCAGGGGATTGAAAATCCCCGTGTCGGTGGTTCGATTCCGCCTCCGGGCACCACTTCAACTTCCAGTGAAGTCCAGCCCAGTCAAACAATTCTTAGTAAATCCTGCAAAATCAATACTATTTCCTATTTCTACGTCTGGTTTCGTCTGTTGCAATCAAGAGGCAGCGAAGGGCATAATTCGGGGCACTTACCGTTCGATTACAAGGATGCCCTTAATAATGAAACTCAACGCACGGCAAATCGACACTGCAAAGCCCAAAGAAAAAACCTACAAACTCGCCGATGGCGGCGGTCTCTATTTAGAAGTCTCGTCACGCGGCTCGAAGTACTGGCGGATGAAATATTATCGTCCGACCGATAAGAAAGAAGACCGACTGGCATTCGGTGTTTATCCCACCGTATCATTAGCCGATGCCCGCGCTAAACGCGATGAGGCCAAAAAGCTGATGGCACAGGGGATCGACCCCAAAGCTGAGAAAAAAGGCACACCAACACCCGCCAAAGTCAATTCGTTTGAAGAAGTCGCCCGTGCATGGCACGCCAGTAACAAACGCTGGAGCGACAGCCACCGTCAAAAAGTGCTGCGCAGCTTTGAGCAGTACATTTTCCCACATATCGGCGCACGTGATATTACCACATTACGCACCAGCCAGCTTTTAGCCCCCGTCAAAGCCATTGATGAACAGGGCAAACACGATATAGCACAACGGCTACGCCAGCGTATCACCGCTATCATGCGCTATGCCGTCCAGAATGATATTTTGGAAACCAATCCGGCCAATGATATGGCTGGCGCACTCACCACCACCAAATCCCGTCACCATCCCGCCCTGCCCCATGAATGTTTACCGGATTTCCTGAACCGATTGTCTGCTTACCGCGGGCGCTTACTGACCAAGATCGCGGTAAGGCTGGCGCTGCTGACGTTTGTCCGTTCCAGCGAACTGAGATTTGCCCGCTGGCAGGAAATTGACTTCGAAAACGCGGTGTGGAAAATTCCCGCCACACGAAAACCTATCAAAGACGTTCGCTTCTCTGAACGCGGCATGAAAATGAAAACGGATCACATCGTACCGCTGAGTCGTCAAGCTGTCTCGTTATTCAAAGAGTTGAACGTACTGAGCGGCAACTGCGAAGTGGTATTCCCCAGTGATCATGATGCTGCGAAAGTTATGAGTGAAAACACCGTCAATAAGGCGCTACGGACGATGGGCTACGACACCCAAACCGATGTCTGCGGGCATGGCTTCCGCACAATGGCGCGCAGTGCAATGGGCGAATCCGGCCTGTGGAGCGATGATGCCATCGAACGCCAGCTCAGCCATATCGAACGAAACAACGTGCGGGCAGCCTATATTCACACTTCTAAACATCTGGATGAACGGCGGCTGATGGTGCAATGGTGGGCGGATTATCTGGATGCGAACCGGGAAAAGTCAATCACACCCTATGATTTCGCCAAACCACTGCGCGACAGGAAAAACCGCTAGTACAATTTGCAACCCGTTAATTTTCATCGGGAGAAAAACAATTAACGCTGTTCATTAAGTCTTGCTTTTTAAATAATCCGCCTGTCATCAAACAACGTCCACGATGATATTTCAGGGACTGGGTAACAGGAGAAGTGACATGACAGTGGCTGCATTGAAAACAAGCCTGATTCGTTTGCCAGAAGTACAGCGCAGAACGGGTTACAGCAAAGCGTGGATCTACAAACTGATTAGTGACGGTGCATTCCCGCAGCAGGTCAAGATTGGCCCGCGTTCCGTTGCTTTTATTGAAGCAGAGATTGATAACTGGATCGCCCAGCGTATTGCAGAATCGCGGGCGGCATAACACAGAAAAGAAGATGACATAAGAAACGTAACATAAAAATACAACGCCCCGAAGTGCGACCAACACTACGAGGCGTTTCACCAACAACCATTCGTAAGGTAAAAAATGATGGCTGATACACAGCATACCCAAACTCGCCCTGAATTTACAGTTCAAAAAACAGCGGGCAATCCAAAACCGCTTGATCTGATCCAGACCGTAAAAACATCCGCCATGTATTCGTGGCAAAACCTGCTGCCCGCTTGCGGTATTGATATCCCCGCAAAGGGAAAGCATGGCGCTTGTCCTATTTGCGGTGGTACTGACCGTTTTCACTTTATTGACGATCACCATCATGGCAATTGGCATTGCCGCCAGTGTGATACCCCGAACTATGGTGATGGGCTTGATTTGGTGGCAAGAACCAAAGGAATTTCCATCACTGAGGCGGCAAAAGTCGTTGCTAATGTACTGGCGCTACCTTTGCCGGCCCCCAAGCCAGCCAAAGAAATCCATTATCCAACACAACCTATTGCCGAAAGAGTGGCGGCACTGATGGCACAAACTGTCGCCGGGCAATCGTCCTATCTGACTGCAAAGGGTCTGCAACACTTTGATCAGCGGCTACTGTTTGATAATTCGATAGTGCTGGCACTGACAGCACTGGATAAAAAAGTCACAGGCGCTCAAATCATCAAACCCAATGGCGAGAAAAAATTCTTCCCCGGCAGCCAGAAAAAAGGGGCGTTTATTCCCTTGACAGCGCTGGAAGAGCATCCGGAGACGGTAATTATCACCGAAGGTTACGCCACAGCACTCACGGTTAGCCAGCTCTATAAAGGCACTGTTCTGGCGGCACTGGATGAGGGCAATTTATCTTCTGTTGCCAAAGCCATTCGGGAACGCTGGCCGGACACCAAAATCATTATTGCCGCAGATAATGACTGGCACCGCCCCGACGAGCTGGATAAGAACGGTAAACCCAAAGTGAATGTCGGCAAGATCTCAGCAGAAAAAGCTGCCCTTGCGGTGAATGGTTGGGTCACGTTACCACCGACAGAACATAAAGCCGATTGGGATGATTATCGCCAGCAAAATAGTGTAAAAATAGCAGAGCTGGCCTTTGTTCAGGGGCTTTATCAACCGACACCAACAAAGAAAAAAGAAGCTATTCAGCCCAATGACGTCGAGTCTTCTAAGCTGACATTATGCCAGATGGGTGCCAGCCAGCGCGGAGAAGTGTTGCTGGCGCGTTATGACAGCAATTTGGCGTTGGATGGCGCTTCGGAAACCGTCCATCACTATGATGGTATTGTCTGGCGTCCGGTCAGTGACCGCGATTTACGACGGGAAATGGTGGTTGCCTTTATGGAAGAGAAACTACCGTATTCACCGCATGGCATCAGCTCTGCCGTGGATGCTCTCAAATTACAGCTTCCTATGATGCAGCCACCAGAACGTCACTTAATCGGATTCAGCAACGGCGTGTTTGACCTGAAAACATGCCAGTTCCGGCCTCATCGTAAACATGATTGGTTGCTGCTGGCTAATGAGGTTGAATTCAATTCCCCTGTTTCGGGGGAAACCCTGAAAGACCATGCTTCACATTTTTGGCACTGGCTTAACCGGGCAACAGCCAACTGTGAGAACAAGTTTGATCGGGTACTGGCGGCACTGTTTATGGTATTGGCGAACCGTTACGACTGGCAGCTTTTTCTGGAAGTCACTGGTGCCGGAGGCAGCGGCAAAAGTATCTTTGCTGAAATTTGTTCCATGCTGGCGGGTAAAGGTAATACTGTTTCAGCAAGTATGGCGGCACTGGAAAACCCACGGGAACGGGCACTGATTGTCGGTTATTCTCTGATTATCCTGCCAGACCAGACTCGCTATGTGGGTGATGGTTCCGGTATTAAGGCCATTACAGGCGGCGATGAAGTGGCTATCGATCCAAAGCATAAACAGCCCTACTCAACCCGCATTCCTGCTGTGGTACTGGCGGTGAATAATAATGCCATGAGTTTCAGTGATCGCAGTGGTGGCGTATCACGGCGTCGGGTGATTTTCAACTTTTCCGAAGTTGTGCCGGAAAATGAACGTGATCCACTTCTGCGGGAAAAGATTGCAACAGAACTGCCCGTGATTATCCGGCATCTGTTGTATCGGTTTGCTGACCCGCAAGCCGCAAGGCGTTTATTGGCAGAGCAACAAAAGTCCGCAGAAGCACTGGAGATCAAACGCGGTACCGATCCATTGGTCGATTTTTGCGGCTACTTGATTGCATCCGATGAAACTGACGGCCTGTTAATCGGCAATGCGGAGATTGTGCCGTTCAATCCCCGTAAGTACCTTTATCATGCCTACCTTGCCTATATGAAAGGCAATAACCTGAATAAACCTGTTTCCATGACCCGTTTTGGTATGGATATGCCGGGCGCACTGGCGGAGTACAGCCAGTATTACCTGCGCAAGAAAAGCAAATACGGCATTCGCAGTAATCTGAGCCTGAATATCGACACTGCCATTGAGTGGATGCCAAAACTGACAAGGAATGACCAGCCAGAAGAATAATTTTTTCTTTATTACAGACATTTTTCGAAGAAAAATAAAAAGTGTTCACCACTGTTCACTCTATAATTTAAAACAGATATATCAAGATATTATGGGGTGAATAGTTATTTTTAAACTGTTCACAAGTCTTCATCACTATTCACCTTTTCCTGATTTGAAGGTGAACGGTGGGTGAAGAGTGGTGATGAGTCTGATTTCAACTCATCATCATTTAACAATATGAATTTAAATGAAAATAATCAAAGGTGAATAGGGTGAACAGTTTTATTACTAATTCTTTAATAGGGTAGGGCTGGTGTGAAAATGTTTTTTCTGGCTGGCAGAGTGTTTTCAGACTCTCTGGTTTGTCAGGTTAATGTATTAGCCGGACAAATCAGAGAAGACAAGCGCAGCGCGTCAGTCACGTTTAACCAAGCCAAAATGATTATCCGTTTTATTAAACGAGAAACTCTTTTAAGATAACAAATAATTTTGTTCCACACATTGCGTACATCTCCCCTGATTTGAAGATCTTCTGGTTTCCTACAACTTCCCCTTTGGCAATCAAGCCATTTCGCTATTCCAGCTGCGATGAGGACAATATGCAAACATCCCATTCAGTTTTTATAAATCAAATATTTTCAGTAATGTATTAATTTCATTACAAATAAATTTGATTTCATTGGTTGTATTTTAAATTAGTGAATATTTCATACGTTAATATTGCAGGGTATATTATCCTTTAAATCTTATGTGAATCTATATAGTTTATATCTATACAATTTCGAACCATTGGATATATTTACTTGTATTCACATGATTTATATAATTAATAAATTAAGCTCTCTTTACTTATATATTGACAAAGATATTTGTCTTTATGTACCATTTGTAAAAATCACAATCAGTTATGAAAAAGGTGTTGGATTGTCTCAATCGCTAATAACAAGTCTTGTTCTAATCGCAGGATATCATGGTATTAATTTAGATAGCTCTGCAATAAAACATCAATTTTCTGATAAAAATGGCTACTTTGGTATAACTCAATGGATACTGGCAGCCAGAAATAATTTACTTCATGCTAAATTAGTGAAGAAAAAAGCAGACAGACTTAAATTTGTTTCTTTTCCTGCCATGATTTTAAATGACGAAGATAAATCATTTATTTTATTGAAGGCTGAAAATAATAAATATCTCATCTATGACATAGAAGAAAAAAACAACATAGTTCTTGATGAAAGTGAGTTTAATAAAATTTACTCTGGTCAAATCATTCTAGTTTCTTCAAAAAGATCTATCAGTGATAAATTACAGAAATTTGATTTCACATGGTTTATTCCTTCTGTCGTCAAATATCGACATATATTTATTGAAATCCTGTTATTATCTATTTTCATTCAAATCATATCATTAGTTACACCATTTTTCTTTCAGGTAGTAATGGATAAAGTTCTTGTTCATCAAAGTTACAATACCTTAGATGTTATTGCATTTGCTTTTATAGTTGTTGTTTTATTTGATGTTATTTTAACCGGATTAAGAACGTATCTTTTTTCTCATACCACAAATAGAATAGATATTGAATTAGGTTCAAAATTATTAAATCACATAGTAAATCTACCAATTCGTTATTTTGAAATCAGAAGAGTTGGAGATACCATTGCCAGAGTTAAAGAGCAGGAAAACATTCGACAATTTTTAACTGGACAAGCATTTACGTCTCTTTTAGATGTAATGTTTTCTTTCCTATTTATTATAGTAATGTGGTATTACTGTCCTACATTGACACTAATTGTTTTAGCATCTCTTCCACTTTACATTGCTTTATCTGCGATTATTAGTCCTATACTAAGAAGACGTTTAAATAGTCAATTCTCTAGAAATGCTGATAACCAAGCCTTCTTAGTTGAAACGGTAAACACGATCTCAACATTGAAGTCATTAGCTGCTGAACGCCAAATTATAAACCGATGGCATGAATTATTGCCTGCGTATGTTTGTTCAGCTATGAAAGTCACTCGTTTAGCAATTTTAGGCCAGCAAAGCGTCCAATTAATCCAAAAAGTAGTATCCATTCTAATTTTATGGCTTGGTGCACATTTAGTAATTAAAAATGAAATAACGGTTGGTCAGCTTATTGCTTTTAATATGTTATCTTCTCAGGTAACAGCTCCCATTATTCGATTAGCTCAATTGTGGCAAGATTTTCAGCAAACAGGCATTTCCGTTGCACGTTTAGGAGATATTTTTAACACGCCTGTAGAACATAATCAAGGTAGTTTAAATTTATCTTCATTACGTGGAGAAATTACATTTGAAGATGTTTTTTTTCGTTACCAAACTGATGGAAAATGGAATGTAAATAATTTATCTTTTAATATTAAAGCGGGAGAAATTATTGGTATAGTTGGTCGTTCTGGTTCGGGAAAAAGTACATTAACTAAGCTAATTCAACGTTTTTACTCTCCTGAAAAAGGCAGAATAATGATTGATGAATTGGATATTGCATTAGCTGAGCCTACTTGGCTACGAAGTAACATTGGCGTTGTTCAACAAGAAAATGTATTACTCAATAAAACAATAAAAGAAAATATATCACTCACTCATCCATCAGCCTCTTTAGAACTTATTATTCATGTATGTAAACAAGCTGGCGCCCATAATTTCATTATGCAATTACCTAAAGGATATGATACAAAAATAGGTGAACAGGGAGTGGGTTTATCGGGTGGCCAAAGACAGCGTATCGCTTTAGCTAGGGTTTTATTAAATAATCCCAAAATACTTATTCTTGATGAAGCAACAAGTGCACTTGATTACGAATCCGAAAAAGCTATTTTGATGAATATGCCATTGATCTGCAAAAATAGAACTGTGATTATTATTGCTCACCGGTTATCTACAATAAAAAACTCAGATCGCATTATTGTGATGGATGAAGGAGGAATTGTAGAACTGGGAACACACAATCAATTAATGAACATAGAAGATGGTATTTATAAAAAGATGTCTCAGCTAGTATAAATTTCATGAGGTTTTTGTGAAAATATTGATTTGGTTAAAAGGCATTATTGATTTTTTTCAACGTTATAAGCTGGCCTTCTTCTCTGCATGGAAAGAACGTCATCAGTTGACCTCGCCAAAACGTTTGAAGGATGAATATGAATTTTTACCTGATAATTTACTGTTAACTGAAACACCAGCATCACCTATAGCTAAATGGACAGCTCGTTGTATTATTATTTTATCTGCGCTGGTAATTTCTTGGTCATATTTTGGTCAGCTAGATATAGATGTAGTTAGCCAAGGTAAAATAGTAAGCCATGGGAGAAATAAGGTTATACAACCATTAGAAACAGGACAAATAAAAAATATTCTGGTTAAAGAAGGACAATACGTTCATCAAGGGGATGCTTTAGTTGCAATAGATGTTCTGGGGGCAGAAGAACAATATCAGCAGAATATATTGACTTTAAATACGGCATGGCTAAATTATCAGATTGGTAATTCTATATTAATATCAATTTATGAACAGAAAACAGAATTGGATTGGAACACTTCATGGCCTGACGATGATAAAAATCGTATAGAAGTTTTTATTAATTCAATTGATGAAGAAAAAAAACAACAAGCAAAAAAAATAGCATCTTCTTTGTATGAAACATGGGTAAACAAGAATAAACAGTTTACAGAAAAAAAGAATCAGTACCAGTTAGAGTCTAAATCAACAAAAGAAGAGATTGCATCTTTGAACACTTCAATTGAAATTGAATCACAAAGAATGGAATCTTATGAAAGTTTATACAAAAATAAATATCTATCACGCCTTGAGTGGTTAAATCAGAAAGAAAAAATATCCAGATTAAAACATCAACGTGAGATTATTCAAAATAAGCATATGGAGCTAGCACATAAAGTAAATGAATTAGAACGTGAGAAAAAAATAAACACCCAAACGATAATAAAAGAAACTACTGAGATGAAAAGAAAAGCGTATGATGATATTGAACGATTATTGATTGAGGTTAATAAATCTAAAAAACGAACTCAGACAACTATACTACACAGTCCTGTAGATGGAAGAGTTCAACAATTGGCTTTTCATACAATAAATGGGGTTGTTTCATCTGCTCAGCCGATGATGGTTATTGTTCCTGATGAAGAACCACAGGAAGTAGAGATAAGAATCGAAAATAAAGATATGGGATTTATTCATGAGGGACAATTAGTTGTAATAAAAATAGATTCTTTTCCTTATACAAAATATGGTTATTTGACAGGTAAAATTAAAAACGTGAGTTATGATTCAGTAGAAGATGAAAAAAAAGGTTTTGTATTTCCCGCAATTATTGAATTAGATACCAATAAAATTAAAATTAATGAAAATTTAATTTCATTAAAAGCGGGAATGACAGTAACTGCGGAAATAAAAACAGGAAAACGTAGAGTGATTGATTATATACTCAGCCCTCTACAAAAAAAGATAGATGAAAGCTTTTGGGAAAGATAAATTAGCTCATAATAAAAGAGGTCGACATGAAAAGAACATTCAGTATATTGGTTTTTTCTATAACTATATTGTTAAGCGCTTGCACTAGCGATAAAGATCATCTCACCTTAAATGAAGATGATTTACTTAATTTTGCTATTAAATTAGAAGAAAAAGGAAATTATAAAAACGCTTTTAAATATTATTTACTAGCGGCTAAAAAAGGGAACTCAACTGCTTTAAATAATATAGGATTTTTTTATGAATTTGGTCAAGGAGTCAATAAAGATTATTCTAAAGCTTTAAAATATTATAATAAATCAATTAGGATAGATAATAACTCAACAGCTTTACATAATTTATCCAGATTATATTTATTAGGGTTGGGAGTTAAAAAAGATAGAAAAAAGGCATTATTTTTCCTTAATAAATCTGCTGAGTTAGGTAATAAACATGCTTTAAATGATGTATATTGGCTAACACATCCTAAATCAGGAAGTTAAACTAAAAATGAATAAGTGAGAATATATGAGCCATATAATAAAACCACTAACACCAAATGGGGAACTTGACCGAAATTTTGTTAAAGTCAATATGGTTCCACGAGGAACAAAAATAACATATCCTAATGGCAGAACCACTCATTCTACTACTGGACATGTTTGGATGACAGTTGAAATAGCAAGAAGAGAACCACTAGATGTTGGATGGTCAACGGGTGATTCTTTAAAAGAGGGAGGATATAATAACATCACCCATGATGATGGAATAATATATGATAGAAACGTAATAAAAAGCTATGAAATACAAATGAGATATGAAAATGCGGAAAGACTAGTCGAATTTATAAATAAAGCTCCCTTAGGAGAAATAAAGGGTTTTTCGAAAAACTATAATCTTTTTACTAACAACTGCATTGATTTTGTACAGCGCGCCTTGAATTATTCTAACTCTAATTCTGGTAATAAATTATTACCTTATTATACCCCTAATGGTAACTATGATAACTTCGGAGAGATGTTAGAAAAAAATTATGAAACTGCTGATAAATGGGGTGAGGAATGGGCTGAGGAAAATAACGAAGTATTACCATCCCCATTGATTATTGACTTAAATGGAGATGGTGTTGGTACGATATCTGAAGGTGAAGTGTACTTCGACATTACTAATGATGGAAAAAAAGAGTCTACAGGATGGGTTGATAAAAATGATGGTTTTCTTGTTTTAGATAAAAATGAAGATGGTAAAATAGAATCCGGAGCGGAACTTTTTGGCGATCATAGTGTGATTAATGGAAAAACTAATTTTAAAAATGGATTTAATGCGTTATCAGAACTGGATACCAATAATGATTCCATTATTTCAAAAGATGATAAGGAATGGCATAAATTAAAAATCTGGAAAGATGAAAATAGCAATGCTATTGTTGATGAAAATGAATTAGTAGGTTTATCAGATATGGGAATAAAGGAAATAAATCTAACATATGAAAATAAATTTCATATAGATGAATCTGGAAACAGGCATAAAGAAACTGCCACTGTTACATGGGATAATGGTAATGTAACAGATATTGTTGATGTCTGGTTCAAAATTAACTCTAAATCGACAAAGGAAAACATTAATGCATCAACTCAGCAAGAAATTCATAAGATAATTAATTCTATGGCCGAATTTTCTATTGAAAATACAGGATCATCAATTAATCATATAGCTCCACGTCAAGATAATCCAGTTGCTGTATTGAGCACACCACTTATAAGTTAATAGAAGATAGAATTAATTTAACAAAGATAGAAATGAGCCGATCATCTACTTGTTATATAGAGTAGGTGATCGTGCTCGTTTGTTCAGTCGTGCTAGAACATGAGTATTTTGTTACTAAAATTCAGTTTGTTACCTACAGAATATTTTACGAGCATGCTCATATTAATCCACATGATATTTAGATCGGAATTTATGTATTAAGCCGGTTTCAAATAAACATACTTTTGTTAATTCAAATCGCAATGTGTCAATTATCTGATTGATTTAAAATCAATTTATTTATATTGTTAAAATTCAATCAGTGGTAAAAGCACACCGAGTTAATAGCTACAATCAGCATGAAATCTGGATTATATGACGAAATAAACTGCCGCTGGATTAATATTGTAATTATTGTGTTCCTTCACAAACTATCGAAAAAATTTGACCCTGCTCAACTCAATCGATACAGTATAAGTCTAAAATTACCAATGATCCATCGCCTGTCAGGATCGCCTTCGGGTGGCGAAACAAAACTCCCGTAGCCTGAAAGGGAGAGCAAGCATTGCGGTACATCTGCGCACTTTTGGAAGCAGATATCGTCGGATAAATAACCAATGTATCGACGATGAAAGTTTCCCGGTTTCTTTATGCACCGGCTTATCACACACATAGGGCAGTAACCTTGCCACGTTCACCTTAACCATTTTACCTTGCACGATCTTTACCCACGATTTAATTTACGCACGAAAAACGTCCCGAAAACTACGCGGCGTCACTTGCGTTTAAGCGGAGCGATTACCAAGTGACGCCGCCGGACGGCCAACGTCCAGAGCACGTCCGGTCTGGCTTTACGACCGATTTGAACCCCGTATTACTCAGTGAAACCACTTTTTATTGGCATTTTTCTGCCTTAATTCACTTATTTCGTTTGTTTTTCACTCACCGCCTTGTAATAGGCCGATGCAGTAAAGAAAGGAGATATCACACGTCACGAATAATGAGGCGTTCATCCTGATTGAATCAGGCACTGAACGGGGAGTAAACCATCGCCGTGCTGAGCACGCAGCGAACTCCTGCAAAAACTCAACATAACCCTCGCCCTGCTACACATTATCTGACGCACCACGGAATGGTGAACCTAACCGACACGCAGGGAAAATGTTTCGAAATGAGTAAAATGAGTCTGAAAATCACAGGGGAAATACGGATAGCGAAGCGATCACGAACGAGAATAAATAACAAAGATTGATTTAGCCGCCCGTATTCTCCCCTGAGTTTATGCGCTCTGAGAGGAGGAATAACCGTTAAACTTAGTCGTTCGATTATTGTGTTAGGTAAAACAATCAGTTAAAGTATTCCCGCCATTAGCACAATCTAATGGTCAAGGTTTAGCAGCCTTGTGCGCTTATACACTGGTAAGATGTTTTACCAGTGTGCCTGCATTCGCCTTTTCTATGGCGATTCAGGTGGGGGAGACTCACGTCTCGCCGGAGTAAGCGCCGGTCTGCTAACCCTGTCTGAATCGCCACCATCAATATTAATTAATGGAAAGGGGTAGCAGGAATGAATAATAACGTTAGGAATGATTGGCATCAGGCCGATATTATTGCTGCATTACGTAAGCGCGGTACAACCTTAGCGGCGGTCTCTCGTGAAGCGGGACTCAGTTCATCAACATTAGCAAATGCACTCAGCAGGCAGTGGCCTAAAGGCGAGTGGATTATCGCAAATTATCTCGGTATCCATCCCTCAGAAATCTGGCCAAGCCGTTATTTTGATAAGCAGGGTCAACTGATTGAACGTAAGGTTCGCAGTAAACCACAGGAATAACCCGCTCCAATTTGTGATCGATGTCGTAAAAATGAGAATTTTTTATCTTAAGCCCTGAGCGTGAAATGGCAGCCCAATTTGACCATTTTTAACCCTCACGGCTTTTTTGCTTTAAGATGATTTAAAAATACACAACTAATGATATAAATAAGCAAAATCAGCAAGATAGAAAAGAAAAGGTAAGCAAAAAAATCTGGGGGCATTAAAAGGGGCATAAACGGAATGAAAGATAATAGACTTTATAAATTCAACACGTTATAATGCTTTTCGATTCCGCCTCCGGCACCAAATTTCCATGCGGGTTTGTCGTAGGTTGTTAAATTTCCTGACAAAAGCGCAAAAAAGAATCAATCGTTAATTAAATGTTAAAGCCTAATCAGTTCAATTTGTACTGTTTAGTCGATAAAAACATTTAAGACAAGATGACAGGGTGGCTGT
>NZ_MKGR01000015.1:83271-92155 GCF_001908095.1 Xenorhabdus thuongxuanensis | reverse complement strand
CAATTCCGATAATTTGTTCCATGGGACACCTCTTCATATTTTGCTGATGTATTCAGCATGGCTCACTGGAGCCGATTTGGGGAGGTGTCCATTTCATTACCCTCGAATCAAGCCACCCAAGCCATGCGATTCCATAAATTCGGCTGAGAGCGCTTTGACCTCATGGCTGGTTTCAGCTTGCAAAATCAATTTAATAAGATGCTCTAGTTCTTTAGCATCCAAGTGGCGTAATAAATACTTAGTACGCGGAACGCTGCGGCCACTCATGCTCAGGCTACGATAACCTAAGCCAAGCAATATGAGTGTTCCCATTGGTAAACCTGCCATTTCTCCGCATATGCTAACAGGGAGATCAAGTCGCTGGCATTCATCAAAAATGCATTTCAGGGCTCTAATCACCGCAGGATGTAAATTATCATATAGCGAAGCGACGTGTGTATTATTGCGATCCACGGCAAGCAAATACTGAGTTAAATCATTTGTACCAATAGAAACAAAATCAATCCGTTGCTTTAATTGGGGCAGCAAAAAAAGGGTAGAAGGTACTTCAAGCATCATACCAATTTGGGGCATTGTGATGGTATCGGTTAGTGTTTGCTCTACTTCAATTTTCGCTCTCTCAATCAGTTTTCGAGCTTCATCAATCTCTTCAATACTGGTTACCATCGGCAAGAGTATTTTTAAATTGCCAGTCTGTGCATTAGCTTTTAGCATCGCCCGAAGCTGAATCAGGAATATTTCCGGTTGATCCAGCGTGATGCGAATTCCCCGCCATCCCAAACAAGGGTTTTCTTCATTGATGGGCATATAGGGAAGTTGTTTGTCCGCGCCAATATCCAGTGTTCTCAATACGACTGGCTTATCAGGGAAAAGCTCCAGTATCTCTTGGTAACGATTTTTCTGCTCATCTTCTGATGGGAAACCGCTATGCAGCATAAACGGGATTTCTGTGCGGTATAGCCCAATACCGTCAATATTATCTTCTATCTGCCGTTCATGTTTCAGACTCAAGCCTGCGTTAAGCTGCACCAGAACCCGTTCTCCACTTTTTAGCCGCGCTTGTTTCTGCTGTTCATATTCAGCTAATTTGCTGATAATTTGTTCTTCTTCAATAAGTTGTTGGTATTCTTGGGCAACCAGGGGCTCTGGTTCAATAAAAATCTCTCCACGATAACCATCAAGAATTAGTGTCCGGTTGTGCAATAACTCAGGCTGGATATCCGCACCCATGATAGCGGGAATACCCATCGCCCGAACCAATATTGCAGAATGGGAGTGAGTCGCGCCATCGCGCACAATCACACCAACCAATTGATCTTGTGGCAATTCAGCCAACAAGTTGGCACTGAGTTCATCAGCAACCAGTATAAAACGCTGCGGCCACTGCCTTGTGCCCGTGAAGGAGCCATTCAGATGAAACAGTACCCGTTGGCCGAGTGCCCGCAGATCCGATGCCCGCTCGCGCATATAAAGATCTTGCAAGCTGGCAAACTGTTCAGCATATTTTTCAATCACAGTTTTAACCGCCCATTCCGCCACAAAACCGTTATCGACGGAATAAAACAGATCTCGCTTGAGTTGAGGATCATTTAATAAATGAGAATAGAGATCGAAAATGGCGGCACTTTCTTTCTGTGAACTGGCAGTAAAGCGTTTACTGATACGACGGCACTCAGCGGTTGCTTCTTCAAGGGCAAAAGTCAGCCTGGAGCGTTCAGCCTGATAATCCAGGGTCGATGCTTCAGTCACTTGTTCCAACAAAGGCTGGGAACGATCTTGCCATCCCTGTGCCATAACAATGCCATTAGAAATGGTAAGCGCCTTAATGCGGGTCTGACGATACTGGCCGAATAACCCTTTTGTTTGCGCCTGAGCGAGAACAGCAGCAAGCTGCATCGCCAATGTCACCATGAAAGATTCTTCACTTTCATTAAATAACCGTCGCTCATATTGCTGGACGACTAATATTCCCTGCAATTGGCGACGATAAATAATCGGTACACCTAAAAAAGCCCGCAAGCTTTCTTCTCTGACCTGAGGAATATATTTAAAACTAGGATGGTCACGGACATCAGCGAGATTAATTAATTCGGATAAACGCCCAACTTGTCCCACAACGCCTTCATCAAAAGAGAGACTAATTGCTTGCCCTTTGGGTTTTCTTAACCCCTTGGTTGCCATCAGGTAATAACATTGCCGCTGATGATCCGCCAAATAGATAGAGCAAACATCCGTACCCATTGCCAGACACATTTCATTGACTAATAACTCAAGCGCTTCAGATAAATTAGCTGCCATCGCAACCTTTTCGACAATTTCCCGTAAGCGCATGAGCATAGCAATGACCTAACTTTTTCTACGGCGATGTAAATAAGGTGAAGGTAATAATGAAGTGGGCTCCGGCGTTGACATCACAATAGAAGAGAATTCTTTCATCACACGACGATATACATCTCGTTTAAAAGAAACGACCTGCCGGACAGGATACCAATAACTAACCCAGCGCCAACCATCAAACTCCGGTGTCTTACTACGCTGCACATTAATATCCGCTTCATTACACAATAACTGCAATAAAAACCAACGTTGCTTTTGCCCGATACAAACAGGCTTTGTATCCCAACGCACCAAACGCTTGGGTAATTTGTAACGCAACCAACTCCGGGTTGAGGCGAGAACCCGTACATCTTTGCGATTTAAACCAACTTCTTCGAACAACTCGCGATACATCGCTTGCTCTGGTGATTCCCCTGGATTGATACCCCCCTGAGGAAACTGCCAGGAATGCTGCCCATAACGGCGTGCCCACAGAACCTGCCCTTGGCGATTACAAATTACAATTCCTACATTCGGGCGGTAGCCATCATCATCGATCACCAGACTACCTCTCGATATAACAAATTTAAAAAGATAGCTAATTGTTTCACACTCATCTCAAGCGGTAAACCTAAACCTCTATGATTAGACTTTGCAGACGTAGCCGAAATCTCTACAATACCGCTATCTCAACGGGGTGCGACTGTCGCAAAACAGTACTGCTGAGAATAAACCCGTCGAACCTGAACCGGTTAGTACCGTCGTAGGGATTTGAGACGCTAATCATTGATATAACAGATGTCATTTTCATTTAGCACCTTCTCAGATCCTTTGCTATCTGCTAATAACAAACATTAGTCATTAATGTATATAAACATCAATATTTTTTAACTATTGATATATGCAACTATAGGAGAGCAAAGTGTTTACGAAATTATTTTCCAGCTTTATTGCTATCAGTATTCTGTCTATTTCTGGCAGTGTCTTTGCTCAAACAAACCAGGCAAAACCTACCCTGACAGTTTATACTTATGATTCATTTTCCTCTGAATGGGGACCAGGGCCTGCCATCAAAAAAGCCTTTGAAGCAGAATGTGGCTGTGAACTGAAACTTGTTGCGTTGGAAGATGGTGTATCTTTGCTGAACCGTTTAAGGATGGAAGGAAAAAAAACACCAGCAGATATTATACTGGGGTTAGATAACAACCTGATTCAAGCCGCTCAGCAAACAGGGTTATTCACACCAAGTCACATCGATACCTCAAAACTGAAATTACCCATCGCATGGCACAACACGACGTTTATTCCTTACGATTACGGTTATTTTTCCTTTATTTACAACAAAAATACCCTGCCTCATCCACCTAAAAGTATGGATGAATTAATCAATAGCCACCAGGACTGGAAGATTATTTACCAAGACCCACGCACCAGCACTCCAGGCTTAGGACTACTGCTCTGGATACAAGAACTCTATGGCGACAAAGCCGCTCAGGAGTGGCAAAAAGTTGCCAAAAAGACACTCACCGTCACTAAAGGCTGGAGTGAAGCCTATGGCCTGTTTCTGAAAGGTGAAGGTGATATGGTGTTGAGCTATACCACGTCACCTGGCTATCACATTATGTCAGAGAAAAAAGATAACTACGCGACCGCTATCTTCAACGAAGGACATTATTTGCAGATTGAAGTGGCCGCTCAAGTGGCCTCAAGTAAACAGCCAGAACTGGCGAAAAAGTTTATGAATTTCATGCTCTCTCCAGCATTTCAGCAAGTCATTCCAACAACCCAATGGATGTATCCTGTCATTGATATCCCTTTGCCCGACGTTTTCAAACAACTTCCCATTCCTGAGAAATCTCTGCAATTCAGCGCAGATGATGTGGCAAAACACCGTACAAAATGGATCCGTACATGGCAAAGCGCTGTAAGCCGTTAATCGCGGGTTGGTTATTGCCGGGGGTTATTGCCTCCGGCCTGTTAATTATGGTTGCCCTGTCAGCATTCGGGACGCTATGGTTCAATGCGCCTGAAAGCCATTGGCAGGAATTCTTGCATGACAGTTATCTCTGGCATGTCATTCGATTCACCTTCTGGCAGGCATTTCTATCTGCCGTCTTATCGGTAATACCCGCTATTTTTCTGGCGCGAGCACTTTACCGTCGCCATTTTCCAGGAAAGACACTATTTCTGCGCTTATGCGCCATGACCTTAATTCTCCCTGTATTGGTTGCTCTGTTTGGTATTCTCACCGTTTATGGTCAGACTGGCTGGCTGGATAATATTTTCCAATGGATAGGCGTTGAATATCGTTTCACACCTTATGGCCTACAGGGGATTTTGCTGGCACATATTTTCTTTAATATGCCAATGGCTACACGGTTATTACTGCAATCTCTGGAGAGTATTGCCATTGAGCAGCGCCAACTTGCCGCCCAGCTCGGTATGAGTGAATGGCAACATTTTCGTTTTATTGAGTGGCCTTACCTGCGCCGCCAAATTTTACCGACGGGAGCACTGATTTTTATGCTGTGCTTTGCCAGTTTCGCGACGGTTCTTGCTCTTGGCGGTGGCCCAGCCGCAACGACCATTGAACTTGCCATTTATCAGGCTCTCAGCTATGACTACGATCTTGGTCATGCCGCCCTGCTTGCCTTGATACAACTTTTTTGTTGTCTCGGTTTGGTGCTCCTTAGCCAAAAACTTAAAGGCGCACTTTCCGTTGGTTATGGGCATCAACAACAATGGCGTAATCCACAGGATTCATGGCTGCAAAAATTATCTGATGGTTTACTGATTGGCATCGCGTTACTGCTATTAATTCCTCCTTTATTGGCGGTCATTGTTGATGGACTGAACCGTGATATTTTTAATGTTTTAAGCCAAACAGCTTTATGGCAAGCCCTTACAACCTCCATTATTATTGCGCTGGGTGCCGGATTACTGTGTGTTATTCTCACCATGATGTTGCTATGGAGCAGCCGCGAATTACGCTTACGCCATTTCTCTCAATGGGGACAAGCAATGGAAACCAGTGGATTGTTGATCCTTGCTATGCCGGGGATCGTCCTTGCCACCGGTTTTTTTCTCCTGCTAAACACAACGATTGGTCTCCCTCAATCGCCTTACGGACTGATTATCCTGACCAACGCATTGATGGCGATCCCCTACGCACTCAAAGTATTGGAAAATCCAATGCGTGATCTGGCAGAGCGTTACAATCCCTTATGCCGTTCTCTCAATATTCAGGGAATGCACCGCCTGTATTGGATCGAGCTTAAGGCATTAAAAATTCCATTGGCACAAGCGTTGGCTTTCGCGTGTGTATTATCTATTGGCGATTTTGGTGTGATCGCCTTATTTGGCAATGAAGATTTCCGCACTTTGCCTTATTACCTTTCCCAACAAATTGGGGCATATCGCAGTCAGGATGGCGCCGTGACCGCATTTCTACTGCTCCTGCTGTGTTTTGTTTTATTCACTGTAATTGAACGCTTACCGAGCCGACGCCATGATTAAACTTGAAAATGTCATTTATACTTATGAACACTTTGCCATGCATTTTAATGTGAGCGTAAAAGCTGGGGAACGCATTGCGATCCTTGGCCCTAGCGGGGCGGGTAAAAGTACACTGTTAAGTTTAATCGCGGGGTTTCAGTTTCCAGAACACGGTACTATCTGGCTGGATGGCGGAAACCATACAAACACGTCACCTTCCAGACGGCCTGTTTCGATGTTGTTTCAGGAAAATAACCTGTTTTCCCATTTAACCATTGAGCAAAATATTGGTTTGGGATTGCATCCGGGATTACGGTTAAGTGCTGAACAAAAGCAAATGCTGCAACAGATTGCCTCTCAAGTGTCACTGGAGGAGTGTTTATCGCGCCTGCCCGCTCAACTTTCTGGCGGACAACGCCAGCGAGCAGCATTGGCACGTTGTTTAGTCCGCCATCAACCGATTTTATTGCTGGATGAACCCTTTTCGGCACTTGATCCGGCTTTACGCAATGAAATGCTGGAATTACTGGATCAAATATGCAGTGAACGACAAATGACTTTACTCATGGTATCCCATAATCTTGATGATGCAGCCAAAATCGCTCCACGATCTTTGCTGATTGTGGATGGCAAGATTCATTACGATGGGGCGACGGAGAAATTGGTGAGTGGCAAGGCTGCGGAGGCGGTGGTTTTGGGGATAACCACTTAAATAGAGCTTGTTAGAGCGGAATGAGAGGAAACGTTATGAGCATGGTTAGATATAAAAGAAGTGAACTACCGCCTCTGACAGAAAAGCGAGCATCTGAACTTAAGACGCAGTCTGATAGTGATATTGATTATAGTGATATTGCGCCGTTGGATGACGCTTTCTGGAAAAAAGCAGAACGAGGACAATTTTACCGTCCGGTAAAAACACAAGCTTCAGTTAGGATTGATTCTGATGTGTTGGCCTGGCTTAAACAACCAGGAAAAGGTTATCAGACGAGGCTTAACGCTATCTTACGTGAAGCAATGATACGTGATTTACATCGAAAATAATCTCTATACTGCCCGCAATAGCGGGCTTTTTATACTTAACGTATGATACCTTCTGTATCACTCAACCCACTTTCTTATAAACAACTAAATTCTCACTATCTCGATTTGGCCTATGTCCATGCCAAAATAGCGTCATCCCTTCGGGGGCGGGTTCTATCTCTTCGGATAATACAATTAACCAATCACATTTTTCGGGCGTTTCAAATTTACGCTGTTGTTGATGCAAAACACGGGCAAAGTAATAAAGCATTGGCGCTTCTGATTCCCCAATATAATATGATGCCATACAGTCATTATCTTTATACACTCCCGCTAGCTTCTGTTTTAGGTCAAGAAACGCCTCTTTATACCCCTTAGTGTAATCAATCCAGCCAACAAATAATGTAAATACTAATCCCCAAACTGTAGCAATACCTAAAACCCAATTTTGGGCAGCGCGCAAGTCCGGTGATTTAGAAAGAAGCCAACTTTTAGCTATCCATACCGTAGTGATCAAGGCAGCAGCAGTAACAATAAATCCCGAAAAATGCATTTGATAACTCATTGGCAGCCATCGGCTAAATGGGGTTAACCAATGCTTATAGTCAGTGGAAAGCGACGAAAAATAACAAACCCATAAAAAGATAATCAGGGCAGACCAAAATAGGGAAGAAAATAGGGTTAAATATTTATAGATTATTGATGGTATTTTAATAAAAACCCCTGTAGCCAAAATAGCCATGGGTGCAATAAAAGGCAGTAAATATAATGCACGACCAGAGGCTGATATTTGTAATAGAACAACCCCTAATACAACAAAGGCTGCACACAAGAAATAGTGTTTATCTGACAGAATTTTAATTGGGTTTGTTAATATAAAGATAAAAGCCAATATTCCTGATGGCAAGGCAAACAATAGCACTGCCTCAGGGATCATGGTCAAATTTCCCCTTGCCCCAAGATCTTCAACAGAAAAACCTAAAAAGCGACCGATATTGTTATCCCAAAGCCAGATTTTAAATAAATCAGGATGTTCAATAAATAACATGACCGGCCACGGCAGGATTAAAACCAGTGCAATGATCCCTGACAATAAAGCATTTAGCCAATATTGTTTGGTTCGGCAATGTCTAAGGAAAACGGGAGCCAGAACAAGGCAAATCCATAATAATCCCGGAATAAATACCCCTTTTGATAAGAGTGTTACAGTCGTACCTATGATCAACCATAAACAGGAGTAACCTGTTTTTTCGTTTTTGATTAATCCCAGTAAACCATATAATCCGATAGTTGTTCCGGTTATTAGTGAGGTGTCAGTAAACATATCGTGGCTGTGGCGAACTAATCCAGGTGCACTGGCATACAAAGCAAAAGCTATCCATATTCGACTGTCTGTAAAGTTTTTGACATCAAATACGCGACGTGCCAACAGAATAAAAAAGGAAAAATTGATCACTGAAAAAAATAAAGAGGCTGTCCTGGCGGCATCGTGCATCGGAAGCCAATGGGATAATAAATGGATAAATGAAGTGGCTGTCCAATAATATAAAGGGGGCTTTTCCATAAAAGGTTGACCAGCATTCATTGTTACCAACCAATTCCCTGTTTCATACATGGTATGAATAATGCCAAAACTGTAATTTTCATCTTGTTTCCAGGGTGTATGTCCATAAACACCGGGTAACAAATATAGTAGAGTAAAAGCGATAAATAATAGCAAGGATTTGATATCTGTTTGCGTCAATTTATTGGAGTTATTCATTAATATTTACCAGATTCAGTTAATGTTTCATTCTTTCAAAAAAATTAATTGGATATCACCCAATTAATAATAACAACAAAATAGACTTAAGTTTGAAAAAAACAATGAATCATTTTGATTATTTAAAGCAGTTAATATCTCTTTGGTAACAATTAATTTATTATAAATAATATTATTATCGCTTTATTAATTAATCAGAACCACCCGCATAGCGGGTGGTTTGCTCTAGCCCTATAAGGGCATGTTACCGACTGCGCCTAAATGACGCGGCTTTCTCTTCGTTCAAGCTAA
>NZ_MKGR01000015.1:52095-83171 GCF_001908095.1 Xenorhabdus thuongxuanensis | reverse complement strand
TTTTCATCAGGGCTCTTTGAAGCCGAATATATGTTTGCGACTACTGTTGTCAAAAAAGAAAAATAGGTTGCCCACTTGCATTGAGTCGGTGTCCATATAGGTATTTAGAAAAGCTATACAAAAAAGGGCTATTTTCTTCATGTACGTGTATTTAAATTGTACATATTGTGAATCATCAGATTCTTTTGTACTATTTAAATGTGTACAAAAAATAGGAGGACTTAATTATGCCTCAGATTCCAGTAGAAACCAATGACCGTATGTCCTTACGGATTTCTTCAGACGACAAATTGTTGTTGATACGTGCAGCCGCCTTGCAACATACCAATCTAACCGAGTTTGTAGTCCGTAATGTGGTGTCAGTAGCACGAAAGGTCATTGATGAAAATGAGCGATTGGAACTCACCGAGAGAGACAGTTTGCGTGTACTGAACCTTTTGGATAACCCGCCGACACCTAACGATAAGTTAATGGCCGCAGCATTTGCCCTACCAAAGAGGCCATAGTGATGTTACCGATCTGGTATGAAGAGCCTATCAGTAAACATCATGATCGTGCCTCTTTCGACTGTGGTGATTATACGTTGAATCAGTTTTTACATCGCCATGCAAGGCAGAATCACGAGAAGGGTGGAGCAAAAACTTATCTTGCTATTACTGATGATATCAATAAGAAGATACTTGGATATTACACGCTTAGCCCTGCTTCTGTAACTTACGAACGTGTGTCTGAAGTGGTTAAGCGTGGTCTGGCACGTCATGAAGTGCTAGTTTTTCGACTTGGCCGCTTGGCAGTGGATGTTTCAGCACAAAATAGAGGGCTTGGGGGACAATTATTACTTGCCGCAGGACGACGCTGTCTTTTGGTTGCTATGCAAGCGGGTGGTGTTGCTCTTCTGATTGATGCTAAGAATCAACAGGTTGCAAAATGGTATGAGAGTTTTGGTGCAGTCCCGTTATTAGATGCTCCTTTATCTCTGTTATTGCCATTCAAAACCATCTATCTTGCGCTGACCACGGCCGGAAAATTGTAAATGTAACGAAAGTTCTTAGCGCTTGCCACTTACGGTTTAGTGGTGGGAGCGAGTCACTTGCCTGTGTTATCATCTGCGATTATTTGTCTTAAGCCATTCAAGTCATATAATTTACTCGCACAAGATCATTCATTCACACAACATTATTTTTAGTGGGGAACGATGAGCACTAGCTATCTGGCATTTCCTAATATTGACCCAGTCATATTTTCAATCGGGCCTGTATCCCTCCACTGGTACGGTTTTATGTATCTGGTTGGTTTTGTTTTTGCCATGTGGCTGGCAAATCGCCGTGCGGCAAAGCCGAACAGTGGCTGGAACAAAGCCGAAGTTGAAAACTTACTGTATGCAGGGTTTGTCGGGGTTTTCGTCGGTGGACGCCTCGGTTATGTTCTGTTCTATAACCTCCCAATGTTCCTTGATAACCCGCTTTATCTGTTTAAAGTTTGGGATGGAGGAATGTCTTTCCACGGTGGGTTGGTAGGGGTTATCTGCGCGATGTGGTGGTTTGCGCGCCGCACCAGGCGCCACTTCTTACAAGTCGCAGATTTTGTTGCTCCATTGGTTCCCTTTGGTTTGGGGATGGGGCGTATTGGTAACTTTATCAACGGAGAATTGTGGGGGCGTGTTACGCTTGATACGCCGTGGGCGATATTATTCCCTGGTTCCCGCAGTGAAGATATTGCTCTAGCCACAGACAATCCTTCGTTATGGCCTATTCTGGAAAAATATGGTGTCCTGCCCCGCCATCCATCACAGCTATATGAGATGGTGCTTGAAGGCATTGTATTATTTATCATCCTCAATTTATTTATCCGTAAACCGCGCCCGATGGGGAGTGTTTCAGGATTATTCCTGATTGGTTACGGCGCATTTCGCATAATTGTCGAATTTTTCCGTCAGCCTGACGCCCAGCTTGGGTTGTTTGACGGGATAAGTATGGGGCAAATACTTTCTATCCCAATGATTTTGTTCGGAATAGTTATGATGATATGGGCGTATAAATGCCCTGGCAATAAAACTCGCAATAACAAGGTACAAGAGGCAAAATGAAACAGTATCTGGAGTTAATGAAAAAAGTGCTGGAAGAGGGCACAGCAAAAGATGACCGTACGGGGACGGGAACACTCTCTATCTTTGGTCATCAGATGCGTTTCAATTTGCAAGAAGGTTTTCCGTTGGTAACAACCAAGCGTTGCCATATTCGTTCCATTATCCATGAATTGCTTTGGTTCTTGAATGGCGACACCAATGTCAAATACCTGCATGATAATGGCGTGTCTATCTGGGATGAATGGGCTGACGAAAATGGCGATTTAGGGCCTGTTTATGGTAAACAATGGCGTGCCTGGGGCTCTGCGGATGGTCGTCAAATCGATCAATTAACCCAGGTTATTGAACAGTTGAAAAGTGATCCTGATTCACGTCGGATCATCGTTTCTGCATGGAACGTTGGAGAGTTGGATAAAATGGCGTTGGCGCCATGCCATGCTTTTTTCCAGTTTTACGTAGCGGATGGCAAACTTTCCTGCCAGCTTTACCAGCGCTCTTGTGACGTATTTTTAGGGTTGCCATTCAACATCGCCAGCTATGCCCTGCTGGTGCATATGATGGCTCAACAGTGTGATCTTGAAGTCGGTGATTTTGTTTGGACTGGTGGTGATACTCACCTTTATAGCAACCATTTGGAACAGACCAAATTGCAACTAAGCCGTGAACCCCGCGCATTACCTAAGTTAATTATTAAGCGTAAGCCAGAATCATTGTTTGATTATCGATTCGAAGACTTCGAGATTGTGGATTATGATCCGCATCCCGGTATTAAAGCCCCTGTTGCAGTTTAATTCTTAATTTCTTCAGTAAATAAAAAATCACTTCTCTTCTTTTTCCATCCTCAAATCTGAGGATGGAAAATGTATTTACCCTCATTAATTATTTATTCCATTAATTATATTTGTTTTTGTACAGTAAATACATCCTGTAGAGAGCTTGACATTTTTTAATCAATAAGTAGATTAAATGGTTATAACATAAACAGTAGGCGAAATTGACATGTTAAGTAACTCAGTAATTGAATCTTCATTTATGACTGGGCAATTGAATCTGGATGCAATAGTCATCGATATATTAAAATATAATAATGGTTATATTATTATTACGGATAATAGCCCATTTTATCCTGAAAACTATAAGTGGGGGGATCAAAAAAGTGATGTTGGAATTATAGCCTTTAGTACCCATATATTAAATATTGTCAAAACTTATACCGCGGCTATCATTGACGGACAAATTTATATTGGTCAGAATATACCTAATAAATTAAATTCAGAAGATAAACTTATTCCAGCACACTATTTAGAGTCACTAAATGGTCTGGAAGAAAAGGTTATCATAGATAAAAAAATTATTATAGGTAAAAAAGTTGAGTTATCTGTTGATGCAGAAGTCAGACATAAAATAAGTGTAGCGCATAGTATGGCACATTTTATGTCTTTGGCTCTAAACAAGGCGGCTAATAAATATTGGAATAAAAATTATGATACAGATAGTTTAGGCAATTTTAATTTGGATAAAGCATCAATATTTAAATCGTCAATTTCTGAGTTACAATCCGTAGATATATATCGATTTGGTAAATCGATAAAGAAAAAAGGATTTGATAAGACAGCCTTTTTGCAGGACATTAATCGTGTTAATGAAGAAATTAATCTTACCCTGAAAAACTGGCTTTCAACCGGAAGAGAAATACAGGTTGAATACATATCAAAAAATATTGAAGATTTACGATTATGGAAAAGTACTGTAGAAAATCATCCAGTTGTTATCCCTTGTGGTGGGACTCATATAAAAAATACAGAAGAAATAGGGGATTTTAAAGTGGAAATCAGTCTAGGAGAAAGTGATGAATATGTTGTAATCACCACACATTGCCAGTTGAGATCATAAAGATGATTAGCTTTGAATTGATATCCATATTTATTTTATTGGCGTTGCTCTCTTATCTGACACCCGGTCCCGATTGGGCTGTTATCAGTAAAGGCGTATTCAAGAGTAAAAGGGAAGGAATGCTCACTGCATTTGGTGTGCAAGCAGGGTTGTTTTTTCACCTTGTTTTAGGATCATTGGGTGCTACAGTTATTCTGGCGACATCGAAACTAGCTTTTAGTATATTGCAAATAATTGGAGCCTTTTATCTTGTTTATCTGGGAATCTCTGGGTTAAGAGAGATTTATCGCAATAAAAATCAACAACAATCTATTACAGTTTCACAAGATGTCGTCAAACAGAAAAGAAACCCTTTTTTAATCGGGCTTCTGGCCAATGTGTTTAATCCCAAAGTAGCCATATTTTTTATCAGTATTTTGCCTCAATTTATTAATCCATCGCTACCCCCGCTCAGACAAGTTATCATACTTGGGATTATTGATATTATCATTGGTATATTTTGGTGGATTATATTTGTTTATGCACTATCTTATATCCAGAATTTATTTTTAAAAGGAAATTCCCAAATTATCATTGAATCTATCACTAGTGCATTTTTATTGTTATTTGGGTTTATTATGTTAGCAAGTGCTATTTTTATGTAAATAATTTATTACTGTAATATGTAATTTTCTGTCCAAATTTATCTATAGAGTCAGGGGCATCAATATGAAATTTATTGATGCTATTCTTCTTTAAAATAAATGAGGTTAGGTAATGAACGATAGAAGTTTGCTTATTGTATATGATAATTCTTTTTATAATAAATTAGGGAGGGGTAATATTTCGATAAACTCATTTTGTAATATAATTGGTTTTTTAAAAAATTACAATTTCGATGTGTGTAATATAGATGATCATATATCAAAAGGAAATTCTATAAGTGATATTGATATTTTGATTACAACTAATGATGTTTCACAAAATAATATAGATGAACAACCTAATATATCTATCATATTCTCTTTGTCTGAAATTTACTCGCATACTGAAAGTAATTCTATGAACAAAGAGATTATTACTAAAAATATAGAATTTAAGCATAAAAAATATGATTATTTAAATCAGCTTGATGGAGAAATGAATATAAGTTACGGAGGAGAATTTTTCCATTTACATGGTAATTATGTAAGACAATTTTTTGATTATAAAGGATGGCAGAGTTTCATAAATTACGACGATTTTGTTATTGGGTTGAAAAAGAATGAGAACAATAAAAAATTCTATTACCTTGGTTTATTGAATACCTATTCATCATTCTATTTTGCAAAATACGATAATGAGAGATTTTTAAAAAGAGTCATTAAAGATATTATTGACAACGATAAAAAAGAACTCCATTTTAAGTCAGAGAAAAGTTTTTCTAATAATATAAAGGAATATGAAAAATCAGATAATATCCATGATTTATCTAAAATTAAAGGTAACCATATTATTCATATTGATAATGGTGAGTTAATTAAGAAAGGGTTCTATGATGATCCACTGAATAGCCCTTATAATTGTCTGAGTAAATTTCTTTCCGAAAGTTTTAAACGAATAACCTATCTTAACCAAGAGATCATAGAAAATTTATACAACTTTAAAAATTATGGTAATGATTATGGTGTATTGCTATTAAAAGGCTTAAATTTTGATGGTATTTTACCTCCCACTCCGTCACATGCGTTGCATTATCCTGATAAAGGAAATTTTTATGGTGAATTGTGGTTAGCCATGATTTCAGAATTTCTCGGTTGTGCCGTTGGGTATTCACAAGAAAAAAATGGCAACATATTCCAAAATTTGGTTCCCAGTATAAAAAAAGAGTTTCTATTATCATCTGAAAGTTCAAAAAAAGAACTTGATTTTCATACGGAAATTGCTTTCCATCCATTAATGTGTGATTACGTTTTACTATATTGCTTACGTCAAGATCATGAAAAAAATGCTAAAACCTTTACATCAAGTGCTAAGATGATGCTCCGTGACTTGTCTCTAAAAGAAATTAAAATATTGTCTGAGCCACTCTTTATCACAGGAATAGATTACTCTTATGGTAGCCCCAATGGAGTAAAAGGTAATGGTCCTCTGACTTCAATTCTTTATGGCAATCCTAATGATCCTTATATGATCTATGATTTAGATTTAATGAAAGGGCTTAATACAGAGGCTGAATTGGTTCTTGATAAACTTAAAAAAATTGCTAATAAATATAAATATTGGGTTGCCCTTGAAGCAGGGGACTTACTTATCATTGATAATAACCGCTGTGTACATGGTCGTTCAGAGTTTATACCGCGTTATGATGGCTATGATAGGTGGTTATTACGAACTTGTGTGTTAACCAATATTAAACAGGCAAGCTCAGATATTCTTGAAGAGCCTAGAATTATTAATACACGATTTATAGTTTAGATTATTTTATAATAAAACTATTTACACCCAATTTATTTAAATTTATCAAAACTAAATTTAGATTAAAAAATATCAATTAATATAAAAGGAACTATTAAAGAGTAGATTTCCACTCTACTCTTTTTTCTTATGTTATGATTTTTAAATTTAATTTTGTGAGCTGTTACGCAATTAAAATGTAAAAAAGTAACATGTCTGCTTTTTTTTCAAATCTCTTCGCATAATCAAACAGTAGTACTGTTTATTCTGTTTCTAATAGTAGATATTTCAGCTGACCAAAATCTGAACGATAAATAAATCAGGAATAATGACCTATAAATGCATTAATCAGAAAAACGGATTTACATTGTTAGAATTAATGATTGCAATGCTCATCATTTCGATCAGTTTATTATGGGGGTTGTACCATTGGGGGGAATACCAAAACCGCCTGCGTTTGCAATCAGCGGTACATAATGTGTTGTCTTTTATGGAAAGGCAGCAGTCTTTAGCAAATTATTTAAATCAGGAGCGTACCCTATGGTTAGTGATAGAACAGCCTTGGTGTTTGATATCGTCTGTAACCAAAATAGCTGTTTGTGATGAAGGTGATGGGGAGCGAATTTATTCTCCTCACGAAGATGTGTTTTTATCATTTTCTACGACTGATCGCATTGATTTTTATGGGATCAGAAATACAGCAATGCCAGCCAGTTTCACGCTGGCAAACTCAGCAGGTGAAATTAATGTCATCGTTTCTGGACGTGGGAGAATTAGGACATGCAGTAATACAATTAGCTCGTTGCCCAATTGTGAGGGAATAAAAACTCCATGACTCTGACTATCTTCTGTTGTAAGCAAAAACAAGATGGATTCTCTTTATTAGAAATAATGGTAGCTCTGCTAATCAGTAGCGTAATTTTTGTTGCTATGACAAAAACGTATCCAGTTTTATCAAGCCAAATTCTCGATCTTTATCGTAAATATAGATTGCATTATTTGGTGAACAGAACGGCTTATTTAATGGAGAAAGATATTCGGCGGGCAGGTTATTGTCGGGATAGAGAACAATGCAAAGGTGAACCATTGGTGATTAACCATAAAAATACCGAAACTGCTAATTCCTGTTTTATTGTTGCTTTTGATCTCAATTTAAATAACCAATGGGAAAAACCGGGTCACATTGAATCTGAATTTTTTGGTTATCGCTTAAATAACCGAGCTCTTGAGTGGGGGAGAGGGGTGGAAGATTGTCAGGAAAATGGCTGGGAAAGGTTATTTGATCCAAAAGAGATTGTCATTGATACCTTTCATCTTGAGAAATCACAAGCAAAAGGCGGAGTGATTTTTGTTACTTTATCTATTGATGCCCATTGGTTGAAATCCCGAGCAATAGTGTATCGCCATCAAGCCACAATTCGGTTGCGTAATATCAGGAAATAAAGGTATCGGGGAAAAACATATGGCAGATAAGCAACGGGGAAATATTCTGCTGATATCGATAATGATGCTATTGGCGCTGAGTTTGATGATGTTGAAAGCGCTCCATTACCAACAGGAAAGTGCGATGCTTATGATGATGGATGAACAAAATTATTTGCAGGCTTTTTGGCGAGCTGAATCATCACTGATATGGGGAAAAGCGCAGTCATGGCCGATCAATCAGCAAGAAACAGGGACTTGGTTTTGTCTGCAACAAGCGGAATTTCATTTGAAAAGTTGCCTCAGACACTATTCGGACACTCTTTTTTTATTAAAAGGTATTGCTCAATTTGCATCAGGAGAAAAGCTTGAACTTTATCAATGGATGAAACAGATGACCCCTGTAAATCCAGATATACTTATTCCTGTTGAACTGATTCCTATTGAAAGTGGTTGGCTGGATTTTTGCCCTGTTGCTGAGGCTGAATTTTGCTTATGAAAATATCTGGCTTATCTGGACGACAAGGGGGAATGAGTTTACCTGAAGTTATGGTTGCGTCTGCTGTATTTGCGATCTCTTTATTGGGTTTAATGCGTTACCATCAAGCACTGTCAGCTAATTTTCAACAATATTGGGGGCAGCTTAAGGCAGTACGATATGCCCATGATCAGTTGGAACAGTATGAACGTTTGGCAGGCCGGATTGATTTGAAGAAAACAGAAGAAGAGGCAGCCATACAGCGGGGATGGAAAATAGAAGTTCAACGAGAATTTCGTTCCTGGGGGTGTTATCAGGTAACGATTAAGCTGACAGTACATTACAATAAACCCAGTAAATTAGAACGCTGGTTTTGTGCAAGTGGGAGCATTGATGTTTAGAGTTTATCATTCAAATCAGCTCGATATTCTCAAAGAGCTGATGGCGATATTGATCGGGGAAAATCCCCTTTCTGACCCATTTGGCAAAGAAGTGATTTTGGTTCAAAGCCCGGGAATGTCACAGTGGTTGCAGATTCAGTTGGCAGAAAAACTGGGTATTGCTGCGAATATGGAGTTCCCACTGCCTGCAACGTTTATCTGGCAGATGTTTACCAAAGTGTTGCTTGATATTCCCAAAGACAGTGCTTTCAGTAAGGATGCCATGAAGTGGAAGTTAATGACCTTACTGCCAGATTTGTTGATGGAGCCGGAATTTTCAGCGCTCAGGCATTATCTTGATCAAGATATTGATAAACGCAAAATTCACCAGTTAGCTGGCCGAATTGCCGATCTGTTTGACCAATATCTGGTTTATCGCCCCCAATGGTTAGAAAGTTGGGAAAATGGTCAATTAATTGATAGTTTGGGCAGCAACAGCAACCAGTTATGGCAAAAAAGGCTATGGTTTGAGCTGACAGCCTATACCCGTCAGTTACAACAACCTTTGTGGCACCGCGCCAATTTATACCAACGATTTATCTCGGCGTTGGAAGAAGGGAATTTTCCATTGAAGGATCTTCCTCCGCGCATTTTTATCTGTGGCGTATCTGTATTGCCCCCTGCTTACCTGCAAGTATTGAAGGCATTAGGTAAACATATTGATATTCATCTTATGTTTACGAATCCATGCCAATATTATTGGGGAGATATTCAGAGTTATGCTTTTCTTGCCAAGTTAAATAGTCGTAAACCAAAACATTATAAAAGCGAACAATTGCTGGAAAGATTTAAGAACCCCGAAGAGGCTCCATCGCTCTTTAATGCCGAAGGAGAGCAGGATCTGAATAATCCATTGCTGGCATCTTGGGGAAAATTGGGAAGGGATCACCTCTATCTGCTGTCACAATTGGAGCCAGATTCTGATATTCATGCCTTTGTTGAATTAGAGCCTGATTCCATCCTGCACCAAATCCAGCGAGATATTCTTAATCTTGAAGATCATGCACAGATTGGCTCTACAGAAGATTCCTTCAACAACAGTCTGAAAAAGCGTCCATTTTATGGTGCTGATCGCTCACTGACTTTTCACTCATGTCATAGCCCGCAGAGGGAAGTTGAAGTATTGCAGGATCAAATTCTGCATTTATTGGATGATGACCCTTCACTGACACCAAGGGACATCATTGTGATGATGGCAGATATCGATAATTATGCCCCCTATATTCAGGCTGTTTTTGGTAATGCACCTGATGATCGTTATATCCCCTTTGCCATCTCTGACCGTAAAGTTCGTCAGGCACATCCTGTTTTGCAGGCATTTATTACCTTGTTGGATCTGCCGCAGAGTCGGTTTACGGCAGAACAGGTGTTGGCATTATTGGAAGTCCCTGCTTTAGCTAACAAATTCGCTATTCAGGAAGAAGGGTTGCGTTTATTGCGGCGTTGGGTAAAAGAATCGGGAATTTGCTGGGGACTGGATGATGACAATATTGAAGCATTATCGTTGCCCGCTACAGGGCAGAATACCTGGCGCTTTGGCCTGACACGTATGCTATTGGGTTATGCGATGGATAGCCATGCTGGACCGTGGAATGATGTTTTGCCTTATGATGAGTCCAGTGGCCTTGCTGCCGAACTGGCAGGGCAATTGGCCGAGTTTTTAATGGCACTGAATCGCTGGCGTAAAATTTTGAGCGAAGAACAGCGATTGACGGAGTGGTTGGTTATATGTCCACAACTGCTGGAAACTTTTTTCGAAGTGGATGATGAAATTGAATTGGTTCTGGCGCTTATCACGCAGCAATGGCAAAAAGTGATTGATGCTGGCCTGAATGCCCATTACGAAGAAAGCATTCCTTTGGTGTTGCTGCGTGATGAGCTAGCGCTTCGTTTTGATGATGAGAAGATCAGCCAGCGCTTCCTCGCCGGAGCCCTCAATTTTTGCACCCTGATGCCTATGCGCTCCATTCCTTTTAAAGTTGTTTGCCTGTTGGGAATGAATGATGGCGTTTATCCACGTACCATCCCTCCACTTGGGTTTGATCTGATGGCAGAAAAGGCGCAGCGAGGGGATAGGAAACGGCGTGACGATGACCGTTATCTCTTTCTTGAAGCGTTAGTTTCGGCTGAACAATTTCTTTATATTAGCTATATCGGTAAATCGATTCGCGATGATACTGAGTGTAATCCATCCGTATTGGTCAACGAGTTACTGGATTATATTTGCCAGAGTTTTTGCTTATCCGGCGATGAAATGCTGAACGTTGATGACAGCGCCAAAAATGTCAGAAAGCATCTGCTTTCACAGCATACCCGAGTGCCTTTTGCGACAGAAAATTTCTTACCTGGCCATCAATTACAAAGTTATGCCGCAGAATGGTTGCCAGCCGCGACACAACAGGGCGTTTTAGCAACTGATTTTTGCCAGCCGATTGCTTTTGATCGCAGTGAAATAAAAGAAGTTGCATTAGATGAACTGATCCACTTTTATCGACACCCTGTCCGGGCATTTTTTCAGCGGCGACTGAAGGTACATTTTATCATTGAAGAGATGGAGTTACCTGAAGAAGAACCTTTTGTACTGGATAACCTGCAACGCTACCAATTTAACCAACTACTGTTAAGCATCATGATTGAACAGGGGGCACCTGAATCGCTGTTTTACCATCTCCGTGCGTCGGGAGGGTTGCCACATGGTTCTTTTGGTGAAGTTTATTGGATGGAGCAACTGGAATTCATGCAGCCTTTGGCCTCCAGGGTACGTGACGAGAGAATGGCATCCTTTTCCATTGACCTGTATGAGCCATTAGACACGGTGGTGTTGACTGGCAGAATTAATCAGGTACAGCCAGATGGAATTTTACGTTGGCGCCCAGCGAACTTAACGGCCAATGATGGTATCCAATTATGGATTGAACACCTTGCATATTGTCTTTCAGGTGGAAGTAGTGAAAGCCGCATGTATGGAACAGGTAAAAAGGGGAAAAAAGAGAAGGAAGATAAAAAGGTGTCAGAATATCGTTTTTTACCGCTAGAACAGGAGGAAGCGAAACAATATTTGAACCAGATGATAGAGGGTTATTTTCAAGGAATGTCTGAACCTCTCCCTTTGTTTTGCCGAAGTGGCTGGGCATGGCTGGTTGACTGTTTTAATAAGGAAACTTGTGAAATCGATTTTAACGAAGAGGTTCAACAAGGTGCTGAAAATAAATTAATGGAACACTGGCTGGGAACACATGATAGAAAAGGGGAAAGCGCTGATCATTACGTACAACGAGCTTTCCGGCAGGTTGATCAATCACTTTTGGAGCGAATGAAGCGTGAAACTCAGCGCTATTTATTGCCGATGGCACGCTATTCCAATGGATCATTATTTAAATAATTAGGGAGAATATTAGGTTATGCCTAAATGTCTTATCCGCATCATGATGGTGCTCTTTCTGCTATTTTTTGGGGTTACTGCATATGCACAATCGTCATGGCAGCCATTGCCAGATACGATCCACAAAAGTGAGCGCGATCCTCGTCAATATAAAGCTATTAAATTGCAAAATGACATGACAGTTTTACTGGTTTCTGATGAAAAAGCGATTAAATCATTGGCTGCCGTATCTCTTCCGGTTGGCCATATGGAAAATCCAGATAACCAGCTTGGTCTGGCTCACTATCTTGAACACATGGTATTGATGGGTTCCAGACGTTACCCGCAACCAGGAGAGTTTGTTGAATTTTTGCAAAAACATGGGGGAAGCCGTAACGCCAGTACCACCGCCAATCGTACAGCATTCTATCTGGAAGTTGAAAATGGCTCCTTAACCGAAGCTGTTGATCGCCTTGCGGATGCGCTTGCTGAACCTCTACTGGAACCAGACAATGCTGATCGTGAACGCCATGCTGTTGATAATGAAATGACCATTGCTCGTGCGGGTGAAGCGCATCGCTTATGGCAAATCCGTTCTGAGACTATTAATCCGGCTCACCCCAATGCCCGCTTTGCTGGTGGAAATTTAGAAACACTTAAAGATAAACCTGATAGCAAATTACAGACGGCCCTGGTTGATTTTTACCAACGCTATTACTCCGCTAATCTGATGAAAGGGGTTGTGTATGGCAATCAATCCATCGATAAATTGGCTCAGATTGCATCAGAAACCTTTGGCCGTATTCCAAACCGACATGCTTCGGTGCCCGCCATTACAGTTCCGGCTATCACAGATAAGGAAAAAGGCACCATTATCCATTATGTGCCAGCAAAACCTTACAAAGCGTTACGACTAGAGTTTAGCATTGCTGACAACAGTGCGGATTTTCTTAGTAAAACAGATGGATATATCGGGTATTTGATTGGTAATCGCAGCCAAAATACCTTGTCTGACTGGTTGCAAAAGCAGGGGTTAATCGAAAGTATCGGCGCTAGTGCAAATCCCAAAACTGATGGTAATTCAGGGGCGTTTGATATTTATGTTTCGCTAACGGATAAGGGTCTTGAACATCGTGATCAAGTTATCGCAGCCATCTTTTCTTACATTAACCTGCTAAAACAACAGGGGATTAATAAGAGTTATTTCGATGAAATGGCTAAGGTTCTGAATTTGTCTTTCCAGTATGCATCAATCGTACGGAATATGAATTACATTGAAGGGCTGTCTGATGCCATGCTGGTATTGCCTATATCCCATGTACTGGATGCGGGTTATGTTGCAAATGAGTTTAATCCAAAAGCAATAGCTAGCCGTCTGGACGAATTAACGCCTGAAAATGCGCGTATCTGGTTTATTAGTCCAACAGAACCACATAATAAAGAAGCTTACTTTGTGCAGGCTCCGTATCAAGTCAATAAAATGACTCCACAACAGTTGGCAGAATGGAAAAAGCTCGAACAGGGAGACTTATTCTCTTTGCCTGAGTTGAATCCCTATATTCCTGATAATTTATCTCTGGTTAAAACATCTGGCAGCCAAGAACACCCTAAAATGATTTTGGAACAGCCAAATGTTCGCTTGCTGTATATGCCGAGCCAATATTTTGCGGATGAACCTAAAGGCAGTATTGCACTGGAGATGCGTAATTCCAATGGATTGAAAAACATCAAAGATCAGGTTTCAGATACCTTATTGAGCTATTTGTCTGCACTTACACTTGATCAGCTAGGCTATCAGGCATCGGTTGGGGGAATGGGGATTTATACAAGCTATATTGATGGTTTGAAGATCGGAGTTAATGGTTATACACAACACTTACCAGAGTTGTTAACTTCAGCGATTGATCAATATATTTCGTTTATACCGACTCAAGAAGAACTGGCTCAAGCGAAATCATGGTATCGGGAAAAAATGGAAGTCGCCAATAATGGCAAGGCTTTTCAAATGGCTATGCAACCCATTTCCCGTCTCTCTGGTGTCCCTTACTTTGAACAGGCAGAAAAATTGAAAGTACTGGATACCATCACTGTTGATGACATCGTGAAATACCGTCAGAGCATGATCCAGCACGCGGCATTACAGGCTTTGGTCTTCGGTAATTTCACTGAACAGCAGAGTATTGACATCGTTCAATCAGCACAAAAGCAGCTCGCTAACCAAGGAACAGTGTGGTGGACTGGCGAGCGTCTTGTCATTGATCGTCATTATGCGGCTAATTTCAATGGCACCGCGAATAGCACAGATAACGCTCTGGCCGAAATTTTTATTCCAACGGGGTATGGCCGTATCAAGGGATATGTCTATTCCAATTTGCTGAGTAGCGTTTTGTCACCGTGGTTCTATGATCAATTGAGAACGACAGAACAGCTTGGTTATGCGGTTTTTGCTTTCAACCAAAATGTAGGTAAACAGTGGGGATTAGGTTTCTTGCTGCAAAGTAACAGCAAGCAACCGGATTACCTGCATCGACGTTACCAGAGCTTCTATCAACAGGCTGATAAAAAGCTGAAAGCGATGTCTGATGCTGAGTTTGAACAGTATAAAAAATCACTGCTGACAGAAATGCGTGAGCCGCCACAGACTTTCTATTCAGAAGTGGCTGGCTTTGATGCGGATTTTGGGCGCAACAACTTCAAATTTGATACACGTGAGAAAGTCATTGCAGCGATGGAGAAAGTTACTAAAGCACAGCTTATTGTTTTTTATGAAAAAGCTGTGCTTAAACGTCAGGGATTGGCGCTGATTTCCCAAATTACAGGGAAAAAAGGTACAGCTCATCAATATGCAGAACTGAAAGGCTGGCAAACTTACGACTATGTGTCAGATTTCCAGAAACAATTACCGGTTAAGGTGAATGCTCAGTGAGCAAAGAAATACCCTCTCATAAGCTTAACCCGTTAACATTGCCGCTGTATGGTCAGCGGCTAATCGAAGCTTCTGCGGGAACGGGAAAGACTTATACGATAGGCTTGTTATATCTCCGGCTGTTACTGGGATTGGGCGGCTCTGCCGCCTTTTCCCGCCCGTTGAATGTCGAAGAGATTCTGGTTGTTACTTTTACGCAAGCGGCGACAGATGAATTACGTGGACGTATCCGTGAAAATATCCACCAGCTCCGTTTGGCTTGTATACGGGAAGAAACAGTGGCTAGCGATCCTATCTATCAGCAATTACTGGATGAAATTCCTGACAAGGAAAGTGCGGCCAGTTGGTTATTAGCCGCTGAACGTCAGATGGATGAGGCGGCGATTTATACCATCCACGGCTTTTGTCAGCGTATGCTAGTACACAATGCGTTTGAGTCTGGTGTACTGTTTGATCAGACCTTAATTCAGGATGAAAACCAGTTACGTAAACAAGGCTGTGCCGATTTTTGGCGGCGTCACTGTTATCCCTTACCCTTACCCTTGCCAATCGCTGCGGAAGTCAGCCGGATATGGAGTGGACCGGAAGCATTATTAAAAGATATTTCGAGCTATTTACACGGAGATATGCCGTATATCGTCAATGCACCGGATGGGAATGAAACACTGTTTAGTCGTCATCAGAAAATCATTGAGCAGATTGATGCGATAAAGCGCCAGTGGCATGCTGTTGCTTCTGAATTAGAGGAACTGATCGCTAATTCAGGTGTTGATAAGCGTAGTTACAGCAAAAAGCATTTGCCTAATTGGCTGAATAGTGTTTCTGAGTGGGCTAAATCACCAACTAAAGATTACCTATTGCCCAAAGACTTGGATAAATTTTGTCAGTCGCGCTTGTTAGAAAAGACCAAAAAAGGGGATGCTCCGCAGCACGCGCTGTTTGTAGCAATTGATGGTTTATATCGGCACCCGCTGACATTGAAAGATATCATCCTCTCCAAAGCGATTGTTGAAGTTCGTCAAGCGGTTAACCAGGAGAAGCTGATCCGCGGCTACATGGGCTTTGACGATTTGCTAACCCGTTTGGATAGCGCCTTGCGGCGTGCAGAAGGAGAGCAGCTTGCAGCAACCATTCGGCAGCGCTATCCCGTTGCAATGATCGATGAGTTTCAGGATACCGATCCACAACAATATCGCATTTTTCAGGCCATATATTGCTACAAATCAGAAAGTGAACGGGCTGAAAACGAAACTGGCTTGCTGTTTATTGGTGACCCAAAACAAGCGATTTATGCGTTTCGTGGAGCGGATATTTTTACTTACATTCGTGCCCGTTCTAACGTTAAAGCCCATTACACGCTGGAAACGAATTGGCGTTCTTCTGCGTCAATGGTTCAAGTTGTCAATAAACTGTTTTCTCGCCCTGAACACCCATTTTTGTTTGCACAAATCCCATTTATTAACGTCAATGCGGCAGAGAGAAATCAGAGCCTGAGATTCTCTTTGCATGGTAAGGATCAAGCTGCCTTGCGATTTTGGTTACAGCCTGGTGAAGGTGTTTCCAAAGGAGAATATGAGCAAACCATGGCTCGACAGTGTGCTGCCCAGATACGGGATTGGTTGCAGGCAGGGCAAGAAGGGAAAGCGCTTTTATATCAGGTAAAAAATAAAAAAAAAGAAGCAAGCCGTCCGGTTATGGCGGCAGATATTACGGTGTTGGTGCGTGATCGCCGAGAAGCAGCGTTAATCCGTAACGAATTGAACGCGCTGAAGATACCATCGGTTTATCTCTCCAACCGAGAAAGTGTGTTTGATACCTCAGAAGCGAAAGATTTGCTGTGGCTGTTACAGGCAGTATTGGCACCGGAAAAAGCGCGCGAATTGCGAAGTGCATTAGCCAGCAGTCTATTTGGTTTAAGTGCGCAACAAATTGACCAGTTGAATAACGATGAAAGAGCCTGGGATCGGCTGGTTGATGAATTTGATGGTTATGCCCGTTTATGGCGTACTCGTGGCGTATTACCCATGTTGCGGGCAGTAATGGTGAAATATCGGATAGCAGAAAATCTGCTGGCAGGTGATGACGGTGAACGCCGGCTTACCGATGTTATGCACATTAGTGAGCTGTTGCAGGAGGAATCTCAGCAATTAGATAGCGAACATGCCGTTGCCCGCTGGCTGGCACAACAGATTTCACGTCCTAATCCGCAATCAGAAAACCAGCAACTGCGACTGGAGAGTGATCGGCATCTGGTGCAGATCTGTACCATTCATAAATCTAAGGGACTGGAATATCCATTGGTTTGTTTGCCTTTTGTTTGTGGTTACAGGAAGCAGAAGCAGGCCGTTTATCATGATCGCCGTAACTTTGAGGCTCATCTTAATATTTCCCATGATGATGAAGCATTGAAAGAAGCTTTGGATTTGGCTGATGAAGAACGCTTGGCTGAGGATTTACGCTTGCTCTACGTTGCATTAACACGCTCGGTTTATCACTGTAGCGTTGGGGTAGCACCGCTTATCAAAGGGAATAGAGGGAAAGCAGGTGATACTGATTTGCACTTATCTGCTCTTGGGTATTTACTGCAAAAGGGACAGAAAGGTGATGCAGAACTATTGGTTAACAGCTTGAATGAGCTTTGTGATGACGGCATAGAGATAAAGTACGTGGGAGATACTACTGATTTACAATGGTGTCCACAAAGTGAAAATACTCTGTTGCTGGAAGCCAGAAAATTACAACGTTCCGTTCGGGATGATTGGCGGGTGACGAGTTATTCGGGATTACAATATTCTGCTTCCCACGCTATTTCTTCTAATTATGCTGGTGCATTGGGAGAATCAGTTGATGTGATTGTGCAATCCATTTCTCCGAAGCTGGATATTGATGCTCGTGGTGAAAAACAGGGAGAGCAATCATTACAGATGACACCGCATACTTTTCCACGTGGGGCGTCTGCGGGCACATTCCTGCACAGTATTTTAGAAGATCTGGATTTCAGTAATCCACGAGATCAGGCATGGTTGGTGGAAAAATTGGCAGTGTCAGGATTTGATGAAAACTGGGCTCCCGTATTGGAGCAGTGGATAGAGGATATTCTGGGCGCAGAATTGAACGGGCAGGGAATGAAACTTGCCAGTGTGCCTCGTCATCTCCAGCAAAGTGAAATGCAGTTTTACCTGCCAGTGGATAAGTTATTGCATTCAAGGGAAATGGATGCGATAACCCGTCGTTATGATCCGCTGTCTGCGCAATGTGCCCCATTATCCTTTCATCAAGTCAAGGGCATGTTAAAAGGTTTTATTGATTTAGTTTTTTGCTGGCAAGATAAGTTTTACGTAGTGGATTACAAGTCAAACTGGTTAGGTGAGAACAGCCAGTCATATACGCAAGAAGCGATGGCAAGAGCCATGATAGAACATCGTTACGATTTCCAGTATCAGCTTTATACTTTAGCCCTGCACCGTTATTTACGTCATCGGTTAGCTCATTATGATTATCGCCGCCATTTTGGTGGAGTGATCTATCTGTTTTTGCGCGGTATTGATCAAGAGAACCCCGGGCATGGTATTTATTACTACTTGCCTCCCTTTGAATTTATTGACGAACTGGATACGCTTTTCAGTGCTGTTGGTGAGGAGCAAAGCGTATGAATTCCATGATGTCATTCTTGCAGCAGGCGGTGAGCCAGAAGCTGCTACGTCCTTTGGATGTACAGTTTGCTTATGCGATGATTGAGGATGAAAATCCGCTGCTGCTATTGATTACAGCCTTGTTAAGCGCTGAATCAGGTGCGGGGCATGTCTGTTTGCCATTGGAGCGGATTTCACCAAAATATTTTTTTGAAGGTAGGCAGCCAGAGCTAGCTGCATCGCTTTGGTCTTTAGTCGGAGAACCTGATCAACAACAAATTTTGGCTGTTTTGCAGGCATGTCCGGCGGTAAGTATGGGGGAATTTCCGGCACCGATGATCCTTACCCATCAAAGGGAGAGTGATTATCGCCTATATTTACAACGTATGTGGCAAAGTGAACGGCGGGTGGCGGATTTTTTTGCTGCTGTGGAGTTCACTGAGACTTTTGATCAACTTTCCTATGACCAAACTTCCTGTGGTCAAACGGCTCTTGATGAAATCCAATTACGTCGTATTTTGGATGAGCTTTTTGGTGTCACTGTTGAAGGGGAAATCGATTGGCAGAAAGTTGCGGCGGCAGTGGCTGTAACAAGCCATATCTCGGTGATCTCTGGGGGGCCAGGAACCGGAAAAACCACGACAGTAGCGAAATTGTTGGCTGCTTTGATCAAGTTGCATGAAGGGAAAAAATTAAGTATTCAATTAGCGGCACCAACCGGTAAGGCAGCGGCCAGATTAACGGAATCGCTTAGGGAAGCGGTCAAGAAACTCGATTTGACGCCAGAACAGTGGCATAGCATTCCAGAACAGGCACAAACGATCCACCGTTTACTGGGAGCGCAACCCGATAGCCAGAAACTACGTTATGGGCGTGATAATCCGCTGTCCCTTGATATTTTGATTATTGATGAAGCATCAATGGTGGATTTACCGATGATGGCTCACTTGGTTGATGCTTTGCCGTCGCGGGCGAAAGTCATTTTCCTGGGGGATAAAGACCAGCTTGCATCGGTTGAAGCCGGAGCGGTATTGGGAGATATTTGCCGCTTTGCTGAACAAGGCTATAGTACCCAGCGTGCTGAGCAATTGGAACGATTGACCGGATGTCAGTTAACATCTTATTCCACCTTACATTCCGATAAAAATGCTTCTGCCGTGCGGGATTGCTTATGCCTGTTGCGCAAAAGTTATCGCTTCAACTCAGCTTCCGGTATTGGGCAATTGGCTTCAGTTGTAAATCAAGGGGATCGCTGGGGGGTTGCGGCGGTGCTGAATCAGTCTTTTCCCGATGTTAATTTTTATCCACTTTCAGAAGATGAAGATTATCAGCATCTGTTGGCGGAAACCGCTGTTGGTTACTCTCAGTATTTAGCAATGGCAAATGAACGGGCGGCGAAAGAAGCCATTTTAGCGGAATTCAATCGCTTTCGATTGCTGTGCGCGTTAAGGGAAGGTCCTTTTGGTGTTACGGGGCTGAACCAACGAATGGAACAATTACTGCACAGGAAAGGCGTTATTACCCTGCCCAAACATGTGGAGAGCCGTGGTTATGTCGGGCGACCTATCATGATATTGCGTAATGACAGTACCCTTGGACTGTTTAACGGAGATATCGGGATTATGCTCAAAAATCAGGATAATGAGCTGAAAGCCTATTTCCAGTTGTCTGATGGGCAGATTAAAGGGTTTCAGCCGAGTCGATTACCTCAACATGAAACAGCTTATGTGATGACAGTGCATAAATCTCAAGGATCTGAATTTGAGCATACAGCCTTGGTGTTACCGACTCAATACTCACCAATACTCAGTCGGGAATTAGTGTATACCGCACTGACGCGGGCGAGGGAAAAACTAACGATTTATGCTAATAAGTTAGTTTTGGATAAAGCTGTGGCTACAGCAACACAGCGACGAAGCGGGTTGGTAGATTGGTTCAACCCGCAATAAAGAAGGCGATGCGGCTAGGGATTGCATGGCTAGTAATTCTGTAAATCTAGCATCAAAATTTTGGAACAGCGCTGATAGTTATACAGCGCTTGTTTTTCCACAGGTAACATATCTATCCCTGCGGGCTTAAAGCCTTTCTCCTGAAACCAGTGAATACTGCGGGTTGTGAGCACGAAAAGTTTTTCCAATCCTTTTTGTTTTGCCTGACTGGAAATAGAATCTAGTAGAATTTCACCTCTGGAAGAGCTTCGGTAATCTGGATGTACAGCAACGCAGGCCATTTCTCCAATTTTTTCATTAGGATAGGGGTATAGGGCGGCGCAGGCGATGGTGATATTATCAAGTTCAATCAGGGTGAAGTTATCAATTTCCATTTCCAGTTGTTCACGTGAACGGCGTACCAAAATACCTTGTTGCTCCAATGGGCGAATAAGTTTGAGAATGCCGCCAATGTCATTAATATTGGCGCGGCGTATCTGTTCGGAACGTTCCATAACTATTTGAGTGCCGATACCTTCGCGGGAAAATAGTTCCTGAACCAGCGAACCATTTTCTTGATAACTGATTAAATGACTGCGGCGAACGCCACGGCGGCAGGCCTTGATAGCTCCCCTTAAGAAACGCACGGTTCCTGAATGATAATCACCAGAGTTTTCCAATTTGTGCAAGTGAGCTTCTCCTTCATTGGGAAACATTTCTGATAAGGTATTTCCTTCAGCGTCGAGTACGCCTTGGGATGAGCAAAACCCAATAAATTTTTCAGCTTTTAATTTGATTGCCAACTGTGTTGCAATTTCCTCGGAAGTGAGATTGAAACTTTCTCCTGTAACAGAAACCGCAACTGGCCCAATTAGCACAATAGCACCATTATCCAGTTGTTGGTTGATCGCTCTTTCATCAATACGGCGGATCCTGCCACTATGGCAATAATCGACTCCGTCATCGATTCCCAAAGGTTGGGCGATAACAAAGTTTCCGCTGACAACACTAATATTGGCACCTTGTAATGGGGTATAGTTTAAACTCATGGAAAGGCGCGCTGTAATCTCTAACTGTAATAATCCGGCTGCCTGTTTGACTAAGTCCAGTGTTTTGGCATCGGTTACTCTGGTGTGTTTGTAGTAAACCGATTGACAATTATGTGCGGCAATATTCTGTTCAATTTGTGGACGGGCACCATAAACAACGATTAAACGAATGCCCAGATTATGCAGTAATCCAATATCGTTGACGATATTGGCGAAATTTTCGTGGGCGATGGCTTCACCTCCCAGCATAATGACAAAGGTTTTACCTCGATGTGCATTGATATACGGAACCGAGTGACGGAAGACTTCAAACAATTCGGTACTGCGTTCTTTCATGAAACTCTCTCCGATTGAATTTTTATTCGCATCTTTTGTATTTTTATTCTTTTTAAGGAAAAATGGCAAGAGGAAATATGGCTAAAAATAACGCTATTATTTATATTGGTATAAATAAATTAAATGAGCAGAAAATACGTTTTTTGATGACAGAAGTTTGCTAATTAATTAGAGTTCCTGCCTAACTATTATGTTTGGTAAAGATTACTGCGTTTGGTTGTTTTGAAGCGGAATAAACAATGAGTTATTCAGACCATAATATTTCACGTCGTCGCCTGCTGAAAGGTGCAGCCGCTGTATGGTTATTAAGTATCAGTCCAATAGGTTATGCAGCGACTTCAAAAGTTATTGCTGTTCGTATTTGGCCTGCATCAAGTTATACCAGAGTGACGTTAGAGTCTAATATTCCACTTAGGTATCGCCAGTTTTCGCTTTCAAACCCTAATCGTATTGTCATTGATTTGCAGGGTATCCAGCTTAATAGCATTTTGAGCAGTATGGGGGCACAGGTTCATCGACGTGATCCTTACTTAAAATTAGTGCGGGCAGGGCAATTTAATCCTAAAACGGTGCGTTTAGTCTTTGAAATCAAACAGCCTGTCTCCCCGCATATTTTTACATTGCCACCCATTGCGAAGTTTAAACACCGTCTGGTACTCGATTTGTATCCCAAAAAGGCTATTGATGTGGCTAATGATCCTTTATTAGCCCTGCTTGAAGAGTACAACAGTGGGAACTTAGAACAACATTTACCTGCACAGACACGTAAACCCGGCAAGGCAGGCAAAGACAGGCCGATTGTGATTATGCTCGATCCCGGTCATGGTGGTGAAGACTCTGGAGCAATTGGGAAATATAAAACCCGTGAAAAAGATGTCGTGTTGCGGATTGCCCGTCGTTTACAGGCACTCATCAAACGTGAGCCGGGTATGAAAGTTTACATGACGCGTAATGAAGATGTGTTTATCCCCTTGACAGTGAGAGTGGCAAAAGCGCGTAAAATGCGGGCTGATCTCTTTGTTTCTATTCATGCGGATGCCTTTACAAATCGCTCTGCACGGGGTTCATCCGTGTTTGCGCTTTCGACTAAGGGTGCCACCAGCAATACGGCTCGTTTTCTCGCCCAAACTCAGAACGAAGCTGACTTAATTGGTGGAGTCAGCAAAAGTGGCGATAAATATTTGGATCACACTATGTTGGATTTGGTTCAAACTGCGACTATCAATGATAGCTTGAAATTTGGTAACGAAGTGCTCAGGCGGATAGGAAAAATCAATAAACTGCATAAAAATAGCGTCGATCAGGCGGGATTTGCAGTATTGAAAGCTCCAGATATTCCTTCTATTTTGGTAGAAACTGCATTTATCAGTAACCTGGAAGAAGAACGTAAACTTAAGACAGCGAAATTCCAGCAACAAGTGGCGGAATCTATTTTTGCTGGTATTAAGGCATATTTCAAAAACGGCGCAGAATTGGCACGGCGGTGAAATATCTGCCAAAGCTTATTGCTTATGATGCAATGATGATTATTTGCTTTATATTCATGCTTAAACCGGAATGAAATAATATCCAAATATGAATTTAAAAGTCAGTGGCAATTAGGTAATCAAGCTAACAAGTCAGAAAATAAAAGAAGAGATGAAAATTGAAGGGAAAAGATGAAAAAGGAAAATTGGTTGCGGGGGCCGGATTTGAACCGACGACCTTCGGGTTATGAGCCCGACGAGCTACCAGGCTGCTCCACCCCGCGTCCGTCTATTTGCAAATCTTGATTAGCAATCATGAATGCAAACACTGAATAATGACATCATATAGTGTTGGTTGCGGGGGCCGGATTTGAACCGACGACCTTCGGGTTATGAGCCCGACGAGCTACCAGGCTGCTCCACCCCGCGTCCGTCTATCTGCAAACTTTGATTAGCAACCATGAATGCAAATACTAAATGATGACATTTTTTACTACCAGATTGTCTTTGCTGCTAGAGCAAATCGACGCTATATCATACCAGAGATGATATATAATCGAGTTGGTTGCGGGGGCCGGATTTGAACCGACGACCTTCGGGTTATGAGCCCGACGAGCTACCAAGCTGCTCCACCCCGCGTCTGATGTCGGCACACTATACTCTGGAACGAAGCAGTTGCAAGTTTTTTTATTGATATTTACTAAATTTATTTGTTTTTTGATTTAAAAATGGTCTGATTGTTTTGTTTTTGCTCTATGGGTTTAGCTAATAAAACGGTAAGCTATTTTATCTAACTACATTTCATTATTTATGAGTGTTTGGTATTGTTCGTGCTCCGAGTGAGTGATGGTCAGAGATAAGGCATTAATATGAGAGATTGCGGCAAATATCTTTTATTTGGATTTGTCATTTCGTTATTATCGGGATGTCACTTTCGACCTACTGATCAGGCACAGCAGTATAAGGATGGGCGAATTACCCAAAACCTCCAGTTGGTTAATATCCCTAATGCCGAAGGTTCTCCGGTTAATGCTAAGGACTTTGCGACTCAAGTTAAATATATTAGCAAAGCTTCTCCTCGTCTTTATGACAATAACCGTGAATTATTTAATGCAATTGAGCATTGGATGCTGTCTGGTGGTGATATCCGTGATTTAAATGAATTCGGTTTGCTGGCTTATCAGATGGAAGGGGAAGATAAATACGGCAACGTGAAGTTTACTGGTTATTACACGCCGGTTTTGCAAGCACGACATACCAAGCAAGGAGAGTTTAAATATCCACTGTATCGTATGCCAACTCATTTACGTTCCCGTTTGCCAAGTCGCGCTGAGATATATAGAGGTGCTCTGAGCAAGAAATTTATTATTGGGTACAGTAATTCCCTGATGGATAATTTTATGATGGAAGTACAAGGGAGTGGCTATGTCGATTTTGGTGATGGACGTCCATTGACCTTTTTTGGTTATGGGGGAAAAAATGGGCATGCCTATCGCAGTATTGGCAAGGTGCTGATCGATCGGGGAGAAGTACCGATCGAAAAAATGTCTATGAAAGCTATTCGTCAGTGGGGAGAACAGCACAGCGAAGCTGAAGTGAGAGAATTGTTGGAGAAGAATCCTTCATTCGTTTTCTTTAAACCTGAATCCTATACCCTTGTGCGGGGAGCCAGTGCTGTGCCCCTTATTGCAAAAGCCTCAGTAGCGTCTGATAAATCATTGATCCCTCCTGGAACCGCATTGCTGGCGGAAGTACCTGTGCTGAATGAAAAGGGCAAATTTACTGGCCAGTATCGGATGCGTCTGATGGTGGCGTTGGATGTTGGTGGTGCCATTAAAGGGAACCATTTCGATATTTATCACGGTGTTGGGGAAAAAGCGGGTGAAATGGCTGGTTTTTATAATCATTATGGCCGTGTTTGGGTATTGAAGAAATCATCATCTGGTTTTTTGGTGGCAAACCAGTAAGATCCCCCCCAATTCAAACAATCAATCGATAACCTATCTCAATAGGGATAGGTTTTATGCGGAATTTATTTAGCAATGCAAGTTTCTCTCTCTGATGCTTATCTTCAGCGCTTCGCTGGTACGGCTCGATTATATGGCCAGAAAGCGCTTTCATTATTTGCCCGTTCACATGTCTGTGTTGTGGGTATTGGCGGTGTAGGTTCATGGGCGGCAGAAGCACTGGCGCGTACCGGTATTGGTGCTATTACGTTGATTGATATGGATGATGTTTGCATCACCAATACCAACCGCCAGTTGCACACTTTGCTACAGAATGTGGGCTTACCAAAAACGGAAGTCATAGCGGAGCGGATACGAGCGATTAATCCTGAGTGCCAGGTCACTTGCATTGATGATTTTGTCACCCCTGATAATGTGGCTGAATTGATGTCCACGGGGTTTAGCTATGTTATTGATGCCATTGATAGCATACGGCCAAAAGCAGCGTTATTGGCCTATTGTCGCCGCTATAAGATCCCGATTGTGACGACTGGAGGAGCGGGCGGGCAACTTGATCCTACCCGGATTCAGGTGGTGGATTTAGCGAAAACGGTGCAAGATCCATTGGCGGCGAAATTGAAAGAGCGCTTGAAGTCGGATTACCGCGTAGTGAAAAACGGCAAAGGTAAGTTAGGCATTGACTGTGTTTTTTCAACAGAACAGCTAGTTTATCCGCAATCTGACGGCACAGTTTGTGCTGCCAAGAGCACTGCGGATGGCTCTAAGCGAATGGATTGTGCTTCTGGTTTTGGTGCCGCAACGATGGTTACGGCGACTTTTGGTTTTGTTGCTGTATCCCACGCATTGAAAAAGATGGTGGCAAAAGCTGAACGGGAGAATGAGTTTTAAGCGAACTTAATGAATATAGGTGTTCGCTATTTCCTGAATGGTATTTATCAGGGATTTCACACCATTGAGCCTTGAGCCACTGAGTTGTTGTTCAAGGCCGAGTTGTTGAAATAGCTCGGTCAAAGGCGTTTGCACAAGTTGCTCTGGTGTTTTGCCTTCTACGGCGGTCAGCAGGATAGCTAATAATCCTTTGACAATACGGCCTTCACTATCGCCATAAAAATGCAATCGGCCATCTGCAAGTCGTTGATACCCCAACCAAACGCGATTTTCACAGCCTGATCTTTCGATATTTTGTTGTTTTAGTTCATCCGCTAAAGGAGGCAGCTTTTTGGCTAGGCCGATGAGTTGCCGATAACGATCTTCCCACAATTTACATTGTTGAAATTTTTCAATAAGTTGCTGTTCTGTAATTTCTGTTCCGAATGGATGCGGAGCCAGGATAGTGTCTGAGAGTTGTGTCATGGGTTATTTATCTTGCAATATATTCATCGATTACTGATAGGGCTGCCATGATAGGACAATATCAATCATCCATCAGCAGCGCTAGCGCAAACTTTACGGCACTGATCAATCTATCCGCATCTTGCTGGTTATTATAAGGCATGAACGAAGTGCGTAGGCAGCCGCTGATCCCAAGGGCATCCAGCAATGGCTGGGCACAGTGTTGGCCTGAACGCAGAGAGATATTTTGTTCGGCAATCAGTGTCGCTAAATCACTGTGGTGTATTCCGGCGATATTGAAAGCCAGTAAGCTGGAACCTACCACACGGTAACTGTTAAATCCCATCAGCGTACTGAGTTGCTGCTCGGTGTAATCCGTCAGGGCAATCGCATGGGATTCAGCGAGCTGGATATTAATCGTTTTCAACCATTCCAGAGTCGCTGCAAAGCCAACCACGCCGGCAACATTGGGGGTTCCCGCTTCAAAACGGTAAGGTACTACTTCCGGTGTGAAACCATCGAACGAGACTTGAGTCAGCATTTTTCCGCCGCCATGCCACGGTGACATCGCATTCAGCAATTCACTTTTGCCATACAACACACCTAATCCATTTGGGCCATACAGTTTATGGGCAGAGAAGGCATAAAAGTCGATATCCAGTTGTTGTACATTGACAGGTGCGTGAACGATACCCTGAGCACCATCGACCAGAACACGACAATCATATTGATGGGCGAGTGCGGTGACTTGTGCCAAATCTACTGCGGCGCCGGTAACGTTAGACATTTGGCTGATGGCAACTAGGCGGCTTTTTTCATTCAAGAGTTCTGCCAGAGTATCGATTTCTGGTTGGCGATGATTGCCAATCGGCCATTTAACGATTTTGGCACCGGTTTGTTCCGCCAAAATCAACCATGGTAACAGGTTAGCGTGGTGTTCCTGTTCGCTGACAATGATTTCATCGCCAGCGTTCAGACGAGGGCGAAAGTAACTTTGGGCAACCAGATTGATGGACTCAGTGGTTCCTTTTGTCCAGATAATATTTTCAGGCAATGGCGCATTGATCAATTCCGCCACCAGTGAACGAGCCTGCTCATAACGAGCAGTCATGGCTTGCGCAGTGGCATGTTGGCTGCGGTGTACTGTTGCACTGTGATTTTGGTAATAATACTCGGTTGCTTCAATCATACATGCCGGTTTTAAAGCCGTGGCTGCACTGTCCAGAAATGTGGTGGATTGTTGCAGGGCAGGAAATTGCTGGCGGAATTTTTCTGAGTCAAAGGCTTTCATAAACGCTGCTAATTTAATCGTTTTGTGATAAAGAATGAGTTTTTCTTTAATCAAGAGATAAGGAATTCTACAGGAGAAAGCAGGGAAAAAAAGCACCGCAATTGCGGTGCAATAAAAAATCACTATGGACAGACAGGGTAAATGTACAGGAAGTGAAAAAACAGTAGCTTATGCTACAAAGCCTGGTTTCCCAGACAACTTGCAAACACAACATCACAACCACAAAGCCAAAAGCTTCAGTGTATCGCTACAAAGAGACTTTTCGTTCCGGCTTAGGAAGTGCGCACACTATAGGGATTTGCTGGTATATCATCAATGGACAAATTATAATGCTTCGGATTACAAAAACTAATAAATGAATGAAAAGAGTTACCGGTATCGTCACTACTAAATAAGAAACGAACATGTCTAAACGTTTACCTCCTCTCAATGCGTTACGCGTTTTTGATGCCGCGGCCCGTCATTTAAGTTTTACTAAAGCGGCAGAAGAATTATTTGTGACTCAGGCCGCTGTTAGCCATCAAATGAAAAGTTTGGAAGATTTTCTGGGATTAAAACTTTTTCGTCGTCGTAACCGTTCGCTATTGTTGACGGAAGATGGTCAGAGTTACTATCTCGATATCAAGGAAATTTTTACCGCCATCAATGACGCGACCCGCAAACTTCAGGCTCGTAGTGCCAAAGGGGCATTAACGGTTAGTTTGTCTCCCAGTTTTGCGATTCAGTGGTTAGTACCTCGGCTCTCAGGTTTCAATCAGAGTTTTCCGGGGATTGATGTTCGCATTCAGGCAATAGATCGGGAAGAAGATAAACTGGCTGATGATGTCGATGTTGCGATTTTTTATGGCAGAGGAAACTGGCCGGGCTTGCGAACCGATCGCCTTTATCCTGAATATTTGCTGCCTGTTTGTTCTCCTGCGTTGCTGATGGGTGATCGCCCATTGAAAACTCCAGCAGATCTCGCCAAGCATACTTTGTTGCATGATTCATCCCGACGGGATTGGCAAGCCTATGTTCGCCAGCTTGATATGCAGCAGCAGATTAATGTCCAGCAGGGACCAATATTCAGCCATAGTGCGATGGTGATCCAGGCGGCTGTACATGGCCAAGGTGTTGCGTTAGCCAATAATGTTATGGCACAAAATGAAATTGATGCGGGTCGTCTTGTCTGTCCATTTAATGATGTTTTGGTCAGCAAGAATGCATTTTATTTGGTTTGTCACGATAATCAGGCAGAATTGGGCAAGATCGCGGCTTTCCGCAAATGGATACTAACCCAAGCTGCGACTGAACAAGAAAGGTTAGGATTTATTACCCAACATACATAATAGTTATATCTAATAGCTGACAAATAAAAACAGGAGCTGTGTGATGAGCAGTCGAGCCATGCTTATTTTTGTTGGGATCAGTGGTTTTTTCTACGTGGCATTGGGGGCGATGGGGGCACATATGTTGGTGCCTATCCTGACACCACGTCAGATGGAATGGATTCATACCGGCCTGCAATATCAAGGGCTGCATACACTCGCGATGATGGTTCTGGCCGTTTTGTTGATGTGCCAGCCTGTAGCGCCGTTTGGTTGGAGTGGGATTTTTTTCACGGCGGGAATTGTGCTGTTTAGTGGCAGCCTTTATTGTCTGGCCTTTTTACCGCTAAAATTTCTGGTTTATTTGACACCAATCGGTGGGTTCAGTTTTCTCATTGGTTGGTTATGTGTATTAATTGGCGCTCTGCGTCTAAGGAAATCGGCGCCTAGCCATGAATAAAGTTGCTTTATATTGCCGCCCGGGTTTTGAAAAAGAGTGTGCGGCAGAGATTACCGATAAGGCGGGTAAAAAAGAAATTTACGGTTTTGCCCGTGTGAAAGAGAACAGTGGATATGTGCTGTTTGAGTGTTATCAGCCCGATGATGCGGATCGCCTGATCCGTGAAATACCGTTCGGTGAATTGGTTTTTGCTCGTCAAATGTTAGTTGTGAGCGAATTGCTGAAAGATTTGCCGCAGGAAGATCGCATTACTCCGATTGTTGGCATGTTGATCGGTGTTATTGAGAGGGCGGGTGAGCTGCGTGTCGAGGTGCCGGATACCAATGAAGGCAAGGAGTTGATGAAGTTTTGCCGTAAGTTTACTGTTCCGTTACGTAATGCGATGCGTCAGGAAAAACTTCTGCTGGCAAAGGAAAATTATAGTCGTCCTGTTATCCATGTCTTTTTCATTGCTTCGGGCTGCTGTTATGTCGGGTATTCCTACAGCAATAATAATTCCCGTTTTTATATGGGTATTCCTCGCCTGAAATTCCCCTCTGATGCACCAAGCCGTTCAACGCTGAAACTGGAAGAAGCTTTTCATATATTCATTCCTTATGACGAATGGGAAGAGCGTTTAGGTAGCGGCCTTCATGCAGTAGATCTTGGTGCTTGTCCGGGAGGATGGACTTACCAGCTAGTAAAACGCAGCATGATGGTTCATGCGGTAGATAATGGTCCGATGGCTGATAGTTTGATGGAAACAGGTCAAGTGAAGCATCATCGTGTGGATGGTTTTAAGTTTGAGCCGCCAGTGAAAAACATTTATTGGCTGGTTTGTGATATGGTTGAAAAACCTGCCAAAGTTGCTCAATTGATGACGGATTGGCTGGTAAAAAGCTGGTGCCGTGAGGCGATCTTCAATCTTAAGTTGCCGATGAAAAAGCGTTATGAGGAAGTCGCTCATCTATTGCAGAAAATAGAACAGCAATTGCGAGAAAATGGTGTGAATGCGCAGATTCAGGCGAAACACCTGTATCACGATCGTGAAGAGATTACCGTACATGTTCGTCGTATTTGGTCCTTGTATGCAACTGATCGGGATTATTGATACAATCCTTTATCGCTAAGAATGCTGCCCCATGGGCAGCACTTATTTATTATGGCTTTAGCCAGTTTAAGATGCGTTAGCTTCTTAAACATAAAACCACCCGCTATGCGGGTGGAGTTCAAGGGTTATACCAAGAAAAACACCTTTCCGTTACGATATAGATGTTCAAGCTAATATACGTAACTTAAATAAGGAAA
>NZ_MKGR01000015.1:0-51995 GCF_001908095.1 Xenorhabdus thuongxuanensis | reverse complement strand
TTAGCTTGAACGAAGAGAAAGCCGCGTCATTTAGGCGCAGTCGGTAACATGCCCTTATAGGGCTAGAGCAAACCACCCGCTATGCGGGTGGTTCTGATTCTACCTGTCTTCCTATTTATCCGTTGTCATACCACTTAATTCAACTATTTCAATTACCCTTATCCCATATACACAATGTGAAATCCAGAGATGTGGAATTAATTTCAAGTTGAATAAAAAATAAGCTAACCTTAAAGAAGTAGGCAAAAAGACAGCTAAAGAGATAATTCTTTCTTAAGATCAATTTCCAGCAGATAAAAACAACATTATTTAGTAATAAATAATGTTGTTTTTTTATTATCAAAAAATTTCATTATATTAATTAATAATTAATTACATAAATTAAATTTGTTCAATATGTATTCTAAAAAAATATATTAATTGTTTTTACACAGACAATAACTAACGCTATTTTATTCTGGAGTTTTATTTCTAAGAGGGCCTTGGAAAGAATTTAAAACTCTTACCTCCGTTATTATCAAAATTTCGGGTTTTTAGGGTATTTGTCTTGTTTTTACAGGAGATTTATATGGCCTCAAAGAAAAAGTATACTTATACGGGGTTATCTGATTCCAATTCCGTTCAGGAAGTTAATTCATTTCTTAAAGCCTATGTTCCAAATTACGACACCTCTATTCGGGTTGCTCATGATCCATTAGGAGACAATGCGCCTGATAAGCTTTTGCGCGGCCACTATAAGTGGTCCAATAAGTATGTTGATTCTTCTGGCACTTTGGAATTATCGTACCATTTCATGGAATCGACACCGGCTATAATGCCGTTGTTTGAAATTTCTGGTTTCAGTGCTTTTAATGAAGAACAAAAAGAAGCAGCGAAACTTTCTTTACAATCCTGGTCTGATGTTGCCAATATTAAATTTACCGAAGTAAGTAGTGCTAAAAAAGCGAATATCACTTTTGGTTTCTTTGATCATAGTGACAACGATGATTATGCATTTGCAACTTTGCCACAAGGACAAAGAATCGCTTTTACATGGTATGACGCTACAAGCCATACTTTTGTAGACAATGATATTGATGTGAATGGTTATGCTCGTCAGACTTTCACTCATGAAATTGGTCATACATTAGGACTTGAGCATCCCGCCGATTATGATGCTTCAGATAAAGTGCGTCCAGGTTATATCACTAAAGCAGAATATTTCGAAGATACTCGTGCCTATACGGTCATGAGTTATTTCACTGAAAAATATACAGGCCAAGATTTTAAATATGAATATTCATCGGCGCCTCTGTTGAATGATATCTCTGCCATTCAGAAATTGTATGGCGCAAATATGGAAACCCGTACGGGTGATACCATATATGGTTTCAATTCCAATACCGACCGCGACTTTATGACGGCCACTAATGCGAACAGTAAACTGGTGTTCAGTGTCTGGGATGCGGATGGTGAAGATACTTTTGATTTCTCCGGCTTTACCCAAAATCAGCGTATCAACCTGAATGAAGGCGCTTTCTCTGACGTTGGTGGTTTGAAAGGCAACGTTTCTATTGCCCGTGGTGTTGTTATTGAAAACGCGATTGGCGGCAGCGGCGATGATATTCTGGTCGGTAACAGTGCAGATAACATCCTGAAAGGTGGCGCAGGCGATGACATCATTTATGGTGGTCTGGGCGGTGATCATCTGTGGGGTGGAGAAGGTAACGATACCTTTGTTTATCTGGATGGAAAAGAATCGCTGAAAGATAATCCAGACTGGATCCACGATTTCGCCTCTGGTGAAGATAAGATCGATCTGTCTGAATTCAATTTCGGTGGTACTGGCGATATTAAATTTGTGGATTCCTTCTCAGGTAAGGCGGGCGAAGTGTTGTTCACTTATGATGAAGTGAATGAGGTAACCGATCTGGAAATCAGCCTTGGTGGCGATTTGGCAGGCAACGATTTTCTGGTGAAAGTTGTCGGTCAACCGTTAACTGAAGCAGATTTCATCGTCTAATTGATGTCATCACGTTAATCGAATATTGCCGTATTTCCCGCAGGGTACGGCAGTATTATGGACATGATGGAAAGGTGGAAATGGTGAACTTCTTGCTTTGTGGCTGTCGGTTTTATAGATCGAAATTGCTCTTATCGATAATTTTCTCTCTCTTTTTGGCAGGAGGATGTATGGCGAGTAGTTTGAGGCTTCCAACCGCGGGTGAGTTGAAAGGATTATGGCAACTCTCCGATGGAAATAAGTTGTGCAGTATTGAATTGACTGATGTCCGTTTATCTGAGGGATCGCTTTGGGCTTTGCAAGGTAATGCATGTGTGACTGAGTTGATTGGGCAGCCTGTTGAAGGATGGTATCCATCTCCAGATGGCATCACATTGACCGATGATGATGGCAATAGTTTGGCTTTTTTTAGTCATGAATCAGAACAGTGGATTGCTTACTTTGTTGATGGCCGGGAACTGGTCATGACATTCAGTGGCGCATATAAATAACGATTTGTTTTGCTTCAGTTAACGATGAAGGGATTGCAGTGAAATTACGCTTTCCGAAGGATGAAATCACGGACGTTATCCGTGAACGTAGCAAGGTCTTCTGGACTATTGGATTATTCACGGCATTCATCAACTTGCTGATGCTGGTTCCCTCCATTTATATGCTGCAAGTATATGATCGAGTACTGCCATCCAGTAATGAAATGACTTTGCTGATGCTGACGTTGATCACACTGGGTATGTTCGCCATGATGGGGGGGCTGGAATATATCCGAAGTCAGGTCGTGATCCGTATCGGCAGTCAGTTTGATATGTGCCTGAACCAACGGGTTTATACCGCTTCCTATGAATCCAACTTGAAAAATGGTTCCACCGATGCAGGGCAGATGCTGAATGACCTGGCGACTATCCGCCAGTTCCTGACCGGCAATGCCCTGTTTGCCTTTTTTGATGCCCCTTGGTTCCCTGTCTATCTTTGTGTCATTTTCCTGTTCAGCCCGTATTTGGGGTTGTTGGCGCTACTTGGGGCGATCATATTGATTGTACTCGCGGTGTTGAACCAGTGGTTATCTCAAACACCTTTGGCAGAAGCCAGTCATCTGTCTTTGCGATCCGCTAACTTAGCCAGTACCAATTTGCGTAATGCCGAAGTGATTGAAGCACTCGGTATGTTACCCGCATTGCGTCATCGTTGGTTTGGCTTACATCAGCGTTTTCTCAATTTTCAGCGTATTGCCAGTGAACGTTCGGCCGCTATCACGGCACTGACTAAAACGATCCGTATGGCCTTGCAGTCGTTGATTCTAGGCTTAGGAGGCTGGTTAGCGATTGAAGGGAATATCACACCAGGCATGATGATTGCGGGTTCCATTTTGATGGGAAGAGCGTTATCGCCGATTGAACAGTTGATACAGGCATGGAAGAGCTGGAGTGCTGCCCGTTTGTCCTGGCAACGGCTGGATAAGTTATTGAAAGCGCAACCGGAACGCAAAAGTGGTATGTCATTGCCAGCGCCTAAGGGCGCGTTGCTGATGGAAAAAGTATCAGCAATGCCACCGAGTAAAACACGTGCACTCCAGGCCTCGCAAAACGGATCATCACCAAATAACCAATATATCTTGCAGGATATCAATTTTGCCTTGAATTCCGGTGAGGTGTTGGGTGTGATTGGCCCCAGTGCGTCGGGGAAATCGACATTGGCTCGCCTGCTGGTAGGGATATGGCCGGCGCAAGAAGGCGTTGTACGGCTTGATGATGCTGATATCTACCAATGGAATAAAGATGAGTTAGGGGCATCTATTGGTTATCTGCCGCAGGATATTGAACTGTTTGGCGGCACGATTGCGGAGAATATTGCACGCTTTAATGATGTTGAACCTGAAAAAGTCATCGAGGCAGCGAAAAAAGCCGGTGTCCATGAGTTGGTGCTTAATCTTGAGCGGGGCTATGACACGGTAATCGGTGCGGGTGGCATAGGGTTATCCGGTGGACAGAAACAACGAATAGGTTTGGCACGTGCCTTGTATGGCAACCCTTCGCTTGTGGTATTGGATGAGCCTAACTCGAATCTGGATGATATTGGTGAAAAAGCCTTAAGCCATGCGATTGCGCAATTGCGGGAACAAGGTAAGACAGTGATAGTTATCACGCACCGACCTTCATTGCTCTCACAAACAACCAAAATTTTGCTGTTGGTACAGGGGAAAATGAAAATGTTTGGCCCTTCCCAGCAAGTGATGGCGGCGCTATCACAATCTCAGTCTTTATCACAATCACAGTTAAAAGCGGTCGAACGTGCCTCGTAACATGATTCAGCCATATTTCAATCCTTGGGATATTTCTATCTGGGAGTAAAGATGTCCTATCAGACTAACGCAAAGGATGCCAAAAACGAGGTGTCGGAATTATTGCCGCTGGATGCAAATCGTTACCTGCGAATAGGTTGGTTGATTATTGGGATCGGCATTCTGGGATTTTTCATCTGGGCGGCATTTGCGCCACTCGATAAAGGAGTGGCTTCTTCTGGTACTGTTGTGGTTGATGGTAACCGTAAAACGATACAGTCTCCGGTTAATGGCATTATCAGTCAAATTCAGGTGAAAGAAGGGGAGCAAGTGAAAGCTGGACAGGTTTTGGTTCAGCTCAGCCAGGTGCAGATTAATGCACAAATTGATTCCCTGAAACAGCAGCTTTACACCACATTGGCAACAGAAGCCCGACTTTTGGCCGAGCAGCGAGGGCAAGATGCTATTGTTTTTCCGACTATGTTACTGAATCAACAATCGGAGCCACGCATTAACGAGACTCTGGCCTTGCAAAAACAGCTTTTTTTATCACGTCGTGAGATGTTGCGTAGTGATCTGGCGGGAATGCAGCAGGCTGAAGAAGGACTGCATTTTCAAATCAGGGGGTTGCGTGAAGCTCTGGTGAGTAAACAGCAACAGCAAGTTTCGCTCAAGGAACAGGTTACAAATTTGCAGCCCCTGACAGAAGAGGGCTATTTCCCCCGCAACCGCTATCTGGAATTACTGCGTAACCAAAGTGAATTAAGTGGCAGCATCGCGGAAATGACCGGAAAAATTGGCCAACTTGAAAAACAGCGGCAGGAAACGCAGCAGCGAGTTATCCAGCGTCAGGCAGATTACCAACGTGAAGTACGCAGCCAGTTAGCTGATGTGCAGGTCTTGGCGAATGAGCTGAGAAATAAACTGGAAACGGCACAATTTGATCGGTCGCATACTTCTATTATTGCTCCGGTAGATGGTTCGGTGGTTGGATTAACTGTGTTTACCCAGGGTGGTGTGGTGGCTTCTGGTGAGAAATTAATGGAGATCCTGCCGACCCAGAGTGCGCTGGAAGTCGAGGCGCGTTTAATGGTGAACCTGATTGATAAAGTTACTGTGGGGCAAGATGTTGATTTGATGTTTACCGCGTTTAACCAGAACCGGACGCCGAAAGTCACGGGTAAGGTAATGGTGGTTTCGGCTGACCGTTTGGTGGATGATCGTACAAGAGAGCCTTATTATCAGATGCGATTGAAAGTCAGTCCTGAAAGCATGGAGAAACTGGCAGGGTTGAATATCAAACCGGGGATGCCGGTTGAGGTATTCGTCAAAACAGGTTCGCGTTCGTTGTTGAGTTATCTGTTCAAGCCATTAATGGACAGGGCGTCTACCTCGCTGATTGAGGAGTAATAGGGATGTTGATGTATCACAGTTTTGCCAATAGACAGACTTCGTTATCTCCCCTATTTTCCAGGAAATTGTTGCCAGCATCAGTATTACTGATGTCGATATTGATATTTCCCCGCTTTGCCAGTGCACTTTCCTTAACGGAGGCTTATGCGCTGGCATTGCAGCACGATCCAACGTTTCAGGCTGCTATCAAAGAGCAGGAAGCGGGGCAGGAGGAGAAAAACCTTGGGCTGGCGGAACTGTTGCCCAAGCTATCTTTCAGTTACCAGAATGCCCCCAAAAATTGGCAGAAGATGGATTCGCAATCTTTGGATCAGCGGGGAAGGATCGTCAAGGAAAGCCGTGATCGACAGTATGACAGCTATAGTGGTGCGATTATTTTGACCCAACCCGTGATCGATTTCGAGGCATGGGCGCGTTATCGCACCCGTCAGGCTTATGCCTTAATGAGTGATAGCCGTTTTCGGGCGGATAGCCAGCAATTGGCAGTCAGAGTGGTGAACAGTTACGTGACCGTAGCTTATGCTCAGGATCGGTTGGCACAGGTTGCCCAACAGCGGGCAGCCTATGAGGAACAACTGGAAAATAACCAGAAATTATTTTCTTCTGGTGAAGGCACCCGTACCGATGTAGCAGAAACTCAGGCGCGTTACAGTCAGGTATTGGCTGATGAATTAGCGGTGCAAGATGAGTTAGATGCTGCTATCCGTGGCTTGCAGTTATTAGTTGGCATACCGTTACCAGTAGATGTGCCTGTTAATCGTTTATCTGATTCTTCGCGGTTTAAAACCATCAAACTGGAATTAGCACACTACGCTGATTGGGAACAACTGGCATTACGTCAGAATCCACAACTGGCTGCTGCCCGCCAGAGAGTCGATGTGGCGTATCACGATATTGAGCGTAGTCGGGCGGGATATCTGCCGAAACTGGAGCTATATGCTTCCCATAGCGAAAATAAATCCAGTAGTGACAATAGCATCGATCAAAAATACCGGACGGATTCCATTGGATTGCGGATATCCATGAACCTCTATAATGGTGGAGGTACTGCGGCAGCCGTGCGTCAATCAGCCGCAAATTATGGCAAGACTAAATTCGAAATGGATGCACAGACGGGGGAAGTCCTGAATGCACTGCGGCGCAATTATAACGCTTGCGTGAATGGTGAAAAGCGGATACGAGCCTATGAAACGGCGGTGGAAGCGGCTGCATTACAAGTGAAAGCGACGCAAAAAAGTGTGGCGTTAGGGCAGAGAGTGAATGTCGATATATTGAATGCCGAGCAACAGCTTTATACCGCCCGCCGTGAACTCTCTCAGGCAAAATATGACTATATGAAAGCGTGGATTGGGTTATTAGATGAATCCGGTCAGCTACAGGGTGAACATATTAAGTTAGTTGCTGATTATTTTGGTTGAGATGATTGCGCTGTTGAAGTGATTAAAGTGTGATACCCCGTTTTCTTTATCCTTAAGATTCGCATACCTTAAGATTCGCATAATAGAAACGGGTATCACGCACGTACACCGATAGAAAGCGCTATAGTTTATCTATTAATAAGCCGCAATTGCTGCAAATTACCCTGTAGAGACAAATCAGTTCTTAACGAAGCGATTTCACGGCTGATATAAGCCATTTCTTTGTGAGACTCCAATTTTTTTCGCCATTTATCTGGTTGGGAATCCAGATTTTGGAATAAATTATCCAGTGAACCTGCTTGTTGCAGCAGGGTGGCGGCAGTTTTGGCGCCAATTCCCTGAATGCCGGGAATTTTACTGCTGCTAATACCTGCAAGTCCCCAATAATCGGGAAGTTGGCTTGGTTCAACACCAAACTCTTGTTGGACAAAAGGCAGATCCAGCCAGCGTTTTTGGAAGTAATCACGAATTTGAATATTGGGAGAAAGGAGCTGGCAATAGCCCTTATCCGTTGAAACGATTGTGACATTATGCCCGCTGTGGGCGACTTTTGTTGCCAGTGTTGCGGCTAAATCATCCGCTTCATGCCCTTGTGCGTGCCAGCAAGCGACTCCCAACGCATTAAATGCCTGTTTAATTAAGGGCAATTCTTGTTGTAAGTTGTCTGGCATGGCAGAGCGGCCTGCTTTGTAATCAGGGAAAAGGTGGTGGCGCCAGCTATGGTTGCGGCCATCTTCATCGAATACCGCAACAGCATGGGTTGGTGATGCATGGGTGATTAACTGTTTTAACGCATGTTCACAGGCAGGAATACAAGGGCTTCCCTGTACTGCATGGATGCGTCGAATCAGGTTTAAGGCGTCTACAATCAAAAGGTGTATCATGGTCGTTATATTCCATCCGTGGAGCTATTCCCTGGCACCAGCCTCATTGAATTGAGCAAAGGTATCCGCGATTTATTTGATTATCTCATAACATGGTTCATAAGCAGCGCCCCCAGGGAGTTTCATGCGATCTTGCTCGACAAAATCTTGCAGGAGGTTATCCATGCGATGCATGATATCTGCATCGCCGTGGATCTTGAATGCCCCATGTTTTTCTATGGCGTGAATACCCACTTCTTTGACATTGCCTGCCACAATACCAGAAAATGCGCGTCGCAGTGCTGAGGCAAGTTTTTCCGATGGCTGGTTTGGGTATAAATTCAAGTCAGCCATGTTTTCATGGGTTGGAGTGAATGGAGATTGTAGATCAGAGCTGATTTTCAGTGACCAGTTGAAGCTATAGGCATCTCCGGTCGCGCGGCGCTTTTCTTTGACCTTCGGCATGGCTTTTTTCATGATACGTGCGACTTCTGAGGGGGCATCCACAATAATGTGATAGTGATTGCGAGCCTGTTCCCCCAGGGTATTAACGATAAATTCATCCAGCACTTGGAAGTAATTGGCGCTCTCTTTGGGGCCAGTCAGAACCAGCGGCAGAACCTGATCTTTGTTTTCAGGATGCATCAGGATAGACAACAAATACAGCAATTCTTCTGCCGTTCCCACTCCGCCGGGGAAGATAATGATGCCATGGGCGATACGGACAAAGGCTTCCAGACGTTTTTCAATATCAGGCATGATGATTAGCTCATTCACCAGCGGATTAGGTGGCTCTGCCGCAATAATTGAAGGTTCTGTGATGCCGATAAAACGACTTTTTTTGTAATTCTGCTGGGCATGCCCCACTGCGGCTCCTTTCATCGGTGCTTCCATTGCACCGGGGCCACAACCCGTACAGATATTCAGTTCACGTAATCCAAGCTCATTGCCTACCTTGCGCCCATACAAATACTCTTTCTCATTGATGGAATGGCCGCCCCAACAAACAATCATATTAGGTTCTTCTGAGATATGCAGTGCTTTGGCATTGCGTAGGATGGAGAAAATGGTATTGGTAATGTGCATACCATTTCCCATATCCAAATTATGTGCCTTCTGTGCATCGGTAATTTGCCCGTGGACAAACAAAATATCGCGCAGTACTGCAAAAAGATTGGCTTGCAGAGAACGGATGATTTTACCATCAACGAAAGCTTCTTCGGGGGGATTAATGAGTTTCAACTTTACGCCACGCTCTCTGCGCAGTACGTTGATATCAAAATTTTGATATTTTGATAGTAATTCCTTACTGCTATCTATTTGACTACCTGAATTAAGAACCGCCAGTGAACAGTTACGGAAAAGGCGGTATAAATCACTGCTTGCGGTACGCTTAAGCATATCTACTTCAAGCTGAGAGAGTAAATCCATTGATCCTAATGGATTGACATGTGTAATCAAGAATGACTCCTTTTACCCCTTGTGGGGATTCCTCAGTAATGATTTACACCCTATTGGGTATAGCTGACTTCATCCAACAGTTTAGCTCGCGGTCACTAATCAGGTTATTTCGATTATTGGCGGGCTAACCTTCCTGTTGTTGGAATAAATGCCTCGTTACTGCGCCACGGATTGATATCTAATCCTCCCCGACGGGTATAGCGTGCATAAACAGTAAGTTTTTCAGGCGCACATAATGTCATTAGGTCATTGAATATGCGCTCGACACATTGTTCGTGAAATTCATTGTGATGCCGGAAAGAAACTAAGTAGCGCAATAGTTTTTCCTGATCGATTTTTGAGCCTTGATAACGGATCATAACCGATCCCCAATCGGGCTGGTTGGTGATCAAGCAATTTGATTTTAGCAAATGGCTAACCAGGGTTTCCTCAACAACAGGGCCAGTTGCTGCGTTGTTAAGGTAATCGCGATTGAATTGATAATCATCAATGTCAATATCCTGATTATCGATGCATTTTCCTGCAAATTCGCCAATTGGTTGTTGGCTGAAATCGTGCAGGGGATGGAGAACAACCTCAATGTTGCCGTTGGCACAAGCAGATAGATCTTGTTGCAAGGTTTTCTGTACTGTTTCCCAATCAGCAAAGCGAGTCTGGTTAAAGCTGTTTAGATAAAGTTTAAAGCTTTTTGATTCGATAAGGTTTTCACTGGCCGCATCTAAGCTGACATGACCGATGGCAACTTGAGGAACGCCGCGTGCGTTGAGCCAGGAGAGTTCGTACATGGTCCAGATATCTGCACCATGAAAAGGGAGATTATCAGGAAACAGCCCAAGTGGCTCGCGGTTCATACTGCGGGGAACCGCTTGTAATAAAGTAGGATCATAGTGATCGCGATAGGGGGTTGGTTTACCCAATGTGAGTTGGGAAAGAGCATGATTATCTTGATATAAAGACATTAGGATTCCTTAAGGCTAAAAAATCTTACATTCAGATAGTCTTTACGACAAAGAGCGTCTTGGTGACTAAAATCATCTGTACTATATCAAGGAATCATGATGATTCGTATTTTTATTGCGCATTATCCCTCAGGTTCACTAAGCCAACGTCATTATCGATACTATTGACGTGATGGGCTGAATAAGTATCAATATTATTGAACTTAAATAGCAAATATATTTCTATATCTGCTATTTATTAGGGTTTTGCTAATCAGGAAACGGTTAATTAGAAAATAATGTATCCAATAATGGCGATCTAAATATGTGATGTGGATCGTGCTTCTGTAATGCTGAAACGGTTGAAGCCCAGTTGTTATCAGCAGGCAAACCATCAGTAAATGACGCTGGGATTGTTTTGGTTAATACTTCCTTATCTTCCCATGCAGTGTTAGAGCCATAAGCCCAACCTTTACTCCATTCAACACGAGCAGAGGCGTAAGAACCATCAAATTCGTTGAATAGCCATTGTTCAAATTGGTGGCAAAATTCAATGGAATAGGGTGTTTTTGGAAAGGTTAAGACATCAAGCCAAACGGCGACATCCCATTCTGGATGATCCAGACGAGGACGAATAGCGGATAAGCTGGGAACCGTTGCTCCTGTATGCATCACTTCAGCAGGATCATCTAACCCAGTAACCCTGACTTCAAGGGGGCCATTAATGGGATATTTTCCTTGGTTTGCATAGTGTTGTATTAATTTCTTCCATTGGGTATAAAACTTATTCAGCACAAGCTGGATATTTGTCCGTTGTGTTAATACTGCATAACCATTTGCCGTAACACGTAATGTGGTTGGTTTTACATATAACAATAAGTTTTTACTCCAACCCCAGATATCTTTTCCATTGTTTTGCAAGGCTGCATATATCAGTTCATATTGTATTTTACAGAAAAGAGGTGTTATCTGCGGGAAATTAGTAAGAATATCATTCACGATATCTGATAGGGTTGAGGAAATATTATCGGAAAATGGGTAGTTATAGGGGGCGTTAACTTCAATACTGGAAACAGGTTTAGTTGGTGCTACACTCCAGACTTTTAGCCACGGTGCTTTTGTAAAAGGGAATAAAATTATTTCGACCCGACCGCTTTTATCCAGAAAATAACTAAAAGTCCGCTTTTCATTTGAATTTTCTGGAAGGGAAAATAACTCATCTGCTGGGATATCGGTGAAACTTTGACAGCGAAGGCGTTGATTTTTACCTGCCTGAAATTGCACTTCTAAAATCAAAGCGCATCCGGCATGAGTTAATAGGGGGGCACAATCAGGTTCATCTCGTTCAAAACGTTTAACAATATATTGCTGGGTTTCTTTATCCCATACAACAGCAGACAGGGATAATATCGTATTACTCAGAGAGCCAAATATATGACCAGACAGTGGAATTTCGTCAATGGCTTTAATGGCAGTTCCGTGCCCGTTTATTGCGAGAACTGCGCCAAGTGTTAAATCACCAGGTGCAGGGGTAGCAGTAAAGCCTAACTCTTGTTCTTCCATCTGGGTCATTAATGTTTCCATCAATACGCCAGTTTGTGCAGTCACTATAGAAAATTGGGCACGATGCTCGATATTAACATAGGTGAAATACGAGGAAAGATCCATTAACATAATGTGATTCTTGAAATTTTTCCCTGATTCCAATATGAGTGGTGACCAATTATGTGATTGTCCGATAGGTCTTAATTTATAATTCTCTTTCCATGCCCAATTGACAACGGAAATCACTTCTTCAATGGTTTTTGGTATAGAGCACGGTATATTATCGGCGTGAATTTCTCCTGACCAATTTTTAAAGTTAATCATTTTCCAGGTTACTTCTTTGGGAAAATTGGGTAAGTCATATTCTATTTCGTTAATTATCTCTTTTTGTAAAGAAATATCTTCTTGTTTCAGTGGATCGAGTGATGGCATGTTCTATTTCCTTAGTTTTTGGTTTATAGGGATGACTTTTTAATATAAATTCAACAATATATTTATTTGTTAAGAATTATTTTATGGAAATGAAATACAGATCATCATTTGAGTGGACAGTTAATACTGTAAGTTGATAAATAGTAGATGTAAAAATATATCTGCTATTTATTTGATAACGTTATAACCTGCATTTTTTAATTCGAAATCTATAGGATATAAAATAAAAATCCATGATAAATTTTATAATTTATTGAAATAGATGGTAATATCACCTTTATAAAGCCTGAAAATGTGGATGATATAATCATATGACCTTTAATGTGACAGAGGAACTCTCTGACTTTACCCGACGTTATGTTGAATTATGGCAAGAGAAAACAGGGTTTCCACCAGCCAGCAGTGAGTTGTATGGCATACCTTCACCCTGTATCGAGCGCACGGGAGATGGTGTAGTGCATTGGCTTCCACAGCCGTTTTCTGCCCAAGAAAAGCTTAGCAAGGTAGAAACTGCACTGGAGATCCGTTTGCAGGATTCCATCCATGATTACTATGTGATGCAGTTTGCGGGAGATATGACTGCCAGTTTTGCAGGGCAAAATTTCAGCCTGATTCAGGTATGGAGTGAAGATGATTTTATTCGCTTGCAGGAAAACCTGATTGGCCATCTGATTACACAAAAACGATTAAAACTCTCGCCTACCGTCTTTATTGGGACGACTGATTCTGATATGGGGTTGATCTCTGTGTGTAATTTGACAGGGCAAGTGATTTTTGAACAGTTTGGTAGCCATGAAAGGGAAATTTTATCCACAAATTTAGTCAGTTTCCTTTCGGTTATCAATCCTGTTGTGTATGGTTGATTGCAGATATTGATTGGCTTTTTTGTAAGAGATATCTCACATTTCATGTGAGATATCTCTTTTAATCATAGAGTGAATATTAGTCAGTGAAATTATTTTTGTTCTATATCAATAATATGAATAATGTTACCTTAGTGTGAATTTTTCATATCTCTTACGATGTTTATTCAGTTGCTTGTTTCAAGAGTCTGGATCGTAGATCCTTTCACTGTTCTGCAAGGAACCATTGCAAAACAATAACCAAGGAATAAATCCATCAGGAAGATGGTACAAAGGATGATTAGGTACAGGCAGGAACGCTAAAAACTATCAGTATAATGATTGAATAAAGGATAGCTGACAAGGATGTATTTTGTCAGGGAAATCAGCAGGAAGCCCCCCAAGTAGCAGGATTGCTATGACAGCCACTCAAGAGGAGAGGGAAAATCTCTCCTCTTACTTCACTTCTATTTGCTTTTGACTATTTGCTTTTAGTTATTTCCTGTTAATTATTGCCGCAATTTTTCCTGCTGTAACTTTTCCGCTGAAATCGTATCAATGATACTCTTATGTCCCAATGACACGGTGACAATTTTTGTCATCCGAGCAACAGACAAGCATCAGACGAAACATCATGAGTATCGAGAAACAAGTTCTACATAAATTGCAATTAATTGAAGCCAGCATGAAAACGGTAGGTATATGGCAAAATTACCCGCCTAAACCAGAAGCCTTTGAAAGCACCAAACCTTTTTCCATTGATACTATGTCAGCAGAAGAGTGGCTCCAGTGGATATTAATTCCAAGGATGCGAGCCTTGATAGAACAAAAAGCCTGTTTGCCGACCGCATTTGCCATCGCACCGTATTTTGAAGAAGCTTATAAAGAAGAAGCAGAGCGTTTTTTTCCTTTACTGGAACACTTACGGGCATTGGACAACCTGTTTACGCAGGATGCCTGATATGCTGGAGATTATTTATCAGGATAAGCATATTGTCGCAGTGAATAAGCCGGCTGGATGGTTGGTTCACCGGAGCTGGCTGGCGCGCCATGAAACTGTTTTTGTGATGCAGACATTGCGTGATCAAATTGGACAGCATGTTTTCCCTGTCCACCGTCTGGACAGGCCAACATCGGGCGTTTTATTGATGGCGCTTTCAAGTGAAGTCGCCAGAATACTTGCACAACAATTTGAATTCCACGATATACAAAAAATGTATCACGCAGTTGTGCGGGGTTATGTGGAAGGTGATGATATTATCGACTATGCCCTAATGGAACAGTTGGATAAAATTGCGGATAAATTTGCTGATACAGATAGAGAAGCGCAATCAGCTGTTACTTATTACCGCTCATTGGCAAAAGTTGAGTGTCCGGTTGAGATAGGGCGTTATCCAACATCTCGTTTCAGTTTGTTGGAGCTGATGCCAAAAACCGGTCGTAAGCATCAATTGCGGCGGCATATGGCACATATTCGACACCCGATCATTGGGGATACCACGCACGGCGATTTGCGGCAAAATCGAGGAGTTGCTAAATATTATCAGACAGGCAGATTAATGTTGCATGCAAGTCACCTTCAACTCAAGCATCCTGTAACAGGAGAGAGCCTTCTCCTCACTGCGCGCTGGGATCAATCATGGCAGAATTTACTTGAGCAATTTGGCTGGCAGGGTATTGTACCTGATCTGGAATGTCTAACTATTCATGAATGAACGCAGTATAAAACCGATTAAAGAGATCAATATCTATGGCAAAGATTGGTGTTTTCGTTGGTACAGTTTATGGCAATGCGTTAGCGGTTGCGGAAGAAGCACAGCAGATACTTGAGCAGCAGGGGCATAAGGTTGAGGTTTTTGAAGATTCGACCTTAGAACAATGGCAAAAGTATTTGCAGGAAGTTGTCTTAGTAGTCACTTCGACGACAGGGCAAGGTGATCTACCGGATAATATCCAACCGCTCTATACAGAATTAAATGATAAGTTGGGCTACCAGCCCGATCTGAGCTATGGCGTGATTGCGCTAGGTGACAGTAGTTATGACACTTTCTGTGGTGGTGGCCGTACTTTTGATGACCTGTTACAGGAACAGGGAGCCAAACGAATCGGTGAGGTGCTACTGATTGATGCCATTGAGGTAGTTGAACCTGAAGTCTTTGCTCAAAACTGGATTAAGGAGTGGGGGACTTTGTTATAAGGAAATGCTCTACTACACCGCTTATGCCTTTATTGGATTGGAGAATTGGGAAGGATAAGCGGTGTATGACAAACTGATATAATTACTTACGGGTCAGCTTTTCCAAATCAGCTTCAATTTCTGCAATCTTATTTGCAACGACATGTTCGAGATGGCGTAAGTCGTCGAGGATTTTGCGTTGCAAATCCACTTCGATCTGATCATGTTTGCAAATCTGATCTAACTCTTCAATGACATAACGTAGGTTAGTGTTGATCTCTTTGACTTCTTTATAACCCTGGCTTGAGTGTTCGTCAGAGATGGTCTTTAACTGGCGTGGATACTTAAATTTAACGCTCTTGGCGAAAAATTCGCCTTTATCCTTGCGGAAATAAATCTTCAGAATGTCGTTATTCGCTTCCTGACGGAGACTATAGCGATCAATATCTTCAGGATGTGTGATCCCCAAACTTTTCAAGTTATCGTACATAGCGCGCCACCTAGTCATCTAAATGAAATGGAAAGGCCAAAAATAGTGGATTTATTATCCATTTCGTCATCGTTAAAAGTCAATTGGATAATGGGGATTGAGGGTATCCGTACAAAAATGAGAATAAATACGTTGCTTGAAATCGCCTATGAATATACATATGATTAGCTCATAATAATGATGGAGCTTTAATTGTGGATTATGAACATGGACTAGAGATCTTATTAGACCTTCATTGCCAAAGAGTTAATAGAGATGACGGTTACTGGTGGGAAATAAGAGCATAGACAATGCACATGCCATTTCTGCACCTAAAAAAGGAAAATATAAGGGACGTATAGTGTACGATCATATGCACAGAAATTCGCATGATAAAGGAGTACCCTATGAGTTTATGTCACCTTACCAATTAATTGAGGACTTTTTCGCTAAAATTGATGAAGTCATAGCTGAGAGAGAATCTAGAGGTTAGCAAAATGAAAGCACTCATCGGCGTAATGAATGAAGAACTTATTCGTAAACGTATATTGGCAATAGCTAAGGGTGAATATAAACCACAGCCAGATGAGCCTAAGGTTTGGTTTACATCCATGATAGCACTGGCACAAATATTGAGTGAAAACAATATTGCTTTACTTCGCATGATGGATGAACAGAAGCCAGAAACTATAGCCGAGCTTTCTGGGCTTTCAGGAAGAAAACCTAGCAATTTGTCAACTACGTTAAAAACACTTAATCGGCATGGTTTTGTACAGTTGGAAAAGAATGGAAAAAATGTCAAACCAATTGCTTTATTTACCGATTTTGAAATAAAGATTGAACAAGAGCTTATTGAAAGAATTATGAAAGCTTGTTCAAAAGGAAAAGAAGCGGCATGAATGTCAACAGCCACCCAATGGGTGGCCTTGTTATTTTTTTAATTTAATCAATATTTCTTAGCAGTTCATTAATACCTACTTTACCACGGGTCTTAGCATCAACCTTTTTCACGATAACAGCGCAATATAGGCTATAGCTGCCATCTTTCGACGGAAGATTACCGGATACGACGACGGAACCCGCGGGTACGCGACCATAATGGATTTCGCCGGTTTCGCGATCATAAATCTTGGTGCTTTGGCCGATGTAAACACCCATTGAGATCACGGAGCCTTCTTCTACGATAACGCCTTCTACAATCTCAGAGCGTGCGCCGATAAAACAATTGTCTTCAATGATGGTTGGGTTGGCCTGCAATGGTTCCAGGACACCGCCAATACCAACCCCACCGGATAAGTGAACATTTTTACCGATCTGTGCACAGGAACCAACTGTCGCCCAAGTATCTACCATTGTGCCTTCATCCACGTAAGCACCAAGGTTGACGTAAGACGGCATCAATACGGTATTGCGGGCGATATAAGCTCCCTGACGGACGGCCGCAGGAGGCACGACACGGAATCCTTCTTTTTCGAAACGAGCCTGATCATAGTCAGCAAATTTCATCGGAACTTTGTCGAAATAGCGGCTTTCAGCACCTTCCATCACTTGGTTGTTATTAATGCGGAAGGAAAGCAATACCGCTTTTTTCAGCCATTGATGAGTTACCCACTCTCCGTCGATTTTTTCAGCGACACGCAGTTTGCCACTGTCCAGCATTTGAATAACCTGATTAATGGCATCGCTGGTTGCGCTATCAACGGTAGTTGGGGTGATGTTAACGCGGTTTTCAAATGCATTTTCGATAGTCGTTTGTAATTGCTGCATAAGTATGCGGTTCCTAATTTCTGTTAAGAGAATCTTGTTGTAGTTTATCCTGTGTATCGAGGGCTTCTGTCAACCTTTCTGATAGTTCATCCCTTATTTTTTTATGTAATGCGTTTTGATCTTTATCCGCTAATACAAAAAAGTCTTCCACACGTTCACCAATAGTCGTAATACGGGCTCCATGTAAGAAAACACCCAATTCAGCGAAAATATTACCTACCCGCGCCAATAATCCAGGCTGATCCAATGCAACCAACTCCATATAAGTACGGCGAGCATTTTTTGTCGGTAAAAAGTTGACTTTGGTTGGGACATTAAAATGGCGCAACTTGGCGGGCAGGTTACGTGCTTTTGGTACTTTAGGATGCGGATCGTTCACGACTTTCAATAAAGCACGGCGGATAGGTTCGTGACGATCAAATGCCAGTGGATGGCCGTTAGGATCTAAAATAACAAAGGTATCCATCGCCATTTCATCCCGATTAGTGAAAATTTGGGCATCGTGGACACTTAAATTACGCTTGTCCAATTCCCCAACAACGGCGGCAAAAAGCGAAGGTCGATCTTGGCACCAAATAAAAATCTCTGTACCGCCGTGAGAGAATGCGGTACTGATCAAAACCATGGATTCCTGGGAGGGATGATGGATTAAGTGGCTGGCGTGCCATGCTAATTGATCAGGGGTATGGCGCAGGAAATAATCGGCATGACAACGGCTCCAGATATTGTGTAAACGCTGTTCGTCGATATTTTCTTGGCGCAGAAGAGCCAATGCTTGCAAGCGATTGTTACGGATACGTTCCCGTAAATCAGGGGTATTTTGAATACCCTGGCGCAATTGGGTTTTAGTAGCGAAATAGAGTTCACGTATCAGGCTCTGTTTCCAGCTATTCCACAGTTTAGCGTTAGTAGCGCAAATATCTGCGACGGTCAGGCAGACTAAGTAATTAAGGCGGTTTTGGTTTTTAACCTGGCTGGCAAATTGTTGGATGACTTCTGGATCTTGAATATCCCGACGCTGCGCAGTCACTGACATCAGCAGATGGTCGCGAACCAGCCATTCCACTAATTCAGCTTCGTGATTTGTCAGGCCATGCTGTTGTGCGAATGCGAAGGCATCTTTAGCGCCAAGCTCAGAATGATCGCCATTGCGTCCTTTGGCAATATCATGGAAAAAAGCTGCCAGCCGCAATAACTCTGGTTGCGGCAGGCGCGGATAAATTTCAACACACAGGGGATGGATCACACGGTTGTTTTCATCGGTAAAACTTTCCAGTTTTTGCAGTACGCGGATAGTGTGTTCATCAACGGTATAAGCATGAAAAAGGTCAAATTGCATTTGGCCAACAATATGACTCCAAAATGGCATATAAGCCCCTAAGACACTATGAAGGTGCATTGGGAGTAACGCCCCTGTAACAGCATAGGGATGGCGCAGAATATCCATGAAAATTTTTCGTGCTTCGGGGAGTTCGCACAACGGAGTGGTCAGATTTCTACGGGCATAGCGAAGCTGGCGCAATGTTGTGGAATAGATCCCTTCAATTTCACGATGTTCAGCCATGTGATAAAACATTCTTAATATTGAAGTGGGATCATGGCTAAACAGCGTTTCATCAATGAGATCGATACGGTTTCCCCGCAATTGAAACTCGGCGTTAAGAGTGCGTGGTTTCTCATTGGGTTGCAGCGCCAAAATGGCTTCATTAAACAGTTGCAACAGCATGTTATTTAGCTCACTGACGCGGCGGGTCATGCGATAGAAATCTTTCATCATTCGCTCGACAGGTTGATTTCTTTCCCCTTCATAACCGAGTAGTTGGGCGACACTAAACTGACGTTCGAACAGCAACCGGTTATCATAACGGGTAACAACCAAATGAAGTGCAAAACGGATACGCCAGAGAAAATTCTGGCATTCGTTCAATTCATTGCGTTCTTCCTGAGTCAGGAAACCAAAATTGACCATTTCATCTAAGGAAGTGGCACCAAAATGGCGATGGGCGACCCAAAGTAACGTGTGGATATCACGTAGCCCACCTGGGCTACTTTTGATATCGGGTTCCAGATTGTAACTGGTGCTGTGATAGCGTTGATGGCGTTCTTGTTGTTCAGTAATTTTGGCTGCGAAAAATTGGGCAGATGGCCAGAAATCATCACTGAAAATATATTTCTGCAAGCGTAGAAATAGCGGTAAATCCCCACAAATTAAGCGAGATTCAATGAGGTTAGTTGCGATAGTCGGGTCAGAAAGTCCTTTTTGCTGGCATTCTTCGAATGTCCTGACACTGTGGCCGACTTCAAGATGAATATCCCAGAGTAGGGCAATAAATTGTCCAAGACGAGTTGATTGCTCTTCAGTCAATGGCGATTCGCTCAGAATCAATAGGTCAATGTCAGAGAGAGGATGTAATTCGCGGCGACCATAGCCACCTACCGCAATCAGGGAAAAGGAATCGATCTGAGCAAATCCCTGTTCCTGCCATAATCTCTTTAAAAGTTGATCAATATAGTCACTGCGGGTGTAAATCAGTGCATCCGGTGAGATTCCTGCCTTGAATGCGTGTTCAAGCCATAGCTGGAATTCATCAATATGCTGTTTAAGGACAGGAAATTGCAGATCATCGTGGGAAAACTCCACAGGAGAAAGGGGCGGAACGGGTGCTTGTGCTAAGGAGATATCGACCGGCATATGCAGAAACCTATTGTGAGAAAGCCCGTGAGGAAGCAGACTGTGACCAGATTAAGATTACTGAGAAAATTATAGGATGAACAGGTATTATTGACAGAGATTAAAACTCCCCGTGGGTTGAAGGTAGCAGGGAGCTTATTGATTAAATTTAATAAATTGTGTTAGCTAGCTGGCAATTATGCGTTCACTAATACCGCTGAGATATGCGCTTCTTCTTCTTGGCGCCATGTCATGATTTCACAACCATTATCGGTAACGACAATAGTATGCTCGTACTGTGCAGACCAACCGCGATCTTTGGTTTTCACTGTCCAGCCATCTTTCATGGAGCGGATACGAAAATCACCGGCGTTGACCATCGGCTCAATGGTGAATGCCATGCCTTTTTGCAATATCACACCGCCATCATCAGCATCATAATGCAGAACATGAGGTTCTTCGTGGAAGCCTCTGCCGATACCGTGACCACAGTATTCGCGGACAACAGAGTAATCGTGACTTTCTACAAACTGCTGAATTGCTTTGCCAATGGTACGCAGACGGATGCCGGGTTTAACCATTTTTAGGGCAAGGTATAAGCTTTCCTGAGTGACGCGACACAGGCGCTCACCTTGAATGGTTGGTTTGCCGACAATGAACATTTTAGAAGTATCACCGTGGAACTCATTTTTGATGACTGTCACGTCAATATTGACGATATCACCTTCTTTCAGGGCTTTATCATCGCTTGGAATACCGTGGCAAACCACGTCATTGACAGAGATACATACGGATTTAGGAAATCCGTGGTAGCCCAGACAAGCCGAGATAGCCTGTTGTTTTTCGGTAATATGCTTGTGGCAGATACGATCAAGTTCACCTGTAGTGACACCAGCCTTAACGTAAGGCTCAATCATTTCCAGAACTTCGGCGGCCAGACGTCCGGCAACCCGCATTTTCTGAATGTCTTCTTCTGTTTTGATAGAGATAGCCATGAAATGGGTCCATTTAAGTCGGAAAATCACCGACTACTTGATATTAATTAAGGAAAGTGTTGCCGGTAATGGTATCAGCCCACCGAATGGATGCCAATATAACCCGCATCAGTAGCCGTAATAAACGTAATTGTAACAAACATAGCTGTAACAAATGTTGGAGTCTGGTGGTGGTTTATGGTATAAAGCGCGCCGGTATTCTGCGTAATTGTTTCTGATGTGATGCAATTCGTCAGGGATACTAAATAAACTCATTATGTGTAAATAACACACACGGATCGGCACATACACCGGGGTGCTCTTATGCGGTTAACTCATTGATATGAATTGCCCGCAGCTAAGGAGTCGGTGTTATGGGATCTGTGGAGGCATAACCCCAATTAACTTTATAGAGGTCTAAAATGGCAACTGTTTCCATGCGCGATATGCTGCAAGCGGGCGTTCACTTCGGTCACCAGACTCGTTACTGGAACCCAAAAATGAAACCTTTCATCTTTGGTGCTCGTAACAAAGTTCATATCATCAATCTGGAAAAAACTGTTCCAATGTTCAACGGTGCTTTGGCAGAGCTGAACAAAATCGCTTCCCGTAAAGGTAAAATTCTGTTTGTTGGCACCAAGCGTGCTGCTAGCGAAGCAGTAAAAGAAGCAGCATTGAGCTGTGACCAATACTTCGTTAACCACCGTTGGTTGGGTGGTATGCTGACTAACTGGAAAACTGTTCGTCAGTCAATCAAACGTTTGAAAGATCTGGAAGTTCAGTCTCAGGACGGTACTTTTGACAAGCTGACTAAAAAAGAAGCGCTGATGCGTTCTCGTGAGCTTGGCAAACTGGAAAACAGCCTGGGCGGTATCAAAGACATGGGCGGCCTGCCTGATGCGCTGTTTGTTATCGACGCTGAACACGAACACATTGCTATCAAAGAAGCAAATAACCTGGGTATCCCTGTATTCGCTATCGTTGATACCAACTCTGATCCAGATGGCGTTGACTTCATCATCCCTGGTAACGACGATGCAATCCGTGCAGTTAAACTGTACCTGACTGCGGCAGCTACCGCTGTTCGTGAAGGTCGTTCTCAAGATCTGGCTGTTCAGGCTGAAGAAGGTCTTGTAGACGCTGAATAATAAGGCCTGCTCATTTTGTTTGAGCCCTTATTGACCAGGTATTGAAATATATTGGTTAGGGGGCCTGTTATGGCCCCCTTTACCTATCTGGTATAGAACTATTATCTGATATAGAACTTTCCACGCGGAATATTATCTTCCCGCGAGACACATCGAGGAATAAAACAAATGGCTGACATTACCGCTGCTCTGGTAAAAGAACTGCGTGAGCGTACTGGCGCAGGCATGATGGAATGTAAAAAAGCACTGGTTGAAGCAAATGGTGATATCGAACTGGCTATCGATAACATGCGTAAATCAGGTCAGGCAAAAGCGGCTAAGAAAGCAGGCCGTGTTGCTGCTGAAGGTGTTATTCTGGTTGAAGTTGCGGCTGATGCTAAATTCGCAGCTATCGTTGAACTGAACTGTGAAACTGACTTCGTTGCTAAAGATTCTGGTTTCCTGGCGTTCGGTAAAGAAGTTATCACTTCTGTTATGGCAGATAAAAACGCTGACATCGACGCACTGAAAGCGAAGTTCGAAGAGCAGCGCACTGGCCTGGTAGCGAAAATTGGTGAGAACATCAATATTCGTCGCGTTGCTATTCTGGAAGGTGAAGCGGTTGGTTCTTACCTGCACGGTTCCCGTATCGGTGTTCTGGTTGCTGCTGAAGGCGCAAACGAAGAACTGATCAAACACATCGCAATGCACGTTGCAGCAAGCAAACCAGAATACGTGAACCCAACTGACGTTCCTGCTGACGTTGTTGAGCGTGAGCATCAGATCCAGTTGGACATCGCAATGCAGTCTGGTAAGCCTCGCGAAATCGCAGAGAAAATGGTTTCTGGCCGTATGAACAAATTCACCGGCGAAATCTCTCTGACTGGCCAGAACTTCGTGATGGACCCAAGTAAATCTGTTGGCGATCTGCTGAAAGAAAACAATGCTAAGGTTATCAACTTCATCCGCTTCGAAGTTGGTGAAGGTATTGAGAAAGTTGAAGCTGATTTTGCAGCAGAAGTTGCTGCAATGAGCAAACAGTCTTAATTTTCTTGAACGGAGCCGCCGGTTGGCGGTTCTGTTTTATCTCATGATGAGTTTTTACATCTGGGCTGTATAGCGCGGATGTGTAGTAGTTGAGTAAATCATAATCGATCCCCAATAATCCTTATCTGCTTAGGACTGAACACCATGGCAACCAATGCAAAACCCGTATATCAGAGAATCCTGCTTAAGCTCAGTGGAGAAGCCTTGCAAGGCGCAGAAGGTTTTGGTATCGACGCCAGTGTCTTAGACCGCATGGCTCAGGAAATCAAAGAACTGGTTGAGCTGGGTATTCAGGTCGGTGTCGTTATTGGAGGAGGTAACCTGTTTCGTGGTGCCGGTTTGGCAGAAGCAGGAATGAACCGTGTAGTAGGCGACCACATGGGTATGTTGGCGACTGTGATGAATGGTCTGGCAATGCGTGATGCTTTGCACCGTGCTTATGTGAATGCTCGTTTAATGTCTGCCATCCCATTGAATGGCGTGTGTGACAATTATAGCTGGGCTGAGGCGATCAGCTTACTGCGTCACGGTCGTGTTGTTATTTTCTCTGCGGGTACTGGCAACCCGTTCTTTACGACCGATTCCGCTGCATGTCTGCGTGGCATTGAAATCGAAGCGGATGTTGTGTTAAAAGCAACCAAAGTTGATGGCGTTTATTCTGCTGATCCTGCAAAAGATCCTGAAGCCGTTCTCTACAATAAGCTCGCTTATCAGGAAGTATTGGAGCGTGAATTGAAAGTGATGGATCTGGCAGCTTTTACGCTGGCTCGTGACCATAACCTGCCAATTCGTGTCTTTAATATGAACAAACCAGGCGCACTTCGTCGTGTTGTGATGGGGGAAAGTGAAGGTACGTTGATTTCTCATGGCTGATTTTTCACCGTTCGTGCTCAGAGACATTGGTGAAATTTGACGGTATGATCAGCATCCTGATGCGCCAAATTTAATGACACAGGGTCACATATGTCGTAGCGTATTCGATTCACTTATCTATGATTTACGCAGTGTGGCCTAAAAAATAACCATCTCCCAAGGGTTTGTAACGTGATTAATGAAATCCAGAAAGACGCACAAGACCGCATGGAAAAAAGCGTCGAAGCACTGAAAAATCAAATTAGCAAGGTTCGTACTGGCCGTGCTTCTCCTAGCCTGTTGGATGGCATCAGCGTTGAATATTATGGCGCTGCGACCCCATTGCGTCAGATTGCAAACGTCGTTGCAGAAGATGCCCGCACTTTGGCGATCACCGTATTTGATCGTTCTATGACCGCAGCGGTTGAAAAAGCCATTATGGCTTCTGATCTGGGTCTTAACCCATCTTCTGCCGGAACCATTATTCGTGTTCCATTGCCACCACTGACAGAAGAACGCCGTAAAGATCTCATTAAAGTTGTGCGTGGAGAAGCGGAGCAGGGTCGTGTTTCCATCCGTAATATTCGCCGTGATGCGAACGATAAGGTCAAGGCACTGTTGAAAGACAAAGAAATCAGTGAAGATGAAGAACGTCGTTCACAAGATGAAATTCAGAAACTGACTGATAGCTTCATTAAGAAAATCGATGAGGCACTGGCAAATAAAGAAACTGAGTTGATGGATTTCTAATTGCCGTTTCATGCATACAACGCCGCAGCTCTTGCGGCGTTGTTCTTATCCTGGATATTACACTTCGTATCACATTTCTTTCTCAAGCGATGGACATAGCGATCTGCACCGCTCAAACTATGACAGTTTTCTGTTGCGATTTTCCATTGCAATTTTATATCAGTAGCATACTTAGAGTATTAAAATGAAACGGTTAACTATTCTTGGCTCAACGGGTTCGATTGGGAAAAGTACGCTTTCTGTTGTCCGCAATAACCCGGAGAAATTCAGTGTCATCGCACTGGTTGCTGGGAAAAATATTGAAGTCATGGCACAGCAATGTTTGGAATTCCACCCACAATATGTAGCAATGGCAGATGAGCAGTCAGCAAAATCTCTGCGTCAGTTATTGCAGGAGCAAGGAAGCCAGACCGAAGTGTTGTTTGGTGAAGACGCTATTTGTGATTTAGCTGCATTGGAAGACGTCGATCAAGTCATGTCAGCCATTGTTGGCGTCGCAGGTTTATTGCCGACTTTGGCCGCTATCCGCAAGGGTAAACAAGTTCTGCTGGCTAACAAAGAATCTTTGATTACCAGTGGCCGTCTGTTTATGGATGCAGTTGTTCAATATAAAGCGCAATTGCTGCCAATTGATAGCGAACATAATGCCATTTTCCAGAGTCTGCCGCAGGGAGTTCAGTACAATCTTGGCAAGGCAGATTTAAAAGAGCACGGTATTTCCAGCATTATCCTGACGGGATCGGGTGGGCCATTCCGCAAGACGCCTTTGGAGAAGCTGCCTACCGTTACTCCAGATGAAGCATGTGCTCATCCTATTTGGTCAATGGGACGTAAAATTTCTGTGGATTCTGCTACCATGATGAACAAAGGATTGGAATATATCGAAGCGCGTTACCTGTTCAATGCGTCCGCAGATGAAATGGAGGTATTATTGCATCCCCAATCGGTTATTCATTCGATGGTTCGTTACCAGGATGGCAGCATCATCGCACAACTGGGAACGCAGGATATGTGTACCCCAATCGCTTATGCGATGGCTTATCCTAATCGTATCTCATCTGGGGCAAAGCCATTAGATTTTACTGAATTGAGTATGCTTACTTTTGAGTCTCTGGATTATCAGCGTTATCCTTGTTTGAAACTGGCGATTGAAGCTTGTCACCAGGGGCAGGCAGCAACAACAGCGTTGAATGCAGCAAATGAAGAAACCGTTGATGTTTTTTTGCAAGGTGGAATCCGTTTCACAGATATTGCGACAATTAATCGGTTGGTCGTTGAAAAAGTAAATTTATCTGAACCTCAAAGTATCGAAGAGGTCTTAGAAATCGATAATATAGCCAGAGCCTTAGCGAGAGAAGCCATAAGCACCTTCGCCAAATAGCAAGTCTTATTAATAAGTATAGGTTTGCTTTTTAGCAAATGATATAGTTCGCGGGTAAATTACAGTTGTTATAATAGCCGTTTCAATTATCTGGTGCTTGCATTCTAATCATAGATAAACGTAGGTATATCAGAGACAAAGGCTTTCATTCAGTCGTGCCAGAAGTAGCCGTGCTATCCGTGATAATTGTTGACACGCGACACGGCTTTTTCATGTAGAAGTGATTGAGTTTACCAAAAAAGTCAGCTTAGTTATTTAAGGATTATTTTGAGTGATATCTCCCAGTGATAGTGACTCATTACCAACGTTACCCAGACATGTCGCCATCATTATGGATGGTAACGGTCGTTGGGCAAAAAAACGGGGTAAATTGAGAGTCTTTGGCCACCGTGCAGGAATTAAAGCCGTACGAAGTGCCGTGAGTTTTTCAGTGAAACATAATATTAATTCACTGACGCTATATGCTTTTAGCAGCGAAAACTGGAATCGTCCACAGCAGGAAGTCAGTTCATTGATGGAGTTGTTTGTTTTTGCTCTCGATAATGAAGTAAAAAGCCTGCATAAACACAATGTGAAATTGTCTGTGATTGGTGATCTTAGTCGTTTTAGTTCACGGTTACAGGAGCGTATCTGCCGTTCTGTAGAATTAACAGCGGGCAATACCGGATTGCAGCTTAATATTGCTGCTAACTATGGCGGTCGTTGGGATCTGGTTCAGAGTTTTAAACAAATTGCTGAAAAAATTGAAGCCAATGAATTGGCTCCTGAAGAGATTACCGAAGCTACAGTTGATAATTTCATCAACTTAAGTCAACAGCCTGAAGTGGATCTAGTGATTAGGACTGGCGGTGAACATCGTATCAGTAACTTTCTGCTATGGCAGATCGCTTATGCAGAATTCTATTTTACCGATATACTTTGGCCTGATTTTGATGAAACTGTTTTTGAAGGTGCGATTAATGCCTTTGCCAAACGAGAACGCCGATTTGGCGGAACAACAGACGATGCCGAAGTGGGATCATAGGAGGAGAACTTGCTGAAGTACCGTCTTTTAACTACGTTGATATTGATTCCACTTGTTATTGTAGCTCTGTTTTTTCTCCCCCCAGCAGGATTTGGGCTGGTTGTCATTGCTGTTTCAGCACTTGCTGCATGGGAATGGGGGCAATTTGCAGGTCTCTTCACTCAAGTTAAACGTATTACGCTGGCTGTGTTATTTGCTGTAGGGTTATTGGCTTTGCAGTACTCTTTGTCGGATTTTTCTCATCTTATTGAAAAACCACAAATTATATACCTATTGTGGGTCGGCATGCTTTGGTGGGTGGCCGCCATTTTATTGGTGGTGACTTACCCGTCTTCTGCTTCCATCTGGAAAGCCTCGGTTGCCTTGCGACTGCTATTCGGGGTTCTGACTATCGTGCCATTTTATTGTGGGATGATGGTACTGCGTACCCAGGGCTATGAAAATAATCCCTATGATGGCGCATGGTGGTTACTGTACGTCATGCTGTTGGTATGGGCTGCCGATTCAGGCGCTTATATTTTTGGTCGTACAATGGGTAAACATAAAATGGCCCCAAAAGTATCCCCAGGTAAAACGCTTGAGGGGCTGGTGGGTGGGTTATTAACGGCTGCATTGATTTCGTGGTTGTTCGGTAAATTTGCCCCTGTCCCTGCGATGCCGGAACATTTGTTGCTGATTTCTGCGGTGGTGGTGATTGCCTCGGTCTTTGGTGATTTGACTGAAAGTATGTTCAAGCGGGAATCTGGGATCAAAGACAGCAGTCAATTGATTCCAGGGCATGGCGGTGTCATGGATAGGGTTGATAGTCTAACTGCGGCAGTTCCAGTGTTTGCTGGGCTGGTTATGTTGATTTCTTCTGGATTTACTCTCTGAAGGTACGTAATGGATATTCTCTGGAATCTGGCTGCATTTATTGTTGCTTTGGGTGTTCTCATCACAGTGCATGAGTTTGGTCATTTTTGGGTTGCCAGACGATGCGGTATCTATGTTGAACGCTTTTCCATTGGATTTGGCAAGGTGCTTTGGCGTCGTACAGATAAACAGGGAACCGAATACGTTATCGCTCTTATTCCCCTTGGTGGATATGTCAAAATGCTCGACGAGCGGGTTGGAGACGTGGCTCCCGAACGTCGTCATATGGCATTTAATAACAAAACTATTGGCCAGCGCGCGGCAGTTATCAGTGCTGGGCCAATCGCAAACTTCATTCTGGCGGTGATCGCTTATTGGCTGGTTTTTGTGATTGGCGTGCCATCTGTGCGTCCGGTAGTGTTGGATGTTAAGCCAAATTCGATTGCTGCACAGGCAAATGTTTTGCCTGGAATGGAACTAAAAGCCGTTAATGGTATCGAAACTCCTGATTGGAATTCAGTACGTCTTGCCATGGTAGGTAAAGTGGGTGCAACATCGGTAACTATGGATGTCTTGCCTTTGAATGCGCTTGACAGTGTTCAGAAGACACTGGATTTGAGTCAATGGAGTTTCGATCCTTCCAGGCAGGATGTTTTGCTGTCTTTGGGAATTATGCCCGTTGTACCGCGGCTTAGTTCGCAAGTAGAAAAAGTTTATCCTGCTTCAGCCGCTGAAAAAGCGGGTTTACAAAGTGGGGATAGGATCGTTAAAGTCAACGATCAAGATGTAGATGTATGGCACACTTTTTCATCTTTTGTCAGGAAGAATCCTGATGTTCCTCTAAAATTGGACGTTGCGAGAGCTGGGGGAATGATCTCCTTGTCTCTGACTCCTGAAGTCAAAAAATTATCCAATGGCCGTGAGGAGGGGTTTGCTGGCACCGAACTGAAAATCATTCCACTGGCGGATGAATACAAAGTTATTCAGCAATATGGACCTTTTTCTGCCATTTATGAGGCAGGAGGCAAGACTTGGCAATTAATGAAGCTGACTGTCAATATGATCGGCAAATTGATTGTGGGTGACTTAAAACTTAATAACCTAAGCGGCCCAATTTCCATTGCCAAAGGTGCCGGAGTATCGGCTGATTCTGGCTTGGTGTATTATTTAATGTTTCTGGCGCTGATTAGCGTCAATCTTGGGATCATTAATTTGTTCCCATTACCTGTACTAGATGGTGGACACTTGCTTTTCCTTGCTATCGAAAAGATCAAGGGAAAGCCAGTCTCCGAGCGTGTACAAGACTTCAGTTATCGCATTGGTGCTATGTTACTGGTGTTATTAATGGGGCTTGCACTTTTCAATGATTTCTCCCGCTTTTAAGGTGGGAGACCGGTTAGGAAAACGCATAACAACGATGGCGATGAAAAAGTTGCTCATAGCGTCGCTGCTGCTCGGCAGCGCCACTGCATACGGTTCAGACGGATTCGTGGTTCAGGACATTCACTTTGAGGGTCTTCAACGCGTCACCGTTGGTGCAGCATTACTGAACATGCCAGTTCGAGTGGGTGATTCGGTTAGTGATGAAGATATTAGCCGCACGATTCATTCATTGTTCGCAACTGGAAACTTTGAAGATGTTCGTGTCTTACGTGATGGCAATTCACTTGTTGTTCAGGTAAAAGAACGGCCAACCATCGCCAGCATTACTTTCACCGGCAACAAATCGGTGAAAGATGATATGCTCAAGCAAAACCTTGAGGCCTCTCGTGTTCGTGTTGGTGAAGCGCTCGACCGCACTATGCTGTCCAATATTGAGAAGGGGTTGGAGGATTTCTATTACAGTGTGGGTAAATACAACGCGACAGTAAAAGCCGTTGTCACGCCACTGCCCCGCAACCGTGTTGATTTGAAGCTCATTTTCTCTGAAGGGGTTTCTGCCAAGATCCAACAAATTAATATTGTTGGCAATAAGGCTTTCTCAACCGATGTGCTGCTTAACCAGTTTCAACTGAGGGATGATGTTCCCTGGTGGAACATGACAGCTGATCAGAAATACCAGAAACAAAAATTGGCAGGTGACCTTGAAACCTTGCGCAGTTTTTATCTTGATCGAGGCTATGCGCGTTTCAATATTGATTCGACTCAAGTTAACCTGACGCCAGATAAGAAAGGTATTTATATCACGGTCAATATCACCGAAGGCGATCAGTACAAAATTTCAGGTGTTGATTTGAATGGTAATTTAGCTAGTTACCAGTCCCAAATCGAAGAGCTGACTAAAATCGAACCAGGATCGTTGTATAACGGTGCAGAAGTGACCAAAATGGAAACCGCCATCAAAAACCTGCTTGGTCGTCACGGTTATGCCTATCCTCGCGTAATGACACAACCTGAAATCAACGACACTGATAAGACGGTTAAGTTGAATGTGAATGTTGATGCTGGCAATCGCTTCTACGTGCGTAAAATTCGTTTTTCAGGCAACGATGTGAGTAAAGATTCAGTATTACGCCGTGAAATGCGTCAAATGGAAGGCTCCTGGCTGGGGAGTGATTTGGTTGAGCAGGGTAAAGAACGCCTAAATAGACTAGGGTATTTTGACTCTGTTGATGTGGAAACGGAACGTGTACCGGACAGTCCAGATCAGGTTGACGTGGTTTACAAAGTCAAAGAACGCAATACTGGCTCGATGAACTTTGGTGTTAGTTTCGGCACAGAAAGCGGCATGGGTTTCCAGGTTGGCCTCCAACAAGCCAACTGGCTGGGAACAGGGAACTCAGTGAGCATCAACGCCAGTAAAAATGATTATTCAACATCGGCCGATTTATCTATGACTGACCCTTATTTCACTGTCAATGGTGTAAGTTTGGGTGGGCGGGTGTTCTATAACGATTTCCGTGCCGATGATGCCGATCTTTCGAATTACACCAATAAAGCCTACGGTACTGAGGGAACGCTCGGCTTCCCATTGAATGAAAATAACGGCCTGTCGTTTAGACTGGGTTATATACATAACGCGTTGTCTAATATGCGACCACAGCGTGCGATGTGGCGTTATTGGAATAAAATGGGTAAGCATCCAAACTTTAAAGACAAGGCGCAGTTTGACTCCAATGATTTCACCGTCACTGTAGGGTGGGTTTACAACAATCTTGACCGTGGTTTCTTCCCGACATCTGGCATGAAATCCTCCCTGGATGCGAAAGTGACCATTCCTGGTTCAGATAACCAGTTCTATAAAGTCACTTGGAACTTATCGGGTTATTACCCTCTGGATGATGATCGTTCATGGGTACTGATGGGACGTACACGTCTGGGATATGGCGGCGGTTTTGGTGGCAAGGAAATGCCATTCTATGAAAACTTCTATGCCGGTGGTTCCAAAAATGTTCGTGGTTTCCGCCCGAATACTGTTGGTCCGAAAGCGATTTATTTGACGACGGATAAAGCAGGTAATCCTACTCCAGAGAAAAATAGCCCATCCCGCGATGCGGTGGGTGGTAATGCGACTGCGGTTGCGAGTTTCGAACTAATTACCCCGACACCGTTCCTGGATGCGAAATATGCCAACTCTCTGCGAACGTCGCTATTTGTAGATGCGGGAACGGTGTGGGATACCAACTGGGATAAGACTTACGCTGGGATGCCAGACTACAGCAAGCCAAATAATATCCGCGTTTCAGCCGGTATTGCTCTGCAATGGATGTCACCATTAGGGCCATTGAGCTTCTCTTATGCGCAGCCAATTAAGAAGTACGCAGGTGATAGAGCAGAACAGTTCCAGTTCGATATTGGCGGGGTTTGGTAATTATTAATCATTTTTGGTAAAAATCGCCCTATTATTAATATGTAAAAATAGCGTAGGTCAAAGGAGTTTATAGTGAAGAAAATATTGTGTGCAGCAAGTTTGGGTCTAGCGTTAGCGTTCTCTGCGGGTGTACAGGCGGCAGATAAAATTGCTTTAGTGAACGTTGCTGAAGTTTTCCAACAGTTACCTGCCCGCGAAGCTGTGGCAAAACAATTGGAAAATGAGTTTAAAGGCCGCGCAACCGAATTGCAGAGTATGGAATCTGATTTGCAAACTAAAATCCAAAAATTACAGCGTGATGGCTCAACCATGAAAGCCAGTGAACGCGAAAAATTGGAAAAAGAAGTGATGGCGAAACGTGATGACTTTGCTCAGAAAGCACAAAGTTTTGAAAACGACAACCGCCATCGTCAGATGGAAGAACGCAATAAAATTCTGAACCGTATTCAAGATGCAGTTAAAGTGGTTGCAGGCAAAGAAGGTTACGATCTTGTTCTGGATGCGAGTACCGCAGTGTATTCTGCGTCTGGTAAAGATATTACTGCAGAAGTACTGAAACAGGTTAAGTAAGTAGATGGTTTCAATTCGATTGGCTGATCTCGCTCAGCAGTTGAATGCGCAATTGCGCGGTGATGGCGATATCGTCATCACCGGTATTGCACCGATGTATTCAGCAAATAACGAGCAAATTACATTTTTATCTGACAGTCGTTATACTGACAAACTTGCTACCTGTCAGGCTGCGGCTGTTGTACTGCGCGAAGCAGATCTCCCTCACTGCAAGGTTGCTGCATTGGTTGTTAATGATCCTTACCTTGCCTATGCACGCATGGCGCAAATTATGGATACAACCCCGAAACCTGCACAGGATATCCACCCATCAGCAGTTATCTCCCCTGAGGCGGTACTGGGCAAAAATGTGGCGGTGGGTGCAAATGCAGTTATCGAATCCGGCGTTATGCTTGGTGATAATGCTATCGTTGGTGCAGGTTGTTTTATTGGAAAAAATGCGCAGATTGGTGCAGGAACCCGTCTTTGGGCCAATGTATCGATATACCATAATGTTGAAATTGGTGAGTTGTGTTTGATCCAATCGGGGACTGTTATAGGTTCTGATGGTTTTGGTTATGCCAATGAGCGTGGAAATTGGGTTAAAATTCCACAGTTAGGCACAGTGATCATCGGAGATCGCGTTGAAATCGGTGCTTGCACGACAATTGATCGCGGCGCATTGGATAACACAGTCATCGGTAATGGTGTTATCATAGACAATCAATGTCAGATTGCCCACAACGTGACAATTGGAGACAACACAGCAGTGGCTGGCGGAGTCATTATGGCGGGCAGTTTGAAAATTGGCCGTTACTGTATGATTGGTGGAGCCAGTGTCATCAATGGACACATGGAAATCTGTGACAAAGTGACCGTGACGGGTATGAGCATGGTGATACGTCCAATTACAGAGCCTGGCGTATACTCGTCGGGATTCCCGTCACAACCGAACAAAGTTTGGCGCAAGACTGCCGCTTTAGTCATGAACATCAATGAGATGAATAAGCGCTTGAAGTCAGTTGAACGCCAACTGAAAGGTGAAAACGAGTAATCATACCCGCATCTTGGATCGACATTTTTGATTAAACGTTTTTAGTTAGCATTTTTGGTTGTGCTTTTGATTTTTGCGGCCTGCCTGATAACTCTGAATTTGGAGTTAACGCAGGCCGTGTCGTTAATATTATGATTCTTATATGACAGGAAGAGTATTTAGATGAGTGATAATCATACTCTGCAAATTGAAGAGATTTTAAATTTACTGCCTCACCGCTACCCATTTTTGTTGGTAGACCGCGTCTTAGATTTTGAGGAAGGTAAATTTTTGCGCGCAGTCAAGAATGTATCATTTAATGAACCATTCTTTCAGGGGCATTTCCCCGGTAAGCCTATTTTTCCTGGTGTCTTGATCCTCGAAGCAATGGCTCAAGCTACCGGCATTCTGGCGTTCAAAAGTGTTGGATCACTGGAGCCAGGTGAATTGTATTACTTTGCAGCGATTGATGGCGCCCGCTTCAAGCGTCCGGTTCTGCCTGGTGATCAAATGGTCATGGAAGTCGAATTTATTAAAGAACGTCGCGGAGTTGCGCGTTTCAGAGGCGTAGCGAAAGTCGATGGAGAAGTGGCTTGCGAAGCTGAAATGATGTGTGCTCGCCGTCGTGAGGCTTAATCCATGATTGATCAGACTGCTGTTATTCACCCCTCTTCCATTGTTGAAGAGGGTGCTGTTATTGGTGCCAATGTTCGCATTGGCCCATTTTGTTATATCGGTGCCCAAGTTGAGATTGGTGAAGGGACTGAATTGAAATCCCATGTTGTGGTTAATGGCATAACCAAGATTGGCCGCGATAACCAAATTTATCAATTTGCTTCTATCGGTGAGGTCAATCAGGATCTCAAATATCAAGGTGAACCCACCCGCGTTGAAATTGGTGACCGTAATCGTATCCGTGAAAGTGTTTCTATCCACAGAGGCACTGTTCAGGGTGGGGGCGTGACTAAAGTTGGTAGTGACAATCTGTTGATGATCAACGCCCATATTGCCCATGATTGCATCGTTGGTGATCGTTGTATCATTGCGAACAATGGTACATTAGGCGGGCATGTTATTCTGGGTGATTACGTCATTATTGGTGGAATGACGGCTGTGCATCAATTCTGTCAAATTGGTTCCCACGTGATGGTTGGTGGTTGTTCTGGCGTTGCCCAGGATGTTCCTCCTTACATCATTGCACAGGGAAACCATGCAACACCTTTCGGATTGAATATCGAAGGTTTGAAGCGTCGTGGGTTTGACAAAGAATCACTGCATGCTATCCGTAATGCCTATAAGATGCTTTATCGCAGCGGAAAAACATTGGAAGAAGCCAGACAAGAAATTGATCTACAAGCGGAAAACAACCCGCATGTAAAAGTATTCAGTGATTTTCTGGAACATTCCGCAAAATCCAGCCGTGGCATCATTCGTTAATAAGTAGATGAAGGATACTCCTTTGACTACCTTTTCTTCTGTTGATAATCAGCGCCCGCTGACAATTGGTTTAGTCGCCGGAGAAACATCCGGTGATATCCTTGGAGCAGGGTTGATTCGTGCATTGAAAGCAAAAATTCCGCACGCCCGCTTTGTGGGTGTTGCTGGCCCTCTTATGCAGGCAGAAGGTTGTGAAGCCTGGTATGAGATGGAAGAACTGGCAGTAATGGGGATCGTTGAAGTTCTGGGACGTTTGCCCCGTTTGCTGAAAATACGCAAAGACTTAACCGCACGTTTTACTGCGTTGAAGCCTGATGTGTTTATTGGCATTGATGCGCCTGACTTTAACATTACTCTGGAAGGCAGGCTTAAACAGCAGGGAATCAAAACGATCCATTATGTTAGCCCATCGGTATGGGCCTGGCGTCAGAAACGTGTGTTTAAAATTGGTCAGGCAACGGATTTGGTATTAGCATTTTTACCTTTCGAAAAAGCCTTTTATGATCGATTTAACGTTCCATGTCGATTTATTGGGCACACAATGGCAGATGCGATGCCTTTGCAAACCGATAAAGCAACCGCCAGAAAAATTTTGAATATTCCATTAGCTGCTCATTGCCTGGCAATATTGCCTGGTAGTCGTCATGCTGAAGTAGAGATGCTAAGTACTGACTTCTTAAAAACCGCACAACTATTGCGGGAAAAATTTCCCGACTTGCATGTATTGGTTCCTTTGGTTAATGCCAAACGGCGTGAACAATTTCAGCGCATTAAAAACGAGATAGCACCAGATTTGTTGCTCCATTTATTGGATGGTAACGCTCGTGAAGCCATGATTGCCAGTGATGCTACTTTACTTGCATCCGGTACGGCTGCATTGGAATGTATGCTGGCCAAATGCCCAATGGTGGTGGGCTATAGAATGAACCCTTTTACATTCTGGCTGGCAAAACGCCTGGTGAAGACACCCTATGTTTCCTTGCCTAACTTGCTGGCAGGCAAAGAATTAGTCAAAGAATTACTACAGGATGAATGTGAACCACAGGCGTTATCAGAGGCATTGTTGCCTCTTTTGCAAGGTGGTGCTGATGTGGAAGCGTTGAAACAAACGTTCTTGCATTTGCATGAAAGCATTCGCTGCGATGCCGATGAAAAGGCTGCGCAAGCCGTTTTGGAATTAGCGAGAAGATGATGGATTTTATTTATCCACAGGCGAATTTGATTGCCGGTGTTGATGAAGTTGGGCGTGGCCCATTGGTAGGGGCTGTAGTGACTGCGGCGGTTATTCTTGATCCGTCTAAACCCATTGCAGGCTTGATGGATTCGAAAAAACTCACGGAAAAACGCCGTGAAGTGCTGTATTGGGAAATAAAAGAGAAAGCCTTGTGTTGGAGCCTTGGTCGTGCAGAGCCGGAAGAGATCGATCAGCTTAACATCCTCCATGCCACAATGCTGGCTATGCAAAGGGCTGTTCAGGGATTGGCGCTCATACCGGATTATGTTTTGATTGATGGCAATCGATGTCCGGCATTAGCCATGCCAGCTCAAGCTGTCGTCAAGGGCGATAGCCTGGTTGCAGAAATAAGCGCTGCTTCTATTCTTGCCAAAGTAACACGTGACAGGGAAATGGCAGAACTGGGTAAACAGTTCCCTGACTACGGATTTGCGAAACACAAAGGTTATCCTACAGCTCTTCATTTGGAAAAATTGGCTTCTTTGGGCGCTACGGAGCATCATCGTAAGAGTTTTGCGCCAGTTAAACGGGCGTTAGGTCTTGGATAAAATCTGGGATAAGTATCTGGACAGATTATGACAGAACCACGTTTTGTACACTTACGTGTTCACAGTGATTATTCAATGATTGATGGCTTGGCTAAGACCAGCCCATTGGTGAAAAAAATCGCCAAATTGGGAATGCCAGCCTTTGCGATCACGGATTTTACCAACTTGTGTGGATTGGTGAAGTTCTATGGCAGTGCCCACGGTGCTGGTATCAAGCCAATTATTGGTGCGGATTTTTATGTGGAAAGTGATTTGTTGGGGGATGAATATGCCCATCTGACGATCCTTGCCCGTAATAATGAAGGTTACCAAAATCTGACTTTGTTGATCTCTGAGGCTTACCAAAAAGGTTATAGTGCAATTGGCCCCACTATCAAGCGGGAATGGCTGGTCAAATACAAAACAGGGTTGATCCTACTGTCGGGTGGGCGCATGGGCGAAGTGGGTAAATTCCTGCTGCGTGGCAATCGTGTGATGGTGGATCAATGCCTTGATTTTTATCAGGAACATTTTCCTGACAGTTATTACCTTGAGTTGATCCGTACCGGACGTCAGGATGAAGAAAACTATCTTCATGCAGCTGTGGCGCTGGCGTCAGAAAAAAATCTTCCCGTCGTGGCAACCAATGACGTTTGTTTTCTTGAAAGCGAGGACTTCGAAGCCCACGAGATTCGGGTTGCTATCCATGATGGTTATACACTGTCTGATCCGAAACGTCCTAAAAATTACAGCCCTCAGCAATATCTACGCAGTGAGCAGGAGATGTGCGAGCTTTTTTCAGACATTCCTGAAGCACTACAAAATAGCGTCGAAATTGCTAAACGCTGTAATGTTACAATCCGTCTTGGTGAATATTTCCTGCCACAGTTTCCAACGGGCGAAATGAGTACTGAAGATTTTCTCATTGAAAAATCTAAGCAAGGGTTGGAAGAACGTCTGGAGTTTCTTTATCCCGATGCGGAAGTTAGGGCACAAAAACGCCCTGAATATGATGAACGTCTTGACGTTGAGCTGAACGTTATCAACCAAATGGGATTCCCTGGCTACTTCCTGATCGTAATGGAATTTATCAAGTGGTCGAAAGACAACGGTGTTCCCGTTGGTCCAGGACGAGGCTCTGGTGCCGGCTCCCTTGTGGCTTATGCGTTAAAAATTACCGACCTCGATCCGTTGGAATTTGATCTGCTGTTTGAACGTTTCCTTAACCCTGAACGTATTTCCATGCCAGATTTTGACATTGATTTCTGTATGGAAAAACGTGATCAGGTTATCGATCACGTTGCAGATATGTACGGACGAGATGCGGTATCGCAGATCATTACTTTTGGTACGATGGCGGCGAAAGCGGTTATCCGCGATGTTGGGCGTGTACTTGGGCACCCTTATGGGTTTGTGGATCGAATATCCAAACTGGTGCCTTCTGATCCGGGTATGACGCTGGAAAAAGCGTTTGCCGCCGAGCCACAGCTACCTGAAATTTACGATGCAGATGAAGAGGTTAAAGCGCTGATAGACATGGCGCGCAAACTGGAAGGTGTCACTCGTAACGCAGGTAAACATGCTGGTGGTGTTGTTATTGCACCAACCAAAATTACTGATTTTGCACCGATTTACTGTGATCCTGAAGGGCAAAACCCAGTCACCCAGTTTGACAAAAACGATGTGGAATATGCAGGCCTAGTTAAGTTTGACTTTCTGGGTTTGAGAACATTGACCATCATCAACTGGGCACTTGAGATGGTGAATGCACGTCGTGCCAGGAAAGGGCTGGAACCGATTGATATCGCAGCTATTCCGCTGGATGATCAGAAAAGTTTCGATATGCTGCAACGTTCTGAAACCACGGCCGTGTTCCAGCTTGAATCCCGTGGAATGAAGGACTTAATCAAACGTCTGCGCCCTGACTGTTTTGAAGACATGATCGCATTGGTGGCACTGTTCCGTCCCGGGCCATTGCAATCAGGCATGGTCGATAACTTTATCGACCGTAAACATGGACGGGAAGAGCTCTCCTATCCTGATGTTGAATGGCAGCACGAATCCTTAAAACCTGTATTGGAGCCAACTTACGGTATCATTCTGTATCAGGAACAGGTGATGCAGATTGCGCAGGTTTTGGCCGGTTATACCCTTGGCGGGGCAGATATGTTGCGCCGTGCAATGGGTAAGAAAAAACCAGAGGAGATGGCTAAACAGCGATCAGTATTTGAAGAGGGAGCGGTAAAACAGGGCGTTGATGGTACGCTCGCCATGAAAATCTTCGATTTAGTGGAGAAATTCGCGGGTTATGGCTTTAACAAATCTCACTCCGCAGCTTATGCGCTAGTTTCTTACCAAACATTATGGTTGAAAGCGCACTATCCGGCAGAATTTATGGCTGCTGTGATGACAGCGGATATGGATAACACTGAAAAAGTTGTTGGGTTGGTGGATGAGTGTTGGCGCATGGGGCTGAAAGTTCTTCCTCCTGATATCAATAGCGGCTTGTACCATTTCCATGTCAATGATGATGGAGAAATTGTTTACGGCATTGGTGCGATTAAAGGTGTGGGTGAAGGCCCGATTGAAGCGATTATTGAAGCCCGACAGAAAGAGGGGCATTTCAAGGAGCTATTTGACCTGTGTGCACGTGTTGATATCAAAAAAATAAATCGGCGTGTGATGGAAAAACTGATCATGTCCGGTGCTTTTGATCGGTTGGGGCCACATCGTGCGGCACTGATGTCGTCCCTGGAAGGGGCACTGAAAGCAGCGGACCAACATGCCAAAGCTGAAGCCACGGGTCAAACAGATATGTTTGGTGTATTGGCCGAAGAACCAGAACAAGTTGAGCGTTCATATGCCAGCACTCCCAAATGGCCAGATCAGGTGGTATTGGATGGTGAGCGGGAAACGCTGGGCTTGTATTTAACTGGACATCCAATCACAGGTTATTTGAAAGAGATTGAACGATATACCAATGGATTACGTCTAAAAGATGTGAACCCGACACCTCGTGGTCAGGTAACAACTGTGGTAGGTTTGGTATTAGCTTCGAAAATAGTGACGACCAAACGGGGCAACCGGATTGGTATCAGTACATTAGATGATCGTTCAGGACGTCTGGAGATTATGCTGTTTTCTGATGCGTTGGAAAGGTATCAGCATTTATTGGAACAGGACAAAATTTTGATTGCTACCGGACAAGTCAGCTTTGATGACTTCAGCGGTGGACTTAAAATGACAGTTCGTGAATTAATGGATATCAGTGAGGCACGTGAAAAATTTGCACGTGGGCTTGCTATCTCATTATCAGACAGGCAAATTGATGAACAATTATTGAGCCGTCTTCGTGGTGCATTGGAGCCACACCGCTCAGGTACAATACCGGTTCATCTTTATTACCAGCGGGTAGATGCCCGCGCCCGTTTACGATTCGGGGCGACATGGCGGGTAACGCCAACAGACACCCTTTTGACCGATCTGCGAACTCTGCTGGGTAATGAGCAGGTAGAATTAGAATTTGACTAGAATAGGAACATTATGAGTCTGAATTTTCTGGATTTTGAACAGCCGATTGCCGAGCTGGAAGCGAAAATTGATTCGCTTACCGCAGTTAGCCGTCAAGATGAAAAGCTAGATATCAATCTGGATGAAGAAGTGCAGCGTCTGCGGGAAAAAAGCCTGGAGCTGACTCGCAAAATTTTCTCTGATTTAGGGGCATGGCAAATTTCCCAGCTATCACGTCATCCACTGCGCCCTTATACATTGGATTATATTCAGCGCATATTTACTAACTTTGAAGAGTTAGCGGGTGATCGTGCCTATGCCGATGACAAGGCCATTGTGGGCGGGTTAGCACGTATTGATGGTCGTCCTGTTATGGTGATAGGTCACCAGAAAGGGCGTGAAACCAAAGAAAAAATCCGCCGCAATTTTGGTATGCCATCACCGGAAGGTTATCGCAAAGCGTTAAGATTGATGGAAACAGCCGAACGTTTCAAATTGCCAATCATTACTTTCATTGATACTCCTGGTGCATATCCTGGGGTAGGCGCAGAAGAGCGTGGTCAGTCAGAAGCTATTGCACGTAACTTGCGTGAAATGTCTCATCTTTCTGTACCTATCATCTGTACAGTGATTGGCGAAGGGGGTTCTGGTGGAGCGTTGGCTCTTAGTGTTGGTGATAAAGTCAACATGTTGCAATACAGTACCTTCTCTACTATATCTCCTGAAGGGTGTGCTTCTATTTTGTGGAAAAGCGCTGAAAAAGCACCATTGGCAGCCGAAGCAATGGGGAATACAGCCCCACGTCTGAAAGAATTGAATCTGATCGATACTGTTATTCCTGAGCCATTGGGTGGTGCGCACCGTCACTATGAAGAAATTGCTGAAACATTGAAAACTCAATTGTTAGCTGATCTTTCTGAATTGAGTGAGCTGGACAGTGAAGAATTAGTCAACCGTCGTTATGAGCGTTTAATGCAGTACGGTTATTGCTAAGATCTGAAAATTTCTAATCGCTAATCGCGGGTGGAAGGTATTTATCAGGTGGAAATACTGAGGAGTGATAACTCTCTGGTATTTCCACCTGTTTTGCTGTTTGTAAGGGCGAAATCATCATGGCATATATAATCTAATATTATTATACCTGATGATGTTGGGATGGAGTGGGTGCCTTGTGGGCTAGGCTTTAAAATAATAAGTTGAGTTTTTCTATGGCCAAATATAAATATATTATTTATGCGTTTTCTTGCGTATTTATCTGGAGCTTTATTCCTTCTATATCGCGTTTTGGTCAGAAAGAGATGGATCACTTCCAATATTTATTCTGGTCAAATATTTTGTCTGTTTTAGCGGTATTTGTCGTTGCTCTCATGATGGGGAGAAGTTGGAAGAGAATTTTATTCATTCCTTGGCCCGTTATGCTTAAGGTTTTGATCTTAGGTGCTTTGGATTGTTTTTTCTATTTACTGCTTTATTATGGCTATGCCATTGAAAATGGTGTTGCTGTGTTGGTAATCCAATATAGCTGGCCGTTAATGATTATTGGATTGTCATTTTTCCTGTTTAAAGAAAAATTAACGATCAGGCAAATGATTGGCATTGCAATGGGCTTTATGGCTGTTGTGATCACTTTCACGAAAGGAAATATTACCGAGATTGCAGTGGAGCATCCGCAGGCATTGTTGCTGGTATTTAGTGGATCATTTTGTTTTGCATTAATGTCGGTATTATCGAGGCAGTTTGCTATTGATCCCTATATTAGTACATTCTGGGTATTCACCTGTTCTACATTAGTCTCTGCGGTATTTATATTTGCTTTCAGCAGCATTAACTTACCTACCGGTGATTCACTGATGCCAACATTACTTAACGGCATCATACTGAATGGGATCTCTTATATTATTTGGTTCAAGGCCATGAATGGCCCTGATTCCCATAAGGTTGCCTCAATCTTATTTTTATCACCCGTCTTGTCGATGATGTGGATTATCCTACTTTTTGGTGATGCGTTTGTCCCTGCCTATGTGATTGGATTAGTGTTGGTTATTATTTCTGGATTACTCTGTATCAGTGCTAAAAGAAAGACTTCCGAACAAAATGAATTGATGGATGATCTGATTGAGGATTGATCAGGCAAAATGAAGAAAGGTTTGGCTCCATAATGGTAAATATTCATGATCTTTTGCTTATGACGTTGGCAGAGAAAATTGGTCAGCATAAAAAGATTTTGGTCGGATTTAGCGGTGGATTGGATTCCACCGTATTGTTGCATTTACTTGTTCGTTTGCGAACCCAGTCTCATCAATTGAATAGTGAACGAATGGTGTTAAGGGCAATCCATATTCACCATGGCTTAAACCCAAAGGCGGATTTATGGGTCGAACATTGTCGTCAGATTTGTTCTGACTGGCAGGTGGATTTCCGAACCGAAAAAGTCCAGCTTAATACTCGCCAAAATGGGATTGAAGCTGCGGCTCGGAATGCGCGTTATCACGCTTTCCAATGTGAATTACAGCAGGATGAAGTTTTAATCACGGCACAACATCTTGATGATCAGGCAGAAACGTTTTTATTAGCACTGAAACGGGGCAGTGGTCCGGCGGGATTATCTTCCATGCCTGCCAGAATGCCATTTGCGGGAACGACATTGATTCGTCCATTGCTAAATGTAAATCGTGCAGAATTGGAAGAGTACGCACAGACACAAAAATTACAATGGGTAGAGGATGACAGTAATCAAGATGATCGTTATGACCGTAATTTCCTGCGTCTGAATATCATGCCGTTACTCTACCAGCGTTGGCCTCATTTTCCGCAAGCGGTTTCCCGCAGTGCCAGCTTGTGTGGCGAGCAAGAACAATTGTTGGATGAGTTGCTGCAAGAATCTTTGGATTCACTGATTACCGCGGAAGGTTCAATCTCTATTCCTCCTTTGGAAAACAGTTCTGAAGCAAAACGAAATGCGTTGTTGCGGCGATGGCTCAATCAGTGTGGTGTAAAAATGCCGGCACGCGAGCAGCTTCAACGAATTTGGTCAGAAGTAGCACTTGCCAGACAAGATGCAGAGCCGCGTTTTAGGTTAGGGCACTATGATATTCGTCGTTATCGGCAGCAACTTTGGTTACTTCCTCAATATCAGAATCTGGCGGGAACGATTCTTGAATGGGATTTACAACAGGAATTGACGTTACCAGATGGATTGGGAACGCTGTTTTGTTCTAAAGAAAACGGTATTACAGTGAGAAAGCCAAACAGTAATGAGCAAGTGACAATTCGTTTTGGTTTTCAGGGTAATAGTGCTCAGGGCAATATTAGCATTGTGGGACGGCAACATTCTCGTCACAGTAAAAAACTGTGGCAAGAATTTGGGGTTGCACCTTGGCTTAGGGAGAGAACACCTTTGCTCTATTACAATGAAAAACTGATTGCCGCGCTGGGGGTTTTCATCACTAAAGAAGGGCAAAATTTGCCTGATGACGAAGGAATTTCAGTACAGTGGAAGAAAATCACACATCATATTTAATGGCATGGTTAGTCCACGTAGTTATAAACGTAGAGTTGGCTATAGCAGCTTACTGATTGACCTATGGAGATTTCTTTTTACATAAAAAGTCCTTATATTATATAAGGACTTTGGGGAGAGGGTTCTAATCGTTATTAGCGATCAGATTTAAGAATGTTCGATAACAATCGTGCCAATTTCTGGATTGCTGAAACTGATAATGTAATCTAACCTTAATTCACGGGTTCCTTCATTTGAATCGATGAGAAGATATTCAATTTTTTTTCTTAAAATCAGCTTATTAGCTTTTCCTTCAAATGTTTCACCATCTCGCAATTGGAGATGCAAATGTAGCTGGCGTTGGCATGCTAGCTCAAGGTTATCGTAATCATCACAGTTAATTGGTTGATATTCTTCGTTATCTATAGACATATTTGCTCACCACTATTTTGCTCACCACATGTTAGTGGCGGTTATCGTGCCGCCCGTGATTGACCCAAATCAAATGCAAAATGCTACTTACGACTATAGCACAGTAAGCTTCCCGTGATTACTGAATAAGTCGGTGAGAATTTCGTTGGAACAGGAAGTGGATTAAACCTGTATCTTATCATTATGCCATAAAATAAAGTCATACTATTTGATTGCTCTCTCCGTGCATTTCGCAATCCAGTGGAGTAATGTCAATCTTGTTATGTAACGCTTATGCTTTACTTGAAAACAAAGGCTTTATCTTTTGAATTTATTGGATTAAATGATGAATAAGAAAATATTGTTTGCATTGTTAGTTTCTGGTGTATTCGCCACGGCGGGATGTCAGAATACTTCCATAACCCAGGAGAACGCTGTATCCCAGGAAAAGTCTCAGCCAACAGAGAATGTGTTTAGTGGTGTTGTACCTTGTGCAGATTGTGCAGGTATCGAGACTACCTTACAACTTGCTAAAGATGGGACATATATATTGGGGCAAACCTATTTGGAAGCTAAACATGAGGAAAATACTTTCTTTGAAACAGGTCATTGGGTGATAAATGGTAAAAAGATTGTCTTAAGTGATCAAGACGGCAAAAAATCTTATTATCTGACGAAAGGCGAAAACTTGACTATGCTGGATATCAACGGCGATCCAATTGAATCAAGTTTCAATTATGAATTGGATAAAGTCAAACCGAAAAAACTGGCCGGAGAATACAGTTATTTTGCTGATTCCGCTCTCTTTACGGAATGTGGTACAGGAAAGCGTTATGATGCTGCGGAAAATATCGATTTAGAACGTGGCTATAGCGCCATGGGAGTAGAAGGTGGAACCCCTGTTTATGTGGAAATAGAGGGCTATTACACGGTTCGTCCTTCAATGGAAGATGGCTTGTTTGATAATGCAGTGATCCAAACAGGTAAAATTCGTTTTGATAAAGCCTCTTCTTGTCATACTAAGAAATAACGTATAACAACAGTGCATCATCTATTGAAAAACCTGCGTAATGAATACGCAGGTTTTCTTAACAGCTGACAAACGAAATTAAGCTTGTTGAATATGACCTTTCAGGTAATCAACAATGTTTTCCAGTTTCAGCATCTGTTTATCACCGGTGCGGCGGTGTTTATATTCGATCTCACCGTTATCTAGGTTACGATCACCGATCACCAGAGTATGTGGTACACCGATCAGTTCCATATCAGCAAACATAACGCCAGGGCGTTCTTTGCGATCATCGAAAATGACATCAATGCCGCTGGCACGTAAGTCTGCATATAATTTTTCAGCGACTTCTTTCACGCGGTAAGATTTGTGCATGTTCATTGGCAGAATAGCCACCTGGAATGGGGCGATAGCATCTGGCCAGATAATACCACGATCATCGTGGTTCTGCTCAATAGCTGCTGCAACGATACGGGTGATACCAATACCATAGCATCCCATAGTGATAATTTGATTGTGCCCATCTTCATTTTGCACAGTGGCTTTCAGGGCATCAGAATACTTGGTGCCTAATTGGAAGATATGACCCACTTCAATACCACGCTTGATTAACAGCGCACCTTTACCATCTGGGCTAGCATCACCTTCCACGACATTACGGATATCGGCCACTTCTGGTAGGGGTAAATCACGCTCCCAGTTAATGCCGAAATAGTGTTTGTCATCAATATTGGCGCCTGCACCAAAATCACTCATGACGGAGACGCTGCGGTCAATAATGACAGGCATCGGCAGGTTGACCGGACCTAAAGAGCCTGGGCCCGCTTTCACGATAGCACGGATTTCTTCTTCGGTAGCGAAAGTCAGCGGGCTGGCGACCAAAAGCAATTTTTCTGCCTTGATCTCATTTAATTCATGATCACCACGTACCAGCAAGGCAACTAGTTTATGTCCGCTTTCTTCTGCGGCGTGAACGATCAGAGTCTTAACGGTTTTTTCGATTGGCAGATTGAATTGTTCGACCAGCTCAGCAATCGTTTTGGCGTTTGGTGTATCGACCAGGCGCATCTCTTCAGATGGAGCCGCTCTCTCCTGAGATGGCATCACAGCTTCTGCCAACTCAATATTGGCCGCATAGTTAGACTCGGTAGAGAAAACGATATCATCTTCACCACTGTCTGCCAGAACCTGGAATTCATGGGAAGCACTGCCACCGATTGAACCCGTATCAGCCAGAACTGCGCGGAAATCTAAGCCGATGCGGGTAAAGATCTTACTGTAGGCATCGTACATCTTATCGTAAGTTTCTTGCAGGGACTCCTGGCTGGTGTGGAAAGAGTATGCATCTTTCATGATAAATTCACGTGAACGCATGACACCAAAACGTGGGCGAACTTCATCACGGAATTTGGTCTGGATCTGGAACAGGTTCAGTGGAAGTTGCTTATAGGAAGTGACCTCGTTACGAACAAGATCAGTGATAACTTCTTCATGGGTTGGTCCCAAAACGAAAGGGCGTTCACCGCGATCAACAAAACGCAGTAATTCTGGGCCATATTGTTCCCAACGGCCACTTTCCTGCCACAAATCTGCCGGCTGAACCACTGGCATGGAAACCTCAACCGCTCCCGCATTATTCATCTCTTCACGAACAATGTTTTCAACTTTTCTCAACGCGCGGACACCTGTCGGCATCCAGTTGTACAGACCGGAAGCGAGTTTACGGATCATTCCAGCACGAAGCATCAGTTTATGACTGACGACTTCTGCATCAGCAGGTGTCTCTTTTAAAGTAGAGAGCAGATATTGGCTAGTACGCATAGTAAGTTTCCATTGGATAGCGAAAAATAAAGACAAATCGCTAGTCTACCAGCGAGCTTGCGATGTCAAAAGGAGTTTTAGCGGCGTTCAATAGAAACCACTTCTGTTGTGGTATTAAAAACGCGCCAGCGAACGTTAAAATCCAAGATATGAGCGGCATATAGGCGACTTTCCTGCGCTTTTTTACGGTAGGCAGGACGAGGATCTTGAGCTAATACTTGGCTGATAAAGCGCCTCAAATGAGGATAATGAGTTTTGTGGGATAAAAGTTGGCATTCCGCTTCTGGTGAGAAATTCACTGCCATATCTGCCTCTGGTGCGGCTTGGGCAAAACCAGCCTTGGCTTCTGGTCGTGATTCGGCGAAAGGCAAGTAAGGTTTGATGTCGATAACGGGTGTACCATCCACCAAATCCAAACTACCAAGTTCCAGAATGACGCGGTTGTTCTCGCATTGAATATCTCTCAATTCCACCAGTGACATGCCAATTGGGTTGGGGCGGAAGGTTGAACGGGTGGCAAAAACGCCCATTTTGGCATTTCCTCCCAAACGGGGTGGGCGCACTAATGGGTTCCAGCCACTATCCATGGTTTGATGGAACACAAAAATAATCCATAAATGACTGAACTGCTCCAGTCCGCGTACTGCATCAACCTGATTATAAGGCGCAAGTAATTCTAGCTGCCCTGTACCATCTTCGACCAAACCCGGTTGGCGGGGAATGGCAAATTTCTCTTTGTAAGGAGAATGAATGGTTCCTATTTGCGTAAAATGAAAATCTGCCATGAGCGCTTTTTTTATAATAATTCAGACACAATTATTTAGTGGTTGTCAGTAATGCAGTTCCTTCGCAAATGGCGATCTGGTAGCAGCCTTGGCCAGGTAAAATCGCACATTGATGAAGTAAAACTGCGTTTGCGTTTAGATAAGATGCTTTTGTCAGCATATTTTGCCGTGCAGTTGCAATACTGGCGGGAGAGTCTTGCAGCGTATTACGGCAGGATTCTCCGGCTACAATACCTAACTCTTTAAATGATAAACCTAAAAGTTCATCTGGCTTAGTATATAGACGGACATAAGAAGGTGTCTTACTTTTCTTGACTGACTGATGTTTCAACTTCGGATCTGACATACCAGATTTATTGGACTGGGTTGGTAATGAAGTACAACCGGCTATAAAGAGCGCTACGAAACAGATAGGTAACACACGCATCGAGTTGAGTCCTCATATTTTTTTAATAAAAATGGGTGGATATAAAAATACCCACCCCATGATTTTAATCTTGATTTTTTGAATAGGAAAGATTACCAGCCTTTTACTGCACCACCCTTGAAGACTTCATTGGCTTCTTTTGCTACTTCTGGAGATTGGTACGCTTTCACAAATTTTTGTACATTTTCCGCATCCTTATTGTCTTCGCGGCTGACAATAATATTGACGTAAGGAGAATCTTTATCTTCAACAAAGATCCCATCTTGCTCTGGTGTTAAACCAATCTGTCCCGCATAAGTGGTATTGATAATAGCGAAAACAATCTTTTGGTCGTCCAGTGAACGTGGCAATTGTGGCCCTTCCAACTGTACGATATCCAAGTTTTTAGGATTGCCGGTAATATCCAAAATAGTTGGCAGCAGCCCAACGCCCTCTTTCAGAGTGAGAAGACCTTGTTTTTGTAATAACAGCAGAGCGCGACCTTGGTTAGTTGGATCGTTGGGAATGGCAATTTGAGAACCATCTTGCAATTCATCCAGTGACTTAATTTTTTTGGAGTAGGCCGCTATTGGGAAAATGAAAGAGTTACCAACAATTGCTAATTTGTAGTTACGTTCTTTCACTTGTTGATCTAAGAAAGGCTTATGTTGGAAGACATTCACATCAATATCCCCCTTACTCAATGACTCATTTGGCAGAACGTAATCATTGAATGTAGTCAGCTCAACATCAAGGCCATATTTATCTTTAGCCACTTGTTTAGCAACTTCAGCAACTTTAAGTTCAGGTCCGGCAATAACACCAACTTTGATATGGTTTGGATCACGTTGTTCCTGTCCACAACCAGCAAGAATTAATGTACCTAATAATGCACCGATTGTAGCAATGGATTTCAATTTTACTGACATATTTTCACCCCTATTGAATACTGATTTATAACCTGTCTTATCAAGTTACTGCGTACTACTAATAATGAGGCTCTTATTCCCTTCATCTTTCAAGTTGCTGCTTTGCTGGCTGCAACTTGAAATTTTCTGGGTATAGGTATAAGCCCTGCCACCTTGTTGAAATAACTTATTTACGATTAACGGCTTTCACTAAACGATCACCGCCGACCTGAATCAAGAACACTAAAACAACTAATAATGCTAATACGGTATTCATCACTGTCGCATCGTAGCCGATATAGCCATATTGGTAGCCTATCTGACCCAGACCACCGGCACCAACAGCGCCACCCATTGCGGAATAGCCAACCAATGTAATTAAAGTTATGGTTGCGGCATTAATCAAACTTGGCAGGGCTTCCGGCAATAAGATCTTTTTGACAATCTGAAACGGTGTTGCTCCCATTGCACGTGCTGCTTCAATTAAGCCAGTCGGAATTTCTAACAATGCATTTTCCACCATGCGGGCAATAAACGGAGCCGCTCCTACGGTCAGCGGAACAATCGCTGCCTGCAAACCGATTGATGTTCCTACAATCAGACGGGTAAATGGGATCATCCATACCAACAAAATAATAAAAGGTATTGAACGCGTAATATTTACCAATGCAGAAAGTATGCGATAAAGCGTGCCATTTTCAATTATCTGACCAGGGCGAGTAACATATAGAAGCACTCCCGCCGGCAAACCAATAACAAAGCCAAAGAAACCAGAGACGAAGGTCATAACGAGGGTTTCCCAGACTCCTTTAGCCAATAATAAAATCATTCCTTCAGACATAACCGAGAACCTCTACTTTCACATGATGCTCTTCTAAAAATGCAATCGTTGATTTGATGCTATCGCTTTCCCCATCTAATTCAGCCAGCATAACCCCAAATTTAACACCACCGGCATAGTCAATTTGGGAACTTAATATACTGATGTCGATATTAAAGCGGCGAACGGCTATCGAGATTACAGGCGCGTCAACTGATTTACCTGTGAATTCCAGCTTCAATAATGGACTGCGATCAGGGGCAGATTCCGGTTGCAACTTCTGCAAGTAATCCTCAGGAATATCCAAATGCAACGTAGATTTGATAAATTCTTGGGCAACCGGTGTCTTGGGATGCGAAAATATTTTGCTCACAACATCTTGTTCGATCAATTGGCCGCCACTGATGACGGCAACTTGATCACAGATGCGCTTAACAACATCCATTTCATGGGTAATAAGAAGAATAGTCAAACCCAGTCGACGGTTAATGTCTTTTAATAATTCCAGAATAGAACGCGTTGTTGCTGGATCCAGAGCGCTGGTGGCTTCGTCACACAAAAGCACTTTGGGCGAATTTGCCAGAGCCCGCGCAATAGCAACACGCTGCTTTTGACCACCAGATAAATTGGCAGGATAAGCATCATGTTTTTCAGCAAGTCCAACTAACTCGAGTAATTCGTTAACCTTGGCCTTTATTTCGGCTTTTGGCGTGTTATTAAGTTCCAAAGGTAACGCGACGTTGCCAAATACTGTCCTGGATGACAACAAATTAAAGTGTTGGAAAATCATGCCAATATGACGACGTGCATGCGTTAGCTCACGTTCTGAAAGAGAAGTGAGATCCTGCCCTGCCACTAATACCTGACCAGAAGTAGGTCGTTCAAGCATATTCACACAGCGAATTAAGGTGCTTTTGCCTGCACCGGAAGAACCAATAACACCATATATTTGTCCTTGTGGGACATGTAGGTTGATATCTGAAAGCGCTTTTATCGTGCGCGTTCCTTGTTGAAATATCTTATTTATCTGAGTCAGTCTTATCATTTTTTTCTTATTAGATGTAAAGATGAATGACTTGAGAACATTTCAACAAGTCATGAATTAAAGTGGATGTTAAGGCGTCTAGACGTCTAAGTCAACTAGGAATAAATTAAATGCTGCATTCTCAATCAGTAATAAATCATGCGATACTGTCCACTTGGTACATTCTCGGAGTAATCAAGTGACTCAAGGTATTCCCGCTGTATTTTTAGATCGTGACGGCACGATTAATATCGATCATGGTTATGTACATGAGATAGATAATTTTCAATTTATTGATGGTGCTATTGAAGCCATGCTTGAATTGAAAAAAATGGGCTATGCTCTGGTTTTGGTGACCAATCAGTCAGGCATTGCACGTAAGATTTTTACTGAAGATCAGTTTATGCAATTAACAGAATGGATGGATTGGTCATTGGCAGATAGGGGGGTTGATCTTGATGGCATCTATTATTGTCCGCATCATCCAGAAGCAGAGGATGAAGAATATAAGAAGAGCTGTGACTGTCGTAAACCACAACCAGGTATGTTGTTAGATGCGCAGAAAGAATTACATATCGATATGTCTTCTTCTTATATGGTAGGAGACAAAATAGAAGATATGTTGGCAGCTAAGGCTGCGAAAGTTGGAACCAAGATTCTCGTTCGTACAGGAAAACCAATAACAAAAGAAGCAGAACAAGCTGCGGATTTGGTGGTTAATAGCTTATCAGACTTGCCAAATGTAATAAAAAATAGGCAAAAATAACCTTTTGGATTAAGTTGTGAGCATTTAAATACAAAAATCACAAAAAAGGCTTGCCTAAATTAAAAGGCTCCCTATAATGCGCTTCCGTTGTCACGACAAACACACAAACCTGTCGGGATGACAACGTGAAAGGCCCTGAAAAATAAGGCTTGACACAATAAGAGGA
>NZ_MKGR01000014.1:86711-95595 GCF_001908095.1 Xenorhabdus thuongxuanensis | reverse complement strand
CAATTCCGATAATTTGTTCCATGGGACACCTCTTCATATTTTGCTGATGTATTCAGCATGGCTCACTGGAGCCGATTTGGGGAGGTGTCCATTTCATTACCCTCGAATCAAGCCACCCAAGCCATGCGATTCCATAAATTCGGCTGAGAGCGCTTTGACCTCATGGCTGGTTTCAGCTTGCAAAATCAATTTAATAAGATGCTCTAGTTCTTTAGCATCCAAGTGGCGTAATAAATACTTAGTACGCGGAACGCTGCGGCCACTCATGCTCAGGCTACGATAACCTAAGCCAAGCAATATGAGTGTTCCCATTGGTAAACCTGCCATTTCTCCGCATATGCTAACAGGGAGATCAAGTCGCTGGCATTCATCAAAAATGCATTTCAGGGCTCTAATCACCGCAGGATGTAAATTATCATATAGCGAAGCGACGTGTGTATTATTGCGATCCACGGCAAGCAAATACTGAGTTAAATCATTTGTACCAATAGAAACAAAATCAATCCGTTGCTTTAATTGGGGCAGCAAAAAAAGGGTAGAAGGTACTTCAAGCATCATACCAATTTGGGGCATTGTGATGGTATCGGTTAGTGTTTGCTCTACTTCAATTTTCGCTCTCTCAATCAGTTTTCGAGCTTCATCAATCTCTTCAATACTGGTTACCATCGGCAAGAGTATTTTTAAATTGCCAGTCTGTGCATTAGCTTTTAGCATCGCCCGAAGCTGAATCAGGAATATTTCCGGTTGATCCAGCGTGATGCGAATTCCCCGCCATCCCAAACAAGGGTTTTCTTCATTGATGGGCATATAGGGAAGTTGTTTGTCCGCGCCAATATCCAGTGTTCTCAATACGACTGGCTTATCAGGGAAAAGCTCCAGTATCTCTTGGTAACGATTTTTCTGCTCATCTTCTGATGGGAAACCGCTATGCAGCATAAACGGGATTTCTGTGCGGTATAGCCCAATACCGTCAATATTATCTTCTATCTGCCGTTCATGTTTCAGACTCAAGCCTGCGTTAAGCTGCACCAGAACCCGTTCTCCACTTTTTAGCCGCGCTTGTTTCTGCTGTTCATATTCAGCTAATTTGCTGATAATTTGTTCTTCTTCAATAAGTTGTTGGTATTCTTGGGCAACCAGGGGCTCTGGTTCAATAAAAATCTCTCCACGATAACCATCAAGAATTAGTGTCCGGTTGTGCAATAACTCAGGCTGGATATCCGCACCCATGATAGCGGGAATACCCATCGCCCGAACCAATATTGCAGAATGGGAGTGAGTCGCGCCATCGCGCACAATCACACCAACCAATTGATCTTGTGGCAATTCAGCCAACAAGTTGGCACTGAGTTCATCAGCAACCAGTATAAAACGCTGCGGCCACTGCCTTGTGCCCGTGAAGGAGCCATTCAGATGAAACAGTACCCGTTGGCCGAGTGCCCGCAGATCCGATGCCCGCTCGCGCATATAAAGATCTTGCAAGCTGGCAAACTGTTCAGCATATTTTTCAATCACAGTTTTAACCGCCCATTCCGCCACAAAACCGTTATCGACGGAATAAAACAGATCTCGCTTGAGTTGAGGATCATTTAATAAATGAGAATAGAGATCGAAAATGGCGGCACTTTCTTTCTGTGAACTGGCAGTAAAGCGTTTACTGATACGACGGCACTCAGCGGTTGCTTCTTCAAGGGCAAAAGTCAGCCTGGAGCGTTCAGCCTGATAATCCAGGGTCGATGCTTCAGTCACTTGTTCCAACAAAGGCTGGGAACGATCTTGCCATCCCTGTGCCATAACAATGCCATTAGAAATGGTAAGCGCCTTAATGCGGGTCTGACGATACTGGCCGAATAACCCTTTTGTTTGCGCCTGAGCGAGAACAGCAGCAAGCTGCATCGCCAATGTCACCATGAAAGATTCTTCACTTTCATTAAATAACCGTCGCTCATATTGCTGGACGACTAATATTCCCTGCAATTGGCGACGATAAATAATCGGTACACCTAAAAAAGCCCGCAAGCTTTCTTCTCTGACCTGAGGAATATATTTAAAACTAGGATGGTCACGGACATCAGCGAGATTAATTAATTCGGATAAACGCCCAACTTGTCCCACAACGCCTTCATCAAAAGAGAGACTAATTGCTTGCCCTTTGGGTTTTCTTAACCCCTTGGTTGCCATCAGGTAATAACATTGCCGCTGATGATCCGCCAAATAGATAGAGCAAACATCCGTACCCATTGCCAGACACATTTCATTGACTAATAACTCAAGCGCTTCAGATAAATTAGCTGCCATCGCAACCTTTTCGACAATTTCCCGTAAGCGCATGAGCATAGCAATGACCTAACTTTTTCTACGGCGATGTAAATAAGGTGAAGGTAATAATGAAGTGGGCTCCGGCGTTGACATCACAATAGAAGAGAATTCTTTCATCACACGACGATATACATCTCGTTTAAAAGAAACGACCTGCCGGACAGGATACCAATAACTAACCCAGCGCCAACCATCAAACTCCGGTGTCTTACTACGCTGCACATTAATATCCGCTTCATTACACAATAACTGCAATAAAAACCAACGTTGCTTTTGCCCGATACAAACAGGCTTTGTATCCCAACGCACCAAACGCTTGGGTAATTTGTAACGCAACCAACTCCGGGTTGAGGCGAGAACCCGTACATCTTTGCGATTTAAACCAACTTCTTCGAACAACTCGCGATACATCGCTTGCTCTGGTGATTCCCCTGGATTGATACCCCCCTGAGGAAACTGCCAGGAATGCTGCCCATAACGGCGTGCCCACAGAACCTGCCCTTGGCGATTACAAATTACAATTCCTACATTCGGGCGGTAGCCATCATCATCGATCACCAGACTACCTCTCGATATAACAAATTTAAAAAGATAGCTAATTGTTTCACACTCATCTCAAGCGGTAAACCTAAACCTCTATGATTAGACTTTGCAGACGTAGCCGAAATCTCTACAATACCGCTATCTCAACGGGGTGCGACTGTCGCAAAACAGTACTGCTGAGAATAAACCCGTCGAACCTGAACCGGTTAGTACCGTCGTAGGGATTTGAGACGCTAATCATTGATATAACAGATGTCATTTTCATTTAGCACCTTCTCAGATCCTTTGCTATCTGCTAATAACAAACATTAGTCATTAATGTATATAAACATCAATATTTTTTAACTATTGATATATGCAACTATAGGAGAGCAAAGTGTTTACGAAATTATTTTCCAGCTTTATTGCTATCAGTATTCTGTCTATTTCTGGCAGTGTCTTTGCTCAAACAAACCAGGCAAAACCTACCCTGACAGTTTATACTTATGATTCATTTTCCTCTGAATGGGGACCAGGGCCTGCCATCAAAAAAGCCTTTGAAGCAGAATGTGGCTGTGAACTGAAACTTGTTGCGTTGGAAGATGGTGTATCTTTGCTGAACCGTTTAAGGATGGAAGGAAAAAAAACACCAGCAGATATTATACTGGGGTTAGATAACAACCTGATTCAAGCCGCTCAGCAAACAGGGTTATTCACACCAAGTCACATCGATACCTCAAAACTGAAATTACCCATCGCATGGCACAACACGACGTTTATTCCTTACGATTACGGTTATTTTTCCTTTATTTACAACAAAAATACCCTGCCTCATCCACCTAAAAGTATGGATGAATTAATCAATAGCCACCAGGACTGGAAGATTATTTACCAAGACCCACGCACCAGCACTCCAGGCTTAGGACTACTGCTCTGGATACAAGAACTCTATGGCGACAAAGCCGCTCAGGAGTGGCAAAAAGTTGCCAAAAAGACACTCACCGTCACTAAAGGCTGGAGTGAAGCCTATGGCCTGTTTCTGAAAGGTGAAGGTGATATGGTGTTGAGCTATACCACGTCACCTGGCTATCACATTATGTCAGAGAAAAAAGATAACTACGCGACCGCTATCTTCAACGAAGGACATTATTTGCAGATTGAAGTGGCCGCTCAAGTGGCCTCAAGTAAACAGCCAGAACTGGCGAAAAAGTTTATGAATTTCATGCTCTCTCCAGCATTTCAGCAAGTCATTCCAACAACCCAATGGATGTATCCTGTCATTGATATCCCTTTGCCCGACGTTTTCAAACAACTTCCCATTCCTGAGAAATCTCTGCAATTCAGCGCAGATGATGTGGCAAAACACCGTACAAAATGGATCCGTACATGGCAAAGCGCTGTAAGCCGTTAATCGCGGGTTGGTTATTGCCGGGGGTTATTGCCTCCGGCCTGTTAATTATGGTTGCCCTGTCAGCATTCGGGACGCTATGGTTCAATGCGCCTGAAAGCCATTGGCAGGAATTCTTGCATGACAGTTATCTCTGGCATGTCATTCGATTCACCTTCTGGCAGGCATTTCTATCTGCCGTCTTATCGGTAATACCCGCTATTTTTCTGGCGCGAGCACTTTACCGTCGCCATTTTCCAGGAAAGACACTATTTCTGCGCTTATGCGCCATGACCTTAATTCTCCCTGTATTGGTTGCTCTGTTTGGTATTCTCACCGTTTATGGTCAGACTGGCTGGCTGGATAATATTTTCCAATGGATAGGCGTTGAATATCGTTTCACACCTTATGGCCTACAGGGGATTTTGCTGGCACATATTTTCTTTAATATGCCAATGGCTACACGGTTATTACTGCAATCTCTGGAGAGTATTGCCATTGAGCAGCGCCAACTTGCCGCCCAGCTCGGTATGAGTGAATGGCAACATTTTCGTTTTATTGAGTGGCCTTACCTGCGCCGCCAAATTTTACCGACGGGAGCACTGATTTTTATGCTGTGCTTTGCCAGTTTCGCGACGGTTCTTGCTCTTGGCGGTGGCCCAGCCGCAACGACCATTGAACTTGCCATTTATCAGGCTCTCAGCTATGACTACGATCTTGGTCATGCCGCCCTGCTTGCCTTGATACAACTTTTTTGTTGTCTCGGTTTGGTGCTCCTTAGCCAAAAACTTAAAGGCGCACTTTCCGTTGGTTATGGGCATCAACAACAATGGCGTAATCCACAGGATTCATGGCTGCAAAAATTATCTGATGGTTTACTGATTGGCATCGCGTTACTGCTATTAATTCCTCCTTTATTGGCGGTCATTGTTGATGGACTGAACCGTGATATTTTTAATGTTTTAAGCCAAACAGCTTTATGGCAAGCCCTTACAACCTCCATTATTATTGCGCTGGGTGCCGGATTACTGTGTGTTATTCTCACCATGATGTTGCTATGGAGCAGCCGCGAATTACGCTTACGCCATTTCTCTCAATGGGGACAAGCAATGGAAACCAGTGGATTGTTGATCCTTGCTATGCCGGGGATCGTCCTTGCCACCGGTTTTTTTCTCCTGCTAAACACAACGATTGGTCTCCCTCAATCGCCTTACGGACTGATTATCCTGACCAACGCATTGATGGCGATCCCCTACGCACTCAAAGTATTGGAAAATCCAATGCGTGATCTGGCAGAGCGTTACAATCCCTTATGCCGTTCTCTCAATATTCAGGGAATGCACCGCCTGTATTGGATCGAGCTTAAGGCATTAAAAATTCCATTGGCACAAGCGTTGGCTTTCGCGTGTGTATTATCTATTGGCGATTTTGGTGTGATCGCCTTATTTGGCAATGAAGATTTCCGCACTTTGCCTTATTACCTTTCCCAACAAATTGGGGCATATCGCAGTCAGGATGGCGCCGTGACCGCATTTCTACTGCTCCTGCTGTGTTTTGTTTTATTCACTGTAATTGAACGCTTACCGAGCCGACGCCATGATTAAACTTGAAAATGTCATTTATACTTATGAACACTTTGCCATGCATTTTAATGTGAGCGTAAAAGCTGGGGAACGCATTGCGATCCTTGGCCCTAGCGGGGCGGGTAAAAGTACACTGTTAAGTTTAATCGCGGGGTTTCAGTTTCCAGAACACGGTACTATCTGGCTGGATGGCGGAAACCATACAAACACGTCACCTTCCAGACGGCCTGTTTCGATGTTGTTTCAGGAAAATAACCTGTTTTCCCATTTAACCATTGAGCAAAATATTGGTTTGGGATTGCATCCGGGATTACGGTTAAGTGCTGAACAAAAGCAAATGCTGCAACAGATTGCCTCTCAAGTGTCACTGGAGGAGTGTTTATCGCGCCTGCCCGCTCAACTTTCTGGCGGACAACGCCAGCGAGCAGCATTGGCACGTTGTTTAGTCCGCCATCAACCGATTTTATTGCTGGATGAACCCTTTTCGGCACTTGATCCGGCTTTACGCAATGAAATGCTGGAATTACTGGATCAAATATGCAGTGAACGACAAATGACTTTACTCATGGTATCCCATAATCTTGATGATGCAGCCAAAATCGCTCCACGATCTTTGCTGATTGTGGATGGCAAGATTCATTACGATGGGGCGACGGAGAAATTGGTGAGTGGCAAGGCTGCGGAGGCGGTGGTTTTGGGGATAACCACTTAAATAGAGCTTGTTAGAGCGGAATGAGAGGAAACGTTATGAGCATGGTTAGATATAAAAGAAGTGAACTACCGCCTCTGACAGAAAAGCGAGCATCTGAACTTAAGACGCAGTCTGATAGTGATATTGATTATAGTGATATTGCGCCGTTGGATGACGCTTTCTGGAAAAAAGCAGAACGAGGACAATTTTACCGTCCGGTAAAAACACAAGCTTCAGTTAGGATTGATTCTGATGTGTTGGCCTGGCTTAAACAACCAGGAAAAGGTTATCAGACGAGGCTTAACGCTATCTTACGTGAAGCAATGATACGTGATTTACATCGAAAATAATCTCTATACTGCCCGCAATAGCGGGCTTTTTATACTTAACGTATGATACCTTCTGTATCACTCAACCCACTTTCTTATAAACAACTAAATTCTCACTATCTCGATTTGGCCTATGTCCATGCCAAAATAGCGTCATCCCTTCGGGGGCGGGTTCTATCTCTTCGGATAATACAATTAACCAATCACATTTTTCGGGCGTTTCAAATTTACGCTGTTGTTGATGCAAAACACGGGCAAAGTAATAAAGCATTGGCGCTTCTGATTCCCCAATATAATATGATGCCATACAGTCATTATCTTTATACACTCCCGCTAGCTTCTGTTTTAGGTCAAGAAACGCCTCTTTATACCCCTTAGTGTAATCAATCCAGCCAACAAATAATGTAAATACTAATCCCCAAACTGTAGCAATACCTAAAACCCAATTTTGGGCAGCGCGCAAGTCCGGTGATTTAGAAAGAAGCCAACTTTTAGCTATCCATACCGTAGTGATCAAGGCAGCAGCAGTAACAATAAATCCCGAAAAATGCATTTGATAACTCATTGGCAGCCATCGGCTAAATGGGGTTAACCAATGCTTATAGTCAGTGGAAAGCGACGAAAAATAACAAACCCATAAAAAGATAATCAGGGCAGACCAAAATAGGGAAGAAAATAGGGTTAAATATTTATAGATTATTGATGGTATTTTAATAAAAACCCCTGTAGCCAAAATAGCCATGGGTGCAATAAAAGGCAGTAAATATAATGCACGACCAGAGGCTGATATTTGTAATAGAACAACCCCTAATACAACAAAGGCTGCACACAAGAAATAGTGTTTATCTGACAGAATTTTAATTGGGTTTGTTAATATAAAGATAAAAGCCAATATTCCTGATGGCAAGGCAAACAATAGCACTGCCTCAGGGATCATGGTCAAATTTCCCCTTGCCCCAAGATCTTCAACAGAAAAACCTAAAAAGCGACCGATATTGTTATCCCAAAGCCAGATTTTAAATAAATCAGGATGTTCAATAAATAACATGACCGGCCACGGCAGGATTAAAACCAGTGCAATGATCCCTGACAATAAAGCATTTAGCCAATATTGTTTGGTTCGGCAATGTCTAAGGAAAACGGGAGCCAGAACAAGGCAAATCCATAATAATCCCGGAATAAATACCCCTTTTGATAAGAGTGTTACAGTCGTACCTATGATCAACCATAAACAGGAGTAACCTGTTTTTTCGTTTTTGATTAATCCCAGTAAACCATATAATCCGATAGTTGTTCCGGTTATTAGTGAGGTGTCAGTAAACATATCGTGGCTGTGGCGAACTAATCCAGGTGCACTGGCATACAAAGCAAAAGCTATCCATATTCGACTGTCTGTAAAGTTTTTGACATCAAATACGCGACGTGCCAACAGAATAAAAAAGGAAAAATTGATCACTGAAAAAAATAAAGAGGCTGTCCTGGCGGCATCGTGCATCGGAAGCCAATGGGATAATAAATGGATAAATGAAGTGGCTGTCCAATAATATAAAGGGGGCTTTTCCATAAAAGGTTGACCAGCATTCATTGTTACCAACCAATTCCCTGTTTCATACATGGTATGAATAATGCCAAAACTGTAATTTTCATCTTGTTTCCAGGGTGTATGTCCATAAACACCGGGTAACAAATATAGTAGAGTAAAAGCGATAAATAATAGCAAGGATTTGATATCTGTTTGCGTCAATTTATTGGAGTTATTCATTAATATTTACCAGATTCAGTTAATGTTTCATTCTTTCAAAAAAATTAATTGGATATCACCCAATTAATAATAACAACAAAATAGACTTAAGTTTGAAAAAAACAATGAATCATTTTGATTATTTAAAGCAGTTAATATCTCTTTGGTAACAATTAATTTATTATAAATAATATTATTATCGCTTTATTAATTAATCAGAACCACCCGCATAGCGGGTGGTTTGCTCTAGCCCTATAAGGGCATGTTACCGACTGCGCCTAAATGACGCGGCTTTCTCTTCGTTCAAGCTAA
>NZ_MKGR01000014.1:0-86611 GCF_001908095.1 Xenorhabdus thuongxuanensis | reverse complement strand
TTTCCTTATTTAAGTTACGTATATTAGCTTGAACATCTATATCGTAACGGAAAGGTGTTTTTCTTGGTATAACCCTTGAACTCCACCCGCATAGCGGGTGGTTTTATGTTTAAGAAGCTAACGCATCTTAAACTGGCTAAAGCCATAATAAAATAATGAACCATAACTATCAAAAACGATCTAATTAAAATACTGTATAAATAACCATGTTTAATGCTATGATTGAAATTATCCCTATAAAACTAAATAGAGTTGGTTTCTCATAAGAGAGAGATTATGCAGATAAATCACGTTGAACAAGGTCTTATCCTGACTCGTCATTGGAAAGATACCCCATCAGGTATTGAGTTGGTGTATTGGCTGGCAACAGAAGCGGGTGCACGCCGCATTACTATTCCTCGTCAAAAAGCAGTTGCCTTTGCCCCTCAACATGATCTGCCTAAAATAAAACCTTTACTCACACAGGAGCGGCACTGCGAATTAAAGGCATTGCCATTAAAAGATTTCAATCGCCAGCCTGTTGCTGCGTTGTATTGCCCGCATTATCACCAATTGCAACACCTGGAGAAAATTTTCAAAGAACAAAATATTCCCCTCTATGAAGCTGATATCCGCCCACCCGACAGGTTTATGATGGAACGCTTTATCACTGCTCCTGTTTGGTTTAGCCAGAAACCCGACGGCAGTTATCAAATGAAACCTAATCCCACCTATCGGCCAAATTTGCAATGGGTGTCACTGGATATTGAAACCAGCCAGCATGGTGAGCTGTATTCCATTGGCTTGGCTGGATGCGGCGAGAAAACCGTATTTATGTTAGGACCAGCACAAGATGATCAACAGGATCTCGATTTCAAATTAGAGTATGTTGCCAGTCGTTCGATAATGCTGGAAAAACTCAATGAATGGCTGGCTCATTATGATCCTGATGCCATTATTGGCTGGAATTTGATTCAGTTTGATTTGAGGGTGTTACAGCAACATGCTGAACGCTATAACGTGCCGTTAAAATTTGGTCGCAACCAGGCTTTGCTTGAATGGCGAGAACATGGTTTCAATCCAGGGCATTTTTTTGCCTCAACAGAAGGCCGTTTGATTATTGACGGCATTGATGCACTGAAAACCGCAACCTGGAATTTTCCTTCTTTCAGCCTTGAATATGTGGCACAACAACTTCTGGGGGAAGGAAAAGCCGTCGATAATCCTTATGATCGCATGGATGAGATCAATCGCCGCTTCCAGCAAGATAAGCCTGCCCTCGCCCACTATAATTTGCAGGATTGTATTCTGGTTAATCGTATCTTTGAGAAGGCAGATTTGATGGCCTTCTTATTGGAACGCGCCACGGTAACAGGGTTGGCGGTGGATCGCAGCGGTGGATCTGTGTCGGCATTCACGCACCTTTATTTGCCCAAAATGCACCGTATTGGCTATGTTGCGCCCGTCCAGCCAACGTATTTCGATGATAACAGCCCAGGCGGTTTTGTGATGGATTCATTTCCAGGGTTATACGATTCAGTGTTGGTACTGGATTACAAGAGCCTCTATCCATCGATCATTCGCACGTTTTTGATTGATCCGGTCGGCATGGTTGAAGGCCTTGCCAATACTGACAGTGAACACGCCGTCCCCGGCTTTCGTCAGGCATTTTTTTCCCGTACACAACATTGCCTGCCGGATATCGTCACACAAATCTGGCATGAACGCGACAAGGCCAAAAAACAACAGAATGCCCCCCTTTCTCAGGCTCTGAAAATTATTATGAATGCCTTTTATGGTGTGCTCGGTGCCTCTGGTTGTCATTTTTTTGATCCTCGCCTGACTTCATCAATTACGATGCGCGGCCACCAAATCATGCACCAAACCCGTAAGCTCATCGAATCACAGGGCTATCAGGTCATTTATGGCGATACGGATTCAACGTTTGTCTGGCTAAAACGCCCGCATTCAGAGGAAGAAGCCTGTCAAATCGGGCTCTCTTTGACACAATTTGTCAACCAATGGTGGCGAAACCATCTTAAAACTGAATTAAATCTTGAAAGTACGCTGGAGCTGGAATTTGAGACACATTATCGGCGTTTCCTGATGCCAACGGTACGCGGGATGGAGCAAGGCAGTAAAAAACGTTATGCCGGATTAAGCGGTGATAAGGTAACTTTCAAAGGACTGGAAACGGTAAGAACTGACTGGACGCCGCTGGCACAAATATTCCAGAAGGAGCTGTATACCCTGATTTTTCATCAACAACCGCATCAACATTATATTCGTGAATATATTGCTAAAACGCTAGCGGGTGAATTTGATGACCGTCTGGTTTATCGTAAGCGGTTACGCCGTAAATTGTCTGATTACCAGCGCAATGTCCCTCCCCACGTGCGGGCAGCACGTTTGGCAGATGAATATAATCAAATGCACAATCGTCCACTACAGTACCAAAATGGTGGCTGGATCAACTATGTCATCACCCAAGCCGGTCCTGAGCCATTAGAGAACCAAACCTCTGCCCCCGACTATGAACACTACATCAATAAACAGTTGAAGCCGATTGCTGACGCCATCTTGCCATTTATTCAAGATGACTTTATGCCTCTGTTGACAGGGCAAATGAGTATCTCTTTCGAATAATGGATATTTTTGCAGGTGACGGCTTGCTCGGCTTCAATTAACATATCGCACCTCTAATGGGCAACTGTACTTTTGTGCTCCCTTTACCAAAAAAATGGGTGTTGTAAAGTGCAATTGAAAACTATCCCTATCGATAACCAATAACGATTGATATCCAACAAAAGCAGCCATCCTGCAACCATAAAATAATATTGTCTAACAGAAAACTGAGCCAAAATTTATGCCATTTACTCTTGGTCAACGCTGGATAAGCGATACAGAAAGCGAACTTGGATTAGGAACAGTCGTGGCGCTTGATGCGCGCATGGTAACGTTGCTCTTCCCTGCCAGCGGAGAAAACCGCCTTTACGCACGCAATGACTCCCCCATCACCCGCGTTATGTTTAATGTGGGCGATACCGTGACCAGTCACGAAGGCTGGAAACTCAAGATTGATGATGTCCAACAAGATAATGACCTGCTGATCTATATCGGTACGCGTCTGGATACAGAAGAAGAAAATACCTGCTTACGGGAAGTTTTTCTGGATAGCAAGCTGACGTTTAACAAGCCACAAGATCGCCTGTTTGCAGGTCAAATTGACCGCATGGATCGCTTTGCTTTGCGTTTTCGTGCCCGTAAACACCAAAGCGAGCAGTTCCGTCTGGCAGAGAGTGGGCTGCGTGGTATTCGTGCCAGTTTGATCCCTCACCAATTACACATTGCCAATGAAGTGGGCAAACGTCACGCACCACGTGTATTACTGGCGGATGAAGTCGGGCTGGGTAAAACCATTGAAGCCGGTATGATTATCCATCAACAATTGATGGCTGGACGAGCTGAACGTGTGTTAATCATTGTGCCAGATAGCCTGCAACACCAATGGCTGGTAGAAATGCTGCGCCGTTTCAACCTGCGTTTTTCGCTGTTTGATGATGGCCGATATAGCGAAGCACTGCATGACAGCGATAATCCGTTCGAAACCGAACAGTTGATTATCTGTTCCTTAGATTTTGTTCGCCGCAATAAGCAACGTTTTGAACTTCTGCTGGAGGCTAGCTGGGATTTGATGGTGGTGGATGAAGCTCACCATCTGGCATGGAGCGAAAAATCCCCAAGCCGCGAATATCAAGTTATTGAACAATTGGCAGAACAAATCCCGTCTGTTTTGTTGTTAACGGCGACACCAGAGCAGTTGGGACAAGAAAGCCACTTTGCCCGTCTACGCCTGTTGGATCCAAATCGTTTCCACGATTATCAGGCTTTTATTGATGAACAACAGAAATATCGCCCTGTCGCGGATGCCGTGACGTTGCTGTTGTCCGGTGAAACCCTGAACAATGACCAGCAAAATGCCATTGTTGAACTGATCAGTGAACAAGATATTGAACCTCTGCTGAAAGCCGCAAACAGCGATAAGGATGAGGAAAGCAAAGATGCCCGTAGCGAGCTGATCACCATGTTGATGGATCGCCACGGCACCAGCCGACTACTTTTCCGTAACACCCGTGGTGGTGTGAAAGGCTTCCCGCATCGTGAACTGCACGAGATCAAGTTACCACTGCCAGCCCAATATCAGACGGCAATCAAGGTTTCTGAAATCATGGGAGCCAAAAAGACAGTGGAGTCTCGCGCCAAAGATATGCTCTATCCTGAGCGGATCTATCAGGAATTCGAAGGGGAAAATGCCACATGGTGGAATTTCGATCCTCGCGTAGAATGGCTGATGGGATTCTTGATGGCAAACCGCGATGAGAAAGTGCTGGTGATCTGTGCCAAGGCAGAAACTGCACTGCAACTGGAGCAGATTCTGCGTGAACGCGAAGGCATCCGCAGTGCTGTGTTCCACGAAGGTTTGTCCTTGCTGGAGCGTGACCGTGCCGCCGCTTATTTCGCTTCTGAGGAAGAAGGCGCGCAAGTGCTGCTCTGTTCTGAAATTGGCTCAGAAGGGCGTAACTTCCAGTTTGCCAACCAGCTTGTCATGTTTGATTTGCCCTTCAACCCTGATTTGCTGGAACAACGTATCGGTCGTCTGGATCGTATCGGTCAAAACCGTAATATTAAAATCAGTGTGCCTTATCTGGAAAACACTGCGCAATCCATTCTCCTGCGCTGGTATCACGAAGGGCTGGATGCTTTTGAGCATACTTGTCCAACAGGTCGCTCTATCTATGACAAGTATTATGAAACCCTGCTCAATTTCCTTGCCAAACCCAATGAGCAAACTGGCTTCAGTGAATTTATTGCCGAATGTCGCGGGCACCATGAAAAGCTTAAACAGCAATTGGAACAAGGGCGTGACCGTTTGCTGGAGATGAACTCCAACGGTGGTGAGCAAGGCCAGAAGCTGGCAGAAAAGATTGCTGCGCAAGATAACGACACGGATCTGGTGAATTTTGCCCTGAATCTGTTTGATATCATTGGTATCAATCAGGAAGATCGTTGCGACAATATTATTGCTCTGCATCCATCCGAGCATATGCTGGTGCCTGATTTTCCCGGATTACCCCAAGATGGTTGCTCGATTACGTTTGACCGTGAAAAAGCCCTCTCCCGCGAAGATACTCAGTTCCTGAGCTGGGAACATCCTATCATTCGTAATGGCCTGGATTTAATCCTGTCGGGAGATACGGGAAGCTGTGCCGTTTCCATCCTGAAAAACAAGGCGCTGCCAGTCGGGACACTGTTGGTTGAGTTGATTTACGTTGTTGAAGCTCAGGCACCGAAGCACCTGCAATTGACCCGTTTCTTGCCACCAACACCAGTGCGTCTTTTGTTGGATCTGAAAGGCACCAATCTGGCTCCTCAGGTTGAGTTTGAAAGTTTCAACCGTCAGCTCAATGCGATTAACCGTCATAACGCCAGTAAGCTGGTTAATGCGGTACAGAAAGAGGTTCATGCTATCTTGCAACAATCTGAGCCTTTGATTGAAGAGCAAGCGCGTGCGTTGATTGAGCAAGCGAAAAAAGAAGCTGATGAAGCGCTGTCGACTGAATTGTCACGTCTGGAAGCCCTGAAAGCGGTTAACCCGAATATCCGTGATGATGAACTGGAGGCGATTGGCTCCGAACATAAACATCTGCTGCTCAATCTTGACCAGGCTAACTGGCGTCTGGATGCGATTCGTTTGGTGGTTATTTCTCACCAATAAACAGACAATCAATAAATAGACAGCAATAACCTGTCATTCGGTAAACTCAGGGGCGCTTTCCGCTAGATGCCCCTGAGGATCCAATTTTTCCGACTCATTGGAGCCACTATGCTGGAGTCTTATAATCCCCCGACAGATCCTTGGTTATATGTGCTGTATCAGGACGAGTACATTATGGTTGTCAACAAACCCAGTGGATTGCTTTCTGTGCCAGGTAAAGCAGAAGAGCACAAGGACAGTATCATGACACGGATACAAGCTGAATTTCCTACAGCCGAATCAGTTCATCGATTGGATATGGCCACCAGCGGTATTATGGTTGTGGCACTGACTAAAGCTGCCGAGCGTGAATTGAAACGCCAATTTCGTGAGCGTGAGCCGAAAAAAATCTATATCGCACGGGTATGGGGAAAGTTGGAACAGGAAAAAGGATTGGTGGATCTGCCCTTAATCTGCGATTGGCCGAATCGCCCGAAACAAAAAGTCTGTTTTGAAACGGGCAAGTCAGCCCAAACTGAGTATCAGGTTCTGGAATATGAAGCTCAGGCAACACGTGTCAGGCTGGCGCCCATCACAGGACGCTCTCATCAGCTTCGGGTACATATGCTGGCACTGGGTAATCCCATTCTGGGAGACAGGTTCTATGCCCACACGCAGGCAAGGGAAATGGCGCCTCGCCTGCAATTACATGCTCAAGAACTCTTTATTACGCATCCGGCTTATGGCACACCGATGCATTTTGAGTGCAAGGCCGAATTTTGACAGTATATAGAAGACTCTCTTTTCTGACTACAAACGTTGATGTTAAGTAACCCTTCATCAGCTCTGTATTGACTAGGGTGTGTTGACGTTTTGTATTCATCATTTACCCGAACGATTGCCTCTATGGTGACCATACGGAGTCAGAACGGGCTTACCTGCTTGCCCCCGAGACGCTGCATGCGCACTTATTACTGGCGGATGCCGGCTATGTCGATTTTGAGTATTTTGAGTGAGTATCCTATTCCGGTGGTTCATTTATTGTCCGGGGAAGCAAATTGCTCAATCCTCAGATAATGACCGCCCGCAATGGACAGGGAAAGTTATTGTCCAAACTGTCTGGTAAGCCATTGAAATCCATCACACGCAGAACCAACCGCTCAGAAGTGCTGGATCTGATTTGTCAGCGTAATGGTTATGAATTTCGCCTAATTCGCCGCTGGTTTGCCGAAGGAAAACGCTTCTGCCTTTGGCTGACGAATTTGTCTATGGGCGAGTTTACAGCCAGTGATATCATGGATATTTATCGTTGCCGCTGGCAAATAGAGCTGTTGTTCAAAGAGCTAAAATCGCATACAAATTGGCACGGATTTACCACAAGGAAAGAAACGATAGCCACCGGCTTGATCTAGCTCAGTTTACTGGCACTACTGCTCAGGCGTTCGTTGGCAAGCCGGTTATTTTCGGCCGTCTCATTGTTCAAAGCCGCTCAAAATACAGATATCTGGCTCAGGCCAATCATAGAAAATCTGCTCCAAAAAGCATGGTCGGAAACGTATTTTTGGCTGGAAAAAGCACAAGAATATTTACGTCGGAACGCTTTCAAAACACCACAAAGAAAATCATGTAAAAACAAAACATTGGATGCGTGTTTTGAAAGACTTAATTCTTAAGATCCTGTCTATGACTCCTGCTAAATATTATACAGATTGTGTTAATCCAGCAATATCTCCTAATGTTTTATAATATAGAGATCTTTTGTGGAAACATAATCCATTGGTGTTACGTAAAAACCACCGACATGAGGTTTAACCAATCTATTGCTAACGTAATAATAAATTGGGATAATTGGAGTGTCCTCATTTAATATATTCATTGCCTGTTGATAATAATCTATATCGTTAGTTTCTCCTGCTTTAATTACTGTTTGAAAAAATTTATTGTTTTCGTATTGTGATATATTTTGACTATTTCCTGCTAGGAATATACCAAAGAAAGACATAGGATTATTATATTCCGCTGTCCATGCATATCTGACTACATCAAATTTACCTTGATGCATATTATCTAACATCACTTTCCATTCCTGATTTTGCAAAGTAGCTTCAACATTTATATTCTTTTTCCACATAGAACTGATAGCAATTGCTAATTTTTTGTGTAATTCTTTTGTATTATACAGTAGATCAAATTTGAGTGGATTTTTTTCGTTAAATCCTGCTTCGCTTAATAATTTTTTCGCTTCTTGAATTCGTTGCTCTTGTGTCCAAGAAGCATATCGAGGTAATTCTAACCTAATATTACCTATATTAGGTGGGAGAATATTGTAAGCTGGAAGTTGTCCCATACCTAATACTTTATACGAAATTATTTCTCTATCGATAGCTAAATTTAAAGCTTGTCTGACTCTGGCATCATTAAATGGCGCTTTTTTAGTGTTAAATACATAAAAATAGCTACTTAGCATTGGATTAATATTAATTTGATCGCTTAATTTTTTTTTCAATGTCATAAAAGAATCGGCATGAATAGTGTGAGTGATATCAATCTCACCAGCAAGATAACGGTTTAAATCGGCTTTTTCCGAATTGATTGCAAGGTAGGTTACTTTATTGATAACGGTATTTTTATCATCCCAATAGTAGTGATTTCTGATACCGATTACTTTTTCATTGACTTTCCATTCAGATAACTTAAATGCTCCACTACTAACAAAGTGTTCAGGTCGTATCCACTCATCGCCATATTTTTTGATGACTTTTTCATTAACTGGAACCAAAATAGGGTGTGTTAACATTTTTAACAAATAAACAACTGGTTTTTCTAGTTTAATTTCTAAAGTAAAATCATCTAGTGCCCTAACACCTAATTCTTCTGGTTTTTTTCTGCCTTTTAAAATAGCATCAGCATTAATAACATGAGCTGTTCCTAAATAGCTACTATAAGGTGAGCCTACTGTAGGATCAATAAGACGTTGCCAACTAAAGACTACATCATGTGCTGTAATTATTGAGCCATCAGACCATTTGGCATTTTTTCTCAGATGAAACAGCCAAGTCTGGCTATCTTGCGTTTCCCAACTTTCAGCAAGTCTTGGTTCAATATTACCTTTTCGATCTGTATAGACTAAACCATCAAAAAAGTCATGTATAATATTTAACTCATTACTTTCAACTTTATGGACATCTAAAGATACAGGTTCAGGGCCATTATTACGTACTATCTCTTGTTTTTCAGCTAACTGAGTGCCAGAGGGTATAACGGCAGCATAAGAGGAATTAACATTGCCTAATATAAAACCTACCAAATAGAAGGTTACTTTCATGGTACTATGTTTTATTTTTTTGGTTATTATTCTCTTCATATATTATCACTCCATTATAATTTTCACTCATTAAAAAATATTAAAAATAGAATACTATATCGATTAACTAATTATCGTTGGAAGAATAATCCTCAAAGAAATCACACTTATTATGTAAAGTGTAATAGTCTCATTTATTATTCATGTATTTTATTGATTGATAATATTTTATTATCGGAATTTCTCACCAAAAAAATAATATTAATTGATGTATTGCATTATATATCATGAGAGATGAAAAAATTAATAGAATTAAAGATGCTATACGGAACACGAGATTTTCAGATAATCTATGTTTGGAGTTATTCTTATTGTCTCTACAGAAAGAATTACCTAGTAAACACCAAGTAAATGATGCAGGTAAAAGAATAGCTATAAACGAAAAAATAGATGGAAAATACATAGTTATATGGGTAAATGTTTCATGAGGCATGACATATGAAGCAAAGACAAAAGATTTTGGATTAAGCACAGTAATAATGAAGATATTCTTTGATTTTACCAAAACCTCTTCATTCTGTTTTTCTTTAAATTTCCATATCTTAAACGACACCCAAAAAATATAGCATGCAGCTATCAATTTCAAAAAATTAGTTATTCCAACTGTATTATATGTAAATTTCTGTAGAAAAAACCCCCATATACTTATGGAAAGAAGGTAAGCAAATAATTCAGCCATCACTAATTTCTGTGTTTTAAAAAAACCTACAGCAGCCCCAGAAGATAATAGTAATGTATTAGTTGGGCCAGGCATCATCAATATGATGCCTGATAATATGGTAATGTGTAAAAAATGGTTTATTGTAAACATAATTACTGGGGTAAAATATCCCACTCCCATAAAGTTGAAATTAATTTCATAAAAATGCACTTTTTGCTAGTGCGAAAGCATGAGTGATTAAATTAAAAAATTGAGTAATATTTAAGTCAATCGAATAGCTGGATACGTTAATTTGTTTCAAATTTAATCGAGTAATGCTCCTTTTTCGATCCATGTATTCACAAAACATTCATTCTCTTGCCCTTGTACTGAAATTTATGCGACTGCATGACGCATAAATACTGGATCTATGACGACATAAACTTCCGCCTAAATAAAATTTCGAATTTGTAGGACATTCCTTGACTTCTCGCGTTGCGAGAAGTCAAGATTCAACTACATTTTGGTGCTTTACTATCATGAAAAAATTTAGTTAATATATCTGATACTCCACATCACATTCATAGTTTATTGTGACACTGTTCAACAATAAATGGATGAAAATTACATAGCCTAGAAAAATCTTTTTTCAGGGCATTATAACAATTATTATAAACAATAATATCTGCGCCTCTACTACGAAGGCTAGTTGGTGTATCCATTTTATCTCCAATTGTATAAAAACAATTAAGCTCAAACTCAGACTCAATACTTGGGTTCTTAATATTTATTAATTTTCCATGCAGTGTAGGAAATGTTCCTGCTATAAAATAGAGTTCGTTGATAGGTTTAATATCAGATACTTTTAATCCCAACTCTATTTTCAAACTTTCTTCGACAAGATCAATTCCGAATTTTCGTTTGAATAAATTAACATTTACTCCACCCGCTGGCCTAGCACCCACTTCTAAAAAAATCAGTTCATGAGTATTATTGTCCCTAAAAATCTCCATATGGGTAACACCATTGTCTAATCCTAAAGCTCCAATAACTTTTTTTGAAAAATAATACAGTTCATTATGTAATTTATCTTGGTGAGGTAAGATTATTGAAAGACAGGGAACACCAGTTAAAAAATGTGAATTTGGTGCATTGTATTCACAAGAGACACCAAAAATTATTAATCCATTCTGTATAACCATATCTACATGATAAAGGGTACCATCTATAAATTCTTCATATTCATATTCATGTAAAGATTCAGATATACAATTTACTGAATTGATGAAATCAATATTTGTATTTATTATATATACACCTTCTGAACCGGCAGAATCTACAGGTTTTAATACAAAAGGAAGACCAACTTCACTTGAAATCATTTCAAAAGTTTGATGTTTATATTTCCCAAAAGTCGGTACTCTGACCACATTAGTAAGTTTAGACTTCATTTTCAATTTATTACGAAATAGAGTTGATAACTCGCTTTTAATACCAAATATAGAGTATTTGTCACGAACAATAGCAGCAAGATCCATAAAACTTTCAGTCGCACAAAACACCCTAATTTCATTAAAATCAAATCCTGAGTTCTCAATAAATTTAAATAATTCACTTTCATACTCGTAAAGCCATACTGCCTTTGCTTTCTGCTGTATATCTTTAGAGATAATATGAATATTATCTTTATGTGAAAATATGATAATATCATGACTATGAAATGCCCAATCGGGGATCTCGTTATGCCTAGTAGGTGCATTCAAACTTAAAATGATCATTTTTTTATTTTCTCCGCTATTATTAACCCACCTAAATCAAAACGTCCTGCATTAATTTTAGAATAACGTATAACATCAAATCCTACGGATTCTAATGACTCTAACCATTCATCTCGTGTGAGGAATCCACCTACATTCCACCATCCATCTAATAGTCCGAAAAATGCATTCAAACACCATTGAAATCCTAATTCAGAGAATTTATTTCCTTCGGATAAAATTAATTTACCACCATCATTTAATATATCATATATATATTTTAATGTACTGGGTTTATCAACTGCACAGTGAATAGCATTAGTGGAGAAAACAGTATCAAAATTTACTAGTTTTGATGGACAATTAAAATTGTAATTTTCTAATTTTCCTGGACATGATAATTTTTTCGCAATATCAATATTGATGTCAGTTCGTACAAAATCTTCATTTAGGTGGCTAATTATTTTTCTAGTCGTGTTTCCTACTCCACAACCTAATTCTATACATCGACCTTTTAGTGCATTGGATTGTATCAACTGCATCGACATAGCATCGGCATATATTCCCATCGGATATTCACACATTAAACGTTCCCATAGGCCTTTTTTTTGTCTGATTACATCTGAGCACTGTATCTCACTAGCTAATAGCTTAGGCCAACTTACACTTAACAAATTCAATGCTAAGTGTATTGCTTCAGATATTTTTAGAAGCTGGACGTTAACATAATCAAACCTAGATTCAAATTGTTCTACAAACAGTTTTGCATTCTCAAAAATAAATAATAACTGTTTGCTACTAGGTTTGGCATATGTAAGTATAGTTTTATAGCAAATATATGCGTGTTTACATAGCTCTATATATTTACTTTGAGAACAAGATAGTGAAGCAACCTGTTCAGCCATAAGTGAGCGTTTGGGTTTTAAAGTTAGCGTTTTTAAAACATTGTCAAAAGACACTACATCTATAGGTGGCCGTATTTTATTAATAATGTTATATATTCTAGCAGCAGAAACTCCTTTTGAAATTTCAATATATGCACCAATAACATTATCCATTTTTTGATTAATAACTCCAAAGGCTGCTACTGAAGCAATATTAGTAGAATTTTTAATCAATTCATCCACATAAATAGGATAAATTGTTTCACCTCCTCGATTGATAATTTCTTTCTTTCTGCCATTAATAACTAAATAACCATCACGAAGTTCACCAAAATCACCAGTTCTTACATAACCATCTTGGTCAAATACTTTTTTTGTTTCTTCAATATCATCTAAATAATACAAAAAGCAATCTTCTGACTTAATTAATATTTCATTATCAACTAATTTAAAAGTAGAGTTCTCCAAAATATATCCAACTGGAGGCGGATTGTTAATGTATTGTTCTATAAAGTTTTTATCATCCAGTAAGGGCATCATAAAGCTGAAGTTTACGAGCTCTGATAAGCCATAACCCTGTCTTAATTTTGGACCATATAATTTATATAATTCACTACACAGATTTTGTGATAGTGGGCTTGAAGCAGAAATAAAATACTCCAAATTTTGCAAAGATGATGCATAACTTATAGATAAAACTTCGGAAAGAATTGCAGGAGAAATAGAGAATGTCCGTATGTTGTATTTGTCAATAGCTTTTAGTATCTCTAATGGATCTGGTTTTTCAAAAAGCACTAATTTCTGCTTTGCTAGATAGGTTCCCATTAAAGACATCATAATTGCATTACAATGGATTAAAGGCATGCAGGTACCATGAAGCCGTTTACTACTTTGGATACCATGTAGTTCTGAAGTTTTTAGCGCGTTACCAATTACGGAACTCCGTTTATGAACGATACCTTTTGGGGCACCCATTGAACCAGATGAGAAAATAATAAATGATATTTTTTCATCATAGATCCGAAAGTCATTAAATATCTGAATCTGATACTTTTCTAAAATTACTCGAGATGGTCGAACTTTACTTATAATCGCTGTTTTATGCTCAATACTCAATCTAGGATCTAAAGGAACAACGACAAGTCCTAGTTCAAAACATGCAATAATGGACATCGCTAATTCTTTGGATGATTCTATCAATAAAACCACAGCAGATGCTCTTGGAGCCATTTTTAATAAATCATATTGTTTACCCAAATTTTGGGAATATGGTTTCGAAAAATCAAGAATAGTATATGACATAATATTTATCTAATTGAATATTGGATTGGTTATTAACCCTGTGATGATTTACATCACGTAAATCCAGAATTTATGCAGCTTTAGTCTCATAAATACAGATCTAAACTGCGACAAGTCAATAACCAATTTAAAAAGAAAAATTAACTACATACCTTGATTAATCATGTGTGTGCCATTAAACATAGGATGATTATTCTCTAATGCACCAATAGAACTGAATATATGCAATGGAATAACAACTAAACGCTCACTCTGAGTTTCAAAATGATGTGGGCACATCGGATCGATGACAACAACTTGTCCAGGTAGTAATCTTTCACGGATATATTTATATTCCATTCCAACAATACTATATCCACTTCCTTGTAAAACATAAACTATACGTGGTGTGGAATGAATATGGTGTGCCTGTTCTTTAGAATACGGAGGAATAATTAACATTTGTAATGTTGGATCACCTAAACGTTCTGGCGGAAAAATCTGACGAGTAGAACAGCCATTGACATATGGAAGTGTTGTTTTTAAACATAACTCAGAAGTTTTGTTTTCTGGAGTGTATCCTCTTAAAACAACTGCATAATGTTTTACATGGAGATTCAATGAACCACGGCGCCATTCAAGAATTTTTAAATCTTCACTAATATAAACAACGCTATCTCCTTCATCAATATCAATGATATGCTCGCCAATGTAACAAGTATAATGATATAAGTCACCATATTTACTTCTCACAATTCCATGAAAACCTTTATTATAATATTCAGCACCGAAAAGCTCTTTCAAATTTTCCATAGTTAACACCCTATTATGTTTGTTACTTTATATTCAACCAAAATCATGTTGCTAATTTCTTCTTTTAAGATACATTTAATCTTTCTAAAAATATATTTCCTGCTCTTTCTATGAGAATAATCTTCATAGTGACATACTAAAAGAAGAGGTGATTCAGGAATCACAGGTCTAATAAATTTGACTGAAACATTAGTAGCACAAACCAATCCCTCATAAATATCGCTATGTAATAATATTTTATTTATCACAGATTGTACATATATTCCAGAAACACACCTTTTCTTTATGAACGGATTATATGAATTCTCTTTTAAATGAATTGGATTCGGATCAAACTCTTTAGCAAAATCTATAGAATCATTCTGATTAAATCTAATGTTATTAAATTTTCTCTCTTGTAATATTTTCTCGGTAGTCATAAATCATAATATTCCTTTGGCTTTGAAAAATTATAATTTTTTTCTAATGATGGTAATTTACATAATAGATCATCAAAAGACATATTGTCTTGATTAAACTTTGATTCAATCCTTAATGAAGCAAGGTGATCATCGTTACCTACTATGCAATAAAATGGAATCCAGTTATTCATACTCCATTTTATCCGCTCCGAAATAGTTCCCCGTTCAAGAATACATACACGAATTCCTTTCATTGAAAACTCAGTTGCTATTCTTATACAATATGTATTTGTAGTACCGATAAAGATAATAGCTACTTGAACAGGACTTAAGCTTAAAGGTAAAAACTTTTTTTCTCTATAAGAGATGATTTTCCCTATCATAGCAGGCAAGATCCTTGTCACTCCTCTTGCTAAGCAAGCATGAATAACATTAATCTTCTCTTTATTACTAGCTTTTATACTAAATCGTTCGGCATTCAGCTCGTCGTGCTGAAAATTATAAATCATTACAGACTTATAACCAGCATCAACATTAAAACCACTACGCACAGTATAATATGTCTTTTTATTTTCGAATACATTCAGAACAACATATTGTCTAATTTGTTTAGCAAATTCCTGCCCATAATTAAGATTATTATCAAAATAATCAGAATCAATATCAATAAAAGCTACCCAATTTTCATCGAAATAGTATCTCATTCCTTCAGAAAAAGTGATGGCAAGGAAAAATAATTCAGATTTAGATTCTTGTTCTTTACAGAAAGAATGAATATCTCTTAAATTAAATTGGCGCATATGGTCTAAACCATTTACAGCACCAGATAAAAAATTTCTGAAACAATCGACTTCACTTTCAATTCTAAATGGTAATTTATTACTTTCAAAAGTATGTCCTCTCAACCATGTAAATAAAGCTGGGTCAGCTGAATAATTTAAACGCCAAGTTTTTTTATCGGTATTATTTATTCTATAAATGTCATCCTGTCTTTCGTGTTTTCTGGTAAGAAAACATATATCTTCACCGTTTGAATTATAAATTTGCGGTAAGTTAATCTTATATAAATTCAACAAATTAGCGTGATAATCATTTAACTTATTTACCTCTTCCTCTATAACTTTAGCGTTAGGTAAATTAATAGGGAACCCTTTAATTGGATAGTTAAAAGATTGAATATTTAGCTTTTGAAAAACATTCTTAATTTCATTAACTTTACATCCTTTAGGTAATTTGTTTAGGTATCTTAAAGTAGCTCCATTGACATGATTTTCATCTAAAAAAGTATTTTCAGAGCTGTCCCAAATTATTTTTCCATTAGGTGAATAGATGATGTTTTTTATTATATTCATGTTATTTAGTAATAAATAATCTGTTTTTAAAGTCTTTCCTAACCACATGAGAATCAATTAATTTTATTTTATGTTTCTCAGGAACTAATTTAGATAAAAATGGATCTTTTGGTTTTATTTCATTATTGTCTTCTGTATTTACATCAAAATATGCAGTGCTTGAAGTAGCAGATATAGAAGATTTTTCCAAATGTTTAAATATACTTATAAACCTTTCTTTATCAAATAAAGAATCTTTGCTAACAAATCTGATAATAATGGCCATTCTAGATTTTAAGTCACCTGTAAGAAATTCAGATGTTTTATGAATAACATTTTTGTCAAATAAAAAAGCATCACCAATATCAAAATCAAAATCTTCTATATCAGACTCATTCACATTATCATCAATAAATGTTGTAACAGAATTTATCATAAATTTATCTGATGTCGCTATCTTATTGTACTCTTCACTGGGATCAAGAAGTCTCATTGAATCAAAAAAATAGTTTGCAAATTGATATATGAATTGACCATTTAATTTATTTTTAGGTATGTATTTCATACCACCTTTCTGTTTTCGTGAGATATTATCTAATGGAACCCATAAAGTACAACCGTAGTCTTCTAATTGTGTATATGAAAATGAATAATAACCGACATGCCAATCCAAACCTTTATGTGTATTCGGTGCTATTTCAAGGACATGATCATTAGTTCTAATTAAATTATGTTCTACTATTTTACTCAATATTTTGAATTTTTCTTTTTGAATTGACATTGACAGCCACTCATTCAAAAGCTCACCATCATTCCTAAATAGGAGATTACTACTTTTTACAGCTTTGGTCATTGGAGGCTGCTTCTCAGTATTTAGTTTATAATTTTTGTATGCTTCTGAGCACCTAATGTTTTTTTTCAATAACTCAAGTTCAGAAGGATTAAATAATCCTTTTATTTTGGCGTAGCCTTTCAATTTCACTTCTTCTTTTAAGATTTCAATATTAACCATTTTATTTTCCACCTATAATTTAATGTCAATGTGTTTTTTTACGTAAATAAGCACTAAAAATTAAACCTATCCCCCCTAGTATTAGTAATATAATAGACAAAGAATATAATATGTTCGATGAATATATATCAACAAAAATTGAAATAACAGATGCACCAATCATTTGGAAAAAACCTATGGCAGCAGAAGCAGAACCTGCATTGTTAGGAAAAGGTTCTAATGCGAAACTCATAGAAACAGAAATCAATATTGAAAAGCCACTAGATAAAAAAATCATAGGAATCATGAATGTAACTATATTTAGCTTTAAGAAGCCTTCTGTAATTAATAACAGAGATGATCCTGCTATTAACATGAATATTCCGCCAATTATTATTAAGTTTACTCTTCCAATATGAATAACATATTTAGATAATAACAAACCAATTAACATCATAAATAAAGCATTAAAACCAAATATTATTGAAAACTCAATTTCAGAAAACTTTAATTCCTCTATTATAATTCTTGGGGACACTGTTACATAAATCAATAACACAGACATAGAAAGTGTACAAATCAATGTTCCATGTCTAAATAATCTTTCTTTTAAGATATTATTATATAATCTTAATGCTTTTGTAGCATTAATATCTACAGATCTTTTATTTGTTTTTTTCCAAAATAAGTGTACAACAGTTAAAGTGAATAAAGAATAGAGTGATAATAAGTAAAAGTTTGATTGCCAACCAAAATTTACCGACAATAGACCACCAATAAAAGGAGCAAATGATGGTGCAATGCTAATAGAAGCATTCATGATACTATATACTTTTACAGATTCTTCTGGCTCGTAATCATCTCTTATCACAGCAAAAACAGCGACAGATGTACAACAAGCTGCAACTCCCTGTAATAGCCTAAAAGTAAGCAACCATTCAAATGATTGAGTTTTTGCTAAAAAAAATGATGAAATCAAAAACAAGAGAATACCGAATAGAGCAATTACTCTTCGCCCGATTATATCAGAGATTGGACCAACTAATATCTGACCAACTCCTAAACTGAATACAAATACATAAACACTAGCTGCAATAGCATCGTTTGAAATTCCATAATAGTCAGCCATTGATGGCAATGACGGTATATATATATCTATTCCCAATGGGGAAATTAACACGACAAAAATCAGGACTATTATTGGAATATGATTTTTTTCTTTCTTCATTTTTTAACTCTTAATAACGATAAAATAAGTTTTAAGTGGTTAATTTTTGTTGAAATTAATATATTTAGGGTGTTTTAAAGTTTTCTTTCACCATCTTATGACAAGTAAGTATTTTTAATTTTTCACATTTTTTCGTAAATCGTAAAACTTACCCCTTGAATTTGAAATTATTTTTCAATATCTATTATCACCATGACGGGATGAAAAAAATATAATTATAGAGAAAATAAATATAGATAATGAAACAAAAATAAGTGAGTTAGTGTATCCAAACGAAAATATGAATGAGTTTATAACTACGAATAGTGAAACCATTATAGATGTTATCATGAATTTAATCGAAGATATTCTACCTTGCATATTATCTTTAAATAAATCCTGTAAATTCGCATTCCATTTTGCTACTGATAATGTTAAAGAAAAACCAAATAAAAAAACGAATAACCCTAAAAAATAAGCTGACAATGATATATAAACACACACAAAAAAAAGCAGGGAGGAATATAAGCACAATAGTGTACAATTGGTTGACTTTAATTGCTTCACTCTTCTTTTTCCTATGTATTTTCCACCAGTTATAGCACCAATGGCAAATAAAGACTCAAATATTGTTAACCATAAGATACTATTTTCGAAATTATTATTTGAAATTGGAACCAAAAGAACATTGAATAATCCTAGAGCGATATAGTCTAAGGTCCCAATAAATAAACATATTTTTATATCTTTACTTCCTTTTATATAGCAAATAACTTCAGGCCAATTAATATCTTTCTTAGTATAATCATATTGTTGTTCTTTCATATCTTTTAATGAAAGATAAGTAAATACAGCTGAAAAAAAGAATATAAATATAACAAGTGGAATTATATACTCTTCTAGATTATAACCAAATAATATACCTGAAATAATCATCCCACCAATTTGTCCTACCTGAAAAGCAACACTTAATTTTCCATTAAAATTTATCTTATCTATATTTTTACTTTCACACAATGATGGAGTTAAAGAAAACATAGAAATTTTAGAAAAATATCTACTAATTTTTATTATTACAGTAATAAGTATTAAAAAATATATTTTATATTCAGTTGATAGACTGATAATATAAACAATTCCAATAGCAACAGGAACTATAAAGCAAGTCAATATTAACACTCTTTTGGGGCTATACTTATCTATCAGTGCGCCAGATGTTAATTGTAGAAAAGAGCCAATTATACCTTCAAGTAAGTAACTATACGAGAAAGCAAAAATGTTTCCTGTTTCCTTATAAAGAGATAAACCAAAAGATAATGAAAAAATTCCTCTAGAAAGATTTGATAATAATTCAGAAATGAAAATTTTCCCTATCATTATTACATTTTCTCACTTTATATATAGTCCATTTCAATTCTGCAGCATGCTTCATATGCAGTTCTTTTGGCTTGCCCGCTATTAACTGATTTAGAAATGACGTAACCAATCCTGTCTTTTGATTTAGCCAATCTCTCGATTATGTCACCACTTTTTTTATGCATATTTATTTCAATGATGCCTGGTAGAAAAGCATTTTTATAACATAAAGAAGTTATCACAGCCGGTGTTTCCCCATTATAATATAAATATCGAATCGATGCTGACATTTTATATACAGGGAATTCAGGAATACATTCTATAATTCTTTTACCAAGAGCTTCTTCAACACATATCTCATAAATATTAAATCCTGTTGCTATTTCAATAAGCTTAGAAATATTATCACCAGCAACACGTGTATGTGTTTCTATAATATAGACTTCCTCATTGTGAATTTTTATTTCGGTATGTGAAGGTCCATTTTCAACGCCTAAAATTTTCAGATATTTTGATACATTATTTTTTATCTTAAGAAAGGTGTTCTTGGTAATTTTAGCAGGAATAGTGTGACCTATTTCAACGAAAGTATTTAAATCTATTTCTTTTTCTGTAATAGCTAAAATCGCATGATAACCACCGTTAGAAACGGTTTCAACACTATATTCTTTCCCTTGTATATATTCCTCAACAATTAAAGGATACAGTCCACTATAAAAACCATTTAAATATTTCTCACATTCATGAAATGAAGCTAATTTAACTACCCCTTTACTACCACTCGATGAAGTTGGCTTTATAATGCAAGGATATTTAAATGTTAATAGTGATTTTTTCAATTCGGTATCATTTTTTACTATATCAAATTTAATTTGATTTAAATCACGTAATGATAAAGCTTTTCTCATCTTACCTTTATCAAAACATTTGTCTAAAGTTTCTTTTGAAATTGAATATGGTAAACATAATTGGTTGGATATTTGAATAGCTATATCCTGCATATGATCGTTAAAACATATGACAGCATCAAATTTTCTTATCATATGTAGTACCTTTGCAACTTGCGCATACTCACCAGCATCAGCATTATTTGAAAATAATACTACATTTATATAGGGAGTATTTATATCATGCTCATAGAACTCTTCAGATGTAGCAAAATCTATCCTTTTGCTGAAAAGAGTTAAATCATAACCTAACTGAATAATCTTCTTCTGTGCATCTCTAACCTGACCAATATACAATATATTAATGTTATACATGGAGCAATCCTTCAGGTAAACTCAGTTACATATAATTAATTAAAAATTACATTAAGCTAAATAAATTGACAAGTCAATAAGAATGAAACAAAAAATTAACAAAAATATTCAGTTATGTAACTCAAACTTTTCTAGTGTAGAAACTGTGAAATGTATCACAATTGACTCATTCTTTTTAATACCTCACCTATTATACTTCGTATTTAACTCATCTTTTCTCTACAATCAAAATTTATTGAAATATATAAATTAATTATCTTTCACCTACATCTGTGATTAATATCACAAATATAAAAAAACAATTAGATTCAGAATAACGGATATAGTAATTAATTTTAATAATAAAAAATCGACTTTAATCTTTATTTAATACACATGAAATAATTAGTTACGATATTTATTTCAAAAAAATAAATTCATCTTTAAACGTAGATAAAATAAATATGATTATGAATAAAAAAATATTAGTCACAGGAAGTAGCGGTCACTTAGGTGCTGCTTTAGTTATTACTTTGAGACAACGAGGTTTTGATGTCATTTCTATTGATATAAAACCTTCCAACACAACAGATATTGTAGGTTCAATAACTGATAAAAAATTTATTAATTCATGTATGAGAGATGTCGATTCTGTCATACATACTGCAACTCTACATAAACCTCATATTGTGACTCATTCATATGAAAAATTCATTGAAACCAATGTATTAGGCACACTTAATATATTGAAATTATCTAAGTTAATGAATGTTAAATCATTTATTTATGTTAGCACAACAAGTACCTTTGGAGATGCACTTATACCAGATAAAGGACTTCCAGCAGCTTATATTGATGAATCAACAAATACGATACCAAAAAATATTTATGGCGTCACGAAACAAAGCGCTGAAGATTTATGTCAAATATTTCATCGAAATTATAACCTACCATGTTTAGTCTTAAAGCTATCTAGGTTTTTCCAAGAAGAAGATGATTGTAGGATTGCTAGAAAAAACTTTGACTCAGATAATTTAAAAGCAAATGAGTATTTATATCGTAGAGTTGATATCCAAGATGCCGTAGAAGCTATAATTTTAGCAATGGAAAAAGCACCTAGAAAAAAATTCAATAGATATATTATTAGTGCTAATAGCCCATTTTCGAAAGATGATATGGCAATGTTGCGGATAAATGCTCCTTCTGTAGTAGAAAAATATTTTCCAGAATATGTAGAAATTTATAAAGATTTTAACTGGAAAATGAACTCAATCATCGATAGGGTGTATATAAATACAAAAGCAAGAGAAGAGCTAGGTTGGAGTCCTGTATTTGATTTTAAACACGTATTAACTTCTTTAAAGCTTGGTAAGAACTTCAGAAGTCCCTTAGCTTTAGAAATTGGTTCAAAAGGTTACCATGACGAAATATTTGAAGATGGACCATATCCGGTTTTCGAATACACAATACAGCCACCTCATATCGAGGAAATAGATGGATATGTTTAAATAAGCTGTACTAGTCGCGACTTGATCTGACAGTTACCCACTTTGTTATCGGCGACTGTCAGATTATATTTGGGTCAGATTTTTTTCTGCCCAAATAGATTTCCCATCCTGAAGGGTTTCTATTGGTGTCCGGCCGCAACACATTTTTCCTTGATGAGTGCGGTGATTGTTGTAATTGTCCATCCATTTGTCCAGATCTTTTTGTCACTCATCCAATGAGCCATACAATTTCTTTCTGAACGTCACTTGGTAAAATTCATTCAGGATGGTTTTGTGAAACCGTTCACAGATGCCATTGGTTTGCGGTGACATCGCCTTTGTCTTGGTATGGTCGATATCATTGACAGCCAGATACAGTTGGTAATCATGGTGCTCAACACGCCCGCAATATTCGGTGCCTCTGTCTGTCAGAATACGTAACATCGGCAATCTATGAGCGCTGAAGAACGGCAGCACACGGTCATTCAGTAAATCCGCCGCCGTAATGGGCGTTTTACTCGTATAGAGTTTCGCGAAAGCCACTTTACTGTAAGTATCGACGAAAGTTTGTTGGTACAAGCGTCCCACGCCTTTAAGATTACCGACATAAAAGGTATCTTGCGACCCTAAATAGCCAGGATGAGCGGTTTCAATTTCGCCACAAGCCTCGTCATCATGCTGCTTACGTTCAAGGGCGGCAACCTGCTCGTCAGTCAGGATAATGCCTTCGTCAGCCACTTTCTTTTCAAGGGCTGCCAGACGCTTTTTGAAGTTCTCAAGATGATGTCTGAGCCAGATAGAACGGACACCACTGGCAGACACAAAGATGCCTGATTTTCTGAGTTCATTACTTGTTCTGGCTTGCCCATAGGCCGGGAATTCGATGGCCGAGTTGATAACGGCGTGTTCAGTCTCCGCATCCACACGGTTCTTCAAATTAGGGGTTTTTCTGCTTTGGTTGATTAACGCATCAATCCCGCCTGTTTCAACGAGTTCCTGATAACGATAAAACGTATCTCTGGATACACCCATCACTTTACAGGCTCTTGAGACATTACTGAGTTCTTCAGCGAGATTAAGCAGACCCGCCTTGTGTTTGATGATTGGATTGCTAGTATAAAGCATGAGAGTTACCTCTTAGTCTTTGATTATGGATTCATCACCTTTAATCAAAGTCGGTAACTCTCTTCTTTTCAAACCGAAGTGTCAGATCTAGTCTGAACTAATACAAATAAGCTTTCAAAATAGTAGATCTCTCGAAGAGAACTCAGTCCAATTTTTGCGATCTGATTAATCGCCAAATCAAAAAATCCCAAAATGGACTGAGTGATGTAGCGGTCAAGAACTTCCGGACACTATTTTAGCCTTCTCCCATTGCTTTTCGTATTCAAGCCTCCATTAAAACTATGGGGGCGAATGTAATTATAATATCTGCCAGAAATATCCGTTCTATCTGGCTCAGACACCAGTCTGAAAACTTCAAAAAGCGCCTGACGAGTGCTATTTAATGCCCCGTTCTTTTTTAATCAAATCGTAAGCCAACTGGATGGACTGCGCCTTCTGTTTCGCCAGTTCCATCATTTCTGGTGGTAAACCTTTTGCCACCAGCTTATCGGGATGATGCTCACTCATCAGTTTTCGATAAGCCCGCTTAATAGTGGTCGCATCATCCTGTTTATTGACGCCCAATACTTTACAAGCATCTTCCAATGTTGCACGCGGCTGCTCATGACCTTGATAACGCCCATGCTGCTGGTGCTGTCCACCGAAATGGCGCCCACCTTCCATCATGGCAAGGAATTGTTCAAATTGAATACGGGAAATGCCTAACTCTTCGGCAATGACAAACAACACTTTTCTTTCATTAGGATGCAGTTCACCATCAGCAAATGCAGCTTGTAACTGAATTTCCAGAAACATACGGATCAGATCAGAACGACCGAAGCAAGCACGGCGTAGTTGTCGCAATGTTTCACGCAAAGGAAATTGCGGCTGTTTGCCTTCACGAAATGCCTGCTGCGCAGAAAGTCGTGCCTCTCCATGCAGTTGCATTCTGTTCATTAATTGGGTAGCGAGCTGAATATCTGTTTCTGTTACCCGACCTTTTGCTTTGGTTAAATGCCCCAATACTTGAAAAGTACCGCGGAAAAACAGCGCCTGTCGGGTTGGGCCTTTAGTCGTTCTCCCCAATTTTTGTATCCTGATTTTGTCAAAGATGTGACCAAGCACTAAGCCAATCACAATCCCCCAAAAACCAGCACCAGATGCAATCCCAAATATCAATCCGAATAATTTTCCCCAATACTGCATATAGTCTTCAATTCCCCAATGCCCTGAGCGCAATTTTGCATTATCATACTATCCATTAAGCTCTGTGCCTAACAACAAGATTAGCAAAGTTAAACTTTACTCTGGCTCATATCTCTCAACTACGTTAGTCTCTGAGCGTTTGCTGGCACGATGCCACTGATGACGGAACCGCATAAACATCTATGAATAAATGTTATCCTACCCTGCTGGCCACAATGGTATGGGCAGCACTTTATAGTCAGCAAGCTCATGCTGACCTTGCAGCACAATGTATGTTGGGTGTACCTGTCTACGATAAGCCGATTATCACAGGTGATCCTAATAAATTGCCAGTTTACATTCAGTCCGATGATACTCACGGTGAATATCCCAATTCAGTTGAGTTCATTGGCAATGTTAATATCCAACAGGGAAATAAAACCCTGATAGCCGATAAGGTTCGGCTCGAACAGACACAAGAACAGGGTAAAGAACCTGTACGCACTGTTACCGCAGTGGGTAATGTCAGCTATGATGATCCTCAGATCATTTTGAAGGGACCACGCGCCTGGGCGAATCTGAACAATAAAGATACCGACGTGGAACAAGGCAAGTACCAGATGGTTGGCCGTCAAGGACGTGGTAGCGCAGATAAGATGATGATGCGTGGTGAGAACCGCTATACTATCATGAATAATGGGATATTCACTTCCTGTCTGCCCGGTAATGATAGCTGGAGTGTTGTGGGTTCTGAGGTTATCCTTGACCGTGAAGAAGAAGTCGCTGAAATCTGGAATGCCCGTTTTCGCGTTGCTAATGTGCCGGTATTTTATACTCCGTATTTGCAATTACCCATTGGGGATAAACGCCGTTCTGGTTTCTTAATCCCTAATGCCAGTTTTTCCAATAAGGAAGGCTTCCAATTCCTGCTGCCATATTATTGGAATATTGCACCCAACTATGATGCCACAATTACACCGCATCTCATCACGAAGCGTGGTTTGAAGCTGGATAATGAATTCCGTTACTTAACCAAAGCGGGTGCAGGTACAGTTGCGCTGGATTGGATTGGTCAAGACCGTCTGTATAAAGAGGATAAAAGACTCAATATCAGACCTGAGCGGGATAGCAACAGCCGCTGGTTGTTCTACTGGAATCACAGTGGTGTCGTGAATCAAGTTTGGCGTTTCAGTGCTGATTATACCAAAGTCAGTGATCCGAACTATTTCAGTGATTTCAGCTCACAATACGGTTCCAGTACTGATGGCTACGCTGCACAGAAATTCAGTATTGGCTATGCCCAACAGAACTGGAATGCCACACTAACAACCAAACAGTTCCAAATCTTTACCTCTAGTGATAGCAGAAAAGCTTATCGGGCTGCCCCTCAGTTGGATCTCAATTACTATAAGAATGATCTGGGGCCATTTGATTTCCATACTTATGCCCAAGTCGCGAAATTTTCCAGTGTCGGCAATCAGTGGCCGGATGCAACACGCTGGCATTTGGAACCAGCCATTAACTTACCACTCTCTAATGGTTGGGCAAGCATCAATAATGAATTTAAATTGATGGCAACACACTATGAGCAAGATTTTTCGGAAGCGGCCAAAAAAAATTCTAATACGGCGTCATTGGAAAGATCAGTAAACCGTGTCCTGCCTGTATTTAAATCAGATGCGAAGATAGTGTTGGAACGCTCCATGTATTTTAATCAGGGCTACACTCAGACGCTGGAGCCACGTGTTCAATATCTCTATGTTCCTTATAAGAATCAAAATAACATCAATAACTTTGATTCTTCCCTACTACAATCGGACTATACTGGATTGTTCCGTGACCGATTCTACAGTGGCTTAGATCGCATCTCGTCTGCCAATCAGTTCACTGCCGGTGTGACTACCCGTATTTATGATGAAGATTTAGTTGAACGTTTTAGTCTGTCCGTAGGTCAAATCTACTACTTTGAACGCCCACGTACCGAAGATACTGAGTCTGTTTCAGGTAGCAAGGATATCATGGGAAACAAAAAAGGAACGGGAGCGACAACCTGGGCTGGAGATGTGCACTGGAAAATCAATGATTCCTGGGGCATCAAAGGCGGGCTGCAATATGATAATCGTCTGGACAGCTTAACTATGGGTAATGCCGTCATGGAATACCGTCGTGATGCTGACCGCATGTTGCAGTTAAGCTATCGTTTTGTTGACCGCGATTATATTCAAGCCACACTCAAAGGAGGCTCGCCCGCTTACCAGCAAGGAATTTCTCAAATTGGTATGGTGGCAAGCTGGCCATTATCAGATCGTTGGGCGTTTGTAGGAGCTTATTACTACGATACCAAAGAGAAACAACCAGCAAACCAGATGGTAGGTTTGCAATACAACACCTGCTGTTGGGCTGTAAGTGTGGGTTATGAACGCAAGATCACCGACTGGCGCTTCGACAGCAGTCAATATGACAATAAATGGTCATTCAATGTTGAACTTCGTGGCTTAAGTAACAATCATAGTTTGGGTAGTCAGAAAATGTTGCAGAAAGGTATTCTTCCATACCAACGTGCATTCTGATACCGATAAAACGCAATGTAAACAAAATAACCCCGCCAAGGCGGGATTGATATGATGGGAAATGTATGAAGAACTGGAGATCGCTGATTTTCGGATTGATGTTTTCAGTAAACTCTGTCGCAATGGCGGCTCCACAAGAGCTGAATAAGGTAGCTGCCGTTGTTAACAATGATGTCGTACTGGAAAGTGACGTCAACAGCCTTTTACAATCCGTTAAACTCAATGCAAAACATGCAGACCAGCAATTACCGGATGAGAAAACATTGCGTCACCAAATCCTTGAGCGCCTGATTATGGATGATATTGTTCTGCAAATGGCAAACCAGATGCAGATAACTATCCCTGATCAAGCCTTAGATTCTGCGATCACAAATATTGCGGCTCAAAACCACTTGAGCCTTGCCCAGTTGAAACAAAATCTGAGCACAGAGGGTATGAGCTTTGATGCTTACCGTAATCAGATCCGCAAGGAAATGATGATTGCAGAAGTACGTAACAATGAAGTACGCCGCCGCATCACTATCCTGCCACAGGAAGTTGATTCACTGGCTAACCAAATTAGCAACCAAAACAGTCAGGATTCTGAGGTAAATATCAGCCAGATCCTGATCCCTCTGCCGGAAAACCCAAACCAAGAGCAGGTAGAAAAAGCTGAAACCACGATCAAAAAAATCTTATCTGAACTCCAGAATGGCGTGGATTTCGGCAAATTAGCCCTCTCCTATTCCGGTGATGCTCAAGCCCTGAAAGGGGGAAATATGGGTTGGAGCAAACTGCAAGAATTGCCATCCCTGTTCGCTGCACAGCTCCAATCTGCTCATAAAGGACAGATTATTGGCCCAATTCGTTCTGGTGTTGGTTTTCACATTCTGAAAGTGAATGATATCCGTGGTGGTCAGATGTCTATTGCCGTCACCGAAGTGAATGCCCGCCATATTCTGCTGAAAACATCACCTATTATGAATGACGAGCAGGCACGCAACGAGCTGATGAAACTCAGAGAAGAGATCTTAAGTGGCAAAACCTCATTCGAAGAAGCAGCAAAAGAGCATTCTGAAGATCCAGGTTCAGCCATGCACGGTGGCGAACTAGGTTGGAATTTGCCGAGTGCTTACGATCCTGCTTTTCGTGATGCGCTGATGAAGCTGCAAAAAGGTGAGATCAGCCAGCCTGTGCACTCCTCTTTCGGCTGGCACTTAATTCAACTGCTGGATAGCCGTAAAGTTGACAGAACAGATGCCGCACAGAAAGATCGTGCCTATCGCTTGCTGTTCAACCGTAAATTCAATGAAGAGGCACAAAGCTGGGTACAAGAATTACGCGCCTCTGCTTATGTGAAAATTTTAGATGGTAACGATGCACAATAATAAACCCATCGTCATTACCCCCGGCGAACCTGCCGGGGTTGGCCCTGACTTAGTCATTGCCCTAGCTCAAAAAGAGTGGCCTATCCAACTGGTTATCTGTGCCGATCCAGAGCTAATGCTCTCCCGAGCTAAGCAACTGAATTTACCCCTGCAACTACAAACTTATTCTCCAGAACACATTTCTTCATCACAATCCGCCGGAACCCTGACCATCCTGCCCGTTTACCTTTATTCCCCGACGATTGCAGGGGAGTTAAACCGGAAAAATGGTACTTATGTGACGGAAACCTTAGCAAGAGCCTGTGATGGTTGCCTGAATGGGGAATTTTCAGCATTGGTGACTGGGCCGGTACATAAGGGTGTCATTAATGATGCAGGCGTGCCTTTTACCGGACATACTGAGTTTTTTGCTGATCACAGCCAATGCTCAAGGGTGGTCATGATGTTGGCAACAGAAGAGCTACGGGTAGCGCTGGCAACCACGCATCTGCCGATTCTGGATGTCCCCAAAGCAATTACGTTTGATTCTCTACGGGAAGTGATCACCATTCTCAATCATGATCTAAAAACCAAATTCGGTATTTCCCGTCCCCATATCTATGTGTGCGGCCTGAATCCTCATGCCGGTGAAGGGGGACATATGGGACATGAAGAAATAGATATCATCATTCCCGCCTTAGATAGCCTGAGAGCAGAAGGGATATGGCTGGAAGGTCCATTGCCTGCAGATACACTTTTCCAAGCCAAATATTTAGATCATGCTGATGCCGTACTTTCGATGTATCACGATCAAGGGCTACCCGTGTTAAAATACCAAGGTTTTGGCAGAGCCGTGAATATTACGTTAGGACTGCCATTTATCCGAACTTCTGTCGATCATGGCACAGCCCTGGAGCTGGCGGGGACAGGTCAAGCTGATGTGGGTAGTTTTATCACCGCATTGAATCTAGCAATTAAAATGATACAAAACAGTAATGAATAATAAAGTCCATCAAGGGCACCATGCCCGTAAACGTTTCGGGCAAAACTTTTTAACCGATCAGCTTATCATTGATAATATTGTCAATGCGATGAATCCACAGGTCGGCCAAACCATCGTGGAAATCGGCCCAGGCCTGGGGGCACTGACTGAGCCAGTTGGTGAACGCATGGATAAAATGACTGTCGTCGAGCTTGACCGTGATTTAGCGGCTCGTCTGCATATCCACCCTCAACTGAAAGATAAGCTGACAATCATTCAACAAGATGCAATGACAGTTGATTTTGGTCAGATTGCCAAAGAACATGGGCAATCCCTGCGTGTATTTGGTAACTTGCCTTATAACATCTCTACGCCGTTAATGTTCCACCTTTTCAGCTATACTGATGCTATCGCTGATATGAACTTTATGTTACAGAAAGAAGTCGTGAATCGTCTTGTCGCGGGGCCTGGCAGTAAAGCCTATGGACGCTTAAGTGTGATGGCACAATACTACTGTCAGGTAATCCCTGTTCTTGAAGTACCGCCAACGGCATTTACACCAGCACCGAAAGTGGATTCTGCTATTGTGCGTTTGATCCCACACAAGAGTATGCCTTATCCTGTTCAGGATATTCGCATGTTAGCCCGGATCACAACTCAGGCATTTAACCAACGGAGAAAAACGATCCGCAATAGCCTTGGGAATATTTTTTCTGTTGAACAGTTAACTGAATTGGGCGTTGAGCCAAGCACGCGGGCTGAAAACATCTCTGTCGAGCAATACTGTAAGATGGCGAATTGGTTATCATCTCAACCTGAAATTGCCTAAACAAATAAACAGACGTTGCAGCAACAGGAGGTACCTATGCTCAATGAACCAAGAATTCATATTCAAGTACAAAGTACTTACGTAGAAAGTCAATCACAGCCGGAACAACAACGTTTTGTGTTTGCTTATACCGTATCAATTCGCAATCTTGGGCATTCCCCGGTGCAACTTATTAGCCGTTACTGGCGCATTACCAACAGTGATGGTCACCTAACCGAAGTTCAGGGTGAAGGGGTTGTGGGAAAACAACCTTTGATCCCACCGGGAACAGAATATCGCTACAGCAGTGGCGCTATTTTGGAAACACCTCTGGGAACAATGGAAGGTCACTATAACATGATCGATCACGATGGTCGTCCATTCCGTGTCACCATTCCCGTGTTCCGGCTGGCTATTCCAACACTGATAAATTAATTATGGCTACATACCTTATTGGCGATATTCACGGTTGTTATCGTGAATTTCGCTCCTTATTAGAACAAGTCAATTTTAATCCCAGTGAAGACACTTTATGGTTAACAGGCGATCTGGTCGCTCGTGGCCCTGATTCATTGGCAGTACTTCGCTACATTAAGCAACTCGGCTCCGCAGTTAAACTGGTATTGGGCAATCACGATCTGCATCTGTTGGCAGTTTACGCTAAGATCAGCCGCAATAAACCGAAAGATTTGCTGGATGAATTACTCTCGGCATCTGATGTCGATGAATTAATAAATTGGTTGAGAAAACAGCCAATGCTGCAAATCGATGATGAACTGAAACTCGTCATGGCACATGCCGGGCTCACTCCACAATGGGATCTGGAAACAGCCAAAATATGTGCCCGTGAAGTAGAAGCCATTCTTCGCAGTGACAGCTACCCCTTGTTTCTCAATGAGATGTATGGGGATATGCCGAACAATTGGACGCCAGAGTTAAGCGGACTTGCCCGATTACGTTACAGTACCAATGCTTTAACCCGAATGCGTTATTGTTTCCCACATGGTCAATTGGATATGAGCTGCAAATCCAAACCAGAAAATGCTCCTGCTCCTCTAAAACCTTGGTTCGAATTACCACGCAGCATTCCTGAAAATTATTCTATCGCCTTTGGTCATTGGGCTGCATTGGAAGGTCAGGGCACACCCACCGGCATCTACGCCCTGGATACGGGGTGTTGTTGGGGAGGTAAATTGACTTTGCTTCGTTGGGAAGATAAGCAGTATTTCAGCCAGGATTCATTATTCACTAAATCAGAAGTCTGATAAATGATAAACCTGACTGTGACACCGGAGTGCCCCAAGGCACTCCGCACGTCAGATAAGATTAGCTCACTCTCGGCGTTCCAGAATTTCAAAACAATAGCTATGAGAATTGCTTTCATCTGCATCGTGATATTCGGTAAACGTTGAATCCCATTCATCAGGTTCATAATCAGGGAAATCCGTGTCACCAATCACTTCTGCGTCAATGTGAGTTAGATACATACGATTAGCCAGAGGAATAAACTGCTCATAAATTTTTCCTCCTCCCATCACCATAACTTCTTTAGCATCGCCAGCAGCTGATAAAGCAGCTTCGATAGAGTTAACCCAAGTCACCCGGTCATCACTTGCAGGTTGGTTGCTAATCACGATATTCAAGCGTCCTGGCAAAGGGCGGCCAATCGACTCATAAGTCACTCGCCCCATTACAACTGGCTTTGCGAGTGTATTGCGTTTAAACCAGGCTAAATCACCTGGTAAAGTCCACGGCATGGCATTTTCCATACCGATAACTCGATCCATAGCCATCGCAGCAATCAAGCTGATAATCATTAAATCACCTTACAGCCAAGTAGTATGAAAATTTGGGACACTATACGGAAAGGGTTACTCTCAGTCGATATGATTAACGATTTATTACAAACAAATAGTTAGTTTGCCCACTAATTGTTAAACAAACCGTTGTTAACAGCTCATTACTTAACAAGCAGGCACCAAAATAACAACTTTATTCAATTTTGCAGAACATCTATCTAAAGCAGAGCCAGAAACGAGTAAAGCCAGAGCAAATATTTCATTTAAAAACCAGCAGGATCAACAACTAACTGTCCGGCAACACCACTATCTGCCATCTCCAATATCTGGCTGTAATACATGAAAGGAAAATGTTCATAAGACGGTTGCATCATATTAACCAGTAATTCAGCACGGCTATCAATCCAAACAGTATCTTTCCAGCCATAATCCTGTGGCTCTGGACGGTTGCCATTCAGGCTGATGACTTTAAACCTTACCCCTTCAATATGGAAGGGCTGGGGCACTGACGTTGTGACGATCCAACGTTCCCATGCATCTTGTTGGCTTGTGATATCGATTCGCCGCTTATTCAGCAATGAGCCATTAATCCCTTGAGAATAATCTCCCAAATCAATCTGACGACTTTGAATGGAAGAGTTGATTTGTGGATTATCAACGATAAGCTGAGTCGGTAGTTGATCTGTCACCAGAGGGAGCAATCCACCGGCTTTCAGGGTTAATACTGTGGTTGACAGCAGTTTAGTTGAAGGCTCAAACAAGCCTTTCAAACGATCGATTACACCAGCGGATTCCCCCGCAGTAACGGTAATACTCTCCACTTTCGACATATCAATCAAAACTTCGCGACGCTCTCCTGGTGCAAGTGACAATAACTGTACCGCCACAGGAGCAGGCAGCAAACCTTGATCAGTAGCAATCATGTAGAAAGGACGACCATCACTGAGCTGCAATTGATATCGACGGGCATTAGATGCATTTAGGAAACGTAACCTGATCCAACCTCTAGGAACTTCCACAAAAGGATTCTCGACACCATTAACCACCAGGGTATCGCCAAGAAAGTCTTGATTGGCTGGCGGGTTATATTGCGGTACGCCAAAATTATCCAATCGCTTATCTTGCAAGATAACAGGAAAATCATCGACTCCATAATGTCTGGGCAAAGGCAGGCTACGGCTACTTTCATCTTCCACCAGCCACATACCTGCAAGGCCAGCATAGACATGCCGTGCCATACGATTTGGGGTATTGGCATGATACCAACAGGTCGTTGCAACTTGATCTATCGGGACAACCGGCGACCAGCTTTCCCCCGGTGCCATCAAACGAGCCGAGCCTCCCATCAAAGTTCCTGGCACTAATAATCCCCCAACTGTCATTGAAACCGGTTCAGACAGCCGATTGCTATAGATCAGTTTGACATCATCCCCTCGGTGAACCCGAATGGTTGGTCCTAAATAATGTCCGTTGATACCCCAAACTTGAGCTTTATTATGACCATTAAACGACCAGGTAGCTTTTTGTATGGCTAAAAACAGTGGTTGCCCTCTGCGGGATTCCAGTAAGGGAGGGAGCGGTAATTTTGTTTGTTGATTTTTGTTGGCCCGAACTACAAAAGGAAGCGCCCCTAAACACATTGCCAAACCAGAAGCCTGAATAAATTGGCGCCGACTCAGTGACATACTTTCTCCACAGAAGGTCTCCACAGAAGGAATAGTCTTTACGATAGAAATAATTCTCACAACAAAAATAGCCATCCCCTATAATTGTTTAATTCAAATAATGACTGGGATGGATACTCTGATAATGTGGCTATCAGGATTGATTATTCTATCGATTGCGTTTAATAAAAACGTTAATTTATTAAACGCAATCATATCGCGAATAGGAGAGAATTTCTAAAATTTATAGCGATAATCCGTCCAACATATGGGAGAACATATTTGATAATGCCAGCCAATTGACCATCATTTAGCTATCCACGTTTATTAAGTACCTCGACTTCTTTATCCAGTTCTTCAATTTTCGTTTTCATCATTTCTCGGCAATGTTCTGACAATTCACGAACCTGTTCTTTGGTATATTTCGTGGTGTCGATCGGAGGCAACATTTCAACAATAACGGTGCCATTATTCCAACGATTTAGTTTTATTTTATCGTGTGTTGTAGAAGCACAGACCGGCACGATAGGTACACCTGCTGCAATGGCAGCATGAAAGGCGCCTGTTTTAAAGGGCAGTAATCCACGGCCACGACTGCGCGTTCCTTCTGGAAACATCCAAATCGAAACCCGATTTTTTTTGATCTGTTTGACAACCTGTGAAATCGTGCCATGTGCTCTTGTTCGATTTTCCCTGTCGATCAAAATATTACCTGTCAGCCAATAAAGCTGGCCAAAGAAGGGAATAAAGACCAGACTTTTTTTGCCCACGGTGACTGCACGCGGCTGCACCGCATTCGACATCGTAACCATGTCGTAATTATTTTGGTGATTGCCGATATAAATGCTAGGCCCATATTCCCGTGCTTCCTCTGGAATACGTTCCAGCAGCTTGATGCCAAGCACTTTATGTAATTTGCCAAACGCACGCCCAAAAGTCATAACATGACGTGGGTTACGTGGACTGAATAAACAGTAAATACCGCCAAAAATAAAGATCAGTATCGTAAACAGAATAACAATAATGCCCCGAATGATTGCTAGCATAGCTGCCCCTTGCTGAAAGGCCAGTTATAAAACTGGCCTGAAATAATGATTGATACCTTTTTTCCTGCCAATTTGCAGCTTAATTGCTTGTATTGCGAACTATTTCAACGCGCTCAATACGCTGTAATCCACGAGGCAGAGACGTTCCCTTACGCCCTCTCTCGGCTCTGAATTTCTGTAAATCTTCAGGGTGAAGTAGTAACTTGCGTTTGCCAAAGTAAAGTGTGATTGAAGATTGTGGCGGCAATACCAGTAACCAAGCCAACATATCTTCGCCTGATACAGCCTGTGCCGCTGGGATGGAAACAATCTTATTACCTTTGCCCTTTGAAAGCTGCGGCAGATCAGCCACTGGGAACATCAACATACGACCCGCTTTGGTAATCACCAGTAACATATCATCCTGTTCGTTGTTGATCTCCAATGGCTGCATCACCTTAGCATTTTCAGGCAAAGTAATCATGGCCTTGCCTGCTCGGTTCTTGGCAATCAAATCATTGAAAGTACATATAAAACCATACCCTGCATCAGATGCCATCAAGAATTTTTGTTCTTCTTTCGCCATCAAAAGATGCTCAACCGATGCCCCTACCGGCAACGCCAATTTACCCGTTAACGGTTCTCCCTGCCCTCTGGCTGATGGCAAATCCAATGGATCAACGGAATAACTGCGCCCTGTGGTATCAATAAAGACCACAGGCTGGTTACTTTTACCACGCACCGCACTGCGGAAGCTGTCACCAGATTTGTAATTCAAGCCAGCCGGATCAATCTCGTGCCCTTTCGCACTACGTACCCAACCCATCTCTGACATGATGACAGTAATCGGCTCAGATGGCAGGATGTCGTGATCACTCATCGCCCTCGCTTCCGTGCGCTCTTTCAGTGGGGAGCGACGGTCATCACCGTAGCTTTCGGCATCGGCAATAATTTCTTTTTTCAGTAACGTATTTAACTTACGCTCAGAACCCAAGATTGCCTGAAGTTTGTCACGTTCTTTCGCCAGTTCATCCTGTTCGCCACGGATTTTAACTTCTTCCAGTTTTGCTAAGTGACGTAATTTCAGTTCAAGAATAGCTTCTGCTTGCGTTTCGGTTAATTCAAAACGCTGCATCAATATTGACTTCGGATCATCTTCATTACGAATAATATGAATGACTTCATCAATATTAAGGTATGCTGCCAGCAAACCTTCCAGGATATGCAAACGCTTAAGCACTTTTTCCAGGCGATGGTTCAGGCGATTACGCACTGTTCCACGGCGGAAAACCAGCCATTCACTGAGGATCTCAACCAAGCCCTTAACCGCAGGACGGTTATCCAGACCGATCATGTTGAGATTGACGCGATAGCTTTTTTCCAAATCGGTGGTTGCAAACAGATGGTTCATTACCTGCTCGACATCCACGCGGTTAGTACGCGGAACAATCACCAAGCGGGTTGGATTTTCATGATCAGACTCGTCACGCAGATCATCCACCATCGGTAACTTCTTCGCTCGCATTTGGCTGGCAATTTGCTCCAGTACTTTCGCACCAGATACCTGGTGAGGCAAAGCCGTGATGACTACGTTACCTTCTTCTTTCGACCAAATTGCCCGCATCCGCACCGAACCGCGACCATTTTTGTAGATCTTGCGGATATCTTCTTTTGACGTGATAATCTCCGCTTCTGTTGGGTAATCCGGCCCTTTGACATATTCCATCGCCTCATCAAGCGATAGATCAGGCTTATCCAACATGGCTATCAGTGCATTCGCTACTTCACGAGCATTGTGTGGCGGGATGTCGGTCGCCATACCAACGGCAATGCCCGTGGTGCCATTAAGCAAGATATTAGGCAGACGTGCAGGCAAACACTTAGGCTCCTGCAATGTACCATCAAAGTTTGGCACCCAATCTACTGTTCCTTGTCCCAACTCAGCCAGTAATAATTCGGCATACTTGGACAAACGGGATTCGGTATAGCGCATCGCGGCAAAGGATTTTGGATCATCTGGCGCCCCCCAGTTTCCTTGTCCATCTACTAATGGATAACGGTATGAGAAAGGCTGTGCCATCAAAACCATGGCTTCATAACAGGCCCCATCGCCATGCGGGTGATATTTACCGAGAACATCACCGACGGTACGGGCAGATTTTTTAAATTTGGCGCTGCTGCTCAGCCCAAGTTCTGACATCGCGTAGACAATACGACGCTGAACAGGCTTTAAGCCATCACCGATAAAAGGCAACGCCCTGTCCATGATGACGTACATGGAGTAATTCAAATAGGCGTTTTCAGTGAATGTGTGAAGCGGCTGACGCTCCACACCGTCGTGAGTTATCTCACTCATGTATTAATTTCCTCAGAATCTGCATTGACTACCTTTGCGCTGTATTTATGCATTTAATCTTATGCGCTAAATTTCGATATTGATGGAATCGCCCTTCTCTTGCAGCCAATTACGGCGATCTTCTGAACGTTTCTTCGCCAGAAGCATATCCATGACTGAGAGAGTTTCTTGATAATTTTCATCGTCGATAGTCAATTGCACCAGACGGCGAGTGTTAGGATCTAACGTGGTTTCACGCAACTGCATTGGGTTCATTTCACCCAACCCTTTAAAGCGTTGAACGTTCGGCTTACCCCGTTTGCGGCTCAAACGATCCAGGATGGCGCTTTTTTCCCCTTCATCCAGTGCATAATACACTTCTTTGCCGAGGTCGATGCGATACAGCGGCGGCATGGCCATATAAACATGCCCGCGTTTCACCAACGTCGGGAAGTGACGGACAAACAGGGCACACAGCAATGTTGCAATGTGCAATCCATCGGAGTCTGCGTCCGCCAGTATGCAGATTTTACCGTAACGCAGTTGACTTAGATCGTCACTATCCGGATCAATACCAATCGCAACAGAGATATCATGAACTTCCTGCGAAGCCAGCACTTCATCCGAAGAAACTTCCCATGTGTTCAGGATCTTTCCACGTAGTGGCATGATCGCCTGAAATTCACGATCACGAGCTTGTTTCGCAGAGCCACCCGCGGAATCCCCTTCCACTAAAAACAGTTCAGTAACATTGAGATCTTGTACAGTACAATCTGCCAATTTACCCGGCAAAGCAGGGCCATTGGTCAGCTTTTTGCGTACCACTTTCTTCGCCGCACGCATTCTACGTTGCGCACTGGCAATCGCCATTTCAGCAAGTTGCTCCGCATCTTGAATATGCTGGTTCAACCACAAGCTGAATGCATCTTTCACCACACCGGAAACGAAAGCCGCAGACTGGCGAGAAGAGAGACGCTCTTTGGTTTGGCCAGCAAATTGCGGATCTTGCATTTTAAGGGATAGCACATAAGCACAGCGATCCCAGATATCATCGGCAGAGAGTTTAACCCCACGCGGTAACATATTGCGGAATTCACAGAATTCACGCATGGCATCCAACAAACCTTGACGCAAGCCGTTAACATGCGTACCGCCTTGTACCGTTGGGATCAGGTTAACGTAACTTTCCGTCAATAATTCTCCGCCTTCCGGTAGCCAAAGCACTGCCCAATCGACCGCTTCAGTATCTCCACTTAATGTGCCGACAAAAGGCGCTTGTGGCAATGTTACCAGCCCATTGACGGCTTCTAACAAATAATCTGTCAACCCATCGGCATAACACCATTTTTGCTCGGTATCGTTCAGTTTGTCCTTAAAAACAATCTCAACTCCCGGACACAGTACCGCCTTGGCTTTCAGTAAATGAGTCAAGCGAGTGGCAGAAAAACGGGGCGTGTCGAAATAGCTCTCATCTGGCCAAAAATGGACACTCGTTCCGGTGTTGCGTTTACCACAACTGCCGATGACTTCTAACTCTTGTACTTTCTCACCATTTTCAAAGGCGATTTGGTGTACCTGACTGTTACGACGAACCGTTACTTCCACGCGCTTGGACAGGGCGTTAACCACCGAGATCCCAACCCCATGCAAGCCGCCAGAAAATTGGTAATTTTTGTTGGAAAATTTTCCCCCTGCATGCAGGCGGGTCAAAATCAATTCAACAGCAGAAACTTTTTCTTCAGGATGGATATCAACCGGCATACCACGGCCATCATCTATCACTTCCAGAGACTGATCGCTGTGAAGGATTACTTCAATATGCTTCGCGTGACCAGCCAGAGCTTCGTCCACACTGTTATCGATCACTTCCTGTGCCAGATGGTTCGGGCGGGCTGTATCAGTATACATTCCGGGACGACGACGAACTGGCTCCAGGCCACTGAGGACTTCAATGGCCTCTGCGTTGTAACTAGATTGAGTCATGTTGTAATTCTGTCGGTTGCTTCGTTATTAGAGGGCCAATCAGTATTGATATACTGTTGATAATACCAGTCGCTTACCTATTTTTGGCAATTTTTTTACTATTGCCACTGGTTAGCCCCAAGAAGTCAATGATTTGAGGGAAATAATATTCGAAGCCAATAAAAGCATGATTCCCACCAGATTCAACTGTTTGTCGGCACTGCATCAGGTAAGCAACGGCCTGACGGTAATCGAGCACTTCATCCCCTGTTTGCTGCAATAACCAAATAAGATCAGGCGATTCCAGCGGGTCAATGTGCATCACTTTGAGGTCATGGATGTGGCTTAGTTCGAGAGTATAGCGCTCTTCGGTATAGGGATTCACGTTTTCCCCAAGATAATTCTGAAGCAAGTCGAAAGGACGTACCGCTGGATTGACAACCACGGCGGGCAAACCAAAGCACTGGGAAAGCCAGATAGCCAGATAACCGCCCAGGGAAGAACCCACCAGCCCGATATTTTCACCAGCGTGCTCTATCACCAGTTCTTCCAGTAAGATGGCCGCATCTTCAGGATAAGGGGGTAACTGCGGCACCAGCATGTCAATTTCAGGGTGCTGCTGGTGCAACCACGTTTTCAGCGCATTCGCTTTCGCTGATTGAGGGGAACTATTGAAGCCATGTAAGTAAAGTAATATTGACATTAATACCCGTCCGAATCTAAATCCGGGCAAAACTCGTTATTCTTAAGCCTGTGAACCTGTGTCTGCAATTTCGCTTCTTGATTATTGCCGGCCACAGACAGTTCGAGATAACGCCATCCCGGAGCCACTGTATCAAGCATAAAATTAGTACAATGAGGCTTAAATTGCACACAGGTTGACGGTGTTGCCATAACACGAATGCCGTTCCATATTTCATCAACTTCTTGATGGATATGCCCACACAGTATAGCTTTCACCTGGGTTTTGCCTTTCAAATATTCTGATAATTCAGGCGCATTACGCAGACTGTGCTGATCCAGCCATGTGCATCCAGACGGAATCGGGTGATGGTGAAGCATAATAATTGCCTCGCGATCACTGTGTTCATCCAGGCATTTTTTCATCCACTCAAGCTGATAATCCGTCAATTCACCATGAGGAACACCTTGCACCTGACTGTCCAGCATAATCAACTGCCAATGCTGTCCGATAAATATCTGCTTGGAAGGTGAAATGCCTGCTGCTGCCAACGTGTCAACCATCGCGGGTTGATAATCATGATTACCGGGTAACCAAACACAAGGTGCAGGTAAACGAGCAATGCCCTTAGCAAAATGCTGGTAAGCATTGATGGTCTGATCCTGTACCAAATCACCTGTCGCAACGATCAAATCAATATCGAGATCTTGCTGCAAAATCATATCCAATACCGCATGATAACTGCGATAGGTATTGACTCCCAGCAATGAGTCTCTCTTATTAGCAAAAAGGTGTGTGTCGGTAATTTGCAGTATTCTGGCTGTGGCGCCTTCTGCCACAGGTACTTCAAGCAGGCTTTCCAAAAGGTTTCCTTTTCCTGTCGATCATAAGGATTATTTTAACGTGTCTTTATGCAAAAGATCTGCTGACTGAGGCACACTTCCTATTTTCCAACGTAAATTAGGAATTATTCCCCAACCACTTTTTCCTAAGTTTTTCATGGTGCAATGCCAACCACTGTATTGCAATAACTGAAGCTGCATTATCAATAATGCCCTCTTCTACCCACTGATAAGCTTGATCTCGACTCACAACCAGAACGCGGATATCTTCATGCTCACCTTCCAGACCATGAATCCCTGAAGCAGTGGCGGCATCAACTTCACCGACAAAGATATGCATGCGTTCTGTCGTACCGCCAGGGCTGGAAAGATAACTTAATGCAGGCTGGCAGCGCTTAACCTCAATCCCTGCCTCTTCCACTGCTTCGCGACGGACGACCTGTTCAGCGTCTTCTCCCTCTTCGATCATGCCGGCAATCACTTCCAGCAGCCATGGCGTATGACTGGTTTCAATTGCCGGAATACGGATTTGTTCAATCAAAACAACTTGATCGCGCACAGGATCATAAGGCAACAAAACGCCGGCATGACCCCGTTCAAAGACTTCTCGTTTAATAGTTTCACTCCAACCACCGCAAAATAGGCGATGCTTGAATTGATATTCTGTCATTTTAAAAAAACCGCGATAAAGCGTTTTTTGAGAAATAACTTCGACATCTTGTTTAGTAAAAGTATATGGTAAGGCAAGATTTTTACTCATAAAATCCCCTGATTAGTTTTTAAAATTTCCTATTATTAAAAGGTATTTTTTCATATTGATCTAAATAAATTCATCTTGATGATACAAACAAGCAGAAAAATGAGGCAATATGGCACAAACAGCCACCCTACCCTGCTGGCATTCTCTGCTAGAATCTATGGTATTAGTTTTTATGCAGAGGCAACCTAAGCAAAATAGCTGCACAACAAGGAACGCAAATGAAAAAATTGCTCTCTCTTTTTATCGCTATGAATCTGGTAGGTTTTAGTACTTCGAGCTACGCCGCCGATCTTCTCCAGATTTATCAGCAGGCGAAAGAAACCAATCCCGAATTACTTAAAGCACAAGCTGATCGCAATTCAGTGGTTGAAAAGATTAATGAAGCTCGTAGTACTTTATTGCCTCAGTTGGGTCTGAGTGCAGAAGTTAATTATGGTAAGGGCTTTCGCGACGCCAGAAATTCAGAATCTCATGATACAGGTGCTGGTCTGCGACTGACTCAAACTATTTTTGATATGGCGAAATGGAATCGACTCAGTCAATCAGAAAAAAATGCTGGTATTGAAGACATCAAATTTCAAGCAACTCAACAGCAATTAATTCTCAATACTGCGCAAGCCTATTTTGACGTTCTGAATAAAATTGATACATTGACCTTTACCGAAGCTCAAAAAGCCTCACTGTACCGTCAACTGGATCAAACCACTCAGCGTTTTAATGTCGGTTTAGTTGCCATTACCGACGTGCAGAATGCCCGCGCCCAATATGACTCAATTCTGGCAACCGAAGTTTCTGATCGCAACAATCTGGAAAACGCGCTGGAAAAACTGCGCATGATTACGGGTACTTACTATCCGCAGTTGGCTGCATTGAATATTGATCAATTCAAAACTAAACAACCAGAACTGGCTGATAAAGTGCTAAAAGAAGCAGAAACCCGTAACCTGAATCTGCTGTCAGCCCGCTTAGTGCAAGATTTAAGACGCGAGCAGATCAAAGAAATGCAGACAGGCTATATGCCAACGGTTAATTTAACCGCAAGTACAGGTGTTTCTAACAACCATACACGCGGAAATCAACGAACAGATGAATACAGCGGAAAGAATTCCGTAGGGTTATCTTTAAGTTTACCTCTATTCAGTGGCGGAGCCACTTATTCTCAAGTAGAACAGGCAAAATACAGTTTTGTCAGCGCCAGTCAGGATTTGGAAAATACGTATCGTAAGGTCACACAAGAAGTACATTCCTCCACCAATAACATTGCTGCTGCGATCAGTAGTGTTGACGCCAACAAACAGGCGGTACTTTCTGCACAAAGTTCATTGGATTCAATGGAAGCAGGCTATCAGGTAGGAACCCGTACCATTGTTGATGTGCTGGAATCGACAACTAAGCTTTATCAAGCCAAACAAAATTTGTCTAAAGCACGTTACGATTACCTGCTTTCCCTGTTACAGAACAAACAGGCACGTGGCACATTGAATGAAAATGATTTGATAGAGTTGAACAAGATGTTAGGTGCACAAATTTCAACCTCTGCCAGCAGCATTATTAAAGAAATGAAAACGCCGTCAGTTCGCTGATTTAATACCCTATCGTTCTCGATTGAAAAACGTTATATTAAAAACGCTATACTAATTAAAGAAAGCAGCCCACGATTTTGTGGGCTGTTTTTTAACACATCCCTGAGAGCCGCTCCCATTGGGCACGATAAATGGGGTATGCTCTTAATCTTAATCAAAGACCTTCAAGATGGATGCCCCTATGACAATGAAACGGACAAAACAGATAAATCGCGATTCTTTTCGCAAAACGTGGCGAAGCTATCGCCTGACACCTGTAGCGCTTGCTGTCAGTGCTGTCTTCATGCTTTCTGCCTGTGAACAAAACGATGAAACGGTGTCACTCTATACCAATGCCGATGAGTGCTCGCAGGCGAATCCTTCTCAAAGTGAACAATGCAAGACCGCCTACAATAATGCTCTGAAAGAAGCGGAAAAAACCGCACCGAAATATGCAACTCGCGAAGAGTGTGTGGCTGAATTCGGTGAACAACAATGTGCGCAAGCCCCTGCTCAAGCGGGAGTCGGTCAGGCTCAGGCACAAAGCAGTAGCAGCAGTTTCTGGATGCCTTTGATGGCTGGTTATATGATGGGACGCTTAATGGGCGGCAGCTCTGCACCATCACAACCGCTGTTCACATCAAAATCGGCTTCCAGCCCAGCGAATGGCAAGTTTGTTGATGCGACAGGTAAAAGCTATGGCCCTGCTACCGCAGGTGGTCGCAGTATGACTGTGCCAAAAACGGCAATGGCACCAAAACCGGCAACCACAACTACGATTACCCGTGGTGGATTTGGTGAATCCGTGGCGAAACAATCTGCCATGCAACGTTCGTCCGCCAGCTCAAGTTCCAGTTCTTCCCGCTCTATGGGTGGTTAATTAAAAATGAAACGCATTGGTATTACCGAGCGCCCGGATTGGCGCGAAAAAGCAGCAGAGTTTGGTTTTAATTTTCATACCATGTATGGTCAGCCTTACTGGAGTGAAGAAGCTTATTACCAGTTCACCCTGAACCAAATTGAAGAAATTGAAGATGCAACAGCAGAACTGCACCAAATGTGTTTGCAAGTCGTGGAAAAAGTGGTCGATAGTGAAGAGTTACTGACCAAATTCCAGATCCCAAAACACTGTTGGGAGTTTGTCCGCTCTTCATGGGTAACCAGCCAACCTTCGCTCTATTCCCGTTTGGATTTAGCCTATGATGGCAAAAATCCCCCCAAGTTGCTGGAAAACAACGCCGATACCCCAACATCTCTGTATGAATCGGCTTTCTTTCAGTGGATCTGGCTGGAAGACCAGATGAATGCAGGCAATCTGCCGTCAAATGCCGATCAGTTCAACAGCTTGCAAGAAAAGCTGATTGAGCGTTTTGCACAGTTACGTGAAAAACATGGATTTGGCCTGCTGCACATGGCCTGCTGTCAAGATACTGAAGAAGATCGAGGCACAATCCAATATTTGCAGGATTGTGCCGCGGAAGCCGATGTTCCCACAGAGTTCCTGTTTATTGAGGATATCGGGCTAGGTGAGAAAGGGCAGTTTACTGACTTGCAGGATCAAGTGATCAGTAACCTGTTTAAGCTGTATCCGTGGGAATTTATGCTGCGTGAGATATTCTCTACCAAGCTGGCTGATGCAGGTGTCCGTTGGCTGGAGCCAGCATGGAAAAGCATTATCTCCAACAAGGCGCTGCTGCCAATGCTGTGGAAAATGTTCCCAAATCATCCTAACTTGCTGCCTGCCTATTTTGCGGATGAACGCCCTTCAGATATGAACAGCTATGTCATTAAGCCTTTGTTCTCCCGCGAAGGTGCCAATATTCGCATCATTGAAAATGGCCGTGAAATCGCCAGCGCGGATGGCCCTTATGGGGAAGAGGGCATGATCATCCAGCAGTTCCACGAATTGCCGAAATTTGATGGTAACTATACGCTGGTTGGTAGCTGGTTAGTAGATGATCAATCTGCGGGTATCTGTATCCGTGAAGACCGTGAGTTGATTACTCAAGATTTGTCACGCTTCTACCCGCATATTATTTTGGATTGATTCAATCAGCCAATCTGAATCGATAACATACTTAAAGAGCCGTCTTCAATCCCATCAACGGGTGTTGAAATCGGCTCTTTTTTATTCCATGTCCCCATCACATACAGTAATGGCAAGAAATGTTCCGGTGTTGGGTTAGACAATCGACCATCTTCCCTATCCAAAGCATTAAATAGGGGATGAGGCTCTTCCAGACTAGTTAAACTTTCACGCACAAACTGCTCAAAAGAGAGTGCCCAAGGAAAAGATTCTGCCCCCAGTTTTGCGGCTGGCAGGTTATGCACAATATTCCCGCTCCCCATGATTAAGACGCCTTCGTCTCGCAGTAATGTTAGTTTTTTACCTATTTCATAATGAAAAGACGCAGGTTGATTGCGATCTATGCTCAGTTGGACAACCGGAATATCGGCATCAGGATACATTTTTGCCAATATCCCCCAAGATCCATGATCCAATCCCCATTTTTCAAAATCAGTTTCAACCTCAATCGGTTCAAGAATATCCTGTACCAATACAGCCAGTTCAGGAAAACCTTTAGCCGGATACTGTTTTTCATGCAATTCTCTGGGAAAGTTACCAAAATCGTGGATAGTTCTGGGCTGTGCCATTGCCGTCACGGCTGTACCATTCGTGTACCAGTGCGCAGAAATCACCAGAATCGCCCTTGGCCTAGGTAATTTCTTCCCTAATTCAAACCAAGCGCGTGAGTAACAGTTATCTTCAATGGCATTCATTGGACTGCCATGACCAATTAACAGAGCAGGCATTCTCAGGAGACTCATTTTCGCCCCTTATACAACAAATTAAACATTCGAATAATAAATTCGGATTATGATAAAAAAATTATGACAGGATTAAGACATTCCTTCCTTGAATATCGTCAATCAAAAATGATGGAGTGTCTTAGAAATACTGAAAGGCTACAAGGTGTGGACTGTAGCCTTTCAAAGTACATGCGTATGTCTCCCCCGTCTTTCAAGCTACCATACAACTGCATGGCAACCCAAAATCGGTTGAGTATAACCGATATTTCCTGCCCTAATCTGTTCTCTATCCAAATTAAAAAACAGTATTACAGGCGAGTGCGGCGTGTCTCCCGCTAAAATGTTACGCGTTTATATAGGAAAACCCATTAGCTGGCTGCTTTTGCCATTTTTAAGCGGTAATCGACTAAATCTTCAATAGTCACTACCGGCATATTATGCTGTCTTGCAAACTCAATCACTTCAGGAGCGCGAGCCATTGAACCATCGTCATTGGTCAATTCACATAGCACTCCCGCTGGTTTGAACCCTGCCATTTTGACCAAATCAATGGTCGCTTCGGTATGACCACGACGGGTTAAAACCCCTCCTGGTTGCGCGCGCAGAGGAAAAACGTGTCCAGGTCGGCTCAGATCACTGGGTTGTGCATCATCTGCAATAGCGGCTTTGATCGTGGTAATACGATCTGCCGCGGACACACCCGTTGTCACGCCTTGTGCAGCTTCAATTGAGACGGTGAAAGCAGTTTGATATTGGCTTGAATTGTTTTCCACCATCATGGGCAATTTTAACTGCTGGCGGCGCTCTTCAGTCAAGCACAGACAAACAATTCCACTGCCGTGACGAATAGTTAACGCCATTTGCTCTACCGTCATTGTTTCGGCGGCAAAAATCATGTCACCTTCATTCTCACGATTTTCGTCATCCAGTACCATCACGCCTTGACCCGCACGCAAAGCAGCAAGCGCACGTTCAACACGTTCAAATGGCGTCCCATATGAGGAAAGTAGCGTCTGATTCATGGTAAAGAAACCTCTCTTAATGTATGGATTACCAGAATCAGGGCAATTTTGAGGAGTTCGTGCTGCACAAAAATACGGCAACAGAAACAACAGACGAGCGCGAGCACTCGATTGAGCTGTTATTCTCTCCCATCCGGACTATCACCGTCGGCTCCAGAATCACACTGGATCTGCTGACCTCTGTTTTATCTCCAAAACAACAAAAAGATAATGACGACAAACAGAGCGCTCGCGGGCTTCATAAAATAATCATTCGATATTTCATGTTACCGCCGGTAGGGACTTTCACCCTGCCCTGAGATAAACAATTTCACTATAGCGCTAATAATCGGCAGGAGCAATCAGCAAAATCAAATATGAAACCTAGCTCTCAATCATTTATGCTTTCGTCATGGGGTATTAAAATACTACCAATAGGCTTACGCTATAAAACACAATTACATTATATAAAGGATGATCATCATGCTCGATCCAAAGAAAATTGAACAAATTGCTCGCCAACTCCACAACGCCATGCCGAAAGGTGTCAAAGAATTTGGCGATGATGTGGAAAAAAAATTGCGTGCTGTTCTGCAATCCCAGTTGAGCAAGTTAGATCTTGTTAACCGTGAAGAATTTGATATTCAGACACAAGTCTTGTTGCGCACCCGTGAAAAATTGGCTGCAATGGAACAACGCTTAAATGAATTGGAAGCTCGTCTCGAAGAAGCAGACAAGAAAGCACAGCAAGCTGAATAATGTGGTGTGAGAGGAATGCCGTAAGGAGAATTGTGTAAGGAGATATGCCGCTATGCGTCAAAAAGCATAACGGCACATGATGCCAAGCTTACTGGCTCTTAATGGTTTTGATGATATTGGTCGTAGAAATACCATCTTCGAAGTTCAATACTTTAACTTCGCCACCCGCAGCCCAAACCTCTTCGCTACCGGCAATCTCTTCAGGCTTGTAATCGCCACCTTTGACTAAAATATCCGGCAGGATATCCGCGATTAAGCGCTGCGGTGTATCTTCTTCAAATGCCACAACCCAGTCCACAGATTCCAGTGCCGATAGCACTGTCATGCGCTGTTCCAACGGATTCACCGGACGGGTTTCCCCTTTCAAACGCTTGGTGGACGCATCACTATTAACGGCAACGATCAAACGATCACCCAATTTGCGCGCGTTAGACAGATATGAAACATGCCCCGCATGGAGGATATCAAAACAACCATTAGTCATGACAATACGTTCACCACGCTGACGTGCCTGTGCAACGGCTTCTTTCAGTTTGGCTTCACTCATTACGCCAAATCCGGTTTCTGCACGTCCACGCACCGCATTTTCCAGTTCAACCGGTGACACTGTGGACGTTCCCAGTTTGCCGACCACTACACCTGCCGCCGCATTGGCAAGGTAACAGGCTTCGTTCAGCGGCTTGCCAGCGGCTAATGCCGTTGCCAATATACCTATCACCGTATCTCCTGCACCCGTGACATCAAAAACTTCCTGTGCCTGAGTTGGCAAATGCAGGGGCGGCTGCCCAACCCGCAATAAACTCATGCCTCGTTCAGAGCGAGTGATCAACAGTGCTTGCAGCTCCAAATCCTGCACCAACTTCGTAGCTTTCTGCACTAAGTCATCATCATTCTGGCAGTGCCCTACAACGGCTTCAAACTCTGACATATTTGGCGTCAGCAATGTTGCGCCACGATAGCGGCTAAAATCGCTGCCTTTTGGATCGATAAGCACAGGAACATTGGCTTCGTTGGCGAGCTTAATCATGGCCTGAACCTGGCTTAGCGCTCCTTTAGCATAATCCGACAGCACTAACGCGCCAATATGGGGCAAGGATTGCTGAATTTTTTCCAACAGCGGTTGAGCATCTACATTCTGGAAGCCTTCTTCAAAATCCAGACGCAACAATTGCTGATTACGCGATAAAACACGCAGTTTCGTGATAGTTGGATGAGTTGGGACAGAAACAAAATCACATCGGACTTTCACACTGCTGAGTTTCTCACTCAATGCCCGCGCTGCATCATCAATGCCTGTCAAGCCTACCAAACGTGAATTCGCTCCCAATGACGCAATATTCATGGCTACGTTAGCTGCTCCTCCAGGGCGCTCTTCTATGGTTTCTACCTTAACCACAGGAACCGGTGCTTCCGGTGAAATGCGGCTAGTTGGGCCATACCAGTAGCGATCTAACATGACATCGCCAACAACCAAAACACCTGCGCGGTGAAAATCAGGGAGTGTTACTTTCATCCCATACTCCAAGTATCAAAATAAACTGTTGCGGATATTACCATAACCAAATTCAGTGCCAGCAAACTCGATCAGGAAAAGTGACTGCCTAACATCATTTATACGCGCAAATCACTCTCTAACCATTTTTGCCAGCTATCACGTACCAATGCTTGCTGCTGTCTGAAATGTCCAACTGAAACTCGACTGGATAACGCTTGCAACGCTAAATGATGCAATTCATCACGCATGGTAATGTAAGCCTGCGTCAGCGCCATTGACTCCTGCTCATCCATAATATTATGCTGCGCCATTAATTCGAAAATTCGCACATTATCAGACCAGCGAGTCAGCCTGGCATTTTCTGGTGCATAACGCAGCACCTGATACTGAGCAATAAATTCAATATCCGTGATCCCTCCTGGATCAGCTTTGACATCAAATTGATCTTGCTGGTGGCTACCCAAATGCCGATGCATTTTTTCTCTCATTTCACGCACCTGTTGGCGCAAAAGATCGGGATCGCGGGGAAGGCATAATGTTTCACGGCGAATGCGTTCAAAATCACGGCGCATTTTCTCATCACCGAAAACCATGCGTGCACGAACCAGCGCCTGATGTTCCCAGGTCCATGCTTCATTTTTTTGGTAATCATCAAAGGATTCAAGGGTACTAACCAACATGCCTGACTCACCGGATGGCCGCAAACGGGCATCAACGTCATACAATATTCCCGATGCCGTTCGGGTACTGAACAAATGAAGGATGCGTTGAGCAAGACGCAAATAAAATTGGCGAGCCTCAATGGAACGAGCACCCTCTGTCATTATCCCCATAGGGCAATCCAGCAAGAACACCAGATCCAAATCAGAGCCATAACCGAGTTCCCAGCCACCCAATTTGCCATAACCAATAATGGCAAATCCCAACCCCTGCTGCTGGGATAAGTGAGCAGGTGCGCCATAACGTTTTACCATTTGGTTCCACGCCAGTCGCACAACAGACTCAATAATGGCTTCCGCCAAATAAGTCAGGTGATCACTCACCTTCATCACAGGCAAGACGCCCGCAATATCTTCTGCTGCGATCCGCAATAGTTGTGCCTGCTTAAATTGACGTAAAGCCTCCAGCAACTGTTCTTCATCATCCTCAGTGATACGCAGCAAATATTGATAAAGCTCATCACGATAAGCTTCCATCGGCAACGGTTGGTATAACGATTTGGGATCGAGTAGTTCATCCAGCAACAACGGATGACGGGCAAGCTGGCTGGCGATCATTGGAGAGGCCGCACAGAGCCGGATAACATGAATCATGACCAGTTCTGACTCCAACATCAATTCCAGATAAGTCGTGCGACTGACGATACTGAGTAACAGAGAAGTAATCCGCTCTAAAACGATATCGGCATCTGCCCTGGCTGCAATTTTTGCTAACAGACGTGGCATCAACTGGTCAAGCACATCCCTTCCCCGTGGACCAATGGTGCGCTTACTGACGTCCCGACGGAAAAGCGCCATTATATCAAGCATCTTCCGGGCTTTTTCTTTATCAAGATGAGGAATCAACGCACTAAGTTCATCTACATGCAAGGCTTCCTGCCATAAGCTCTTAAACGGGATATGGCTAGCATCCTCATGCTGTTCTTCTACTTCATCGCCGATCAACTGTTGGAAAATACTTCGCACCGCACTCATTTTACGTTCGGTTTCTGCCATTAATTCATCCCAATTGGCAAAATTCATTCCCCAAGAGAGACGGGCACGATCTAATTCATTATCCGGTAAAGTTTGCGTTTGTTGGTCATGAATAGACTGCAACAGGTTTTCAAGCCGCCGTAAAAACAGGTAACTTTCTTCAAGCTGCTTTAATTTTTCCGTTGGCAATAAAGCCAATTCATTGATGGCCTTCAATGTTGGCAATAATGAGCGGGATTGCAGGCTCGGCTCCCTTCCCCCACGAATAAGCTGAAAGACCTGAGTGATAAACTCAATTTCACGGATCCCGCCTGCGCCTAATTTAATATTCTCTTTTAATCCCCGACGACGGACTTCCCGCTCAATCATGCCCTTCATATTGCGCAAGGATTGAATTGCACTGAAATCAATATAGCGGCGGAAAACAAACGGTCGCAACATCTGGCGTAGTTCCTGACAATAAACCTGATCATCATTGCCCAAAATGCGCGCTTTCACCAAAGCATAACGTTCCCAGTCACGCCCTTGTTCCTGATAATAATCTTCCAATGCCGGAAAGCTGAATACCAAAGGTCCACTGTCACCAAATGGACGTAATCTCATATCAACACGATAAACAAATCCGTCTACAGTTTGTTGATCCAGCACCTTAATTAATTTCTGCCCTAATCGAGTAAAGAACTGAGAATTATCCATTTCTCGACGCCCACCTTTCGTTACACCATTTTCTGGATAAGCAAAAATGAGGTCAATGTCAGAGGAAAAATTAAGCTCTCCGCCCCCCAACTTTCCCATTCCCAAAATCAACAGCGGCTGTGCTACTCCATCGCTATTAGTAGGTGTTCCCCAATCCTGACAACAACGCAGATAAAGCCAATCACGGGCAGCGATAATCAAAGTTTCGGCCAACATACTTAATTGCTGTAATGTCTTTTCTGTTGTACTGCTTTGCAATGCCTGCGACCATGCAATCCTGACCAAAATCCGATGGCGGAAAAAACGTAAACACCGCATCAAACCATTTTCATCATTTACCACCAGCAGCGTTTGTCCCAGCCAATGGGAATAATGTTGCCATTCTTCCTGTTGAGGGGGATTTTGGCGAATATCCTCTAGCCATGCAGGATGTGATAACACGTTTTCTGCCACAAATTCACTCAATGACAGCACCGCCTGTTCATCAGATGAAAAGGGCGTTATTGTTCCCTCTAATGGTGGAAGATTCGCAATGATATGCTGTAATTGTTGGGCTAAAGGTGATGAAAGTGGCCGCATAACTGGTTTTTCCTTATGACTGTTTTTTTAAAGGGATTATCGGGGCTGAGCCATCAACCACTGCATTAATGCCAGCTTACATTGCAACCAAGAAGCGCTATAACACAATGTTTCAGCACACAATGTTTCAGCACACAATGTTTCAGCCTCCACCTTGTTCGTGGATAAAGCCGCCTTTAACTCCAGCAATAAATCCAGGATCGGCAAACGTTCAGTTTGTCTTTTTGTCAGTTCTATCATCCATTGCAAAACCTGCGCCAATCCCGTTTTACCTTCTGGCAACCCCGCCAGCCATCCTTCTTCTTGCTCCTGCCATTGCGCCAAAATTTCAGGCAGAAGCACAGACAATGGCTGCTGCCATTTCAACTCTTTCGGTAATTTTGTTAATGTTTTATGGGACAAACCATGAACAAGCGCATATCCTCGTGCTGCTTTGCTTTTATTTGCTAAACGCAAACCATTCTGTGATGCCAGTTTGTTTGCCAATGACAGAATATCGATGATATTTCCATTGATTAGTTCTAGCTCAAATTCACAAATAGGTAATGTCTGATCTCCTGAATCTTTATTTCCAGAAAAAATAGTTCCCTGATCCAGTACCACTTCAATTTCGCTTTCTCCATAAGTCACAAGCCATTTTTCACGATTAAAGTCGGTACTGAATAATTCGGTCAATTGTGCCTGTAGATAGGCGAGATCGGTATTTTCAGGCCAGATATGGGCGGGAAACAGTGCCAGATCTAATTTAGGTTGGTGCAAAGGAATGTTGAATTCAGGGCGTTGGTGTAATCCTCCTATCACCTTACCCGCGGTTTTGATGGTCATCTCATAATGCCCGTCAAACCCACGGATACGCAGCCCCATATCCCAACGTCGCAATTGATTATCTGGCGTCTCAAAATAAATATTAGTCAGGTGTTGTGGTGAAGTGTAATCATGAGGAAACTGAAATAACTGCTGGCGAACAGCCGGTATCGCATCAGGCTTCACGGACAGTTTCAATTCTATTTCTACAGAACCCATATTTTTTATTCCTCAATTGATATTACAGAATTTTTTCTTAATTCTGTTCACTCTTTCTTTTCACAGAAGAGAAAAATAAACCACAATAGGGTGTTACCTCAACAAACATCACTTTCACTTCACCAAAAAAAATCTCAAACGGTCAGTTGATATCACATTCATTCTGGTTTACTGATTGCACCAACAAACTTAACTCTTTACTATCCCTTGGGTAGTTTAAATTACGATTAGTCCATACTTGATTGATCCATACACAGAGAACAGTTGAGCACAGAATGCAAAAACTACATCGATTATTTATTTTGTTATTGAGTTTTACTCTTCCATTATCCGTACACGCTGAAGAAAAACGTTATGTTTCTGATGAGCTATCAACTTACATTCGTAGCGGCCCAAGCATTAAAAACCGAATCATTGGCTCATTGAATGCCGGTGAGGAAGTCACATTAGTCAGCCCTAAATCAGATAATGGTTTCTTGCAAATTCAAGACCGTAAAGGGCGTACAAGCTGGATACTCGCAAGTGAACTCAGCGCTATTCCAAGCCTGCATGAACGTCTTCCCGCAATGGAACAAAAGATCAAAACACTGACTGAGAATCTGGCCACCATCGACGATAAGTGGAATAAGCGTACCGCTGAATTACAGAACAAAGTAGCAAACAGCGATAAGATCATTAGTGATCTGAAAAAAGAGAATGTTCAGCTCCAGAGTAAATTAACCGTGGCTGAAAAAAAGGTCGAAGTCGCCAACTTGCAGTTGGATGATAGACAAAGAGAGATCATCTTGCAGTGGTTTACTTATGGCGGTGGAGTTGCGGGGATTGGCCTGATTTTGGGGCTTATATTGCCACATATTATCCCTCGCCGGAAAAAGAAAGATCGTTGGATGAGTTGATTGAAGGAAACAAGAGTGAAAGTCTATTTGGTTGGCGGCGCAGTTCGTGATCAACTATTGGGTCTGCCCGTCACTGAACGGGATTGGGTTGTCGTTGGAAGCAACCCAAATGAACTGCTATCTCAGGGATATCAACAAGTTGGTAAAGATTTCCCTGTCTTCTTGCACCCCAAAACCCATGAAGAGTATGCGTTGGCACGTACTGAAAGGAAATCAGGTCAGGGATATACCGGTTTTACCTGTTATGCCGCCCCCGATGTGACGCTGGAAGAAGATCTGCTGCGCCGTGATTTAACGATTAACGCTATTGCACAAACTCGTGAAGGTGAATTAATCGATCCTTATCATGGTGCAAATGATCTCAAAAATCGTATCTTGCGCCATGTTTCCCCTGCGTTTGCAGAAGATCCATTACGTGTGCTGCGTTTGGCTCGTTTTGCTGCCCGCTTTGCCCATCTGGGTTTTTCAATTGCAACAGAGACGCAAGTGCTCATTACAAAAATGATCGCAGGTGGTGAATTGTCCTCATTAACTCCTGAACGCATTTGGCGAGAAACTGAAAAGGCACTCACTTCACAATCACCACAAGTCTACTTTCAGGTTCTGCGTGATTGTGGAGCATTGGCTGTACTCTTTCCTGAGATCGATAACCTGTTTGGCATCCCCCTGCTTGCATATGATAAGGGGCTTCATTCATTGCGAGTTTTGCAAATATCCACCCAATTGAGCGAAGAGATAGACATTCGCTTCGCTTCACTATGTAGCCATGTCGAAATGATGCCACTAAAACAAATGTGCGAACGACTGCGCATTCCCAACTCGGCACGCGACTTAGCCACGATTGTGACGCAATATCACAATTGGATACATACCGTAAAACAATTGCCTCCTGAAACCCTACTAGCCTTGTTTAATGCTGTGGATGCTTGGCGCAAACCTCAACGTATTGAACAACTGATGACCTGTAGTGAAGCAGACAACCGTGGATACCCAGGCGCAGAAACTTCACCCTATCCACAAGCTGATTATTTACGTAAAGTATTTGCTATTGCCAACCAAGTCAGCGTCCAGGAAGTGATTGCACGTGGATTTCAGGGTGCCGAGATTCGCACAGAATTGGAACGTCAACGCCACATTGCCATCGCAGACTGGAAACAGCAATCGATTGATTAAGTTTATCTATCAATTTAGCGTCCCAACCTATTAATTAAATTGGGACGCTTTTTCAATTAGCTCGCACTTCGCTCAATCACTACACCTACGCTTTTTGCGTGTGCAACCGCACCTGGTTTACTGACCTTAACTTTGACCCAAGGAGAATGAAATTGATTCAGCAAGATGCCTGCCACTTCTTCTGCGACTCGTTCGACCAGCGCAAAACGTTGGCCTGATACATGATCAATAATCGCCTCACTAACCTTGGCATAATCCAGACAGTATTCAACATCATCACTGGAAGAGGCTAGTTTGTTGTCCCATCCCATTTCGATATCGAACACTAATTTCTGTTTAATTGTTTGTTCCCAGTCATAAACACCAATAGTGGTAATTACGGTTAATTCTTCAATAAATACGATATCCATCACGACCTTTTCCCCATTTTTCGGTTCGCCAGATACCACTTCCGACGAAATGTGCGTATTATCCATTGTTAGACTTAAGAAAACGACCCTTATTCATTGGAGATATCTTATGAGTGCAATCGCGCTTGGCATGATCATCTTCGCGTACTTATGTGGCTCTATATCCAGCGCGATATTGATCTGCCGCCTGACAGGGCTTCCCGATCCACGTCAGCATGGTTCCGGCAATCCTGGGGCAACAAATGTACTGCGCATTGGTGGTAAATGGGCTGCATTGGCAGTACTGGTTTGTGATGTCCTAAAAGGGCTAATACCCGTTTGGCTGGCATACAAACTCAACGTTTCCCCATTTTATTTAGGTATTACCGCCATCGCTGCCTGTCTGGGGCATATTTATCCTATTTTTTTTCATTTCAAGGGAGGGAAAGGCGTTGCAACCGCTTTTGGTGCCATTGCGGCCATCGGTTGGGATCTAATGGGATTGATCACAGGGACATGGCTACTAACAGTGCTGTTAAGCGGCTATTCCTCATTGGGTGCCATCGTCAGTGCATTAATTGCACCTTTCTACGTCTGGTGGTTCAAACCTGAATTCACTTTTCCCGTTGCCATGTTGTCATGTCTGGTACTTGTACGTCATCACGATAATATTCAACGCCTATGGCGAGGACAAGAAAGTCGTATCTGGCAAAAATTGAAAAAGAAACAGGAAATGACTGATAAAGAGAAAATTCAAGCGACTAAAGAGCAAGAACAGCAAAAGGATTGAATCAGATAGCCCTCAATAAGATTTTTGCTCATGTCAAAAAAATTATAAGAATTGCATTTATAGTAGAATAATTTTCCAATTAATAAACAAAAAAGGGGATTTAATTCCCCTTTCCCACTAGAATTATTGACTTCATTCCATCCTTATAAAAGAAATATTATTTCTTAATATCATTATTTCACAGAAATAAATATGAATACTTTTCCATCTGAAATATTCCCTTATCTTTATTAGATAAAACATCCTTATTTTTCAATAAAATAATTACAATCAAATATTTTCAATACTTCTTCGTAATTTAATTACAACCACACCAAAATCAATTATAGGAGATGGATATAGTCTTGTTTTTTATCACAAAAGAATGCACTATTATATTCTTTTTTTTAGTGTAATAGGAAATAAGAATGAAAATTAAATCATTATGCATCTCAGTAATCGCTGCTTCTTCTATTATCATTAGTGGATGTCAATCCAATGCTGATTCATTTGCAGCCGACGTTTATGACACAACCCAATTAAATGCAAAACAGGAAACAAAGACAGTAAATATCATTTCTGTGCTTCCTGCCAAAATCTCTGTAGAAAATAAATCCAATAAAGAGGCAGCTCAAACATTTGGCGCCATTCTTGGCGCTGTAGCAGGTGGTATTGCTGGTTATAACACAGGCTCTGGCTCCGGTCTGGGTACTGCCGCTGGTGCGGTAGGAGGCGGGGCTGTAGGTGCAGCAGCAGGCTCATTGGTAAAAGATAAGGTACTGGTTGAAGGTGTTTCCCTGACATACAAAGAAAAAACTAAAATTTATACTTCCACTCAAGTTGGTCGTGTATGCCAATTCACGCCAGGGCTGGCTGTCATTATTTCAACGAAACAAAATGAAACTCGCATTCAGCCTAATGCTGCTTGCCCAGATAAAAAATAATAAATAGGTGAATCATGGTTAAAGGAATCCTCATTCCATCTTTATTGGTCACTCTATCTATGCCAGTTTTTGCTTCCCCCCTTCAAAGCCAGCTTTCTGCTATTGCTCAAGCTGAAAGTGAAGGTAAAGCTGAAGAACAAAAACAACGCGAGGCTCAAAAAGCTAAATTAGAAAGAGCTGCCAAAGCAGAAAGAGAAAGAAAACAAAAAGAAGCTGCGGTTAGAGCAGAAAAAATCAGAAAAAAAGAAGCTATTCAAGCAGCTGAAAAGCAGAGAATACTTGCTGAAGCTACTGCAGATAAAAAACGAGAACAGAACTATGAAGATGAGCTACGCAAACTCGAATTAGAGATGAAAAAACTCGAACTGGAGAAACGTGCAGCTAGAGTAAAACGAGAAAACGAGTTCATTGATCAAGAGTTAAAAGCTCAAGCAGCAGAAACAGATGTTATCCAATCAGAAGCTGATGTTAACCGTAATTTATCATCAGGTGGAAAATCTCTGTTAGAAAGTGAAGGGCGGGCTCGCGAGAAGCAATCCAGCGGCTGGTTCAAATAATATATGCTTTCAAACCTACTCTGATATTTTGCTTTGAAAACAATATCTTTGTTGTCTTGAACTGCACCCCAAAAGTTAGGCACTAACTGATTAAGGTGCAATTTTTATCCAGTGTGCCGTAAAACTTCGGCCTTCAGAGGATGTCAACACTGAGGTGGAGGCATCATCTCTATGCTGGTAGTTACTTTTGCAAAGCAGGAAGATCCGCTAACGGCCAACGCGCTTTCACCGTTACACCTAATTCACCAGCAGTACCTCCTCGCAAACGGATCATGCCAGCCAGCGCGATCATTGCTCCATTATCAGTACAGAACTCAGGTCGAGCGTAGAAGACTTCGCCTCCCAGCTTTTCCATCATTGCCTGCATTTTGGTACGCAATGTTCGGTTTGCACTCACTCCACCTGCCATCACCAGACGTTTGAATCCAGTTTGTTCCAACGCTCGTTTACACTTGATTGCCAGTGTATCCACTACTGCATCTTCAAATGCTCGGGCAATATCCGCCTTGGTTTGCTCGTCTTCAGCCATATTATGACCATGAATGTTATTGCGGATCGTATTAGCTGCGAACGTTTTCAGGCCAGAGAAGCTGAAATCCAACCCTGGACGATCTGTCATCGGACGTGGGAAAATAAAACGCCCCGCCTGCCCCTGCTGCGCCATACGGGAAAGCACTGGCCCACCTGGATAATCTAAACCAAGCAGTTTTGCTGTCTTATCAAAAGCCTCACCAGCGGCATCGTCAATGGATTCACCCAACAGTTTGTATTCACCGATACCCGTCACACTAATAAGCTGGGTATGACCGCCTGAAACTAGTAAGGCAACAAAAGGAAACTCAGGGCTGTTTTCTTCCAGCATCGGTGCCAGCAAATGACCTTCCATATGATGTACGGGAATAGCAGGTACATCCCACGCAAATGCCAGTGAACGCCCAATAGTTGCCCCAACCAGCAATGCACCAACCAATCCCGGTCCTGCTGTGTAAGCAACTGCATCAATGTCTTTACTCGTCAGATCCGCTTCCTTCAAAGCCGCCTGAATCAAAGGAACCGTTTTACGAATGTGATCACGGGACGCCAGTTCAGGCACAACACCACCATAATCAGCATGTAGCTTGACCTGACTGTATAATTGATTGGCTAGCAGACCGGTTTTATCGTCATAAATTGCGATTCCGGTTTCATCGCAGGACGTTTCTATACCTAAAACTCGCATTGCACTATTCGTCTCGTTATCTTACGTCTCGTTGTTTGGTCATATACATTCGCACTCCTTTCAACGCGCAACAGTGTAACACCATCTATTGTTAAATTCTCTGCCGACACACTTTCCATATCAACATTCTCGCCACTGCATCCATCTTTTTCTCCAAAGGATACTCCCGCCGACATAAGGCGGGAGGGGAATGTGGATGGACTTGAAAAGCCCAAATATCCATCAACCACGCTGATGTTGAATGTATTGCTTAATGACGTCCAGTGGGGCACCTCCACATGATCCCGCAAAGTAGGAGCGAGACCAGAGAACGGGTTTTTTATAGGCGCCTCGTAAGTCCAGAAATTCATTACGTAAGCGTCTGGATGTGACTGCTTTCAACGAGTTCACCAATACTGATAGCTGAACAGTAGGGGGATATTCGATCAACAGATGCACATGATCTGAATCACCGTGACTTTCTTTTAATGTCGCGCCAAAATCACGGCAGACCTCACTGGCATATTGATGAAACGCTACATAGTGTAACTCACCCAAGATTTTTCTACGGTACTTGGTCACAAACACAAGATGGACATGCAGAAGAAAGGCAGCATGTCTTGAGCGATTAATTTCATATTTTTGCATTGAAGTCTGCCAAATAAGCGGTAACATAGAAAAATAAAATTACTACACACTGAGTAAGAATGCTAATTCTAAAAGCCTATAAATTCAGACTGGAACCCACTCCTGAACAATCACAGCGTCTACGACAACTGTGTGGTTGTGCTCGTTTTATCTGGAATTATGGACTGGCAGAAACGCAACAAATTCTTAATTCAGGAAGTAAACTGCCTTCCGCTTTTGCGTTAAACCGAATGCTCACTGAATGGAAGAAAATACCGGAACTTGCCTTTCTGCAGGAAGCCTATACCGATAATCTTCAACAGAAACTCAAAGATTTACACCGTGCATGGAAACGCTGTTTTGATAAAAAATTATCTGCAAAAAAAACGGTCTTCAAAAGGAAAAATGAGGGGCGTGACACAATTCGTTTTGTTAATTTTGAGAAATATTGTCGCCTTGAAAACCGAAGAATAAAATTCCCGTCAGGATTAGGTTGGATAAAATTTCGGCAATCCCAGAAGGTAACCGGAAAAATCAAAAATGCCACTGTCAGCCAGTCATGCGGCAAGTGGTATGTCAGTATCCAGACGGAATATGACGTAGCCGCTCCTCTCCACCCGTCAACGTCAATGGTTGGCCTTGACGTGGGTATAGCGAAATTAGCCACCCTCTCAGACGGAACGGTTTTTGCGCCTGTAAACAGTTTTAAAACCAATCAGAAGAAGCTCTCCAAACTCCAGTGCCAGTTAAGCCGGAAAGTTAAATTCAGTGCTAACTGGCAGAAACTGAAACGAAAAATCCAGCGGCTGTACTCGCATATTGCCAACATCAGAAAAGACTACCTTCATAAAACCACAACCGAAATCAGCAAAAACCACGCGATGATCGTCATTGAGGATTTGAAGGTCAGTAACATGTCAAAATCCGCGAAAGGGACAATAGAGCAACATGGGCGAAACATTCGGGCAAAATCAGGATTAAACCGTTCTATCTTGGATCAGGGTTGGTATGAGTTCCGTAGGCAACTGGACTATAAACAGCAATGGCGAGGCGGTCAGGTACTTGCAGTGCCTCCGGCCTATACCAGCCAGAAATGCGCCTGTTGTGGTCATACAGCGAAATCCAATCGTTCATCACAAAGTCAGTTCGAATGTCTGGCCTGTGGATATAGCGAAAATGCGGATATCAACGGCGCCCGTAATATTTTAGCGGCAGGACATGCCGTGCTTGCCTGTGGAGGGCTGGCGCAGTCAGGCCACCCGTTGAAGCAGGAACCGGACGCTGAGCGATCAGTTGTCACCCACTAACGGGAATCCCCCTCCTGAGTCACGAAGTGCGAAAGTGGGGGAGGATGTCAATACATGCTGGCTATTTTTTCTGTTTAGTCTATAATCAATGCCCTACTTGAATATCCTGTGTGGTTAATGTTAATAACGCCAACATCAGGCCGCTTGTTTTGCGTACAAAAAAGCAGCCTATAACCCGTGGCGTTATCGGTTTCAATTTTCCTCGGCACTTTACAAGGCCGTGTTCATTGAAGTAAAATTCCGCACCATTTTAAAGACGGCTGGCACTATCACGCCAGCGACAAACCCGATTTCTATTGAGGTGAGAGGCACATGCCAGTAATTAAAGTACGTGAAAACGAGCCATTTGACGTAGCACTGCGTCGCTTCAAGCGTTCTTGCGAGAAAGCAGGCGTATTAGCAGAAGTTCGTCGTCGTGAGTTCTATGAAAAACCAACGACTGAGCGCAAACGCGCTAAAGCTTCTGCTGTTAAGCGTCATGCTAAGAAGCTAGCTCGCGAAAACGCACGCCGCACTCGTTTGTACTAATCTTCGCGGTCAGTCCGCTTAGTGATTGTATTAACAAGCTACTGCAGTTAAAGGCCGTGCTTTCCCAAAGGAAGCGCGGCTTATTCTCGTTCATCAACAGGCGAAAAAGGGCTTATGGCTGGACGAATTCCACGCGCATTTATCAATGACTTATTAGCAAGAACCGATATCATTGATTTGATCGATGTTAGGGTGCCTTTGAAAAAAAAAGGCAAAAACCATCAAGCGTGCTGTCCTTTTCATAACGAAAAAACCCCTTCATTCACTGTTAATGGTGATAAGCAGTTTTACCATTGCTTCGGTTGCGGAGCGCATGGCAATGCCATTGATTTTTTGATGAATTATGACAGATTGGACTTTGTCGAATCCATCGAAGAACTGGCAGCAATGCATGGGCTTGAAATCCCCTACGAAGCAGGTTCCGGTAGCAGTCAAATCGAGCGTCATCAAAGGCAAAACCTTTACCAGCTAATGGAGAAGCTCAATAGCTTCTATCAGCATTCACTGAATGCTCCCAGCGCCCAATCAGCCCGACAATATTTGGCGCAACGTGGGCTTAGTGAAGAGATCATCCAGCGTTTCGCCATTGGTTTTGCGCCTGCGGGATGGGATAACGCCTTAAAACGGTTTGCCCATAATGCGGAAGAGCGCAAACAGTTAAACGATGCAGGAATGCTGGTCACTAACGACAATGGCCGCACTTATGATCGTTTCCGCGAACGGGTGATGTTCCCCATTCGTGATCGCCGTGGACGCGTAATTGCATTCGGTGGCCGAGTGCTGGGAGATGAGCTTCCCAAGTACCTGAATTCGCCGGAAACAGAAATTTTTCATAAGGGCCGCCAGTTATATGGCCTTTATGAGGCACAGCAAAGCCACAGTACCCTGACAAGGCTATTGGTGGTTGAAGGTTATATGGATGTTGTTGCGCTAGCCCAATTTGGTATTGATTATGCCGTGGCTTCGCTGGGAACATCTACGACAGCCGAACACGTTCAGTTACTTTTCAGGACAACCGATAATGTCATCTGTTGTTACGATGGTGACCGCGCAGGTCGTGATGCCGCATGGCGTACATTGGAAACAGCACTACCTTATCTGAATGATGGCCGGCAATTACGTTTTATGTTCTTGCCTGATGGCGAAGATCCTGATTCATTGATTCGCAAAGAAGGACGGGAAGCATTCGAGCAGAGAATGGAAAAGGCATTGACCTTATCTGCATTTTTGTTCGAATCACTATTACCGCAGGTTGATTTAAGTAACCCAGAAGGAGCAACTAAGCTCAGTTCGCTAGCCATGCCACTGATCAGTCAAATCCCAGGGGAAACGCTGCGACTCTACCTGCTTAAAGAGCTTGGAAACCTGTTAGGTACTCCTGATACAACACAATTGGAACGATTTTTGGCAAAACTTGTCAAAAAAAATACCAATACTTATCAGGCGCTAAAACTGAAACCAACAACAATGCGCATACTGATCGCATTGCTGGTACAGAATCCGCATTTAGCGACATTAGTTCCCCCACTACAGGGAATGTTTCCTACTCAGATAGCAGGACTGCCATTATTCGTAGAGCTTGTCGACACGTGCCTTGCCCAACCAGGCTTAACCACCGGTCAACTGTTGGAGCAATATCGTGATAATAAGTACGCTAAACAGCTTGAAAAACTCGCTGCATGGAACGATATACAGATAGAAGAGATTGCTGAAAAAACCTTTAGCGATGCACTGAGCCATCTTTTTGCGTCAGCACTTGATGAACGTTTTAATTTTTTAATGGCTAAAGAGAGAACTGAAGGCCTAACACCAGAAGAGCGTGAAGAAGTTCGATTAATTACGGTATCGGGTGCGAGGAAATAAGAATCTGTCTCAGCAAGACTATATTACTTCAAGATTATATTAACTTGGAGGTTATACTATTTAGCTTACTTATATAGGTTTATCTCCCTAATATGGTTTGCTGAAACTATTGCTCGATAAAAACTATCGCTCGATAAAAATATAGCTTGGTGAAACAGGTTTTAAACCAAAACCTAAAATCACAGACACAGAATTCACGGCTTAGATGCCGCATTAGGTAGGGCAGGTACCCCTACAATTGCCGCAATTGAGGGCAGCGGCAATACCATGAAAACGCCCCTAAATATTATTGTTGGCATATTTGTTTCGCCGACCGACACCAACCAATACTCTGAAGTGTGGATACCGTCTTATGGAGCAAAACCCGCAGTCACAGCTAAAGCTACTTGTCACCAGAGGTAAGGAGCAAGGCTATCTGACCTATGCTGAGGTCAATGACCATCTGCCGGAAGATATCGTCGATTCTGATCAGATAGAAGATATCATCCAAATGATCAATGACATGGGCATCCAGGTAATGGAAGAAGCACCTGATGCTGATGATCTCATGTTGGCAGAAAACACAAACGACACAGATGAAGACGCAGTGGAAGCGGCTGCGCAAGTACTATCTAGTGTTGAGTCAGAAATCGGTCGTACCACTGATCCGGTTCGCATGTACATGCGCGAAATGGGTACGGTTGAACTCTTGACTCGTGAAGGTGAGATTGACATTGCAAAGCGCATTGAAGATGGCATCAACCAAGTGCAGTGCTCCGTTGCTGAGTACCCTGAAGCGATTACTTACCTGCTGGAACAGTACGACCGTGTTGAATCCGGCGAGAGTCGTCTGTCCGATTTGATCACGGGTTTCGTTGATCCCAATGCAGAAGAAGATCTTGCCCCAACCGCCACTCACGTTGGTTCAGAACTTCCTCAGGAAGAACTTGACGACGATGACGACGAGGATGATGAAGAGCGTGATGATGATACTGACAGCGAAGAGGATAACAGCATCGATCCAGAACTCGCTCGCCAGAAATTTTCGGAACTGCGTGAACAACATGAACTGACTCGTCAGGCGATTAATACATACGGTCGTAGTCATCCTAATTCCGCAGCAGAAATCTTAACTTTATCTGAAGTATTTAAACAGTTCCGCCTGATACCAAAGCAGTTTGATCATCTGGTTAACAACATGCGTTCCATGATGGATCGCGTACGTCTTCAAGAACGTCAGATCATGAAGATGTGTGTTGAACAGTGCAAAATGCCGAAGAAAATCTTCATCACGCTGTTCTCTGGCAATGAAACCACTGATACATGGTTCACCGCTGCAAAAGCAATGAACAAACCATGGTCTGACAAGTTGCTGGAAGTTGAAGAAGAAATTATGCGTAGCCTGCAAAAGTTACGCCAGATTGAAGAAGAGACAGGCCTGACTATTGAACAGGTCAAAGACATCAACCGTCGCATGTCAATCGGTGAAGCGAAAGCTCGCCGTGCGAAAAAAGAGATGGTTGAGGCCAACCTGCGTCTGGTTATTTCGATTGCGAAGAAATATACCAACCGTGGCCTGCAATTCCTCGATTTGATCCAGGAAGGTAACATCGGTTTGATGAAAGCGGTTGATAAATTTGAATACCGTCGTGGTTACAAATTCTCAACTTACGCAACATGGTGGATCCGTCAGGCAATCACACGTTCTATCGCAGATCAGGCACGTACTATCCGTATCCCAGTGCATATGATTGAGACTATCAACAAACTCAATCGTATTTCTCGCCAAATGTTGCAAGAAATGGGTCGTGAACCTTCACCGGAAGAGCTGGCAGAACGTATGATGATGCCTGAAGACAAGATCCGCAAAGTCCTGAAAATTGCCAAAGAGCCAATCTCCATGGAAACCCCTGTGGGTGATGATGAAGATTCACATCTGGGCGATTTCATCGAGGATACTACGCTCGAACTGCCGCTGGATTCAGCAACTTCAGAAAGCCTGCGCGCAGCAACTCACGATGTGCTGGCAGGTTTGACTGCACGTGAAGCGAAAGTTCTGCGTATGCGTTTTGGTATCGATATGAACACTGACCATACTCTGGAAGAAGTGGGTAAACAATTTGATGTAACCCGCGAACGTATTCGTCAGATCGAAGCAAAAGCACTACGTAAACTACGCCATCCAAGCCGTTCCGAAGTACTACGTAGCTTCCTTGATGACTAATCATCTAATTTGATGATAAACCTGAAAAGCGTCTGTTGCAGCAGACGCTTTTTTATTATTTTCGGCTAAATCCCTGATATTCAAATAATGGCTGAAACCCAATACGCCTGTACAATCCATCACCATAGCGAGAGGCATCTAAATAGCACGTAGTTGCACCATCTTGCTTAGCTTTATTCAGCACATGATTGATCAAGGCAAAAGCATATCCCCTTCTCTGTTTTTCCACTACAGTACTAATTTCATCAAGACGGACAAGATTATTTAATCTTGATAGAGTTAAAGAGCAAACCGGCAACTCATCAATATACAAGGCATAATGTTGCAAATTTTTTCCTGCATTCAAAGCCGCCTGATGGCATTTTTGGTATTGTCCAGAAATGGCATCATCTGACTCAAATGCACTTTCTACCGGGATTGCCCAATCATCCAAACAGTGGTCAACACACCGAATGTCATATTCCATAACTGAGACATTGCTCATCTGCCAATGCATCAAATCAAGTTGCATGGCTATAGTTATGCTATCAGCATCCAACACAAATCCAGCCTGCTGAATCACCTCTAAAAGTTGACTATCTGGCTCTACAGCAACAATCGCAAAAGGAACATAAGTTTTCTCTTCCAGTAATCGAATTCCCTTTTGTAAATCTCCAGCAGTCTGTTCATTAACATCAATCACCAACAAAAAATTCAATGAATGCGTTTCAACACCTGTCACATAGGCTCGAACACTTTCACTAATATGTTGGGACATTTGGCTAATAGACGAAAAAAAGTAATCTTCTATTTGGTGATGACACCAAATAGCAGCCGATAGCTGATGTTTTTTCATATTTATTTACCAAAAATTTTTTTGAAAAGTATAAGAACGGTGGAAAATCAATGAAAAACACAAAACAGAGCTAACAAGATCTTCTTGACCACATTATGGCCGGAGGGCAAAAAATAATCAGAAATATTTATTATAAAAGCAACCAATATCACTAAAAAGGATTTCAGATTACTTCCAATCGGCTGAAATACGTTAAAAGATACTGATTATTGTATATAAAACACGCATATGAATTTTGGGGACTAGACCTAGCATCAAACTGTGCCGTATAATCCTTCCAGTTCAACGGCCCCTTAGCTCAGTGGTTAGAGCAGGCGACTCATAATCGCTTGGTCGCTGGTTCAAGTCCAGCAGGGGCCACCAAATTTATCAAGGGGTTGCATCAAAATTGCGACCCCTTAGTTTTTTCTAGGATACCCATAGGATACCTTCTGGCAGTAGCGCGAGGTATAACCAATTAATACAGCTACGGTAATAAACCATTGTCGTATTCCTCTCTGTGACATTTATCACATTCTCTGAACATTACGACGCCTAACTTATTTCTCTGATAGCCACTTAAAATGCAAAAAAACCATGAAAAATGCGGAATTATAGTAAGATAATCTAACGATATCCGGAGAATTAATGAACCCCATCATCAATCTAAAAAACCTTACCCTCAAATCTTGGAAGCAGGGCGAATTCTATGAGGGATCAGATATTTCCTTTGGACAACAGCTTGGCCTTAAGCATTTAGGTATCACCTATAACGAAGTGCCGAAAGGTAAAAGTAGCTGCCCGTTTCACAACCATCATAACGCAGACGAACTTTTCTTTATTCTTGAAGGTAACGGCATTTACCGTTTTGGCTCCGATGAATTTTCGATCGAGAAGGGTGATGTTGTAAGCGCTCCGGCGGGAGGGCAAGAAACTGCCCATCAAATAATCAACACCGGTTCAGTTCCATTGCGCTATCTTGCTATTTCAACAAATGTTTCAGCAGATGTGATTGAATATCCAGATTCGGGCAAGTTTCAGTCTGTGTTAAAACAACAAGACGGAAAGTTGTTTCATTTTGTTGGGCGGGTAAGCGACGAAGTTGATTATTGGGACGGAGAACTTGGAGCGTAACAACTTGGAGTAGTCTAGAAGACGCGATAATTAGGTAAGTGCATCCTTGCCAATAATTCGGGATAAGCGGCATTAATCTGGTGCTGTCGCTTAAAATTTATTGAGTACATATTTTCTTTCATGATATGAATAAATTTGTTTCATTGATTATTATTAACCTTTTTATCACTTACATTACTAAAAAATGCATTCACAAAATCCATTATCCTTGATATAAGCATCTGCAAAACCAATATAAAAAATCCAATTCAATATCCAACCAATTAATTTTAAATTAACAGGCTAAATAAATATCTATATACACACCGCAGTGAATGAACCCTAAAGGTACATAAAAAGCAGAGATAAAATCGAACAGCATTCAGCAACACACTCAATGAGATCTATAGTGAAGTGATAGATGTAGCCGTGTTGTAAGAATTTATTTAAACTATTCTACGCAACGTAACTATTTCACAATCTATCTTGTCTTATTTAACACGAGAAAAATAATGAAAATTTCACATAAGCTATTAATCAGTCTGGCTTGCGTCGTCGCCCTTTCAGGTTGCGCTCGTAACGTACCAATATTAACGCCACAAACCACCATCATGACGCAGAATTCACTGCCTTCCGTAAAAAAAGCCATTTTGGAAGCAGGTAAGAAACGCAAATGGGTAATGACCGAAGTCTCTCCTGGGGTTATTGATGGCTTCCTGAAAAACCGTCAGCATGACGTACAAATACGTATCAACTACACCGCCAAAAACTACTCCATCAATTATGTCAAAAGCCATCAACTAAGAGAGAGTGATGGGAAAATTCACCGCAACTATAACCGTTGGGTCAATAACCTGGATAAAGACATTCAGTTAAATTTAGCCCTGCTGGATAATCAATAAACACCAACTTTAAAGCCTATCCCAATCAATGAAAACATCCTGATGAGATAGGCTTTAGTTTGTTAATCTGCTTTCTGACTATAGACATATCGGATATCTGGATATATGACTGCACCCTATAATTATGACAAAGATGAATTCAGTGCACTTGAAGCGATTACAGAAGCTCAACGTATTGCTTTCGCTCCTATGCTATTTCAAACTGCAATCGGATTGCGTGATTGCGGGATTTTATCTTTCCTGGATAAAAACCATAAAAATGGTGCAACTAAAGATGAGATTTGCAGAAACTCCGAATTAGACAGCTACGGTGTGGGTATTTTGCTGGATATGGGATTGAGTGGCAAAATTATTCTCAAACAAGATGAACGTTATTTCATCAGTAAGATTGGGCATTATTTATTACACGACAAGATGACTCGCGTCAATATGGATTTTACTCAAGACGTCTGTTATCAAGGGCTATTTCACCTGAAAGAATCTCTTCTGAAAAATAAGCCTGCTGGATTAAAAGTGTTCGGAGAATGGTCAACTATTTATCCTGCCCTCAGCCAATTACCCGAGCCTGCAAAAACAAGTTGGTTCTCATTTGACCATTTTTATTCTGATACCGCCTTTAATGCAGCATTGAAAACGGTTTTCTCCATGAAGCCTAAAGTGATTTATGATGTTGGTGGCAATACAGGAAAATGGGCATTGCGCTGTTGCCAATATGACAGTAAAGTCAACGTCACTATTCTGGATTTACCCCAGCAAATAAAATTGGCTGAAGAAAATATACGCAGCCAGGAAATGACTGATCGTATTTTCGGCTATCCTATTGACATGTTATCGGATAACAACTTACCCACAGAAGCCGATATTTGGTGGATGAGCCAATTCCTGGATTGTTTTTCCGAAACACATATTATAGGCATTTTACGCAAGATCTCCGCAGCTATGAAGCCTGATGCTCGAATTTGTATCATGGAGCTGTTTTGGGACTGCCAGCCTTTTGAAGCAGCAGCTTATAGCCTTAATGCTACCTCGCTCTATTTTACTTGTATGGCAAATGGTAATAGTCGTTTTTACAGCATTGATGATTTTACCCAATTCCTCAATAAAGCTGGGTTGGTTATAGAAAACCAAATTGATCAGTTAGGGCTGGGTCACACATTACTGATCTGTAAGAAACAGTAACGAACGGTATTTCATGAAATTGACATTGGATATTACAGACTGGCAAGCCATCGCCCCAGGCCTTTCTCTCACTGACGAATGGCAGGAATGGTCTGCGACATTACCAGCCACTATTGATAAATCACAGCCATTAGAAAAATGTGCCCAATTACCGATGATGACAGCCCGTCGCTTAAGCTCCGGCAGCCGTCTTGCCGTGGATTGTGGCTTGGGTATCCTGCGACGCAATCAAGTCGATGCCATTGTCTATACCAGCCGTCATGGTGAGTTGGAACGCAACTACCAAATATTGCAGAATCTGGCACAAAAAGAGCCTATTTCTCCAACCAATTTTGCCATGTCAGTTCATAACTCCTCTGTAGGCAATTTAACCATTGTCGCTAAGGCTCCTCTGGTTTCCTCTTCCGTTTCAGCCGGTATTGATAGTTTCCAGCAAGGGTTATTTGAAGCGTTGACACTGCTTCATGCAGGTCATCGTAAAGTCCTGCTTGTCGATTTTGAGGGTGAGATCCCCAGCTTTTATCACAATGTCATCGATACCCATACTCCAACCTATCCATTTGCGGTTGCTCTGTTGCTAGAGCAAGGTACGGGTTTGTGTTGTACAAAGCAATCTTCAGCGGAAACAGAGCCGAGATTACCTCAAAGCCTCCAGTTTCTTCATGGCTGGTTACGAGGAGAACAGAACTTTATTGTTTCAGGGGATCATTGCCGGTGGAATTGGAGCCGATAAGATGATGAAAAGGATTTCAGTCAATATCACTGAACGCATTAACTGGCTCTGGCGTCTGCTCATGACCGGATTCTGTTTTATCCTGTTTGGCGTAGGTGGGTTACTTCTCTCTCTTATTTGGTTCAACTTGTTGCTGGTTTTCCAACGCAATGAAGATAAACGCTGCCACCTTGCACGCCATAGCATTTCATTCAGTTTTCGTCTGTTCCTTTTTTTGACCAGAAAATTGGGGGTACTGGATTACCATTTCAATGAGTTAGATAAGATCCGTACGGATAAAGGTTGCCTAATTGTCGCTAATCACCCCACTTTGCTGGATTACGTTATTCTGGCATCAAAATTGCCAGATGTGGATTGCATCGTAAAATCGGCATTACTACGCAATCCCTTTGTCAGCGGTGTAATCCGCTCTGCACGTTACCTGATTAACAGTGATGCAGAAACTTTGCTTCCTGTCTGTCGCGAGCGACTGTCTTCTGGTCACAATATCCTGATTTTCCCTGAAGGAACCCGCACGACCCCCGGCCAGCCTATTTCACTGCAACGTGGAGCCGCCAATATCGCCGTGCGATGTGAGTGCGATTTACGGATCATCCATATTACTTGCAGCCAAACGATGCTGGATAAAAAAAGCAAGTGGTATCAAATCCCACCGAAAAAACCTATTTATACGATCACTATTGGTGAACAACTCACCAATGAAAATTTTGCTGTTGATATAGAAAACGGGCATGCCATCGCTGCTCGCCAACTCAATCGCCAGCTTACTCAATTACTAACACCATCAAACTAATAGACGTCGGATACGATGATGCAAGAGTTACATATTGAAATAAAACAATTAATTATAGGCACACTGAATCTAGAAGATCTTACACCTGCGGATATTGAAACCGATGCCCCCCTGTTTGGCGACGGCCTAGGCTTAGATTCAATCGATGCTCTGGAACTGGGACTGGCAGTAAAAAATCGTTATGGCATCGTATTATCCTCTGAAAGCGAAGAGATGCGTCAACATTTCGCTTCCGTTGCCACGCTGGCAGCTTACATCCAGTCACAGCAAGCATAAAAACAGGTGTCATCATGGAAAAACAAGCAATTTTTCAGGAAGTCTCCCAACTATTGGTTCAGTTGTTTGAACTGTCTCCCGAAGACATTACGCCCGAATCACGGCTCTATGAAGATTTGGAACTCGATAGCATTGATGCGGTTGATATGGTTGTACATTTACAAAAGAAAACTGGAAGAAAGATCAAACCGGAAGCATTCAAGTCTGTTCGCACCGTACAGGATGTCGTGGATGCCGTGGAACAATTGTTGAAAGAACAATAATCAGCAAACATTTGGGTAGTTAATTGAATCCGTTGCTTTTATTGCTCCGTATTGCCAATACCGTCATGTTAATCGCCTGGCCTTTTTTGGTCTGGGCGATGGTTAACTATGGGCAATTTCATGCCATGTTGATTGTCATTATTCTGTTTTTTGTTTTGCGATTATTAGCAAGCAAACAGCAGACGCACAATCAACAAAAAACCGGCTGGATATTATCCATAGCAGGAATAACGTTGGGGCTAGCCAGCTTATTGCTGCGCAACCACCAACTTCTAATGTACTACCCCGTGGTCGTTAATGCCGTTCTACTGATTCTGTTCAGCAGCTCATTGCGTTACGGGCCCCCCATCATTGAAAGGATGGCTCGTATCAAAGAACCTAATTTACCCCCAAAGGGCATTATCTATACACGTAAAGTTACGTACATCTGGTGCCTGTTCTTTATGTTCAATGGTGCAGTGTCACTTGGAACTTGCCTGTATAACAATATGACCCTATGGACATTGTGGAACGGAATGGTGAGTTATCTATTAATTGGATTGCTCATTTCCATTGAATGGCTGGTACGCCAACGGGTAAAGAAATGATGAAAGCACAACCTATATCCCAATGGCTATCAGAGGATAATTGTCCCAATAGGCTAGTCAGTTGGGGCAATCACGCTATCAGCCTGAATAAACTGCGGCAGGATGTGACCGCGTTATATGTGCGCCTGAAAAACCTGCCTATAAAAAACCAAAAACACACCGCTTCCCGCTGGGCTCTCTGTTTTGACGATAGTTATTACTTCTGTGTCGCACTGCTGGCAACACTGCATGCTGGCCAAATTCCCGTTATTCCCGGTCATTGTCGTGAAGCTCAATTGCAGGAGCAGCAGCCTCTGTTTGATGGTGTATTGACAGACTTACCCCTGACCTTGTCCTGTCCTTGCTGGCAGATCATATCGCCTAACCCAGAAATTGATGTTACTGAAAAAGCCTCACCTAGCATCATATTGCCTGCCATCTCACCTGATGCCACTTTGGTGATGTTCACTTCTGGCTCTACGGGTATTCCTCAACAAGTGTCCAAACCCATTGCCGTCATGGATCTTGAATCCCAATGGCTGGCTTCGCTGTGGGGAGATAAGTTGCAATCCTGCGTGGTCAGAGCTTCAGTCAGCCACCAGCATTTGTATGGTTTGACTTTCCGCATCTGGCTTCCCATGTCATTGGGTTTACCATTCGATCGCAAAATAGTGGAATTTCCTGAACAGCTCACCAATAGCTCACGTTGTGCACTGATCAGTAGCCCTGCCTTTCTGCAACGGCTAGATGAAAAACTCCCCGCTCCTGATTGCATATTTGTCGTTTCTGCGGGTGGACCTTTACATTTTGCCGATGCAGAACATGCAATGCAGTGGTTCAACACGCCTCCTAATGAAATTTATGGCTGTACCGAAACAGGCATTATGGCCTGGCGAAGCCGTAAAACGAGCAATGAAATCTGGACGACATTTGCAGGAGTTTCACTTCAGGAGGATGAAGAAAAGAATGTACGCGTCTATTCTCCCCTTCTTTCTAAGCCTTCTGGTTTGGTTCTGGACGATCAGTTTGTCTTCGATGATCAGGGTAATTTTGCTTTATTAGGGCGCCGAGATCGTCTGGTGAAAATTGAAGAAAAACGCATTTCCATGTCAGAAATCGAACGCAGGCTGTGTGAAATTCCTGGGATCACTGACGCTGCTGTATTGCCTATTAATCGAAATAAACGCAATAACATTGGTGCGGTCGTCGTTTTAGATCACGAAACCTACAAACGTTATCAACAGCAAGGAATTCACAAACTGTCACAAGATTGGCGTCACCAATTAAAGCCTTGGCTGGAGCCTGTCGCATTGCCACGTTATTGGCGAGTTGTCGAAGCCATTCCCTTGAATGCTCAAAGCAAGCGCTCATGGTCTGCATTACAGGAACTATTTAATGAAACCCATTGAAATTCACCGCGAGCAACCTGCCCCAAATGAGGTCAGTGTACAACTGTATTTAGATCCCAATTTGGACTGGTTCCGGGGGCATTTTCCCATTCAACCACTTCTGCCGGGTGTGGCTCAAATCGATTGGGTCATGCATTATGCCCAAACCCTGCTGGCACCGGACTGGTCTTTCTCTTCGATTGAAATGGTGAAATTCCAGTTCCCCCTGCAACCAGGCGATAAACTACGATTGAAAATCAAATGGGACGAGAAAAAGAACCTCCTAACCTTCCATTATGACGTAGCAGCCCGAAACGGAGGCGAAGGCCAGACTGCAAGTCAGGGAAAAATAAAGCTATGTCGTTAAACCTGAATACGATTACGCCCTGTGTGATTATTCCTTGTTATAACCACGGCATAACCATGCCTGCGGTACTGGAAAGGTTATCCCCTTACCGTCTCCACTGTTTTATCGTGGATGATGGCAGTGAAACCGATACTCAACATCGCCTTGAGAATTTAGCCAAGTCCGTTCCTAATATAACACTTATCCGTCTTGCACATAATCAAGGCAAGGGTGGTGCTGTGATGGCAGGAATGCGGGCAGCCGCGAATTCAGGGTATAGCCATGCTTTACAAGTTGATGCCGATGGTCAACATTGCCTTGAGGATATTCCCCTATTTTTGGCAAAGGCGCAGCAGTATCCCGATCACTTAATTTCTGGCAATCCTAAATATGATGTTTCCGTACCAAAATCCCGCCTTTATGGACGCTACATCACCCATTTCTGGGTTTGGGTGGAAACACTTTCTTTGTCTATTAAAGACAGTATGTGTGGCTTTCGTGTCTATCCATTGGCACCCACGCTACAACTGTTGGCTCACAAAGATGTTGGTCGTCGCATGGATTTTGATATCGAAATCATGGTGCGGCTTTATTGGCAGGGAACAGAAAGTAAATTTGTGCCAACAAAAGTCACTTACCCTGAAAATGGTCTGTCCCATTTTGATGCTTTGAGAGATAACCTCAGCATTTCATGGATGCATACCCGCCTGTTTTTCGGCATGTTACCGCGCATTCCTTCACTATTATGGCGTAAACGATTATGGCGTAATCACCGTCATTGGTCAGATATCCAAGAACGCAAAGGGTTGTCTGGCATGAAGTTCATGCTAGCGGTTTATCGATGGTTCGGACGCAAACCTTTTGAGTGGTTGCTCTACCCTGTTGTTGGTTATTTTTGGGCAACTGGCGGCCCACAACGTCAGGCATCCAGCCAATACCTTGAAAGACTAAAACAAACCTTGCAGCACAAAGGCATTGCTATTCCACCAGGCCTTGATAGTTACCGCCACTACCTGCGTTTTGGCAGGGCCATGCTGGATAAAATCGCAAGCTGGCGTGGCGATCTGAAATGGGGAAAAGATATTGAGTTTGCAAAGGGGGCAGAACAAACGCTTTTGGATGGCGATTCAAGCGGGAAACTGCTGTTGGTTTCGCATTTGGGCGATATTGAAGTCTGCCGGGCATTGGCACAACAAGCGGGTAAACAGACTATCAATGCACTGGTTTTTACTGAACATGCTCAACGTTTCAAACAGATCATTGAAGAAATCTCTCCACAAGCGGGGATCAATTTATTGCCCGTCACAGATGTAGGGGCCGATACCGCTATCATGCTGAAAGAAAAAATTGATGCTGGCGAATGGGTCGCCATCGTCGGTGATCGGATTGCTGTTAATCCCTCCAGAGGTAACTCCCAGCGCGTTGTCTGGAGTCAATTTCTCGGTCATCTGGCACCATTTCCGCAAGGGCCGTTTATCCTCGCTTCCGTGTTGCGTTGCCCAGTACTGTTAATGTTCGCTCTCCGGCAAAATAACCAATTCAAAATTTATTGTGAGCACTTTGCCAATCCTCTGGAACTGCCACGTAAACAAAGAGAACAAACATTACAGCAAGCTGTGGATCTCTACGCTTCCCGACTGGAACATTATGCCCTGCAATCCCCGCTCGATTGGTTTAACTTTTTCGATTTTTGGCAATTACCGTCTGCCCGAACCAATAAGGAATAAAAAATGCTGACTGATCCTCGTTTTACTGCCGAGGTTGAACTTACTGTGCCATTTCATGATGCTGATCCAATGGGTGTTGTTTGGCATGGAAATTACTTTCGCTATTTTGAAATTGCCCGTGAAGCACTGATGAATCAACTCAATTATGGTTATCGAGAAATGCGTGAATCCGGCTATGTTTGGCCTGTCGTTGACGCCAAAATCAAGTACCGTGCCCCAGTGCTTTTTGAACAAAAAATACGTATCAGAGCCACCATCGAAGAGTTTGAAAACCGCCTGAAAATTACTTATCAGATTTTTAATGCCGCAAATGGCAAAAAAACAACCACAGGCTATACCATTCAGGTCGCCGTTTCTAAAGAAACACAAGAAATGAGCTTTGTCAGCCCAGACATTCTATTCGAACGTATGGGGGTTAAACCGTGAAAAAATGGCACTGGATACTGCTGTTCCTGACAACAAGTCTCATGACAATCAATAACATGGCATATGCCATTACCCTTGAGGAATTACAACAGCGGTTTGCTCATCAGCCGATTGTGCGAGCAAAATTCACACAAGTACGGCAAATTCAGGATATGCCTCATCCTTTGTCTTCCAGTGGTGAGATGCTGGTTTCACAACATAAAGGGCTATGGTGGCATCAGCAAAAACCGTTTCCACTGACACTGTTACTGGATGACAACCATATGATGCAAGTCATGTCAGGACAAGCACCACAGGTGATCACCGCTGATTCAAATCCACAAATGTTTCAGTTCAACCACTTGATGCGGGCCCTGTTTCAGGCCGATCGTGCGGTGCTGGAAGAAAATTTCAAAATCGAATTCAGCGATCTTGGGCAGGAAAAATGGCGCTTAATACTGACGCCGAAAACGTCTCCTTTGGATAAACTTTTCACAGCAATTACGCTAAACGGCCAAACGAACCTTGATGCTATTTTACTGACCGATCGCCAGGGTGATCGTACCGAACTCTCTTTTACCCACCACCAATTAACACCAGAGACGCTGAGTCATGAAGAAGAGCAATACTTCAAATTCTGAGCCACGTCTGCTGGCACTACTCTGGTTGTTAACATGCGCTATCCTGCTGATATTGCTGGTAGTCTTGTTACCTCAATCCCGCCTGTCTACCAGCGTATTATCCTTATTACCTGCACAAAGTGCCGGAAACATGCCACCCGCCTTGCAAGAAGAGTTCATGCAACGTCTTGATCGCCAATTGGTGTGGATGGTCAGCCCCGCAAAAAACGAGGATACCGCCCCTGCTCAATACTGGTTGGAGTATTTGCAAAAAACACCATTTCTGACCCATGTCAAAGGGCCAATGACAGCAGAACAGCAGCAAGCATGGGGGCGTTTTTACTATGAACACCGCAATGCGATGCTCGATCCTGCCACCCGTGACAGACTGAAAGATGGTGGCAATCAGCAGGCAAACTGGATCTTGTCTCAAGTTTATTCCGCCTTTTCCGGTGTCAGCGGGCAAGAACTTAATAATGATCCCTTAATGCTGGTCAGAGGCTCACAACTGGCACTCCAGCAGACATCCAGCCAGTTGCGGCTCCAAAATGGCTGGTTAGTTGCCAAAGATAATTCTGGAAGAAGCTGGTATTTACTTCACGGGGAGCTAAAAAGCTCTTCCTTTGATATGCAGCAAGGCCATCATGCTGTCACTGAATTAAGTAAGTTGCAGCAGTCTCTGGAAACTCAATTTCCTGATGCTAAAGTGATTTCACGGGGCACCCTGTTTTACAGCGATTACGCTACCCAACAGGCAAAACACGATATTTCAACATTGGGCAGCGCCACCGTGCTCGGTGTATTGCTACTCATCTACACTGTTTTTCGTTCCCTGAAACCTTTATTGCTGTGCGTTCTATCTATCAGTATCGGCGCCTTAGCAGGGACTGTCGTGACTTTGGGGCTCTTTGGCGAACTTCATTTCATGACGCTGGTAATGAGCATCAGTATCATCGGTATTTCCGCTGACTATGCTATTTACTATCTCACAGAGCGCATGGTACATGGTCAGGAAGTGACGTCGTGGCAAAGTATGCGGAAGGTCTTGCCTGCCTTATTAATGGCATTGGCAACAACCGTTATTGCCTATCTCATCATGATGTTTGCGCCTTTTCCTGGCCTGCGCCAATTAGCTGTATTTGCTGCTGCGGGTTTAACCGCTTCCTGTTTGACTGTCGTCTGTTGGTATCCGCGACTTGCTAAAAACCTGCCCGTGCGCCCCATTCCGGCGATGATCATGTTAATGCGTTGGCTAGCGTTATGGAGACACAACCGGCTGTTTTATACGGGATTGCCCATAATACTGGCGATTTTTGCCGTACTGGGAATTTCCCGTTTGCAAATCAATGATGACATTGCCCAATTACAAGCTCTGCCACAGGAGATCCATCAGCAGGAAAAACGCATTGCAGCGCTAACCGGACAGCGAAGTGATCAGAAATGGTTCGTTATTTATGGTGATAATGCAGAACAGACACTGCAACGGCTGGAATCCTTCATTCCTAAATTGGATGCAGAAAAACAGCAAGGTAATATCAGCCATTACCAACGATTCCCTCTCTCCTCTCATGCTCAGCAACATAAGGATCTTGCTCTGCTCAAGACCGCCACACCCAATATTGTTGCTCGCCTGACAGAAGCAGGTTTAATAGTGAAACAGCCTGATATTCACGCTATGACCGTTACGCCAAATGACTGGCTCAATAGTGTCGTCAGTGAAGGTTGGCGCCTGATGTGGATCACTCTGCCAAATGGTCATAGTGGCGTTCTGCTTCCCGTAAATGGCGTTAAAGACAGTGTATTGATGCGCCAATTGGCAGAAAACCAGGAAGGAATTAGTTGGGTTGATCGCAAGCTGGCTTTCGATGAGATGTTTCAGTTTTATCGAACTCTACTTGGCTGGTTGCTGGCAGGTTCAGTCATGCTGATCGCTATCAGTTACATAGCGCGGCTTGGTCTGCGTCGTGGCGTCATCAGCATATTACCATCACTGCTGTCCCTTGGCTGTGGACTAGCCGTTCTCGGTTTTAGTGGTCATAACCTTAACTTATTCTCTATATTAGCTCTGGTTCTGGTGCTTGGCATTGGCATCAACTACACCCTGTTTTTCAGCAATCCTCGTGGTACTCCGTTGACCTCTCTATTGGCGATCAGCGTAGCAATGTGTACTTCCTTGCTCACACTAGGCATGTTGATGTTCAGTAGCACTCAGGCAATCAGTAGCTTTGGCATCGTGTTATGCAGCGGGATCTTGACTGCTTTCCTGCTATCACCGCTGGCAATAGCGAAACGCCAAAAAAGGAAAAAGCAATCATGATACGGTTATTCATCCTGTCTCTGACCTGCCTGCTGGCAGCTTGTACGAACTCCCCGCAAAACGGCATACCCAGTGCGTGGCTGAAACCAGGTGTACGTGTTTTATTGCCAGAGCCGACCATAACACCTGCCATTAATGAACAGCAACTGTTAACAGCCACAGTAAAAGGCAAACAACAATCATTGATTGTGCTGCTTAACGCCAATGAGCAACACCTGTCACTGGCAGGGTTGTCTTCGCTGGGTATCCGGTTGTTCAAATTAGATTATGACAAAAATGGCGTTCATACCGAACAATCCATTATCTTGCCGGAACTTCCCCCTGCCAACCAAGTCCTGGCCGATATTATGTTCAGTTACTGGCCTGCTTCCGCCTGGCAAAGCCGACTGCCCGATGGCTGGAGGCTCAAGGATAGCGGTAACCTCCGTCAACTGCATGACAAAAAAGGGAAATTAGTCACAGAGATTCATTATGATACTCAAAATGGCAAACGACGCCCGATTCGCGTCCAGCAATTCGTTTTCGGTTATGACATCGCCATTCAGCATCTGGAAGAGTAAAACATGATTTATATTTCTGCCGTGGGTATGCTCAATGCCTTGGGCAATAATGTGAATGAGATTGCGCAAAATATTGTGCTTAATCAATCACCTGGTATGTATGAGCGCTCAGACTGGTTACAACCTGATAAAACCTGCTGTCTGGGCGGCGTTGACGGTGAACTACCCGTCATTCCTGACAATCTGTTTCAGCATAACAGCCGTAATAACCGTTTGTTACTGGCTGCCTTGATGCAAATAAAACCACAAGTGGACGAAGCCATCGCTCGCTATGGTCGGAAACGTATCGCCGTAATTATGGGAACCAGCACATCCGGCCTCGACGAAGGTGATCAGCATGTTAGCCGCACAATTCATCAACAATCAATGCATCAACAATCCGATGAGCATTACCATTATTACCAACAAGAATTGGGCGATCCTTCCCGCTTTCTTGCTAGTTACCTGAACATCGATGGGCCTGCATTTACCCTCTCTACCGCCTGTTCATCCAGTTCACGAGCGATTATCAGTGGTCAACGCCTGATTGAAATGGGGCTGGTGGATGTCGCCATTGTTGGTGGTGCGGACACATTAAGCCGTATGCCAATCAATGGCTTCAATAGCCTGGAATCTATTTCTCCAACCTTGTGTGAACCCTTTTGTGAGGATCGCCAGGGCATTACTATTGGAGAAGCCTCAACATTACTACTGCTAACGCGAGAACCCCAGCCGATAGCCTTACTAGGCGTAGGAGAATCAAGCGACGCATGGCATATGTCAGCCCCTCATCCTGAAGGGAGAGGCGCCATTGAAGCGATCAATATGGCTCTGGGAAATGCCGGACTCTCTCCGGCCGAGGTCGGTTACATTAACCTGCACGGAACAGGCACAAAATTAAATGATCAGATGGAATCGCTTGTCATCAATCAGATTTTTGGTGAAAACACGCCGTGCAGCTCCACCAAGTATCTAACCGGCCATACTCTCGGCGCCGCAGGTGCCTGTGAAGCCGGACTTTGCTGGCTACTGTTAACACGTCACTTACCGCTGCCGGCGCAGGATTTTTCACGCTCCAGTATTGATACCTCGCTGCCTGATTGTGGCTTGCTAACCCAATCACAACCACTAAAAAAACCGATTGTCATGTCAAATTCTTTTGCCTTTGGTGGCAACAATACCAGCCTGATATTGGGAGTTGTATAATGTCTGACTACTTACAGGTAGATCGTTATCTCCCACATGAAGCGCCCATGGTGTTATTGGAAAAAGTGATCAACGTATCCAGCAACCATGTCCATTGTCAGGTCACAGTCAGCCAAGATGGTGTGTTATCCCCTTTTCTCAATGAAGAAGGCCATTTGTCGGGTTGGTTTGCCATTGAAATCATGGCCCAGACCATTGGGGTCTGGTCTGGCTGGCACCGCAAGGAAAGAAAAGAGGAAGACTCCGCACTGGGCATGTTACTGGGCGGACGTGCTGTTCGGTGCCAAGTACCCACTTTCACACCAGATAGTGTATTGGATATTCAAATGAATTTATTACTGCAAGATGAAAAATTTGGCAGTTTTGAAGGTGAAATCAGTTGTAATGGCACTGTACTGGTGACAGGCCGCCTGAACACCTACCAACCTAACAAAACAGAACTCACACAACTCATAAATAAACAGGATGGAGTAGCATAATGCGTTCAGTTCTCGTGACCGGTGCCAGCAAAGGGATAGGCAGAGCGATTGCCTGCCAACTGGCGGCAGATGGTTTTACTGTCATCGTGCATTATCACCGCAACGCTAAAGGCGCGGAAGAGACACTGGAACACATTCAAGCAAACGGGGGCAATGGTCGCATTCTGAATTTTGATATTTCAGATCGAACGACCTGCCGTGGAAAACTGGAAAAAGACATCGAAACCCACGGCGCTTACTATGGCATCGTCTGCAATGCAGGGATCGCCAAAGATGGTGCTTTCCCTGCCCTCGAAGGCAATGACTGGGACAGTGTCATTCATACCAATTTAGATGGCTTCTACAATGTTATCCATCCTTGCATCATGCCGATGATCGGCTTACGTCAGGGAGGACGAATCATTACCTTATCATCCGTATCTGGTTTGATGGGCAATCGCGGACAAGTCAACTACAGCGCAGCTAAAGCAGGGATTATCGGCGCAACAAAAGCGCTGGCAATCGAATTGGCGAAAAGAAAAATCACCGTAAACTGTATTGCACCAGGCTTGATTGGGACAGACATGATTCAAATGGAAGAAGTGGCTTTGAAAGAAGCGATGAATATGATCCCAATGAAACGCATAGGACAAGTGGAAGAAGTGGCTGGCCTTGCCAGCTACCTGATGTCTGATATTGCGGGATATGTAACCCGCCAAGTTATCTCAATCAACGGAGGGATGCTATGAACCACAATGCGATATTCCAGCCTCGCAGGGTAGTGATTACGGGAATGGGCGGCATTACCGCATTGGGGCACAATTGGCAATCTGTTTCCGCAGGGTTGAAAGCAGGTATTAATGCCGTTCAACAGATGCCAGCATGGGCAGAATATGATGGGCTTAATACCCATCTTGGAGCACCGGTTACGGATTTTATTTTACCCGAACATTATACCCGCAAACGCATTCGTTCTATGGGACGTGTTTCCCTGATGTCAACACGTGCCACTGAGCTGGCCTTAGAGATGGCCGGCTTGCTCAATGCTCCAATACTGACCAATGGAGAAACGGGCATTGCTTATGGTTCGTCTACGGGCAGTACCAAACCTGTCAGCGAATTTGCCACCATGCTGACTGAAAAGCACACCAATAACATCACAGGCACAACCTATGTGCAAATGATGCCCCATACGACTGCCGTCAACACAGGTTTGTTCTTTGGCTTACGTGGCAGAGTGATCCCAACCTCAAGTGCCTGTACATCTGGCAGTCAGGCGATTGGGTATGCGTGGGAAGCCATCCGCCACGGTTATCAAACTGTTATGGTCGCAGGTGGCGCTGAAGAGTTGTGTCCATCCGAAGCAGCAGTATTTGATACGCTGTTCGCCACCAGCCAGAAAAACGAGGCACCGAAGACCACGCCTTCCCCATTTGATGTTAACCGCGATGGATTGGTGATTGGTGAAGGTGCGGGTACATTAATCCTTGAAGAATTGGAGCACGCCAAAGCACGTGGTGCCAAGATTTATGGTGAAATCATCGGATTTGCCACTAACTGTGATGCTTCCCATATCACCCAACCAAAATCGGAAACCATGCAGATATGCATTGAAATGGCACTGAAATCAGCGGGCTTACAGCCAGCCGATATCGGTTACATCAGCGCTCACGGTACTGCAACCGATCGGGGAGATGTGGCAGAGAGTCAAGCGACTGCCAATATTTTTGGCAATCAAACACCTATCTCTTCACTGAAAAGCTATTTCGGCCATACGCTGGGCGCGTGTGGTGCCCTTGAAGCATGGTTAAGTCTGGAAATGATGAATGAAGGCTGGTTCGCTCCAACAATCAATCTCAACGAGATTGATCCCGCCTGTGGCGAGTTGGATTACATTATGCACCAGCCCCGTAAAATCCAAACCGAATTTATCCAAAGCAATAACTTTGCCTTTGGTGGCATCAATACCTCGATGGTGATCCGACGTTGGGATTAATAATGGGAACTTAAGGCCACTCTATGGTGGTCTTTTGTCTAAAAATTTATGGGTGTATCTGTTTCAATTCATTCGATTTATAGTCGTGTTCCTTGTCACACTGGCGTTCTTCTGTATGCCTGTGTTGTGATGAATATGGGTAAGTTAATTTGCCCCTTACTTACGGGATAAGTCTCTCATTGGGACTGGATGTTAATTTTCGTGAGTATGATTACCAGATTTACCGAGAAAACGCGGCGGAAAATATTGCGCTATTGAGGAGACGGATCGCCTTAAATAGGCTGAAACAGGAAGATAGGCTTCATTACGACGTGGTTTTGATTTATGTTTTGGCAACGATTATCAATTCACAAATGAAGCCTTTTATATATCTAAAATAAAGAGTTACCACTTAAGATCCTGTATATTATTCCCAATAACCACCACCTGAGATTGTGGCAGATATTGTTCCTACTCCGGTTCCATTAAACTGTGCCAACTTATCGAGATGTGAATCTATAAAACCTACAGAAATAGTTAGAGGTGTTATAATTGCAGCAAAAATTGTTGCCTTCTGATAAATGATATTAATATCATTTACAGCGAAAAAAAACTCACCGGAAAAATCTCCTGTTCCCGGAGAACCCAATCCTCCGGCTTTTCCGTAAAAAGTTTTCGCGCCATCAACTTCAAGAGTAAGTACATAATAAAGGAAGTAACTAGTTAAGGACAAAGTAGCCTTATATACCCAGATACTTTCATACCCAACATAATTTCAAGAAAATCAGCAATCTTATGGTTCTTCCAATTTTTTTGCTAATGACAGGTTTAGCACCATATTCAGGGGAAATAGTTTTTAATTATCGTATTTTACTTATTTCCAAGAGGTTTTTATTTATTTTAGAGATTTTGACTTATTGCGTATTTTACCTGCAAATTCACATAACCATTCTATACAAGATGTAATCTCACTAATACATCTGGCTTCTTTCGACCCTAATCACGATCTCCCTTTTTCCATAAATCTTTTCATTCATAAGTATCAGTTTTTCTCGTTGTATCTCTTTGTGAGAAAAGGCTATAGTCCGCACCACTCAAAGTTATTGAGTGACTTACCTACTGCTTAAATCACCAGGATATATTCCAGTCCTTGGCATATATCGTGACCGCCATCCGGCAAAATCTTGATGAGAAGCAGCGCATATCTGGCTGATTTTTTTATGTGGAGACGACAGTAGTGAAACTGCTGCGCAAGAATGACAGTGCATTTGTACCTGTCGTCGGTTTGACTGTTTTTGCAATTGCTTCTGGTTACCTAATGAGCTTAATTCCTCTGTCGATGGAAAATTTCAACATTGATACGCTTTATGCCAGTTGGTTAGCCAGTGCTTATTATGCCGGTTTATTAATAGGCTCAATGATGATTGAACCTGTTATTGCCAGGATAGGTCACCGTCTTTCATTTATTGTTTTTTTGTTGCTTTTGTCATCGACTGTCATTGTATTGCCTTTTTTTCCAAATAAAGAAATTTGGTTACTTGTGCGGTGCATTGCCGGCGTGGCCGTTGCCGGTGTCTTTGTCGTGGTCGAATCCTGGCTATTAATCGGCGATAACCCCAAAGAACGCGCTAAACGCCTAAGCTTTTATATGACTTCCCTTTACGGTGGAACAACTGTAGGGCAATTATTGATTGGGTCTATTGGTACTCAGGGGATGATCCCCTTTATAGTGATTTCGGCACTGCTGTTTGCCGCGATTTTGCCTCCATTACTCGTGCGTCATGGGCAACCTCCCGCTCTCTACCACCAAAGTATCTCGCTGAGAAAAATCACTGAATTCAGTAAACCCGCGATCGTTGGCTGCATGACATCGGGTATTGTTATGGGTACGATCTATGGTTTGATGCCTCTATCTCTCAGCCAGAGTCATTTCAATGCCGAGCAAGTCGGTGTATTGATGGCAGCCATTATTCTAGGCGGAATGGTCATACAACCCATTATCAGTAAGCTGTCCATTATCATGAGCAAAACTTTTTTATTGGCAATGGTCTCATTATTGGGGGTATTCGCCGTAGGAATGACCTATCTCTTTGAACATTACATTGTCATGATAGTGTCACTGGCTCTTTTGGGAATGTCATCTTTTGCGCTGTATCCCATTGCTATCACCCTTGCTTGTGACAAGCTGGATGCGTCCTATATTGTAGCGGCAAGCCAGGTCATGTTGTTAAGTTACAGTATCGGTTCTGCCGTTGGGCCACTGGTAGCAGGGCATTTTATGCTACAACACTACTTTAAGGTCCAGTACAATGGATTAATGAGTTTCTTTTTCATTGTCTTATTGGCTACCGCGATTTATATGCTTCTGGCGAGTTTGTGCCGCAAAGACCGTGTACTGGCAAGCTAGTTACAAAATAAGCTGGATTTATATGAAAGCGTCGCAATTTGCGGCGCTTTTTTTATATTTAATCCCTGTGTAGATTCTTCCATACTGGTTATTGACAATGCTGGACATATTCTCACCAAAATAGAAGCGATGAGTTGTGTTAGCCCAATTGCACTTTCTTATTTTTACTTTAAGATAGCCGAGAAAACATCCAACTTGAAACCAAAAACAACAGAAAAATTTAGGGATATGAAATGAAAATACAACAAGCCACCAAAGCTGATTTTTTGACACTAATTCAGATTTGGGAAGCATCTGTACTTGCTACGCATGATTTCTTGCCTAAGTCCATGATTGAGGTTTTACGCCCACAGATCCTTAACGATTATTTGCCCAATCTCTCTGTTTATAAAGCGACAGATGAACAAGATAATATCGTAGGATTTATTAGTACCGATCAACATCGAGTCGAAATGTTGTTTATTGCGCCACAAGCACGGGGAACAGGGATCGGTAAGATGTTATTGCAATTTGCTATTAATGAATTACAGATCAAAGAATTGGATGTAAACGAGCAAAATACACAAGGCGTCGGCTTCTACCAATATATGGGATTTCAGGTATTTTCTCGCTCAGAGATTGACGGACAAGGGAATCCATTTCCTCTATTACATATGAAGCTGGCTTGAAAGATTCAGAATGTTAAAGAAATAATACATAAACAAGATAAATACATAAAATAAAAATATCATTTAAGGAATAATGTATTAAATAAAAAGAAGTATTATTTTATATAAGTTGATCAGATAAACTATCTGCATTGGTGTTATAATCGGTAATCAGATGACTTATTGCCTGTTCTTATGAAATCGAATATCACACTGTCTGAACCAGAACGTATTACATTACAACAACTTGCTTTGAACCACATACATCGGGACATCCGTACGCGAGGAACGGGGTTACTCATGCTTGCCAGA
>NZ_MKGR01000130.1 GCF_001908095.1 Xenorhabdus thuongxuanensis | reverse complement strand
TCCACCGTGTACGCTTAGTCGCTTAACCTCACAACCCGAAGGTGTCTTCGGACTGGAGTTGTTGAGAGACTCATCAATGTTATCGTTCAACAACATTGATGGTTTCAAATTTTCAGCTTGTTCCAGATTGTTAAAGAGCATAAATTTCACAACACACTGACTTTAATGTGTTCTGAAATATTCTTTTCGTCAGAAGAGTG
>NZ_MKGR01000013.1 GCF_001908095.1 Xenorhabdus thuongxuanensis | reverse complement strand
GTGAAAACTAAGCGTCAGAAAGCCGGATGGGATAATGGTTACATGCTGAAAGTCCTCACGGTGGGTTTTACGTCAGTCTAATTTAGACCCGTTTGCCCTACCTGTGTACTTAATATGTTAATTTAACGGCATTTGAGTGAACCTTATCAACGAGTATCCACCGTTACCGTGGCAGATAATCCACTATCAATTTCTTCAGGCAGATCAAAGACTATCTTTACTGATACTCGCTGAACTATCTTTGTAAAATTTCCTGTCGCATTATTTGGAGGCAGTAAGGCAAAAGTAGCCCCAGTTGCAGGTGAAATACTGTCTATCTTTGCGGAAAAAATTTTATCAGGATAAGTATCAATAGAAACTTTCACTGGCTGGCCTTTATGCATACGTGAAATTTGCGTTTCCTTAAAATTGGCTTGTATCCATGGTGTTTGATTCGATACAATGCTGGCAATACCTTGCCCAGCTTGTATCATCGTACCAACTTGTATACTACGGTTGCTGATCACACCATCGCTGGGTGCAATTATCCGTGCATAGCTCAACATGAGTTCCGCTTGGCTTAAAGAAACCATAGCCTGTTGTATATTGGCTTTAGCTTGTTTGATCTGACTCTCTTGCACAACAAGTTTGCCAATTTGTGTTCTTAGTTTTGCCTGTGATTCATGATATTTAGATATAGCGATTTTATAATTTGAAATAGCATTATCTAAATCATTTTGAGAAACATAATGTCTTTCTTTTAGAATCCGAAAACGTTCTAGTTTTTGACCAGCATATTCCAAACTTGCTTTAGCCGAAATCAAACTATTACGATATTCTTCAACTACATCCTTTTGCATCTGGTAGCTTGCCTGTGCATTAATTAATGTACTTTTGTCCTGTTCCAATTTTGCCATAGCTTTTTGTTTATTTAGCACAAATTCACTCTTATCTAATTGTACCAAAAAATCTCCTTTTTTCACTTTATGGTTATCTTGAATATTAGATTCCAATACCATGGAACTTAAACGGGAATTAATATTTGTAATATTAGCTTGCACATAAGCATTATTTGTGGTTTGAAAAAAACGCCAATAAAAATACCAATAAAAATAAAAAGCTGATAATAGGAGTAAAATAAAAATAATGATAATTATTCTAATGCTTTTCATCATGATCACTTCCAATGCAATTGTTTTCCTTTACATTATCTATGGATTATAGAAAAATTAATATTTATTAAAATTAACCTTTATAATCTAAGATTAAACATAGTTTGATAATAGATCAGACTCATCAAAAAACTTTTAATATATTACTTGATGTGATTACTATGCTTATTGGATTTCCAACGATATTTTGGCCAATGAAAACTAAACAATATCATCAAAAATGTTAATGGCCAGCCACTAATAAAAATAATTACATCAATAGGTACACTGCTTTGACGAGAAAGAATATAGATTCCCATGGCTTTCAATAAAAAGATCAAAATCCAACCTATTGTAACTTCATGCCAGACTCTGGTATACAATGTTGTGCCATAAGCAGGAATACTCTTCAATCTTGGCATAGCTTTTTCAGCTATTGTCCGTATGATTGGCTGTCCCATTAAAGAATAAAAGCTAAATACTACTACTACAGAAAGAGCACCACTAACAGATAAAAAAACATTTTCTTTACTAATGTTAAACAAAGTATATCCATGAAGGTAAAGGTAGTGGCTACTCCCTGATACCATTATAAAAACAGCAATGGCTAAAGAACTTCTCTGCCGACTAACCAACTGTACCCCCCCAGAATAAAAGGCAACTGTAAGTACAGCAGTACCAACTCCCATTATCCAAAACATGATATTGTAAAGAACAATAGGAATAATAATAGTCATTATCGCATCACGTGATAATAAGTAATGCCAAATAGTCATTGGTTTTTGTTGATTCATTATGATTCCTTCTTAATCAAATATAATTTGAAATCATAGGTGGAAAATAATACCCAAAAAACTGTAATCAGCATTATTCCTCCCATGATCAAAAACAAATCATTGAATGCCATAATTTGGGCTTGTTGTGTCATCTTCTGCCCCAATATAGCAATAGCCGTATGTTTAACATTCTGAGAATTAGTTTGTAATCCATGAAGAACCATCAGATTTTTGACACTGCTAAGATAATAAATAAATACACTGTCACTAGATAGTAAAGATGTTTTAATATCATAAATATGAATGTTGAAACGCGAAATAAAAAAAGTGGTCAACATAGCAGTACCACATGAACCACCCAAACTACGAAAAATATTTATTAAGACCGCAGAGGAAGCACTGTCTCTTTGCTGTATATGACGAGTTGCTAACAAAGAAAGTGGAACCATGATAAATGGTTGCCCTAGTGCACGTATCAGCATAGACCAAATCATTTGTGATCCAGCAAAATTTCCATCCATGCTACTGTTCATAAAAGCACTTATCGCTAATCCAGAAAAACCAATACAAATAAGATATTTCGGATTGAATCGTTGAACTAAAAAAGGAATAAATGGTAAAACAATTAATTGTGGTAATCCCATCAAAACCACTACACCACCAATTTGGGATGCGTTATAGTCATATATCCTAGTTAAATAGTATGATACTAAAAACAATGTACCATAAATTGCCAATCCAAATATAAAAAAAATAACAAGGGAAAATGAAAAATAAAAATCTTTAAACAATCTTATGTTTATTAGAGGGTAACGATAAGTGGATTGATTATATATAAATACAATTAAACCAACCGTGGAAATAGCAGTCAATATACAAATGATGTCAGATTCAAACCAGTTTAATATACTACCTTTTTCTAAAACAACTATCAATGATCCTAAGCACAACATAATAGAAATAATACCAATAAAATCACCTTTTCGAATAACATTCCAGTTAATTTCTTGATATTTGAGAGAGCAATTAATTAATACTAATGATAATAATGCAGGAACTGCGTTAATATAAAATATCGCGTGCCAAGACAAATTTTCGGTCAACCATCCTCCTAGTGCAGGTCCAACAGCAGGAGCAAAAGTACTAATGACGCTAAACAATGACATACCTAACGGGCGTTTTTCTTGGGGAAAAAATTCAATAATCAAACGAAATGAAATAGGAATCAATGCACCACCACAGAATCCTTGTAATGAGCGAAAAATAATCATTGAATTGAGACTCCACGCGGAGGAGCAAAGCAATGATGTAGCTAAAAACCCGATAATGCACCACAGAGCATAGCGCCCCGTCCCAAAAGCCTGACAAAGCCAACCACATAAAGGGATAGCAATGATCTCTGATGTAAAATATGAAGTCATCAACCACGAACTTTCATCCAAACTAGCAGATAATGCCCCCTGAATCACTTTCATTGATGAGTTGGTAATTTGAATATCTAAAATAGCCATAAAGCCACCAATTAACCCACCGACAACAGTACACCATTGGCGGGAAGTAAGTTTAGGACATTCTGGTTCTACGGTTATAACATCACTTCTCATAGAAGAACTTTCCGAAGCTGGTTAGCAATATAAGTGATATTAGGCTCTTGCATCATAGAAACATGATTACCCATTGCACTAATGATTCTTAAACGATTATGAGATAAATATTGCCAGCCTAACCCTGGTTCATTCAATTTCTTGCGCCCGGGCAAAGATTCTTCTGCTTCTACTACCAAAATTTCTCCGGGATATATTTTCCCTTGATATTGGTCTGTCGCATTAATATGTGCATGTAAAATAACTAAGAAATACTGAAATTCCTTATGGCTAATATTATCTGGCACTAAATTAACTCGTTTGAATTCTGCCAAAAATAGCTCTGATCTTTGTATTTCTGACATTTTTACTAGCTCTGAATAAGAAATATTAAAAGACTTACCGAGAAATAACTCCACTTTACGAATAAAATTCACCAATCTCTCGTACTTATTCATTTGCACAGAATCGTCAATATTTACTTGAGGGGCTGGTTGATCCAGTACCAACACCGTATGTGCTACTCCCGTTTTCTGAACTAACTGTTGAGCCATTTCAAAAGCAATAGTGGCTCCAAGTGACCACCCACCTAACACCAATTTTGTCCGCTGGATAATATTTTCAGACTGTGCCAAATAAAATTCTGCCAGTGATTTAATATTATGATTATGAGGAGCATCCTGATTAAAATTTACTATTTGTATCCCATAAGTGGGATAGTCAGTTCCTAGTTCCCTCATTAGCGGCTGGTAGCACAAGAGATTTCCCCCAGCTGGATGAATCATCAGTAAAGTTGGTTTATTATTCGGTACTCCCTGATTAAACATTACTAATGGAGAATTCATCAAGGATGCAGTTTGCTTTAATATAGTTGCCAGTTGGATAATACTGCTGTTCTCAAGTAGCTGCCCTAGTGATAGGGTTGAACCAATATGTTTATTTATATCAATAATAAGCTGTAACGCATTAATTGAGTTCCCGCCAAGACTGAAAAAACTCTTCTGTGTATCAACCTTGCTACATTTGAGAACTGTACAATAAATATCATGTAGTCGATGTTCTATTTCATTTTTTGGATCTTGTATATAAAGATTATTTTCAGAACTAGGAAGCGGTAATTTTGCATAATTAATTTTTCCGCTAGCAGTAAGGGGCATCGATTTTAACCAGATCCATTGTTCTGGTTGCATATAATGTGGTAATTTTTTTTGTAACTCAGATTGCACTATATCTTGATGTCTTTCGTCTATTCCACACAGGTAAGCCACCAGAGATGTTTCTCCTGTAGGCAATTGGCATTGGACTACGGCTGCATTAGTCACATCATGTAGCTGCCTCAACACATCTTCTATAGCTGTTAATTCAACACGATATCCACGAACTTTAACCTGCCGATCAATACGCCCCAAAAATTCAATGTTTCCATCTGGCAATAAACGCCCTTTATCACCACTACGATAGAGGCGCTCACCTATGAGGTAAGGATGTGGAATAAAACGATCTTTATTTTCTTCTGTATCGTCAATGTAACCAGCCGCTAAATGTGCGCCACCAATGCAAATTTCACCAGACAATTTACCTGATACGAGTTTTTGATCAGCATCTAACACAAGAACATGACTATCTTTTAGTGGAGTGCCTATAGGGAGATAATCATTTTGTAATTTATCAAGTTCAACTGGTACCTTGTATGTTGTTACTCCAACAGTACATTCAGTTGGTCCATAATGATTCACTATACAACAAGTTGTATTAAGTTCACGGACATGTCGAATCAACGACACAGGTACCTTTTCTCCACCTAATACCAACAAATTTTTCGGTATCAATTTACTCGCTTCAGGTGCTCTCAATAATACTGCTAAATATGTTGGTGTAATCTTCATACAATCTAATGGTAATGTTGCAAGGTAATCAAACAGTTCCTGTGGATTACTGAGATGCTGTGAATGAATAACTTCCAATTGCCCTTGGTTAATCAAGGCAGGAAACAACATCGTATGTGCCAAGTCGGTGGTAAAAGATGAAAACATACCATATCGAGCACCAGGTTTTTGAGCAAGTATAGGAGTAATTGCCTGGCAATAATGACTTAAATGTGAATGGTTAACTTTAACTCCTTTAGGTTTACCACTACTACCAGAGGTATAAATGATATAAGCTGGGAACTCATCCAGTAGTTGTTCTAGCTTCGGATTACTTTCTGGCATGTTATTGAGTTCTTGATTAACTTTGATACATGGTATATTTGTAACTAGTTCTTCATTTTCGACCAAAATATAACGTACAGATGCATTAGTTAGAACGAAATCAATCTGCTGCTGTGGAAGGTTAATATCAACAGGCACATAACATCCCCCCGCTTTCAATACCGCCAGCAAAGCTACAACACAGTATTCACTTTTCGCCATAAACAATGCTACGCGTTCTCCACAAGATAAGCCGCTCTCTAATAAATAATGAGCTAAACGGTTCGCTTTCTGGTTAAGTTGTTTATAGTTGAGTGTACGACCAACACAGCGCACCGCTATTGCATCAGGAATTAAGCATGCTTGCTGCTCAAACTGTCGGTGTACAGCTGTTGGTGAGATATTAGTTTTAGGGAGACAACCAAGTAATAAATTAGAGCGTTCCGTGTGACTTAATAGAGACAATTTTCGTACTATCAACTGTGGTTGATCTATAAAAGATTCCAGAATGGTTCGTAAATCAACTAACATACGTTGAACAGTGTCACAATCGAACAATGCTGTACTATAGTTCATAGTAAACAACAAACCATCACGTTCTTTTTCTACCCATAAATTTAAATCCAGTTTTGCCACACCGTAATCAATTTTTAGTGGCTGGTACTTAAATAAAGAGGTTTCTTGGTAATGTGGAAATATCTGGTAAGTCAAGATTGCTTGAAATATCGGATTAACTTGGGGATTACGTACGTAGGAAATTTTATCTAAAATGCAATTGAATGGAATATCTTGATAAGCTGTAGATTGCTCGCACTCTTTACGGGTTATTTGAACTAGGGTAGATAAAGTGATTTCTGGATCTACCCTGAAACATAATGGTAAGGTATTCATAAACAATCCCATTATATTTTGTGTAACAGATTGATTACGATTTGCGAAAGGAATACCAATTATAATTTCCTGTTGCCTACTATACTTGTGCAACAAAAGCTCATAAGCTGCCAGAATAATATGGAATTGAGTTGCTTTATAATGTGCTGCACAAGTTTGCAAACGTTGACAAAAATCACCATCAAAAAATAGACTTATTATATTTCCCGCAGTATCCATTTTTAGGGGACGAGGTCGGTCAGTCGTGATATCTAGCATGCCTTGCACATCACCTAGTTTTTTAACCCAGTACTCCAGCCCTTGTTGATATTTCCCTTCAGTACTCCATTGATTTTCAGCCAAAGAATAATCTGAGAATTGTAGATTTTCTTCTTCCCTCTGTGTTATTTCTCCGCTAAATATATTCAGATACGTTTCTATAAACTCTTTTAAAAAAAGACTAACTGTCCATCCATCAGAAATAATATGATGAAATGTCAGTAAGAATACGTATTCATGACTATGAAATTTGATAATATGTAAATATGCTAGAGGGCCACAAGATAAATCAAAATACCTACTTCCCTCAGCTTTAGCTATTATTTCTATTTGTTGTTTTTTGTCTCTCTCTGGCAAATCAGTGATATCATCATAACAAAGATCAAACACTGCATCATCAGATACATATTGATATATTTCCTTTTCTACTTGCTGAAAAGTTGTACGTAAAATATCATGTTTTTGGGTTAAATATGTCAGAGTTTGCTTCACTAACAGTAAATCCATTTCATATTTAAATTTGCATGTTATAGCTAACGGAACATTATAAACTTTTTTATCATCAAGATATTGGTTAAGCATCCAAATGTTTTTTTGTGCACTGGTTAAAGGAAAATACTTTCTGGATGAATCAGCATTTTTCTTAATTATTTCTCTTGATTCCGAATCGGATTTTATCCGTTTTTGTCTAACTAACTTTTTTAATTCATCTAATTTCAATGATCTTATTTCGGTGTGCTTAATATTAGTCATCCCCTATCCACCCCTGTCTGGTTAAACATCTTTATTAGGTTTCCATTCAGTTTTACTGATAGTAATTTGAACTGATCTACTTAATCCTTTAATAATTCTTCTAATTTGGAAATTATCAATTCCGATAATCCTCTAATAGTTTGATCTTTATAAAAAAAATCAACGCGAATATCAACTTCAAAAACATTAGACACTGCCGATATAATTTGTACCGCTAATAGCGAATTACCACCAAGCTCGGTAAAATTATCATCTATACCAACTCCAGAAATACCGAGAATGGATTGCCAAATCTTAACAATTTCTCTTTCAATATCATTTTCTGGCTCCACGTAGTCCACTGATAACACAGGCCTGGTGTGTATACTTCTTTCTATCTCACTCGCAGTTTCAATAATATTATCGTTATATTTCGGAATTGATTCATCAATCAGCTGATGAAGATCACTGGTTACCACAACCAACTGTTCAAATTCCAGATGTGAAAATTGGCGTTTTAACGCATCAACTCCTTCATAAAAAAGGATATCTTTATCTGTCGTGTCAACTTTTACTGATAAAGGCTCTTCTTTATTGGCCAACATATGGCTGGATTCTACTAACGAATTATTTGGAAATAATTTGATAAGAGTATATTTTTCTAACTTCAACAACAGTTCACCTTCTGTTGAAAAGAAAGTAATATCCATACTAACGGAAGTATCTCTAGGTTTATACTCTCCATTTAATTTAACGTGAGCATAACATTCAGAACTTAATGGAGAGTAGAAAATTATATTACCGTAGCTAATAGGTAAGAAATAATCCTTAGTTATGTTGGCGATACAGCAAATAGATGCAGCATCAATGATAGCTGGATGATATTTATAGCGTTTAAAATCATTCGAGTATATAGGATCTAGTGCTATTTTTATTAACCATTCATTATTTCCCTGAAATATTTCCTGGTGATTATCCCAACGATTGCTTAACGAAAGGAGCCTGCTCGTATCTAAATGGGTTATTAATGAAATGAATGGAGTTTTTATTGTAAAACGAGTGTGTATAGAATCAAAGAGGTCTACTACCTTATCAGAAACATTATCACTAAAACCAATTGTGCCAAACGCATGTTCTTGCCACTGCACATCTAATATACCACGGCTTTTAAGACTAAATTTATAGCTATTACTTTCAAATATAATAAAAATCTTCACTAACCTAGGCCAACCATAATGATATATAATTGGTTGAGTTAGAAATAAATTTTTGATTTGTAAACTTTCGCTCGATTTGAAATGGACTATCCAATCATATAATAAGGATAAAATAGTTGTTCCTACCAATGTAGGCTGCTGGACTAATCTATGCTCGTTAATTACCCAATCCTGTACTGCAAGATTAACTCTATAAATTTCTTGTAATCCTTCACGTCTCACAAATGTCAGTAATCCTCGGGTTACTTCTTCTTGCATTGTATTTTTACGATCTTTTTTCTGATTACGCCAATTCACCGCCATTCCTACATCACCCCATTGCCCCCAGTTAATAGAAACTGTACGACCTCCACAATATTGATTACGATAATGAGCAAAGGCATCCATAAACGCATTACCAGAGCAATAGTCGATACGAGCAGTATCACCGACTATAGAAGTGATTGAAGAAAACATAATGAAGAAATCAGGTTGCTTATCCTTTAGAAGTTCATGCAAAATTAAGCTACCCATCACTTTAGGATTTAACACACGGATACAATCCATTTTATCTTTCAATGGGATAATTCCACCTCCAGCAATACCTGCTGAATGAAATACACCATCAATTTGTGGGAATTGTGATAATAAATCGTACATACCGTTATAATCACAGATATCAACTTGTGCAAGATGCACTTGATTACCTCTATATTCTAAAGACATGATCGTCGCAATTTTTCTGCTTGTAACATCGTCAATTGGATGCGATTGCAACCAGGATTGCCATTCATTTCTTTTAGGTAAGTCAGTTAAATAAGTGAGAATCAAAGTAGCATTGCTAATTTCAGACAAATAACCTGCGACTAATGCCCCCAATCCCCCGACCCCTCCTGTGATAAGATATACACCATTATCTTTCAATGTAATTATTTGATCTGCATTATCTTGTGTTAGTTGAATTGCCTGATAATCCTCCTCCCAACGATTTCCTCCTCGGTAAGCCACAAGGCTACCATGGGTTAAAATATTGCTTTCATCAATCAGATATTGGGCAATATTTTCCGGTAACTTATTACTAAGTATCTCTATATCGACCAAATGACATTGCACTTGTGGATATTCATGATAAAACACTCTTGAGGGACCAATGAGCAAGGCTTTTTCCGGTGAATAGAGTTTTTCTCCCGTTATACTGAAAGTATTATTTATTACAAAAAGTAAGTGTAGATTTTCCAACAAATTTTCACTCACTAGTGCTTGCTGTAGGTAAAGGGGGCTAAAAAAGTTATTGATATATAATGAATCGACACAACTTAAAAACTGTGATTTGTCTATCTCTGATGATAAATTCCATAGATCAATGATACGGGTTGGTCGCAAACCTCTTTTCTTAATATCTTGTAAAAGGTGAATATAATCTCCGCGAGTTTCTGATGAAATAACATAGCTTCCATGGTTGTAATCTTTCTGGTATTGATCTCCTTGAGAAACAGTCAGTACCATATGCCCTGAGCTTGTCAATAACTGTTGAATATTTCCAGCAATACCCATTTTATCAACAAACAGTAACCAACATTCTGTTTCATCATTAACAAATTTATTTTTCATAAATTTAGCGGGAATAGTTTGCTTCCATCTTGGAATATAAAACCAATCACCTATATCAGCTTTCTTCCGTTTGCAGGCATTAACTAACTTCTCCTCATATGTACCAGAACTATTCTGGTTTTGATCAATAGCCGGTAATTTAAATTCCTTTCGTTCAAAAGGATAACCAGGCAAAGGCAGACGTAAACGCCGTTTTCCAGTATAAAAACTATCCCAAGAAACTACCATGCCACAAGCCCATAACTTACCTAACGCCATGAGAAAATGTTCCCCTGTAATCACAACGTCTTTTGCAGTAGGTAAAGAGGAATAAATACATACTTCATTCTGTGATTTAAAATGTTGCCTGGCTGCTGAACTTAGGGAGTTACCTGGGCCAACTTCAAGAAAAATAAAATTTTGTTCGTTTGAAGTTATCAATGTATTGAAAGCATGGGAAAATAATACCGGATTTCGTACATGTTTAACCCAATAATCACTATTTTTGGCTAATGAATCAGTCATCCATTCACCAGTTACCGTCGAAATAAATGGAATTAGTGGTGAATGTAATTCAACGCTATCAATGAACTCCTTGAACGCAGGTAATATTGGTTCCATCATATAAGAATGGAATCCATGTGAAGTGTCCAATTGCTTGCAAAAGATATTATTATCTTCTAATTGCTTTTGAAAACGAATGACTTCATTAGTTGCTCCTGCCACTACACAAAGACCAGGATAATTGATTGCTGCAATTTCTAACTTGTAACTTTGTATTTGGGAAATTAATACCTGTTCATCCATCAATACTGCCAACATACTACCTGTTGGTAACCCTTGTACAAGTTTTCCCCTTAACGCTACTGCCTTTAAGGCATTTTCCAGAGAAAATACTCCAGAAATACAAGCGGCAACATATTCGCCAACACTGTGACCAATCATTACATCAGGTTTGATGCCCCAAGAAATCCATAATTTAGCTAAACAATACTCCACAATAAATAATGCAGGTTGTGTAAATTGAGTATTATTGATACGTTCTTTTTCAGGACTATTTTCTTCTTGAAAAAGAATTAATTTTAAATCCAATCCAAGAATTGGCTCCAGATATCTACAACAATAATCCATAATTTCTCTAAACACACTATAGGTAAGATATAGATCATGAGCCATATTAATATATTGATTGCCTTGCCCAGGGAACATAAATACCACAGACCTCGGCGATTTTTTTGATGAGTGAACTATTGGACTGGATTGTTCCAGTTTCTTCAATAAATTATCACGATTATTTCCTACCAATATTGTACTGTGAGAAAAGTGATTACGACCAACCTGCAGGGTATAGGCAACATCAGCTAAATTTATATTTTCATGATGTTTCAAATAATCACACATTCTCTGTTTCATTATTTCCAGTGCGGCAGCACTTTTAGCAGAAAAAGGTAACATTATCAAACCGTCATGCGGATCACTGGGGATTATATCAGGTGCACTTTCAAGAATAACACACGCATTTGTTCCCCCTACACCAAATGAATTAACCAAAGCACGATGAGGTGTATCAGTTAATTCCAGCTTATGTAACTCAGTATTCATGACGAATGGACTGGTTTCAAAATCAATATGAGGATTCGGTGATACATAGTGCAATGAAGCTGGTAACAGCCTATCTTTCAAAGCAAAAGAAGCCTTAATCAAACTGGCTATACCAGAAGCTGCATCAGTATGACCAATATTGGTCTTAACTGATCCCAAACGACAAAACTGAGTTTTATCTGTGAATTCACGAAAAGTTTGACATAGAGAAGTAAACTCTATTGGATCTCCTAATGTCGTTGCCGTGCCATGAGCTTCCACGAAATTGATTGTTATTGGATCTATTTGTGATTTAATAATAGCTTGTTTAGCAACTGCAATTTGCCCTTCAATACTTGGTGCGGTATAGCCGACTTTCGTATTTCCATCGTTATTAATTGCACCTCCTTTCAATACTGCATAAATATGATCACCATCTTTTACTGCATCTTGTAGCCGCTTCAGCATAACTACACCCGCACCGCGACTAAATACCGTACCATTTGCTCGAGAATCAAATGAATAGCAGCGACCATCAGCAGACTCCATTCCCCCCTGCATATAGTGATAACCCCTACGTTCCGGTATATCGATAGAGACTCCTCCTGCAATGACCAGATCACTTTCTCTATTCAACAAACTATTAATGCCCATCACCACAGCAACCATAGATGTAGAACAAGCAGTTTGGACATTAATACTTGGCCCTTTCAGATTCAATTTGTATGAAACTCGCGTTGTGACATAATCTTTATCATTATTAGTAACGATTGAAGCACCACTGGTATATTTCAGCACATCAGGATGTGAGTTTACTGTATTTAGATGCCATGCAGTACCAGTACCACCAAATACTCCTACCTTGCCTGCATAAGAGTCAGGAACATAACCTGCATCTTCAAATGCATGCCAACAGCATTCTAAAAAGACCCTATGTTGCGGATCCATAATTTCGGCATCCCTTGGAGTAATATCAAAAAAATTGGCATCAAAATTTAGAGCATTACCTAAAATACCACGACGGCGTATATAATTTGATGAGGCTAATACTTCTTCTCCTATTCCTGATTCCCTTAGTTCATCATCACTAAATGAGCTAATACTTTCTATACCCTCTAATAGATTCTTCCAAAATGTATTAGCATCCTCAGCTCCAGGAAAACGGGCTGAGACTCCTATAATAGCAATATCTTTTTCGCGTAAATTCATTTGTTGTTTTATCATTTTATGTCACCATGTGTAGAGGTTATCTATTCTATTTCAGAATATTTTTATATTTTTCAAAAATATGCCTGCTCAGCATTTCTATTGATGGATATTGAAATAAATCCATTATTGAAATTGGGACGGGAATTTTTTTCTTGATTTTTCTATAAACCTTTGACATAAGTAAAGAGTTTCCACCAATATCAAAAAAATTATCCTGTATAGAAAAGTTTTTTTTGTCCAAAACCAGTTCCCAGATTGAAATTATTATCCCTTCAACATCTGTATCTAAAGATGAGATTTCATCAACAAAATATCTATTGCTTTCACTTACATATAAACTAACATTTGATTTATCTATTTTTCCATTAGGATGAGTTGGTATTTCCTCCAACTTAGTAAAACAAGAAGGCAACATAAAATAAGGTAATGATTTCAAAAGGTGTTTTTTTATATCCTGAGCATTAATTGATTGTTTATTATGATGCAATACATAATATGCAGATAATAATGGGGTTTTATTTTTTGAGTAATGTTCAAGAATCACTGTAGCATGAATAATATATGGAAGTGCTAAAAGATGTCTTTCTATTTCTTCCAATTCAATACGGTGTCCTCGTATTTTTATCTGATTATCGATTCTACCTATAAATTCCAATATGTTATTATGACCTTGTCTTACTAAATCTCCCGTTCGATACATTTTTTGGTTATTATCGCAGGAAAAAGGATCTTTAATAAAGTATTTTTGCGTTAATGATTCTTCATAGAGATATCCTTTGGCAAGAATATCTCCAGCTAAATAAAGTTCACCACATTCACCAACTGGGACGGGTTGAAGATACTCATCCAAGACATAGGTACGTGCATGCGAAATAGCTTTACCTATCGGTACTGTTTTTTCTTCTTCACCTGCTTGACAATACCAGTGACAAGCAAAAATTGTTGCTTCAGTTGGCCCATACAAATTATGGATCTGTCCCTTAAATTGTTTAGTTAATTCATTCACTAAGGATTGATCAAGAACTTCCCCGCCTGAAAATAGATGTCTTAATGATAAGCAATTTGGTAGTACATTAGCTTCAACAATCGTTCTTAGCGCTGTTGGTACAAACTGAGCTATTGTCACATTGTGTCGAATAATAAATTTTGCCATTAGTAATGGTTCGAATTTTACCTCTTCCGTAATTAATGCACAGCTTGCACCAATCATCAGTGGCCAGAAAATTTCCCAAACGGAAACATCAAAACTAAAAGTAGATTGATTAAGCACTATATCATCATGCTTTAAATTAAACTCATTTTGCATCCAATCCAAATAATTAATGACCGTTCGGTGACTTACCATCACACCTTTAGGTACCCCAGTTGATCCAGATGTGTACATGACATAACACAGATTATCACCATTCACATTGGGAAGTATTACCTGATTATTATTAAATCTTAAGTCTAGTTTATTAATATTAATAAAATTGCAATCACATTGAAGGGATATTGATATTTCATCATTATCTGTAATAATAATTTCTGTTTTAGAGTGGTTAATAATGAATATTATCCGTTCATAAGGATAATATGGATCTAATGGTAAGTAACATCCTCCCGTTTTTAATATCCCTAACAAACTTATAACTAAATCAATACCTTTATTGATATAAACACCAACAATATCACCTGGTCTTATACCATGTTTAATTAAATAATCAGCTAAGGCATTTGATCGTTGTTCTAATTGTTGGTAAGTTATTGTTTCTTTATCATATCTGAGTGCAATTGAATCTGGGGTCTCATTTGCTTGCTGTAGGACCTTATAATGAATAGTTTTCTCAAATGACATGTTCATTTCCTATATACATTAATTGTTAAATTCAATGATTTATAAAAAACTATTGCTCATTCAATTATTATCATCTCCGATAATAAAGAATAATATTGTTCAGCTAATTCTTTTATTTCATTTAAGTTAAACTCATTCTCAAGATAGTTAAAGCAAAGTAAAAAAGACTTCCCCTCACCCTCATTTACAGAAAGTGTCAGATCGAACCTAGCTTGCTGATTTATAATATAATCGATTTTGTATTCGCAATTGTCTAATTCTACTTTTTCAGGCATTGATGATAAATAGTTAAAACAGACAGGAAAACGTAACTTCTCATTCCATCCTTTAGAATGCATTTCATTAACTAATTCATAATAGGGAAATATTTGGTTATCCAAGATAGAGTACATTTTATGTTGGCACCGTAACAACATAGTTTTAAAATTATCGTGATCATTTATAACATCATAATAAGTAACCATATTAATAAAACAACCTAATAATAAATTATCTTCATACTGCATCCGATTAGATATTGGAATACCGATAGAACTATTCTTATAACGATTAGTAAATTTAAGTAACTTATTAAATGCCGTTAACATGCAAACAAAAATAGTGATTTGTTGTTTTTTTGCAAATCTCTTTAGAGCCAAAGTTAATTTTTCTGATATTGAAAACCAATAATTATTACTTTTTATTTCTTTATTGTTTCTATAGTCAGGTGCGTTTGCACCAGCAAGTAAGTAACCTTCCATAGTATTCATCCAAAATTTTCGCTCTTTCTGATAATACATAGGTTTTATGTTTTTTTGCCATTTACAATATCCCTGATATTGCATTCCATTATCTAATTTATAATAAAAATCTCCAGCTATATATGCTCGCATATAGTTAATAAATTGGCTAAAAAACAATTTAATAGAGTCATGATCAAAAACCACATGATGAACTCTAACTAATAATATATGCTTTTGTTTTTTCAAAGAGAGTAATTTAAAAGAAATAGGTAAAGTTTTTTCTAAATCTATCTTTGGAAAATCAACTAAATCCAGAAGATTATTAATGTCTATTTCGTCAGTCAAAGGTATAGAGTTAGTGTTAACTAGTTGAAATATTGGCATATCCTCTAAAAAATATCTCTCTTCAACACGAGAAAATTTATCAAGATCAAAAACACTTCGTAGTACTGGGTTATATTCAAGAATGCGATTGAGACTCCATTTTATTGCTGATTCATTTAATTCCCCATTGATAATTAGATAAAATTTAATATGGTAAGATGCAGGATTTGGGCTGATTTGATCTAGTAGTAAAAAATAATTTTGCTCATAAGATAATAAATAATCATCATCTCCATCTATTTTAGTTTCATTAAAACCATCAATGCCATTACTCATATTTGAAGAAATAATGGAAGATAATAAATAAGGAGTTGGATTGTTAAAAATAATATAAAAATCAACATCATAAAATAATTTGTTTCTAATTATTTTCCTTGCTTCAATTGCTTGTAAAGAATTTCCACCTAAATCAAAAAAATTATCATGAATACCTAACTCGCGAAATCCCAATACATCCTGCCAAATATCTATTAGGTCTTGCTCTAAGTTACTCACAGCTTTAACAAAAGGATACTCCAATTCAGCAGGTCTAATTGGACTAGGTAACGGTAATCGTTTTATATCTAATTTTCCATTTGGTAATTTAGGAAAACTATCAATTAATATATAATGGGATGGAATCATCACCTCTGGTAATTTATTTTTTAAGAACAATCTAACTCTGTTGATTAATATATTTTTTTCTTGACAGGTAATATATGCAATTAAATATTCCCGACCCGCTTTTTCACTAACTAAACGTACCAATACATTATTAATATTAGGAAACTGACGTAGAGCTTTCTCTATCTCATCCGGTTCAATCCTTACGCCATTAATTTTCATTTGACGATCAAGACGCCCTAAATAAATAAATTCACCTTGGGAATTAACTTTTCCCAAGTCTCCAGTGCGATATCCTCTCCTAAAACCATTCTTTGTAGCAAAATCGAAAAATTTCTGTTTAGTGAGAAGATCAAGATTGACATAACCTCGTGCAACACCTTCACCAATAATGCAAATTTCACCACTCTGCCCAGCAGGAATTGGCTGTAATTTATCATTTATAATAATAGCCTCACTACCACGCAAAGCTTTTCCCAACGTAACAGGCTTGTCTTTTATTAGCTCTGTAAATATCCCATTAGCAGTTGTTTCTGTAGGTCCATAGAGATTAAAAACTCTTACATCAGGGATCTGCTGAAAAGTACGTTCTTTTAAATCTTCCGAAACAGGTTCACCAGAGAGAAAAACAACTTTAGGAAAACCGAATGAATCCTCAGTTCTATTTGTATAATTCAGAAGCTCATTCCAAATAGTAGGAACACAATAAATTGCACCATTTGAATGCTTTTGATACCAGTTAAATAAAATTTCAGGCTCATACAAACTTCCAGTTGGCATAATATACAAAGTGTCTCCACGTAATAATGGAGCATACAATTGTGCTACTGCTGCTGCAAAACAGATTGAAGACGTTAATGGTAATAATGCTTGGGTTTGAGACCACAATTCTTGATTAAACCAATTTAAATAATAACTCAAATTGTTATGTTCTATAGCAACACCTTTAGGTATTCCTGTAGAACCCGATGTATATAAAATATAAGCTAAATCATGATTAAATACAGCAGGTAAATTTACTGGATTTCTTTGAGCTGATAAATCAATATCTTCTAAAGCAAGCGTTAAGTGAAACCATTTGTCTATACCTGTTTTATTTATAATAGAGCGTGTAGAGAGTAACAAAAAAACAGAAGAGTCATCTAAAATTTTCACAATCCTTTCTATTGGATAAAAATAAGAAATAGGAACATACGAACAACCGGATTTTAAAACGGCCAATAAAACGACTGGCAACATTAAACTAGGGTCAATATAAATCGCTATGCTTCCTTTACCGTACATTGGGTAATTTGACACTAAATAACTTGCTAATAAATTCGATTGATGTTCCAATTGACGATAGCTCAGCGTGTTATCACAAAAACTAACGGCAACCTTTTCAGGATCTTCAGAGGCTTTATCTGAAATAATTTCAAATACAAGTTTCTTTTCCATATTTTTTTTACCATCAAAGATATAAAAAATACCTTAATAGGAAGGGGGAAATCATTAATAAATTAACATCACATATTTATATGATTATATTTCACACTTTGTATATAATTATTCCAGACCATAACAAAAACATACTATAAAGATATACAACTATATTATAAACACACCAGATAAATATAATCTCAACAAAACATCATCTACCCTCACTTTCTACGAAAAATTTGCATTATTAATCTGGAGGCAATCTATGCCACACTAAAAATGCAGATTGTCTGTTGCGAAATGGATGACTGGCTCCCTTCAACATTATGATCTATATGACCGATGGCTGGAGAAGCTATGAAAAAACCCTGACAGGGAAACTGAATGTGGTCAGTAAGCGTTATGCACAACGCATAGAGAGACATAATCTGAATCTTCGTCAACACTTAGCAAGACTGACTCGCAAGACGTTGTTGGAAGTGGGAGATGGCTTTTTCTTTGATGGCTGCTGGAATTTCAGTTACAACACTCATTATCTATTTCTCCTTTTTTATTTTAAATTATATGATCATATATGGAAGTGTTATCTAAAAGAGACAACAGCTTTTGGCACAAAGCCAACTATCTGATTAGGTTTTGCTCAGATCATTAATAGTGTCAGATCGAGTCTTAGTTGGTACACATGACCGTTTTTACAACGGCATTCTATACTCAATTACACCAGGCTTTTCAGCCACCCAATTATATAAACGTTGACCACGTAAATTAGTTTCTTGTGTGTGCCAATATAAACGCCCACACGCTTGTTGCTGAGCCTGCGCTTGTACAGATTCAATTAAACTTTTGCCTTATAAAATTCTTGATATTGCAGCCAATAAACTAACCATTGTGGATAGTGTTCAGGTGAAATAAATTCAACAGTAACTGGCAACGCATTGTTATTCATCATATATTATTTTAAAAATCGAGATATTTGAGACAATGGCGCTATGCTACCTACCAATCTGGTACTGTATAAGATTCACTTTTGATATTTATTTAGGATCCACTTCTAGTGAAACGCCAACCACAAGCCCAATTTCCCTATCTTGCTTAGCCATACCCATTTCATCAGGATCGCACCTTCCATTTTAGGGCTATTATCATTATGTAGTTATCTGAATTCCTTATCCAGAGTTCAGGTTAAAAATAGGTTACCGATATAATTCAGCCAGCGGTACCAACACACAATGGTCGGATATCTTCTCACTCGTAGAAACAGTCATTACTATTATTCTCAATAACTCCTGATACAATACGCTGTACCGCTTCATAGAGTTGGAGCGGTTAGCGTACTGACCTGATTTTGATTGTGGAAGCGCCGGATCACAGGTCGAAAAAATACCAATAGAATAATAATATTGGTGGAACGTCTTAGCACAAAGTAAGTTGTATAGGAGTTTGTGTAGAATTAAAACAGTATAAATATTTATATTTAATATCAATTAGTTAAATAATTAGTTCTATGCATTACGCATGTGTTTATGGACACTGAACTTGATAAACTCAGCCATCTTTGCATAATTGCGCTCTCTTTGGGCAATCCTGCGGTACATAAAGTCCCAGACGCCTGAAAAAAATGCCTTTAGAAACTGACAAAAAGTACCATGATAAATAATGTAATTTCACCGGAATATGATGAAAATGGCAGGGCGTTGCGCCGTGTCCGCAGTTTTGTGCGTCGGCAGGGGCGGTTAACGAGTCGCCAGCAACAAGCACTTGATAATGTGTGGCCAAAGATGGGAGTGGACTATCAGACAGAATTGTCCAATATGGAAGAGATTTTTGGCCGTGAAGCACCTGTAGTGTTGGAAATCGGTTTTGGTATGGGCGCATCATTGGTCACAATGGCAAGCGAAAATCCAGAGAGAAACTTTTTGGGAATCGAAGTTCATGCGCCGGGAGTTGGGGCTTGTTTGGCATCCGCAGAAGATGAAAATCTTAGTAACCTGCGAGTGATGTGCCATGATGCTATCGAAGTATTGAACAATATGATCCCAGAGCAGAGCCTGGCAATGGTTCAACTTTTCTTCCCTGACCCGTGGCATAAAGCGCGCCATAACAAGCGTAGAATTGTGCAGCCTGAATTCGCCCAATTAATTAAAAGTAAACTGAAAATCGGTGGTGTCTTCCATATGGCGACTGACTGGCAGCCATATGCAGAGCATATGCTGGAGGTGATGAGCACAGCAGAAGGGTATCACAACTTATCGGAAAACGGTGATTATGTGCCACGTCCTGAGTCGCGCCCGGTCACAAAATTTGAGACGCGTGGTCAGCGGTTGGGTCATGGTGTATGGGATCTAATGTTTGAGAGGGTAAAATAATGGCTAAAAACCGTAGTCGTCGTCTGCGTAAAAAATTGCGTATTGATGAGTTTCAGGAGTTGGGTTTTTCAGTAAAGTGGAATTTTCCGGCTGATACATCCGTTGAGGTTGTCGATAGCACAGTTGATGCCTTGATTGAAGAACTGATCGAGCCAAATGGCCTTGCTCTGGATGCCAGCGGTTATTTGCAATGGGAAGGCATTGTCTGCCTGCAAAAAATCGGCAAATGTACGGAAGAACATCGTCAATTGGTTGAGAATTGGCTGAAAGATCGCGGCATGGAAGACGTTATCACATCAGAACTGTTTGATGTATGGTGGGATTGATTCGCTGTTGCATAAGAAAAAGCGTATTACGTAAAAATAGCGCTGTATACAGGGGCTCTTTAGGAGCCCCTGTTTGTCTGGAGAAAAAGTGGTGAAGGTAAGGTTATCTAATTCGTTGTTGGCAGATATCTTAGAAGAAGTGCGCCCTTTGATTGGTCAAGGAAAAGTAGCTGATTATATTCCTGCTCTGGCAGAAGTTCCGGCAAATAATTTGGCAATGGCCATTTGTACGGTAGATGGGCAAGTTTTTAAAGCGGGAGATGCAGAAAAACGCTTCTCCATCCAATCCATTTCTAAAGTGTTGAGCTTAACATTAGCGATGACACGTTATAAGGAAGAGGATATCTGGCAACGGGTGGGTACGGAACCTTCGGGACAGCCGTTTAACTCATTGGTACAGTTGGAGTTGGAAAAGGGAATTCCCCGCAACCCTTTTATTAATGCGGGAGCATTGATTATTTGCGATATGCTGCAATCTCGCTTGAGTGCACCTAAACATCGAATGCTGGAGTTTGTCCGTAGCCTCACAGGACAAAAAAATGTTTCTTATGATGATATCGTTGCCCGTTCAGAAATGGAGCATTCCAGCCGCAATGCCGCGATAGCTTACTTGATGAAATCATTCGGTAATTTTGAGAATGATGTTATCACCGTTCTGCAAACATATTTCCAATACTGCGCCTTGAAAATGAATTGTGTTGAATTAGCTCAATGTTTTATATATTTAGCCAACCAAGGACGAATGATGGATTCCGGCCAACAAATTTTGAGCCTTCGACAAACTCGCCAGATTAATGCGCTGATGTTGACATGTGGTATGTACGATGGTTCTGGCGAGTTTGCTTTCAGGATCGGTATGCCAGGGAAATCGGGTGTTGGTGGTGGCATTATTTGTGTCGTTCCGGGAGAATTCACTGTTGCGGTATGGTCGCCTGAACTGGATAAATCCGGCAACTCATTGGCAGGTTGTGCAGCACTGGAGAAATTAGCTGGGCGTATTGGACGCTCTATCTTTTAACCTGTCAGTGTTTTAACCTTAAAAATCAGGAGAATGTATGTTACGCAGGATCACGATTGCTGCATCACTATTATTTGTATCTCAATTCATTGTCACCCAGGCACAGGCGAATTCTGAATGTCAGGCGACGCTTAATGATGACATTATTGTCACACCAAATTCTGTTCAGATCACAGGGGCGAGTGGAAACCTAAAAATATTGCCTGATGGCTCCATAACCAGAAATGGTAAGGCGTTATCGCTAAATACAGAACAACGTAGCAAAGCCCAGCAATATCAACAGACGCTCCGTCAGGATTTACCTTGGGTTAAGAAAGAAGCACTAAGTCATTTGACGAATGCGCGCCAGTCACTGGATAAAGTGGTGGTCGAAACAATGGGTAAGGAAAGTAATATCCGTAACCGTTTATCTCAATTGGAATCTGGCCTCATTAAACAGATTGATAGAGTGATTGAAACCCGTGCTAATGGTTTTGCCTTTAATGCCCAGGTAGTCAAACAGGTAGAACCTGAAGGCCGGAAACTCATTGAACAGAGTCTTGGTGGTATTTTGCAAGATAGCATTAACGAAATGAGCCGTAAAAATAGTGACCAAAATGGTGACGGCAAACAAATGATAATGTCTCTTCTCGGTGGGTTAGGCGGCATGCAAAATGGTTTTGATGCAGAATGGAAAAAGCAGGAACAAGAATTAAAGCGTTTAAAAGTGGAAGTATGTAGCAAAGCTAGTCAATTAGAACAACAGCGCATTAGTCTTATGAATGCTATTAAGTAAAAATAGACTGCTCACCCTTAAAGTAAACAAGAATCAATATGAAATTGATTCTTGTTTTGTTGACATATTAATGTTGCTACCTAGAATGCAAGTCACCTCTTATTAATAGACTTAATTTAGGTGTAACGAATGAAAAAAATCTTGCCAATTGTTATTGCATCACTGCTTTCTGCTACCAGTTACTCTGCATTTAGCCAATCACCAGAATTATTTACGCCAAATTTAGTGACAGCTCAATCTGGTGATTATGCCACGGTGAAACATATTTCCGGCGAAACCCAGGTTAAAAAGAATCCAAAACGGGTGGTTTTATTCGATTTCGGAACTTACGATTCAATGGTGAAACTGGGATTGTCTGATCGAGTGATTGCATTACCCATTAATAATTTACCTGAATATGTGCGTAATAGCGTGCCTACAATTATGCACAATGCCGGAGGAATGAAAGAGCCAAATTTGGAAAAATTAGCGGAAATTAAACCAGATTTAATTGTCATTACCGGACGTCAAGGTGTTTTTTATGATCGTCTGTCACAAATAGCACCAACCATTAATTTAAACACGGACAATAAAAACTACCTGTCATCCGTTGATAGTAATCTTAAATTGTTGGGTGAGTTATTCAATAAGCAGGATATCGTGAAAGCGCAATTTGCTGATTTGGAAAAAACGATTGCATCCGCTCAGGAAAAAGCAAAAGCAGCAAACAGTAAGGTATTGGTATTACTGCATAATGCGGGTGAGTTATATCCCAATAATCAGGTTATTGTTTACAATGTGATTAAAGCGCCTAGTGCTGTATTACCGACTAAATCGGATAAAGACAAAAGTCGAATTGTGACAGCGGATATGATTGCACAAGCTAACCCTGATGTGATCTTTATTATCGACCGTAGTGAAGCAATTGGTGCAGGTAAATTAGGAAAAGATCAGTTTGAAAATGATCAAGTCAAATCAACTAATGCCTATCAAAATGGGAAGATAGTGTATTTACAACCTGATCTCTGGTACTTGTCTGGCGGTGGTTTGGACAGCATGACGCGACAAATCAAAGCGGTTGCTGATGCATTGTAATTTCACAAATTAAAATTCTTTTTCTCTGAATTTACCCTGAAATCTGAATAGTCACATTTCGGGGTACTTTTGACTCACTTATTATCCCTAACCTGTTATTGTTCCTAAATTGAAACAATCAAGCAAAATCATAACCTGGCCTTGCGGTACAGAAAATCTACGTTAGGATATTTCAAAAGGCATCCAATGGGGGACATAAGCATGATTATTAGTTCAACTGAATTTAAGAATAATGATTTCTTGAAAAAAGAGCATGAATTTAATCAATTTGATGGCAATGGTGATAACCGTTCCCCCGAACTTGCCTGGGCGGGCGCACCAGCCGGAACCAAAAGTTTTGCGATTACTGTCTATGATCCTGATGCACCAACGGGTAGTGGCTTCTGGCACTGGGTCGCTTTCGATATTCCCGTTGTAACACAATCCTTACCTGCAAATGCAGGGCAAAGTAACGGTAGCAAATTACCAACCGGTACAATTCAGAGCAGAAATGATTATGGCCTGTTTGGTTTCGGTGGTTGTTGTCCACCTGTGGGAGATAAAGCCCATCGCTATGTTTTCACTGTACATGCCTTATCGGTAGAGAAACTAGGAATTGATGCTGAAACAACAAATGCCGTTGCGCGTTTTATGATCCAGGCCAATACCTTGGCAACAGCTTCTATTACCGGCTACTACCAGCGTTAACCGAATTAATAATTCTTCCGTTTCCAGTAAGGGGTATCAATATGAGCAGCAAAAAAATTCAATGGAACTATGGATTACAGCCGGAAGCGGTAGAGATCCTCGCTAATGACGGGGGCATGATCGTCTGCCCAACCAAAGTTGGCTACATTATCATGACATCTGATGCGCAAGGTTTGGAGCGTAAATTTGAGGCTAAGCTGCGTAATCGCAACAAGCCTGGTGTTGTTTTATGTGGTTCTTTGGAACAATTGAAAGAGTTGGCTCAGATTAACGCGGAAATTGAAGAACTTTATCAAAGACATTGGGATGAAGACGTATTATTAGGTTGTATCTTGCCGTGGAAAGAAGAAGCGATAGCCCGTATTCCAGATGATGGTTCTAAAGAACTGATGATGGATCGGCGTGGTACGAGCTGTTTTGTCATTAAATTTGGCAAACCCGGCGAAATTTTGGCAAAAGAACTGTGGGAAAAATATGGCAAGTTCTCTTTTGCCAGCTCAGCTAACCCATCAGGTAAGGGGAATCGCGGACTGGTTGAATGTATCGGCGAGAGGATAGAGGAGCGGGCCGATCTGATTATCTGTGCTAATGACTATGTCAAATCTATCCAGCCAAATGAAACTGAGCAAACTCGTTATGAACAAGGTGTGATGGTTTCAATGGTAGATGAAAATGGTAAATTAGTTCCGCTGCAACAGGGGCAACGTGATATGACTCCATGTCCGGTATTAATCCGCAAAGGGTTGGATGTACATAAAATCATGGCGATGATGTCCGACATTTTCACTACCTGGGATTACCGTCACGGCAATTACTATTAATTATTGTTGATTAAGAGTAATGGCTATTGATACCTCTGGCAGATAATATCTTTGGCGGGTATTGTTGTACCCGCATTGATAGCTGTAGTTACGCTTTTTTTCCTTTCTCCAAATCTTGTCTTAGCCTGCGTTGCAAAGAGCTGGCAAACTGTTGTACACGCGAAGATAGCGTATTTTCTGATTTAAACAGTATCCATGTCTGATAAATATCCATGCTCCATTCTGGGAGAAGTCGTACTAATTTCCCTTCTGCCACGGCTTCATGGGTAACATAATCGGGGAGATAGGCAATACCCGCTCCTGACAGAGCAGAACTCATTAACGCCACACTGTTATTGATGCGAAATCGGCTGCGTACTTCAATATCCAGCTTATTTCTTTCCTTACGGAATGGCAGGGAAATAGTATGCGCAGGGCCACGAAATAGCAGATAATCGTAACGAGGAAGATCTTCGGGTTTCTCTATTGGAGAAAATTGGTTTATATAGTCTGGGGTTGCGTAAAGTCCCCAGGTGATATCAATTAAAGGCATAACAAGTGGATATTGTGGCGTTTCACGCCCTATGATGATCGCAATATCGCATTGGTCTTCTTCCATATTAATTGTTCTGTCGGTCAGTTCCAAATCAACACTGATATGAATATTTCCGGCGATAAAGTGATTCAGGGCAGGAACAATACATTGGCTGCCAAAGGATACTGGAGCAATCAAGCGTAAACTTCCCATCGGTTCTTCATGGAAATTACGTATAAAATGTTCGGCATGTTGGGCTTCGGTAAGGATCCGATGGCAGTATTGGTAATAACTCATCCCAACTTCTGTTACTTGAATTTTACGTGTAGTGCGGTTGAGTAATTGGGTGCCTAATCTTATTTCTAATTGTGCAATCTCGCGGCTGACGGAAGACTTGGATATCCTTAACGATCTTGCTGCTTCGGTAAAACTCAGCGTCTCTACAACACGGGCAAAGACCACCATTGAGGTAAGATTCTCAATATTATTCATGCAATAACCTGATGATTTACTCGTAGGAACCAGCCTATAACATATCACATATCCTATAGTGATATGTCAGATTCAATGGGTAAGAATTTCCCATTTTGTGGACAACTGTCCCATAATGGAAACAGTGAACCATACGATGGTATTTCCCTACGTTAAGGAGTCGTAATCTTGTTAGGATGGCAGTCTATTGAGTCTGTTTTTATCTTTCGGAGGGCAATGTGAGATGAGCCAAACTATTACACAAAAAATTCTTGCACGGGCAAGTGGGCGTGCGCAAGTCACTCCGGGTGAAGTGGTTTGGGCGAAAGTGGATATTTTGATGTCTCACGATCCCTGCACGCCAGGTGTAGCCAGCGTATTTAAAAAGGAGTTTGGGCAAGAGGCAAAGATATGGGATCCTGAACGCTTTATTTTAATTCCAGACCATTTTGTCTATTCGGCTGACTCACAAGCTAACCAGAATATTCGGGTGATGCGTGAATTTGCCGCTGAACAGAACATAAAATATTTTTATGATGTTGGGACGCCCAATTATAAAGGTGTGTGCCATATAGGGCTTGCAGAGGGAGGACATATTCGCCCGGGTGAAGTGTTACTGGGCACAGATTCTCATACTGTGACTGCGGGTGCTTTTGGTGCATTTGCCATTGGGTTAGGGATTACTGACGCAGCTTATGCATTAGGTACGGGAGAAATTCCTCTTAAGGTGCCAACAACCATTCGGGTTAACTTTACCGGAACCAAGCCAGCCCATGTTTTAGCTAAGGACATGATTTTATCTGTATTGTCAGAGTTAACTGTCGATGGTGCGACCTATCAGGCTATAGAGTTTGGGGGTAATGTTATTGATGAGTTATCGGTAGAAGAGCGCATGACGATTTGCAATATGGTCGTTGAGTGTGGAGCTAAAAACGGCATTATGGTTCCCAATCAGGCGACCCTGGATTATTTGGCAGAAAGAAATAATCTCCCGTTTGAAATTGTCTACCCTGACGAAGATGCGCAATATAGCCGTGTGTTAAACATTGATGTTTCCACGATGCAACCAAAAATTGCCAAACCCCATTCTCCCGATAATGTCGTTTCCATTGATCAGGTAGCCAATGTTGCCATTTCTCAGGCATATATTGGTTCTTGTACGGGGGGCAAGCTGGAGGATTTTGTTGCGGCAGCCCGCGTTATTAAAGGGCATAAAGTGACAATTCCAACTTATGCAGTACCTGCAACAAAAGAAGTTTTCCATCGGACGATTACGACCCAAATCGATGGCGTTTCTGTCTACCAGATTTTAAGTGATGCCGGAGTGAAGCTTTCTTCTGAATCAGGGTGTGCAGCTTGTTGTGGTGGCCCGCCAGATACTTTTGGCCGCGTCAATGATCCAATATCAGTCATATCCACCACCAATCGTAATTTTGTCGGCAGAATGGGGCATAAACGAGCCAATATTTATCTCGCTTCCCCTTATTCTGTTGCCGCGGCTGCTATTACTGGTCAAATAACAAATCCTGAGGAGTTTTTATGAGCGAGTTAAAGGAAAATATCATTCGGGGTGAGGTTTATGTATTGACCGATAATATTGATACTGACCAGATTCTTTCAGCCGAATATCTCAAGGTCAATCCTTCCACTCCTGAAGGATACGCTCAACTGGCTTCGTTGGCGATGTGTGGATTACCGGAAGGTTCACTGCCTTTTATTGATGAAAGCAAGGGAAAAGCGAAATATCCGATCATTGTGGCAGGGCAGAATTTTGGCTGTGGATCTTCGCGTGAACATGCTGTGGCAGCCTTAGGTGCTTCAGGGGTGAAAGCGGTTCTTGCTCAATCTTATGCCCGTATATTCTTTCGAAATTGTGTATCAACCGGACAGTTATTGCCCGTTGCAGCCCAAGAGCGCTTGTGTGACAAATTAGTCACGGGAGACAGTATTGAGATTGATATTGAAAACCAGACCGTCATTTTGTTGAAAAATGGTGAAAAACATCAAACCGATCCTATTGGTGAACTTGCCAATATTGTCTCTGCCGGAGGGCTATTTTCTTACGCCCGTGCTTCAGGCAGAATTAAATAATATGAAAAAACTGCACCCCTGAATTTTAAGGTGCAGTTTTTTTCCTAAAGAAACAACTCAAGTAAGGAATTCAGGAATAGTTTTCCATGCTTGGTGATTTGCCAGTGTGTATCGCTTTCAGTGATATAGCCTTTCGTCAGTGCCTCGTCAATTTGTGGACGAATGACACTTTCCGGTAATCCGGTGAAATCACTGAAATCCTGGCGTGGCATCGATTCCAGCAATCGGAAACGGTTCATGAAAAATTCAAATGGACGATCTCCATTATCCACCTGATTTTGCTGATCCAGATAATTCCCTTGCATATAACCGCGTGGATGCTTGGTTTTTACGGTACGGAGAATACGGCCATCTGCAAACGAAATTTTGCCATGTGCGCCGCAACCAATCCCCAGATAATCACCGAAACGCCAGTAATTGAGATTATGCTGACATTGATAACCGGGTTTGGCATAGGCCGAAGTTTCATATTGTTGATAACCCGCTTCTGTCAGTAATTGATGGCCTTGGGAAAAAATATCCCATAACGCATCATCATCCGGTAAGACAGGGGGGCGAGAGCCAAAACTGGTATTGGGTTCAATCGTTAGTTGATACCAGGACAGGTGGGGGGGCGATAACTCAATAGCCTGACGTAAATCATTCAATGCTTCATTGAGTGTTTGGTTAGGCAGGCCATGCATCAAATCCAGATTGAAACTGCGTAATCCAAGCTCGTTAGCCAATTTAGCTGCTCGTTTAGCCTCTTCTGGGCCGTGGATACGCCCTAAACGGATAAGTTTATCTGAACCAAAACTTTGTACACCGATAGAAATGCGATTGATTCCCGCTTGCTGATAAGCACTAAAACGAGCAGCTTCAACGGTTCCCGGATTGGCTTCCATTGTAATCTCTGCTTGCGAAGAGAGTGGTAGTGAAGCCCTGACCCCATCAAGCAATCGTTGCATACCTTCAGCGCTTAACAGGCTAGGCGTTCCTCCACCGATAAAAATCGTTGATACCTCACGATCACCAATCATTGGCAGATCCACATGCAAATCTGCCAATAGATGATCAACATATTCCTGATGCGGTACATCCCCTTTTAAGGCATGTGAATTAAAGTCACAATAAGGGCATTTCTGCACGCACCACGGAATATGAATATAAAGACTCAGAGGTGGCAACTTAAGCATTACGCATGGCTTCCAATAACATTGCTAATGCTTTCCCTCGGTGTGAAATGGCATTTTTTTGCTCACGAGTTAGCTCGGCTGCTGTACAGTTAAATTCAGGGGCATAAAAAACGGGATCATAACCAAAACCGCCTTTTCCAGCCGGTTCACGGGTGATCATGCCTGACCAGCGGCCGTGAAATACCAGAGGGGTAGGATCTTCTGCATGGCGTAGGAAGACCAGTACACAATTGAATTGAGCCTGACGCTGTTCATCAGGAACATCACGCATGACTTGCAATAATTTTTCTAGGTTCTCCTGATCGGAGGCATCACTGCCTGCATAGCGAGCGGAATAAATGCCTGGTGTGCCACCTAATGCGTCAACCGATAACCCAGAATCGTCGGCAATCGCAGGTAAACCAGTGGCTGCTGCGGCATGGCGAGCTTTGATGATTGCGTTTTCAATAAAAGTAAGACCTGTTTCATCGGCTGAATCCACACCTAATTCGGTTTGAGCCACGATATCTAAGCCAAAATTAGCTAATAAATCAGCCAATTCACGTACTTTTCCTGCATTTCCCGTGGCGAGAACAACTTTTTGCATTGCCATTTATTTTATTAACCTGTATATCCAATTAATCTACGTATCTAATTGATCTGTTTATCTAATTAACCTGCAAACATTGAAGCCAGCCACCCCATTACATCGTAGCGCAGGGCATTCAGTGCGTAGAGAATAAGAATGACAATCATGGCAGAGAAATCAAGGCCGCCCATAGAAGGGATAATGCGGCGGATAGGTGCCATTAGTGGTTCAGTTAATTGAATCAGGACATAATCTACAGGGTTACGTCCTTGGCTGATCCAGCTTAATAACGCGCGCGCGATCACTAACCAGAATACGAGCTTTCCGGCAGCAGTCAGTAACTCAATCACGCTAAACAAGAATATGGCACCAGAAGGAACTAGAAATTGCCCTGTGGCTAACCATATTGGCAACAAGATTTTGATAATAATCAGCAGGTAGGAGAGAAGCATGGATGCAGTATCAATGGGACCAATGGCAGGAATGACTCTGCGTAATGGACGCACCACAGGTTGGGTAATCTTAACGATAAATTGTGAGAATGGATTATAAAAATCACAACGTGCCCACTGCATCCAGACACGCAGTAGTAAAACGGCAATATATAAATCCAGAACGGTGAAAAAGACGAAGTTTAAGAATTGCATGTAGCAGCCCTGATTGAATTAAACCAATTGAATTAAAATAATTTTTCCATTTCCTGTGCTCGGCGGATGGCTCCTTGCATGGCATTGGACACAATTTCAGGCAGCTTGCCTTCATAAAAAATGCGCAATGCTTCAGCCGTTGTACCACCTTTAGATGTTACCTGCTCACGCAGGATAGCAAAAGGAAGATCTTTTTGCGTTTCAGCAAGTTTAGCTGAACCTATGGCTGCTTGCAGAACAAGTTCTCTGGCTGTTTCACTGTCAAATCCCAGACGTTCCGCTTCTTGTTGCATCGATTCCATGAACAGGAAGAAATAAGCAGGGGCACTGCCTGCAATGGCGATAATATCGTTGATACCGTTTTCATCATTTACCCAGCAGACTTTCCCGACACTGCTCATTAGCGATGCTGCAAAGTTGCGATCAGCTTGCCCGATATGCTCAGGTGCAAACAATCCACTCATTCCTTGCCCTACAAGCGAAGGGGTATTTGGCATAATGCGGATAATATTGAGATTATCCTGCAAAAACGTATAAAAACGGGATACTGGAATACCAGCAGCAATAGAAATAACCAGTTTTCCACTGAAATCGACGTGTGGATGCAGTGATCCACAAACTTCCGCCATCATTTGCGGTTTAACCGCCAGAACGATGACATCAGCTTCTTGTGCGTAACGAATATTATCGCCTTGACTATTAATGCCATATTCTTTTTCCAGCACATCACGGCGGGCGGTAGTTGGAGAACAGACAGTGATGAGTTCGGCAGGATAATCTTTCCTGACTAAGCCGGCAATGATGGCATGAGCCATATTTCCTGCGCCGATAAAGGTGATTTTACGATTTTCCATTAGATAATCTCGTCTATTAATCAATTAATTTCAGGTATTGAATTAGGTGATTTTCATTTTCTATATTAAGACTTGTACTGACGGGCACCGAATATTGCCGTTCCAATCCTAACCAGTGTAGAACCACAAGTAATGGCGGCTTCCATATCATCCGTCATGCCCATTGATAGTGTATCAACTTGGGGATATTGCGCTTTTAGCTCAATCAATGCTTTTTCCATTTGGCGAAAAATGGCAATTTGGCGTTCAAAGTTGCTTTCTGGTGCAGGTATTGCCATCAAGCCGCGCAATACCAGATTAGGTAACCCATTAATAGTTGCAGCCAATTCGGTTAATTCTTCCAACAAAATGCCTGATTTGCTTTCTTCTCCACTGATATTAATCTGGATCAGAATATTAAGAGGTGGCATGTTTTCAGGACGTTGCTCGCTTAAACGTTGGGCGATTTTTGCTCTGTCAACGGTATGACACCAATCAAAATTTTCTGCAACCAAACGACTCTTGTTCGATTGTAATGGGCCAATAAAATGCCACACTAAATCGTCACGGTTAGTAAAGTATTGGATCTTTTCAACCCCTTCCTGCACGTAATTCTCACCAAATTCCCGCTGGCCATTGGCTATGGCTTCTGCGATGGCATCCACAGGTTTGGTTTTACTGACTGCAAGCAAAGTAATTTCTTCTGGAGAACGTCCGCATTTTTGCGCTGCAAGTGTCATGCGGTTCCTGACATCGTGAAGATTTTGTTCGATATTGTTCATAATTGACTCAGGAGATAAAAAAATGAATATGGAAAAATGGGTGTCCCTTAGTGTAAAGCATAATGCTTCCGATCTGCATCTTTGTGTCGGGCAAGTTCCAGTTTTGCGTATCAATGGTGTGTTATATCCACAGAGACAATGTGAGGAAATTCAACCTAATACCCTTATCACATGGAGTGAAGAAATATTATCGGATGTGCAGAAACAGCAGTTACATAAGCACGGTCATGTCGATTTTGTGGTAACGATGCCAGATAAACAGAGACTCAGGGGAAATCTATTCTATCAACAATCTCATTTATCGTTGGTATTGCGATTGATTGCGAATAAATGCCCGACATTGGAACAACTCTATGCGCCTGACATCATCCAACGCCTTACCTTGCAGGAGATGAGTGGATTGATATTAGTGACAGGTGCGACGGGAAGCGGTAAGTCTACTACGCTGTCAGCTATGATTCATGCTTTGAATAGCCATGTTTGTAAGCACATCATCATGTTGGAAGATCCAATAGAATTTGTTCACCAAAGCCGAAACTGTTTGATACAGCAAAGGCAGATTGGTGAGGATGTTGAGGACTATCAAACGGCATTGAAAGGAGCATTACGCCAGGATCCTGACGTGATCCTGCTGGGAGAATTACGGGATAAGGAGACGATCAGGTTGGCTCTGACCGCGGCTGAAACGGGGCACTTGGTTTTGTCGACGCTGCATACCCGTGGTGCAATTCAGGCGATAGATCGTCTGGTTGATGTTTTTTCCGCAGAAGAAAAAGGTTGGATTTGTAGCCAGTTAGCCGGAAGTTTAAAGGCAGTTATTTCTCAGCAATTGCTTCCTGCTAAAGATGGTGGAAGAGTAGCTATTTATGAAGTTTTGGTCATCAATCAGGCTGTTAGTCATTTGATAAGGGAAGGCAAGAACCATCAAATAACATCATTAATGCAGACCGGTGCTGCTTGCGGTATGCAAACTTACGAGCAAAGCCGACAACAACGTAATTTGTTGGGGTTGCTGGGATAAACCGTTTGTGGCTTGTGGTAACAGCCATGCCTTATGGTGAGTATGGCTATTACGGTATAAATATCGTTATTATTGATATTGCTGCTCAAACCAGCTTTCCAGAATAATAACAGCGGAAGTGGAATCAATCTTACTTTTATTCAGTGCCTTATAGCCACCGTGATCAAACAGGTGAGAGCGTGCTTCCACCGTGGTCAATCGTTCATCGTGCAGTTCAACTTGTACCCCGAAGCGCCCGTGTATTCGGTTGGCGAACTTACGAGCCTGCGCGGTGACAAGTTGCTCTGTGCCATCCATATTGAGAGGCAGACCAACAATAACCAGATCGGGCTGCCATTCTTTAAGTAGTTTCCCAATAAGCTCCCAATTAGGGGAACCTTCATTGGCTTTGAAAGAGGTTAATGCTCTGGCTGTACCTGTGATTTCTTGCCCGATGGCAGCCCCAATACTGCGAGTTCCAAAATCAAAGGCAATGATTGTACGGTTTTTCATCAGGCATGTCCTGCTTGTGATGAGAGATTATAAATATTAATCCCCAGCAAAGAAGCAGCTTCACGCCAGCGGATAGCAATAGGGATATTAAAAATGATGGAAGGATCAGCGCTGACAGTAAGCCAACTGTTTTCCATAATTTCCCTTTCCAACTGACCGGTTTCCCAACTTGAGTATCCAAGGGTCATTAAAACATTTTTCGGTTGGCGTGATGTGCCCAGAGCTTCCAGCATATCCTTGGATGTTGTGATCATAGTGTGTTCAGAAATCTGAATACTGGAACTGAAACCTGATTGTGGCGTATGCAAAATAAAACCGTGCTCCTCAGACAGAGGGCCGCCAGCCATCACGGGCCGATTGAGATCGATCGCACTATCTCTATCCTTAGGGGTGATATCTAATTTTTGTAAGATACTTTGGATAGAAACTCGGGCTATTGGCTTATTGATAATTAATCCCATTGCCCCGTTTTGATCATGTTCGCAGATATAAACCACGGAACGATTGAAATAAGGATCAGAGAGCGAAGGCATGGCAATAAGAAAATGATGCTGTAAGTTCATGTGTTTTCTGATAGTTATTTGGGCAATATAAGAATGACTGGCCCACAGTATGTGGGCTCTTATTATAAATGGCAAATATTGTCAGAAACGAACGTTGTTTGGCCTGTTATGCTATCTGTTCTTCCAATCGTTTTTCGACAGCATCCATCAGCATGCCGGTAATGGAGATGTCTGGGAATGCTGCTTCTATTTCACGTACACAGGTTGGGCTGGTCACGTTGATTTCAGTTAAACGGTCGCCAATGATATCCAGCCCAACAAAAATTAATCCTTTCTCTTTTAATACAGGAGCAACTGCGCGGGCAATTGCCCAATCGCTTTCTGACAATGGGTGTGCTTCTCCACGACCACCTGCCGCCAGATTACCACGAGTTTCTCCTTGGGCAGGGATACGGGCAAGACAATAAGGTACAGGTTCACCATCAACAACCAGTACGCGCTTATCTCCATCTTTAATGGCAGGCAGAAAATTTTGTGCCATACAATAACGAGTGCCATGTTCAGTCAGCGTTTCAATAATAACCCCGACATTGGCGTCGTCTTGTTTTAAACGGAAGATGGAAGCGCCCCCCATACCATCTAAAGGTTTAAAAATAACATCGCTATGTTTTTTATGGAATTCGCGTAATTTTTTGGCATTGCGGGTGACTAGCGTATCGGGTGTCAATTCAGGGAACCAGGCAGTAAATAGCTTTTCGTTACAGTCGCGCAGGCTTTGGGGCTTATTAACGATCAGACTGCCTTTGGCTTCTGCTCTTTCCAGAATATAGGTTGCATAGATGTATTCAGTATCAAAAGGTGGATCTTTGCGCATCAGAATAACTTGCAAAGTATCGAGAGCTATTTCCTGCTCACTGCCAAACTGATACCACTGTTGGGGATTTTCTTCTACCGTGAGCAAACGTGTGTGAGCGCGAGCCTCTCCTTGATGCAAGTAGAGATCATGCATTTCCATATAATGGATTTCCCATCCGCGTTTTTGTGCTTCCAGCAGCATGGCAAAACTAGTGTCTTTCTTGATGTTGATGGATGAAATAGGATCCATCACAATACCGAGCTTGATCATTTTTTCTCCTTAACCCAGATCACCAAAACGCACTTGCAATGCGGTAATTGCAGTGAGTGCCGTCGTTTCTGTCCTCAAGACGCGAGACCCTAACAGGATATCAGTAAACTGATATTTTGCTGTCATTTCTATTTCTTCGGCAGACAATCCCCCTTCAGGACCAATCAGCAGGCGTACTCTTTCCACAGGAAGTGGGAGGGTATTGATGCTATGGCTGGCACGGGGATGCAGATTCAATTTTAGGCTGCCATCGTTTTCTGCACACCAGCTTTCAAGTGGCATAACGGGGCGGATTTCAGGGATCCGGTTACGTCCGCACTGCTCACAGGCAGAAATGGCAATTTTTTTCCATTGTTGTAATTTCTTCTCCAATCTTTCTGTATCCAGTTTTACACCACAACGTTCAGACAGAAGTGGGGTAATCGTGTTGACACCCAATTCAACAGATTTTTGGATTGTAAATTCCATTTTTTCACCACGAGACATGACCTGCCCCAGATGCAGGTTAAGTGGTGATTCATGATCAGACAATTTGCCATTAATGATAGACACTTTAATCGTTTTTTTACTGGCTTCCGTGATTATTGCATCAAAAACCTGATTACTGCCATCAAAGAGTTGTAATGCTTGCCCGTTACTCATTCTAAGCACGCGACCAACGTGATTGGCAGCATCATCACTCAAATAAATTTCCGCTCCTGTTGCAAGTAGTTCAGGATAATAGATGCGGGGTATTCGCATATTCTTCTTTCCTTCTTTTTCCGGATGCTTCCGGTATGGCGCAAACAGCCACATAACAAAATTGATTCATCGTCATGATAAATGAGCGCTGTTTGCGTGATCAAGTTATCTCTTGACTTAAGGAATACAAGAGATCTCCTTGCGAGCTGGTTCGCATATTTATTTTATAATTGCTTTTTTAGCTAGATTTTTATTGCCAATAACCGGAAAGAAAAATTAGTATTCATCTTGTCCTGATTCATGTCAGGAAATAAGGAAAGAAGACAGTAACAGGGATGTTGTTTATAAATGGATTTTAATTTTTCACAAATGAGAAAAAGGAAGTAACTCTATTTTAATTAACTTGGATTATATAATAATTATGTTTTTCTGTAGTACCTTATTGTTATTGACTGTTATCGATCTTAAAACATATTGCTTACCAGATATTATCACTCTTCCTCTATTATGGTTTGGGCTTTTGGTTAATGTTGATGGTAATTTAGTTTCGATAAAGAGTGCAATATACGGCGCCATATCAGGGTATCTTTTTTTGTGGTTTTTGTATTGGTTATGTCGATATACCTTAAATAAGGAAGGAATAGGTTATGGTGATCTTAAATTAACTGCAGCAATCGGTGCCTGGTTGGGTGTGGAAATGATACCAATATTGATGCTGATGGCTTCATTGTCTGGATTGTTTGGTTTTGTAATAATTGGAGTGAAAAGAAAATCTTTTCCTGAATTTATCGCATTTGGGCCTTATTTATGTTTATCTGCGATAGTATTGCTGGGGTATGGTATTGGTAGAGCATAGTATTCACCTGCAAAGTGGGACAATGGATAAAAAATGGCGGAGAGAACAAGAACCTAATCTATGGTACGCATTCTGCACATGCTAGACGTTAAAAGTATCAAGCTGCTTGCCTTGCATATTCTAGACGTTGGAAGCATCTGGTTAGCTTTAGGCTGCTGGCTTACCTCTCCGCTGACTGCAAATTAAAAAAAGTGATATTTTTATTCAAGCTTAAGACCAGAATTTAATTGGTTTTTTTATGGAGGTGAACATAAAGTATTAAAATGAATTTTGATACAAGTATTATTAATAATTAATGCTGGGGGGGGGGGGTATTTAATGAATTGGAGTCATTGAAATTAAATAGGGAAATTTCATTAAGATAATGTTTCAAATATTGCTATACGGGCGCTACTATCCGCAACGCCCGTGATGATTTTTAACTTATTGAGGCCACTTCATTTCGCCTTTTAATACTTTGGCACTTAGCTCAAGGCTGGATTCGTCAGCCAGATCCGGATAGTGTTTTTTCATGGCTGCAATTAGCGCACTGGAATCTTTTGCTTTCGGCAATTCTTTTTCTAATGTGGTCAGATAATTCTGTGTGAAAGTTACTGAATCCAACGTCATTGATGAATTCCCTAGATAGTGGCCTGGTACAACAGTTTTAGGTTGCAGTCTCTTGATGCGATCCAATGTTTGTTGCCAATGTTGGCGTGATGCTTTGGTCTGGGTATCAGCAATCCATATATGGATATGGTCAGAAACGGTCACACCACCAACAACCGCTTTCAATTTAGGAACCCAGACAAAAGTACGATCTGCGGCGGGGCCATCTAAGCCTTCAACAATCAGTTTTTCACCATCAACAGTAAAGGAATTTCCTGTTAGTGGTTCTGGTACGACGATCTTTTTGGGTGCCTGATCTGCAAGAATTCCACCCCAATAAGCCAGCTTGCCATCTTTGGTTTCATTGATTGCTTTGATGGTTTCTGGTGATGCGACAACTTTGGCGTCAGGGAAAGCTTCGGTGATCACGTCAAGACCAAAGTAAAAATCAGGATCGGATTGGCTGATATAGATTGTTGTCAGTTTTTTGCCTGTTTGCTGGATCATTTTTACCAGCTCTTGTGCATCATTTTTCTTAAATTGGGCATCAATCAGGACAACTTCATGATCACCACTGATAATTTCAGAAGAAACAGGGAAGACACCTTTTTCACCTGGATTGTAGATATCCAATTTTAGATCGGTTGCTTGAGCCATTGAGGCCATCCCCAAGGAGAGTGTCGCTGCCAGAGCGATGTTTAATGTTGTTTTGCGAGCCATCGTCGAATTCCTATAGCAAAAAGCTTATGTGCTTGAATGGCATATATGATAAGTTGCATATTCCGGTTTAAAAACCCCATAATCAGCAACTATTTGTTGCATAAATCGATCTAATTAGGGCGAAAAATAGGTTGGCGAAATGGATAGGATCACCGCAGCACAAGTGTTTATTACGATTGTCGAACAGGGCAGCCTAATTGCAGCAGCAGAGCGATTGGATATGTCGAGGGCAATGGTATCGCGATATTTGGCTGAAATGGAAAAGTGGGCAGGTGTTCGCTTATTGCATCGTACGACACGTAAAATTAGCCTGACTTCGGCGGGTGAGAGTGCTTATCAACGTAGCCTTAAGTTAATGGAATTAGCAGAAGGAATGCCTGTACAGCAATCTTTGGAAGCACAAACCCTAAGAGGATTGCTGCGAGTGAGTTGTTCCCAGTCGTTAGGCATCAGTGCGCTGACTGTTGCTATTCCTGAATTTATGCGGATGTATCCACACATTGCCGTCAATTTGCAAATGGATAATAAGGTTGTCAATTTGATAGAAGAACGCATTGATTTGGCGATCCGTATTACCAATAATCTGGAGCCAAATCTGATCGCTCGCCCATTATCGACTTGCCATTCCATCGTTTGTGCTGCGCCGTCTTATTTAGCGGGAAAATCTATTCCCAACAATCCTATGGATTTAACATCACATAATTGCCTGACTTATAACTTTTTCGGCAAAAGCTTGTGGGTATTTGAAAAACAGCATGAGCACTATTCAGTCCCTGTCAGTGGTACGTTAAGTGCCAATGAATCAACTGTATTAATGGAAGCTGCTTTGCAGGGCGCTGGAATTGCAATGCAGCCTTACTATTCAGTTTCTTCTTATTTGATGTCAGGGCAGTTAGTTGAGCTGCTGCCTGATTACCAACCTCAAGCAATGGGGATCTATGGTATTTATACCAGCCGCCAGAATATGCCAGCGACTTTACGTGCACTGTTGGATTTTCTGGTGGATTGGTTTGCTACATCACCTCATTGGCAGCAATTAATGTTGAAACGCTAATGTCAATTTTTCGGCAAATAGAGCAGCCTGTTGTTTTAAATGGGTAATGAAAGCCTTGACGGGCTCTGAGGAGGGGCGATGTATGGGTTTGATTAAACTTACTGTGAATGGAATGTCGATACTGAATGGCCGAATGCAAATTTTTGCGCTGTTATCTAAATAATCCAATGCAGTTAGCGGATTTACGATGGATAGGCCAATGCCTTCGTTAATCATGGCACAAATTGAGGCTGCGCTATGGGTTTCCATTACCATCTTGCGATTGATTTGATGCTCAGTAAAGATTGTATCAATGAGTTGCCTGTAACTGTCTGTGATCGAGAGGCTGATAAATTTTTGATTGTGAAAATCTGCTGGCGTCAGTTGTGATTTTTGACCGAGTGGATGATTAATGGGTAAGACACAAACTTCATTTAAGGTTATCAACGTTTCTCGTTCAGTACCTGCTGGAGTCTGCAAATGTTCGGTTAAGCCAATATCATGGCGCTGTGCTGAAAGCCATTCTTCCAAAAGGGGAGATTCTTGTGGAATGATGGTCAGCCTGGCTTCAGGATAGTGTTCGATAAAACTGCAACAGGCTTTTGGCAGCAGAGATTGGGAGAACATGGGCAGGCAAGCGATGGATAATTGTGCCTGTTCAAATTGTCGGATACTGCCAGCCGCATTGATTATTCTTTCCAGCCCATAATAAGAGCGTTGAACCTCTTCGAATAGCCGTAATCCTTGCGCGGTGGGAAACAGACGCCCTTTTATTCGATCAAACAATTTAAATTTCAGTAATTGTTCAAGGCGTGCAAGTTCACGGCTGACCGTGGGCTGGGATGTTTTTAGTAGTAACGCTGCATCAGTCAGGTTCTTAGTGGTCATTACAGCATGGAAAATTTCAATGTGTCGCCATGAACAGGAGTGCATAGATTTATCTCATTGAATAAAAAATACGCATAACAATATCACAAATGAATAGACTATGGCTAAATGGATATTTTTCTTCCTGTCTTGTTATTGTCAATAATAAAGAATCTGCTGATTTTGTGAGACGCTTCAATGACTATATCGACCTTAATTCATGGTATGGGGAAACATTTTACCCCTGATAATCTACTCCGTTTGCCAATTCAGTACGGAACACCATTGTGGCTTTATGATGGCGATAGCATCATCAAACAAATCAAAAAATTAAAACAGTTTGACGTCATTCGGTTCGCACAGAAAGCGTGTTCCAATACCCATATTTTACGCTTGATAAGAGAGCAGGGTGTGAAAGTTGATGCGGTGTCATTGGGTGAAATCGAGCGGGCGCTTTATGCAGGTTTTAAACCTGGCCGCGATAAGTCAGAGATTGTGTTCACGGCGGATGTGATTGATGAGGCAACATTGTCGCGTGTCATTGAGCTGGATATTCCGGTCAATGCCGGTTCTATTGATATGTTGGCACAAATTGGTGAACGTCAGTCTGGTCATCCGGTGTGGTTACGTATCAACCCCGGATTTGGGCATGGGCATAGCCAAAAGACCAATACTGGTGGCGAAAATAGCAAACATGGGATCTGGTTTCAGGATCTCCCTCTGGCAATTGCAAAAATTCATCAATATGGTTTGAAGTTAGTGGGATTGCATATGCACATTGGTTCAGGGGTAGATTATCAGCATCTCTCAAATGTCTGTAATGCTATGGTGGAGCAGGTCATGCTGTGTGGGGTGGATATTCAAGCTATTTCCGCTGGCGGTGGCTTATCTATTCCTTATAAGGACGGTGAAGAGTCAGTCGATACCGAACATTATTACAGCTTGTGGCATGAGGCTCGCCAACGTATTGAGCAACATCTGGGGCATCACATTGAGCTGGAAATTGAACCTGGGCGTTTTCTGGTTGCTGAGGCAGGGATCTTGCTGGCGGAAGTACGGGCGGTTAAATCTATGGGTAATCGACATTATGTGCTGGTGGATGCGGGTTTCAATGAGTTAATGCGTCCGGCGATGTATGGCAGTTATCACCGTATTTCTGTGTTGCCGGTAAATGCGCTGCCGGCGACTACATTGTTAGAAACCATCGTTGCGGGGCCGTTATGTGAATCAGGCGATGTGTTTACACAGTTGGAAGGTGGGGAGGTTGTGTCACGTATGTTGCCTCATGTTAACGTCGGGGATTATCTGATTTTTCACGCTACCGGCGCTTACGGTGCTTCTATGTCTTCAAATTATAATAGCCGCCCTTTGATCCCTGAAATTTTGTTTACTGAGGGAGAGGCGCGTTTGATCCGTCGTCGCCAGACCATCGAAGAGTTGTTATCACTAGAATCCATTTAAATAAAAACGGGGCGCCGGTGCCCCGCTTCTTAGTCCCATATGTTGTATGAATTAGGCTTTCAGGCCAGCATCAGGCAGCTTTATTTTGACGCTGACTTTCAGGCTTTTTTGCTGGATTGGGTACAGCGAATGCATTTGGCTCAAATTCATCGACATTGATTGAACGTAATCGACTGTTTTCAGCTCGTTTCAGGATATCTGCTTCTTCCTGGCTGATTTTGTTCTCTGTCTGTGCCTGCTTAGCTAATTCATCCAAACGTGTGAAGCTTAGGTTTCTGCCTGCCTCGCGGCTCAAGCGAACATAAATTGGCTCTGCGGCGATGATATCAAGCAATGCTTCTTCCAGTAACCCGTGAGGGTTATGCTCACTTGGTGTCAGATATTGCCCACGTCCAATCCGGCTACGGGTTGCGGAAGGAGTCTGTAATATCTGAGCTAGTTTGTGATCCAATTTATCAGATGGTGCGGTATGTACACGTCCCAGAGGGAAGATAATTACTCGCATTAAACCTGCAACCAAACGGTTAGGGAAATTGCGTAGTAAGTCATTCATGGCCTGTTCCGCTTGATTCAGGCTATCTTCTACTGCCCATTGGATCAATGGAAAATCTTCTTTCTGGCGTCCTTCATCTTCATAGCGTTTCAAGGCCGCAGAAGCCAGGAAGATTTGGCTCAGAATGTCCCCTAAACGAGCTGAAATGCGTTCACGGCGTTTCAGACTGCCCCCCAATATTCCCATTGAAACATCAGAGAGTAGGGCAAGGTTAGCGCTTAAACGGTTGATCTTTTGGTAGTAACGGCGAGTAGCATCATTAACTGGTGAACGACTGGTTCTGCCTTTAGTAATACCAAGCCACAGGCTGCGCAGAGTGTTGCTGGCAACATGGCCCAAGTGACCAAATAGAGCTTTGTCAAAGTGTTTCACATTGTTGCTTTCTGCTGCGGCGATTTCAGCCAATACATAAGGATGGCAACGGATTGCACCCTGGCCAAAGATGATCATGCTACGGGTCAGGATATTCGCACCTTCAACAGTAATAGCAATGGGTGCACCCTGATAACCGCGAGCAAGGAAGTTAGATGGCCCAAGACAGATGCCTTTACCGCCAGCGATATCCATGGCGTCAATAAAAGAACGTTGACCTCTATGCGTACAATGGTATTTCACGATAGCAGACAGAACCGACGGTTTTTCACCCAACATGATACCGCTAGTGATCATGGTTGCGGCCGCATCCATCAAATAAGCATTACCTGCGATACGTGCCAGTGGCTCTTCGATACCTTCCATTTTACCGATAGGTAGCTTGAATTGACGGCGAATATAGGAATAAGCACCAATTGCCATAGCTGCACTTTTCAATCCCCCTGTTGCGTTGGATGGCAAAGTAATACCACGGCCAACCGACAGACATTCAACCAGCATACGCCAGCCCTGGCCTGCCATTTTCGGCCCACCAATGATGTAATCGATAGGAACGAAAATATCTTTACCACGGGTTGGACCATTCTGGAATGGGATATTCAGAGGGAAATGGCGGTGACCAATTTCAACGCCTGGCGTATTGGTTGGGATCAAAGCACAAGTAATTCCCAGCGATTCAGTATCGCCCAGTAGATGATCCGGATCATACAGTTTAAATGCCAATCCCAGCACGGTAGCGATAGGGGCAAGGGTAATGTAACGTTTATTCCAATTCAGGCGCATCCCAAGAACTTGTTCGCCTTGCCATTCACCCATACAGACAACGCCGGTATCAGGAATAGCTCCGGCATCTGAACCGGCTTCCGGGCTGGTCAAAGCAAAGCAAGGAATTTCTTCACCACGGGCAAGTCCAGGCAAGTAACGTTTTTTCTGTTCATCTGTACCGTAGTGTTGCAGCAATTCACCTGGTCCCAAGGAGTTAGGTACGCCAACAGTAATTGCCAGAATACCTGATACGCCGGACAGTTTTTGCAATACCTGAGATTGAGCATAAGCGGAAAATTCCAGGCCACCATATTCTTTCTTGATGATCATGGCAAAGAAACGGTGTTCTTTCAGGTAGGCCCAAAGCTCAGGTGGTAAGTCAGCCAATTCATGAGTGATTTGGAAATCATTTGCCATGCGGCAGGCTTCTTCTACTGGACCATCAATAAAAGCTTGTTCTTCAGCAGATAACTGCGGCTTTGGATAGTTATGCAGTTTTTGCCAGTCAGGATTACCACGGAATAGATCGCCTTCCCACCATGTAGTTCCTGCATCAATGGCTTCTTTCTCTGTTTTGGACATGCTTGGCATAACCTTACGGAAGGCTTTTAGGCCAGGTGCAGAGAATAAAGATATACGTACAGGTGTAAACACAAGAGGGAATAGGACGATGACGAGTGGTAACAGCAGCCAGTAACTCCAAAGGCCAGTTATACCCATAACGAACGTATAGGCAACAAGCAGTAAGCTACTGAGAGTCAGGCTGACTTTGTGGTAACAAAGCCCACCAATCAAGACTAAAAATAAGATAATGCTGAAAGCGGTCATAGTAAAACTCCTGTAAATCTCAGGTTGAGTCGTCAGAGGTCTGACCTGTTGTGATGTCCTTCTTTTTTAGATGAGGAAAGTGTATTTATCAATATATTTACATCTTAATTACAATCCAGCTCACAAAGTCGTGTTAGTTTTGCAAACGATAATTCTTGCAAGATGTGATGATATCTTCTTTCAAATAGGGGAATCCGTTACACTTGTTGACTGACATTATTAATCCCGAAGACTTTTCAGGAGTATGAGTTCCATGTATCAAGAACTGATCCGCAGTGAATTATCCGAAGCCGCAGATACGTTAGCTAACTTCCTCAATGATGATGCAAATATCGATGCCATTCAAAAAGCGGCGGTTTTGTTGGCTGATTCATTCAAGGCAGGAGGAAAAGTGCTTTCCTGTGGTAATGGTGGCTCGCATTGTGATGCCATGCATTTTGCTGAAGAATTGACAGGTCGTTACCGTGAAAATCGTCCGGGATATCCGGCCATTGCGATTTCTGACCCTAGCCACTTATCTTGTGTGAGCAATGACTTTGGCTATGATTATGTATTTTCCCGCTATGTTGAAGCAGTCGGTCAGAAAGGTGATGTACTGTTGGGCATTTCAACGTCAGGAAATTCTGGCAACATCATTAAAGCGGTTGAAGCAGCCCGTGCCAAGGGGATGAAAGTCATTACACTGACTGGCAAGGATGGTGGAAAGATGGCAGGAACGGCAGATGTTGAAATTCGAGTACCACATTTTGGTTATGCAGATCGTATCCAGGAGATCCACATCAAAGTCATTCATATCTTGATTCAATTGATTGAAAAAGAAATGGTAAAAGCCTGATTGCTTTTCGTTAGGAATTGGCGTTAGGGGTAGTCAATGTGTGAATTACTTGGCATGAGTGCCAACGTGCCAACAGATATCGTTTTCAGTTTGAGTGGTCTCATTCAGCGTGGTGGGCATACCGGTCCACATAAAGACGGCTGGGGAGTTACTTTCTATGAGGGATTGGGATACAGGACATTTAAAGATCACCAATCCAGTTGCCATTCACCTGTAGCTCGATTTGTACAAGGCTATCCAATCAAATCAGAAGTGATTGTTGCCCATATTCGTCAGGCAAACAGTGGTAATGTTTCCTTGGCCAATACCCATCCATTTACCCGTGAACTGTGGGGAAGATATTGGACTTACGCCCACAATGGTCAGCTTAAGGGATACAGTAAGCTGAAAACGGGTAATTACCGGCCGGTTGGTGAGACGGACAGTGAATGGGCATTTTGCTGGATATTGCATCAATTATCGCTGAAATATCCTAAGCGACCTTCTAATTGGTCTGCTGTATTTAAATTTATTGCTTCCCTGGCGGATCAACTGAGAAAGAAAGGTGTTTTTAATATGCTGCTGTCAGATGGACAGTTTGTTATGGCTTACTGTTCAACTCAATTGCATTGGCTTACTCGTCGCGCCCCTTTTGGCAGGGCTAAATTACTTGATCAGGATGTTGAAATTGATTTCCAGCAGCATACCCAGCCAGGGGATGTAGTATCCGTAATTGCCACCCAACCTTTAACCGGAAATGAAGTTTGGCACCGTATTGAATCAGGTGACTATGCGTTATTTCATCTTGGAGAGAGAATAATTTGATTCCCTGTGCCAAAAGAGTGATTAGTTTCCTAGTTCTATATTTATATTAACAACATATTGCCCGCCTATTACGCTAACTGTGCAGGAATGCTAGTTTGAGCAAAATACTCATAGGCGGGCTGTAACTGTTACTAAAACGGGTAATTGTCGTTATTTTGGTGCCACTTCCATTAAATTCCCGCCGGAATATCCTTGTGATTTATCAAACTCTCTAGCCCTTGTGAAGTTACTTTTTGATTGAAAATTGCCATGACGTAGGGAAAAGTGATAGAAACATTCGCCTTTATCGAGTAGTTGACGGTTTAGCAGAGAAATTATTCTTATTTGCTTGAACTAAGTCACTTCATTAGTCAGACAGTCAGTGGGGGAGATGTTAGAATTACTCCGGCGAAAATTAAGAGAAACTTTGTAACGATTATCGGAGTGAATGACTTGAGACATACTATTGCTCAAGGTTTTTTGTATTACTAGAGTCGCTGCATTACCTCACGGGAATACCGCAAGGTAGTCTGTAGTATATGATTTAACTGATAAACTTGTGCAAATCTTATGATTAAAATTAAAAAAGGACTCGACCTCCCGATAGCAGGAGCGCCTGCCCAAGTTATAGAAGATGGTCCAGCAATTCGCCATGTTGCTTTACTGGGTGAAGAATATGTTGGAATGCGTCCTTCTATGCTGGTTAAGGAAGGTGAGCATGTCAAAAAAGGGCAAATTCTTTTTGAAGATAAGAAGAATCCAGGGGTTGTTTTCACTAGTCCCGTAAGCGGGAAAATTGTTACCATTGGACGTGGTGAACGTCGTGTTTTGCAATCCGTTGTGATTGAAATAAGTGGCGATGAGAAAGTCACATTTGATCACTACGAGCGTGCTGAGCTTGCTGGCTTGAGCCGTGAACAAGTAGAGAAAAATCTGCTTGTATCAGGATTGTGGACAGCGTTGCGTACACGTCCTTTCAGCCGTACCCCTGTCCCCGGTTCCACACCAAAGGCCATCTTTGTTACGGCAATGGATACCCAGCCACTGGCTGCTGATCCACTCGTCGTTATCGCAACTCAGGAAGAGGCTTTTGTTGATGGCCTGAATGTTCTATCAACATTGACAGAGGGGAAAATCCACGTTTGTTACGGCGCTGGAAATATTCCAATAGTGGGAAATAACGCTCAAATCACCTACAACCAGTTTACTGGTCCACACCCAGCCGGTTTGGTGGGCACTCATATTCATTTTATTGAACCTGTTAGTGCCCAAAAAATGGTTTGGCATCTGGGTTATCAGGATGTTATTGCTATCGGTAAACTGTTTACTACGGGTGAGCTTTATGCTGATCGTGTGGTATCTCTGGCAGGACCGCAGGTTAAATCGCCACGCTTGGTACGTACCCAGTTGGGCGCAGATTTGCTTGAATTGACGCAAAATCAATTGCAAGAGGGTGAAAACCGTATTGTTTCTGGTTCCGTACTGTGTGGTACAAAATCAGATGACGTTCGTCATTACCTTGGCCGCTTCCATACGTTAGTTTCTGTACTTGCTGAAGGTCGGGAAAAAGAGCTGTTTGGTTGGATTGCGCCAGGCGCTAATAAGTTCTCGATTACCCGCACCACAATCGGCCACTTCCTGAAAAAGAAACGTTTTGCTTTCTCAACCACAACAAACGGGGGGGAACGTTCCATGGTGCCAATTGGCAACTATGAGCGTGTAATGCCACTGGATATCATGGCAACTCACCTACTGCGTGACTTGCTTGCAGGTGATTCTGATAGCGCTCAGGCGTTGGGTTGTCTGGAGCTGGATGAAGAAGATTTGGCATTGTGTACCTATGTTTGTCCAGGCAAATATGAGTACGGTCCAGTACTGCGTGAAGTACTGACTAAGATTGAGCTGGAAGGGTAATTCATGGGCCTGAAAAATTTATTTGAAAAAGTAGAGCACCACTTTGAGGCCGGTGGCAAACTGGAAAAGTATTATCCTCTCTATGAGGCAGTAAGCACCGTTTTCTATACGCCGGGCACAGTGACAAAAGGGAGTGCCCATGTCCGTGATGCCATCGATCTCAAACGCATGATGATCTTGGTGTGGCTGTCTGTTTTCCCTGCGATGTTTTGGGGCATGTATAATGTCGGGAATCAGGCAATACCCGCCTTGACTCATTTATATAACGGAGATGCCTTACAGCAAGTTCTGGCTTCTGATTGGCATTACATGCTTGCTCAGTATCTTGGTGCGTCATTAACTCCAGATGCAGGGTGGGGCAGTAAAATTCTGTTGGGAGCGACCTACTTCCTGCCAATTTATGCGGTTGTATTTGTTGTGGGTGGCTTTTGGGAAATTTTGTTTGCCATTATCCGCAAACATGAAATCAACGAAGGTTTCTTTGTTAGTTCCATTCTGTTCGCACTGATTGTTCCACCAACACTGCCATTGTGGCAGGCGGCTTTGGGGATTACTTTTGGCGTAGTGATTGCGAAAGAGATTTTTGGGGGGACTGGTCGTAACTTCCTAAACCCAGCTTTGGCGGGTCGTGCTTTCCTGTTCTTTGCTTATCCAGCCCAGATTTCAGGTGATTTGGTTTGGACTGCGGCTGACGGTTTCTCTGGTGCAACGCCTTTGTCCCAATGGGCAACTGCGGGTAGCCATGGTCTGATAAATACCATTACCGGACAACCAATCACTTGGATGGACGCTTTTATTGGTAACATTCCAGGTTCAATTGGTGAAGTATCCACTTTGATGATTTTTATCGGTGGTGCCATCATTCTGTTTGCCCGTATTGCTTCATGGCGCATTGTTGCTGGTGTGATGATCGGTATGATTGCAACGTCTTACCTGTTTAATGCGATTGGTTCTAACACTAACCCAATGTTCGCTATGCCGTGGTACTGGCACATGGTTCTGGGTGGCTTCGCTTTCGGTATGATCTTTATGGCGACTGATCCTGTATCCGCAGCGTTTACGGATAAAGGGAAATGGGCATACGGTATCCTGATCGGTGTGATGTGCATTTTGATCAGGGTTGTAAACCCAGCGTATCCAGAAGGAATGATGTTGGCGATCTTGTTCGCTAACCTGTTCGCGCCACTGTTCGATTATCTGGTCGTACAGGCCAATATTAAGCGGAGAAAAGCCCGTGGCTGATAATAAACCAAAAAATAATGATAGCATCGGCAGAACATTCCTCGTTGTTTTTGTACTGTGTCTTGTATGTTCGATTGTGGTTGCTGGTTCAGCCGTAGGTTTGAAAGCGCAGCAGCATGAACAAAAGCTACTGGATAAGCAGCGTAATATTCTGGATGTGTCTGGTTTGCTAAAACCTGGCATGACAACTGAGGAAATTAAAGAAGTCTATAACAGCCGTATCCAGCCTGAATTGCTTGACTTGAAAACAGCGATGTTGAAAGAAAGCAAAGGCAATTTTGACCTGAATAATGCCCTGCGCAGTGACGAAACTAGTATTGCTTTGTTACCTGAGCAAGATCTGGCGAAGATCCGTCGCCGAGCTAATATGGCCGAAATTTATCTGGTTAAGGATGAAAGCGGTAAAACGACTGAGCTGGTTTTGCCAATATATGGTTCTGGCCTGTGGTCAATGATGTATGCCTTTATTTCCATCGATATAGATGGTGTCACATCTCACGGCATCACGTACTACTCTCATGGTGAAACCCCTGGTTTGGGGGGGGAAGTTGATAACCCACAGTGGCGTAAGCAGTGGGTAGGTAAAAAACTCTATAACCCGCAAGGTGTTCCGGCACTTAAGATCGTTCGTGGCGGTGCAGGTGATAACCCTTACGGTGTAGATGGGCTGTCCGGAGCAACCCTGACTTCTAACGGTGTTCAGCATATGTTTGATTTCTGGCTGGGTGATAACGGTTTTGGTCCGTTCCTGAAAAAAGTACGTGAGGGAGCCTTGAAAGATGGCTGATAGTAAAGAGATAAAACGCGTCCTGCTTGGGCCGCTGTTTGATAATAACCCAATTGCATTGCAGGTTTTGGGGGTGTGTTCAGCGCTGGCTGTTACCACCAAATTGGAAACTGCGTTAGTCATGACTATTGCAGTTACACTGGTAACAGCATTTTCTAGTTTTTTCATTTCATTAATTCGTAATTACATCCCTGGCAGTGTGCGAATCATCGTACAGATGGCGATTATTGCGTCTCTGGTTATCGTCGTAGATCAGATCTTACGGGCTTACGCCTACGAAATTTCCAAACAGCTATCGGTGTTTGTTGGACTTATCATCACGAACTGTATTGTCATGGGACGTGCTGAAGCCTATGCCATGAAAGCACCACCCGTTGAAAGTTTTATGGATGGTATCGGTAATGGTTTGGGCTATGGCGTTATTCTGTTGTTGGTTGGTTTCCTGCGTGAACTGTTTGGTTCAGGAAAATTGTTCGGTATTACGGTGCTGGAATCTGTCAAGAATGGCGGTTGGTATCAGCCAAATGGCTTGTTCCTGCTGGCACCGAGCGCATTTTTCATTATTGGTATGTTGATTTGGGGTTTGCGGACTCTGAAACCTGCGCAGATTGAGAAGGAGTAACAAACAAAATGGAGCATTATATTAGTTTGTTTGTCCGCGCAGTCTTTATCGAGAATATGGCGTTGTCTTTCTTTCTCGGTATGTGTACGTTTTTGGCGGTATCAAAAAATGTTAAAACGGCCTTTGGCCTCGGTGTGGCTGTAACAGTCGTATTGGGAATTTCCGTGCCTGCTAATAACCTCGTCTACAATCTGGTACTCCGTGATGGAGCGTTGATGGATGGGGTGGATTTGAGCTTCCTGAATTTCATTACCTTTATCGGGGTAATTGCTGCACTGGTACAAATTCTGGAAATGATCTTAGACCGTTATGTTCCAGCACTTTACAACGCATTGGGAATTTTCCTGCCGTTGATTACGGTGAACTGTGCAATTTTCGGTGGTGTTTCATTTATGGCACAGCGTGACTATAACTTCAGTGAATCCATTGTATACGGTTTCGGTTCAGGTATGGGCTGGATGCTGGCAATTGTTCTGATGGCTGCTATCCGTGAAAAAATGAAATATGCGGATGTTCCGGCAGGTCTGAAAGGATTGGGGATCACCTTTGTCACCACCGGTTTGATGGCATTGGGCTTTATGTCCTTCTCCGGTGTGCAGCTTTAAAGGCGAGAAGAATTCATGGATATAATTATTCTAGGCGTAGTCATGTTTACCCTGATTGTGTTGGTACTAACGGCAATGATTTTGTTCGCAAAATCGAAGTTAGTGAACACCGGGGATATTAAAGTTGAAATCAATGGCGATGAGGATAAAAGTTTCTCTGCTCCTGCCGGTGATAAGTTGTTGGGTATGCTTTCCAGCCAGGGGATTTTCGTCTCCTCTGCGTGTGGTGGCGGTGGTTCTTGTGGCCAGTGTCGGGTGAAAATTAAGGAAGGCGGTGGTGATATCCTGCCAACGGAGCTTTCCCACATCAACAAGCGTGAAGCAAAAGAAGGCTGCCGGTTGGCATGTCAGGTCAATGTTAAACAAGACCTGAAAATCGAATTGCCAGAGGAAATTTTCGGTGTTAAGAAATGGGAATGTGAAGTTATCTCCAACGATAACAAAGCCACTTTCATTAAAGAATTGAAGCTGAAAATTCCTGATGGGGAAGTGGTGCCATTCCGTGCTGGTGGTTACATTCAGATTGAATGTCCGCCCCACGTTGCCCGTTACGCTGATTATGATGTTCCACAAGAATATCGTGAAGATTGGGATAAATTTAATCTGTTCCGTTATGTCTCCGAAGTCAAAGAGCCGACGGTTCGTGCGTATTCCATGGCGAACTATCCAGAAGAGCATGGCATTATCATGCTAAACGTACGTATTGCAACGCCCCCACCAAGAAACCCAGATGTTGCTCCGGGTATCATGTCTTCTTATATTTGGTCGCTGAAAGCGGGTGATAAGGTGACGATTTCTGGTCCGTTTGGTGAATTCTTCGCGAAAGACACTGATGCAGAAATGATCTTCATCGGTGGTGGTGCAGGTATGGCGCCAATGCGTTCTCATATCTTCGACCAGCTTAAGCGATTAAGCTCTAAGCGTAAGATCTCCTTCTGGTATGGTGCGCGTTCTAAGCGTGAAATGTTCTATACCGAAGATTTTGATCAGTTGGCAGCAGAAAATGAGAACTTCACATGGCATGTGGCATTGTCAGATGCTCTGCCGGAAGATAATTGGGATGGCTATACAGGCTTTATCCACAATGTATTGTATGAAAACTACCTGAAAGATCATCCGGCACCTGAAGACTGTGAATTCTATATGTGTGGGCCTCCAGTCATGAATGCTGCGGTGATTAAGATGTTGAAAGACCTTGGCGTAGAAGATGAAAACATCATGTTGGATGATTTCGGCGGCTGATGGTATACCCAATAAATTTCGGGTTGTAGCTAACAAAGTGATGGCTTGAAAAATAAAGGGCGTATAACACGTTTTAATGACAATGAGTTAACGATAAGTGCCCACAAAATGTGGGCGCTGCTATTTAAAAAAGCCACAATAAGTCAGAAAGAGTAAGTTATGCTGAGTAAAAAAATTATCAATTGGGGGGCATTGCTGTTTGCAACTATGATGCTTGTGGCATGTGATGGCCCTAAGCAGCAAAACCTGAATGGACAGACAATGGGGACTTATTACTCCGTTAAATATGTTGCTGATTCGTCTGCACCTGCTCCAGAAGTTCTGCAAAAAGAGATTGATCGTCTGTTGGAAGAAGTGAACGATCAGATGTCCACTTATCGGCCAAATTCTGAATTGAGTCGTTTTAATCAAAGCCGTGAAGTGAATAAACCGTTTCCAGTATCTGCTGCTACGGCAAAAGTGGTCAAAGAAGCTATTCGAATTAATAAACTGACAGAAGGTGCACTGGATGTTACTGTTGGCCCGCTGGTAAATCTATGGGGATTTGGGCCAGAAGGACGCATTACCAAGGCGCCGACGGATAAAGAATTAGAAGTTCGCCGTGCCTGGACGGGGATTGATAACTTGTCTGTTGAAGGCAATAATTTGTTTAAATCCATTCCTGAGTTGTATGTTGACCTTTCTTCCATCGCTAAAGGTTATGGTGTTGATGTTGTCGCTGAATATCTGGAATCTCGTAACATCAAAAATTACATGGTTGATATTGGCGGTGAAGTTCGCACATCAGGCAACAATGGCAAAGGAAGTCCATGGCGGATAGCGATTGAAAAACCATCAGATAGCGGCATGGCACAAAATACTCAGGAGATCATTGAACCAGGCAATATGTCTGTAGCAACATCGGGTGATTACCGCAACTATTTTGAACAGAATGGCGTGCGTTACTCTCATACCATTAATCCGCAAACCGGCAGGCCGATAACACATAATTTAGTTTCAATTACCGTGATAGCACCGACCTGTATGAGTGCAGATGGCTTTTCTACAGGTTTAGATGTATTGGGGCCAAAGAAAGGTATGGAATTGGCTGAGAAGCTGAATATTCCGGTCTTTATGATTGTCAAAACCAAAGAGGGTTTTGAAGAGCGCTACAATACCGCCTTTAAGGCTTATTTACAGAAAAAATAAGAAGGGAGGAAAGGCGATGGAAGTCTTTATTGCCACTTTTATCTTTTTCTTGCTGGCTTTTGCTGGCATGGCGTTAGGCTATATTTTTAAGCGCAAAAGCATTCAAGGAAGCTGTGGTGGTTTGGGAAGCATCGGCGTAGAAAAAGTGTGTGATTGTCCTGAACCTTGTGATGCCCGCAAAAAACGTATGGCGAGGGAAACTGCCCGTCAAGCGCAGTTGGAGAAGAATCGCATTCTTTGACACTGCTTTTCCGTCAAGCAAATTTGCAGTTAAAACAAGTGCCCTGCTGCCAGATAAACAGCGGGGTTTTTTGTTGTTTGTTCAGGGGTGGCTGTTCAATGCGTATTAAAAAGGTGACATTCCTTGTGGGCTTGCTGCAAATAATTTTTTACCGAGCTTATTGAGATACCCAAATTTTCCGCAACCTCTTTATAACGTAAGCCCTGGAGCTGAATGAGCAGAAATGTCTGGCGGACTTTTACCGGGAGTTCATCCAGGGTCTCATCTATTTTTTCTAACTGTTCTAACAGCATAAGTTGATTTTCAGAAGAATTTGCTGAGATTTCAGATTGCTCACTGATATATTCCAGATAATGGTCTTCCAGTTTTTTTCTGCGCCAGTAATTGGACAAAGTTCTGCGCGCTATCGTCATTAAAAAGGCTTTTGGCTGGCGGATATTTTCAAGATCCGAAGATTGCATCAATTTGATGAAAACCTCATGAACGAGATCCTCAGCCTGATTAGGATAAGCACTGTTTTGTCTGATCCAGTTGCATAACCAATGATGGTAATCGGCATAGAGTTTCTGGGTGATTTGATTGTGCTCAAATGTGCTTTTTTGCACCGCCATAATGATATTGCCTGATGGGATATAACTGATAATAGTTATTATTTGTATTTGATGGGAGGAAGTCAATGCAACGTTTGGAAACCTAACCCTCTTTAGGTTAAGAGGGTTAGGAACGTGTCAGTTAGAATTGCTGTGAGATACTGAATTTGTAATTCCGGCCGATACCTGAAATCGACTCTCCTTGCGCTCCCAGGTACGGATAGTAACCACGGTTGAACAGATTATCGACAGTGACCCGTGCTTCAAATCCTTTGATAAAAGAAGGACGCCAGCTTGCAAACAGGCCGTGCAGGGCGTAGCCCTTACTTTTATGGAATGACCAAGAATCTGCATTTGGATCTCCATCTATAGGGGAGCGATCTTGTTTGCGGATAAAATCACCTTTCCATCCCATTGCCATCTGCCATTGCGGAATTTTAAACCCTAACATGGCATGGGCAGAAGTTGGCGGTATTTCCGCAAGCCAGGTTTTATGCCCTAACCACGGATCACGTGGAGAAGCGTCACGTTGCCCACGCATGGTAGAGAACGATAATTTTCCAAACAGTGTGGAGCTGTCGTAGAACGTTTCTATTTCTAAGCCTTCAATCGTATATCCCGGTAAATTGCGGTAATTTCCCAACGATGTTCTACATGAACGGGTTGATCCACTATCAAGTTGGGCTTTACAGTAAATACCGCGCCTTCTAAAGATCTCATCTTTACCACGGTTACGGAATAAGGTGGTACGGATTTGCAGGCTATCCTCTTCAAGTATCAAGTTATCGAAATCGAGAATTGCACCGAGGCGTATTCCTGCCATTCGTTCAATACCAAGATCGCGGCTGGAGCCTCTAAGGCTACTAATGTTCCCTTGTACTTCATATTGTTCATCAACTATTGGTGCACGCCATGTACGGCTGATATCTGCAAACAATGAAAGGTTTTTATTTGTTTGCCACAGAATGCCTAAATGGGGTGACCAGCCGGTATAGGTTACACTGCTATAGTCATGATTAGATTCTGGCGATGTATCGTTATACAGTGGCGCGTTATTTTCTTTACCCCTATTTTTGACATAATCATAACGAACACCCGGTGTGACGGTGACGCTGCCTATCTTCAGGGAATCTTGCAGATAGAAGCTGTAAGCGAATTGATCGCCAGCAGGCATATAGCCTGGTTGATAATAACCATAGTTATAGTTTTTGTTTTTTATTTTGTCTTTATTGAACATCAGCACATTGCGTTCGTTTTTATGCCAACGGGTTCCCACCAGTAATTCGTGTTTAATCATACCGGTTGAGAATACGCTTTTGTTGTTGATATCAACCAGATTATCGGTGTAATCAACCCAGCTTTTATTACCCATTGATGTACTAAAATAGGGGGAGGCATTTTCTGGGCGAGTATCGTCTTGCTTGGTTTTGGAATAGGCATAGAGCATCGTCAGGTTTAACCACGGGTTATTTTCTGGTGCAATATTCCATTTGGCAGTGTAGTTCTGATCAAGTTGATCACGAAAGACCAATTTTCTTTTCCAGGCGCCATCCCAACCGTATTCTTCTACATCTTTGGGTGATGGAGCGGCCATCTTATCACGGTTAGCCGCCCAGGGTTGCCAGCCATCCGATTCAGATCGCATAGCAGACAGGCTAATCGTATGAGCATCACTGGGATAAAAATTGGTTTTCAATAAGTAAGATGTTTGGTTGTTTTGTGAAAACTCAAAACGTGTGCCATCAGGGCGTTTAATATTGTGCCCATTTCGCTTGCTCACATAGAGCAACCCATCGGCAAAGCCATCGGGATCCCTGCCGTATATTGCGCCACTATTGATCCATTGTCTGTCATTTGTGTGGTAGCTTTGTTTGACAAACCCGCCCCAATCTTCATCGGGGCGCAGTAAATCGTTCGCTTCTTTTGTCACCAGTTTGACCGAACCACCAAATCCACCATTGCCGTTAAGTAAATTGTGTGGCCCTTTATCAACCTCGACTCGTTTGATTAATTCAGGCTCAATAAAGACAGAACCCTGCATATATTTTTCAAATCCTTTTGGCGCATCGTCCAACGTGATTTTGATATCTTCCTGGTCGCCCATTCCCCAGATATTCAGGGTTTGCCCACCGGGGCGTGGTGAACCTGACATTGAAACGCCAGGAAGTTGGTCGAGTAACTGGGCAATATTATCGGCTTGAATGCGGTCAATATCCGCCTTTTTGAGCACAGAACTTCCCGCACTGGTGCTGTTGCGCAAACTTTCAACAACGGAAAGTGTGGGTAATTTTATCACCTCATTTTTCTTTTCAGACTTTTGTTCTTTGGGATCTTCGGTTGCGTAAACAGCGCTGGAGAATGCCGCTCCCAATACTAATGTACCGGTTAAAATTTTCTGAATTGTGGTAGCGATTGGGCGTTTTTCTAATTTTTGACTATTATTTGCCATAAATTTCCTGAAATGTGATCAAATGAAATATTTTCAAAGTAATAAGTCACCTGAGAAATTAAAAAAGGTAAATAAAAATGAGAACTATTTTTATTTACCTGCGGATTTTGGCAAGCATATCATACGATGATGAGGCTTATCCCAATGGATGATGAGATTTTTGGCATTGAAATTGAAGTTCAATTTCCTTACGTACTAGGGGGTCGTCAATGAAGAGAAATTCGAAATATAAATACGAGGAAGGTGAGTGTTCAAATAATATTGCTTGAATATCTCAATTCCCCGTATGAGTGATTTAGCCAGTGTTTGTGAGAATGAATGGATTGATCAATGGTTTGTTACTCATTGCCGGACAGGAGCATCATTGGCAACATAATATTTTGCCTGACTGCGGGGTAGAGGAGAAATTCCCCTGATTTTATCAGCAATTTTTTCGGCCATCATAATTGTCGTGGCATTTAAATTACCGGTAATAATTATTGGCATAATAGAGGCATCAATAACACGTAAATTTTCAATGCCATACACTCGTCCTTGACCATCCACGACCGCCATCTCATCGGTTCCCATTTTGCAACTGCATGATGGGTGAAATGCTGTTTCGGCATGTTCACGAATAAAGGCATCTAACTGCTCATCTGACTGATTTTCAACACCTGGGCTGATTTCACGTCCACAATATGGCGCCAGTGCAGGTTGCGCCATAATTTCCCGCGTAATGCGAATAGCAGCACGGAACTCCTGCCAATCCTGTTTTGTTGACATGTAGTTGAATAAAATACTGGGATGCTGACGTGGGTCTCGCGACTTAATTTTTACCCGACCCCGGCTTGGGGAACGCATAGAGCCAACATGAGCCTGAAAACCATGTTGATTGATAGCATTGCTGCCATTGTAATTAATGGCAACGGGCAGGAAGTGAAATTGAATATTTGGCCAGGCAAATTTTTCATCGGTACGAATAAAGCCACCTGCCTCAAATTGATTGCTGGCACCAATACCTGTGCCTTTGAATAACCATTCAGCGCCAATTTGAGGTTGGTTATACCATTTCAATGCGGGATAGAGGGAAATGGGTTTGAGGCATTCATACTGCAAGTACATTTCAAGGTGATCTTGTAAATTTTGTCCAACGCCTGGCAACACGTGCACCGCAGGAATACCAAGCTCGTTTAATACTTCTTCGGGGCCAATACCTGAACGTTGCAGAATTTGTGGAGATGCGATCGCACCCGCGCAGAGTAAAACTTCTTTACGTGCTTTTGCCTGGGTTAAAGTTGAGCTATTGCCTTGATAAAAATTGACACCAACGGCTGTCTTTCCTTCAAATACGAGGGTATCAGTTAACGCATGCGTAATAATAGTGAGATTGGAGCGTGAACGTGCTTGATCCAGGTAACCACGGGCTGTGCTGGATCGGCGCCCTTGAGGGGTAACGGTGCGATCCATTGGCCCAAAGCCTTCTTGCTGATAGCCATTCAGATCGTCAGTACGTGGATAACCCGCCTGGACACCGGCTTCTATCATCGCGTGAAAGAGTTCATTGTTTCCTGCCTTGGGCGTTGTGACGCTGACAGGCCCGTCTGCACCATGATAGTCATTTTCGCCAATATCCCTTGACTCAGCTTTGCGAAAATAGGGAAGGCAATCAAGATAAGTCCAGTCTTCCAGACCAAATTGTGTTGCCCAATGATCAAAATCCAGCGCATTGCCACGAATGTAGCACATGCCATTGATGAGTGAAGATCCACCCAGTCCTTTACCGCGCCCGCACTCCATGCGCCGGTTATTCATATGGGGTTCGGGATCGGTTTCATAAGCCCAGTTATAACGGGTTCCCTGCAAGGGATATGCCAGCGCCGCTGGCATTTGAGTACGGAAGTCGAATCGGTAATCTGGCCCACCTGCTTCCAGCAGCAGGACAGTCACATTGGCATCTTCCGTTAAACGAGTTGCAAGCACGTTACCCGCTGAACCAGCACCGATAATAATGTAATCAAAAACCATTGTTATCTCCTCTGTTTCAGGCGTGGATTAAAATAGGGATTCAAAATTGCCTAATTCCACCTGTATTGATTTGGTTTGTGTGTAATTTTGTAGTGTGACCAGCCCATTTTCCCGGCCAACACCAGAATGTTTATAGCCGCCGACAGGCATGGCTGCTGGAGATTCTCCCCAGGTATTGATCCAACAGATCCCTGCTTCTAGCTGGTGGATCACGCGATGTGCGCGGGAAAGATCTTTGGTGACTAATCCTGCACCCAGGCCATAATGTGTGTTATTGGCACGGACAATGACTTCATCTTCCGTTTCATAAGTCAGGATAGACATCACGGGCCCAAAGATTTCTTCCTGTGTAATCAACATATCATCGGTACAGTCACTGAATACTGTTGGTGCAACAAATGCACCTTTCGCCAATTCACCCTCCATCAGGCGTTCGCCACCACAAAGCAGACGGGCATTGCTGTTTTTACCGTTTTCGATATAGCGTAAGACAGACTCCATATGTGGGAAACTCACCAGCGGACCAAAGTTAGTGTTGGGATCGAGAGGTGAGCCAATTCGGATGCGTTTAACACGCTCAAGAATCTTTGTTTCAAATTGTGAAAGCAATGCTTTAGGGGCAAAGACTCGTGTTCCGTTCGTGCAAACCTGACCTGAACTGAAAAAGTTTGCCATCATGGCAATATCAGCAGCACGATCCAGATCGGCATCATCAAAAATGATCAGCGGGGATTTGCCACCTAATTCCATCGTGACTTCTTTTAGGGTGGAAGCGGAAGCATTTGCCATCACTTTTTTGCCGGTCATAATACCGCCAGTAAAAGACATTTTAGCGATTTTAGGGTGAACAGTCAGATAATGCCCGACTTCATGACCGGCTCCGGTCAAGACATTAAAGACACCATCAGGTAAACCGGCTTCGGTATAGATTTCGGCTAACTTCAAGGCGGTAAGAGAGGTGAGTTCACTGGGTTTGAAGATCATAGCATTGCCGGCAGCCAGAGCTGGTGCTGATTTCCAGAGGGCAATTTGGATAGGGTAGTTCCATGCGCCGATGCCTGCTACGACCCCCAATGGTTCACGGCGTGTATACACAAAAGATGATTCACGTAATGGGATCTGTTGGCCTTCAAGGGCTGGAATTAAGCCAGCATAGTATTCCAATACATCGGCACCCGTGACGATATCAACCTGTTGGGTTTCAGAAAGGGGTTTGCCGGTATCCAGTGTTTCCAATTCAGCCAGTTCATCATTGCATTCACGCAAGATATTCACCGCCTTGTGTAAGATCCGTGAACGTTCCACCGCAGTCATGGCTGCCCAGATTTTCTGTCCTTTTTGGGCGCTTTCAACTGTTAAATCAACATCTTGTTCTGTTGCAGACTGAAATTGAGCAATAACTTCGCCATTAGCTGGGTTAATTGCGTCAAAAATTGTATTATCAGGATTGGTGCTATCTACATAAGTACCGTGGATATAAAGTTTTTGTAATCCAAAATGGGTCATAGATTCTCCTTAAGAGTCTATCTATTAGTTGATAAGTCAGGACTTATCAGATAATTCGAGTTTCTGTTCGATGTAATCGATAGTAATTTTGAATGCCTCTGTTATATCAAAAGGCTTCCTGCTTAATGCACTTCGCAGCCAAATGCCGTCAATCAAGGCAGCAAGACCTTGTGCAGCCCGCCGCGCTTCTGCTTTTGGCATGGCACGTTTAAATTCAACACAAAGATTGGAATACAAACGGCGTTCATTGATTTGTTGTAACCGATACAGGTTTGGTTGATGCATGCTACTCGCCCAGAATGCTAACCAGGTTTTCGTTGCTGCGCTGTTGATCTGGCTGGGATCAAAATTCCCTTCGACAATGGCTTTCAACCTTTGTGTGGGAGTTGCGTTATCGAGCAGGCATAATCGGCGTGCTACAGCCATTTTTAGCTGATGCAATAGATAACGCATAGTGGCTTCCAACAGGCCGTCTTTATCCTTGAAATAGTGGCTGATAATACCGTTGGAAACCCCTGCTTTTCGGGCTATTTGTGCAATAGTTGCTTCCTGCATTCCAACTTCATTCACAACGATTAATGTTGCATCAATGAGTTGTTGTTTTCTTATCGACTGCATTCCAATTTTTGGCATGATTTTATGCTCAGAAAATCAATTATTCGAACAGTATTAAACTTTTTTTTAATTGAATGTTCAATCAAAATTAAATATGTTTTATCACAATAATTTTACAATAAAGGGGCGATTTTATTTAACATTTTTTAAGTTTTATATTAAATTCAAATGGTTATATGTCTTATGCTTTTCATGTGTTTTAATGCTATTAATTTCAGGAACTGCCTATGAATACACAAGACAGTCCAAAAAACACCCAGAAAGATACCCTGAATTCTGTCGTTTTTTTTACTTCTGCCGGACTGATTATTGCATTTTCTTTGTTCACTATTTTTTTCACGGATGCAACAAGTATTTGGATAAAAAATACACTGAATTGGGTATCTAAAACTTTCGGTTGGTATTATTTACTGGCCGCGACACTTTACATTGTGTTCGTTGTTTTTGTTGCAGCCTCCCGTTTTGGTTCAATCAAATTGGGACCGGAGCAATCTAAGCCGGAATTCAGCTTGCTGAGTTGGGCGGCAATGCTGTTTGCCGCTGGGATCGGCATTGATTTGATGTTTTTCTCGGTGGCCGAACCTGTTACGCAATATATGCGACCGCCAACGGGTCAGGGGGAAACAATTGAAGCAGCTCGTCAGGCGATGGTGTGGACACTGTTCCATTATGGCCTGACGGGCTGGTCGATGTATGCCTTGATGGGAATTGCACTGGGATATTTTAGTTATCGTTATAATTTACCCTTGACTATCCGCTCGGCACTTTATCCTATTTTTGGTGACCGCATTAAAGGCTCAATTGGTCACACGGTGGATATTGCAGCCGTAATAGGGACCATTTTTGGTATTGCAACGACGTTGGGAATTGGGGTTGTGCAGTTGAATTATGGCCTGAAAGTGCTTTTCGGATTACCGCAAGGATTGGGGGTTCAGGGAGGATTGATATTATTATCTGTAGTGATAGCCATTATCTCTGTAACTTCTGGAGTAAACAAAGGCATTCGATTTTTGTCTGAATTGAATGTCCTGCTGGCGCTAGGCTTAGTTTTGTTCATTTTGTTTATGGGCGATACTGAATTCTTGCTTAACGGATTAGTGCAGAATATCGGGGATTATATCAGCCGTTTTATGGGTATGACGCTGAACAGTTTTGCATTTGAACGTCCAACTGAATGGATGAATAACTGGACACTGTTTTTCTGGGCATGGTGGGTGGCCTGGTCGCCGTTTGTAGGGTTATTTTTGGCGCGCATTTCTCGTGGCAGAACTATTCGTCAATTTGTTATGGGAACATTAGTCATTCCATTTGTTTTTACACTGTTGTGGCTATCGATTTTTGGTAACAGTGCGTTGTATGAAATTCTTCATGGTAATCGCCAATTAGCGGAGACAGTGCTACAACACCCAGAACGAGGTTTTTATAATTTGCTGTCACTTTATCCGGCATTCACATTTAGTGCTTCTGTGGCTACCATTACCGGATTACTGTTTTATGTCACATCGGCGGATTCTGGCTCGTTAGTGTTAGGCAATTTCACCTCTAATCTGAGTGATATTAATAATGATGCACCGAATTGGTTGCGTGTTTTTTGGTCTGTGGCAATTGGTGTATTAACGTTAGGCATACTCATGACTGATGGCATTTCTGCTTTGCAAAATACCACGGTCATCATGGGGCTCCCTTTTAGTTTTGTGATCTTCTTTGTTATGGCGGGGCTATATAAGTCTTTGCGGGTGGAAGATTTCCGCAAAGCCAGTTCGTTGCACAATACATCCCCCACGCTTATTCATGACAATGGTTCATTGAACTGGAAGCAGCGTTTGAGCCGTATGATGCATTTTCCTGGTACGAAGAACACTCAGCGAATGCTGGATATGGTGTGTCGTCCGGCTATGCTGGAAGTGGCTAAAGAGTTGGTGGTGCGTGGTGCGAAAGTGCAGTTTAATGCACTGCCAGCCAAAGGAAACAAGCGACTGAATCCACTGGAGTTGATTGTTGATTTAGGTGATGAACAGAATTTCATCTATCAAATCTGGCCACAACGTTATTCTGTGCCTGGATTTACCTATCGAGCGAGATCGGGCAAATCTTACTATTACAGATTGGAAACTTTTCTGATGGAAGGAACACAGGGTAATGATTTGATGGACTATACGAAAGAGCAAATCATTAGCGATATTCTTGATCACTATGAAAAACATCTGAATTTTATTCACTTAAACCGAGAAGCACCGGGGCAAACATTGATTTTTCCCAGTTGAGGATAAGTGAAAGAAAGATAAGTGGAATATAGTGGAGAATAAGAGTAGCTGATAAAAAATCGCCTGTGTTATATGAAGTGACAGGCGATTTTTTTACTAAAATAAATCATGCATTGATTTTATCATTCAATCTTGACGGGAGTTGAGTACATGTTGGCATTCGGAAAAATCAACTCGTTGACGTTTTGCTGAAGAATTAACTAGAGTTTCATGATCTCATTCTGTATATTTATACAGCTATTTGATGTGAGGAGATCAGATGCGCAAAATTATTCATATTGATATGGATTGCTTTTTTGCCGCCATTGAAATGCGGGATAATCCATCACTCCGTAATATTCCCATTGCAGTAGGGGGAAGCGCTGATCGAAGGGGAGTAATTAGTACGGCAAATTATCCTGCCCGCCGTTTTGGGGTGTATAGTGCGATGTCTACTGCCATGGCATTAAAACTTTGTCCTCAATTGAAAATCATCCCTGGCAGAATGGCGCATTATAAAGAAGTATCTCAACATATCCGCCAAATTTTTTCCCGTTACGCTGAATTGATTGAACCTCTTTCTTTAGATGAGGCCTATTTAGATGTGACGAATTGCCGATATTGTTATGGTTCTGCCACGTTGATCGCCCAAGAAATTCGTCAGACAATTTTTGATGAATTGCAGTTAACTGCTTCCGCAGGCGTTGCACCCGTCAGGTTTTTAGCCAAAATTGCTTCTGATATCAATAAACCCAATGGTCAATATGTTATCTCTCCTGAACAAGTAGACACTTTTGTTAACTCACTGCCATTACGCAAAATTCCTGGTGTCGGAAAAGTCACAGCCAAGCGTTTATCAGACATGGGGTTGGAAACCTGTTCTGATGTGCAACGTTATGACAAGCTGACACTAATAAAAAGTTTGGGTAAGTTTGGATTGTCACTTTGGCAGCGCTGTCACGGTATTGATGAACGGCAGATTACGCCAGAACGTTTGCGTAAATCCGTTGGGGTAGAAAAAACCTTGGCGCAGGATATCCATGAATGGCATGAATGTGTGGAACTGATTGAACAACTTTACCCTGAGCTGAAAAAACGGCTGGAAAAGGTAAAACCCGATCTCCGCATTGCCTGTCAAGGTATCAAATTAAAGTTTGATGATTTTCAATTGACGACACATGAACATGTCCATCCTATGTTGGATAAACGCGATCTGATTCAAATAGCAAAACGAGCCTGGGAAACACGCAGAGAAGGACGAGGAGTCAGGTTGGTTGGGCTACATGTGACATTACAAAACCCACAACTGGAGCGTCAGCTTTTATTGGAATGGTAAGGGGTAAAAAACGCAATCTCCCCCACAAGCAATGGCGGGAGAGAGGCCGTATAACTTTCTATTATTCTTTAGCCGGAATAGCTTTTAGAATTGCAGTGAGTAGCTGCCAATATTGACCGACACTTTTAATGTGTACTTTCTCATCAGGAGAATGGGCACCTCGAATGGTTGGGCCGATAGAAACCATGTCCATAGCAGGATACGGTTTTTTGAAGAGGCCACACTCTAAACCAGCGTGGATCACCATAATATTCGGCGTCTTATCGAAGAGTTGATGATAAGTTTCACGTACTAAATGCATGATTGGAGAATTGGCGTCAGGCTGCCAGCCCGGATAGCTGCCACTTGCCATGGTTTCTGCGCCAGACAGTTTTGCCAGAGAATGCAGCATTTCAGTAACGTAAACCTTGCCACTTTCGATAAGTGAACGGATCAGGCATATAATCTCGGCTTTCTCTTCGTCCATGGTTATAACGCCTACGTTCAACGAAGTTTCTACAACACCTTTGGCAACATCACTCATACGAATAACACCATTCGGTATGCTATTGAGCATGGCTATGAAGCGAGCCTGGCAATCCGTTGTTAACGCTTGTGATGATGCTTCGGTTTCATCTAACAAGAGAGCGAGATTATGTTCAACCACGGAATATTCGTTCTTCAATGTCTCCAGATAGCTGTCTTTTATCTGATAGAGTTTTTCAACTTTATCAGCAGGAACAGCAATCACGGTAGAACCTTCACGAGGAATGGCATTGCGTAGGGTTCCACCTTGCAGATGAATTAATTTCAGATCCAACTCACTGGAATACGCAGCCAGGAAACGAGCCAGTAATTTGTTGGCATTACCCAATCCAAGATGAATATCGCCACCAGAGTGACCACCTTTTAATCCCTTAATAGTTAATTGCAGGGTTTTATAGTTAGCTGGCAGAGCTTCACGGGACAGGCGTAAGGTTGTGAAAAAATCAATGCCGCCCGCACAACCCATGTAGATTTCGCCTTCTTCTTCCGAATCGGTATTGATCAGAATATCAGCTTGCAGCCAGCCGGATTTCAAGCCGAATGCGCCATCCATACCTGTTTCTTCAGTCATGGTCAATAGAACTTCCAATGGGCCGTGTTTAACGGATTCATCCGCTAAGACTGCCAGAGCGGAAGCCATACCAATACCGTTATCCGCGCCTAAAGTTGTACCATCAGCTGTAATCCAATCACCATCAATATAAGGGCGAATAGGATCTTTTGTGAAATCGTGTAGGGTATCGTTATTTTTCTGTGGAACCATATCAAGGTGTGCTTGAAGGACAACCGCCTTGCGATTTTCCATACCTTTTGAAGCTGGTTTTCTGATTAAAATATTACCCACTTCATCCCGCTCTACATGGAATCCTTTGTTTTTTGACCACTCAATAATATGGGATGCGAGCGCTTCTTCATGATAAGAAGGATGAGGAATGGAACAAATTTGGGCAAAAATATCCCATAAGGGTTGTGGGGATAGCGTTGATAATTCGGACACGGCGAATCTCCTGTAACTGGATCTTAGTGAGAAGAAAGTGGTAGTGTTTGACACATCAGGAATTTTTGTCATCTGCATTGGCCTAATATCCATGCTATGCTTGAGAATATCATTTTATTGCCAGCAATGGGCAGTAAGAATGAGGGCTTACCTTGTTTTTACTGGTTTTTGTTGGTTCAAATCACTATAATCTCGCGCAACCTTTTTTCCGCAAAAAACGCTTTTCTGAAATATTCTTTAGTTTCCAGGATCTAATTTTATGAGTGAAAAATATGTTGTAACGTGGGATATGTTGCAAATACATGCCCGTCAATTGGCGCAACGTTTACTTCCCGTAGAACAGTGGAAAGGCATTATTGCCGTTAGCCGTGGTGGCCTTGTTCCGGGAGCGTTACTGGCTCGTGAATTGGGAATTCGCCATGTCGATACTGTCTGTATTTCCAGCTATGATCACGATAATCAGCGCGAGTTAAAAGTACTGAAAAAAGCGGAAGGTGACGGTGAAGGGTTCATTGTTGTTGATGATCTGGTTGATACCGGAGGTACTGCCCAGGCAATCCGTGAAATGTATCCGAAAGCTCACTTTGTAACAATTTTTGCCAAACCTGCCGGTCGCCCTCTTGTTGATGATTATGTTATTGACATTCCTCAAAACACATGGATTGAACAGCCATGGGATATGGGGGTCGTGTTCGTGCCACCAGTTTGTGAGAAGCAGTAAGATTTTTCCTTTATCATGACGAAACAAAACCTTTCAGAATCGCTGTTTAAACCTCGGTTTAAACATCGGGAAACCTCTACACTGGTAAAATATACTCGCCCACAATCTGTAACTACCAGTGATAGTATGCTTGGTGGGGGGCGCAGCGAGCATTGGTATCGCATGATTAATTGGCTCGCTTGGATCTGGAGGGGAGTCAATCCGCTAGAAATTCAAGATGTCCTCAGTCGGATTGCTGTGACAGATGCCGAGCGTAGTACTGAACATTTGTTGGATACTGTGGTCGGCTATCGTAAAGGAAACTGGGCATTTGAGTGGTCTCAGCAAGCAATGTACTGGCAACAGAAAGCATTGCGTACCGAAGATACGGAAAAAGCCGGAGCATGTTGGTTAAGAGCTGCAATGCTATATAGTATTGCAGCTTATCCTCATTTGCGCGGTGATGAACTGGCAGATCAGGCCATTGCGCTGGCTAATAAAGCCTATGAAAATGCAGCGCGTTTTTCTGACTATGAATTGAAAAAACTGGAATTCCAGTTGGAAGGGGGCAAGAGTGTTACTGGATTATTACACCTGCCTTCCCATGTACAGGGGCCTTATCCAACGATATTAGTCTGTGCCAGCCTTGATAATGTACAGAGTGATTGCTGGCGGTTGTTTCGTGAACACTTCTCGCCTCTTGGTTTTGCAATGTTAACGGTGGATATACCTTCTGTTGGTTATTCCGCTAAATTTACATTGACGCAGGATACCTGTGCACTTCATCAACAAGTTTTACAACAGCTAAATAGCGTGCCGTGGATTGATCATACCCGTGTAGGTATATTTGGTTTTCGTTTTGGGGCAAATATCGCTGTTAGGCTTGCCTATCTGGAGCCGAAACTTATTAAAGGAGTATCGGTAGTCGGCCCGATTGTTCATGAATTACTGCATGATGAAAAATTACAGCAGAAAATTCCGTCAATGTATATAGACGTCTTGGCCAGTCGCTTAGGTATTTATCACATTGATGAAAAGAGATTGCGTTCAGAACTGGCGTGTTATTCATTGAAGAATCAAGGGTTATTGGGTCGTCGTTGTACTGTGCCCATGTTTTCGGTGTATTGGGAAGATGATATTTTCAGCCCAAGGAAAGACTCGAAGTTGATTGCCATGTCATCAATGGATGGTTCATTACGAGCTATTCCTGCTACCTCAGTCTATAGTGGTTTCAATAAGGCGTTACACGAAATACGTGTATGGTTGAAAGATAAAGTTTTATAAAAAGAAATTTATTACTTGATATTTTTTAATCGTTTGATACAAAGGTGTTCTGTATATAAGGAGACCTTTGTATGACTTTACCTGCAAGTTATTCTAAAAATAGGTTGTTAAAGCGCTTTTCTGCATTAGGGCCGTATGTACGTGAATTAAAGTGCCAAAATGGTTATTTTTTCTTTGACTGTTTAGCCGTTTGTGTCAGCGCCAAAGCGGCACCAGAAAAACGTGAATTTTGGGGATGGTGGTTAGAGCTACAAGAGCAGGAGCAAGGTTTTGTTTATAACTATCAGATAGGCTTATTCGATAAACATGGTGAATGGAGTGTCATGAATATCAAAAAAAAGGCCGATCTTGAGCACCTTGAATCAACTTTACAGGCATTTCACAAACGTTTAGTTGATTCTTTTGACACTCTCAAATTGACATTGATCCCATCTGAAAATACCACCACTCTGCAAACGCGAGTGATAGCGTGATTTTTTTTAACCTGCTTTTGCTAAATTTTGCGTTATGTCAGTTGGCATAACGCTTCTCTCCTGTTAAAACTGAGCATTGTTTTTTTAAATTAATTGTTTTTTCAAATTAACTGTAATGGCAGAAATATGATGAATGGCAGCCAAACATTGGTTGTAAAACTGGGAACGAGTGTATTGACCGGTGGCTCTCGTCGTTTGAATCGTGCCCATATTGTGGAACTGGTTCGTCAATGTGCTCAACAGCATGAAAAAGGTCATCGCATTATTATTGTGACTTCTGGTGCGATTGCCGCTGGACGTGAGCATTTAGGATACCCTGATCTTCCGGCAACTATTGCTTCAAAACAATTGCTGGCAGCCGTTGGGCAAAGTCGCCTGATCCAATTGTGGGAGCAACTTTTCTCTATTTATGGTATTCACGTTGGGCAAATGCTCCTGACCCGTGCAGATTTGGAAGACCGTGAGCGTTTCCTGAATGCAAGGGATACTCTTCAGGCTTTGCTTGATAATCACATCATTCCCATTATTAATGAAAACGATGCCGTTGCGACAGCAGAGATTAAAGTGGGTGACAATGATAATCTTTCTGCACTGGCTGCTATTTTGGGTAGTGCGGATAAATTGTTGCTTCTGACAGACATAGCAGGGCTTTATACCGCAGATCCTCGTAGTAACCCTGATGCAAAATTGATCCCTGAAGTGCATGACATCAGTGATGAGCTGAAAACAATGGCCGGAGACAGTGTTTCGGGGTTAGGTACGGGAGGAATGGCAACAAAACTTCAGGCGGCAGGCGTGGCTGGACGTGCTGGAATTGATGTCATTATTGCCGCAGGTAATAGGCCGGATGTTATTGCTGATGTAATTGCAGGAAAATCGGTTGGAACACGCTTTCATGGCCTGACTAGCCCAATGGAAAACCGTAAGCGCTGGATTTTTGGGGCACCTCCGGCGGGGGAAATTATAGTCGATCATGGCGCGGAAGCGGCAATTGTTGGGAAAGGCAGTTCGTTACTACCAAAAGGGATCAAAAACGTTAAAGGTGATTTTTCCCGCGGTGAAGTTATTTGTATCCGTAGCTTATCGGGCAAAGATTTGGCTCACGGTGTGTGCCGTTACAACAGTGATGCGTTACGCCTGATTGCAGGCCATCATTCACAGCAAATTAGCCAGATACTGGGTTATGAATATGGCGCTGTTGCGGTTCATCGTGACGATTTGATCGTAATTTAATGAATTGATCGTGAGTTAAGGATTTCACCATGCTAGAGCAGATGGGAAAAGCAGCCAAAGCAGCATCGTGGCAATTGGCACAATTGAGTAGCAACCAGAAAAACCAAGCGTTGAATCACATTGCTGATTTGTTGGAGACGGAGATTGAAGAGATTCTTGCTGCTAACCAGCAAGATATGAAGCAAGCCCGTGAACAGGGGATGAGTGCAGCGCTGCTCGACCGGTTATTACTGACATCAGAACGGCTGAATGCCATTGCTAACGACGTGCGCCAAGTCTGTCGTTTGGCTGATCCTGTAGGGCAAGTCATTGATGGGCAATTATTGGATAATGGATTGCAATTGAGCCGCCGCCGAGTTCCGTTGGGCGTGATTGGCGTGATATATGAAGCTCGCCCGAATGTTACCATTGATGTGGCATCGTTATGTCTGAAAACAGGTAATGCAGTGATACTGCGTGGTGGCAAAGAGACTCACCATACAAATCAAGCTATGGTTAAAGTCATACAGCAGGCATTGGAACAAAGCGGATTGCCGGCTGCTGCGGTTCAGGCTATCAATAAACCTGATCGTGAATTGGTGGCTGAATTGCTGAAAATGGATCGTTATGTCGATATGTTGATCCCTCGAGGTGGAGCTGGGTTACATAAGTTATGCCGAGAACAATCGACTATTCCCGTGATTACTGGTGGTATTGGTGTCTGTCATACATTTGTGGATGAAACTATCAATATTGAAAAAGCGCTGGAAATCATTACTAATGCGAAAGTTCAGCGTCCAAGCGCTTGTAATTCATTGGAAACATTATTGGTACATGAAAAAATAGCAGCCGATTTCCTGCCAGTTTTAAGTACCAAAATGAAAGAGCAGGGAGTGACATTACACGCAAGCAAATCAGCGATGGCATTGCTGCAAGGTGGCTCTGCAACTGTCGTTGAAGTGGCAGAGGAAGATTACTGTGATGAATGGTTATCTTTAGATATGAATGTGGAAATTGTCAGTGATATCGATCGAGCTATTGAGCACATTCGTACTTATGGCACAGCCCATTCCGATGCGATCCTGACGGAATCTTTGCAGCAAGCCGATTACTTTGTGCGCAATGTGGATTCAGCCGCAGTATATGTGAATGCAAGCACGCGTTTTACTGATGGCGGACAATTTGGTTTAGGGGCTGAAGTGGCTGTCAGCACTCAAAAATTACACTCACGAGGTCCAATGGGGCTTGATGCACTGACAACGTATAAGTGGATTGGTTATGGTAATTATTTGCTTCGGAGTTGACTATATCCTACTTTAATTAGATTTTATTGAACTATGTTGAGTCACACTTAATTTTAAGTGTGACTTTTTAATCCATCAAAAATACCTTTTTACACTAGTGTAAATATTTAGTTACTATACTTTGTGCTTAGGCTTAATTTTAAGACTCTTTGGGAAAACAATGAAATGAAACAAACTCTATTCATCGTAGGTGCACGAGGTGCAGGGAAGACGACAATAGGTAAGTTGTTGTCTGAAGCGCTGTCGTATAAATTTATTGACACCGATGAAAGTATCCAGACCATGAGTAAAATGACGATAGCTGATCTTGTTGAACAATATGGCTGGGAACATTTCAGAAAATTAGAAAGTCAAACGTTGAAAGCGGTTAACCAGAGTGAACATGTTATTTCAACAGGTGGAGGAATGGTGTTATCGCTTGAGAATCGCCAATATATGCAACACAATGGTATTGTGATTTATTTACAGGCATCTGCGGAAGTTTTGAGTAAGCGATTATCCCTTAATCCAGAAAATACACAGCGTCCTAGCCTAACAGGAAAGTCCATCATAGAAGAAATGGAAGGAATATTGATTGAAAGAGAGCCATTATACCGAGAGTGTGCCGATTTTATTGTCAATGCCAATCTTGCAACAGAAGATATCGTATTTCACGTTAAGTCTTTCATTTTAAACCATAAAAAAGATTAATTTGATATATCAACGTCGTTTGCGTTTATTTTCTAATTGGCGAAAAAATCTGATATAACAAATTTTCTGTACAACTTATAGTATCACTCTATTTACTCACTTTAATTTTACTAATTATATTTGAGATATGGATATGCTCTTAAATTTTATTCGGCCGCTTGTTCGTATACTCTTTAGGGTTACAATCGAAGGTGATACTAAACAGTTACAACAACACCCCAAATGTATTATTGCTCCCAATCATGTTTCGTTTCTGGATGGCCTGTTAATTGGGTTATTTTTGCCGATAAAGCCAGTATTTGCTATCTATTCTAATATTGCGACCTGCGGTTTTTTCAAATTTATCAAGCCTTATGCAGATATTGTACCTCTGGATCCTACTAACTCAATGGCAGTCAGGACATTGGTGAAAGAAGTGGACAAAGGGCGTCCGATTGTGATTTTCCCTGAAGGGAGGATCACCGTAACTGGTTCCCTTATGAAAATTTATGATGGCGCTGCTTTTATTGCCGCGAAATCAGGAGCAAAAGTAGTACCAATCCGAATTGATGGTGCAGAGCAAACAGTTTTTGGTCGGTTAAAAGGAATTATGAAATTGCATTGGTTCCCGAAAATCACTCTCAAGATTTTACCCGCCATCGATCTGCCAATGCCCGATGCACCTGATTCAACAACACGCCGTCGTTTGGTAGGAGAACACCTCCATGCCATTATGATGGAAGTGAGAATGCAGACGCGCCCAAAGGAAACGTTATTCAGCGCTTACTTGGCTGCGCAAACACGCTTTGGCCGTTTTAAGCCTTGCATTGAAGATGTGAGCTTTAAAGAAGATAGTTATCATTCATTACTGAAAAAAATATTGAATATCAGCCGGATATTAGAACGCTTTACACAAGAAGGTGAACGAATTGGTCTACTGTTGCCAAATGCGACTGTGATGGCTGCTACCCTATATGGTGCTTCGTTAAAAAGACGAGTGCCCGCCCTTTTGAACTATATGGCAGGAAGCAGTGGCATTAAATATGCTATGCAGGCGGCAACCATTAAAACCATCGTAACATCCCGCCAATTTCTGGAAAACGGGCAATTAGCTCATCTGCCAGAACAATTGACTGAAGTCAATTGGGTATATCTCGAAGATTTAAAGGACACAATAACGTGGGAAGATAAGCTTTGGATATTGTGGCATTTGATTTTCCCTTCCAAAGCCATTTTAACTTCGCAAAAACCGGATGATGATGCATTGATTCTGTTTACGTCAGGCTCAGAAGGTATACCTAAAGGCGTTGTTCATAGCCATACTAGCCTATTAGCGAACGTTGAACAGATAAAAACAATTGCTGATTTTACTCCGCTGGATCGCTTTATGTCTTCCTTACCTCTGTTTCATGCCTTTGGTCTAACAGTTGGTCTATTTACTCCATTAATGACAGGCAGTCGCGTATTCCTCTATCCAAATCCTTTACATTATCGTGTTGTGCCTGAATTGGTTTATGACCAAAATTGTACTGTACTGTTCGGAACGTCGACTTTTTTGGATAATTATGCTCGTTTTGCCCATCCTTATGATTTTGCCCGTCTGCGTTATGTGGTGGCCGGAGCAGAAAAACTGTCAGAAAACACCAAGCGAGTTTGGCAAGATAAATTCGGTATCCGTATTTTGGAAGGTTATGGGGTAACTGAATGTGCGCCGATAGTGGCAATCAATGTACCGATGGCGGCAAAAACGGGAACAGTTGGGCGGATTTTACCTGGTATGGAAGCTCGTTTGCTGCCTATACAGGGTATTGAGGGAGGAGGCCGTTTACAGCTACGTGGGCCGAATGTCATGAAAGGATATCTGCGAGTTGAAGCACCTGATCGTTTGGAGTCACCATCTGCGGAAGATGCAGAAGGGAGTAATCAAATTGGTTGGTATGATACCGGAGATATTGTTTCTATTGATGAAGAAGGTTTCTGTACGATCAAAGGGAGAGCGAAACGATTTGCCAAACTTGCAGGAGAAATGATTTCTCTCGAAGCGGTAGAACAAATAGCCTTTCACGTTTCTACTGATGCGCTACATGCGGTTACAACCAGAGGTGATCAAAGCAAAAGCGAGGCACTGGTATTGTTCACAACAGATGCGAATTTAAATAGAAATACAATGTTGGGAGCAGCACGTGAAATAGGGATGTCTGAGTTATCGGTTCCACGAGATATTCGTTATGTGAAGCAACTTCCTTTGCTCGGCAGTGGCAAACCGGATTTTGTCACCCTAAGAGAAATGGCTGAACAGGAGTAAGGAAATGGATATCATTGTAGAGAAACAACCATTACTGACCCGTGGAATGAAATCAGTATTGTTGTCACAATTTCTCTCTGCTTTTGCTGATAATGCTTTGTTTTTTGCCATTTTAGCCCAATTGAAGGCAGAGTCTTATCCTGAATGGAGTTGGCCAGCACTGCAAATTGTTTTTGTCCTGACTTATATCATACTTGCCCCTTTTGTAGGGCAAATTGCTGATCGGTTTGCAAAAGGGCGTGTCATGCTCTTTTCTAATGGTATTAAATTGCTTGGAGCCATCAGCATCTGCATCGATATGAATCCTTTTCTGGGATATACCTTAGTGGGAATTGGGGCTGCAACCTATTCTCCTGCCAAGTATGGGATCTTAGGAGAGTTGACAGATGACGGGCGTTTGGTAAAAGCCAATGGCATGATAGAAGCTTCTACCATTGTAGCTATCCTGATTGGCTCAGTTGTTGGCGGTTTCCTTTCTGATGCGAGTTTAGTACTGGCATTAGGGCTTTGTGCCTTATTGTATGGTATCGCAGTCGTATCTAATTTCTTTATACCTCGTTTGGCGGCGGCTCGTGAAGGCAAGGGTTGGAATCCCAAAAAAATGTTGGTGGATTTCATGATGGTTTGTGCTTCACTTTGGCGTAATCAGGAAACGCGTTTTTCACTGGTAGGTACTAGCCTATTTTGGGGAGCAGGTATTACGCTGCGCTTCCTGTTAGTCGCATGGGTTCCTGTTGTGCTGGGGATTGATGGCAATACAACTCCTACATTGATGAATGCAGTAGTTGCGATTGGTATTATTGTTGGAGCAGGCTTAGCTGCGCAGTTTATTACATTGAAAACCGTGCGTCGCTGTATGCCAGCGGGGATCTTAATTGGGTTCATGGTCATTCTTTTTGCTACTCAGCAATCAATAGTATTTTCCTACTTAATTTTGATCATCCTTGGAGTATTTGGTGGGCTTTTTGTCGTTCCATTAAATGCGCTATTACAAGAACATGGGAAGCATTCGATGGGGGCAGGTAAAGCCGTTGCTGTGCAAAACCTGGGCGAAAATAGTGCCATGCTGGTAATGCTGGGACTGTATTCGGTTTCCGTGATGTCGGGAGCCTCGGTTGTTACTGTTGGCATTGGTTTTGGTATCTTGCTTTCTTTGGCAATTGGGGGGCTATGGATTTGGGATCTGCTTCGGAAAAATTAATTTCTTATAGAATTGAAGGCCTGTTATGGATGAAAAAATCCTGAATCAGCTTAGTATTGAACTTGGAAAGAGATTAAAACAGAAAAAATTATCCGTGACCTGCGCAGAATCTTGCACAGGAGGTTGGATAGCTAAAGTGATCACAGATATTGCGGGAAGTTCGGCCTATTTTAATCGTGGTTTTGTGACTTACAGTAATGATGCTAAGCATGAAATGTTGGGCGTCTTACCAGAGTCATTGGCGAAATTTGGTGCAGTAAGTGAGCAAGTCGTAAAAGAGATGGCTACAGGGGCATTAACTGTTGCTAAGGCAGACGTTTCTGTTGCTGTCAGTGGCATTGCTGGACCAGAAGGGGGAAGTGAAGAAAAACCGACTGGCACGGTTTGGTTTGGGTTTGCCTTTTACGTTAATGAAAACATCCAGACTGTATTATATCGCCAGCATTTTCCGGGTGATCGCAATGCTGTGCGTCTACAAGCCGTCATTTTTTCTTTAAAAACCGTATTGGATGAAATCATAAAAAATTAGCTTGATGCTGTATGATTATACAGTATAATCATACAGCACTTTGGTATCAGAAACAGCTTATCAGCAGTGAGGCAGCCCCTTCATTGCTTGCGAAGGAGTAAACATGGCTAACGATGAAAACAAACAAAAAGCACTAGCAGCAGCGCTGGGCCAAATTGAGAAACAATTTGGTAAAGGTTCCATCATGCGTTTAGGTGAAAACCGCTCAATGGATGTTGAAACCATCTCTACCGGCTCCCTGTCACTGGATATTGCATTGGGGGCGGGTGGTTTGCCAATGGGTCGTATTGTTGAAATATACGGGCCAGAATCTTCCGGTAAAACAACGCTGACATTGCAAGTCATTGCCGCTGCCCAGCGAGAAGGCAGAACTTGTGCTTTTATTGATGCCGAACATGCTCTTGATCCAGTTTATGCGAAAAAACTGGGCGTAGATATTGATAATCTGTTGTGTTCTCAGCCTGATACTGGCGAACAGGCATTGGAAATCTGTGATGCCTTGTCACGTTCTGGTGCTGTTGATGTGATTATTGTTGACTCTGTTGCAGCATTAACTCCAAAAGCAGAAATTGAAGGTGAAATCGGCGACTCTCATATGGGCCTGGCTGCACGTATGATGAGCCAAGCGATGCGTAAGTTAGCAGGGAACTTGAAAAACTCGAATACTCTGTTGATCTTTATTAACCAAATCCGCATGAAAATTGGTGTGATGTTTGGTAACCCTGAAACGACCACTGGTGGTAATGCGCTGAAGTTCTACGCATCTGTCCGTTTGGATATTCGTCGTACTGGTTCAGTGAAAAATGGCGACGAAGTGGTTGGTAGTGAAACGCGTGTGAAAGTAGTCAAGAACAAGGTTGCTGCGCCATTTAAACAAGCCGAATTCCAAATTCTCTATGGTGAAGGTATTAACACTTTTGGTGAATTGATTGATCTGGGTGTTAAACACAAGATGGTGGAAAAAGCAGGTGCATGGTATAGCTACAGTGGCGAAAAAATTGGACAAGGTAAAGCCAATGCCACTATGTACCTGAAAGAACACCCAGAAATTGCATCCGAGTTGGATAAGAAATTGCGCGATTTACTGTTGAATAATACAGGTGAGTTCAGTAGTGCAGCTACGGATTATGTGACAGATTATGAAGATAATGGCGAAGAAGTGAACCACGAAGAATTTTAATTAATTATTCGACTTCCATATTTAATCATAATACCGAGCTAATTTGGCTTTTAAAAACCACATCCATATCGGGTGTGGTTTTTATTTTTACATCTGTTTTCATAAAGGAAATAAACATCCTTGAAATAGGCGTATTGAAACAGGTGTAACGAACAGACTTTCAGAAAATCCTTAGACGAATTACAATGCTGGAAAGCGAATGGATTTATATGGGATTTTACTTCTTATGGAAGACACTCTATCTTAACCCTACTTTAATTTATTCGTGAGTTGAAATGGTGATGCGATATACCACCTTATCCATTCATAGATCTGTTTTTTCAGCTTGATTTCGGGACAATTATGAGCAAAAGCACCGCTGAGATCCGTCAAGCGTTTCTTGACTTTTTTCATACTAAAGGGCACCAGATAGTACCAAGCAGCTCGTTGGTGCCAACCAATGATCCAACATTGTTGTTCACCAACGCAGGGATGAACCAGTTCAAAGATGTCTTTCTAGGATTGGATAATAGACCTTATTCTAGAGCAACAACGGCTCAGCGCTGCGTTCGTGCTGGCGGTAAGCATAACGATTTAGAAAATGTGGGTTATACAGCCCGTCACCACACTTTCTTCGAAATGTTGGGTAACTTCAGTTTTGGCGATTATTTTAAACAAGATGCAATTAAATATGCATGGGAGTTACTGACCAGCGAAGAGTGGTTTAACCTGCCAAAAGAAAAACTGTGGGTTACTGTCTATGAGTCAGACGATGAAGCTTATGACATCTGGTATAAAGAGGTCGATGTTCCGGCAGAAAGAATCATTCGTATAGGCGATAATAAAGGTGCTCCATATGCGTCAGATAATTTCTGGCAAATGGGGGAGACTGGCCCATGTGGTCCTTGTACGGAAATTTTTTACGACCACGGTGAGCATATTTTGGGAGGCCCTCCAGGCAGCCCAGAGGAAGACGGCGACAGATATATTGAAATTTGGAACATCGTTTTCATGCAGTTCAATCGCCATGCTGATGGCACTATGGAACCGTTGCCAAAACCTTCAGTTGATACCGGTATGGGGCTGGAGCGTATCACAGCTGTCTTGCAGCACGTTAATTCCAACTACGAGATTGACCTATTCCAAAACTTAATTGCTTCGGTTGCAGAAGTGACAGGAGCAACAGATCTTACCAATAAATCTCTGCGTGTTGTTGCAGACCATATCCGTGCATGTGCATTCTTGATTTGCGATGGTGTTATTCCATCCAACGAAAACCGTGGCTATGTACTTCGCCGTATTATTCGTCGTGCTGTTCGTCATGGCAACATGTTGGGGGCAAAAGAGGCCTTCTTCTACAAGCTAGTTGCACCACTGATTAAATTCATGGGAGCGGCTGGTGAAGAGCTGAAACAGCAGCAAGCTTTGGTTGAGCAGGTATTAAAAACAGAAGAAGAACAGTTTGCTCGTACTTTGGAACGTGGCTTGCAGTTGCTGGATGAAGAGCTGACTAAATTATCTGGTGATATTCTCGACGGTGAAATCGCTTTCCGCTTGTATGATACCTATGGTTTCCCTGTTGACCTGACTGCGGATGTTTGCCGCGAACGTAATATCAAAGTTGATGAAGTTGGTTTTAATGCAGCGATGGAAAACCAGCGTCGTCGTGCTCGTGAATCCAGTGGCTTTGGTACAGATTACAATGAATTGATCAAAGTTGATGGACGTAGTGATTTTTGTGGTTATGAACATAATTCACAGCAAGCTGATGTTATCGCTATCTTCCGCAATGGCCAAGCTGTTGAGCAAATTCACGCTGGTGAAGAGGCGATTGTTATACTTGATAAAACTGCTTTCTATGCTGAATCTGGTGGACAGGTTGGTGATACGGGTAAATTATCGAATGACAATGGTGTCTTCGAAGTCATCGATACACAAAAATATACTCAGGCAATTGGTCACATTGGTAAATTGACAAGTGGTAAATTGAGCGTTAATTATACAGTTAGTGCTGAAATTGATGTGGTACGCAGAGATGCGATCCGTTTGAATCACTCAGTGACCCATTTATTACATGCGGCATTACGTCAAATTTTGGGAGAACACGTTGCCCAGAAAGGCTCTTTGGTAAATGATAAGTATCTGCGTTTTGACTTCTCTCACTTTGAAGCCATGAAGCTAGAACAGATCCGTCAAGTCGAAAACTTGGTGAATGAAGAGATTCGCAAAAATTCACCAATTGTTACAGAATTAATGGAGCTAGAAGAAGCAAAAGCTAAAGGTGCTATGGCGCTGTTTGGTGAGAAATATGACGAAAAGGTACGTGTACTTAGCATGGGAAGTTTTTCTACCGAACTATGTGGTGGTACTCATGCGAATCGCACAGGTGATATAGGGTTGTTCCGTATATCTAGTGAATCAGGTACAGCAGCAGGGATTCGACGTATTGAAGCCATTACGGGGCAAACTGCGCTAAACTCTGTCTATCAACAGGCTGATTTACTGCAAGACATCGCTCATCTGGTGAAAGGTGATATCAGTAGCCTGAATGAGAAAGTGAAAACGACACTGGACAGAACGAAACAGTTGGAAAAAGAGTTGCAACATTTGAAATCTCAACAAGCAGCTCAGGAAAGTTCCTCTTTGGCTAATCAAGCCAAAGAAATCCAAGGCGTTCGTCTACTAGTAACACAATTAGGTGATATAGAACCGAAAATGCTCAGAACGATGGTTGATGATCTAAAAAATCAGTTAGGATCAGCAATTATTGTGCTTTCTACAGTGACTGGTGATAAAGTCAGCCTAATTGTTGGTATAACGAAGGATTTGACTGCTAGAATAAAAGCAGGCGATTTAATCTCTTTTGTTGCCCAACAGGTTGGAGGTAAAGGAGGAGGTCGTCCTGATCTGGCTCAGGCTGGCGGGACTGATGTAACAGCTCTTCCTTCCGCATTAGCTAGTGTAGAAGAGTGGGTAACATTGCGGTTATAGTTGGTATTGCCGTGAGCAGTGAGTGGCACCATGAAAGTGTTTTTTTATGGTGCCGATGTTTTTTGTTGTGAAATTGTTGAAATGTTGGGCGCATGCTTATATTTTAGCTATCCTATAGATATAAGAAATGTGTTCAAAACTACTTATACTTTAAGTAGATATCATTGCTTTACGTTTTCACGGTGTTTGATGGATAATAGCGGGGAAACCTAGAGACCCGACTCTTTTAAATTTTCAAGGAGCAAAGAATGCTTATTCTGACTCGTCGAGTTGGTGAAACGCTCATGATAGGCGATGAGGTAACAGTCACAGTACTGGGAGTTAAAGGCAACCAAGTTCGCATTGGTGTAAATGCGCCCAAGGAAGTTTCTGTTCACCGTGAAGAAATTTATCAACGGATTCAGGCGGAAAAATCTCAGCCTACAACTTTTTAATTCAAGAATGGCGTCCATGCTTTTTTCAAGACTTGGGCGCTACTCTACTTCCTTTTGCCTTCTTTTTTCTACTTTCTTGTTTTGTAACCCTGCTATGTTTATCTCTTTTTGATACCTTGATTCTATTCTCTCATGTCTTTTTATTTTCTATCTGTTGAAAAAGCGTCGTTCATGAGGCCATAGAGAGGAATAATCATTTTCATAAATTTTAACGGTTTTTAGATAATTTCACTGTTTATAAAACAGCCACTTAGATGTTAAACCAAGCGTTTTGCGTGTTAAGTGTTCAAACGGAAAAAAGTTGAGAAAAATTGTTTGACTTATCAGGCGGGGAAAGTAATATGTGCGCCATCGCAGCGACGAAGAGCTTGATGAAAAGCTTCTGAGTAAATAACGGAAGTGAATATTCGAAGAGCTACAAAGTGGAAACTTATAAGTCGCAGGGTTTAAAAATGGTGAGGTGGCCGAGAGGCTGAAGGCGCTCCCCTGCTAAGGGAGTATGTGGTTAAGAGCTGCATCGAGGGTTCGAATCCCTCCCTCACCGCCATTTAATACGCATCCATAGCTCAGCTGGATAGAGTACTCGGCTACGAACCGAGCGGTCGGAGGTTCGAATCCTCCTGGATGCACCAATTTAAATATCCCGAATTTGGGATATTCAAATTCTATAAAGTCAGGCAATCAACAGCGCCTGAACAGAAGTAGAACATTGACGACGCATCCATAGCTCAGCTGGATAGAGTACTCGGCTACGAACCGAGCGGTCGGAGGTTCGAATCCTCCTGGATGCACCATTTTATATATCCCGAATTTGGGGTATCCAAGTTCTATAAAGTCAGGCAACCAATAGCGCCTGAATAGAAATAGAAAATCGACAACGCATCCATAGCTCAGCTGGATAGAGTACTCGGCTACGAACCGAGCGGTCGGAGGTTCGAATCCTCCTGGATGCACCAGATCAGAACCCCTGCCTTATCAAGGCAGGGGTTTTTCTTTTTATTTCCGTTCAAATATAACATTTGTTTCATTAACTCTGTTTATAATTTGGGCTGTAGTGCGTTGCCACCTCTATGTAATCAGCGACAACTTGACTTGTTTCATATAAAGTAAACTTTTAGTAATAATCTCTTAAATTCCACGGGAGGACAAATTGATCCCGGACGTATCAAAAGCATTGTCATGGTTAGAAGCAAATCCTACTGTATTAAACGGTATTTGTCGTGGCATTGAACGTGAAACATTGCGTGTTACTCCAGACGGTCATTTAGCTAAGACGGAGCATCCAAAATCACTTGGTGCTTCTTTAACGCATAAATGGATTACAACTGATTTTGCTGAATCTCTATTGGAGTTTATTACCCCTGTTGATAGCAATATAGATAGAACCATTGCCTTCCTTAAAGATTTGCATATCTATACCGCCCGGAATCTGAGCAATGAAAAAATGTGGCCTTTAAGTATGCCATGTTTTATCGACGAAGAAGAAAATATCACTTTGGCTCAATATGGTACGTCTAACTTGGGTCGCTTTAAAACTTTGTACCGTGAAGGATTAAAGAGCCGTTATGGCGCACTAATGCAAACAATTTCTGGTGTACATTATAACTTTTCTCTGCCAATGAGTTTTTGGCAGGCACGGTTGGGTATTAAAGACGCCGAAACAGGAAAAGAGCAGATTTCAGATGGCTACTTTCGTTTAATCCGCAATTATTACCGCTTTGGCTGGGTTATCCCTTATTTATTTGGTGCATCACCGGCAATTTGTTCTTCATTCTTAAGTGGGAGAAATACAGCATTATCTTTTGAGGAAACAGAAAGAGGGACTTGTTATCTGCCTTATGCGACGTCGTTGAGGATGAGTGATCTTGGGTATACCAACAAATCACAAAGTGATCTGAATATTACTTTTAATCATCTTCATACCTATGTAGAGGGACTTAAGAAAGCAATTCATAAGCCATCTGAAGAATTTGCGGCAATCGGTATCAAAAAAGGAGATAAGTACTTACAGCTCAACACTAATGTTCTTCAAATTGAAAATGAGTTGTACGCACCAATACGTCCAAAACGAGTCACGAAAGAGGGAGAATCTCCTTCAGATGCTTTGTTGAGAGGGGGTATAGAGTATATTGAAGTGCGTTCTCTAGATATTAATCCTTTTGCTTCCATTGGGGTTGATGAGACGCAAATTCGTTTTCTTGACTTATTCTTGATATGGTGTGTTCTAGCTGATGCTCCTGAAATGGGAAATGAGGAGCTTGCATATTGCCGTGGAAACTGGAACAAGGTTATCTTAGAAGGGCGCAAACCTGGGTTATCTATTGACCTTGGTTATGGGGTTGAGCAACAGCCTCTTAAGATCGTAGGACAGGAATTATTCAGGGATTTAGAGCGAGTTGCTGCAATTCTGGATGCCTGTTCAGGAACTCAATATCAATCAGTCTGTAAAGAATTGGTTAATATGTTTGAAAATCCATCACTGACGTTTTCAGCGCGTGTCTTGGACAAGATGAAATCTCAGGGGATAGTTGGTTTTGGGTTGGAACTGGCAGGGCAGTATCATAACGAATTGGTTGAAGAGCATTATTCAATTTTGAATGATGAAAATTTTTCTGTTGAGCGTGACGTTTCTGTATCACATCAGCATGGCCTTGAACAGCAAGATAACATGAGTTTTGAAGAGTATTTACAGCTTCATGCAGGGCGTTAAAAAAGAAAATGGCCACCACTGGTGGCCAAATAAAACATCTTAGAGAATAGGGATGATAACAATTTTGCGCGTCTTCATATCTTATGACCAGCCGCAAATGAAAAGGTTTCATTTATCTGAAAAAATCTTCGTAAAAAATCTGATACCTTAGGGGGTAGTATTATGCCTTTGTTGGATAGTTTTACAGTTGACCATACTCGTATGGCGGCACCTGCTGTTAGAGTTGCCAAGACAATGAAAACGCCTCATGGTGATACTATTACAGTATTTGATTTACGTTTTTGTGTTCCTAATAAAGCGGTGATGCCAGAACGAGGTATTCACACACTTGAGCATTTGTTTGCAGGTTTTATGCGCAATCACTTGAACGGTGATGGTGTTGAAATCATTGATATCTCTCCAATGGGATGTCGTACTGGTTTTTATATGAGCTTGATCGGTGTTCCGGAAGAATTGAGGGTGGCTGAGGCTTGGAAAGCTGCAATGGAAGACGTGCTAAAAGTTCAAAATCAGAGCCAGATCCCAGAATTGAACATTTATCAGTGCGGTACATATGAAATGCATTCATTGAAAGAAGCTCAAGATATTGCTCAGTGTATTATTGATTCAGGTGTTCGTGTCAATTATAACGATGAATTGGCATTGCCTGAAGAAAAACTTGTGGAGCTTCAGGTTTAAACTCACTTTATTTTATTGCAGGGCTAGCTTATTCTGCTAGTCCTGTATTGGTGTTCTTTTCTCTCTAATTATTTAAAAATCCACGTATAACAAACTGGAGGAAAAGATAATAATTAATAAAATTTAACTCTTCTGCTCTTAATTGCCTAGACTGATGAGATTGGATATTTTTAACCTGAATGTATTATGATGGTTAGATTATTTATCAGATCTATGTTTTGTTCTGTATTTTTTTCATTGGTGTGACACGAACCTGTTTGATAACATTATCGTGTACTGCAAGAACTTCAAAATTGTATTCACTAATTTTCACTTGAACATTTAATTCGGGAATTTCACCTAGCTCTTCCAGAATCATTCCATTCATTGTCCTTGGACCGTCTTCGGGAAGCGCCCAACCGAAAGCCCTATTTAATTCACGGATATTGGCTGTGCCATCAACCAGAACGGTTCCGTCACTTTGTGGAAGAACTTCTTCTGCTAGAGTTGGCGACATGGAGGTGGTAAAATCTCCGACAATTTCTTCCAAAATATCCTCGACAGTCACTAATCCTTGAATATCGCCATATTCATCAACGATTAGGCCAGCTTTTTGTTTGTTACGTTGGAAGTTAATAAGCTGGATATTTAATGGCGTGCTAACTGGGATGAAATAGATTTTATCTGCGGCTTTGAGTAAATTTCTTTTTGTAAATTCTTTTTTCTCCATCATTAGTCGATAAGCTTCACGCACTCGGAGCATACCGATAGCATCATCAAGAGAGTCCCGATATAACACAATGCGTCCATGTGGAGAGTGTGTCAGTTGCCTGATAACGGACTTCCAATCATTATTAATATCAATACCGACAATTTCATTACGTGGGATCATAATGTCACCAACGGTGACTTTCTCAAGATCTAATATTGAGAGCAGCATATCTTGATTGCGGCGTGATAGATTGGCATTTGACTCATTTACAATTGTGCGTAGCTCGTCTTTACTAACGGCATCACTGCGGATATTAGAAGTTTTGATACCCAAACAGCGCATAAACAGCAAACTGATCCTATTAAATGACCAAACAAGAGGCAGCATAATTTTTTCTAGTGGGCGTAACAAGAAGCTACTTGGGAATGCAACTCTTTCAGGGTAAAGCGCTGCGATGGTTTTTGGCATTACTTCAGAAAAAATGAGAATAATGAATGTGAGTATACCTGTTGCAATAGCAACACCGGCATCGCCATAGAGCCGCATACCAACGATAGTAGCAAGAGAGGACGCCAAGATATTGACAAGATTATTACCGATAAGGATCAAGCTAATAAGTCTGTCTGGATGACGCAGCAGAGATTCAACCCTACGTGCGGGATTGCTCCCCTGTTTAGCCAAATGGCGTAGACGATATCGGTTGATTGTCATCATGCTAGTTTCTGAGGCAGAGAAATAAGCTGAAACAATCACCATGACAACAAGAATTATAATCAGTGTACTTGTTGAGATGTTCTCCAAAACAGAATTCCTTCCTAATAAGGATACAAATCGGTGATGATAAATTAACTTATTAATAAACCATCATTTCCTGCAATAGCCTGCTGCCGAAAAAAGCAAGTGTTAGAATAAATGCGCCAATCAAATTGAACCAAATAACACGCTTGCCACGCCATCCTTCATGATAATGTCCCCAAAGCAAAATAACGTAAACAAACCATGCAATAATAGATAAAATAGATTTATGGATGTTTTCTTTACTGAAAATATCATCCATGTACATGATGCCAGTACATAGCGTCAATGTTAGTAAAATTACACCAACTTGGGTAATGTGAAACATTTTCCGCTCAATTGTCATCAATGGAGGAATACCAGAGGTAAATGTGAGTTTTTTCTTTTTAAGCTGATGATCCAACCAACCAAGTTGCAATGCATAAAGCGCTGCAATGAGTAAAGTAGCATAGCCAAGTAATGCCAGCCCAATATGAATAAATAATTCGATACTATCTTCAAGATGAGTAATAAATTCTCCCGGCATCATGCTAGCCAGTATCAAATTGATCATGGAGAAACTGTAAACAATCGGCAGTAAAAACCATGCACGTCCACGGAAAGCGACGACTGTCATGATGATGCACATAAGCAAGCTAACAATTGAACCTAAATTCAATAAAGTGAGATTTTGCCCGCTGCTAACATGAAAAACTTGGTATTTTAATGCAATCGCGTGAGCGACTAACGCTACAATGGCAAAAGAAAGTGCCAGTTTTTGATAACTGTTTTGTTGGCGCAATAAACCTGGCACGATGAGCGTCAGGCTAATGAGATAGGCAAGTAAAGCAATAATTGAAAATATCAGCATAACGTTTATTGTTTTCGCAATGGAATCCATTGGGTATGGATTGAACCTGAAATTTAAGTATACCGCTAGCAGGAATAGCCTCCAACCGTTGTTAATCATACTTGGGAATCTCTTTGCAGAGATCACATAATCATCGTGCTATAATTTGCGAAATTTGCCTTACAGGTAGACCCACTTGTAGATATCTGAGCTGAGACAATGTTTGATAATTTAACTGACAGACTATCGCGCACATTGCGCAATATCAGCGGTCGAGGACGGCTGACTGAAGATAATATTAAAGATACGCTGCGCGAAGTTCGTATGGCTTTGCTCGAAGCGGATGTTGCATTACCTGTCGTGCGTGATTTTATTGCACGAGTCAAAGAAAGCGCTGTGGGGCATGAGGTTAACAAAAGTCTGACCCCAGGTCAGGAATTCGTCAAAATCGTTCAAAATGAATTGGTTAAGGCGATGGGAGAGGTTAACAGTGAACTGAACCTCTCCACACAGCCTCCTGCAGTGGTTCTTATGGCTGGTTTACAAGGTGCAGGTAAAACAACCAGCGTTGCTAAATTAGGTAAGTTGCTAAAAGAGAAAAACAAGAAAAAAGTCTTGGTTGTTTCTGCTGACGTATACCGACCAGCGGCGATCAAACAGCTTGAAACTTTGTCTGAAACAGTTGGAGTTGACTTTTTCCCTTCTGATCCACAGGAAAAGCCTGTTGATATTGTCAATAAAGCGATCCAACATGCTAAGCTGAAATTCTATGATGTATTGCTAGTCGATACAGCAGGCCGTTTGCATGTTGATGAAGCTATGATGGATGAAATCAAAGCAGTTCATGCGGCTATTAATCCTGTTGAAACCCTGTTTGTTGTTGATGCAATGACGGGTCAAGATGCGGCAAATACAGCAAAAGCATTCAATGAAGCATTGCCATTAACAGGGGTTGTGCTGACCAAAGTAGATGGTGATGCGCGTGGCGGTGCTGCGCTTTCTATCCGCCATATCACTGGTAAGCCTATCAAATTCCTCGGCGTTGGTGAAAAAACGGATGCATTAGAGCCTTTCCATCCTGATCGCATTGCATCCCGCATTCTGGGTATGGGGGATATGCTTTCACTGATCGAAGAACTTGAAAGCAAAGTTGATCGTACCCAAGCGGAAAAACTGGCATCTAAGCTGAAAAAAGGTGATGGCTTTGATTTAAGTGATTTTCTTGAGCAGCTTAAACAGATGCGTAACATGGGCGGAATGGCTAGTATGTTGAGCAAAATGCCGGGAATGTCGCAGATCCCTGATGCTGTCAAATCCCAAATGGATGACAAGGTTCTGGTTAAAATGGAAGCCATCATTAATTCCATGACCCGTAAAGAGCGTGAAAAACCAGAAATCATCAAAGGTTCCCGTAAGCGCCGTATCGCGATGGGATCAGGTACACAAGTGCAGGACGTCAACCGTTTGCTGAAACAGTTTGATGAAATGCAGCGTATGATGAAAAAGATGAAGAAAGGTGGTTTGGCAAAAATGATGCGAGGCATGAAAGGTATGCTGCCACCGGGATTTATGGGGCGATAATCAACAAAGTTGCGAAAGAAGATGTTCTTTGGATTGCTTTTTGCGCCAAAGTGAGTAAAATTTTCGGGCTTTTAAATGGACAGCCGGACTCCATTCCTCGATGGAGTCTGGTTGTTTTGCTAACTAATGAGGATGTTATGGTAACAATTCGTTTAGCTCGTGGCGGCGCAAAAAAGCGTCCGTTTTATCAAGTAGTCGTGACCGATAGCCGCAATGCGCGTGATGGTCGTTTTATTGAGCGTGTTGGTTTCTTCAACCCAATCGCTTCAGGAAAAGCAGAAGCTCTGCGTTTAGATCTGGACCGTATCGAACACTGGGTTGGTCTGGGTGCATCTGTGTCTGATCGTGTTGCTACACTGATCAAAGACGCTAAGAAAGCAGCTTAATCTGTCGCGGTGGTAACAATGAGCAAACAATCTGGCCTGAAGCACCCTGTTGAGCCAATTGTATTGGGGAAGTTAGGGTCTGCATATGGCATTCGTGGTTGGCTCAGAGTTTTTTCTTCCACCGAACACACCGAAGACATTTTTGAATATCAACCGTGGTTTATTCAACGCTTAGGTCAGTGGCAACACATTGAACTGGAAGCATGGAAATACCATAACCAAGATATTATCGTCAAAATCAAAGGTATTGACGATCGGGATGCGGCGAATTTATTCACTAACTGTGAAGTTATGGTGGATTGTAGCCAGTTACCAGCACTGGAAGAGGGTGATTATTACTGGAAAGACCTTATTGGCTGCCAAGTAATAAATACATCCGGTTATAACCTTGGAACCATTCATGACATGATGGAAACGGGTTCTAACGATGTGATGGTAATAAAAGCAAATCTGAAAGATGCATTCGGTATCAAGGAGCGGTTGGTTCCGTTTCTTGATGGGCAGGTTATCAAGAAAGTCGATCTCGCTACCAAAACCATTGAGGTAGATTGGGATCCTGGTTTTTAATCTCCGATAAAAACGGTTTAAATGAGTGGGACACAGTATGTGGATTGGGGTTATTAGCCTGTTTCCTGAAATGTTCCGCGCAATAACCGATTACGGGGTAACTGGTCGGGCAGTAAAAAATGGCCTGTTGAGTATCGAATGCTGGAATCCAAGGGATTTTACCTACGACCGGCATCGTACTGTTGATGATCGCCCTTATGGCGGTGGTCCAGGCATGCTGATGATGGTGCAACCATTACGAGAAGCCATTCATGCAGCTAAAGCTTCGGCAGGTGATGGTGCAAAGGTGATTTATCTTTCACCTCAGGGACGCAAACTCGATCAACAGGGAGTTTGTGAACTGGCAGCAAATGAGAAATTAATTCTGGTTTGCGGGCGTTATGAAGGTATTGATGAGCGTATCATCCAAACCGAAATTGACGAAGAATGGTCTATCGGTGATTACGTTCTTAGCGGGGGAGAGCTTCCTGCAATGACGATGATTGACTCGGTATCGCGGTTTATTCCGGGAGTATTAGGGCGTCAAGCATCGGCAGAAGAAGACTCATTCGCTGATGGATTGTTGGATTGCCCACATTATACTCGCCCTGAAGTGTTAGATAGTATGGAAGTCCCCCCAGTTTTGCTGTCGGGAAACCATGCTGAAATTAATCGCTGGCGAATGAAACAGTCGCTTGGCCGAACCTGGTTAAGAAGGCCCGAACTTCTAGAAAACCTAGCTCTGACTGACGAGCAAAGGATGTTGCTATCTGAATTCCAACGGGAATATCAAGATCAGGCAACGAATTAATCCAGATACATTCCGTTGAGGGAATGTCTTTGATATATCAGTTTACCTAGGGTAAGAGAGTTATTATGAGCAACATTATTAAACAACTTGAACAAGAGCAGATGAAGCAAGATGTACCTTCATTCCGTCCGGGTGACACCTTGGAAGTTAAGGTATGGGTCGTTGAAGGTTCTAAAAAGCGTCTGCAGACATTCGAGGGCGTGGTTATTGCGATTCGTAACCGCGGTCTGCACTCTGCATTCACTGTTCGTAAGATTTCTAACGGCGAAGGCGTTGAGCGTGTATTCCAGACTCACTCCCCAGTCGTAGACAGCATCAGCGTTAAACGTCGTGGTGCTGTTCGCAGAGCTAAACTGTACTACCTGCGTGAGCGTTCTGGTAAGGCAGCTCGTATTAAAGAGCGTCTGAACGCAAAATAATACGCTTTCGCTACATCTGAAAGTTATTAAAGGCCAGCGTATATGCTGGCCTTTTTGCATTCGTAATCCAGGTAAGGGTTATTACCATAAATCCAATCAACGTGCTGATTAAAATATATTCTACTGTGTAAGTGCCACTGACGTTAATCAATCCTGGTAAAAGAAAGCTGTAGTTAATAATAAACTTCCTTTAATTCACCTAAGGAAGGTACCGCTCATAAAATTCAACAGATTGTTAGTATCTCTATAATATAAATAGTCTTTTTTATTTGTGTGTAAAAAAATATTTCCATTTTATAGTGAATATTTACGTTTTTGGATTGTATTCTTTACGTCTCATGGTATGTTATTCACCAGACACTTAGACAAACATTAAACAGACAAGGCAGGTAGAAATGATCGTGCAAAAAGACGCTCTGAATAACGTTCACATCCTTGATGAGCAAGTCCTTATCACACCGGAAGAGTTGAAACAGAAATATCCGTTGAATAGCCATGATCGACATGCCATCACAAACGCGCGTAATACCATCGCTGACATTATTCAGCATCGTGATCCTCGTTTATTAGTGGTATGTGGTCCATGTTCAATTCATGATGTGGATGCTGCTCTGGATTATGCTCGCCGTTTGAAGGCGCTTTCTGTTGAATTGAGTGATTGTCTGTATATTGTTATGCGTGTCTATTTTGAAAAGCCTCGTACAACCGTTGGTTGGAAAGGGCTAATTAATGATCCCTATATGGATGGTTCATTTGATATGGATGCGGGGCTGCATATTGCCCGTCGCCTGTTGTTGAACCTGGTAGAAATGGGATTGCCTTTGGCTAATGAGGCACTTGATCCCAATAATCCACAATACTTAGGGGATCTATTTAGCTGGTCAGCAATTGGCGCTAGAACAACTGAATCTCAAACTCATCGTGAAATGGCATCAGGGCTATCTGTACCAGTCGGATTTAAAAATGGCACAGATGGTAATTTGAATACCGCAATTAACGCCATGAAAGCAGCAGCAATGCCTCATCGCTTTATGGGGATAAATCAGTCAGGCCAAGTTTGTTTGCTACAAACTAAGGGTAATCCGAATGGACATGTGATATTGCGTGGCGGTGTAGTACCGAATTACAGTGCAGAACATGTTGCTGATTGTGAACGCCAAATGATTAAAGCAGGGTTGATACCATCACTGATGATTGATTGCAGTCACGGTAATTCCAATAAAGATTTTCGTCGCCAGAGTATTGTTGTGGATTCTGTTGCTGAACAGATTATGTCCGGAAATCAATCCATCATTGGGATTATGTTGGAAAGCCATATCAATGAAGGTAATCAATCCTCCGAACAGCTTCGTTCTAATATGAAATATGGTATTTCGGTAACTGACGCTTGTATTAGCTGGCAGACTACGGAGCAAATATTGAGAAAACTGCATCAACAAATCGCCCCTTATTTGGCTAATCGAAATGTAATGATGGAAAAAGCAGGATAATCAATATGACGGCAGAATTATCACAACTGAGAACTCAAATTGATGAGGTAGATAAAGCCTTAGTATCCTTGCTAGCGAAAAGAATGAATCTGGTAGCACAAGTTGGTGAAGTTAAAAGTCAGCTTGGCTTACCGATTTATGCTCCTGATAGGGAGGCAGACATGTTGTCCTCCCGCCGTCAGGAGGCGGAAAACATGGGAATTCCGCCTGATTTGATTGAAGATATCTTACGTCGAATTATGCGAGAGTCTTATGTCAATGAAAATAACAAAGGCTTTAAAAAACTCGGTACTCATTTGGGGCCTGTAGTCATTGTAGGTGGCTTAGGCAAAATGGGGCAATTATTCAGTCGATTATTGACGCTGTCTGGCTATGAAGTCAAGGTGCTAGAAGCTGATGATTGGGATAACGCCGAACATATATTAGCTGGGGCAGGGATGGTGATTGTTAGTGTTCCCATCCACTTGACAGAGAAAATTATTCGTCGATTACCTCCTTTACCAGAACAGTGCATTTTAGTTGATTTGGCTTCAATCAAGCAAAGACCATTAAATGCGATGCTTGAAGTACATCAAGGACCTGTTTTAGGGTTGCATCCTATGTTTGGACCAGATGTAGGTAGCTTTGCTAAGCAATTAGTAGTGTATTGTGATGGACGTCATTCAGAATCGTATCAATGGTTTTTGGAACAGATATCGGTATGGGGAGCGAGATTGCATCAAATTACCGCAGAAAAGCATGATAAAAATATGGGATTCATCCAGGCACTGCGCCATTTCACTACTTTTTCTTACGGACGGCATCTTGCAAAAGAAGATATCGATTTACAGCAATTGCTTTCATTATCTTCGCCGATCTATCGATTAGAGCTAGCGATGGTAGGACGATTATTCGCACAAGATCCTCAACTGTATGCTGATATTATTATGTCTAGTCCCGAAAATATTGCACTTATCCGTCGGTATTACCAAAGTTTCGGGCAGGCATTGGAAATATTGGAACATCAAGATAAGTCAGCTTTTATTGAGAACTTTAACCAGGTAACTGATTGGTTTGGTGATGAAGCAACCCGATTTATGAAGGAAAGTCGAGTGCTTTTGCAGCAGGCTAATGACAACCGAGTATAGATTTCATTTTAAAACCGGATATTTTCATCCGGTTTTGTCTTTTACTTTAGATAGGATCAATAGGAATAACATTTTCCGATGGGTAAGATCCTAACACTTTCAGAAAGTGAGTGATTTTTGTCAGCTCTTTTAATGCTTGTTGCATTTTTATGGAACGCTGATTGGCTTGCACATCAATATAAAACATCTCTTCCCACGGTTTGCCATTTATTGGGCGAGACTCCAATTTACTCATGGGGATATCGTGTTTCTTTAGGATAATAAGAGCATCAACCAGTGCTCCTGCTTGCTGTCCGGTTGACATAATGAAAGTGGTTTTAGCCGGAACTTGCTCGGATACGTCAATAGATTTGCGGGAAACAACAATAAAGCGAGTACTATTCTCTTGCTGATTTGCCAAGTTGTTTTCTAAAACATGTAATCCATAGAAAGCACCGCCAGCCTCACTGCCTAATGCGGCTATTTCTGGTGAGTTAAGTTCAGCTACTTTTTGCATAGCAGCAGCAGTGCTTTCACAGTAGACAATATTCCAGTCAGGATATTTATTGAGATATTGGCTACATTGTTGAAAAGGTTGGGAATGGCTATAGACGGTTTTTATCCTTGATATGTCAGTTTGTCCCGTAATCAATAGACAGTGGTTGATTGGTAGAGTTATCTCTCCAACAAGGGATAAGGGGGTATGTTGCAATAAATCATAAACCTCATTAATTGCCCCTGAGCTGGTATTTTCCAGTGGCAGGATGCCATAATCAGCCTGACCAATCTCAACCAGTGAGAAAATATCTGAGAATTTGTGACAACTGCACTCAACCAACTGATTAAAGTGACGGGCAGCAAATTGTCGAGCTGCAATATGAGAATATGAACCTTTTGGCCCCAGAAAAGTAATACGGGCAGAATCGTAAGGTGTCTGATTCAGATGTTGCTGTAATAACGCTTGTTGAGTGAGAACAGAATCCTCAATGATCATTTGAAATAATCGTGTAATGTAAAATCCATCTAATCCACGTGATTTTCCTTTATCAATCAATATGCCTAATAACTCTCGTTCACGGTTTTTATCTCGGATAGGGCGATTATCGTGCAGTTTTGTCTGGGCGATGTCACTGGCTAATTTTCGGCGTTTAGCAAGCAAATCCAGCAATTCTGCATCAATATGGCTAATTTCTTCTCGTAAACTAACTAAATCTCGTTCCATAATATATTCCTGACATTCTTATCATGAGTGTAGCCTGTGCATCGTGGATCAGTAAAACAAAAAAACCTCCCTGTTGATGGGAGGCTTTTTATTCGTCTTCTTAAATTTTTTTTAAAACGAAATAACCTCCTTATGAGAAGGTGAAAAAAAAGAAAAATAAGAAACACGGTTTGATAATCATTTAGTCTGTTAGCACATTACTTTATGGTTTCAATAATGTATTTTAATTAACCTATTTAGCTTGGAGTGTCAACAGGCAGTAAAAACGCGCTCATTGAGCGCGTTAGGATAAGAATCAGGGGAAATTATACTTCTAAGTTGAGATTGGACTCTTTAACACTATTGTCTGTGCGGCGAGCTTCAGCTTTATGCTGCACTTTATTGAGTTGGCGTTCTAATTTTGTCAACAGATCATTGATTGCTGCGTACATATCTTCATGTTTGGCGCTAGCCACTAACGTGCCATTCGGTGTGCCAATTGTGGCATCAACCAAGAATCCTTGCGGCTCTTTTGATAGTACGATATGTGGATTGATTAGATTGACTTGCCATTTGCTCAACTTACTTAGACGGTCTTCTACATGGCTACGAATTGCGGGGGTAATTTCCATTTGTTTGCTGGTAATATTCACTAACATATAGTTACCTCTTTGATGTTACTCCGTCTTTGATGTATTCAGCATAGCGCCATTTTGTATAAAAAGAATGATCTAAATCACTTTTATTGGGTGATTTTGGCAGTAAGTGACGGAATTGTGATAGCCAAGGAAGATATGGAGAATATTTGTTGCTAAGGGAGGAGTTATGCGTCATTATTGGTCAGTTATGGGATTATTAAATAGAGTTATAGTTACAAGAAATGAATTATTTTCAGGGTAAAAATAATGAAGATACAGCCAAATATGACCAAAATGTGCGAATGCATTCAGTTTGTTGGTTAACTAAATAGAATAAAAAGGCAAGTCTTACAAAAATCACACTCCCAGCAGTGATATTCTTGGCAACGATATAACCCTAGCAGCTTCACTATTAGATAAAAACAATAGCAATAGATATAAAAACAGCAGCCATTTAGCTGCTGTTTTCGATCACCTATTCAAATTTAATGGGATGAGATTTTATACGGGGTTGGCAGCGATCAGTTGTGCCACTTTATTGGCTTCAGCCGTCAATCCTAATTCTTTATAAGCTAATTCCATATAAGGGAGTGCTTTCCGACTTGCATTAGTATCAGGATAGTCTCGTAGCATCTGTTCTACCCGATTGACGACAGCCACGTAAGCACTGCGTTTAGTGTAATATTGCACAACAGCAAGTTCATATTTGGCTAAACGTTCTTTGAGGAATATTAACCGCTTGGTAGCATCAGTTGAATACTGACTGTTTGGATAATAGCGCACCAGTTGGTTGAAATCACGGAATGCAGCACGGGCATGTTCAGGATCACGATTTGATCGATCAATGTTGAAAAGGCCTTGTAATAGGCTGTCATCCAAAGCTAGCGAGACTAAACCACGCATATAGAGCACATAGTCGATATTAGGATGGGTTGGATTCAGGCGCATGAAACGGTCAATGGATGCGAGAGCCAGTGGGTATTCCGCTGATTTGTAATAGGCATAGATCAGATCAAGCTGAACTTGCTGAGAGTACGGGCCAAAAGGATATCGGTTATCGAGGGATTCCAATTGCTTGATAGCCGCTTTATAGTTACCTTCTTGCAGCTTTTCCTGCCCAATTGAATAAATTTGAGATGGCGGGATATCAGGAACAGCATCCTTATTGCTGGAGCATCCAGATAGAACCAGGCTCAATGTGGTCGCTGCCACCAGATATTTCATGCGAATCATCACGTGTTGATTATCCTCTGAGTGTTTTCTGGGAGACTGTCCGTGAAGCTCCCGGCAAAATATGGGGTTACAATAGCACACTATTTTAAATGAAACGGCTTCGCCGTCAAAACTCAACGTAAAATATAGAAGTTATATATGGCACAACAAATCCGACTTAATGCAATAGTCGCTGAATCTCAGCTTGGTCAACGTTTAGATCAAGCTTTGGCTGAATTGTTCCCTGATTACTCCAGGTCACGTATAAAAGAGTGGATCTTGGATAATAAAGTTCAAGTTAATGGCAAATTAGTTAGCAAACCAAAAGAAAAAGTCCTGGGAGGTGAAGAAATCTCCGTTGACGCTATCATTGAAGAAGATGCACGTTGGGAGCCTCAGGATATCGAACTGAATATTGTCTATGAAGATGACGATATTTTGGTAATCAATAAACCACGTGATTTGGTTGTTCATCCGGGAGCAGGTAATCCTGACGGTACAGTGTTGAATGCCTTATTATATCATTATCCTGAAATTGCAGATGTTCCCCGCGCAGGTATTGTTCATCGTCTTGACAAAGATACGACAGGGCTAATGGTTGTGGCAAAAAACGTTCCGGCACAAACGCGGTTGGTAGAATCTTTGCAATTACGTGAAATAACTCGTGAATATGAAGCGGTTGCTTTGGGACGTATGACGGCTGGAGGAACGGTAGAAGAACCTATCTCCCGTCATCCAACAAAACGCACACACATGGCAGTACACCCTATGGGTAAACCTGCTGTTACCCATTACCGTATTATGGAACATTTCCGGGCACATACTCGATTGCGTCTGCGTTTGGAGACAGGCAGAACACACCAAATTCGTGTGCATATGGCACATATAAAACACCCGTTGGTGGGTGATCCTCTGTACGGTGGACGCCCTCGTCCCTTAAAAGGGGCTTCTGACGAATTTCGCGAAGTGATGCGCAATTTTGATCGCCAGGCATTGCATGCAACCATGTTACGTCTTTACCATCCGATCACTGGAATTGAGATGGAATGGCATGCTCCATTACCGGACGATATGGTTAAGTTGATTGAAGTGATGAAAGTGGATGCTGAGACTTTCAAAGACGAGATGGATTGGTAGGTAAATGACGCCACTGATTTTTCCTGACTGGCCACAGCCTGATAATGTTGGCGCTTGCAGTACTACCCGTTTTGGTGGAATAAGCCAACTCCCATATGACAGTTTAAACTTGGGTAATCATGTTGGGGATGTTCCAGAATACGTGGAACGGAATAGAACGCTGTTGGTTGAATATGCCCAATTGCCGCAGCAGCCTACATGGTTGGAGCAAGTACACGGAACGCATGTTATCACACTTGATGGTCATCCATTGGTGAATAATCAGGCCGATGCCGTTTACACGAATATACCTGATCAGGTTTGTGCTGTGATGACAGCAGATTGTTTGCCAGTTCTTTTTTGTAGTATTTCTGGTGATGAAGTTGCAGCGGCTCATGCAGGATGGCGCGGATTATGTGCCGGAGTGTTGGAGAATACCGTGTCTCGATTTAGCGCAAAACCTGGCATGATCCGTGCGTGGTTGGGGCCTGCTATTGGCCCTGAAAAATTTGAGGTAGGAAGTGAGGTTAGGGAGGCTTTCATTACGAACAATCCTGATCTAGAACAAGCTTTCACGCCTTATGGTGACAAGTTTCTGGCAAATATTTACTTACTGGCTAAATTAAAATTGCAGTCAGTAGGAATCACAGAGATTTTTGGTGGAACCGCATGTACTGTCACGGAGGAAAAAAACTTTTTCTCCTATCGTCGTGATGGTAATACAGGGCGAATGGCAACTTTAATCTGGTTGCGATAACCTACTTTACAGGACGATCTTTGGCGTATAGCGGTAAGTTTCCAATTAACTTTTCAGAAGACCTTGAATATTTAAGGAATGACCTTATCTAGTCTCCAGTAGCAAATTCTGACCAGTATTGGAGGTGTTATGCGTCTGGATCGTCTTACCAATAAATTCCAGCTTGCTCTCGCTGACGCCCAATCTCTCGCATTAGGGCGTGATAATCAATTTATAGAACCTATCCACTTGATGAGTGCATTAATTAATCAAGAAGGCGGTTCAGTACGTCCTTTATTGGCCTCGGCAGGGGTGGATACGGGAAGCTTCAATAATCAACTGAATCAGGCTCTGAACCGATTGCCGAAAGTAGAAGGCAATGGTGGAGATGTGCAAGTATCCAACGAACTGGGACGTTATTTAAACCTGTGTGACAAACTTGCACAAAAAGCCGGTGATAACTTTATTTCTTCTGAACTCTTTGTCCTGGCAGCGATAGAAGAACGTGGAACATTAAGTGACATGCTGAAAGCTGCGAGTGCAACTAAAGATAAAATCACTAAGGCAATAGAACAAATGCGTGGTGGTGAAAAAGTGAATGAGCATGGCGCAGAAGATCAGCGTCAAGCATTAAAGAAATATACCATTGATCTGACTGAACGAGCCGAACAAGGTAAATTAGATCCTGTGATTGGGCGTGATGAAGAAATTCGTCGAACTATTCAGGTATTGCAGCGAAGAACCAAAAATAACCCTGTTCTCATTGGTGAGCCAGGGGTTGGGAAGACCGCGATTGTTGAAGGTTTAGCACAGCGTATTGTCAATGGTGAAGTTCCTGAGGGGCTGAAAAATAAACGTGTTCTGTCTCTTGATATGGGAGCGTTATTAGCTGGTGCTAAATACCGTGGTGAATTCGAAGAGCGTTTGAAAGGTGTTTTGAACGATCTTGCCAAACAGGAAGGTTCAGTCATTCTATTTATTGATGAATTGCATACCATGGTAGGAGCTGGTAAAGCCGAAGGTGCAATGGATGCTGGTAACATGTTAAAACCTGCTCTGGCTCGTGGAGAACTGCATTGCGTTGGGGCAACAACACTTGATGAGTATCGTCAGTATATAGAAAAAGATGCGGCCTTAGAGCGTCGTTTCCAGAAAGTTTATGTGGCAGAACCTACGGTTGAGGATACGATTGCTATTTTACGTGGATTGAAAGAGCGATATGAATTGCATCATCACGTCCAAATCACTGATCCGGCAATCGTGGCGGCTGCAACATTATCTCATCGCTATATTTCTGATCGTATGCTACCTGATAAAGCCATTGATCTGATTGATGAAGCAGGGGCAAGCCTGCGTATGCAGATGGATTCTAAACCAGAAGCGTTGGATCGCCTTGAGCGCCGCGTTATTCAATTAAAGCTTGAGCAGCAGGCACTGAAAAAAGAGTCTGATGATGCCAGTAAAAAACGTTTAGAGATGCTGAACGAAGAATTAGCAGAAAAAGAACGTGAATATTCTGAATTGGAAGAAGAGTGGAAAGCGGAGAAAGCTGAACTTAGTGGTACTCAGAATATTAAGGCTGAATTAGAAAATGCCCGTATTGAATTAGAAAAAGCTCGCCGTAGCGGTGACTTGGCTAAAATGTCTGAAATTCAGTACGGAAAAATTCCGGAATTGGAAAAACGTTTAGCAACAGCAACAACAGCAGAAAATCGTCATATGAAGCTGCTGCGTAACAAAGTCACAGATGCTGAAATCGCTGAAATACTCGCACGCTGGACAGGGATCCCTGTATCCAGAATGCTGGAAAGTGAAAAAGATAAGTTACTGCGCATGGAGCAAGAATTGCATAAGCGCGTAATAGGGCAGAATGAAGCTGTTGATGCTGTATCGAATGCAATTCGTCGTAGCAGAGCGGGATTATCTGATCCCAATCGTCCGATTGGTTCTTTCATGTTCTTGGGGCCGACTGGGGTGGGTAAAACAGAATTGTGTAAGGCGTTGGCTAATTTCTTATTCGACAGTGATGATGCTATGGTACGCATTGATATGTCGGAGTTTATGGAAAAACATGCAGTTTCAAGGTTGGTGGGAGCGCCTCCCGGATATGTTGGATATGAAGAAGGGGGATATCTGACGGAAGCGGTGCGCCGTCGTCCTTATTCTGTCATTTTGCTGGATGAAGTAGAGAAAGCTCACCCAGATGTTTTCAATATCTTGTTGCAGGTATTGGATGATGGCCGTTTGACTGATGGTCAGGGAAGAACAGTTGATTTTCGTAACACGGTTGTGATTATGACCTCCAACTTAGGTTCCGATATGATTCAAGAACGTTTTGGTACATTGGATTATGTGGGTATGAAAAATATGGTGATGGAAGTAGTTGGTCATCATTTCAGACCTGAGTTTATTAACCGTGTTGATGAAGTTGTTGTGTTCCACCCATTAGGAAAAGAGCATCTGAAATCTATTACAAATATTCAATTGCAACGTTTATATCAGCGTTTGGAAGAGCACGGTTATCAGGTGGAGATAACATCTCAAGCACTGGAAAAACTAAGCGAAGCTGGTTTCGATCCTGTATATGGAGCTCGTCCATTGAAACGGGCTATCCAGCAAGAGATTGAAAATCCGCTGGCTCAGCAAATTCTTTCTGGCAAATTGATCCCAGGTAAATTAGTGACTTTAGAGTTAGAAGACAATCGTATTGTTGCAACACAATGATATTGATTACTTAGAAAGTTTTTAAGAGGTGTTTTTTGCACCTCTTTTTTCTTTTTGTAGATTGGAAAAACACCAAATCAGGGCTTTTTGGGTGATAAATAAGCGGTTGAGGCTTTTTTTCAAAATAACTATTGCCAGTATCACAAAACTCCCTATAATGCGCTTCCGTTGTCACGACAAACACACAAACCTGTCGGGATGACAACGTGAAAGGCCCTGAAAAATAAGGCTTGACACAATAAGAGGATAGCGTAAGATACGCAGCCTCGCAACCCGAAGGCCACTTCCGGTTGCCAACGTTCTTTAACAAATTAATCAGACAATCTGTGTGGGCACTCGCAAGACACTTATCCAAGCCGAAAGGCAAAAAGATTTAAAGTCTTGAAGAGTGACTGACAGTTAATTCATTACGAACTAACAGTAGAATTCTTTGAGCATCAAACTTTTAATTGAAGAGTTTGATCATGGCT
>NZ_MKGR01000129.1 GCF_001908095.1 Xenorhabdus thuongxuanensis | reverse complement strand
TCCACCGTGTACGCTTAGTCGCTTAACCTCACAACCCGAAGGGGTCTTCGGACTGGAGTTGTTGAGAGACTCATCAATGTTATCGTTCAACAACATTGACGGTTTCAAATTTTCAGCTTGTTCCAGATTGTTAAAGAGCAATTATTGGTAAACCGGCTGAATAGCCCGCTTAGCAATCCGTTAAGTGGCACCGTCTTTCA
>NZ_MKGR01000128.1 GCF_001908095.1 Xenorhabdus thuongxuanensis | reverse complement strand
CGCTTCATATCAGCTCACCGGCGCTTTTCGCAGATTAGCACGTCCTTCATCGCCTCTGACTGCCTAGGCATCCACCGTGTACGCTTAGTCGCTTAACCTCACAACCCGAAGGTGTCTTCGGACTGGAGTTATTGAGAGACTCATCAATGTTATCGTTCAACAACATCGATTGTTTCAAATTTTCAGCTTGTTCCAGATTGTTAAAGAGCA
>NZ_MKGR01000127.1 GCF_001908095.1 Xenorhabdus thuongxuanensis | reverse complement strand
AAAAATAGGTTGCCCACTTGCATTGAGTCGGTGTCCATATATGGTTTTATGTTTAAGAAGCTAACGCATCTTAAACTGGCTAAAGCCATAATAAAAAACCCCTGAGAGGCATCTCTCAGGGGTTTTCTAAATACGGTGGCGGTGCGGACGGGACTCGAACCCGCGACCCCCGGCGTGACAGGCCGGTATTCTAACCAACTGAACTACCGCACCACCGAATTTCTT
>NZ_MKGR01000126.1 GCF_001908095.1 Xenorhabdus thuongxuanensis | reverse complement strand
GGCATGATGGTGAGGTCTGGTTGTTTTTTGGCGAAAGTAATTATACCAAATCATCATGCTGTCTAATAATCCCTCACAAAACATCAACACGCCCTAGCATTATTATTTGCTGCATTTGCCAAAGATTGCACGAAGGCTGTCGTTGCAATCTGGGTGTTATTAGCATCCTGTGCCGGTGTTGGCGCAGTCGGTGTTCCTGTGAATACAGGGCTGGCTTTGGGTGCATATTGAGGATGTGGATCTTTAGCTTCGGTATGCTCCTTCAGCTCACTCTCGTTTTGTTCC
>NZ_MKGR01000125.1 GCF_001908095.1 Xenorhabdus thuongxuanensis | reverse complement strand
TGGCCACATGAATGACATTAATAAAACGACACCGAATTCCTCCGGATCGTTAGCTCGTTTTCCTATCAATGTAAAAATAATGAATGCTGCAATAAAACCGATAACGTAAATTATTGGAGCCAGAATAATACCCATCGTTCAATTCCTCATAGCATCTCAAACGCTTTTTTAAACGTTGCCTCAGAATAAGGCTGCTTGCCGTTCTCCATCTGGATCATCGCCTTAGTCAATGCTGTCATGATGGATTTGTCGTTAACATCAATCACGGCATGACTGGATACACCGACTGTT
>NZ_MKGR01000124.1 GCF_001908095.1 Xenorhabdus thuongxuanensis | reverse complement strand
TGATAATCTGGCGATGGATTTCAGGGGGATGATTTCATCGCAGATATGACAACGAGCCGATTTGCGGGTTATACCGATCGTGTCTTTCAGGCAGCGTTCTGAACCGTCGCCGAAATCGCCCGCAAACAAATCAAATGACAAAACGGCATCCCTGTAATTTTGGTCTCTGGTCACTGTTTATCTCCCAACCGTTTGTTATAGCAGAATCAACATAACCTGACATATTCAATATGCTCTGTAAACAACTCATCAACTGAACATCTTTTTTGCCTCCTGATCGCTTTTGCTCCGCCCC
>NZ_MKGR01000123.1 GCF_001908095.1 Xenorhabdus thuongxuanensis | reverse complement strand
CGCGGCATGATGGTGAGGTCTGGTTGTTTTTTGGCGAAAGTAATTATACCAAATCATCATGCTGTCTAATAATCCCTCACAAAACATCAACACGCCCTAGCAAGTTGTTTAAAAAAGAGCAAAAATGCATCTCATAAACATAAATAATATCAATTCTCATTTTTATTAAAAATATTTTTTTGAATAAAAATTTAATTAAATCAGAACCACCCGCATAGCGGGTGGTTTGCTCTAGCCCTATAAGGGCATGTTACCGACTGCGCCTAAATGACGCGGCTTTCTCTTCGTTCAAGCTAA
>NZ_MKGR01000122.1 GCF_001908095.1 Xenorhabdus thuongxuanensis | reverse complement strand
GTACTTACCCAGCAACGGTATCTGACAACACTGACGGAATATAGCCAACTACTCGCGAAATCACCAATATTGATAGCGACAGATGACCAGACAATCACCCCAGGCCGCACCGTAGAAAATCTGGCTCTGGTTAATCACCCAACCGATTTGGCCTATATCATCTACACCTCCGGTACTACCGGACAGCCTAAAGGCGTCATGATTGAGCATAAGAATGTTATCCATATGGTGGCAGCACAGGCAGAACTGTTTGATATCACAAAGCGAAAAAAAGCCTTAATGTTTGCCGCTTATGTTTTTGATG
>NZ_MKGR01000121.1 GCF_001908095.1 Xenorhabdus thuongxuanensis | reverse complement strand
CCCAGTTAAGACTCGGTTTCCCTGCGGCTCCCCTATCCGGTTAACCTTGCTACAGAATATAAGTCGCTGACCCATTATACAAAAGGTACGCAGTCACCCCACCACTAAGCCCCCTCAGCTTGATTTTTGAGGTTGGGCGTCGCTGCCGCGCCGCCAACCGCCATCAAGAAAGGATGACGCTGTGATAACCACCACTGGCTTAGTGGTGGGGCTCCCACTGCTTGTACGTACACGGTTTCAGGTTCTCTTTCACTCCCCTCGCCGGGGTTCTTTTCGCCTTTCCCTCACGGTACTGGTTCACTATCGG
>NZ_MKGR01000120.1 GCF_001908095.1 Xenorhabdus thuongxuanensis | reverse complement strand
GTGAAGTCGTAACAAGGTAACCGTAGGGGAACCTGCGGTTGGATCACCTCCTTAACCTAAGGGTAGTGGACTGTGAGTGTTCACACAGATTGTCTGATAAATGAAAGCAGAGCAAGCGTCTGCGAAGAAGACTGAAAGTCCCCTTCGTCTAGAGGCCTAGGACACCGCCCTTTCACGGCGGTAACAGGGGTTCGAATCCCCTAGGGGACGCCATCTTGCTCGGTAACGGGTGAAAGACGGTGCCAATTAAGTTATTGTTAAGCGGGCGGTTAAGCCGGTTTACCAATAATTGCTCTTTAACAATCTGGAACAAGCTGAAAATTTGAAAC
>NZ_MKGR01000012.1 GCF_001908095.1 Xenorhabdus thuongxuanensis | reverse complement strand
GAACGGAATTACGCCAGTATGTTGGCTCTGGCGTTTATCATTGTCTGGTTGCCCATGTGGGCTGAATGAATTATGACCTTAAAACATCAACAGACCCTATAAATTAATGATCATTCCACACTAAGCGAATACGAAGTGTTTTACCTACGTTTTGTTTCAACAGGTCACCTAATTTTTTTAGGTTTTTATTGCTAGGATTTTGATATGTTGTTGGGCCGAACTCGCATTTGTGTTCGTCACTGGTAAGATTCGTGCCTCCATACCCAATAAAATAATGTACATCATCAACCATTACAGTGAGTTGTTTACTAAACAATTCCACCACTTTTTGACAACTCTCTTGGTTGTTATCAGAGGAGGCGTGAATAGATAATATTACATCTTCAATAAAATAGAACATTGTTATGTTCTTAATATCTGAATTATTCTTGATTAGATCTAAGGTACCAATGTAAGTAGATGAAGAAGAACTATTTATATTAAAATATCCAAAGCATTGGCTATCGTTATACATTTCTTTTCCCACTTCAAGATCAAATTCCAGATTGGGGTCCCCCTGTAATTCCCAGTCACAAGCTGTTAAATCTTCTGGTGTTGGCTGCCAAGCGGTAATATTGTCTTGCTCGCGCTTCTCAATTAAAGGCGAGCTATCAGATACAAGATGTATGTATTCAACAGGATAGCTCCAATTACGTCTATACACTTTCTTGCCTAAATACACCTGAATTAGTGCCCACGGAGAAGAGCCAATAGGTGCAGTGATATCATTATCAATTTTAGTTGTGACGTTAACCTTGAATTGATCAGGGGTAAATGAACATTGTTGAGCAATATTACTGTCTAATTTATTTATTACTGACATAATTTCCTCACTTATTGATCATTAAAGTAAAAGGTCATTTCATCTTATGGCTAAATCGCTGGCTAATATTACTTAAGTAAAACTTTTATCTCAATGGGATGCAGTCATATAGCCACAAATACGCATTAATATCTGGCTTAACATGATAAAATCTGTTTTCATTCAGAGTGAATAACCTGCTGGGTTGTAAATTCAAAATTTACTGCTGATATTTTCCTAAATGCACAATGCAGTGATAATAACCTCATTGATCGTAAATATTATTTTTAATGGTAATATAATTACTTAATGTGTGATTAATTTTATTTTATCTAAACAAAAAATTAAAACAGATAAAATAATTAAGATAAAAATTCACATATTAAAATTAAATCAACTTATCACACAAACAGAACATATATCATATAGGCATGAAAAAAGATACTCAATAATTCGAACCAGTGATAAAGCAATATAATTTGTGATAGAAACTATAACAGACTCGGTTTTTTAATAAAAACCGAGTCTACATTTACGTGATAATAAATCAGTTTGAACAGTAACTTTCTTTAACTATTTGATAAATTCCACCTGCTTCTGCACAGGTTTTATTCCTGCGCCTTCCACATCGGCCTCTATTGTGTATACTCCAGCTTGAGTTTGGTAGTTGTTAAGCATAAGATACGGTGTAAAGTAAATCAAACCATCACTATAGGTTAATGTATCATCATAACCCTCAGCAGCATTGGTGTATACTTGAGGTTTGCCATCCCCGCCCAATACGGGTTTCCCCTGTGGATCGGTTACGCTCAATTTAACTCTCTGGTTAGGTACCCCTTTATTATATTTATCAGTAACTTTGACACTCATAGTATAAAGCCCATTCATCGATACTGGGCTTGATGGGTACACTCTTATTTTCGCATTGAGTTCCGATGTGGAATCTAGCTTCTGCTCTTCTTGCTGATTAACGTTAGACATAAACACCTCACTTATATTCATTAAAGTTCAAGGTTATTTCATCCTACGACTAAATCGCCAAATCATATTACTTAAGTTAAATTTTTATCTCAATAAGCGGTAATCATATAGCAATGAATACACACTAAAATCGGGTTTAGCATAATAAAATCTATCTATTCGTCGGGTGAGTGATGCGCTGGCGTGTAAATTCAAAGTTTACTGCTAATTAATCGGTGTTTTATTTAAGAGGGGAAATCACTTTGAGATAAGTGGCTGTTAAAAAGCATTTTGTGATAGAAAGTGAAAAAGACTCGGCTTTTTACTGAACCTAAAAAGCCGAGTCTACATTTACGTGATGATAAAATAGCTGTCCTTAAGCAAAGTTAAAATTAAAGCTACTCAAGTTTCCTGATGTTTTGTTGTGTTACACATTGGTGTGATGGAAGGTTTTTGAATCCTCCCGCGTTTGGTACATATATGCCAACACACGGAACAACAGTTAAGTTATTCCCAATACCAGACACTTTAACTGTCGCCTTTCCTGGAGAATTAGCCTGTGAGCCTTCATCTTGCTCCTGATAACTTACGTAAGTGGTTTGGGGGTCCTCATGATCTTTTTGCCACCATTGAATAGGAACATAACCTGGTGAGCCTTTTGACGGATTTTGATAAGGTTTACCGTCAGGACCACTTATTATCGTTTGATATATATAATAACCGCCCTCATTCGCATAAACTGGACCCGATTGCGGGCTTTGTGCGATCGGTTCGGGTTCACTGAGCGTTGGCCATACGAACCTCACCTGCAAAGGCGGCGTTGCTCCAATGCCATCCACTGAAGCTGTTACTGTAACATCTTGATTCGTACTACTGGTCAATATTGCGGTAGCTTTACCGTCATTTAGAGCGGTCTTACTACTTGTGGGAATTTTTACTGTCTTATTGTCATGACTAGCCTGTATATGCCAGTTAACTGTCTTATTAGGCAACGGATTACCCTCATCATCCTTAACGATGACTGCCAAGTTATAAGATAGGCCTACAATTATAGGGTCTTTTGAGTCCGGTGTTATTGGCGATATCCCTGCTAGTTTGAAATCTACCGTAGACGTTGGTGATTGAACAGGCTTATTTTTCCCCACCTTGAGTGAAACTACCACATCCCCACTGAATGCCTTAGTACTGGTTATGATTGCCTTTAAGTTTCCTTTGTCATCTGTTTTAGTCTCTGGGGTTAGTGTTATTCCAGATTTAGTGGCGTCTGATGGTTTATCTATCTTCCAATGTGCATCACTAATGACCGTACCCTCTTTAACGGGGTTGCCATCAGCACCCAGGATAGTCGCCATAAATTGATATTGTTGGTAACCACCGGCCGATAAAGCCTGTAATTTCTCAGGCGTAATACCAGCCTGACTAACACTATAATCTTGGGTATCTTTAGTAAAGGTCACTTTGGTTTGTGCAGAAACAGCAGCCTGACCTTCAATGGAAAGCGAAACTACCACATCCCCACTGAATGCCTTAGTACTGGTTATGATTGCCTTTAAGTTTCCTTTGTCATCTGTTTTAGTCTCTGGGGTTAGTGTTATGCCAGATTTAGTGGCGTCTGATGGTTTATCTATCTTCCAATGTGCATCACTAATGACCGTACCCTCTTTAACGGGGTTGCCATCAGCACCCAGGATAGTCGCCATAAATTGATATTGTTGGTAACCACCGGCCGATAAAGCCTGTAATTTCTCAGGCGTAATACCAGCCTGACTAACACTATAATCTTGGGTATCTTTAGTAAAGGTCACTTTGGTTTGTGCAGAAACAGCAGCCTGACCTTCAATGGAAAGCGAAACTACCACATCCCCACTGAATGCCTTAGTACTGGTGATGATTGCCTTTAAGTTTCCTTTGTCATCTGTTTTAGTCTCTGGGGTTAGTGTTATGCCAGATTTAGTGGCGTCTGATGGTTTATCTATCTTCCAATGTGCATCACTAATGACCGTACCCTCTTTAACGGGGTTGCCATCAGCACCCAGGATAGTCGCCATAAATTGATATTGTTGGTAACCACCGGCCGATAAGGCCTGTAATTTCTCGGACGTAATACCAGCCTGACCAATACTGTAATCTTTGGAATTGGCTGGATTGTCACCAAAGCTAACTTCGCCCACTAATTCTGGAGGCTGGCTATCTATTTGCAGGTACACCTTGACATCTTTATGTGGGTGTTGACTGACTAAGACCGGTTTTTGTTTGAAACGCCCGTTTTCATCAAGAACCACAGAATCCGACGTTCCCCAATCAAGTAACTTCAACCCACTCTCTGGGCCGATTTTAGGATCGGTTATCCACTGAACATGATTGATGGTGACATTTTTTATCGGTGCATTAGCGGCCGTATCAAAGGTAATCACAGGGTCAAACGTATATCCGTCCTTTTGATCTCCTGTCGCAGGTAATGGTCCTGCTGGAGTAAAGTTAGCTCCTTCCTGTTTTTTCAGCATAAACGGCCTGACAATGACACGCATTTCAGCAGGCGCTGATTTTTGGTTATTTTCCCATTCAGCAACAGCATAAATGGGGTAATTGTTATTTTGGTTATTGCCAGATAAATAGGTTGGCAGGGTAACGTTGATGGTGTTGCCGGTCTTGGAAGAGAGTTTCCCACCGTGTTGTTCAAAATCTTTGTTGGTTGCCCAATGGATCTGCTTAAGCGGAGACTCAGAAGAGAATTTGGCGGTAATATCCTGCTGACTTCCACTATAGCCGGTGATAACCTCTGGCAGCGACAATTGAGCGGCTGGCTTTGCCTGATGCTCAAGCACGATATGGTTATTTCTTTCTACCAGATCATAACGGCTGCCTGCTAATGTCCTCGCTATCGCCACGTTTTCTGGCGATAACTGCACACTCAGGGGAACACCCAATCTATAGCTTAAGTTCGCCAAAAACTGTGTTTCGTTGTGCCCGTTTCCTTGTTTATAATCCACACCCAGAGTAAATAGCGGAACTGGGGTGTAAGACAGCCCCAATGTAGCCAGGACGGGGTTTTTCTGTTTGGTGTCACGATCGAATAAAGTAACCTCATCGCCAAAATATTGCTCATAAGTCAGCTTGGCGCCCAGATTAGGGTAAGCAGGTAAGAAAAACTCCCCACTAATGTCATAACCGTTGGCTGGGCGTTCGTAATAACCGACAAAATCCCGTGAGTTTTTCCAGTTACTGACACGAAAATAGGTATTAGCAGCCAGTTTAATGTTGTCTGCCCACACTTCTCCGCCCAGCCCAAGACGCTGGTTTTTGCCCGTCAGGTCATTGTCATAAAAGGTATTCAGGCCATACATCCAGTCCTGATAGAAATAACGACCACCCAATCCTACGTTGATGGTATCCCGACTGTCTTTGTTGCGATAGCCAAGTTGGGAAAAGAACAGCCAATCCGCTTTATTATCATAAAGTGGCAGTAAAAGATCGAGTGAGCTGTTTTTTCGCGATCCCTTTTTATCCAGTCCAAAATTAATTCTGGCCGTACCAAACTGTGATAACCATTTTTGTGCCTCAGACGTTACCATGCCGTTAACTTGCCCTAACGCATAGGATTTGGCTTGTTCGGCCAATTCTGAAGGGGAAGATGACAGGAAATTACCTGCCATTTGGAGGTTTTTAGTAATAACATTTTGTGTATCAGCATCTGAGGTGTGATTGTTTTCTTTTACGCTACTTTTTTTATGCGTATCCGAATTCAGATATTTTTTATCTGATTCATTCACTCGCCCGCTGATATTATCGTTCTCATCTGCTTTTTTCGTAGCTCTTTCAGTTTTAAGCCACCCCTCTGCAAAGGAATTCGTTATTGTATAGGGTACTAATAACGTGTAAAGAAAAAAGAGCAAAAATATGACCTTACCAATATATGATAACATATTCATACACCTCATATTAAATAATCCGGATTTATCCCTATTGTGATAATAGTGGTGTATTTTATTTTTGCGTTATTAAAGATAGTTATCACGTGATAATTATTTTTAATGACTTAAGACACTGATGATTTTCGCTAAGGATTTATCAAGGAAGGAATAAAAAAGTAAGCCTCTTTAGGTTAAACGAGGTTTTTAAAAAATTATCAATTCATGAGATTGAAATTGCGTTAAATGCAATTAGAAAAATATAAGGTATTTTCGAATAATATTAATATGGCGTATAAACACAAATTTAAAGATCCTGAACTGGCATAATGGAGCCAGTTCAGGAAATCATTTTAAATCATCTAACGTTTTTTTATTAATTAACGTTTTTTATTAAAGGCAGCGGCCAATGCATCACTCATAGCGCTATTAGCTAAAGGCGCAGAACCTGAACGTGAAATAGGGCGGTTTCTGCCATTGCCGTTGCGATTATTGCGATCCTGACGGTTACCTTCCTGGGAGCTACGGCGTGCTTGTGTTTCACCTGGTTGCTCATCAAGACGCATGGTCAATGCAATACGCTTGCGGTTGAGGTCAACATCCATCACCTTCACTTTCACGATATCACCTGTTTTAACGACGGTGTGTGGATTTTCCACAAAGCGGTCGGATAGGGAGGAGATATGAACCAGGCCATCCTGATGGACACCGATGTCCACGAATGCACCAAAATTGGTCACGTTAGTGACAGTACCTTCCAAAATCATACCCGCTTGCAGGTCGTTCATGGTTTCAACGCCATCGGCAAATGTGGCTGTCTTGAATTCCGGACGTGGATCGCGACCTGGTTTTTCCAGCTCTTTCAGGATATCGGTGACGGTCGGAATACCAAATTTTTCGGTCGTGAACTCTTGGGCGCTCAGGTTACGCAAATTAGCCGGATTACCCATCAGTTCAGGCAGGGTTTGCTGAGTTGTTGCCAGGATCTTCTCAACTATTGGATAGGCTTCAGGGTGAACGGTTGAAGCGTCCAACGGGTTATCGCCCTGATTGATGCGCAGGAAGCCCGCACATTGCAGGAAGGCTTTTGGCCCCAGACGGGTCACTTTCAATAGTTGGTTACGGTTGCCGAAACGACCGTTTTCGTCGCGCCAGTTAACAATATTTTGGGCAACAGTGCGAGTCAGGCCAGCAACGCGAGTCAACAAGGCAACAGAGGCGGTATTCAGGTCAACGCCGACGCTGTTTACACAGTCTTCAACCACGTTATCTAGTTTTTTGGCAAGCAGAGTCTGGCTAACATCATGCTGGTATTGACCCACACCGATGGATTTGGGTTCGATTTTCACCAGTTCAGCCAGTGGATCTTGTAGGCGGCGGGCAATGGAGACAGCGCCACGCAGGGAAACATCCAGATCAGGGAATTCTTGTGCAGCCAATTCAGACGCGGAATAGACAGAAGCTCCCGCTTCGCTGACCACTACTTTTTGTGCCGTGACGTCAGGATACTGTTTCTGCACGTTGGCAAAGAAGCGTTCTGTTTCACGGGATGCGGTGCCATTGCCAATGGCAACCAGTTCCACCTGATGTTTAGTGCACAGAGCTGCAACGGTTGCAGCCGCTTTGTTTTCTTGTCCGGTGTGCGGATAAATAGTATCGGTAGCAATCAGTTTGCCCGTCGCGTCAACAACGGCGACTTTTACCCCTGTACGCAAACCCGGGTCCAGACCCATTGTTGAGCGCATACCCGCAGGGGCAGCCATCAGCAAGTCATTCAGGTTACGGGCGAAGACGTTGATAGCCTCATTTTCGGCCTTCTCGCGCAGTGTACCCATCAGTTCGGTTTCCAGATGCAGCAGCACCTTGATGCGCCATGTCCAGCTCACTACTGCTTTGCGCCAATTGTCAGCCGGTGCATTGTTCAGGCGAAGGTTCAAGTGATCAGTAATAATTTGTTCGCAGTGACTCTCTTTTGGTGCTTCCTCAAATTGTGGATCAGCATTCAAAGAAAGTTGCAGGATGCCTTCATTGCGTCCACGGAACATGGCAAGGGCACGGTGGGAAGGGACAGTGGCGATAGCTTCATGGTGGTCGAAATAATCGCTGAATTTAGCACCTTCTTCTTCTTTACCCTCGACAACCTTGGAAACCAAATGGGCATTTTTCCATAAATATTCACGTACCTTCGCCAGCAGGGTTGCATCTTCGGCAAAACGCTCCATCAGGATATAACGTGCGCCATCCAATGCTGCCTTGGTATCAGCAACGCTCTTGTCAGCATTGACATAGGCAGCCGCCGCCAGTTCTGGCTCTTGCTGCGGATCTTGCCATAGCAGGTCGGCCAAAGGCTCCAATCCGGCTTCGATGGCAGCTTGTCCACGGGTACGGCGTTTAGGTTTATAAGGTAGGTACAGATCTTCCAACTCAGTCTTGCTCAGCGTTGCGTTAATCGCTTCTGCCAGCTCAACGGTTAGCTTTCCCTGTTCCTCAATCGATTTCAGGATAGTCTGACGGCGGTTGGACAGTTCACGCAGATAACCGAGACGGCTTTCAAGTTGGCGGAGCTGTGTGTCATCCAGACCACCGGTGGCCTCTTTACGGTAACGGGCGATAAAGGGAACCGTATTTCCCTCATCAAGCAGGGAGATGGCAGCTAGGATTTGCTGTGGTTGAGCCTGTAGCTCACCGGCAATGATTCGACTTAAAGATTCATTCATGGTCTGTTTTCTTCAACTTCTTTAGGGCCTGTAGATATTCTGAGACATCGTCAGACAGAGCCGGATAAGATCAAATTTCATCTGAAACAGTATCGGCATGGTTCAAACTGGCTCCATTTATACGTGCTGAGCGCAATAATTTCCAGTTTAGCGCGATATTTCGATCATGTTGCAACAGAATTCATCAAATATCTTCTAGGTTGGGATTGGGTTGATGAGAGTTGATGAGATATAGTACTCCGCCATTAATCATCTTTTCTCAAGTGAGTTTTTTCATGGCCAAGAGTAATTATATTACCCGAGAGGGTTGGCATGCGCTTGATCAGGAATTGAAATATCTCTGGAAAGTTGTACGCCCCAAAGTCACCCAGGCTGTTTCAGATGCTGCTGCATTAGGGGATCGTTCAGAGAATGCAGAGTACATTTATGGTAAAAAAAGGTTAAGGGAAATTGACCGCCGAGTACGTTTTTTGTCCAAACGTCTGGATGTACTGCAAATTGTCGATCCTGACCCGCGACAAGAAGGGAAAGTCTTTTTTGGGGCATGGGTAAAAGTTGAAAACGAAAATGAAGAAGAACACATGTTTCGTTTGGTAGGGCCGGATGAATTTGATCCAGCCAGGAAGTGGATTTCCATTGATTCTCCGGTGGCGAGAGCATTACTTGGTAAGCAGGTTGATGATGAAGTCACGGTGATGACACCAAATGGTGTGGTGACTTACTGGATACTGGAAATTAGCTACCAGCCTTTGGCATAAGTCACAGGGCTTGTTTAGCGGCCTTAAAATACATGCGGTTAATTCTCTATTGGAGTTATGGTTTTTCTGTGAAAGTGATGGATGCTGCGGGCATGGAGCATCTTGGGAGCTGAAACATGCAAGAGAGTTATAAGATCCTTGTTGTTGATGATGATATGCGCTTGCGGGCGTTATTGGAACGTTACTTATCCGAACAGGGGTTTCAGGTGCGTAGCGCAGCAAATGCAGAGCAGATGGATCGTTTATTGACCAGAGAATCCATTCAATTGATTGTCCTGGATTTAATGTTGCCGGGAGAAGATGGATTGTCTATTTGTCGAAGGCTGAGAAATCAGCATAACTCGATCCCGATCATCATGGTATCCGCGAAAGGGGAAGAGGTTGATCGGATTGTTGGGCTTGAAATTGGCGCTGATGATTATCTTGCCAAGCCTTTTAACCCACGTGAATTGTTAGCACGCATGCGGGCTGTCCTGCGGCGACAAGCAAATGAATTGCCGGGAGCGCCGACATCAGATGATGCGGTGATCAAGTTTGGGAAATTTAAACTTGATCTTGGAACGCGTGAAATGTTTCATCAAGATGAATTATTACCTTTAACCAGTGGGGAATTTTCCGTGTTGAAGGTGTTGGTTTCTCATCCACGTGAGCCATTATCACGGGATAAATTGATGAGTTTGGCTCGGGGACGAGAGTATGGTGCGATGGAGCGCTCCATTGATGTCCAGATTTCCCGCCTGCGTCGCCTGATTGAAGAAGATCCTGCCCATCCGCGTTATATCCAGACAGTTTGGGGGTTGGGATACGTTTTTGTTCCTGATGGAAACAAAGTATGAAAAAGCCCTGTGTGAAAAAGTTTTGGCTTTCTCTGCGTACTTTGTTTTTCCGTGTCCTGTTTTTAGTGCTGGGCAGCTTGCTGTTCAGCTCTCTGGTTACCTTACTGCTGGTGGTACTAGAAGAGCTCCCTTTTAACGCGATATTTCCCTATCTCTTTATAAGTGTTGTTGTGGTGGCATTGTCCGTGTTCATGGTGTTCTGGCGATATTCCGCTATCCAGAAACATTCATTGAAGGTGATGCAAAAAGTCGTTATCGACATAGGAAAAGGTAGAAGAGGCTCATCAATGCCTGAAATGGGGACACCCGCTATTCGTTCTGTGATTAGGGCGCTTAACCGGTTGTCGATGGAGCTGAAATCACAAGAAAATGATCAGGCGGTATTAATGGCTGGCGTGAGCCATGATTTGCGCACTCCGCTTACCCGTATTCGTTTGGCGATGGAAATGATGGAAGGAAAAGATGATTTTCTGACAGAATCTATCCATCAGGACATTGAAGAGTGCAATGTCATGATTGATCAATTCATTGATTATCAGCGGGCAGGGCAGGGTATACCGATGACATGTTGTGAATTGAATGGGTTGCTTGACGAAGTGATTACAGCAGAGCAGCGTTGTGCGGTAGATACAGATATTGAAAATTGCTTAGCGACAAGTTCGATTTTCATTTTAGCTCATCCCTTTTCCATCAAACGTGTACTGATCAATCTGTTCACTAATGCCCGGCGTTATGGCAATGGATGGATACGCATCAGTAGTGGCTCAACAGAAAAATTTGGTTGGTTTCAGGTTGAGGACAACGGCACTGGAATGACGAAAGAAGAAGCTTCTGTTTTATTTCAGCCTTTCACGCAGGGAAATAAAAGTGAAAAAAATAATAGAAGTGAAATAAATAGCGGCGTCGGGCTAGGGCTGGCGATCATCCATCGTATCATGGATATCCACGGGGGGAAGATTCAGATGGGGAGCAGTGAAAAAGAGGGGCTATCCATTCGCATATATATTCCGTTGAGTGCAATATGAGAACATAATTGCACGAAGAATAAGGCACTCCTGAAACGTCCTGTCATAAAAATGTCATAATTCATACATTTTATTGTCATTGAATTCACCTATTTTTCCTTCTTGAATCATTTTATTACCTGAAAATCAGATTGTCAGCGATACCTGTCATTTGTTTTTCATTAATGATGTGTATCTCAGTAGAAGACTCAACAGGAGATAGTATGAAATCAATGCGTACCACTGTGGCGAGCATCATGGTTACTGTATTTGCCATGACATCTCTGTCTTCATTTGCGGCAGCCAGCTTGACGGGGGCAGGTGCGACATTTCCTGCACCGATATATACCAAGTGGGCAGATTCTTACCAGAAAGAAACGGGTAACAAAATCAATTATCAAGGCATCGGCTCTTCTGGTGGTGTAAAACAGATTATTGCCAATACCGTTGATTTTGGTGCATCTGATGCTCCACTTTCTGATGAACAATTGGCGACTGATGGCTTGTTCCAGTTCCCAACGGTAATTGGTGGGATTGTGCTGGCGGTGAATATTACCGGTGTTAAAGCGGGTCAGTTGGTTCTGGATGGCAAAACCCTTGGTGACATCTATCTGGGTAATATCAAGAAATGGAATGATCCGGCAATTGCAAAGTTGAATCCGGATCTCAAACTGCCGGATCAGAATATTGCCGTGGTTCGTCGCGCTGATGGATCAGGGACTTCCTATGTCTTCACGAGTTACTTGTCCAAAGTTAACAATGATTGGAAGCAAAAAGTAGGAGCTGGTACGACCGTCAAATGGCCAACCGGATTGGGCGGTAAAGGCAATGACGGGATTGCTGCATTTGTTCAGCGTCTGCCTGGTTCGATTGGTTATGTCGAATATGCCTATGCGAAGCAAAATCACCTTGCTTATACCAAGTTGGTTTCCGCGGATGGTGTTGTGGTAGCGCCTACCGAAGAAAACTTTAGTGCGGCGGCCAAAGGTGCGGATTGGAACAGCAGCTTTGCTCAGGATTTGACAAACCAGAAAGGCGATGATGTGTGGCCAATTACGTCTACTACCTTCATTCTCATCCACAAGCAACAGGCAAATACTGCCAATGGTAGCGAAGTGCTGAAATTCTTCGATTGGGCTTATAACAACGGCAAACAACAGGCGAAAGATTTGGATTATGCCACCCTGCCGGAAGAAGTGGTCAGCCAGGTACGTGCAGCATGGAAAAGCAATCTCTCCTTTTATTAAGGGGAAATAACCGAAAATGAGAATGAAGCGTATGGCCGAACGTAAAATGGCGCTGAAAGCACCGAGCAAAAATGGTGACATTATCTTCAGCGCCTTGGTCAGGTTAGCGGCGTTGTTAACTTTATTTCTGCTGGGAGGCATTATCATTTCGCTGATCATTGCTTCCTGGCCGAGTATACAAGCATTTGGTTTTGCTTTCTTATGGAGCAAAGAGTGGGATGCACCGGCAGGGTTGTTTGGCGCATTAGTACCGATTTATGGCACATTGATGACTTCGCTAGTTGCCCTGATCATTGCGGTTCCAGTAAGTTTTGGCATTGCCCTGTTTCTGACGGAGTTGTCCCCAAACTGGTTGAAACGCCCATTGGGTGTGGCGATTGAGTTATTGGCGGCGATCCCCAGCATTGTTTATGGCATGTGGGGATTGTTTGTCTTTGCTCCACTATTTTCCACCTATTTCCAGCAACCCGTTGGCGACGTGCTTTCCAGCGTTCCCATCGTGGGGGCTTTGTTCTCTGGTCCTGCCTTTGGTATTGGCATTCTGGCAGCGGGTGTCATTCTTGCCATCATGGTTATCCCCTATATCGCTTCTGTCATGCGTGATGTGTTTGAACAGACCCCTGTGATGATGAAAGAGTCTGCTTATGGTATCGGTTGTACAACATGGGAAGTGATTTGGCATATCGTCTTGCCTTATACCAGGAATGGTGTGATTGGTGGTGTAATGTTAGGGCTTGGTCGGGCATTGGGGGAAACAATGGCTGTCACCTTTATTATCGGTAATACCTACCAACTTGATAGTTTGTCTCTGTATATGCCGGGGAACAGTATCACTTCTGCATTGGCAAATGAATTCGCTGAGGCTGAATCTGGTTTGCATACTGCCGCATTGATGGAACTGGGACTGATTTTGTTTGTCATCACTTTTATCGTATTGGCGTTGTCAAAATTAATGATTATGCGTCTGGCAAAAAATGAGGGGCAGCGCTGAGATGACAACCATCAATAAGCAACCTCCGCATTTAGTCGATACAGTAAACGAAGCGGACATGAAAAGCCGTCGCCGTATGCAATCATGGCGTCGCCAGAAAAATCGGCTGGCGCTGATGCTATCCATGATGACGATGGCATTCGGTTTATTCTGGCTGGGCTGGATTTTAATCTCCACTGTTACTAAAGGTATCGATGGTATGTCGCTGGCGTTGTTTACTGAAATGACGCCACCTCCCAATACCGAGGGTGGCGGGCTGGCAAACGCCATCGTTGGCAGTGGTCTGCTGATCTTCTGGGCGACGGTGTTTGGCACGCCATTGGGGATTATGGCGGGAATTTATCTGGCGGAATATGGTCGCCGTTCATGGTTGGCAGAAATCATCCGTTTTATTAATGACATCTTGCTTTCAGCCCCTTCGATTGTCGTCGGATTATTTGTCTATACGGTTGTGGTGGTAAAGGTGCAACACTTTTCTGGTTGGGCAGGGGTAATTGCGTTAGCACTGTTGCAGATCCCCATTGTTATTCGCACGACGGAAAACATGCTGAAATTAGTGCCGGATAACTTGCGTGAAGCCGCTTATGCATTGGGCACACCGAAATGGAAAATGATCTCAGCCATTACTTTAAAGGCATCGATATCAGGCATTATTACCGGTGTATTGCTGGCTATTGCCCGTATCGCTGGTGAAACGGCTCCATTGTTGTTCACTTCGCTTTCTAACCAGTTCTGGAGTACCGATCTCAGCCAGCCGATTGCAAACTTGCCTGTTACTATTTTCAAGTTTGCCATGAGTCCATTCTCTGACTGGCAGCAGTTGGCATGGGCAGGGGTATTATTGATAACCCTGTGCGTACTGTTAATTAACATTGTGGCGCGTGCGCTGTTTGTGAAGAAAAAGCACTAATATTTTTTCAGACCTGCATTTTTAACGTGCTATTCCTTGATGGAATACGCGATGGAACAAGAGCATGAAAGGTATTAAAGAGATAAATATTGATGAATAAAGCGAATGGCATTGCAGTAAATAAAATTGCAATAAACAACATAACAGTAAGCAAAATTGTCGGAAGTAAAATTCAGGTACGTGATCTGAATTTCTATTACGGCAAATTTCATGCGCTGAAAAATATTACGCTTGATATCGCACAAAATAAAGTAACGGCATTCATCGGGCCATCGGGCTGTGGCAAGTCCACGTTACTACGTACTTTCAACAAAATGTATGAATTGTACGGTGATCAGCGTGCTGAAGGTGAAATTATTCTGGATGGCACGAATATCCTGACAGACAAGCAAGATATTGCCTTGCTACGTGCCAAAGTTGGAATGGTCTTCCAAAAACCGACACCATTCCCGATGTCCATTTACGACAATATTGCTTTCGGGGTGCGCTTGTTTGAAAAACTGCCCAGAGCAGAGATGGATGAACGAGTCCAATGGGCGTTGACAAAAGCGGCATTGTGGAATGAAACCAAAGATAAATTGCATCAGAGTGGGCATAGCCTTTCCGGTGGCCAGCAACAGCGTTTGTGTATTGCCCGTGGTATTGCTATTCGTCCTGAAGTTTTGTTGCTGGATGAACCCTGTTCGGCACTTGATCCAATTTCTACAGGACGCATTGAAGAGTTGATCAGCGAACTGAAATCGGAATATACCGTAGTGATCGTCACCCACAATATGCAGCAGGCGGCTCGCTGTTCGGATTACACGGCATTTATGTATCTTGGTGAACTGATTGAGTTTAGCGATACCGATAGATTGTTCACCACTCCGAAGATGAAACAGACCGAAGATTATATTACTGGCCGTTATGGTTAATGCGGGGTATAGAAGGTATGGGGGCATAGCATAGTATGGACAATCTGAATCTCAGCAAACATATCTCCGGTCAGTTTACTGCTGAACTGGAACATATTCGTACAGAATTGATGACAATGGGCGGGCTGGTGGAAGAACAGCTCAGTAAGGCGATTCTGGCGATGCACAACCAAGACGAAGTATTGGCACGGCAAGTCATTGAGGATGACCAGAAGGTTAATATGATGGAAGTGGCGATTGATGAAGCGTGTGTCCGCATCATTGCAAAACGCCAACCGACGGCCAGTGACTTGCGTCTGATCATGGTTATTTCAAAGACCATTGCTGAACTGGAGCGTATTGGCGATGTTGCCAATAAGATCTGCAAGACTGCGCTTGAAAGATTTTCACATCAACAGCAATCTTTGCTGGTTAGCCTGGAATCACTGGGACGCCATACGATCCAAATGTTACATGATATATTGGATGCCTTTGCCCGTATGGATCTGCAAGAAGCCATCCGTATCTATCATGAAGACAAAAAAGTGGATCAGGAATACGAAAGTATTATCCGCCAGCTAATGACCTACATGATGGAAGATCCCAGAACCATTCCAAATGTTATGACGGCTCTCTTCTGTGCCCGTTCTATTGAGCGCATTGGTGACCGTTGCCAGAATATTTGTGAATTTATCTTCTATTACGTTAAAGGGCAGGACTTCCGCCATATTGGTGGTGATAATCTGGAAAAATTACTGACCCAAAAAGAATAGCTTTTATTCCAAAATTGAATAAATATAGTATTTTATATTATTTCATGTGCTATATCGAAATTGATAGCTTTTGTTGATATATAAAAATTAATAACCAACAGGGGTGTACAATGAAGATTCGCAACAAATCTCGCGTAGCGGTTACTGCTCTGCTGACCAGCTTGGTATTGGTTTCAGGAGTGGCAAAAGCAGATAAACTTGATGACATTAAAAAAGCTGGCACGGTACGTATTGCGGTATTTGACAGTAACCCACCATTTGGTTTTATCGATCCCCAAACGAAAAAATTGGCAGGCTATGATGTCGATATCGCCAATGCAATTGCCAATGATTTGGGGGTAAAGCTGGAACTGCGTCCAACGAATCCAGCAAACCGCATTCCTCTGCTTTCTTCTAAGAAAATTGACTTAATTGCTGCTAACTTCACGATCACTGGCGAACGCGCAAAACAAGTTGATTTTTCCATCCCTTATTTTGCGACTGGTCAGAAATTTATTGCCCGCAAAGGTGTGCTGACCAATCCGGATGATATTGCCAAACTGCGTATTGGTGCAGACAAGGGAACTGTACAGGAAATTACTTTGCGTGAGCGTTATCCAACAGCCAAAGTGATCTCTTATGATGATACACCGTTGGCATTTGCGGCTCTGAGAAATGGTAATGTTCAGGCGATCACGCAGGATGATGCGAAACTGGTTGGTTTGCTGGCAAACGTACCAGAAGCCCAGAAAGCCGATTTTGAAATTTCCCCTTTCAGCATTACTCGCGAATATCAAGCAGTCGCGGCCTCCAAAGGGGAAACGCGATTGGTTGATTCAGTTAACCAAACCTTACTGAAATTAGAAAAAGAGGGGGAAGCAGAGAAAATCTATAACCGCTGGTTTGGCCCAGACACTAAATCCGCTCAACCGCGTGGTGATTTTAAATTTGCTCCGTTAGAGGATCAGGCGAAACAGTAATGTTCGTTTAACCGTTTCTGTTTAATGCTTCCATTTAAGAACACAAATTGATTAGCCCCGTTATTTCGGGGCTTTGCTGTTTGTTTATGTGGTGAATGATATGTTTGAGCAATTTATTACCGAGCACTTACTGGCTCCTGAATATCTGCAATGGCTTTGGCAGGGATTTCTGATCACCTTGTGGCTTTCTGCCTGTGTCATTATCTCCTCCACTTTACTGGGTTTTGTGATTGCGGCGGTACGGGATAGCCAAATCAAGCCACTGCGCTGGCTGGTTACGGCTTACACTACTGTATTTCGTAACACGCCTTTATTGGTACAACTATTTTTCTGGTACTTCGCATCCGGGCAAATTCTGCCACAAGAGGCGATGATGTGGCTGAATACGCCCCACGACACAACGATTTTCGGTCTGACACTGGAATGGCCATCCTTTGAATTTCTGGCGGGATTTATCGGATTAACCCTCTATTCAGCTCCGTTTGTTGCAGAAGAATTACGTGCGGGCATTCAGGGAGTTGGACGCGGGCAAAAATATGCTGCCCATGCATTGGGTTTAACGGGCTGGCAGGCCATGCGTCACGTTGTATTGCCACAGGCACTGAAAATAGCCATGCCACCTTTATTGGGGCAATACATGAATATTGTCAAAAATTCATCATTAACCATGGCGATTGGTGTGGCAGAACTCTCCTATGCTTCTCGTCAGGTGGAAACCCAATCCTTACAAACTTTTGAGGCATTTGGTGTGGCGACAGTACTCTACATCGCCATTATTGCTGTGATGGAAGGTTGGGGACAATGGCGCCAACAAAGAACATTGGTGAGAGGGTATTGATATGGACTTTACTGTTATTGCAGAAAACTGGCGTTATTTGCTATTGGGAACCTTTCCAGATGGGCCATTGGAAGGAGCGGCATTGACGCTGGTAATCAGTATCATCGCGGGGACGATCTCCATTGTATTGGGGATTCTGGGTGGCGTTGCTCTGGCGATGCTGCGCGGCTTTTGGGCCAACCTATTGGCGGCAATACTGGGTTTCTTTCGCGCCATTCCGGTCATTATGCTGATTTTCTGGACGTATTTCTTGTTGCCTGTCGTATTGGGGATGGAGATCCCTGAAATTACGACCGTTGTCTGTGCGCTGGCATTAATTACTTCGGCTTATTTAGCACATGGTGTCAAAGCGGGAATTTTAGCGATTGGTGATGGTCAATGGCGGGCAGGATTATCGCTGGGTTTCAATCGTTGGGAAGTGTTGTGGCATATCGTTTTGCCGCAGGCATTGCGCATGATGGTGCCTTCATTTATCAATCAGTGGATTGCGTTAATCAAGGATACCTCATTGGCTTATATCGTTGGCGTCGCGGAATTGTCATTTCTGGCGACCCAAGTGAATAACCGTAGTATGGTTTATCCAATGGAAGTCTTCTTATTCGTTGCGCTGGTTTATTTTGTGATGTGTTTATCACTGGAGTTGATTGCCAATTATATTGCCCGTCGTTTCTCCGTGAGGCGTAAAAAGACCGCCATCTTCGGGTTTTGGCGTAAAAAAACGTTGACCGTGGTTCCTCAAAATTAATATCTGCCACCTGGCAGATATTTTCGTTATTTCATAAAATTCAGAACAAAAGCTAAAAAATATAATTTTATTATTCAGTTTAATGCCAATTGATTCATAACAATAACCCTTGCTGTGTAAGGTATTACACAGCAAGGGCGCAGTATTCTGTTAATCATTGTACTCCGGTTGAGGTTATTTATTATAAAAGATAATTAACTCCATGAACCCGTTCCACCACCTAAGCCTGCTATAAGGGAAATTGCGAGACCGCCGAAGGAGCCAAGCAGATAGCTATTTGAATCAAAGAAAAATAAACTAAAGGCTACGGGCGATGCATCAAACGCGAAACTTACAGTATCAGAATAAAGTGTGTTTAAATCGTCTGTAAAAACAAATCCTTGAAAAACTGCAATGCCGGGAGTCGTCAATCCTCCTGCCGTCCCGCGAAAAGCTTTGCTACCAGCAAGATCTAGGTGCAGGTCAAATATCAGATAAAAAATGAGGCTTTCTACTTGACCTCCAGCTGAATATACCCCTGTTTTTAGAGAAGCCATTCTTTTTGTAGCTTCATCAATAAGTTTGGGCTCTAGCTTCCCTTGCATAGTTTGTTGAAAATTTTCAATAAGTTTTAGTTTTACTTCATTTTTTTCTAATTCGTTCATAATATTACCTCTTTTATAGTTTATTGAATATAGAGAAAAAATAATATCTAAAATGTATGAATCTTATTATTTGGTTTAAATATAAATAATAATTCATAACAACAGATATTTCTGTGTAAGGCTTTATAGGGTGATGGAATAACAATTCATAGTTTATTATATTTAGATGTAACTATTTTTTAATGACATAATTCCATGATGTTACTATTTATAGTATGATAGGTTATGAAGAATACACCAAATATTATTTGGTTATATTCATAATGTTTTTAAGAATAATAATAAAAGTATTTAAATTAACAGATTAAAGAAACATTATTTAGAAAATTACCTAATTGACTCAATTAATGGCGTTTCTCTTTTCTAAACACAGCAATGAGCACAGAGGTCAACAACAGCAATGTCCCTGCTGCGATCAATACCGACAGGAATGAGTGATTGAAAGCCTGTTTTGCTGCCTGGATCAACGACAGTGCAACCCCTCCCTTTAACCCTTCTGCAACAATAAGTGCCTCATCAATACTGTTTCGTGCCAATTCTGGGATGCTCATATCAGACGGAAAGGTGAATGAGGCAGAATAGACTGCCACCATTAGGCTGCCGAGAACGGCTATCCCGATTAAACTTCCCAATTCATAGGCGACTTCTTCGATAGAGGCGGAGGTGCCAGCTTTGTTTTCTGGGGTATTTAGCATGATGGCTGTGGAAGCAGCGGTCATTGCTGCACCAATACCAAATCCAATGACGAAAAATGCAGTGATTTGAATGAAAAGCCCGGATTGCAGGCCTGAGAGATAAACAAAAATTCCCAGTCCAGCAAAGGTGAGTGAGAGCCACATGATCCGTTCAGAGCCAAATTTTGGTATAGCAATCCCAGCCAGGGGGCCGGCAATAAAAGAGGCAATAGGAATGGGCAGAATAAATAACCCCGCCAGTAAGGGAGATAGACCCATAGCGAGTTGGAAGCGTTGGCTAACAGCAAGTTCCATACCGACCAGTGCTGCTGTAGAAACGAAAGCAACGACAACTCCCGCAGTGAAAGCGCGATTGCGGAAAAGGTTGAAATCGATCATGGGGGTTGATGAACTTAACTGGCGACGAATGAAGATGGCCGTAAAAATAGTGCCTACTATGCCCACTGTCGCGGCAGTTACCAATGAAGGTATTGGTTTGCTTAACTCCTTGATCGCATAGGTGATACTTACCAGGCCAATCATGATTTGCACAGAAGCAATAAGGTCAAAGGTATGGTCTGGATTGTTCGGGCTTTTGGAAATAACGACCAGAGCAAAGCCAAATGCAATGAGGGCGATTGGGACGTTGATAAGGAAAACCGAACCCCACCAGTAATATTCGAGCAGGAACCCGCCAATAACTGGGCCAAGCGCAGCCCCGCCTGAAGCTATGGCAGACCAGATGCCAATGGCGAGTGCCCTTTCGTTTGGATCTTCAAATGATTGCCGAACTATCGCGAGTGTCGCAGGCATCATCATCGCCGCGCCAAAAGCAAGCACCACACGTGCCGCAATCAGAGTGGCAGGATTGGGGGAAAATGCAGCCATCAGCGATGCAACACCGAAAATGGCTAACCCGTTAGTAAACAGTTTCTTTGCACCAAAACGGTCACTCAACGCCCCCATAGCGGGAAGTAAGCCTGCAATGGTCAAAGTATAGGCATTCATGATCCACAGCTTCTCTGAGGCAGAAGCATGCAGATCATGTGTCAGCCGTGGCAAAGCGGTGTATAGCACTGTCATATCCATAACAACTAAGAAAAGTGCACTGGAAATAATAGCGAGCACAAGCCAGCGGATATTCGATTTCATAAGCAAATTCACCAATGCGGTTCGGCAACCTTACCAAACCTTGACTAAATTGTTGGCGATAATTATAAATACATACGTATTTAATTAAAAGGAGGTTTGCATGGGACGACGTAAAACAATTGACCGAGAAGTTCTGCTGGATGCGGCGGAACATATTGTTACAACACATGGCGCGGCGGCTCTCACTATAGATGCACTGGCGAAGACGGTTGGTATTACCAAGGGAGGGGTACAATACAGTTTTAGCACAAAAGATGGCCTTATTGATGCCATGTTTGAGCGTTGGGAGGCGAGTTATGACAAACAGTTTCATGGAATTGCCGGAAATGATCCCCACCCGCTGACAACAGTGCGTGCGCATATTGAGGCAACCAGGCGATCTGATGAAGCGTCGACGGCAAAGGCGGCTGGTTTGATGGCTGCTTTATTACAAACACCGGAACATCTCGAATCAACCCGTATCTGGTATCGACAACGCATAGAAGGATTGGACACAACGACAGCAGAAGGTCGGCAGGCGCGTTTGGCGTTTTTGGCGACAGAGGGGGCATTCGTTCTGCGTTTCTTCGGCTTAATGGATATGACAGAAGGTGAATGGGAAGATATCTTTAACGACATTATTGCTGCTTTGTCACCCTGAATTTCTTTTGCAAGACAAATAGCGAACCAAACGAATAAAATATCGTCACAAAATGAATGCCATTAATAATCATAATGTTATTTAACCTATTGATTACACGTGTCGCAAACGTTTTCTTTTTTTGTTGTTTCAGAGTAACGATTTAGATGGGTTTCCTGTAGGATAGGTCGAAAACTTCGCTTTTTTTGGGAAACAATATTACATGAGCACAATAAATTCTGGCTCTGCTAATCGTCAGAGCTTGATTCAGCGCGTGTTTAAATTAGAGGAACATAGCACAACAGTTCGTACTGAAATAATTGCCGGGCTGACGACTTTTTTAACGATGGTTTATATCGTCTTTGTTAACCCGCAAATTCTGGCGGTTGCAGGCATGGATATTAAGGCGGTATTTGTTACGACCTGTTTAATCGCCGCAATTGGTAGCATTATGATGGGATTGATGGCGAACCTGCCTGTTGCCGTTGCACCTGCAATGGGACTAAATGCGTTTTTTGCCTTTGTTGTGGTCGGTACGATGGGTCTTTCGTGGCAGGTTGCGATGGGGGCAATTTTCTGGGGTGCGGTGGGATTGTTTATATTAACTCTCTTTCGTATCCGTTACTGGATGATCGCCAATATTCCATTGAGCCTGCGTGTGGGTATTACCAGTGGTATCGGTCTTTTCATTACCATGATGGGGCTGAAGAATGTGGGTATTATCGTGCCTAATCCTGACACGATTGTCTCAATTGGCAACCTTGCTTCTCATCATGTTTTGTTGGGGGCATTGGGCTTTTTCATCATTGCCATTTTAGCGGCACGTAATTTCCATGCGGCGGTGTTGGTTTCAATTATCGTGACAACCGGCATTGGTTTGATGATGGGATATGTGGAATATCACGGTATTTTTGATCTACCGCCCAGTGTGATGAGCGTAGTGGGTAATGTTGATGTAAAAGGTGCACTGGATATCGCTTTGGCGGGCGTGATTTTCTCATTTATGCTGGTGAACTTATTTGATTCTTCCGGCACATTGATTGGTGTGACGGATAAAGCGGGTATTGCTGACAGTAATGGCAAATTCCCACGCATGAAACAAGCTTTGTACGTGGACAGTATCAGTTCGGTGGCGGGTTCTTACATAGGAACGTCTTCGGTTACCGCCTATATTGAAAGCTCTTCGGGCGTTTCTGTTGGTGGCCGGACGGGTTTGACGGCGATTGTCGTGGGTATTTTATTTCTGTTGGTCATGTTTATCTCTCCACTAGCAAGCATGGTGCCTGCCTATGCTACAGCGGGAGCCTTGATTTATGTGGGCGTCTTGATGACTTCCAGCCTGACAAGAGTGAAATGGAACGATCTGACTGAATCCGTCCCTGCTTTTATTACCGCAGTGATGATGCCATTTAGCTTCTCCATAACTGAAGGCATTGCATTGGGTTTTATCGCTTATTGTGCCATGAAATTGGGCACTGGCAAATGGCGTGAAGTTGGCTCATGTGTTCTTGTCGTGACGCTATTGTTTGTATTGAAAATGGTGTTTGTGGATGCCCACTGAGCACGATTGAAACAGTGATTAAGAGTAAGCCTGACAGTAGATTATGTCAGGCTTGCTGATTAATGGGTTAATTTATTGAATATTTTTAGGTGCGACAAAGCCAATGCAAACAGTATCTAACTCAGCACTTGGTTGAGCCTGGAAGGCGAACTCTTCTTTGTGACTGAGCACCAATGATGGCCATTCTGAAAGCATATGTTGGGAATCTTCCTCTGCACAGCTCTTTCCTCGCTCTCCCACTAGCAAGGCACCATATTTCACAATATTATCCTCTTTGATATGGCGGTTATAGATATTCGGGGGTGCACCATTATCTAATTCCCAGGGTTGTATCGTTTTTGGGTGATAGTAGCTATAAAATGTTAGCCATTGATGCAGATATTCTCCACCAACATAATGCAATGGTGTTGGATACAGTTCGTTCCAACGTTGATCAAGTTGGCTGGCAAGGGTTTTTATACCAACAAATTTTTGCCCTGCATCACGGACATTTGCCATCATCACACCGACGTAACCGATCAACACCAATACACCAAACACAGTCAATCCCCGTAATGTGCTTCGCAAAGGTTTGTTCGGGAATACCGTTATCGATCCCACCAACAATGCCGTCGAAACGACCATAAAAGGTTGCACCCATTCGGTCATACGCCCGCCCTGATTGAAGGAAAACCAGCCGTAAATAATCAGCAGAGGCAGCAGGATCACGATATTAGCCAGTGCATTGGATTGCTGCTTGGGCCAGCCAATCCTGCCACCCAGCAGGTAAATAATGACACTGACGATAATTAACGGGTAGAACACGGAAAGCATAGCGCGTGTGGTATGTAGGTTGAATCCTTTCTGAATTTGGGAATCTACCCACTTAAAGGCGACAAAGTCGTTATGCACCAGCCACCAAACGTTCGGTAGTACCAGCAGGAGCCAGATGACAATGGCGAGATAAAATAGTGGCTCCCGATAGTTGTGGCGTATTTTAGGCACGAACAGGGAGAGCAAAAAGACCGAGCCGACTATAGCAAGCGAAGAGTACTTTGCCATTGTTGCCAGCCCTGTGGTGAAGGCGAATGCCAGCCACCATTTGGGGTGATCGTCAATGGCACGCAGGAAAAACAGCAATGACCACGGCCAGAGCATAACCAAAAGATAATTATCATTATAAGGAATGATATCAAAATTGATGATACCGGATAGATTCAGAGTCAGCATGGCAAGCCATGCGAACACAACTTTGCCTGTCAGTCGGAAAGCCAGTTGCCAAACCCCAAGCATACCGATGGCAATGGCGACAAAGTGGCTGAAATACCAATAAAAACTGAGAGAAATGTCATTGATAGAGATAGCGGGTAGCATGATGGCTCCCACTAACCATGGGTTTTTGGGCGAACCCCATTCCCCATTAATGCCCCAGTTTAAAGCTTCTACGGCATCATAAGGAACGGTGGGATCGAGAGAGTAACTTGCTATTATCCACAAAACGGCATAACCAGTGACCCAAAGATACAATGGCATGCGATAAGAAGGAGTATCAAAAAAACGCATGGTAGTCTGATGATCATATTATTTAAGTTAAATCTATCTAGAATACTAGACGAAATTTCAACTATAGGTGAATGGCATTGGATGTTAATGGGAGTTTCTGTTAGATTCCGCCGAAAATATCTTGATAAAAGTGAGTTGAGTCACAAGCTATGAGCCCGTTAAAGAAAAAATCACCAGCGAAGTTTTCCGCTGGTCAGCAAAAGCAAAAAAGAAAAAGTCGCGCAGAGCTGGATGCAGAAGGACGCGCGCGTAAGCGCCAGAAAAAACGCCGTGGTAATGGTAATCCGACAGGTAGCCGTCAGAGCGATAATGGCAGTAATAAAAAGCGTTCAGTAGTCAAACAGGAAAAAGATCCACGTATCGGTAGTAAAGTTCCGGTTCCTCTGTTCGTTGATGGGAAAGTTGCAGGTGAAAAAGCATCAACGGTTAAACCGGCTATAGAGCAACATAAGCCTCGCCTGTCACCACAGGAAGAGCTGGAAATGCTGGAAAATGATGAACGATTGGATGACTTGTTAGCACGTCTTGAGCAGGGTGAAAAACTGTCCCAGGAAGACCATGCTTATGTCGACAATATGCTCGATCGCATTGATACCCTGATGGAAGAGTTGGGTATCAATCTGAATGAAGAGAACAGTGAAGAAGAATCACAGGAAGATATCATGCAATTGCTGAAGGGTAAGTAACGCCTTCATCAATGAATTGTGATCGTAAAAGGCGGGTTCATTCTGATAACCACAGTATTAATAACCACAGTATTAGTATGTTATTTATTGTGGTTATTGGGTAAACTATGGCGGCTATCGCGACGTAAACGTCGGTTGCACACGATCATCATGGCACGACGTTTCCATTCTACAAAAATGTTGCGTTTTGATGGGCGAAAACAGCGGAAGGAATAAGCATGTCAGAGCAAGCCATTGTTTGGGATCTGCCTTTGATCCAAAAATACAACTATTCAGGGCCTCGTTATACTTCGTATCCAACAGCATTGGAGTTTAACCAACAGTACGATGCTAATGCTTTTACACAGGCCGCCGCCTGTTATCCTGAGCGCCCGCTTTCCCTCTATATCCATATCCCGTTCTGCCATAAGCTTTGTTATTTCTGTGGTTGCAATAAGCTGGTTACGCGCCAAAAGCACAAAGCGGATGAATATCTGAATGTGTTGGAAAAAGAGATTGCTGCTCGTGGAAAATTATTTTCCCAGCGGAAAGTCAGCCAGATGCACTGGGGCGGAGGCACGCCAACCTATCTGGATAAAACACAGATCAGCCGATTGGTGTCTATGCTGCGCCGCCATTTCTATTTTCTGCCCGATGCTGAGCTTTCCATTGAAATTGATCCGCGTGAAATTGAGCTTGATGTCATTGATCATTTGCATCATGAAGGCTTTAACCGCCTGAGTATGGGCGTGCAGGATTTTAATAAAGATGTGCAGCGCTTGGTTAATCGAGAGCAAGATGAAGCGTTTATTTTCGATCTGATCAAACGTGCCCGTGAAACGGGCTTTACATCCACCAGCATTGATTTGATTTATGGTCTGCCAAAACAGACACCTGAAAGTTTTGCTTTTACATTGCAGCGGGTATTGGCATTGTCTCCTGATCGCTTAAGTGTATTCAACTATGCCCATTTACCGGATTTATTTGTGGCACAGCGCAAGATTAAAGAACAGGATTTACCCACTGCAACGCAGAAGCTAAATATTTTGCAAGAAACGATTGTGACCCTGACAGGTAATGGCTATCAGTTTATTGGTATGGATCACTTTGCCCGTCCTGATGATGAATTGGCAATTGCCCAACGCCAAGGCATATTACACCGGAGTTTTCAGGGGTATACCACGCAGGGGGAATGCGATTTACTGGGTATGGGCGTTTCCGCGATCAGTATGCTGGGGGATAGCTATGCCCAGAACCAGAAAGACCTGAAAACCTACTACGCTGCGGTGGAAGCACAAGGTCATGCTTTGTGGCGTGGTTTAGCGTTGACACAGGATGATTGCATTCGTCGTGATGTGATTAAGGCGCTAATCTGTAACTTCCGGCTGAATTTTGCGGATATTGAGCAGTGTTACGGGCTGAATTTCGCGGATTACTTTGCCGAAGACCTGCAATTATTGTCTCCATTGGCCGAAGATGGGTTGGTTGAATTGACCGAATCCCAGATCCAAGTATCCCCGAAAGGCCGATTGCTGATACGTAATGTTTGTATGTGTTTTGATAGCCATCTGCGTAATCAGATGCGACAGCGGCAATTTTCGCGGGTGATATGAGTATAGATGAATCAATAAATTAGGCACATTTCACATGCGACATAAATAATTCATCAATTGAGCACCTTTCTTGTCTTTTTATCGCTTTTGCTTGCGTCCATTCGGGTTGATAAGATTCAAATCCGGACTGTAAGGTGGTAACTTATCCTTGAAAGGAAGATATTCTGCTATAGAAAACTCGCGCCACCGAAGTATAAAAGGATTTCTGTGACTGTTGTGAAGCTTGTTATAACCCCAGTTCCTTCAATTTCCGCGTTATCGTATTCCTTCCCCAACCCAGCAAACGGGCGGCTTCTTGTTTATGTCCATTGGTATATTCTAGTGCGCAATTAAGCAGAGTGCGTTCCAGTAATGGCAGGGCATCGGAAAGGAGATCGGTTTTTCCCTCTTTTAAGGCATGTTGCGCCCATTCAGCCAGCAGTTGTGGCCAATTCTCAGATGGTGGTGTAGAGCGTGTAACAGAGGAGTTTCCTGTCTGTCCTGTGAGTTGGTTGCCAATCAGGTCAGCGGGTAGATCCTGTACCAGTACCTCCTTGCTTGTCGCCATCACGGTCAGCCAGCGGCAGACGTTTTCCAACTGGCGGACATTGCCCGACCACGGCAGACGCATCAAAGCGAGTTCAGTATCAGGATGCAGCACCTTGGCTTCAACGCCCAACTCTTTGGCCGTTTGTTGCAGGAAATGGTGCGCCAGACGAGGAATGTCTTCCACTCTGTCCCGCAAAGGCGGTAAATGAACACGGATCACATTCAGGCGATGGTAGAGGTCTTCCCTGAATTTACCTTCTGCAACGCGTTGCTCAAGGTTCTGGTGAGTGGCGGCGATAATACGGACATTAACTTTCACGGGGGCATAGCCCCCGACTCGATAGAATTGTCCTTCGGCCAGCACTCGCAGCAGGCGAGTTTGGATATCCAGAGGCATATCACCAATTTCATCCAAAAACAGTGAACCCCCATTGGCTTGCTCAAAACGACCGTGACGTACTTGATTTGCCCCTGTGAATGCGCCTTTTTCGTGACCAAAGAGTTCAGATTCAATCAGGTCTTTCGGGATTGCCGCCATATTCAGGGCAATAAATGGTGCGGAAGCGCGTGGACTGTGGCGGTGAAGGGCATGGGCAACCAGCTCTTTTCCCGTGCCGGATTCACCATTGATTAACACACTGATGGAGGAGCGGGAAAGGCGGCCGATAATTCGGTATACCTCCTGCATCGCGGGGGCTTCTCCGATCATATCTGAAACCGATACCGGCAACTGCGGATTAGCGGCTGATTGATGTTGTTCCCGATAATGACTCAGTGCTCGTTCAACCAGCGCAACAGTTTCATCAATATCGAAAGGCTTTGGCAGATAATCGAATGCACCGTGTTGATAGGCACTGACAGCGGCATCCAGATCAGAATGGGCAGTCATAATGATGACCGGAAGCTGTGGGTGGCTTTGCTTTATTTGGTTGAGTAAACTAAGTCCGTCCAATCCGGGCATGCGGATATCCGACAGAATAACTTCTGGATTACCTTGTCCTAGCGCGGTTAATACGGCATCGGCATTTTCAAAACTGATACACTCCATCCCTGCGCCACTCAGCGCTCGTTCAAGTACCCAGCGGATAGAACTATCATCATCAACGATCCAGACTTTTCCTCGTTGCATTGTTACCCCCTACTTAACGGTTATTTCTTGATCGGCAGGTAAATGGAGAATTCCGTATGTCCTGGCCAACTGGTAAATTCAATTTTGCCAGCATGTTGGTCGATAAGATTACGTGCTATGGATAACCCGAGTCCAGTTCCACTTTCATATCCACTGACCATCGGGTAAAAAAGCGTATCCTGAATGTTGGGAGGAATGCCTGGCCCGTCATCTTCAATATCAATTCGGGCTGCCAATCGATAGCGTTCACCCTGTAAAGTAATCTGGAACGCTGTTCGCGTTCTCAGGGTGATAATCCCTCCCTTCTCACCCAGTGCTTGTAGGGCATTGCGGGTAATATTCAGTAATACCTGTTCAATTTGGTCAGGATAATGCGCCAGTTCAGGTAAGCTCGGATCATAATCTTTAATCAGCGTGACATTGGCAGGCATTTCCAGTGAGACCAGTTGATAAATCCGTTCGACTACATGGTGGATGCTCTGGTGGGTTTGGGAGCCAGGGTGCTGTGGCCCCAGCAATCGATCAACAAGGTTACGCAGCCTGTCTGCCTGTTCAATGATTACTTGGGTATATTCCCTTAAGGACGGATCTGGCAGTGCTTTGGCAAGCAACTGCGCGGCTCCCCGCAGCCCGCCAAGAGGATTTTTGATTTCATGTGCCAGCCCCCGAACCAGTTCCCGTGCAGCTACCTGCTGTGCTTGTTGGATCTGCTCTTGGCTTAAACGGCGCTGACTGTCCATAGGTGCCAGTTCCAGCAAAATAAACTGCTCGGAAATTGGTTGGGCACTGAGCGACATCACATGAGAGTGATTATTGATTACCAATATGACTTCATTATCGGTAAAGCCGTGACCGTTGATCAAACTGGAACGCATCAGCTCTGTATCCAGTGAAATATAGCTAAACAGGATAGGAAGAGGCGTACCGAATAATTTACGGGAACTTTGTGCCAGAAGTTGCATAGCAGAATGATTGGCGTAGCGAATAACCAAATCATTATCCAGTACTAGGACGTTGTTTATCTGTGAGTCGAGAATCTGTTCTGCTTTGGGCAAATTAACCATTGTCATTCAGTTCCTGCACTTTTTTGGTGCATTGTAGCTTATTCAAGCATAGTTTGATGAATCCTTCCGCTCAGCATATATCCTCATGGGTAATACAACTGTGTATATGCGGGGGGAAAAAAACCCATCCGAAGATGGGCCAAAAGTTTCACGGCAACAAAAAAACAAGAGTAATGCCATCACGTTATGGGGCATTACCTAATAAGGCACTACACACTGTAATACAGTTCAAACTCTAGGGGATGTGGTGTCATGCGGACACGTTCAATTTCCCCATTCAATAAATTGATATAAGCATCAATCGTATCATCAGTGAAAACACCGCCGCGTGTCAGGAATTCGCGATCTGCATCCAATTCGGCCAGAGCTTCTTCCAAAGAAGAGGCCACAGTTGGGATCTCTTGGGCTTCTTCTGCGGGAAGGTCATACAAGTTTTTATCCATTGCATCACCTGGATGGATTTTGTTGATGATACCATCAAGGCCTGCCATCAACAGGGCAGAGAAGGCCAGATAAGGGTTCGCTGCAGGATCAGGGAAGCGCACTTCAATACGGCGAGCTTTGGCGCTGGCGACCACGGGAATACGGATAGAAGCAGAACGGTTACGGGCAGAATACGCCAGCATAACCGGGGCTTCAAAACCAGGTACCAGACGTTTGTACGAGTTAGTGGTTGGGTTAGTAAAGGCATTTAACGCACGAGCGTGTTTGATGATACCGCCGATATAGTAAAGTGCCATTTCGGACAAGCCACCGTATTTGTCACCTGCAAACAGGTTAGTGCCATTTTTGGACAGTGACATATGACAGTGCATACCTGAACCGTTATCGCCCACCAATGGTTTTGGCATAAATGTGGCGGTCTTGCCAAATTTATGGGCAACGTTATGAACTACATATTTATAAATCTGGGTTTCATCCGCTTTTTTGGTCATGGTATTAAAGCGGGTGGCAACTTCGTTTTGTCCGGCAGTTGCGACCTCATGGTGGTGGGCTTCAACTACCAAACCCATTTTTTCCATTGTTAAGCAGATGGCTGAACGCAGGTCTTGGGAAGAGTCCACAGGAGGAACAGGAAAATACCCTCCTTTAATGCCAGGACGATGGCCTTTGTTGCCGCCTTCATAGCGTGTGCCGCTGTTCCATGCAGCTTCCGTATCATCAATATGATAATAAGAGCCAGAAATGGAATTGCCGAAACGGATATCATCGAACAAGAAGAATTCGGGTTCTGGCCCAAATAAAACGGTATCAGCAATATCGCTTGCACGCAGGAAATCTTCTGCGCGTTTCGCAATGGAGCGAGGATCGCGGCTATAACCTTGCATGGTGCCAGGCTCAAGGATATCGCAACGTAGGATCAGGGTGGCATCATTAAAGAAGGGATCAAGCATCGCAGTACTTGGATCTGGCATTAACACCATGTCGGATTCATTGATACCTTTCCAGCCACCGATAGATGAGCCGTCAAACATTTTGCCATCTTCAAAGAAGTCTTCATCAACTTGGTGGGCAGGAATGGTGATATGTTGTTCTTTACCTTTAGTATCAGTAAAGCGTAAGTCAATAAATTTCACCTGATGTTCTTCAATCATGGACAAAACATGTTCAGCGGACATACTGGCTCTCCTGGGTTTACGTCGGCCTGATAAAACAGGGCAAGAAACAGGCTGTTTTATCTTAAAAGTTAAGGGCGATTGTAGATCTCTGTATGATCAATCTTATAAATCACTATTACCAAACATAAATGCGAAAAGTGTGCCAATATTTAAAAAGTATTTAATATCAATATGATAAAAACGTATAGCAGGGAGGGAGAGAAAAAAGTGAATAAGATAATTGTGTGATTTTAGGTATTTTGCACCAAAATGGTGAAAAATTATGACGTGATTGCATTATTATGGTGCAAATGACCGGCTGAAATTTCACAAACTTGCTCGTTATGTCATCAATGGATATGCTAATACTATATCAATTGACTATTTGGCTCTCCCCAGCGTAGTTGTCCCACGTGAGTTGAACTACATAATCAATCCAGCTCACCCCCTGTTCGAGCAGGTCACTGGTGATGCTACTGAGCTTGATTTCCAGCCAGATGGACGCCTCTTTATACCTCAATAGGTATAGATTCCAACGATGTTTCTAAATAAAGAGAAAACCACTAATACTGCACAACTTTTAATACCAGTGCAACCATCCAAAGTGTATAATGCTGCACTTTTGTTCGGCGGCGGCCAGGTAAAACAGAATTCTTTTTGTGTACTCAATCTGAGTGCACAAATGATTTTAGAGTTATTGGAATTTTTAAATGTCAAATGAAATCAGTAAATTAAGAAATATAGCAATTATTGCTCACGTCGACCATGGCAAAACCACGCTGGTTGACAAACTCCTGCAACAGTCCGGTACCTTTGGGGAGCGTGCTGCAACAACGGAGCGTGTGATGGATTCCAATGATCTGGAAAAAGAACGTGGTATTACCATCCTTGCAAAGAACACTGCCATCAAATGGAATGATTATCGTATCAACATCGTAGACACCCCAGGCCACGCCGATTTTGGTGGTGAGGTTGAACGTGTAATGTCAATGGTAGACAGTGTCCTGTTGCTGGTTGATGCGATGGATGGCCCAATGCCACAGACTCGCTTTGTAACCCAGAAAGCATTTGCTCACGGTCTGAAGCCTATTGTAGTGATCAACAAAGTTGACCGTCCTGGTGCTCGTCCTGATTGGGTGGTGGATCAGGTGTTTGACTTGTTTGTGAACCTCGGTGCAACCGATGAGCAACTGGATTTCCCAATCATTTATGCTTCTGCACTGATGGGGGTTGCTGGTAACGATCATACTGATATGGCTGAAGACATGACTCCGCTGTATCAGGCAATCGTTGATCATGTTGAGCCACCTAAGGTTGACCTTGATGGCCCATTCCAGATGCAAATTTCGCAGTTGGATTACAACAACTACGTTGGGGTTATCGGTATCGGTCGCATTAAGCGTGGTATGGTAAAACCAAACCAAAACATCACTATTATCGACAGCGAAGGTAAAACTCGCAACGGTAAAGTCGGTAAAGTCTTTAGCCATCTGGGATTGGAACGCATTGAGTCTGATAAGGCGGAAGCTGGTGATATCATCGCCATTACCGGCCTGGGTGATCTGAACATCTCTGATACCCTGTGTGAAGTCAATGCGGTTGAAGCGTTACCAGCACTGGCAGTTGATGAACCTACTGTAAGCATGTACTTCTGTGTCAATACTTCACCGTTCTGTGGTCGTGAAGGTAAGTACGTGACTTCTCGCCAGATCCTTGATCGTCTGAAAAAAGAGCTGGTTCATAACGTAGCACTGCGTGTTGAAGAAACTGAAGATCCAGACGCATTCCGTGTATCAGGCCGTGGTGAACTGCACCTGTCTGTTCTGATCGAAAATATGCGTCGTGAAGGTTTCGAGTTGGCGGTTTCCCGTCCAAAAGTTATTTTCCGTGAAATTGATGGCCGTAAGCAGGAACCTTTTGAGCAGGTAACTCTGGATATCGAAGAACAGCATCAAGGCGATGTAATGCAGGCATTGGGTGAGCGTAAAGGTGAAATGCGTGACATGCTGCCAGATGGCAAAGGTCGTGTTCGTCTTGATTACGTGATTCCAAGCCGTGGCCTGATTGGTTTCCGTACTGAGTTCATGACCATGACTTCTGGTACTGGTTTGTTGTACGCAACATTCAGTCACTATGATGACATCCGCCCAGGTGAGATTGGCCGTCGCCAAAATGGTGTGCTGATTTCCAATGGACAAGGCAAGGCAGTTGCTTACGCGTTGTATGGTTTGCAGGAGCGAGGTAAATTGTTCCTGGGTCATGGTACTGAAGTGTATGAAGGCCAGATTATTGGTATTCACTCACGTTCAAATGACCTGACTGTTAACTGTCTGACTGGTAAGAAACTGACTAACGTGCGTGCATCAGGTACAGATGAAGCGACAACACTGTCTCCACATATCAAGAAAACATTGGAGCAGGCGTTGGAGTTTATTGACGACGACGAGTTGGTTGAAGTGACTCCAGTGTCAATTCGCTTGCGTAAGCGTCATTTGACTGAAAACGATCGCCGTCGTGCAAATCGTAGCAAAGAAGTTTAATTTCTGGATTATGCATTGCATATGACAGTTTGAACATCAACGACTTAGGGCGCTTCGGTGCCCTGAGTTCTTTTATGATATCCCCTTCCAGCCATTTTGTTATCTATTCCTGCTGATCGGTCGGTAGCCAGTCAATAGCTTCAACGACGATTTATAAGACGCTTCATAAGAAGAACAATTTATTTGTTTTTTTATCTCTTCATTCTTTTTTCTTAACAAAAGTATGATAAAAGTACTAAACAATGAGCGTCAGTCAGGAGGGATTATGCTGTATATTTTCGATCTGGGTAACGTGATTATTGATATTGATTTTAAAAGAGTACTGGCTGTTTGGAGTAATCTGAGTGGGACACCACTGGCAACGTTGACTCCAAAATTTTCGCAGGGAGAGGCTATTGAAAAACATGAGTGTGGAAAAATTAGTGACACTGAATTTGCAGAAAGGATGTGTGATGAAATGGAGGTTTCACTCAGTTTTAAACAATTTGCGGAAGGTTGGAATACAATCTTTATCGGTGTCAGGCAAGAAGTCATTGAGCTAATGAATAAATTGCGTGCTCAAGGGCATCGTGTGGTTGTTCTGTCAAATACAAATCGTCTGCATATTGATTACTGCTCAGTGCATTATCCTGAGATTGCAGTATCAGCGGATTTCCTTTACTTATCCCACGAATTGAGGATGCGTAAACCCAATCTTGATATTTTTAACTATGTGCTTGCAGCGGAAGGTGTGACAGCAGATCAAGCCATATTCTTTGATGATCTTTTAGAAAACGTCGAAGCAGCAAAAAAATCAGGCATCAATGTAATTCATGTGGCTGACAGGAGTGTGATCCCTGATTATTTTAAGTCACATGATTTCTCGCTTCCCTCAAAAAATTAACATCGTTTGCTTATTGCAACGGAATAACAGGCAAGAGAAATGATCGCATTAATTCAGCGTGTAACACAGGCAAAGGTTGTTGTTGAAGGTGAAACGATCGGAGAAATTGAGCAGGGGTTGCTGGTGTTGCTGGGGGTTGAGAAAGACGATACCCCACAAAAAGCACAACGTTTATGCGACAAGGTAATAGGGTATCGGGTATTCAGCGATGAGCAGGGAAAAATGAACCTTAACGTTCAGCAGGCTGGTGGTAGTTTGCTGGTTGTGTCGCAATTTACATTGGCTGCGGACACGCAGAAAGGCTTAAGACCTGGCTTTTCTGGTGGTGCTGAACCACAAAAAGCAGAGGAACTTTATCGCTATTTTGTTGAACAGTGCTGTGTAACTGGTGTAAAAACAGAAACGGGGAAATTTGCGGCAGACATGAAAGTCAGTTTGACAAATGACGGGCCAGTGACTTTCTGGTTGCAAGTCTGAGTGTTTCTCTGGCTACACATGACACACACAAGAGAAGGAGCTGTTTCTATGTACCATCTGAGAGTCCCTCAAACAGAACAAGAGTTGGAAACCTATTACCAATTTCGTTGGGAGATGTTGCGTAAACCGCTTCATCAGCCCGCCGGATCAGAGAAAGATGGTTACGATTCGATGGCACACCATCAAATGGTGGTGGATGAACAGGGTAATCCGTTGGCTGTTGGGCGCTTATACATCAATGCGGACAATGAAGGTGCTATTCGTTTTCTGGCTGTTCATCCCAATGTGCAACGAAAAGGTTTGGGGACACTGATTGCGATGGCATTGGAATCTGTAGCCAGACAGGAAGGTGTGAAACGAATTGTTTGCAGCGCACGGGAAGACGCGGTTGATTTCTTCGACAAGTTGGGGTTTCAAAAACGTGGTTTGATCAATGGTGCTAAGGCGTCTCCGATTAACCATTTCCTCATGATAAAACCGATAATAAGCCTTGATGATATCTTGCACCGTCCTGATTGGTGTGCAGAGTTGCAGCAGGCATGGTATAAGCAAATCCCTTTAAGTGAAAAGATGGGGCTGAGGATCACCCAATATACCGGGCAGCGTTTCATCACAACGATGCCCGAAGCCGGAAACCAGAATCCACATCATACTATTTTCGCCGGTAGCTTATTTTCTCAGGCCACCTTAACGGCATGGGGATTGATTTGGCTGTTGCTACAGGAGCGCCAGTTGGGGGGAGATATCATTTTAGTGGATGCCAATATTCGTTATCGCCAACCGATTACAGGGCGCCCCTGTGCAACTGCGGACTTCAATAATATGAGCGGAGACCTTGCCCGTCTTGCCCGTGGCAATAAGGCGCGTGTAACGATAGAAGTGCAGGTTAGCGGTGAACATGGCGTAGGTAGCGTGTTCACCGGCACTTATATCGTCCTGCCTCCCGAACGGTTTACTAAAGCTTAATTTTTGCGCAGGTTTGACTCTCCGCAGCAGGATTATCTACAGAAGAGGGTGCGGTTGGGGGACAGCGGCTCGTTGAGATCAAACCTTGCTCAATAGATTGTGACTCTTTGGCTGATGATTTATCTTCGGCAACCAATGTGCCGTTTATTGTTCCCTTCACGTCGTCAGCAGAGAGATCTCCCGTGATAGCGAGTGTGAAATTGCCTTCTCCCTGAATATTAAGCGGTATCCAACCCCATTGTGGCAAGGTGTTCAAATCAGCATTCATGCCTTTGAAGTTTAGGTTAAAAGGAGTATGAGCAGTTTGTTGTTCCGCCGAGCCAGTAACTTGCAACAGCCCTTCACGTGTAAAGCCATTCAATTTATCAATGGTGACTTTGCTATCTGTGGCGTGCAGTTGCAGATAAGGACGGGTTATTTCGATTTTGTTAAATGTTCCCGCAGCAGCTTGCAGCGATGCTTGGCCATTCCACAACCCCCACTTGCCATTTTTCAAGATATCCATGTTGTTAATATGGGCTGCGAGGGTGGTGAGCTGGAACGGGAAGTTGGGATTGGTATCAATCAGCAGCGTATTATTGATAGTAATATCATTGAGTTTTACTCCTGCAATCCATTCCGGTGCAGGCTGTTTGAAATAGTTGAGCCATGTTGGTGGCAGAACATAAAGCAACCCTGTTACAGAACTCTCTTTGAGGGTAAGGAGTCGGTTTTTGCGATCCCACTGAGCCTGGATATTGAATAACCCTTTTTGATAGTGGGTTGTCAGGTTTGCGATGGTAAAGGTATCACCAGAAAAACGGAATTTTCCAAGCGTGTCGCTGAACTGTTCATTATCCAGCGTCATATTCATCGCATTAAAATCCATCAACCCATCTTCGGCGCTCCAATTGCCGTTGACTAACCCTAAGTTTTTGATGGTGCTATCCAGGTAATCGACAGACCAGTTTTTCCCTTGCAGTTTGGCATTGGTGATATTGAGATCTTTGACATAACTAACCGGCAGATGGCTGATTTTTTCTTTCAACTCACCCAGTGTCATTGGTGTTTGCCAGCGAATGTCACTGAGCAGGATATTGTTCCAGCGCCAACTGCCATCCGGTAATTGCTGGCCATCGCCAGAAATGGCACCTCGCAGAAATGTTGCGCCAAAAGAGTCGATAGTCAGGGCCTTATTCTGGTAACTGCCTTGCACAACAGCATTTTCAACAGATATGTCATTTAAACGGATCGTATTGGCACTAAATTGATATTTTCCATTACCAAATGGATTGCCCCCAGCAGGAGCCCAAGGTGTAATGCCGCCCGTGATATTCTCCCCCTGAATACGAGTGTTAGGACTCTCTAGCTGAATATTCATCTGGTTCAGTTGCAAGATATCCGCTTGTAAAAGAGGGGGAAGTTGATTTCCAGACAGTAGCAATGTTCCTTGTTGTAATGTCAGACGACGGAGATTTTGGGGGGATAGCAAATGCTGCCATTTGAAATCGAGATTAATGGTATCGGCATTGAGGGAGAAAGGACTTTGTTTGTCACTAATGTCAATGTGGTTAAGTGATATGGTAGCAGGCTGCTGCCAGCTATGGCTGATGCTTTCAATACTGACTTGATAATGTCCTTGTCTGCTGAGCCATTGGCTTAACTGTTTGGCTCCCCAATGCGTTTGGGCAACAACATAGATAACTATGATTACCAAAATTAGCAATAATAGAAGAGTGACAAAAAACTTCCCTAACCACCTCATTATTTCACCTCAGTAGTGTAACCTTCCAATAGAAGCCCTTTTATGCCGTAAAATCGAGAAGCACTCAATAGATGATTTATCTAAAAAAGAAAACTCCCGCTGCTAAGGCGGGAGAGAAGTATCATACAAAAATCTGCCAACTATTTTTCTTGGGGAAAAATTAGGTTAAGCAGAATGGCAGTTAACCCACCTGCGGCAATACCTGAAGAGAGTAAGTTTTTCACCCAATCAGGGGCAAACTGTAAAATCAGTGGTTGTTGAGAAACGCCTAATCCTACGGCCAGGGACAGTGCGATGATCATAATGGAACGTCGATTCAGAGGCTCACGAGAAACAATTCTGACACCAGATGCGGCGATAGTACCAAACATCACAATCGTCGCCCCTCCCAGAACAGGCTCAGGAATATGTTGTACAAAACCAGCCACGGCGGGAAACAGCCCCAATAAAATTAACATTAAAGCAATCATGTAACCAACATAGCGACTGGCAACACCAGTTAGCTGGATCACACCATTGTTCTGGCCAAAACAGGAGTTTGGAAATGTATTGAACACGGCTGACACCATAGAATTGAGGCCATTTGCCAGCACACCGCCCTTGATACGTTTCATATAGAGCGGGCCACTGACAGGTTGTTCGGAGACATCTGAGGTAGCTGTGATATCACCAATCGTTTCCAGTGATGTCACCATAAAAATCAAAATCAGTGGGATCAACAGATTCCAGTCAAAAGACAAACCATAATAGAGTGGCGAAGGGACTGTGATGATTGGTGTACCTTCTTTTGGTGTTGAAACGGGCAACATATCCATATACCAGGCCAGCAGATAACCCACTGCCATGGCAATGACCAGAGAAGCGACACGCAAGTAAGGGTTATTTTGGCGATTCAGTAACACGATGACGGCAAGAACAGTTCCTGCAAGTAGCAAGTTTTCAGGTGCGCCAAATGTGCCGTTTTGAATTGCAGAATAACCTCCACCAATCGAAGTTAACCCCACTTGAATTAACGACAGGCCAATAATCATCACCACGATACCGGATACCAGAGGTGTAATGATCCGTCTTGCTAAATGCAGTACTTGTGAAAGCAGTACTTCCGTCATTGAGGCGAGCATCAGTGTACCGAACAGAGCTGCCATCATGGTGGGAATATCTGTACCGCCATTTTTTAATGCCAAGCCACCCATAATAAGTGGAGCAACGAAATTAAAACTGGTGCCCTGAATTGAAAGCAACCCAGAGCCAATTGGCCCCCAAGAGCGAATTTGAATAAGTGATGCCAAACCTGAAGCAAACAGGGACATACTGATAATGCGTTGGGTATCTTGTTCTGGAAGCCCTAGAGCCTGGCAAATCAGCATTGCTGGCGTAATAACAGCCACAAACATTGCTAGTAAATGTTGGCATGCAGCAAATAGGGCATGTGGGAACGGTGGTTTATCTTCCAGGCGATAGATAAGTTCATTGTTTGATTTATTGGGAACTTCTGATGAATTGGATTCACGGGGTAAATTGACCATATTGTGAAATTCCAGATAGACAAAAAGCGCATTTTAATGATTCTTACCATCAAAGCAATCGTTTGCGTAAAGTTTTCATAATGAAATACAAATTAATTCCGTCACATTTTTAAATGTTTTAACTTGTGTTTATGAGTAATTTTCTTTCTAATCCAACCCTTACCTGCTCTTGGCGTTTTTATAGGATGATTATAACGTCACATTAAATTCACATAATATTAACAATGGATGAGGTACATCGATGTATCATCTGGATATTTATGGCACGCTCGTTGCTGCCACACTGGTTTTGCTACTAGGAAGAAAACTCGTACAATCAGTCCCATTCCTTGAGAAATATACGATCCCTGAGCCAGTCGCAGGTGGATTATTGGTTGCGCTAGTTCTGCTGGCGGTTAAACAATCCACGGGTTGGGAAGTCAGTTTTGATTTGTCTCTCCAAGAGCCTCTCATGTTGATGTTCTTTGCCACCATCGGTTTGAACGCTAATCTTGCCAGCCTGAAAGCAGGCGGAAAATCTTTGGTCATTTTTGTCTGCGTGGTTGTTGGCCTGTTATTTGTACAGAACACCGTAGGCATCGCATTGGCGAAAATGCTTGGCCTTGATCCATTAATGGGATTGTTGGCAGGCTCCATTACACTATCTGGTGGGCATGGAACAGGTGGCGCTTGGGGCAAGGTATTCACTGAGCGCTATGGTTTTGAAAATGCTACGGAAGTGGCAATGGCATGTGCAACATTCGGCCTGGTTTTAGGTGGACTGATTGGCGGCCCAGTTGCCCGTATGTTGGTGAAAAATACCAAAACTCCAGGATTGGGGGCTGAGGATACCGAGCTGCCGACGGCATTTGAGAAACCTTATACTGGTCGGCTTATTACACCATTAGTGATGGTGGAAACTATTGCTATGGTTTCCATTTGCTTATTGGCGGGTAGGTTTATTGAGAAACTGCTACAAGGCACGGCCTTTGAATTACCGACATTCGTATGTGTGCTGTTTGTTGGTGTCATTCTTAGTAACGGTCTATCTCTGCTTGGTTTTTATCGGGTATTTGACCGAGCGGTTTCGGTCTTGGGTAACGTGAGTTTGTCCCTGTTTCTGGCAATGGCATTGATGAGCCTGAGACTGTGGCAATTGGCTTCCCTTGCGCTGCCAATGTTGATCATTCTTGCCGTGCAGACCTTGGTTATGGCTTTGTATGCTGTTTTCATCACTTACCGTGTCATGGGCAAGAATTTCGACGCGGCAGTATTATCAGCCGGACACTGTGGTTTTGGCTTAGGCGCAACACCGACCGCTATCGCGAATATGCAAGCGATCACTGACCGTTTTGGGCCATCACATGTGGCATTCTTACTCGTACCTATGGTGGGAGCATTCTTTATTGATATCGTCAACGCTGCCGTCATCAAATTGTATCTGTTATTACCGGTGTTCCCATCTGTAGCAGGTTAAATTAATTTACTTTTGGTTCGCCTAATATCTTGGCGAAATATGCCGCTGAAATTTTCAGCGGCATATTTATTTGTTTGTGCCGTTTTTTGGTTTTCTTTAGAACTTAAGCATGACTATATTGAGAACGCTCCGGCAACCAGCGTTCAATCAGCGCCTTGGCATGTTCAGGGTAGCGCTGGTGGATATAGCGGGCGATACGCTGAACTTCGGGCAGCATACTTTGGTCCCGCAATAAATCTGCGATCCTAAATTCTGCATTGCCCGTTTGGCGTGTACCAAGTAATTCACCTGGCCCGCGGATCTCCAAGTCTTTCTGGGCAATCACAAAACCATCATTACTGTCCCGTAAAACTTGCAGGCGAATTTTTGCTGTATTGGTCAGTGGGGTTTTATAGAGCAGGACACAGTGAGAAGCAATGGCTCCACGCCCGACGCGCCCTCGAAGCTGGTGCAATTGGGCTAATCCTAACCGTTCAGGATTGTCGATGATCATCAGGCTGGCATTAGGCACATCTACCCCGACTTCGATCACTGTCGTGGCAACCAGCAATTGTATTTTACCTTGCTTGAAAGCTTCCATGATGGCTTGTTTTTCTGCCGGTTTCATCCGCCCGTGCACTAAGCCGATTTTCAATTCAGGCAATGCCAGTGTCAGGTCTTCGCTGGTTGCTTGTGCTGCTTGCGCTTCTAGCACCTCCGAATCTTCGATCAGGGTACATACCCAGTAAGCCTGACGGCCTTCATCCAGACAGGCGCTTTTGATACGTTGGATAATATCGTTCCGGCGAGTATCTGGGATGGCAACCGTTGTGACTGGTGTTCGGCCTGGTGGCAATTCATCAATGATAGAAGTATCCAGATCGGCATAGGCAGTCATTGCCAATGTGCGTGGAATAGGGGTCGCAGTCATGATCAGTTGATGGGGATGAAAGCCTTGTTCGCGCCCCTTTTCCCATAATGCCAGGCGTTGATGAACACCGAATCGATGTTGCTCGTCAATGATAACCAGTGCCAATCCTGCAAATTTTACTTGCTCCTGAAACATTGCATGAGTACCGATAACCATGCTCACTTGACCGCTTGCTATCGCCTCTTGCTGTGCCTGACGCGCCTTGCCTTTCTGTTTGCCAGCCAACCAACCGACCTGAATACCGAGCGGTTCAAGCCATTGGCGGAAGGTATTAGCATGTTGCTCTGCCAAAAGCTCAGTCGGTGCCATCAGAGCCACTTGTTTGCCGTGAACAATGGCACGGACGGCTGCCAGTGCTGCCACCAATGTTTTTCCCGAACCGACATCCCCTTGTATCAGACGCATCATGGGGATATTTTTTGCCAAATCATGTTCTATTTCTGCAACGACACGGGCTTGTGCGCCTGTGGGTGAGAATGGTAACTGGCTCAGAAGCTTCTGCTTTAACGAATCATCCGCCGTTAAGGGAGATGCATGAAAGCGCTGGGTTCCAGCCCTGACTGCCAACATACTTAAATGATGCGCCAGCAATTCTTCCAGAATCAACCTTTGCTGGGCTGGATGTCGGCCATTCTCCAAATCGGCCAGAGAAGTATCCGGTGGGGGATGGTGTAATGTACGCAGTGCGTCAGGCAGGCTAATGATCTTCCGGCTGAATTCTTCCGGCAGCAATTCATTGATGGCACAGATATCTAATATTTCCAATGCCTGATCGATTAACTTGCGTAGTGTTGTCTGGCGCACTCCCTCTGTCGTGGGATAGATGGGAGTTAACGTTTCTTGCAGTTGGATACGGCTGGCGTGTTGCTGGACTTTATATTCAGGATGGATAATCTCTGGCCCTTGATTGCCGCGACGAATTTCTCCATAAGCAACAACGTGTTTTCCTGCGGCCAGATTATTTTTCATGGCGGCAGTAAAATTGAAGAAACGCAGGGTCAATATACCTGTGCCATCACTGATTTGGCAGGTCATAATGCGCCGACGCCCAAACGCGACATTGGTGCGTAATATTTCACCTGTTACCGTAGCATAAGTGCTGGGCAGTAATTCATTAATGGTATACAGGCGGGTTTGATCCTCATAACGGAGAGGCATATGCAAAAGCAGATCCTGTAGATTGACCAACCCTAACTTAGCGAGTTTAGTGACCTGATTGGTTCCAGCACCACGCAATGTGGTTAAGGGGATGGCATCAAGCAGTTGGCCTTTCATACGATTTCTCCGTCAGTGTGATTTATTTCCTTGCTGATGGTGCAGTTGTTTTTTGCGCGGCTGATGTTGCTTGCATAGCTGACCACCATGATTCACTTGCGATAATTTGCCCTTGTTTACCTATCAAAGGTTGTTCCAGACCCTTACGCCGAGAAACAGCAGCCAACACGGGATATCCTCCTTCGAACAGTAACCTTTGCTGTTCCTCTTCTGGCAGAGTGCTTTTCTCCCGTTGGTACATGCCTGCCAATTGGCGCTGCCGTTGTGCTTCATACAGAACCAAGGCGGAGGCGACAGAGACATTCAGTGATTGCACCATACCTGCCATCGGGATAATGATATCGTGATCTGCCAAGGCAATGGCTTGTTTTGAGATACCTTTTTTCTCTTGCCCCATAATGATACAGGTAGGTTTAGTGTAATCAATTTGCCGGAAGTCGACGGCTTTATCAGAAAGATGGGTCGCCAGCACTTGCATTCCATCAGATTTAACTTGGTGAATAGCCTGTTCAATCGTGGAATGTGTTTTCACATGAACCCAGCTATTGCTACCCGCCGCCGAAGAGAGCTGGGTTTTTAATTGTTCAGTAGGCCAAATAGCATGGATTTGGTGAATACCAACAGCATCCGCAGTACGAATAACGGCGGATACGTTATGGGGTTTGTGAACTTCTTCTAAACAGATTGTCAGGTCAGGTTGACGCATTGCCATCATCTGGCGAATGCGTGCGTAACGTTTAGGATTCATAACCTCTAGTTTCGGTTACGGCTGACTCGCATCACGTCTGGCATGATACGTATCTTACGCATGATATTCGCTAGCTGGATACGGTCTTTGGTTGTCAGCCTGATGAAAGCACAATAGACGCGGCCATCTTTTTCCTCTGTATTCATGCTTTGAATACTGGAGTTTACATCGTTAATGGCAGCAGTCAGATTTGCCAGTGCCCCCTGATGGTTAAACATATCGACTTTAATTTCAGCAATAAAATCGCTATTGATATCTTTATCCCATTCAACTGGCATGAATTTTTCCGGCTCTTTCTGATATCCACGGATATTGCGACAGGATTCGTGGTGGATTACTAAACCTTTTCCGGGGCTGATATGGGCAATAATCGGGTCGCCTGGAATTGGGCGACAACATTTAGCAAAGGTAATCAAAATACCATCAGCGCCCTTGATAGGCAGCTTACGGGAAGTATTGCTGTTGTTGTTCGGTATTTTCTCCGGTGAGCCCAATAATAAGTTGCGGGCGACAACCACGCTCATGGCATTACCCAATCCGATTTCTGCCAACAAATCATCCAAAGTAGCAAGCTTCATCCTTGCCAGTTCTTTGTTGATATTTTCTTGCGGAATATCGATAATTTTCGTGCCGTTACCGAGTGCATGATTGAGTAAACGACGCCCCAAACTAATGGAATCATCCCGTTTCAGATTTTTCAATAACTGGCGGATCTTGGCACGTGCTTTGGAACTAACGACAAAGTTCAGCCATGCAGCATTAGGGCGAGCCCCTGGGGCAGTAATAATTTCGACAGTTTGCCCACTGCTAAGAGTTTGTGAAAGAGGATAAGGCAGACGATCAACGCGTGCACCAACACAGGCGTGGCCGATATCGGTATGGACGGCATAAGCAAAATCGACAGGGGTTGCGCCAGCTGGTAACTCAACAATTCGTCCTTCAGGGGTAAAAACGTAAATCTCATCAGGAAACAAATCAGATTTAACGCTTTCAATAAATTCAAAAGAGCTGCCGGCACTTTGCTGGAGCTCCAGCAGGCTCTGCATCCAGCGTTGGGCACGAACCTGAGCAGTCGTCCCGGATTCTCCTTGCTCTTTATAGGCCCAGTGTGCGGCAACCCCCATTTCCGCCATTTGATCCATATCTTCGGTACGGATCTGAACTTCGACGGGTACTCCATGCGGGCCTATCAGGGAGGTATGAAGGGATTGGTAGCCGTTGGCTTTGGGAATAGCAATATAATCTTTCACTCTGCCTGGGCGTGGCTTGTACAAACTGTGCATTTGCCCCAATACACGGTAGCAGGTATCAAGATTATTGACGATGACACGAAAAGCGTAAATATCCATGATGGAATGGAAACGCTGTTCTTTCAGGCGCATCTTACGATAGATTGAGTAGAGATGTTTTTCGCGGCCACTGACTGTGCATTTAATGCCGGCGTCCGTTAACCTGCCTTCAATCTCCGACAGAATTTTCTGGATCATCTCTTTACGATTACCACGAGCGGCTTTCACAACCTCTTTAATCACGCGGTAACGGTTTGGATACAGGGCTTCAAACCCAAGTTCCTCCAGCTCCGTTTTTAGGTGATGAATACCCAGACGATGAGCCAACGGACTATAAATTTCCAGCGTTTCCCTGGCAATGCGTCGCCGTTTATCGGGGCGCAGTGAGCCAAGGGTACGCATATTGTGTGTACGGTCTGCCAGTTTGATCAAAATGACGCGGATATCCTGCACCATCGCCATGATCATTTTGCGGAAGTTTTCAGCCTGTGCTTCTTTTTTGTCACGGAAGTTCAGCTTATCCAGCTTGGATACACCTTCCACCAATCCGGCAACGGCCGTGCCAAATAACTGTTCTATATCCTGAAATGTTGCAGGGGTATCTTCAATGACATCGTGCAACAAAGCCGCCATAAGTGTTTCATGGTCAAGGCGCATTTCAGCCAAAATACAGGAAACGGCAACAGGGTGAGTGATGTACGGCTCACCGCTGGAACGGGTTTGCCCTTCGTGGGCATCCCGCGCAACCACATAGGCCTGTCTAAGCAGATCAATTTGATCTTCAGGCAAATATTTCAGAACTAGCTGATTCAGGCTTTCAAACAGGTACAAGGCAGACCTACCGTAAAATTAACGACGACCTTCAGCGATAGCAGAAACGGCTTTGATTTCTGCGGCTTCTTGCTCTTGCTGTTCCTGACGTTCACGAACATCGAGAATTTTGTTGTTGATAAGGCCTTGCTCAATTTCACGCAGGGCGATAACAGTCATCTTATCGTTTTCTTCTGGAACGAGAGGATCTTTTCCACCTACTTGCAATTGGCGTGCTCGGCGAGCAGCGACCAACACCAGGTCAAAACGGTTACCAATTTTTTCTACTGCGTCTTGAACAGTTACGCGTGCCATATGTGTGCTACTCCACAGATAAATAAATGACTGGGCATAATACTGAAACTTGGTTCAGTCTGCCAATAATTTGCTGATTAAGGCATCATGCCGCTGGGTCTGACGATCTAATCGTAGACGCTCTGAACGAATAATAGATTGTAAATCGGCCAGTGCCGTATTGAAATCGTCATTGAAGATGACGTAATCATATTCGTTGTAATGTTCCATTTCCGCGACAGCCTGAGCCATTCGTTTGGCAATGATTTCTTCGCTGTCCTGACCGCGCCCACGCAGGCGGCGGAGCAATTCTTCCTTCGAAGGTGGAAGAATGAAAATGCTGCGAGCTGTTGGCATTTTCTGGCGGACTTGCTGTGCACCTTGCCAGTCAATATCAAGAAAAACATCAACGCCACTGGCGAGTGTATCTTCAATGACTTTTCGGGATGTGCCGTAATAGTTACCAAAAACATAGGCATATTCCAAAAATTCATAATGATTGATCATATTTTGGAATTCATCCACTGTGACGAAAAAATAGTGTTCACCATGATTTTCGCCTGGGCGAGCTTGCCGCGTTGTATGCGAAACAGAAACCTGAGTGTCATACAAGGGCTGGGTATTTAATAAAGCCTGAATAAGGCTTGATTTGCCTGCTCCACTCGGCGCAGAAACAATATATAACGTTCCTTGGTTCATGATGATTTCTTGACTGATTGGGTATAAATAAATGCAAGCGCAGGAATATAAGATCCCACATAGTATACACGGATACATTAATCCATGCAGCGCTACAATACATGCCAACCTGTATTTCATCAAAATTTTTTCTTAACAAACGGGCATTAATGAGATTTTTTGCGAGACATTTTCAGCAAAAAATAGTCTGTTGCAGAAATTGCATATTTATTTTTCAAAACGTCCCGCAAACTTCTTTTTTGCCACTTGGTAAAAATTTTCCTGCTTTTTATTCTTTGCCAGTATCTTGGGAATCAATTTTTAGGAAGCCATTTTAAGGAAACCAAGGAGCAAGGATGCTTAATTTTCTCATCAGTTTTTTAATAACCGTGTGGATATTGCTATCTGGTATGCCAATGGCATTTGCAAACAAGATTCAGTGTCCTGACTGGCCACAAGAAAAATTTCAGCATGAAATTAATCAACTGACACAGCAGGTGGCTAAGTGGGATCATCTTTATCGTCAGCAGGGGATTAGTGAAATAGATGATGAAATTTATGATCAATTATTGGAAACCTTGAGAATTTGGCAAAGTTGCTTAATTCACGGATCAGACAGCGCTTTGACCTCTATTAGCCCTGTTGCCGACACTTCTGTGATCCCTGTGAGACAGGCAGGAAAGCAGCTTCATCCTGTCCAACATACAGGCTTGCATAAGCTAAAAGGAATACAGGAAATTCGCCAGTGGTTGCAAGGGCGCACTGGGGTGTGGCTACAACCTAAAATCGATGGTGTTGCGGTGACTTTGGTGTATGAAAAAGGTCAATTAGTGCAGCTAATCAGCCGTGGTGATGGTATTGAAGGAATAGACTGGATAGAGAAAAGCGCGTTTATTCCCAATATTCCTCAGCAGATTAAAAATGCCCCTGAACATTTGGTATTACAAGGTGAGCTTTTTTGGCAGCAGGAACAACATCGGCAGTTTGCTTCAGGGAGTCAGGGTGCGCGCAGTAAAGTTGCAGGCTTAATGACACGTAAGACTCCAACGTCGGAACTGAAACAAGTTGGTGTTTTTATTTGGGGCTGGCCGGATGGACCAAATGAAATGGCAGTGAAACTGGAAAAATTAGCTGTAATGGGTTTTCCCATCACACAACAATATAGCCACCCCATTGCCACAGCAGAAGATGCCGAAAAAAGATGGAAAGATTATTTTGTCCAGCCCCTGCCTTTTGCCACGGATGGTGTTGTCTTACGGCAGGAGATTGAACCCGCAGGTCGGCAATGGCGAACTGGATCAAACAGTTGGGCGGTTGCATGGAAATATCCACTGCGGCAGCAAATAACAACCGTAAAAGGTGTTAATTTCACAATAGGTCGAACAGGGAGAATATCCGTTGTATTAGATCTGGAGAAAGTAAAGGTAGATGATAGACAGGTGAGCAGAGTCAGCATCGGTTCGATCAAACGTTGGAAACAGTGGAATGTCTATCCTGGTGATAAGATTACGGTGGCACTGGCGGGGCATGGTATACCTAAACTCGATAAGGTGGTGTGGCGTATGGCGGAACGCCCTGATGTTCAGGCACCTAATGAACAGGATTATCATTTCCTCAGTTGTCTGACATTCGATCATGAAAATAAGAGCAATGATGAACATTGCCGGCAACAGTTTATCGCTCGTCTGACATGGCTTGGGGAAAAATTGAAAATGAAAGGCATTGGGCAAGGAACGTGGTCAGCTTTAGTAAAACATGGGCTGGTGGCAAATTTAACGGATTGGTTGGATTTGGATAAGGAGCAGCTTGAGGCTGTGACTAATATTGGAACTCAACGTGCAAAATTGATCTTATCCCAATTCCAGCAGGCAAAGTTACAGCCACTTTCGCTATGGTACGAAGCCATTGGCCTGCCTTATGCCAAGCACTTTACGGATAAACAAGCAGATAAACTGGGATGGCAGTGGGAAACAATGTTATCTGATGTAAAGGCAGAACAAGCGTTAACAGTAAAACAAAGAGAAAAAATCCTGACCTTTTTACAGCACCCTGAGATTAAGGCGGTAATCCATATTTTGTCTTTATGGGCTATTGAGGAATCAACAAAAGATATTCAGTGAATAGGGGCAAAAGATCGCCCCAGAGGTTCATTACGGTATCAGTGGTCTGTGCCATCGTAATTGAAGATAGGTAATCCAAGACGATAACGAATAGCAATTAATCGTGCAGCCAGTCCCGCAACAAGCGTAATCAAGATGACGATGTCCGGAGGTAATGGCGTATGTAGTAAAGCAATATAAAGCCAGGCGGCTGCAAAAGAGACACCGGCATAAATCTCTTTTTGGAATACCAGGGGGATGGTATTGCAAAACATATCGCGCAATACGCCACCAAAAACGCCAGTGATGACGGCGGCAATGGCTGCGATGATCGGGCTATAGTGCATATCTAACGCGATTTGTGCACCAATGATGGAGAAGACAATTAAGCCAATTGCATCAAGAATGAGAAACAGACGGCGTAGGTGTTTCATCATAGGGGCAACCCAGATAGTGAGCACGGCAGCACAGGCAACGGTCACTATATATTCTGGATTTTTTACCCAGCCGAGGGGATAGTGCCCCAAAATAATATCACGGACGGTGCCACCACCGATGGCTGTCACGGAAGCAATAATGATAACGCCGAATACATCCATTTTTCGACGACCTGCGGCTAAAGCGCCTGTCATGGCTTCAGCCGTAATACCAATAATGTAAAGGACACTGAGTAGCATAAATTTAATTACATGAAATATAACGTAGAAGTAAAGGGTACTGTTGAAATAATAACGTCTCGACTGAAATTTTTTAGCCAAATTTGAATAAAATTAGTTTTTATTATCCGAAACCTCGCAAAATAAGGTAGTAAAATGGTTTTCAAGGAACGTCAAATTACATTCGATAGCCGTAGCCATCAGATAACTAATATAAATGTTTGGACGCCAGACAGCCAATGGGTGGTATACGATGTTCGTCCTCATGGTGCATCTTTTACCGGTTTAACGATAGAAAAAATTCATGTTAATCATGGGCAAACTGAAGTTATCTATCAGGCAAAGGATGGCGCGCATGTCGGTGTTGTGACTGTGAGTCCGCAAGAGCCAGTGCGTTATGCTTTTATTCATGGCCCGGAAAAACCTGATGAGCAGTGGCAATATGATTTTCATCATCGCCGTGGTGTTATTGTTTCCGATATGCAGCCAAATGTGGCAATTAACATTGATGCCATGGATATTACTCCACCTTATACCGCTGGCGCTTTGCGCGGTGGAACACATGTTCACGTTTTCAGCCCCGATGGCAGCCGCCTAAGTTTTACTTACAATGATCATGTGATGCATGAGTTAGATCCTGCGCTTGATTTACGTAATGTGGCAGTAGCCATCCCTCTGCGAGCTGTAATGCCAGCTAAAAAACATCCAAGGGAATATGGTGGTAGCTATTTTTCAGTTGTAGTTAGCGAGACTACAGCCTACCCGCGCCTTGGAAGTGATGACATCAATCGAGCTTATGAAGAGGGATGGATTGGGCAGCGAGGATATCGCAAAGATAATGGACAATGGCAACGGTGGGCGCTGGCTTTTATTGGGGATACATATACCACCAATGGCGAAAAAATACCGGAAATTTATCTCCTTGATCTACCTGAAAACGACGCTGATTATGCCATTGCGGGTGACCAGCCTTTGGCTGGTACAGAAACAACATTACCAGCACCACCTGCGGGAGTGAAACAGAAACGCTTGACTTTTACGCACGATAATCGCTGGCCGGGAGTGGTGAATGTTCCACGTCATTGGCTAAGAACATCGCCAGATGGCAGTAAAATCTGTTTTCTGATGAAAGATGAAGAGGGGATTGTCCAGTTATGGTATATCTCACCAAATGGTGGTGAGCCAATGCAGATAACTTACAGCAAAAACAGCATACAATCTGCATTTAGTTGGGATAGTCGCGGGCGATTTATTGCCTGTGTCTGTGACAATAGTGTTGTACTCTGTGATAGCCAGACTGGAAAAATGCAGCGTTTAACAGTGCGTACTGATGATGCACCTTCCGCTGATGGGATAGTGATATCACCAGATGATCGTTACGTCGCTTTTATGCGTGATATTGACGGTTACCGACAAATCCTTGTGGTGGAAACAGGGATTAATTGAAACAAAAGGTATAGCAAAATGGGCATTGCGGGTTAATGGTGATGCTTGAATACGCTGATATGCTCCATGTTTTTATTCTAACAATTAAGTATTGTGGTCATCAGTTTTTGGTGTAGGTAGTATGATGATTGGGTTTTTATCGAGTTGTTTTATACGATGCTTAGGAGATTGTTCTGAACTATCTTGATCGGAACGAGCATAATCGTAGGGAAGCAGAAGCGTGTCTAAGAAGGCAGAAAACGGCAGGTCTATTGCAAGCAATGGCTTCATAAGCCATCCCGTTTTGTCATCTTGCAGCATGACAATATTGGCTTTTGCTCCAGCATAATAACCTTGATAGGGACCGCTGTGGGTCATTATGCTGGAACAGCCTGTAACAAGTAGCCATCCTAATGTTGTGGTACATAGTAATAGAAGCACTTTACAATTTTTCATCGTTTCCATGATCTCAATGAGTTAATTTGCCAATGTTTAGATACTTATTCGCTATTAACGCCACTTCTCCAAAGCATAACGGATATAAGCCTTTAATGAGTTTTACCCTTTAATTCTACTTACTATAGTCAGGTAATATTCCGTTTGCTATAGCACTTCTCGCTAAATTTGATAATTTTTTGTGAGGTGAATTTAAATTTCTTTTTTAAGTACAAAGCACACTGTATGTGGTTTAAAACACATAACTTACGGTTAATTCATGCCAATATTTAATTGGTGGCAACGCCATCATTTATGAGGGGGAAGGGAAAATGACTAATTTTCCGGATGATTAACCTTTGGTAAAGGAAGCGGGTCATGAGTGATATTGCACTGACAATGAGCTTGCTAGCACTGTCTGCCGCATTGGGGTTATGGATAGGCAACTGGCGAATACAGGGTATTGGTCTTGGAATTGGTGGGGTTTTGTTTGGTGGGATTATTGTTGGCCATTTTGCCCAGATGTATTCTCTGTCTCTCAGTAATGACATGCTGCATTTTATTCAGGAATTTGGTTTAATTCTGTTTGTTTATACTATTGGTATTCAAGTTGGGCCGGGCTTTTTTTCTTCCCTGCGGGTTTCTGGCCTTAAATTAAATGGTTTTGCTGTCTTGATTGTCATTATTGGTGGATTAGTTGCTGCAATTATTCACAAATTGTTTGGTATTCCTTTGCCTATTATTTTAGGTGTTTTTTCCGGTGCAGTGACAAATACCCCATCTTTAGGAGCAGGGCAGCAAATTCTGGCAGATTTAGGATCTGACTCTTCACTGGTTAGCCAAATGGGTATGGGGTATGCGATGGCTTATCCTATGGGAATTTGTGGTATTTTGCTGGTTATGTGGTTGGTTCGCCTTTTTTTCAGAGTAAGCATTGAACAGGAGGCCAGATCGTTTGATAACCAGAACAATCAGGGGCGAGAACTGCTCCAGACAATGAATATCGCTGTACGTAATCCAAATTTGAATGGATTAATGATGCAGGATATTCCCTTGCTCAATAATAATGATGCAGTGGTATGCTCCCGCCTAAAACGGAAGGATTTGTTGATGGTTCCCCAGCCAACGACTGTGATTCAGAATGGTGATCTGCTGTATCTGGTGGGGCAGCGCGAAGCATTGAATCAGGTTAGGCTGGTCATTGGGGAAGAGGTTGATGTCTCCTTGTCTACTGCTAGTGATCTTTTTCAATCAGTCAGGGTTGTGGTGACGAATGATGAAGTATTGAGCCAGAGACTTGGGGTGCTGAATTTAAAGCAGAAATATGACGTTGTCGTCACACGTCTAAATCGTGCAGGAATTGAACTGGTTGCCAGTAATAATGCCAGTTTACAGTTCGGCGATATCCTGAATATTGTTGGTCGTCCTGAAGCCGTAGAAGGCGTCACAAAACTCTTGGGTAATTCACAGCAAAAACTCCAGCAAGTTCAGATGTTGCCTGTATTTATTGGAATAGGGTTAGGGGTTTTATTAGGTTCGATTCCTCTGTTTATTCCTGGTTTTCCAGCCGCGTTACGCTTGGGATTGGCAGGAGGGCCCTTGGTTATTGCGTTAATTTTGGGACGGATTGGCACGATTGGTAAACTTTATTGGTTTATGCCTCCCAGTGCGAACCTTGCATTACGCGAACTGGGGATTGTTATGTTTCTGGCGGTTGTAGGGCTGAAATCTGGCGGTAATTTTATTAATACACTGGTGCATGGAGAAGGTCTGGCATGGATTGGTTATGGGGTATTGATAACGATAGTCCCTCTGTTAGTCGTGAGCTTGCTGGCACGTATTGTTGTAAAAATGAATTATCTCAGTTTATGTGGGATGCTGGCAGGTGCTATGACAGATCCTCCTGCCTTGGCTTTTGCTAATGGGATTCATACTACCAACGGGGCAGCGGCATTGTCATATGCGACAGTTTATCCATTGGCAATGTTTTTAAGGATTATGTCTCCCCAAATTTTAGCCGTTATTTTCTGGACTTTATGATTTAGCTCATTAAGTATAATTGTTTGATTCATTAAATGTGCTTTAGATCACAGAATACTGTCCAATTGTCCTAATTTAGCTTCAATTTAAGATAGTAGAGGCAATTTAAAGTAAAAAATCCCTGGTTACTCAATTCATTAAAATAAGATATTTCTGGTTAAATAATATGTAGTTCAGGGAGGGTATAAAAACAAGGAGTGTTTTCCTTTCCTATTGTGTATGAAGAATTCTTTTTGGATTCTAATAATTACTGTCCTGTTCGCAGGTAAAAGTCCTCATTATCATCTTGCTCCCTCCTCCTAAAATGAGGGAGCTTTTTTATTTTATTGGCAAGATCAGCGTCCTGCTTCCAGGTGCGCTATCTCAATTTCTTCAGACAGAATACGAACGCCTTCTTCGATCTTCTCAATATCAGGAACATAGTTCATGCGCATACATTGATGGGCATGTGGCCAATCATGTTCCAGTCCTGGAAAGAAGAAATGTCCCGGCACCATCAGCACCTTGCGTTTCTTTAATCGCTGATAAAGCTCTTCTGTCGTGATTGGTAAATCCTTGAACCAGAGCCATAGAAATATGGCACCTTCCGGTTTATGGATAAGGCAGCGATCTTCCGATATATGGCGCCGAATGATTGTAATCACGTTATCTACCCGCTGTTTGTAAAACGGTTGGATAACATTTTGTGACAGACGGAATAGGTCGTTGCGCTTAATCATTTCCAGGGCGATAGCTGGCCCAACTCCCCCAGGAGCCAGACTAATAATGCCATTCATGTTACTGATAGCACTGACGATTTTTTCATTAGCGATAATGATACCGCAGCGGGAACCTGGCAGGCCCAGTTTGGACAGACTCATACACAAAATAATATTGTGATTCCACAGTGGGGTAGCTTCGCTGAAGATAATACCGGGAAATGGCACACCGTAGGCATTGTCTATCAGTAGGGGGATCTGGTGCTGTTGAGCCAGACTATCCAAGCGCAGTAGTTCTTCGTCGGTGATCACGTTGCCTGTTGGGTTGGTAGGACGAGAGACACAAATCAGATTAATGTCTTCGGTAATATTCAGGTGATCGAAATCAACGTGATATTTGAATTGGCCGTTGGGCAGTAATTCAATATTCGGCTTATTAGCGACAAATAATCCTTCATCCAAACCCGAATCCGAATAGCCAATATATTCAGGAGCAAGAGGAAACAAAACACGCTTCATTGAGCCATCGTCAGCGCGACCTGCCAGTAAGTTAAACAGATAGAAAAAGGCGCTTTGGCTGCCATTAGTCAGGGCAATGTTTTGTGGTTGGATATCCCAGCCGAGCTTTTCTCTTAGCTCTTGGGCTAGCGCCGAGATCAAGGTGTTTTTCCCTTGTGGCCCGTCATAGTTGCATAGGGTTTCGCTTAATTGACCGTCTAACGCCATGTCAGTCAATATCTGCTGGAAATACTCATCCATTTCTGGAATATGTGCAGGATTACCGCCGCCTAGCATAATTGCACCAGGCGTTCTCAGACCTTGGTTGAGATCATTCATCAGACGGGTAATTCCCGAATTTTGTGTAAATTTGTTTCCGAATTGCGAAAATTTCATAATGGCGTTAGCGTCTGTTTTTTGCATGAGAAGAAAACACCATACTCCGCTCATTACTAGGGTGCAATGGGGTAAAAGTGTTATTTCTGTTTATTCTTATGCTCTAATTTGAATTTTTCACCACATTAACTTATTTTCGACATAAACAATTTATGAGGTGATCATTTACCAAACCTGCTGCTTGCATAAAAGCATAGCAGGTGGTGCTGCCAATAAATTTAAATCCGCGTTTTTTCAGTGCTTTTGCAAGTGCATCAGAAGTGATAGTTTTAGCAGGAACTTCTGATAAATTTTGCCAGTGATTAATTTGTGGAGAGTTATCAACGAAACTCCAGATAAAAGCGCTGAATTCTTCACCTTGTTCAGCCATTTTTAGGTAAGCGCGGGCATTGTGGATAATCGCATTGATTTTGGCTCGGTTACGCACGATGATAGGTTCTTTCATCAGTCGCTCAACGTCAGTTTCATCCATTTTGGCGATTTTGACCGGATCAAACTGATAGAAACATTTTCTATAGCCTTCCCGTTTTTTCAGGATAGTGAACCAGGATAAGCCTGCTTGTTGTCCTTCCAGACAAATCAGTTCGAAAAGTTGCTGGCTATCTCTCAGGGGGATCCCCCATTCGTTGTCGTGATAGGCCAGATAATCAGGGTCAGATGTTACCCAACCGCAGCGAGTTATTTCTTTGCTCATGAACCGCACTTGCCTGAGATAATGGTTGATAATTACACTAATGTTAGCTGTATAAATATACAAGTAAAGAGACTTGAATAAGATTTTTTTATGTCGCGGAAAAATTGAAGGTGATCAGTGCTGTATATCTTACGTCCAAAGGGTATACTGGCCTCTTTCGTTTAAATTCATATGTATCGCGTGCGGGTTCAACATGCAAAAGTTTGATACCAAAACCTTTCAGGGGCTCATCCTGACATTACAGGATTACTGGGCGCGTCAAGGCTGTACCATTGTCCAACCACTGGATATGGAAGTTGGCGCAGGAACCTCTCATCCTATTACCTGTCTGCGTGCTTTGGGGCCAGAGCCTATTGCCGCAGCTTATGTGCAACCTTCTCGTCGTCCAACTGACGGTCGTTATGGCGAAAACCCAAACCGCCTCCAGCATTACTATCAATTTCAGGTTATCATCAAGCCATCTCCAGATAACATTCAAGAACTCTATCTTGGCTCTTTGAAAGCGTTAGGGCTCGATCCGACTGTTCATGATATCCGCTTTGTTGAAGATAACTGGGAAAACCCAACCTTGGGCGCCTGGGGACTGGGCTGGGAAGTTTGGCTGAATGGTATGGAAGTCACCCAGTTTACTTACTTCCAGCAAGTTGGTGGCCTTGAATGTAAGCCAGTGACTGGTGAGATTACTTACGGGTTGGAACGTCTTGCGATGTATATTCAAGGCGTGGATAGTGTTTACGATCTGGTATGGAGCGATGGCCCGTTGGGTAAAACCACCTATGGTGATATTTACCACCAGAATGAAGTTGAACAGTCTACTTACAACTTCGAGCACGCCGATGTGGATTTCCTGTTTACCTGCTTTGAGCAATACGAAAAAGAGGCACAGGAATTACTGGCGCTGGAAACTCCGCTGCCATTGCCTGCTTATGAGCGTATTTTAAAAGCGGGTCATACCTTCAATTTGCTGGATGCCCGCAAAGCGATTTCTGTGACAGAACGTCAGCGCTATATCCTGCGCATCCGTACCCTGACTAAATCGGTTGCTGAAGCTTATTATGCCTCCCGCGAGGCGCTTGGCTTCCCTATGTGTAACAAGAAATAAGAGGCCATCATGATTCAACAGACTTTCCTTGTGGAAATCGGCACGGAAGAGCTACCGCCAAAGGCGCTGCGTTCATTGGCTGAATCCTTTGCGGCCAATTTTGAGGCCGAACTGAATAACGCCAATCTGGGTCATGGTGAAGTTAGTTGGTTTGCGGCTCCTCGCCGTTTGGCACTGAAAGTAGCAAATTTGGCGGCAGCACAGGCTGATCGTGAAGTTGAAAAGCGTGGCCCTGCGATTGCTCAGGCGTTCGATGCAGAAGGTAAACCAACCAAAGCCGCAGAAGGTTGGGCGCGTGGCTGCGGTATCACCGTTGATCAGGCTGAACGCATGGTCACGGACAAAGGGGAATGGTTGCTCTATCGTGCCCAGGTTAAAGGCCGCGCAGCAAAAGAGCTGCTGGCGGATATGGTGAGCAGTTCTCTGAGTAAGTTGCCGATCCCTAAGCTGATGCGTTGGGGCGATAAACAGACCCAGTTTGTTCGTCCGGTTCATACGGTCACTATGCTGCTGGGCAGCGAAGTGGTTGAAGGCGAAATTCTGGGGATTCAATCGGATCGCATTATTCGTGGTCACCGCTTTATGGGTGAGGCGGAATTTACCATTGAGAAAGCAGAACAGTATCCAGCTATTTTGCAGGAGCGTGGTCGGGTTATCGCAGATTATGAAGCGCGTAAGGCGATGATCAAGCGTGATGCAGAACAGGCCGCAATGCAGCTTGGCGGGGTTGCGGATCTGAGCGACAGTTTGTTGGAAGAAGTGACTTCTCTGGTGGAATGGCCCGTTGTACTGACGGCGAAATTCGAAGAAAAATTCCTGCAAGTTCCTGCTGAAGCGCTGGTTTATACCATGAAAGGTGACCAGAAATATTTTCCGGTTTACGATAAGGCCGGCAAATTGATGGCGAACTTCATCTTTGTCACCAATATTGAATCTTCTGATCCTCAGCAAATTATTTCAGGTAACGAAAAAGTTGTTCGCCCACGTCTGGCGGATGCAGAATTCTTCTTCAAGACAGACCGTAAACAACGTTTGGAAGACAATCTTCCTCGTTTAGAGACCGTTCTATTCCAGAAACAATTGGGCACCTTGCGTGACAAAACTGATCGCATTCAGGCGCTGGCTGGCTGGATTGCGAAAAAAATCGGTGCGGATGTTAATCATGCGACTCGTGCAGGTCTATTGTCCAAATGTGACCTGATGACCAATATGGTGTTTGAATTCACCGATACGCAAGGCGTGATGGGGATGCATTATGCGCGTCATGATGGGGAAGCTGAAGATGTGGCGCTGGCACTGAATGAGCAGTATCAGCCACGCTTCTCTGGTGATGCATTGCCATCAACGGGGGTTTCCTGTGCCGTTGCCATTGCCGATAAAATGGATACTTTGGCGGGGATCTTCGGGATTGGTCAGCATCCTAAAGGGGATAAAGACCCGTTTGCTCTGCGCCGTGCAGCATTGGGAGTTCTGCGCATTATCGTTGAGAAAAAATTGCCTCTTGACCTCCAGACGTTGGCAGAAGAAGCAGTACGTCTGTATGGTGACAAGCTGACCAACAAAAAAGCGGTGGATGATGTGGTTGAGTTTATGCTCGGCCGTTTCCGCGCCTGGTATCAAGAGCTGGGTTATAGCGTTGATACTATTCAGGCGGTGCTGGCACGTCGTCCGACTCAACCGGCAGACTTTGATGCCCGTATGAAAGCGGTTACGCATTTCCGCACCCTGGATGCAGCCGTTTCTCTGGCAGCGGCCAATAAACGCGTTTCCAACATTCTGGCGAAATCAGAAGAACAGTTGAATGACACTGTCCTTGCTTCCGTATTGAAAGCAGCAGAAGAGATCCAACTGGCGACACACCTTGTGGTGTTGAAAGAGAAACTGGCGCCTTTGTTTGCCGAAAGTAACTATCAGGATGCGCTGGTTGAGCTGGCTTCCCTGCGTGAAGTGGTGGATGCGTTCTTCGACAATGTGATGGTTATGGATGAAGACAGTCAAGTCAGGGTCAATCGCTTGACATTATTAAGTGAATTGCGTGACCTGTTCTTGCGTGTCGCAGATATTTCACTGCTCCAGTAATATCTGATTTATTGAGATAGTATAAATCAGTTTAATTGAAAAGCCTTACCTTTTGGGGTAGGGCTTTTTGTGGCCTGTAATAATGTCCATGATATCGTTTACAACGGTTATTTTGGATGGTTTGTCGTCAAACAATCACTTATCTTTAAAAAGGTATTGACGGTTTGTGGCTCTGGCAGTAAGATGCGCTTCGTTTTCGGCGAGTAGCGCAGCTTGGTAGCGCAACTGGTTTGGGACCAGTGGGTCGGAGGTTCGAATCCTCTCTCGCCGACCAGCATTCAGAAACCCCGCTCTTATGAGCGGGGTTTTTTCTTACATGTCAATTAAATAAAATTGTTTACTATTTTCTTACAAGCCCACAATCAGGCATTAATTATTCGAATGCCATATTCCGACAAGACACTATCAGCAGAAACTTGTGTTAACCCTTCCATTTGAGATTGTACATATCAGAGCAAACGGAAATAATAATATTAGAGATAGTTTCTTCATGATCCTTTATCCTATTTTTACATAAAAATTATCAGTCTAATTTTGTTTAGGAACAGTATTGGATTCAATCAACTACGCTATCTACAAAAAATACAATGAGAAATATACTGATTTTGGGATAAAAGATATGGATTATAAGGTCAACATGCCTATAATTTTATATATAATATGGTATGTATAAAAAGTTTACTGTGAAAAATGGGAATATAAAGATGAAATTATTATTTAGTATACTATCTGTATTAGTAATAAGTGTTTCAGGTTGTATTTCAACGCAAAAACCTTTCTCTATGGATTATAAAACAGATAGTGAAACCTTTCACTTAACAAAATCATGTATAGAAATATTTACCCCTGAAGAAAAAAATAATGTTATTTTCATAAAAATAAAAAGAAATACTAATTGCAGTAAATCATTTAATATTTTCTGGAAAAAAAGTGTAGGTAAAAAAGTATCTGTTCTATTTGACAAAAAAATTATACTTAAAGATGTTTACACAAATGCTCCAATAAAAACTGAAAATGGATTTTATCAAGCTGTTGATTCTACCTTATCACTCAAAAAAATAGTTGACTCATTGAACTAATATAAACCTATGGCTTGCTTTCTTATTTACGAAAGAAGCCATAGATTAATTATATCAAAAAATAACAATAAGGAGTTTTAATATGTTAATTCAATTGACTGCCCTATTGAGTGGCTTTTGAAACGAATACGATCTTGACCAGCACCATCATTACCTCTGATCTGATATGAACCTGGTCCCATGGTAGTTACAGTCCTATAACCTCCGTTTGTTGCATATTGAATTTCAACATCAAATGAGGAAGGAGCTTGAGAAATAGTATCGAATGAAACTGTATATGCGTAAGATCCTACATGATTTTCTAATCCAATCCATGGCCCCCATGTTAATGGAGGAGCCCAAGCTGTTGTTCTCATAATAACCTCTAATTTCATTTCTAACACATGATAAAATAATAGAACTTGCTTTATAATATAAAGCAAGGCGGAATAAATAGTCATTACTAGAGCGCTCACAAGATTAATATAGCATGAAAAAAATAGAATAAAACACAAGTTATTTGTAGGAATAAAAAACAAAGATGTTACAAAAATAATTCCAAGACAAAAAACTTAGGTTAAATAAATAAATAAATAAATAAAGTAATGGAACCCATAAATAGTCTGTATTCTGTAACTTATAAGAATTTCAGGTAGTCTTTTAGATTGTCTAAATTATCTATTTTTTTAATCTACATTTATCGAAGTGGTCTAATTATCCTAAAATGGATAGGTGAAAATAACCTATGTAATATGATAATTATCATTTCAGTATTCTATCAATGATGAATTAATAATCTAATGTATTAACTAAATATTTTAATAATTTCATCAATGGACGATAAATGTGAAAACTATTTATATCAATTTAACTTCAAGATGCAGGTTTGTTATGATTTTTTATTCTATATAATCAGTATTATATGAATTTTTAATCATGTATCTTCAAGTTTGTTGAGTATATCCCTTATTTAATGAGTTGAAAATAATCTAGGGCAGATCAGACAGCCTCTTACAAGTGTGTTTTCACTTCGTGCATATTTGCTTGGATAGTCATGCCATTATGATCAATAAGTTAAATTAATAGTCATATCTGTTACTTGAATAAGTAACGTTATGGAATTTGCTTTAACTGGTTATATTTAAATCAATTCTCCTGATTAGATTATATTCTCATCTTATATATTCCCGCCTTTTTTATAAGCCATCCTGCTCATAATTTAAGCATGTGGTCACAAATTCAAAATTATCATAACTAGAGATTAATTCTTTCTGTTTGCTTAATTTTTGGTTAATTTGTCCATTTATTGTGCTTTATGTCATGTTTTTTGACCGTTTTTGTTAATAATTATTTTCTTTTATGTTTTTCTTATGTTTCTGGTGTTGTGTGTGATGATGTTGACGTCAGGCATAACAATTGATTAATTGATAAGCGAAAAATAATAAAACAAGCTAAACATCACAAACGGGGTTCAAGTAATGACAATTTCCAAGAAAAAACAATCCAGTTTGTTAAAACTGGGTATCGGTCTTGTCGCATTGGCTGTTACAGCCAGTATTCAGGCAAAAACGTTGGTCTACTGCTCTGAAGGTTCTCCTGAAGGCTTCAACCCACAGTTATTCACTTCTGGTACAACTTATGATGCAACCTCCAGACAGATCTATAATCGTTTGGTGGATTTTAAAGTAGGTACAACCAATGTCATTCCAAGCCTGGCTGAAAGCTGGGATGTGAGTGACGACGGCAAAGTTTATATCTTTCATTTGCGCAAAGGTGTGAAGTGGCAAAGCAGTAAGGAATTCAAACCTACCCGTGATTTTAACGCTGATGACGTGATTTTTACGTTTATGCGCCAAAAAGATAAAAACCATCCATATCATCAGGTTTCTGGGGGCAGTTATGAATATTTCATTGGTATGGATATGGGAAATATCATCAGCAAAATAGAAAAAGTCGACGATTATACGGTTCGCTTTGTCCTGTCACGCCCTGAAGCACCTTTCATAGCTAATCTGGCGATGGATTTTGCTTCGATTCTGTCTGGAGAATATGCTGATGTGATGATGAAAGCAGGAACTCCCGAGAAAGTTGACCTGAATCCAATTGGTACAGGTCCATTCCAGTTAGTGCAATATCAGAAAGATTCACGGATTCTCTATAAGGCCTTTAAAGATTATTGGGAAGGGCCAGCAAAAATTGACCGTTTGGTATTTTCTATTACTCCTGATGCTTCTGTGCGTTATGCAAAATTGCAGAAAAATGAATGTCAGGTTATGCCGTATCCAAACCCTGCGGATATATCCCGCATGAAGCAGGATAAAAATATTGCATTAATGGAGCAGGCTGGCTTGAACGTGGGTTACCTCTCTTTCAATGTCACCAAGCCACCACTGGATAATGTGAAAGTGCGTCAGGCACTGGCTATGGCAGTAAACAAAGACGCCATCATTGAGGCTGTATATCAGGGTGCAGGGCAGAAAGCGAAAAACCTTATCCCACCTACAATGTGGGGTTATGACACTGATATCAAAGACTACTCCTATGATCCCGTCAAAGCTAAGGAGCTGTTGAAAGAAGCTGGCTTCCCGAATGGTTTCGAAACCGATCTGTGGGCGATGCCAGTACAGCGTCCGTATAACCCGAATGCCCGTCGCATGGCGGAAATGATTCAGGCAGATTGGGCGAAAATTGGTGTTAAGGCCAAGATTGTCAGCTATGAATGGGGTGAATACCTGAAACGAGCCAAAGATGGTGAACCGAAGACCGTGATGATGGGATGGACAGGGGATAATGGCGATCCTGATAACTTCTTCGCAACTCTGTTTAGTTGTGCAGCTAAAGAGCAAGGCTCTAACTATTCAAAATGGTGTTACAAGCCATTTGAGGACGCTATCCAACCAGCGCGCGCAACCGCTGATATTAACGAACGCACGGAGCTTTATAAGCAAGCGCAGGTTGTTATGCATGAACAAGTACCCGCATTGATCATTGCCCACTCCACGGTTTATGAACCAATCCGTAAAGAAGTGAAAGGATATTTGGTTGATCCTCTTGGCAGACACCTTTTCTACCACGTTGATCTCGAATAATTCTTGCTGTTGAGCTGTTGTGATTAACCATCCCCCAGAGCTTTCTGCGGGGATGGTTTCGCTTCTCTGAGGTATTGGTATTTAAAAAGGGAACTCAGGATATGCTGCAATTTATCCTCCGACGTCTAGGGTTAGTGATCCCGACGTTTATTGGTATTACGCTGCTGACTTTCGCGTTTGTGCACATGATACCTGGTGATCCCGTGCTGATTATAGCGGGAGAGCGTGGTATTTCTGCTGAGCGTCATGCCCAATTATTGACTGAAATGGGGTTGGATAAGCCTCTTTGGGAGCAATATTTTCATTACATCAATGGCGTATTGCATGGTGATTTGGGGATCTCGTTGAAAAGCCGCATTCCTGTGTGGGATGAGTTTGTTCCGCGTTTTAAAGCGACTTTAGAACTGGGCATCTGTGCCATGTTATTTGCCATCTCCGTCGGCATTCCGGTAGGGGTATTGGCGGCAGTTAAGCGGGGTTCGGTCTTTGATCACACCGCGATTGGCTTGTCATTGACAGGCTACTCCATGCCAATTTTCTGGTGGGGGATCATGCTGATCATGCTGGTTTCCGTTCACTGGAACTTGACCCCTGTTTCTGGCCGAATCGGTGATAGTGTGTTTATTGATGACAGCAATCCCCTAACGGGTTTTATGCTGATCGATACGCTAATTTGGGGCGAAAAGGGTGATTTCATTGATGCTGTCATGCACATGATCCTGCCTGCCATTGTGCTGGGAACGATCCCGTTAGCCGTCATCGTGCGCATGACACGCTCTTCCATGTTGGAAGTGCTGGGCGAAGATTATATCCGTACTGCCCGGGCAAAAGGGTTGAGCCGTATTCGTGTCATTATCGTTCATGCATTGCGTAATGCTTTATTACCCGTAGTCACAGTGATTGGTCTGCAAGTGGGCATCATGTTGGCAGGTGCCATTTTGACAGAAACAATTTTCTCATGGCCAGGATTAGGGCGTTGGCTGATTGATGCCTTACAACGTCGTGACTATCCCGTAGTACAAGGGGGAGTATTGTTGGTGGCGACCATGATTATTCTGGTCAATCTGGTGGTTGATTTGTTGTACGGCATTGTCAATCCGCGTATTCGCCATAAGAAATAGGAGCACATGATGACTCAAACAACTGAGCCTGTAGTATCGGGTGTGGTATCGGGTGCACCGAAATTAATGACGCCGATACAGGAATTTTGGCACTACTTTAAACGTAACAAAGGCGCAGTGATTGGCCTTGTCTATATTGTCCTGATGCTGCTGATTGCATTATTGGCGGGAGTACTGGCGCCGCACGGTCCGGCAGAACAGTTCCGTGATTCCTTGCTGATGCCTCCGGTATGGCAGGAAGGCGGAAGCTGGCAATTTATTTTTGGTACTGATGATGTTGGACGCGATATTTTGTCCCGCCTAATGTATGGGGCACGCCTTTCATTGTTGGTTGGCTGTCTGGTCGTGGTGATGTCACTCATCATGGGTATCATTCTGGGGGTATTGGCTGGATATTTCGGCGGTGTGGTGGATACCATTATCATGCGTATCGTCGACATTATGTTGGCCTTGCCAAGTCTGCTACTGGCATTGGTGCTGGTGGCGATCTTTGGCCCATCAATTGTCAATGCGTCATTGGCACTGACTTTTGTCGCCTTGCCTCATTATATCCGCCTGACAAGGGCGGCGGTATTGGTGGAAGTTAACCGCGATTATGTGACAGCTTCCCAAGTAGCTGGTGCGGGAGCCATACGTCAGATGTTTATCAATATCCTGCCAAACTGCCTTGCGCCGTTAATTGTGCAAGCGTCATTAGGGTTTTCGAACGCTATTCTTGATATGGCAGCCTTAGGGTTTCTGGGAATGGGGGCACAGCCACCGACCCCCGAATGGGGAACTATGCTGGCCGATGTTTTGCAATTTACCCAGAGTGCGTGGTGGGTTGTGACCTTTCCGGGGCTGGCTATCCTGTTGACAGTACTGGCATTTAACCTGATGGGGGACGGGTTGCGTGATGCACTTGATCCCAAGCTCAAGCAGTAGGGGATTGAGAAATGGCATTATTGAATGTAGACCAATTGTCGGTGCATTTCGGGGATGAAGATGTACCATTCCGCGCCGTTGACCGTATTAGCTACCGTGTTGAGCAGGGAGAGGTTGTCGGCATCGTTGGAGAATCTGGCTCAGGTAAATCAGTGAGTTCATTGGCGATTATGGGGCTGATTGATTATCCGGGCAGAGTTATGGCCGAAAAACTGGAATTCGGTGGCCGTGACCTGACTAAAATTTCAGAAAAAGAGCGCCGTCAGTTGGTGGGTGCGGAAGTGGCGATGATTTTCCAAGATCCGATGACCAGTTTGAATCCGTGCTACACCGTCGGTTATCAGATCATGGAAGCCTTGAAAGTTCATCAGGGTGGCAACCGGAAAACGCGATACCAGCGGGCAATCGACTTATTGACTCAGGTAGGTATCCCTGATCCGGCCTCTCGTCTGGATGTTTATCCGCATCAATTATCGGGAGGGATGAGCCAGCGTGTGATGATCGCGATGGCTATCGCGTGTCGTCCAAAGCTCCTGATTGCCGATGAGCCGACGACGGCTCTGGATGTCACCATTCAGGCGCAAATCATCGAATTGTTGCTGGAATTGCAGCAGCAGGAAAACATGGCATTACTCTTGATCACCCATGATTTGGCGCTGGTGGCGGAAGCCGCTCATCATATTATTGTGATGTATGCCGGACAGGTGGTGGAAATTGGCAAGGCAACGGAAATCTTCCGCGCACCCCGCCATCCTTATACGCAGGCATTATTGCGGGCATTGCCGGAATTTGCGGTGGATAAATCCCGTTTAGCATCATTGGCCGGCGTTGTTCCCGGAAAATATGATCGCCCAATGGGGTGTCTGCTCAACCCCCGTTGCCCCTATGCCAATGAGCGTTGTCGTCAGGACGAGCCGTCATTGCAATCAATGAGAGGGCGTCAGGTTAAATGTCACATGCCACTGAATGATGAGGGGAGGCCGACAGTATGAACATTCCACAAAGCAAGGAACAAGAAAAGGCTACAGCACCTTTACTGAAAGCCACTGAATTGAAGAAATATTATTCGGTGAAAACAGGCTTATTCTCGCATGAACGTATGGTTAAGGCGTTGGATGGTGTCTCATTCGAACTGGAAAAAGGTAAGACGCTGGCGGTTGTCGGCGAATCGGGCTGTGGAAAATCCACATTGGGTCGCCTGCTGACCATGATTGAAAAACCGACTGATGGGGAGCTTTATTATCTGGGGCAAGACCTGTTGGTGCCAAATAAAGAAGCAGAAAAACTTCGTCGCCAGAAAATTCAGATTGTATTTCAAAATCCTTACGCTTCCTTAAATCCCCGTAAAAAAGTGGGACAGATTTTGGAAGAGCCATTGCTGATTAATACCTCACTTACCGCGAGCGAACGCAAGGAAAAAGTCTTGCAGATGATGGAGAAAGTGGGACTAAAACCGGAACATTATGCGCGTTATCCACACATGTTTTCTGGTGGTCAGCGTCAGCGTATCGCTATTGCCCGTGGATTAATGTTAAACCCAGACGTAGTGATTGCAGATGAACCTGTTTCAGCGTTGGATGTCTCAGTGCGAGCGCAGGTTCTGAATTTAATGATGGATTTGCAGCAGGAACTGGGATTATCTTACGTCTTTATATCCCATGACCTCTCGGTCGTCGAACATATTGCTGATGAAGTGATAGTGATGTATTTGGGACGTTGTGTTGAAAAAGGCAGTAAGGAAATGATTTTCAACAATCCGCGCCATCCTTATACACAGGCATTGTTGTCAGCGACGCCTCGCCTTAATCCTGAACTGCGCCGTGAACGTATTAAGCTGACGGGAGAACTGCCAAGCCCGATGAATCCGCCGGCAGGGTGTGCGTTTGCTGCTCGTTGTCGTCGTGCATTTAGCCAGTGTACCCAATTCCAGCCTAAGTTAAAGCAATATGGCGGACAACTGATCGCGTGTTTCGCGGTCGAACAGGATGAAAACCCATCCACCTAATTGTATCTGACTGCGGTATAACGTTAACATCCTCTAAGCGACGAGGCCTTACGATATTTTTGGGTAAGTTGTAGTAGAATCGGTTGTAGTAGATCGTAGTATAAAGGTTATACAATCGCTTTATTGAGTGATACCGTTATATCTCGGTCATTTTCTCTCTTGCATTGCCATTCATCAAAATAAGACGACCTCAAGTAAAATCAAGTATACTCACTCACATTGTTAAGATGTGTTGGTCAGTATTTCTACTATTAGTTTGGTATTGGTTTGGATAAGATGAAATTGCGTGTCAAACGTTCGTTAACCATTAAACAGATGGCCGCAGTGACAGGAGTCACTTTGGTTACCATTGCTATTTTCATCACCATCCAGTTATCTCATCTATTACAGCAGCGGAAAGATGACTATATCAGCCAGCTTAACAATGCGGCTGTGCAAATCCAGACACCTTTGGCAGAAGCATTGTTAAGTTCAGATCTCAATAAAGCGAAAACGCTGTTGATTGGATTGAAGACCTCGGGCATTTTGGGGCGAGCCGACGTGCTATTACCTGATAACGTTCGGGTAATGAGCCTGGATTTTGCAACTCATCGTCCCATATCTGAACTGGCAAAGAAGGTTTTTGGTATTCCCGTTGAGGTCAATATTCCTCTCTATGTTTATGGTGTTTCGCCGAAAACAGCAGAATCACAGGGACACCTTATTTTGCAGGTTGATTCCAATCGAGTGTATCGTTTTGCCTTGAATACACTTGCATTAATGTTGACCACTTATTTATTACTTGCACTTATTCTTACGGTGTCTATAAGCTGGTGCGTAAATCGCATTATCGTCCATCCATTGCGCGATGTTGCGCGGGAATTGAATGAAGAACAGCCGCCAAGGCCTATACCTTGCCCTAAAAGCCATCAGGATGATGAGTTGGGGATGCTGGTAAAAGGCTATAATCGTCAGGTTAATAAGCAGAAAACGCCATCAAAATGAAACCTTACAAGATGAATAATGGTCTAATCCTCGATGATAATATCCAGGTATGACTGATTATCTTAGGTTTTGACGGATAAAATTAAACAGGTAGGGGTAAGTGAAAATGCTGGGCAACAAAATCGGGTATTTTATTGGTGGTGCGATCCTGGCTACGACTTGTTTGGCACAGGCGGAAACCTTGCAACCTGATCCAGCTTGGCAACAAGGTAAACTTGAAAATGGATTCAGTTGGCAAATCTTGCAAACACCACAGCGACCTAATGACAGAATACAGTTGCGGTTATTGGTAAAGACAGGCTCATTGTCTGAGAAAAACCAGCAACGGGGTTATACCTACCTTATTCCTAAAATCGTCTTATCCAGCAGTAAAGATTTATCATCGCAGAAGCTGGAAAATTTATGGCACAATGCGATGGATACTGAAAATCCTTTTCCACCTGCTATTGTTTCATATGATTTCACCCTTTACAGCCTGAGCCTGCCAAATAATCGTGCCGATCTATTGCAAGATGCATTGATATGGTTGTCCGATATTGCAGGTGGTGCGGTATTTACACCAGAGACACTGGCACAGGCCATGAAAGCGGATGCACGTCTTATAACGACTTTTCCATCTGATATCCAAGACCCAGTATGGCGTATGCGCCTGCAAGGTTCAACGCTTATCAACCATGATCCTGGAATGTCTGTATCAATGCCTGTAGATGTAAAAAAAGTCGAAAATTTCTATCATCAATGGTACACACCAGATGCAATAACGCTGTATATCGCAGGGCATGTTGACAACAGATTACTGTCAGAGCGGATTAAACAGGCATTTGCGTCATTGGAGGGAAAACGGCAGACACCAGTGTCCGTTCCTACCTTACTGCCACTGAAAGCAGCAACGATTGGTGTAGTGAGTGATAAGGCCACACAGGATCGTTTATCTTTAACCTGGAATCTGAATTGGTTGCCGATTAACGATTCGGAAACTCTGATTCAGTACTGGTTAAATGACCTGACGCGTGAAGCGCTTTACCGTTACCTGCAACAGGGGCTTAAAGACAAACAAGATGACATGAAATTGGGTCTGGATTGTCGAGTGCTATACCAGCGGGCGAATTGCTCATTAAATATGGATTCCCCTGCGGACAAACTGATGGAGTCCACGCTTTATCTGGCTTTCCAACTGTCATCATTGCGGGAAAATGGATTACCTCAGGAACAATTTGATGAACTCTATGCTCAGAAGCGGAGTCAGCTCCAGCAGCTATTTGCCATGTATGCCCGCACAGATACCGATATTTTGATAAACCAACGTCTGTTGTCACAGCAAAATAATGTGATAGATATTGCCCCTGAACAATTCCAGCGGTTAAGACAAGCGTTTTTATCCTCCCTGACACCACAACTTTTAAATAAAAAGCTGCAAGAGATGTTGTCTCAAGAAATCTCTTTTATTCTGGTGCAACCAAAAGGTGAAGCGACGATTGATGTTAATCAAATCAAAAATAGCTTTAACCAAATTATGAGACCGGGGCCACAGCCGGAGAAACCGAAAGAGCCTAAAACAGTAAACGATAGGGAGTAAGAGGGTAAACGGGAGCTTTGGTTTCATTCCCCCGTAATATTTGGGCATTACCCTCGAGACTCTTTTCAAAACACATCTCAGGGGGTTAATAACTTATGCCTGACTTTTCCCGCAGAAAGATATTACAAGCGACTGCGATCGCAGCAGCGAGTTCATTACTGCCCGCTTCGATTCGCAAGGCTCTAGCCATACCCGCCAATAACCGTACTGGTACTATTGATGATGTAGAACATGTGGTGATTCTGATGCAGGAAAACCGCTCCTTCGACCATTATTTCGGCACGTTGCCTGGCGTACGTGGCTTTAGCGATCGCATCACCATTCCACTCTCCGGTGGTCGCAACATTTGGCAGCAGCAGGGAAATGAGCGGCTGGTCTTGCCTTATTACCTGGACAGTCGACGCGGTAATGCACAGCGGGCTGGAGATACGCCTCATACCTGGAATGATGAACATTTCGCCTGGGACAATGGCCGTATGAGTGCCTGGCCAACCTATAAAACGACAACCTCAATGGGCTATTACTGCCAGACCGAGCTGCCGTACCAGTTTGCTTTGGCCAACGCCTTCACCTTGTGTGATGCATACCATTGTTCGATCCATGCAGGAACCGATCCCAATCGTCTGTTCCACTGGACCGGCACTAACGGTCCCAGTGCCGCTAACGTTGCCGCAGTGATCAACGAATGGGACTCTCCCGGCCCTCCAGAAGAAGGATATACATGGAAAACTTACCCGGAACGACTGGAGGAGAGCGGCATTAGCTGGAAAATTTATCAATACCTGCCGGACAACTACGGTGATAACCCGCTGGCCGGTTTCCGCCAGTACCGTGCCGCCAGCGTCGAGGCCGGTAATCCGGCACAGCCACCGGAAGGTTTCCACGATTTTGTACCTTACAGTGATGAACTTAACGAGAAAATTCCACTGTACAAGGGCAACGGCAATACTCTGCCGGCTGCCAGTGGTGACGATCTGGAGACGATACTGGCCGGATTCCGCGACGAGGTGAAGAAGGGCAGGTTGCCACAGGTAAGCTGGATAGTCGCACCGGCGGCCTATTGTGAGCACCCAGGGCCTTCCTGCCCTGTACAGGGGGGCTGGTTCATTCAGGAGATCCTCAATGCGCTGACAGATGACCCGCAGGTGTGGAGCAAAACGGTATTGCTGGTGAATTTCGATGAGAATGATGGTTTCTTTGACCACATTCCTTCACCCTCCGCGCCATCGCTACGGGAAGACGGTAGTTTCGCCGGCAAGTCCACGCTACCCTTCGACACCGAAATTTTCCAACACGTAGCCCCAGAGGGATCGAAGGAGCAGCTACCGCCAGACGGGCGTATTTATGGTCCTGGACCGAGAGTACCGATGCTGATCCTGTCGCCCTGGAGTCGCGGAGGTTGGGTTAACTCACAGGTATTCGACCACACCTCAGTCCTGCAATTTTTGGAAAAACGCTTCCGGGTATGCGAGCCGAATATCAGCGCCTGGCGGCGTGCAGTGTGCGGTGATCTCACTTCAGCGTTCAACTTTGTCAATCCCAATAGTGAAGTGCCCCATTTGCCTGCCATCACGCGACAGACAGCAGACAACCTGCGCCGGAGCCAGGAGGCGTTACCACGGGTGCCGTTACCGGAGGTTGGAAAGCAGCAATTGCCGTATCAACGGCGACGGATTCGCCCGTCCCGCGCGTTGCCTTACCGACTTAATGTTGAAGTCGCGGCTTATCCTGATAAGGGTTTACTGACACTGAGTTTTCACAATACGGGCGAACAGGGTGTGGTATTCCACGTTTACGATAAGCTACATCTGGATGAGATCCCGCGGCGTTATACCGTTGAAGCAGGTAAGTCGCTCAGTGATGACTGGCTGACGGCAGATAACTATGATCTCTGGTTGCTAGGACCCAACGGTTTTCACCGTGCTCTGAGCGGTTCACTGACACAGCGGCAGCCAGAAGTGAGTCAAATCATGAATGATACCTGCCTGCAACTGGAACTGAACAATCCGGGTGACAAAACGGTGGAGATCATCATAAAACGCTGCCCTTATACATTGCAGGGACCGTGGCGCATTGAAATGCCAGCGGGAAGCTGTCACAGCCAGACTTTTGACACCCGCATCAGTGGGGGCTGGTACGATATTTCACTGGCAGGGCCGAAAGGATGGCACCGCCGCTTGGCTGGCAGACTGGAAAACGGTGAGCACAGCATCAGTGATCCGTTGATGGGAAAGGAATAAGATAATCGCCCCTGATATGCAAAAAACGGAAAATGGATTCTATCTATCGTCTTAAGGGGCGGTTTAACCCGCCCCGATTTAAATAATTAATGTTTTCTGAAACCATTAATTTATTTCTTCGCGGCAGCCCGTAACTCAGTCACGTTTTTGCCACCAATTCCCCAATTATCTGTTTCTACTTCATCAATGATCACAAAAGTCGTTGCCGGGTTTTTCCCAAGCACGTCTACCAGCAATTGGGTTGCACCTTCAATCAGTTGTTTTTTCTGCTCAGCGGTTGCGCCTTCACGGGTAATTCTGATGTTCACAAATGGCATAAAAATGACTCCTTTTTTGGTTTGTTATATACAAGTGGGTACAGCAAAAAAACAGTTTTACTTATTGGTATGTTTACTTGGCTTTCTCCTCTTCCACGGTTGCGATCCAGGCGGCGCAAAACAGTGTCAGACGGGCAAAGAAATAGAAGAATGCCATTAAGCCAATCACCGAGCCAAAAGCAGCACCAGAAGGGGAGCTGGCAAGGCGTGGCAACATCATGGTCATAATATATTTAATAACTTCAAATCCAATAGCAGCCATTAGAGTGCCTTTAAACAGAGCTTTTCTTTCAGGGCGATGACGCGGCAAGATCCACAATATCCAAAGGAATAACAAATAATTGGCTGAAATGGAAATAGTCATACCAATTGATGTCCATGCCGGCCTGAGCCATTCTATGCCTTCCAGTCCGAGAGCGTGGACTATAGTGGCTTGAGCAGAGCCCGCTATGGAAGTCAGTGAAAGGGTGATGACCAACGCAAATAGCAGACCGAATAAGGAGAAAAAGTCGCGAATATATTGGAAATAAATTTTCTCTTTATCTTCATGATTGCGTTCCCAAACATCCCTGGATTGGGCGAGTATTGCCTCGCGTAAATTTCCGACCCAGTTCATACCTGAATAAAGTGCGATCGCCAAACCGGTCAATCCCACCGTTGTTCTTTGGTTGATTGCTGTGTCTACGCTGTTTTTCAGGGTGTTGGCGAGAGCGGGATCACTGATGCTGTTGGCGATGCCATTGATCAAACGTGCCAGTAAGTCAGGATTAGAGGCCAGCACAAAACCTGCGACGGCAAAAGAGAGCATCAGGATTGGGATTAAGGATAGAAACGAGAAATAGGTGATGGCAGCACCAAATTGGCTACCCATTCGGTCGTTGAAACGTTGTGCTGCCCTAATGAAGTGGGCAATAAAAGGAATGCGGCGGATGGCATTGCCAATACGGATGGTTACGGAAAGTGCTTTTTTACTGCCATATAGCCCTTTCTCTAATGGTGTAAGATCCTTCCCTGTATTGAGTTGTTCCCTTTTTGCATGGTTACCTGGCATTACATCCCCTGACGAAAAAATATATATGCGAAAAAAGAGTAACAGGCAAAATGAAAAAGGCAACTGATCAGAGAACGTGAAAAAGTACGATAGCCTTATATGGCTACCGTACAGAAGATCAGTCGTTGATCACAGTGATCAATCTAATTGACGATCCTTAACTTCACTGTGGACTGTCGGAAGTGCAGTATCGTGGCTCTCATTTTTCACAAAAGGTACTTTACCGGAGAAAATATCTTTTTGTGCAGAGGCTGCCAAACCTGTGAGGGAACCTGGTATATCAATGCCTAGGTTTTTACCCTTATCGTATCCGGCGATAGATTGTTGGTTAATTTGTGGGGTATTCAGCGAGACAGCACCTTGTGCGCTATCAATTTTGCTGCCCGCTAAATAGGTTGTTCCAGAGACATCCAGATTAACCCCTTGAGTACCGGTTAATGTTACTTGCTTACCTACAGCTTCTCGATCGAGAGTATCGTAATTGCCTTTGAGTTTGCCATCGAAGCCCTTGAACGTAGCTTTCAATTGATCTGTCAAACTGGGTGCTTTATCTCCGGTTTTAGCGTTGTCGGCATCTGCGGTTTCAGTTATGACTGTCGCTGGGTTTTCTGGAGAGCCTTCCGTTGCGGTAGGAATAGCTTCTTTAGAAGCGACATCTCCTTTGACGGTTTTGCTATATCCCAGGCCAGCATCCAGACCCACATTCAGGCTATGAGTGCTGTCCTTACGGCTTTCGACATTGAAATTACCACCGACGTTGCCCGTTACCTGATCAGCATCGACATTGGCGCCTTTAAGCGAGGTATCTCCTGCACTGGTCAGGTTAACATTACCACCGGAAACCTGTGCGTTACGGTGTGTGGTCTGATCCAATTGGTTAACGGCAAATTTCAATTCACCGCCAATGTTATATTTGCTGTCGATAATTCTGTTAGCCGGATCGGTTGTTGCCGAATCGCCTGCCGAGCCATCTCCCCCTTCTTTGCGAGCTGTAGAGGACATGCCACCTTTAGCTTTAGCACCGACGTTCCAGCCATTGGCGTTGGCAGTATCCTGAGCTGAAGTCAGTTCGATTTTCCCACGTTGTGCGGTTAAGTCTACCTGTTTGCCAGAAACGTTGGCGCCTTGTAATGTCAGGTTATTGCCTGCATTCAGATTTATCCCTTGCCCACCAGTGATATTGCTGGTTTGGGCAGTGGTGTTGTTCTGGTTATCGGTGTTATAACCACCACCAAGGCTGCCACTGAAATTCTTGCCATCAGGGTTGGTGCCCACGGTCAGGGAAATCTCCCCATTGTAACCATTGCTTTGTTTCTCCTTGCGGTTGGTGGCTTGGTTAAACTGAATATTTCCACCTGCATTAACGTTGGCTGAACCTTCGCCTGCATTGATTGCGGTGCCTTGGTAGCGTGCATCTCTGGTCACCTGAATATTAACGCCGTTTTGGGCATTGATGCCGCTGGTCACTGAGCTGGTATTGTTGTTGGATGTTTCCTGATAGCTGCCATTGCCTTTGCCATTGACGGAGATATCTGCACCTGTTGTGGTGTAGGCGCGCAAGCTGGCATTGCCAATCGTGTCAGCGGTATGGGAATTTTGGCTGTTGGTTGCCGCTTCACTGGTATGGCTGCCAGCAGTCAGCGAGACACCACCTTTGTTAGCTTGGTATTGTGTGCCTTGATCATAGATATCACCGTTCGTGGTGACTTTGACATCGCCCGCCTTGATGGTAGTCACCACAGCATTAGACTGATGGTTGTTGGTGTAATGGCTGTTGCCATTCATCGCCAGTTCAATACCTGCATTAGGCAAACCTGTCTTCGTGATGGAAGTATCCAGTTTCTTATCTGCGGCAGCTTTGGCTGTTTTTTCTACAGGGCGGGTAGTTGCACTGTAATCAGCAGTCCCGCTGATCTCACCACCTACCTGTAATTGATTGGTTGAGCTAGATTCGGTATTGGCCGTTGCCACATTTTTAATATTACCGGCATTAGCCTGGTAGGAACCTTGTACTTGATGATCCGTACCCTGTTGCTTCAACTCACCCATTGCATTCAGCTCAAGGTTGCCAGTCACCTGGGTTTTCGCCACCTCTGCTGTGGTTTGGCTGTCGGACTTTCCATTGCTGTTATAAGTTCCTTCAACACCACTGCCGAGTTTGTCCATACCGCCAGTGACAAACACACTGCTGCTCAGCTTTTCTTGTGAGGTCGAGGTTGATGTGCTGTTTTCTCCAGCCAGCAACGCAATGTTATTCCCATTAATTTTCGCATCACCCTGGGTTGTGACCAACTTAGAGCCAGTCACGGTGGCATTCTGGCCCGCATTTACGGTAAGATTACCCCCATTCAGTTCTGATGGGCGTTGTGTTGTGCTTTCACCTTTCTGTTTGTCGGTTATGTGTTCAAAACCCACACCAGCACGGTATTGGTTATCTTTCATATCTTTGGCGTAAGACTGCAAGTCAAGGTTGGTTTTTTCCTGTTGGTACTGATTCTTCTCACCATAATTCAGGATATTGATATTGCCTGACGTATTCAGTTGTAGTTCGCCAGCACTTTTTGCCAGACTGCCAATGACATTGATGTCTTTATTACTGAGTAATTTCAGGTCTGCATCAGAAATCAATTGACTGCTGGAAGACTTTTCATGCTTGTTGTGTTCTTGATTCGTATTTTTGGTGATGTTGAAGATGGTTCCCTTTCTTTCATCCACCTCTTTAGAAATATGGCTGACTGCATTATCGATAGTTAATTGTCCGTCATTAGCTTCAACATAGGCGCCTTTTTGGGCTTTGACCTTACTGCCCGTAATGGTGACACCATTTGCACCAGTCAGCAGCAAGAGTTCGCCCGCCGTCACTTCGGAAGTATGATGGGTTTCTGACTTATCGCGGTTATCTTTCTTGCTGCCACCCGCAATACCGCGCCAATAGGTTTTATCCTTGGTAATTCTCTGATCATCAACGAGGGATTGCACAGTAATGTTGGCTTTCTGACCCGCAGAGACAATCAGGTTTTTGCCTGAATTAATGTGGGTTCCTGCAATGTCAACATCTCCTTTCGCCTCGATACCTAAAATCCCGCCTGCGCTTAATTCATTACCGGTGCTTCTTTGGGTGGTATTGACCTGATTCCAATGACCCGTTTGCAGTGATGCAGAATGATTCTTTTTATATCCCTTCTCTAAGGTCATTTCTGATTCTATCAGACCTGCCAGTTTCACATCTTTTTCGGCTGATACAGACAACTGTTTATCGGCTTTGATCTTACTGCCAAGGACTTCTACATCGCCTTTACTGGCGGCCAAATGGACATTTTCACGGGCGTTGATGGTATTGCCTTCGTATTGATGCTTTTCGCTCTCATGGGTGACATCATATTGCCAAGACATTTTCCATTGATTGTTGGTGCTATGGTCAAATTGATGAAGCTGTTGCCCATCCAATTTCAGGTTAGCGCCAGTCAGTTTGACATTATCCCCTTCAATATCGGTTGCCATTATCTGATTGTTTTGTTTAGCCACCAGCGTGATGTTCTTGCCTGCTAATTGCGTGCGGGCAACAGATTCACTATTTTGTTTTTTTTCGATCTCAATACCACTGAAGGTGCTTTGGTAATTGCCACTGCCTGTGCTGTTTGATGAGGATCGATTCAAGCGTCCTTGGGACAGTACGTTATGACCTTCCAAGGAAATATCGCCACCTTGCAGGTTAGCGGCTTCCAGTTTGATATCACCGTAAGATTCAATCTCTATGCCGTTGTCAGCAGTCATTTTACCTTGTAGGTTGACTCCGCTCCCTTCCGCCGTGTTCAACAGACGAATGCGTCCTGCCCGCATACTGCCCAAATAATAACTGTCGAGTGCGCCAATATTCGCTTGCTGAGTATCCAAAATGTGGCCATCGGCCGAAATTTTGTTATTCCCTGTCGTGATATTGAGGTTTTTTGTAGTGATCACCTGACCATTGATATCAATTTTAGGGGCAATCAGATTCAGCACGTCATTATGGGATAAGCCATTGTTGTTGATATTCAGGGTGTTCAGATTATCAAAGGTGTTGAAGCCTTGCAGAACCCCATTTTCCACCAGCGGATTACCGACAACGAATGACGCCTGATTAGTATTAATAAAACCACAACCGTTACAAGTGATACCGTTAGGGTTTGCCAGTACATAATCGGCGGCTATACCAAATACTTCCTGTTCGCCGAGCAAGAGAGAAGGGTTACGGCTGATAACCTCATTTAAGATTACACTGGCAGCTTGTCCATTGAGGTTGTTGTTGGCAGATAATTCTCCCGCCAGTTGTGATGTTCCATTCTCTAGGGCGTTATTGAACACTGCCCCCATTTGATTGACGTTGAAATCCTGGTATTGGTTATGTGATAACCCTGATTCGGAAGGCGCAACGATATTTACCACAGTTGCACCGGTATCAGCTTGAATAACATCCGGGCTGTGTGCGGCATCTCCACCAGGCGTAATTCCATTAGCAAAACTGACTGAACTGGTTGCCAGGATAATTGCCATAGAGACGGCAAGTTTTCCTGCGGGAGATAATTTAAATTTTTTACTTTTCATATAATTACCTTATTTGCTTCTTTTATTGCCATGTGCAGTGCTCTGGGGATCATTGTTTCAGGAAATTACGCTAGAAATGATCCCCACAACTGGCTGCGGTTAAAAAACATCAAATGGTTCAAAAAACTAAAAAGTGTAAGAAAAGCGGGTTAACAGTTGCATAGGTTCATCCGTGTCCCTATTTTGGTGAGAAAGATATTTGCCTCGGCTGACCTCAACATCCGCAAACAGTTGCTGATAGCGTAGTGTCAAACCTGCACTTAAGCCGGCACTGCTTTTCCATCCATCCTGACTGCGATAGCCTTTAACCTGGCCGATATCCACGCCAGTACGCAGCGAAAGTGAGCCTTTGCCAATGGGGATCGAGTGAGAAAGCGTATTTCTTAAATACCAGCCGTTATCAGCCGATGACACATTTTTGCTGAATCCTCGCACGGCATTACGGTCGGTTATATTGAGCCACTCAATACCTGGTAGCCCATTTTTGCTGTATTGGGTATAAAATTGGCTACTAAATTGGTAAGGCACATCAAAGAGTGTGAAACGCTGTTGTAAATTTGCCGATAATTTCCCTTTGGTAAACTGTTTATTCAGGCTGGATGTAGAGGTTTGGGTACCAAACCACGGTATTCCTCGCTCAATACTCATATTGAGGGAGATCAATCCTGAAGGGATAATTTGTAAATGGTTAATACCCAATTCGAGAACACTCAATGTCTGGCTATTAACGATGAGCTTGCTGTCTTGGATATAGGTAGTGTAATTCTTGTAAACCAACTGAGTGTTTAATGTACTAATTTGCAATTGGTTACGATGAAAAACCCAATCGGTACGAATGCCTGTTTGTTGTGAATTCCCGTACAATTTGGTCGAATGTATATTGAAACGGGGATGGCTAGTGTATTGGGAATAACTGTTGAATCCACTAAAGGTTATGGCTCCATAGGGGAGCGAATAGAATAGAGTATAGGCGCGATTATACTGGGTATTGGGTTTATCTACGGTACTAGCACCACTGAGGCTAACAAAGTCAGATAACCCCAATGGGCTATCGACGCTGGCATTGAGTCGCGTGATCCATTTTCCAGTGTTTTTTTGTCCATAATTGTCTGTTGTGGTGGTTATTCTCCATGGGGAAGAGTGTCTATTGTTCAGTCTTACGATAGAACCACCATTAACTGTACCCGGTAGAATATCGAGAGTGGTTTTGTTTGATTGCAAACGATTTGCCTGATCCAGCCCTTGATCAAGTTGATTCAGGTTGAGTGGCTTATTTATCAAACGTGGGAATAGTGTTTGGCTATTGACCCAACGGTCATCTCCTTCTATTGCCTCGACAAAACCTTCAACGACATTGATCCCTAGCTCGCCATTTGTGTTGGGGGGAATAAACTGTACTCGCGCCGTAATATAACCTTTAGCAATATAAAGGTTGGTGATTTCCGCTGACAATTTGTTGATGTCATTGCTGGTAATACAGTTATCGGGCAGGGCACTGAGTGTACTCAAATCTTTTAGGGAGAGTAAGGTAATACCTTGAAGATAAACCTCATTAACCGCTAAACATGACGGTGCTTCCACTACCACTGGCGAGACAGTTTGTGGAGAAACGCTATCTGTGCGATTAATCAATCCTTGATGACGGCGCTCTTCAATTAATTGGTCTACTTCCCGTGAACTATCCTGTAAAGTTCTTCTTGCTTCATCTGTAGGGAAAGTTGGATTAAGCATATCAGGTGATGCGCTCACCTGACATGCAGAACATAATAAGATGAAGATTGTCATCCTTTTAATCATAGTAATACCCAAATAACAATAGTTGATGGGAAATGTGTCGTGTTGGGTTAGGTTTAAACTTCCTGGTTTATTAATTAAGCATTAGAGCATAGAAAATATTTTATGTTGCTCCGATTAACAAGTGTGTTTTGCTAGTAATTATAATTTATTTTTATAAATTTACTTTAGTGGTTTATTATAATTCATTTTAGTTATGTTTTGTCTCAATATTAAGAGTTAAGTGAAATATAATCTTTATTTAAATATCATCATTACCATCAATTTTTATATTTCTAATATCAATGGCGTTTTTTTTGTTATGTATTTTAATTTATGGTTTTTTATTTAATCATTATAAAAGATAAGGTTTAATGTGCTTAACTACATGATAAATATGAAGATATTTAATTATCACATATATATTACATTTCTATGTTTTAGATAAAAACTATGGAGTTGTTCGACTATCTGGTCTTAAAGGAAATACAAAGTGTGGAATAAATTCAAGATTAAAAATATTATGTGAGAGAGTAGATGTTTGCTTACTATATTTTAACTGTAACTTATAATGATACCGTTTAAAAAATTAATACATGGTATTATATGTTATCAGTATAGATATAAATTAAATTGAACTTAAAGATTATAGGAAGTTATTAATCTAAATTCCATTTTAGAAAATGTAATAAGATGGTTGTCACCAAAATGAACGCCAAAGTACACTGGCATGTATAAATTTCCAGTATTTACTTTCTATTTGCAATTATTTCATTGTGTAACAAATAAGACATATTTGATCGTCCTAAAACTATCATAAAATCACGTTAGCAACTATTTATTTAGTTTATTATTTGATTACCATGTTTTTCTATTTGAAATCAAAAAAAACGTGGGTACAATTACTATACTTTTTAACCATTCAGAGTGTCTCTGTATAAAAATCACTTGTAAGTAATAAGTGATGTTGAGTTGTCTCCATAATTCAATATATACCTTCATGACATATTGTAAATTACAAAAATATCAGGCTGCTGTTGGAAAGGCAGAAGAGAACATTTTCTGTCTGTGTTTATCTATCAGTGTCGTGAAGTAAGGTGTAGCGATAAAAATGAAATTGTAAAATTCATAGGAACTAATATCAGTTAGTTGATTTTAAAGGTTAAAATTCCAAGGCCGTTTTCTCATATCAAATTTGATTATGAAGGGGGGGATGATGTTTTTCCGTGGTGTCAACAAAAGTAATATGATTATTTTTTCGTTAATGCTGGGAATTGCTATTTTATTTTTTTCTTTTGAAAACAGCAGATTAGGTATTATTTCTTACGCCGATAAGCATTGCCAGAAAAATACAACCTGCTTGATTGATATAAATAAGATTATTCCTTTTGACTGGGATAAAATGTATATCATCGATAAAGGTATTTCACCGGAGGATATTGAAAGGATTGTCGGGGTAAAGTTTAATTACGAAACTGGACTCTTTTATAAAATTATTTTTGTCAGAGATCAGAAGGTGATTTATTCAGATGGGTATCATCTATCTGATGAATCTCATATGAAAAAATTTATTAAGCCTAACTTTCATTATCCTTATGAAAAGGAAGGGAATTATTTTAGTCATTATGCCATTTCTAAAGATAATTCTATTCTTTCAGTAAAAATTGAAAATGAACCGCTTATGAGTGATAAAATTTATTACAATATCTTCCCTTCCAATGCTCAGCAAATTAGAGGTAGAGAGCTATAAGGTTATCTAATTTCTCTATGGTGTATGCCCTTGACTTTTAGGTTGCAGGCCGTGTTTTTACGTGGCCTGCATTTTTTTATTTATTTTTTTCTGATGTCTATTTCAATAGTGATGAATTGTTATTATCAGCTAAATTTCCCGTTGTATTATTTTCCGCATTTTCTTTCACCGTTTCTGGCTTATTGTTTTGTTCTTGCAGAAATTCTTCCAGAACACATGTAGTCTTTATGTTTTCCAAAGTGCGAGTTAATCCTTTTATCAGACGCTCATCTTTATCTGCTTGAGCATATTGAAGCTGTTTTTCTAACGTTTTTTTCTTTATTTCACATCCCGTTTTGCCTTGGTTTGCATAGGCAGCACTCATACTGAAAACGATCAATACAGATAAGATCACTGTTTTCAACATCATGAATTATTCCTAAAATTTTGAGATTACTTATACAAAATTTTATACGCTGATCTCGATTTGATCCTGAAAACTCCCTTGGATCCACAACGAAGAGAGAGCAAAAAGAGGCTTTTATCTTTTTTGTTGAGAATGAGGCTATAATGCCTCTTTAGTTGTCTGGTAGGGCATCAGGCAAGTTATCAATATTTTGCTCTCGGGGTTAAATCTAATGTTAAGTTATCGCCATAGCTTCCATGCCGGCAACCACGCTGATGTGTTAAAGCACGTAGTACAAAGCCTGATTATTGAGTCGTTTAAAGTAAAAGAAAAACCTTTCTTGTATCTGGATACCCACTCTGGCGCAGGCCGCTATCACTTGAGTGGAGAACATGCCGAGCGCACGGGAGAGTATCTGGAAGGTATTGCCCGTATTTGGCAGCGTGATGATATCCCCGAAGAATTGGCTGCGTATATGGATGTTGTGAAGGCGCTGAATCCACAGGGCTCTTTACGTTATTACCCAGGCTCTCCGCTGATTGCCCGTCACTTATTACGGGAGCATGATGAGCTTAATCTGAGCGAATTGCATCCCAGCGATTTTCCTCTGTTGCGTACGGAATTCTCCCGCGACAGACGCGCCCGTGTCCTGCGGGAAGATGGTTTCCAGCAGTTGAAATCAAAACTGCCACCAAAAAGCCGTCGTGGGTTTGTACTGATTGACCCGCCTTATGAATTGAAATCGGATTATCAGAATGTCGTTCTGGGTATTCAGGAAGGGTATAAGCGCTTTGCTACAGGTACTTATGCACTGTGGTATCCTGTTGTTTTGCGTCAGCAGATTAAACGCTTAGTGAAGGGGTTGGAAGCAACAGGTATTCGTAAGATCTTACAAATTGAACTTGGTATGCGCCCTGACAGTGATCAACGTGGTATGACGGCATCAGGCATGATCGTTATTAATCCACCGTGGAAATTAGAACAGCAGATGAAGGTCGTATTGCCGTGGCTACATCAGGTACTGGTTCCTGAAGGCACAGGACATACATCAGTAGAGTGGATTGTCCCCGAATAAGGTAAAGGTTCAGCATGGCGTCATTATTAAATGTATTTTTATTTAATTGATTTCCCATAAATAAATTGTGGCGCGATATCATTCGATAGCCGTGGCCTATGGCAATAAGAGTTAGAATCGTCCACTGTCAATGATAACTTTTTGTAATAATGACGTTAGGTTGAACTTTAGCAGTAACTTAATTGATTAGACGGAAGTGACCTAAGATGAGTAAACATTATAATTATATTGCAATTGGTGGCGGCAGTGGCGGCATTGCTTCCATTAACCGTGCAGCCATGCATGGGCAAAAATGTGCCCTGATTGAAGCAAAGGCATTAGGTGGAACATGTGTTAATGTGGGCTGTGTACCAAAGAAAGTGATGTGGCACGCTGCTCAAGTTGCGGAATCTATTCATCAATATGGTCCCGATTATGGTTTTGATACCACCGTTAATCATTTCGACTGGAAAAAACTCACTGCCAGCCGTACTGCTTATATTGATCGTATCCATCAATCATATGAACGCGTATTGAATAATAATAAGGTTGATGTTATTCAAGGATTCGCCCGTTTTGTTGATGCACATACTATTGAGGTTAATGGCGAAAAAATCACGGCCGACCATATCCTGATCGCGACAGGGGGTCGCCCGGTACGTCCAGATATTCCCGGTGCGGAATATGGTATTGATTCAGATGGTTTCTTCGAGCTTAATGAAATGCCGAAACGTGTTGCTGTGGTAGGTGCTGGCTATATTGCTGTTGAAATCGCGGGTGTTTTGAATGCACTGGGTAGCGAAACACATCTGTTTGTCCGTAAACATGCACCTCTGCGTTCTTTTGACCCTATGATTGTGGAAACACTGTTGGAAGTCATCAAAAATGAAGGGCCAATACTGCATACAGAAGCAATATTACAGTCTGTGATGAAAAATAGTGATGGCAGCCTGACTGTTAAATTGCAGGATGGCAGGGAGCAGGTTGTTGATACGCTGATCTGGGCGATTGGGCGTGAGCCGATGACGGATAAGCTGAATTTGGCCGCAACAGGTGTTGAACTGAATGAAAAAGGCTATATTCAGGTCGATAATTATCAGAATACCAATATTAATGGTATTTATGCAGTTGGTGATAACACGGGCGCGGTGGAATTGACGCCGGTTGCGATAGCAGCAGGGCGTCGTTTGTCAGAGCGTCTGTTTAATAACAAACCTGATGAACATCTGGATTACACTAATATACCAACAGTGGTATTCAGCCATCCGCCAATTGGTACTGTAGGTTTGACGGAACCACAGGCAAAGGCTCAGCATGGTGAAGATCAGGTTAAGGTTTATACATCATCATTTACCGCAATGTACACCGCAGTGACGCAGCACCGTCAGCCATGCCGTATGAAGCTGGTCTGTGTGGGAGCCAATGAGAAGATAGTCGGTATTCACGGTATCGGCTTTGGAATGGATGAAATACTGCAAGGTTTTGCTGTTGCACTGAAAATGGGGGCAACGAAGAAGGACTTTGATAATACGGTTGCCATTCATCCCACGGCAGCGGAAGAGTTTGTGACTATGAGATGAGAGATTAGAAAATCTCCTCTTATCAGTTGATCCTGGAAAACAAATCTATACTGGCTATATACACTGCATATATAGCCAGTATTTTTTGCATCTCACCGATCTCTCCCTCTTTTGTGAGTGCATATTTATCATTCCTTTATATATCATTAAATACAGGTATAGCTACCAATATAAACTGAATAAATTATATGGTTGAAAGATAAACCGTCCTTAACTTCTAAATCCTAAGTCACTATCATCTTTATTTCCCATAATTTTTCTTGTTAGTTCATAACAACCTGTTATTCTATTATTATTCACCAAAAATCTGGAAAAAACTTCAAATTCAATCATAGAGCCATCTTTTTTATTAGCCTTAACCAGGTGATGTGTATGAACATTTTTATCGTTTTCTGCGACAGATAAAATAGTCACATTCAAGATACAATGTTATAAATTGTAGTAGAGAAAATCTAAGATGATGGTATTTTATTTTCACTGAATAATTTATATTTTCCTTTTCGGCATCAAGTGTTATAGCTTACGGTTACTTTGTGTTAGGAGGCGATCTATTCTATTTCTCTGCTATTGTAGTTATATTTTTGCTTTGACAAAGATTTTATCGAATTATTGCAAAATTGACTAAAAAATATAAAAATTGATTTTGATATTACAAAAATAAAAGCAGGTATGTAAATACGGTTGTATTGGATAATGTTTTAAAGAGTGATGTAAATAACATTATTAATAAAAAAATAAGCAAAACATATTCTATGGTGTCAGGTTTATTTATGATCTAATTGATAATATGAGTATGGCTATTAAGGATATATAATGTTTTCTAAAGAGTATTTGGTTGACGAACAACACCTTGATTTTCAAGATATTGTTGATGGGCTTTATTATCCGTTCTATTTGGAATGGGCACGACATGCTTTTATGAAAGAAGAGTTAGGTTTAGACTTGGAAGAAGAGTTTAAGGCGGGGCGCATGCATATCATTCTTGAATATAGTTTACGTTTTAGAAAAAGCCTGCAAAAAGGAAATAGAATGGAAGTGACTTGCAAGGTCACCAAGAACGAAAAACGTAGTCGGGTTAATTTCGAACAACAAATTTTGGTTGATGGTATTGTATATGCTGACGCTACGTTCGTGGCAACCTGTTTGGTGAATGGGCGTCCAACAGTCCCTGAAGTTGTCATGAGTGCTATTGCTGATTGATTATTTGATTGGCCTCTAATTGTTAAAGAGGCCAATAAAAAATCACAATCCCGGCGCTTTCCACAATGAAGTCGTCAGCCCATCATCCACCAGATGCAGTTGGTCTGCATACACCGCCTGCCAATCCTTCTTCGCTTTCTGGTAAACTTCACGGTGGTTTAAATTCGGTTGGTATTCCCTCTCCCAACGTACTAATCTTTCTCCCGTCGCGGGCATGGAATCATATAATCCAACACCGACCCCTGCCGCTATTGCACAACCCAATGCCGTTGCTTCTTTTACTACAGGCACTCGAACAGGTAATCCGGTAACATCAGACAGAATTTGGCTCCAGAGTTTGCCTTTTGAGCCACCGCCAGCGAAGACCAGTGAATCTGGTTGAACGCCAGAGAAAGCCGAGACCATATCGAGGTTGCAGGCTGAGACGATAGCTGCGTTTTCTTCCAGTGCCCTGAATAGCGTTGCTTTGTTGCATTTTTCCGGATCAATCGAGAGATTGAGGAAAGATGGGGCAGCGTGATACCAAGATTTAAAGCGCATGACATCGGAAAAAATCGGCATGACACCATAGGCACCGGCAGGAACCCTTGCCGCCATATCTTCCAGCAGATTATAGGCATCAACGCCCAGTCGTTCTGCCAGCAATTTTTCTTCTGCGCAAAAAGCATCGCGGAACCAGCGCATGGTGAGACCAGTGAAGAAACTAATAGATTCTGCTTGTGCCATGCCGGGGATAACGTGCGGGTTGATACGAATATTCATATTTGGATCGGTTATGGGTTCAGGCAGATTGACAACTTGCTGCCAGAATGTTCCGCCGAGTACTGCGGTTTGGGCGGGTTTAACGACACCAATACCAAGACAGCCGAGTTGAACGTCTCCGCCGCCCATAATCACGGGGGTGCCGCTGCTCAGGCCGCATTCTGCCGCTGCCTTTTCCGTAATATAGCCGAGCAAGGTTCCCGTTTCTTTGACGGGAGAGAGGATGTCAGAGCGCAAACCGGCCATTTCCAACAAGCTTGGGCGCCAGTCGCGGCTGGTTAAATCCAGCATGCCTGTTGTGCCCGCGTTAGAGGGATCAACGGCCAGTTCGTCACTTAGCATATAAGCCAGCCAATCACTGATCATGGTTAGGGTACTGGCTTGTTGATAGATATCAGGACGATGGTGTGCTAGCCAAAGCAGACGTGGCATTGCTCCTAATGCCAATGTTTGGCCGGAATAGCGGTAGACGTCATATTCAAAGGTATTATTGTAAAGCTCTTTCAGCTCGCTAACTTCATGGCTGGAGCGGGCATCTACATTGGCACACGCCCAGATAGGATCGCCGTCGCGATTATAAAGGACAATCCCTTCCCGCATTGAACAGGCGGCAACGCCTTGAATCGCATTGGCAGGCAGTTCCGCCTTTTGCAGTGCTTGCCGAATGCATTGGCAGGCTAGTTGCCAGTTATTTTTCAGATCAAATTCCATTGAACCCGCAACATTTGCCACAGGATGGTGTATCCATTCAGCTTGTCCAACGGAAACCTGATTCCCTTCGAGATCAAATATAACTGCACGGATACTGCCAGTTCCTGCATCAAGCGCCATCAAATACTTCCTTGATGGGTGAGCATGAGCGCATTGATTCATAATACTATCCTCGTCTGTTATTATCTTCTTATTCGATATGGCACAGGGGATGGATAGAGATTATTAGTCGATCAAATCAGCATAGCTTTCGCGGTCTTTTCTTCTGTCACCAGTGAGTTGATGTAACCTCCTTTCAGTGCAGCAACGATAGCGTCTGCTTTTTCGATGCCACCAGCCACACCAATCACGTTCGGGATGGTTTTTATTTCTGGCAATGAGATACCGATCAGTTCCTGATGGATATCAATATCGCTAACCAATTCACCTTCCATATTGAAGAAATAGCCAAGAATGTCTCCGATAGCACCTTTGCGGCCAAACATCAATTGTTCACCATCGCTGATATAGCCGGAACGCATGATTGTTGCGTTTTGCTTCTGTTTGATGGCGCCGATTCCGACGATGGCGGTATCGGCTGCACAAGCTGCCAAAATCACGTCCCGTACACTGCGTTCTTCGCGGAATGTTGCCGCGACTTGTTGGGTGGAGGCTCGCAGTGGTGCAGGAATGATGCTGACAGGACAGGCAGCATCAAGCTGGCCGATGCCAGTCATATAAGGACCAACACCTCCTGACAAGGTCACTAACCGAATTTGCTGGGATGAGATAAAACCGCTCAGATACTGCAAAGTGTACATGGGCGCTTCACCAAATCCAATAGCCAATAGCTGGTGAGGTTCAATCAGCGCCATTAATAGGTGAGCGGCTCCGATACCGAGACGGGCATTGAGATTCATGCCATCAAGGGCAGGTAATACGCGAACTTGTTTGAGATTAAAGCGTTTTTGTAAAGCATTTTCCAACTCCAAACACCCTTCATAGCGTGAATTGATCTGAACGCGAATCACGCCAGACTGTCGCCCTTTCTCTAACAGACGGGAGACCTTCAGGCGACTGAGGCCGAGTAATTCACCGATGTCTCCTTGCGTCAGACCATCGTGATAGTAAAACCAGGCAATGCGAGCCATCAGCTCTTCTTCACTCATGCTGTTTCCTGGATAGTTGTAGCTTGAATAGTCAATTTCCTCGGATAATACGCTTTTCTCTGATACTGATTGTTTCTTACTTAATTTGGTCGACATAATAACTTCTTTATCCACGAGGAAAGAATAAGCATAAATATCTCTAATGTACTAGAAGATTATTGTAAAATTTGAACATATTTTAATGTAGATCTAATTTTTTCACAAAATGTGATCTAATTATTGAAAAAATCTTAAGTTTTGCATTAGAGTCTTGAGCAAATGTATTTAAAATAAATAAATGTTCAATTTCGTATCGGTGTCAGAAACGCAAACCCAAAATGCCATGAGGTACGTAATGTCACAGAGCAATACTGCCACTAATACCAATGATCTGTCTTGTCTGAACCCTACTAACAGTACTCCGCTTTTGGTTGCTCGTGGGATCAGTAAGCAGTTTTCTGGCTTAATGGTGTTGAAGCAGATTGATTTCTCTCTGATGCCAGGGCAGGTTCATGCATTATTAGGTGGAAATGGTGCTGGTAAATCAACTTTGGTGAAAATCATTGCTGGTATTGAACAACCAGATGTCGGAACCTTGATTGTTGATGGTGCAACCGTCAGCTATCTAACTCCTGCGAAAGCGCATCAACTGGGCATTTATTTGGTTCCACAAGAACCTTTGTTATTTCCCAATCTTTCCGTCCAGGAAAATATTCTGTTTCGTTTGCCAAAACATCAAGCTAGTAAAAGTCGAATGCATGAATTACTGATTCAGCTTGATTGCCAAATTGACTTAAAGGAGCCAGCAGGTGGTTTGAATGTAGCAAATCAGCAGTTGGTGGAGATTATACGTGGCCTGATGCGTAATTCTCGTATTTTGATTTTGGATGAGCCGACTGCCTCGTTGACACCCGCAGAAACCGAGCGTTTGTTTGCACGAATATGGGAATTACAGCAACAACAGGTGGGGGTTATTTTCATTTCCCACAAATTGCCTGAAATTCGTCAGATTGCGGATTATGTCAGTGTGATACGAGATGGAGGGATCGCTCTTAGCGGCGAAATTGAGCGCTTTACAACGGAAGCAATAATTCAGGCGATTACACCTGCGGTAAAATCAATTGCGTTGGTTGATAATCAAAAATTGAGCTTGAATGCTAGCGGTAATGTATCAGATAACATACCAAAAATCCCCATCTTGGAGGTGACTTCTCTGTGTGGAGAGGGATTCCGTGATATTTCCCTGACACTAAGAGCGGGGGAAATTGTTGGTTTGTCTGGTGTTGTGGGAGCAGGTCGTACGGAACTGGCGGAGACGATATATGGATTGCGCCCGATTGCGGGTGGTGAAATTCGTTTCCGACAGCAAATAATCAATAAACTAGATACAGCAGAGCGATTGCGGCGTGGGTTGGTTTATCTGCCTGAAGATCGGCAGGCTTCTGGATTGTTTCTTGACGCTTTTTTGAGTTGGAATGTTTGTTCGCTGACGCACAGCCGAAGTACTTTCTGGACGCGTTCCGCCCACGATGTCGGAGTATTGGAACGATATCGCCAAGCACTAAATATTCGATTCCACAATGTAAATCAGTTTGCACGTACTCTGTCTGGCGGTAATCAACAAAAGATTTTAATTGCTAAATGTTTGGAAGCCAATCCTACGGTGCTGATCATTGATGAACCAACGCGTGGTGTTGATGTCGGGGCACGTAATGATATCTATCAACTTATTCATAACATCGCCAGCCAGCAGGTGGCGATTCTCCTGATTTCTTCTGATCTTGATGAAATTGTTCAGTTATCTGATCGCATACTGGTCATGCATCACGGTGAACTTTGTGGGCAGCTTGATAGAGACCACATGAATGTGGACGAGATTATGCGCCTTTCTTTTGGGGAACGTCATATTGAAATTCATCCAGAATAACCGAGAAGTTACAGCATTGATCGCCATTTTGGGATTGTTTGCTTTGTTAGGGAGCCTCGATCGCCATGCTTTTAGTCTCCAAACTGTCACTATGATCTTCGGTAATGCCCAAATCCTTATTTTATTAGCAATGGGTGCCACGTTGGTAATGTTGACTCGCAATATTGATGTGTCTGTTGGTTCAACTACCGGATTATGTGCTGTAGTGTTGGGAATGTTGCTTAATACAGGGCTTCCGTTGGCGGTTGCCTGTTTAATTACGTTGCTGATTGGAATGATGGCAGGGTTGATTAACGGTGTGTTGGTAGCATGGTTGAAAATTCCGGCTATTGTTGCCACGTTGGGCACACTCGGCTTATACCGTGGACTAATGCTGTTGTTAACTGGTGGTAAATGGATCGAAGGTTTGCCTGCTGGAGTTAAAGATCTCTCCAGACCAATGCTATTTGGTATTTCACCAATCGGCTGGTTGTTGATGTTATTAATTCTGTTTATGGCATGGATGTTAAAGAAGACTGAGTTTGGCTGTGGGTTTTATGCCACGGGTGATAATCTGCAAGGTGCCCATCAGCTTGGTGCTCCCGTCAATGGTATTCGTATCACTGCATTTACTGTAAATGGTGTGATGGCAGCATTGGCAGGTATTGTGTTTGTAGCACAAATTGGCTTTATTCCGAATCAAACGGGGAATGGGCTGGAGATGAAAGCCATCGCTGCCTGTGTATTAGGTGGTATAAGTTTGCTGGGGGGAGTTGGTACTGTCATTGGGGCGATCTTAGGAGCATATTTTCTAACGCAAATTGATAGTGTGCTGGTATTACTCAAGTTATCGGCATGGTGGAATGATTTTATTGCTGGCCTTGTCCTGTTAGTGGTGTTAGTGCTGGATGGGCGTTTACGCAGTGCCGTTGGTAAGAATTTACGCCAGCAACGTTACACCCGTTTCCTTGAACCAATAAATAAAAACACTACAAGAAACGGGAGGCCATAATGAATATGATACAACGCTATGGGCAACGTTATGGTTGGGAAACGTTGCTTTTGGTGTTGCTGGTTACGGAAATTTTACTATTTGGCATAGTTAATCCAAGGATGCTGGATATTAACGTACTATTGTTCAGTACCAGCGATTTTATCTGCATCGGTATTATCGCGTTGCCGTTAACGATGGTGATTGTCAGCGGTGGTATTGATATCTCTTTTGGTTCGATTATCGGCTTGTGTGCTATTGCATTGGGCGTCATGTATCAGGCTGGTTTACCGATGATTGTAGCAATTCCTTTAACTTTACTTATCGGAGGGCTGTGTGGCCTGATTAATGCTGCCCTGATTTTTTATACTGGTGTGAATCCGTTGGTAATTACGCTCGGCACGATGTATCTGTTTGGTGGTAGTGCCTTACTGCTGTCGGGACTATCCGGTACAACGGGATATGAAGGCATTGGCGGTTTTCCTGATACATTTACAGATTTTGCCAACCTGACACTGCTCGACCTACCTGTTCCTTTGATCATCTTTATACTTTTTGTGTTGGTATGCTGGTTATTTATGCATCGCACCCACTGTGGCCGTAATATTTTTCTTATTGGGCAGAACAACCGTGTTGCCCGGTATGGTGCTATCCCTGTAAATCAAACTTTGTGCTTGTTATACGCTTTAACAGGACTGGCTTCGGCAGTAGCGGCGATTATTTTGGTCTCCTATTTTGGTTCGGCGCGTTCCGATTTGGGAAGTTCTTTCCTGATGCCAGCCATTACTGCTGTAGTGCTAGGAGGAGCAAATATTTATGGTGGTGCTGGCTCGATTATGGGTACGGCACTGGCTGTTTTGCTGGTGGGTTATTTGCAGCAAGGATTGCAGATGGTGGGAATTCCTAACCAGATATCCAGTGCATTGTCTGGTGCCTTGCTGATTGTAGCTGTGATAGGACGATCCGCTTCATTGCATCGTCATCAAATCTGTGACTGGTGGCAACGTCGAAGGGCTTCTGTTTCACAACAACATATTTCTGAAACATAAAAGACGATCTTGAAATAAAAATAAATGGAGATAGATAGGTATGAAAGCACCAACAATGAAAAAACTGGCTTTGGCTGCTGCATTAAGCCTGGGATGTGTTTCCTGGGTTCAGGCGGCAGAGAAAATTGCATTTATACCTAAATTGGTCGGTGTTGGGTTCTTTACCAGTGGTGGGCAGGGTGCAGTGGAAGCAGGCAAGAAGCTGGGTATTGAAGTCACTTACGATGGCCCGACAGAGCCGAGCGTTGCGGGGCAGGTTCAGCTTATTAATAACTTTGTTAACCAAGGCTATGATGCGATTGTGGTTTCAGCTGTGTCACCAGATGGATTGTGCCCGGCTTTGAAACGCGCCATGAAGCGTGGTGTCAAGGTATTGACGTGGGATTCTGATACTGCGCCAGAATGCCGTTCTATCTATATCGATCAAGGAACGCCAAAGCAGTTGGGGGAGATTTTGGTGGATATGGCTGCAAATCAGATGAAAAAAGAAAAAGCGAAAGTAGCATTTTTCTATTCCAGTCCGACAGTGACGGATCAGAATCAATGGGTTAAAGAAGCTAAGGCGAAAATTGCAGAGGAACACCCGAATTGGGAAATTGTCACCACCCGATTTGGCTATAACGATGCCCCCAAATCTTTGCAGACGGCGGAAGGCATTCTGAAAGCGTGGGAGGACTTGGATGTGATTATCGCTCCAGATGCCAATGCCTTGCCTGCGGCGGCTCAGGCAGCAGAAAACCTGAAGCGTCAAGACGTCGCGATTGTTGGGTTCAGTACCCCGAATGTCATGCGTCCTTATGTTGAAAATGGTACGGTCAAACAGTTCGCTTTGTGGGATGTGGTCAAGCAGGGCAAGATAGCCATTCATGTTACCAATGAGATATTGCAAAAAGGCGAGCTAAATGTGGGAGATAAGTTGAATATTCCTGGTATTGGCAGCGTTGAAATCTCACCCAATAGTGTACAGGGATACCGTTATGAGGCGGAAGGCAACGGCATTGTTGTTATGCCGGAGCGGGTAATTTTCACCAAGGACAATATCAATCAGTACGATTTCTAATTCATGGGGCTGGTATGCAGCCCCTGACACCTTTCTGGAGGGAGAAATGGCAGATTTAGATGATATCAAAGATGGTAAAGATTTTGGCATTAATACACCGCAACAGAACACGCTGTTTGAACTGAAAGGCTGTGGTGCGCTGGATTGGGGTATGCAGTCCCGTTTGTCACGTATTTTCAACCCCACCACTCGTAAAACGGTGATGTTGGCATTTGATCACGGTTATTTTCAAGGTCCAACCACAGGTTTAGAACGTATTGATATCAATATCGCTCCGCTGTTTGAACACACCGACGTGTTGATGTGTACCCGCGGTATCCTGCGCAGTCAGGTTCCGCCTGCAACTAATAAACCTGTAGTTCTGCGTGCGTCTGGAGCCAACTCGATTCTGACTGAACTCTCCAATGAAGTTGTTGCGGTAGCGATGGAAGATGCACTTCGTCTCAACGTCTGTGCGGTTGCGGCACAGGTTTATATCGGTTCAGAGCACGAACATCAATCCATCAAGAACATTATCAAGCTGGTGGATCAGGGAACACGTTATGGCATGCCAACAATGGCGGTGACGGGCGTCGGTAAGGATATGGCGCGTGACCAACGTTATTTCTCGCTGGCGACTCGCATTGCAGCCGAAATAGGAGCGAACATTATCAAAACCTACTATGTCGATAACGGTTTTGAGCGAGTGGTGGCGGGCTGCCCAGTGCCGATTGTGATTGCAGGTGGTAAGAAATTACCGGAACTGGATGCGTTGAATATGTGCTATCAGGCGATTGATCAGGGGGCATCTGGTGTGGATATGGGACGCAATATCTTCCAGTCGGAAGCTCCTGTTGCGATGCTGAAAGCTGTGCAGGCTGTAGTGCATCATAATGAGAAACCTGCTCAGGCTTATGAGCTTTTCCTGAGTGAAAAAGCCAAGGGGTAATAATATGCATGTCACATTAGTGGAAATTAATGTTAAGGCTGACAAGATAGACGAATTTATCGAAGTATTTCGGGATAATCACCTCGGTTCTGTTAAAGAGCCAGGCAATTTACGGTTCGATGTATTACGTGATGAAAATATCCCAACCCGCTTTTATATCTATGAAGCCTATGCTGATGAAGAGGCTGTTGCGGCGCATAAGAAAACACCCCATTACTTGCGCTGTGTCGAAAAACTAGAAGCATTGATGACCGAGCCTCGCCAAAAAACGACGTTTGTTGGTTTGATGCCGGAAGGGAAGTAAGGCAAAAGGGGACATCAGGCCGAGTGACAGCAAATATTTTCGCATGTCACCAAATGGAAGATAAGACTGGTTTAACCCTCTGTTTGTCAATGTAATAATGATAACGGAGGGTAATTGGCGTCACCATGATTATTGATATAACCACTTGGTAATAAATGCTGCTACTTGTTCTGGCTGATTGATATTAAGTTGTGGAAGTGGTGTTGCCAGCGCAATATCGCTGGCAATTGCTATTACATAGGGATCGAGGATCTTATCAACGGTATGATTCAGGCCATCTCGATAAAGTGCTATTTTGGGGATTGGTTCTTGTTTGAACCCTTCAACCAAAATCAGATCCAGCGAATTTGCATCAAATCGGCTGGCAAGATAGTAAAGATCCGGTTCTGGTAACTCTGGGGTTTCAGTCATTAAAGCCCAGCGCTGTTGGCTGGCGACTAACGTTTGTGCAGCACCTGCTTTGCGGAGTTCATAGCTGTCTTTGCCTGGATTATCGACATCCATATTGTGATGAGTATGTTTAATTAGTCCAACGCGGATATATTGCTGGCGTAACAGTGGAATGACTTGCTTTAATAGTGTTGTTTTTCCGGTTCCACTATAAGCGGTGATACCCAGAATAGGCAGTGTTGTATTGTTGCTGCTGTGGTTCATGCTGGCTCCTGAAGGCATTCCCAATGACGGTGTTTCCAGTTATGGCATTCTTCAGGTGTATTTAAGTTAGTGAAAGCGTTGGGATTGGGAAAATAGACCGCCTTTGCCTTAATCATCTGCATAAAGAACATGAGTTTTCTGTCTCCCAAAGCGAGATAGCTTTCCAAACGAGGGATTAGACTGCGGTTCATTAATACCAAGGTAGGATGTGCCCGCACGCAATCATGTGCATAAGCAGCCCAAGCGTTTTGTTTGTAGTGCCACAGTTTTGCGACCAGGTTTTCAGGGAAATTGGGGACATCGCAAGGGACAAATACCACCCATTCGTGGATGGCGCTTTTTAAAACCGCCAACATACCTGCCAATGGTCCGGAAAAATCGGCAATGATATCCGGTATGATGGGATAGCCACTCTGATGATAAATTTCCAGATTGCGATTGGCATTAATCAACAGTTCATGAACCTGTGGCTGCAATCTGGTGGCAATGTGTTGGTATAGTGGGGCATTGTTAAATTTCAGTAATCCTTTATCGTTTCCCCCCATGCGGGTGGATAATCCTCCCGCCAGAATTGCGCCACTGATTTTTGGATGCGTCATGTTAAATCACCTGATATTGGGCAATGAAATATTTAATGTTTGGTATACCTTTTCTTTATAACCATTGTGAATCAATATCTAACCATGCTGCTTGAGGTGGCAGTATAACTTTACGCTGATTGACAGACCAATGCTTTCTCTGAGCCATTAACCCTGCTAATTTGTATCGTGATTTATAAGGAACTAAAAATGAAGTATCACCGCCTCAATGAAGTTATCGAACTTTTACATCCAGTATGGAAGAATGAGCCGGATTTAAATCTGGTGGAGCTGTTGCAAAAACTGGCTGACGAAGCGGGATTCACAGGGCAGTTGTCTGAATTAACGGATGATATTCTGATTTATCATCTGAAAATGTGCGGTACGGATAGCCATGCAGAAATCCCTGGGTTGAAAAAAGATTATGAAGAAGATTTTAAGACGGCGTTGTTGCGTGCTCGGGGCATTATTAAAGATTAATGAAGAGAGAACTGTGTTGTGACGGAACCGAAGGCTTTTAATTTCCAAAATATTACGCCAGATTTAATCATGGATGCATTGGGGCAATCTAGCCTGTACCTTGATTCTGGTCTAACCGAACTGAATAGCTATGAGAATCGGGTGTATCAGTTCATGGACGAAAACCGCAAACGCTATGTTGTGAAATTTTATCGCCCCCTGCGCTGGAGCCAGCAGCAAATTCAGGAGGAACATGATTTTGCACATGAATTGCAACAGGCTGATTTGCCCGTGGCAGCACCGTTGATGTTTGATGGGCAGACGGTGTTGAATTATGGTGGTTTCTTTTTTGCCATTTTTCCCAGTGTGGGAGGGCGTCAGTACGAATCAGATAGTTTTGACCAATTGGAAGATGTTGGGCGATTGCTGGGAAGAATGCATCAAATTGGGGCAAAAAAAACATTTTCTGCTCGTCCCACCCTTAACCTGAATGAATATTTATATCAGCCATATCAATATTTGGCTGAATGTGAACTAATTCCCTCCAGGCATAAACAGGGTTTTCTGGCTGCACTAGATGAATTAAATCAGGCGGTGGCAAGCCAATGGCATGATAACTGGCAAGTATTGCGGCTGCATGGTGATTGCCATGCTGGTAATATCTTGTGGCGTGATGAAGCGTGGTTTGTGGATCTTGATGATGCCCGCAATGGTCCCGCTATTCAGGATTTGTGGATGTTGCTCAATGGCTCACGGCAAGAAAGATTGATCCAATTGGATATCTTGCTTGAGTCGTATGATCAGTTTATGGCATTTGATCCCAAGACATTGGCATTAATAGAGCCTCTGCGTGCGATGCGAATGGTCTATTATTTAGCCTGGGTTGCTCGTCGTTGGCAAGATCCGGCTTTTCCAAAAGCGTTTCCGTGGATGGCTGATAGTGATTTTTGGCATAAGCAAGTAAGTCTTTTTTCTGAACAAATCCGGCTGTTACAGGAGCCACCTTTACAGCTCAACCCGATGTATTAATTTTTTTGGAGACCATTATGAAGAAATTTTGGCTAGCGCTGGTGGGAGCGTTCATGGCATTTAATGCATCCGCTTCCGGTTTTTCTGAAGGTAAACAGTATACCGAATTAAGAGATCCGGTTGCGAATCAGCCTCAAGTGGTGGAATTTTTCTCTTTTTATTGTCCTCACTGCTATCAGTTTGAAAATATTTATCATGTTCCTGCCACTGTTGAGAAAAACCTGCCGGCAGGTGTGAGCCATGAACGTTATCATGTGGATTTTCTGGGACCTTTGGGTAAAGCATTGACCGATGCCTGGGCAGTCGCCATTGTCATGAAGATCGAAGATAAAGTCACGCCTATTTTGTTTGATGGCATTCAGAAAAGCCAGACCATCAATAGTAAGGAAGATATCCGCAATGCTTTCATCAAAGCGGGAGTCTCTGGTGAAGAGTATGACGCAGCTCTGAACAGCTTTATCGTGCAATCAGTAGCCGCTAAAGAGCGTCAGGCAGCCCAGGATTTCAATTTGCGTGGTGTTCCGGCAATCTTTGTTAATGGCAAGTATTTGATTAACAATGGTGGAATTGATACCCGTTCTGCGCTGGACTATGCCCAGAAATTCTCTCAAGCAGTGAACTATCTGGTGAACAAAAAATAAGTCGTAAGATGGTGGCGTAACGAAACAAAAACGCTAGTATTAATATAAAATAATTTAGGTATTGTGTCGGCCATGAGAGAGTTGGCACAATACTTGCCAAAAAACACCTTTCATAACATAAACTCCGGTAATATCCACAAGTCAGTGATTTTAAAGCGGTTGTAATATTTATTTAATATTCTGCGTAATTCATTGATTTTTTATCTCCTGTTATCCACTTTTTGTGGGAATAAACATAAATCTGTTTTATATGCCATTTTTTTGTGCACAAAGTTATCCACAGAGTGCTTATCAGAATATTTGCCATAAAATGCAAGTTAGTACGAGAAAATTCCCGCAAAATTCGTCTAGAACGACACAGTATGGCATTCTATTCTTTATTCATTCCTCAGAACGACGAAGAAAATTTTATGGCACAGATAGCAGACAATCCCCTGATTTTGGTTGATGGTTCTTCATACCTTTATCGTGCATACCATGCGTTTCCTCCACTGACAAACAGTTCGGGAGAGCCGACGGGCGCCATGTATGGCGTGCTGAACATGTTGCGAAGTTTAATCATGCAGTATAGACCTAGTCATGTGGCGGTCGTGTTCGATGCCAAAGGTAAAACGTTCCGTGATGAATTATTTGCTGAATATAAATCCCATCGGCCGCCAATGCCGGATGATTTGCGTTTGCAGATTGAGCCGTTGCACAAAATGGTCAAGGCAATGGGACTGCCAATTCTGGTTGTGCCAGGGGTTGAAGCTGATGATGTTATCGGCACATTAGCCTTGCAGGCTGAAAAAGAGGGTCGTCCGGTGCTAATCAGCACTGGTGACAAAGATATGGCGCAATTGGTGACGCCAAATATCACACTGATTAACACCATGACCAACACTATTTTGGGGCCGGAAGAGGTTGAGGAAAAATATGGTATTCCTCCTGAACTGATTATCGATTTTCTCGCCCTAATGGGGGATTCTTCCGATAATATTCCGGGAGTGCCAGGAGTGGGGGAGAAAACTGCTCTGGGGCTATTGCAGGGTATTGGCGGATTGAATGAGATCTATGCTCGGCTTGATGACATTGCCACACTTGGTTTCCGTGGTGCCAAGACATTGAGTGGTAAAATGGAACAGAATAAAGAGGTGGCTTATCTTTCCTACCAATTGGCGACAATCAAAACCGATGTTGAGTTGGATAAGAGTTGTTTAGATCTTTCCATTATGCCACCAGATACGGATGAATTACTGACGCTGTTCAGTCATTTTGAATTTAAGCGGTGGATTAGTGACGTACAAAATGGCAGTTGGCTGGAAGGCAATGGGAAGAAACCTGTTGCAGCCAGCGTTAAGCCCGAATCAGTGGCTGCTGTTCCAGCCGCTGCTAAAATTTCATCGGAAAATTATCAAACTATCCTTGAGCGCCAATCCCTTGATGAGTGGATTGAAAAGCTGAAACAAGCTCCGGCATGCTCTTTTGATACTGAAACCGACAGTCTTGATACCCTAACAGCTAATCTGGTGGGGATGTCTTTTGCCATTGCAGTGGAGGAATCAGAAGTTGAAGCCGCTTATCTGCCATTGGGACACGATTATCTGGACGCGCCACCGCAATTGGATCTGCATGAAGTTCTCGCAGTATTAAAACCACTATTGGAAGATGCCAATCTGCCTAAGATTGGTCAAAACCTGAAATTTGATCGTGGTGTTTTGGCGCGTTATGGCATTGCCTTGAATGGTATTGTTTTTGATACCATGCTGGAATCGTATGTTTTGAACAGCGTGGCAGGGCGACATGATATGGATAGCCTTGCTGATCGTCATCTGGCCTATAAAACCACCACATTTGAAGAAATTGCGGGCAAGGGCAAAAAGCAACTAACTTTTAATCAAATTCCGTTGGAGGAAGCCGCAAAATATGCGGCAGAAGATGCGGATGTGACTTTAAGGCTGCACCAGGCTATGTATCCTCAGTTAGAGTGCGCCCCAACCCTGCAAAAAGTTTTCCATAACATCGAAATGCCGCTGGTGCCGGTGCTGTCCCGTATGGAAAGAACAGGGGTGTTGATCAATGCCCAAACGTTGGCAGAACATTCAAGGGAAATCACTGCGCGTTTGGGTGAGTTGGAAAAATCTGCGTATGAGCTGGTAGGGGAAGAGTTCAATCTGGCGTCACCAAAACAGCTCCAAGTTATCTTATTTGAAAAAATGAATTTGCCTGTATTGAAGAAGACGCCAAATGGTGCACCATCAACCAATGAAGAAGTACTGGAAGAGTTGGCAGAGCACCATGAATTGGCAAGGGTGATTTTGGAACATCGTGGTCTGGCAAAACTGAAAACCACTTACACTGATAAACTGCCTCAGATGGTGCACCCACTGACAAATCGTGTTCATACCTCTTATCATCAGGCAGTAACTGCAACGGGGCGACTCTCTTCCCGTGATCCAAACTTGCAAAATATTCCTGTTCGCAATGACGAAGGGCGCCGTATCCGTCAGGCATTTGTTGCGCCGGAAGGTTACCGCATTATGGCTGCGGACTATTCACAGATTGAATTGCGTATTATGGCGCACTTATCACAGGACAAAGGCTTGTTGGAATCATTTGCCCAAGGTAAGGATATCCACCGTGCGACTGCTGCGGAAGTGTTTGGCGTACCATTGGAACAAGTGACCAGCGAGCAGCGTCGTAGTGCTAAGGCGATTAACTTTGGTTTAATTTACGGTATGAGTTCGTTTGGGTTATCTCGCCAATTAGGTATTCCACGTGGTGAAGCACAGCGCTATATGGATCTCTATTTTGAACGTTATCCGGGAGTGTTGGCTTATATGGAACGTACACGGGCGCAGGCGGCTGAGCATGGATTTGTCGAAACTCTGGAAGGCCGTCGGTTGTACCTGCCGGATATCAAATCGCGTAATGCTATGCGCCGTAAGGCGTCAGAGCGTGAAGCCATCAATGCACCTATGCAGGGGACGGCAGCGGATATCATCAAATTGGCAATGATTGCGGTAGATAACTGGATTGTCAGTGGGCAACCAAATGTACGTATGATCATGCAGGTTCACGATGAGCTGGTATTTGAAGTGCATGAGTCAGAGCTGGAGACAGCGGGGCAGAAAATCAGAGAGCTGATGGAACAAAGTATGCAGCTTGATGTGCCGTTAAAAGTGGATATTGGGATTGGTGATAATTGGGATCAGGCACACTGATGTCTTTTCTATCTTAAAAACTAAAAAGAGCCGCAGAAATGCGGTTCTTTTTTTATTGAATGATTTTTATGGAAATACTGCTTATTTAATAAACTGAAATTGTCTCAATTATGTTGCGAAGAGGCGTATGACAAGAATTTCAGTTAGGTTTTAGATTAGATCTAGATCTCAGAAATATGTAATTAAACTACATAAATGACGACATATTAACCTAATTTGCTTAAATGTTAACTGCTGAATCGAGGTAATTAGTGAAAATTAATTACAAAAAAGTCTTTTTTTGATGAAAAGAATAGGTTAAAGTTATCGGCGTAGGGTACAGAGGTAAGATGTTCTATCTTTCAGACCTTTTACTTCACGTAATCGGATTTAGCTGAATATTAGCTGCCCCAGTCATATTTTTTGACTGGGGCGTTTTTTTATGTCCGATTAATGGAAATGCAGTCAAGGCAGGAGGCGGATGTTACTCCGCCTCAATAGCAGGCTGATTGAACCAAAGGTTGAGTTTTTGCTCTAGTTTATCGGTGCCGATTTTTTTCAGGGCGGAGAAGTATTCGACCTGAATATCACCATTCAGAGAGGCTAACTCCTGACGAACTTTCGCCAGTTGGCTTTTACGGGCACCGGAAGCCAGTTTATCGGCTTTAGTGAGTAATACCATGACGGGAACTTGCATCACGACCGCCCATTCGATCATTTGCATATCCAGATCTTTCAACGGATGGCGGATATCCATCAAAACCACCAGCCCTAACAGGCATTCACGCTTTTGGAGATACTCCCCCAGGGCTTTCTGCCATTTACGTTTCATCTCTTCTGGGACTTCAGCGTAACCATAGCCCGGCAAGTCTACCAGACGAACACCTTCTTCAACTTCGAACAGGTTAATCAACTGGGTACGGCCAGGGGTTTTACTGGTACGCGCAAGGCTCTTTTGGCGGGTTAGTGCATTCAGGGCGCTAGATTTACCCGCATTTGACCTGCCGGCAAACGCGACCTCAATGCCCACATCTTGAGGCAGGTGGCGAATGTCAGGTGCACTCGTGATAAAGTGGGTCATATGATAGTTGTAGTTTTTGATGGTCAAAATGGTTATCTCCCTGAGGAATACACAAAAATAGCACGGTGATTATACCGAGAGCAGCCGCTTGTGGACAGGCGTAACTTGATACCGACATTTTACCGTCATTTATATCGACATTTCTTCCGACAATGAACGGTGCAGGTAGTCGGCAAATAGCGTGTATAACTCACCTTGAGCAGTTGAGATACTCGTAAATGTAGGTAAATCTTTGGAACTTAGCTCCATTGGGAATTACACTTAAGAAGTTTTGTTGTTATGAGTTTTATTGTTGACCTCAAAAATAAAGGAATCATCAATGTTTAAACGTATTTTTGTGTCGCTTATGACTGCCTGTGCTATCAGTGCGATAACTGTCCCAGCATTAGCCGCTGAAACTCACGTGAAGCTGGTAACATCAGCTGGAGAAATCGAACTTGAGTTAGATAGCGATAAGGCACCAATTACTACCAAGAATTTCGTTGAGTATGTCAATGAGGGATTTTATAACAACACCATCTTTCATCGTGTTATCCCAGGTTTTATGATTCAGGGTGGTGGCTTTACGAAAGATATGAAGCAGAAGGCCACCAAAGCGCCAATCAAAAATGAAGCAGATAACGGCCTGCGTAACCTTCGTGGTACTATTGCTATGGCACGTACCGCAGATAAGGACAGCGCTACCAGCCAGTTTTTTATCAACGTGACCGATAATGCTTTCCTTGACCACGGGCAGCGTGACTTCGGTTATGCGGTCTTTGGCAAAGTTGTCAAAGGTATGGATGTGGTTGATAAAATTTCTCAGGTCAAAACAGAAAATGTTGGCCCTTATCAAAATGTACCGGCAAAACCAATTGTGATCTTGTCTGCCAAGATTGAGCCTTAACAGCCCGAACACAGATATAGTACGGTATTTGGATAATCGTTTATGGTTGTTTAAGTACCGTTTGTATTCTCCCTCTCTCCGCCCTTTCTACTTTGTTGTATGATGGTAATGCGGTCGCCGTACCACTATTTTAAAAGTGCTTCTGTGGTATGATGAGTCCCCTATTGCTGTTGATACTGATTTACCTGATTTTACTATTATACAGAATGCATAATATCCCAATGGGGTAGGGCAACTTATAAGACTATAATAATCAGTAGGATATATTCCTATGTTACTAATAATAGATAACTACGATTCTTTTACATTCAATTTATATCAATATTTTTGTGAGTTAGGGGCAGAGGTTTTAGTTAAGCGTAATGATGAGATCCAGCTTGAAGATATCGAAAATTTGGCGCCTACTCATTTAGTCATTTCTCCAGGCCCTTGTACGCCGAATGAAGCAGGGATCTCGCTGGAAGCGATTTCACATTTTGCAGGGAAATTACCCATCCTTGGTGTGTGCCTGGGACATCAGGCAATAGGCCAGGCTTTTGGTGCGAGCGTTGTTAAAGCTCGTGAAGTTATGCATGGAAAAACCAGCCTGATTCACCATAGCCAGCAAGGGGTATTCAAAGGATTAGATCGTCCATTGACGGTCACGCGTTACCACTCTTTGGTCATTGCCGCAGAAACACTTCCTGCTTCATTTGAAGTGACGGCCTGGAGTCAGCGTAATGGTGACGTAGATGAAATCATGGGAATACGCCACCGTACTTTGCCACTGGAAGGGGTGCAATTTCATCCAGAAAGCATTCTTAGTGAGCAGGGACATGAATTGTTAAATAATTTCCTCAAATATTAGTTAGATACCTCTACATTCCCTCATTCTGTTGTTTTTTATTTGCCCTTTAGTGATTTTTTATTCATATTTTATGACTATTATTTCACTTGAAAATGGCAAATATAAAAATAAGGTGAGGGAAATGGTAGAAAATAAAGCAGTAAACCGAAATATCTATGATCAAGTGATGTTGCCCATTTATGCACCAGCGAATTTCATTCCTGTCAAAGGGCAAGGAAGTCGAGTATGGGATCAACAGGGGAGAGAATACATTGATTTTGCCGGTGGTATCGCTGTCCTGGCTTTAGGACACTCTCATCCGGCTTTGGTGAACGCTTTGAAACAGCAAGGTGAAAAATTATGGCATGTCAGTAATGTTTTTACCAACGAGCCTGCTTTAACCTTAGCGCAGAAATTGATTGATGCGACTTTTGCCCAGAAGGTCTTTTTCGCTAATTCGGGAGCGGAAGCCAATGAAGCGGCATTTAAATTAGCACGTCGTTATGCGATTACTCGTCATCATCCCAATAAAACTAAAATTATTGCTTTCCATCAGGCGTTTCATGGACGCACTTTTTTCACGGTTTCGGTAGGAGGGCAACCAAAATATGCCGAAGGGTTTGGGCCTAAACCTGCTGATATTATTCATGTGCCTTTTAACGATCTAGATGCTGTCAGGGCTGAAATCGATGATCGCACTTGTGCTGTTGTTTTGGAACCCATTCAAGGAGAGGGAGGAGTCACGCCTGCGACAATGGAGTTTCTACATGGGGTGCGTGAATTGTGCGATAAGCATCAGGCTTTGTTGGTTTTTGATGAAATTCAGAGTGGGATGGGGCGCACAGGTAAGTTATATGCTTACCAGCATTATGGCGTACAGCCGGATATCTTGACGACAGCAAAAGCGCTGGGGGGAGGTTTTCCAATTAGTGCAATGTTAACGACAGATACAATAGCGGCGGCAATGGAAACGGGTGCACATGGAACGACTTATGGTGGAAATCCATTGGCTTGTAGCGTCGGTTGTGTCGTACTGGATATCATCAATACTCCAGAAGTGCTGATGGGTGTGGAAAAACGGCACGATATGTACATTCATGCTCTGGAAAAGATGAACCAAAAATATGGCATTTTCCATGAGTTTCGTGGAAAAGGCTTGCTAATAGGAGCCGTGCTGAAGGCTGAATATCAGGGTAAAGCCAGAGAGATATTGCAGCAAGCGGCGGAAATGGGATTGATGTTATTAAGTGCAGGAGACTGCATCTTGCGCTTTACGCCATCATTAATTATTCCTGAGGATGAAATCACAGAAGGCATGATGCGGCTGGAAATGGCGATATCCCGCTGGCTAAACAAATAATAGTAAAAAAAGCCAGTGCGAAGTAACGGATTGCACTGGCTGAGTAGTTTCTGGTTTATCGGGAATTAACGTGTCCCATAAACGACGATGGTTTTGCCATGTGCAGAGATCAGGTTTTGATCTTCCAGCATTTTAAGGATACGGCCAACCGTTTCACGCGAGCAACCCACAATCTGCCCAATTTCCTGACGTGTGATTTTGATTTGCATACCATCAGGATGAGTCATTGCATCAGGCTGTTTAGCCAAATTGAGCAATGTCTGGGCGATACGGCCTGTAACGTCCAAAAAGGCTAAGTTACCTACTTTTTCGGAAGTGGTTTGTAGGCGACTTGCCATCTGGGCAGATAAACGCATCAGAATATCAGGATTGACCTGAATTAACTGGCGAAATTTCTTATAGGAAATTTCAGCCACTTCGCAGGCACTTTTTGCTCGCACCCATGCAGTACGTTCTTGCCCCTCTTCAAACAATCCAAGTTCACCAATGAAGTCCCCCTGATTTAAATAAGAGAGAATCATTTCCTTACCTTCTTCATCTTTTATTAGAACAGCAACTGAACCTTTAACAATGTAGTAAAGCGTTTCTGCTTTCTCGCCTTGATGAATAAGCGTGCTCTTGGATGGATATTTGTGAATATGGCAGTGTGACAAAAACCATTCAAGAGTAGGGTCTGTTTGTGGCTTGCCGAGAACCATTCGCTTTATCCTCTGTTGTTATTTCTGCCTTTATAGTGTGAGAAACTATAGTTCCTCTTCAGGCTAGCTTTATAAAGTCAATAGATTAACATATTAACCTGCTGAAAAACTGACAAGCGGGAATTTTATATGGATTATAAGGATGCCAAAATGTAGGCATATTGATCTTAACCCATATACCTTGCCAGTCCGCGCTTGTAACCTTGTTTGTAACACAGGAAAGCATTTCTGTCTTCTCCTGTATCGCTTCAGCATATTAAACTGACTGCCAGATTACCAGAAATCAGGCAGAAGAGTTGGTTTTATTGATTTTACATTTATAAAAGGGAAAAAATTATGTCACAAAAAATGGTCTGTTTATTTAAATAAAACAGGTAACATTATTTTTTGTTACCTGCCCTATTAAAAATTAAATAAGGATTAAATTACGAGATTTTCTTGCCTTCTAGTAATTGTTTAACAAGCGGTGCCATAATTAATTCCATTGCCAACCCCATTTTTCCACCTGGAACGACGATAGTATTTATGCTGGAAATAAATGAACCCTGAAGCATAGCTAGCAAATAAGGAAAATCAATTTGAGTGAGGCCCCGGAAGCGGATCACGATAAAACTTTCGTCCAGCGAGGGAATGGCCTTGGCAGAGAAGGGGTTGGAGGTATCAACGGTAGGGACACGTTGGAAATTGATGTGGGTACGTGAAAACTGAGGAGTGATGTAGCGGATATAGTCATCCATTGAGCGGACAACGGAATCCATGACAGCTTCTCTGGAATGCCCACGCTCTCCGGTATCACGGATAAGTTTTTGTATCCATTCTAAGTTGACGATAGGCACAACGCCAATCAACAGATCCACATGACCGGCGACATTGTGTTGTGGCGTGACAACTCCACCGTGCAGTCCTTCATAAAATAGGACGTCCGTATTTGATGGCAGGGGTTCCCACGGTGTGAAAGTCCCTGGTGATTGGTTATAGGGAACGGCTTCATCATAGGTATGGAGATATTTTCGGCAGCGACCATTGCCCGTTTCCCCATACTCAAAGAATGTCCTTTCCAACATACCGAAATCATTAGCTTCTGGCCCAAAGTAGCTGATATGTCTGCCCTGTTCTCTTGCTTTGCGTATCTCGGCATCCATTTCAGGACGAGTGTAACGATGGAAACTATCCCCTTCTATCAGTGCGGCGGTTACGTCAAATTGTTGGAAAATTTTGCGGAAAGCGACACTGGTAGTGGTTGTTCCTGCTCCACTGGAGCCAGTGATTGCGATGACGGGGTGTTTGGCAGACATGAACAGACTCCTTAATCAATAAAACTGGCGAATCAGTCAATTAGAATGAATAAAGTTAGCTGAGCTTTACGGACGGAACATCTCTTTAGGCAAGATATTAACGGTTCCATGTAGTTCAGACCATACCAACAGAACCTCGCCTCGTTCAAGCTGACGTTTTACATCCTGTACTTTTTGTTCGAGCGTTTTTTCCTGTTCGCCGTAATCAGTACCTTCCCGCAGGACAAAACTTTCAATCAAGTTGTGGAGTGTATCGGCTTCCAATTGTTGCCACGGGATAATCATTGTGATTGCTCCTGAAAATACTGTAATTCATCATCGGGTAAACTTAGCTGTTGCCAATGGAGTTGTAGTCTGGGATTCATAATGAATTGATTTCATGATTAGTTATCTTGTATGTGAAATAACATACTGTTATTTTCTTGAAAAGAAATGTCAACTATCTGGGTGGGAGGGGAATCTACCCATGACTTTAAGCCTGATATTCTCGCTTAGTATATTTATGTTTATTTCCGCTGTCACACCAGGTCCAAATAATTTGTTACTGACATCATCGGGAGCTAATTTTGGTATTCGCCGTTCTATCCCGCTTTGTCTGGGCATTATTCTGGGAATGCAGACAATTTTACTGCTGTCTGCGTTTGGTGTTGCGGCGTTACTGCTGATTTATCCTGCTATACATACGGGCCTGAAAATACTCGGATGCCTGTATTTATTATGGCTAGCCTGGAAAACAGCCACCTCGCATTATAAGCGGCTGGACACCACAACGTCGGCAGGAGAGCCAATAAAAATCTATCAAGGTTGGTTATTGCAGTTCTTGAATCCCAAAACATGGTTGATGGGATTGGGTGCAATCAGTAGTTACAGTCTGGCTGGAGAGTTGTATAACCATTCCATTTTTGTTATCAGTATCGTGATGTTAATCGTCAATACCCTTGCTGGGGCAATCTGGCTTGTTCTCGGTTCACTGATTGGTCAGTTACTGAAAAGCCGTCGTGCGTGGTTTACATTCAATATCGCAATGGGTGTCCTGACAGCCGCTTGTGTGCCTTTAATCTGGTTTGGCTGAGTTAACTTAAATCGATATTCTTGCTGCCGAAGAATAGCGTGAGCGTGAAGCCAGCGATATAAGAGACGATTAGCCCGGCACCATATATTGTCATGCCCGTGAAGATGCTGCTGTTGGATATCATCAGCGGCAGGGCGACTAGCCCGGAAGGGCCGAAAACGCTATTCAATCCGACAGGCCATCCCCACCAGGCAATCAGGCCGATAAAAAAACCACCTATGGCACCGCCGAGACAGGCGGTGACAAAAGGTTTGACGCGGGGAAGTGTGACACCATAGATCAAGGGCTCGCCAATCCCCAGTAAACCTGGAATGATGGCGCCTTTGATTTGAGCACGCAGCAAAGCGCCTTTTTGGGCTTTGACATATAACGCCAGTGCGGAGCCTACTTGCCCCGCCCCTGCCATCGCCAAAATGGGAAAAAGGGAATTAAATCCTTGTGCTTCCATCAAAGCAAAATAGACGGGAACAAAGCCCTGATGCACACCAAACATCACGGCGATTAGGAATAGCCCTGCAAGGATGGCTGTACCGAACGGGTTACCATTCAAGTTCATGAACAGCCATGACATCACGGTAAACAGATAACCTCCGACAGGCATAATGATGATAAATGTAACTGCGCCCATAATAAGTAGGGTGACTGTGGAAGTCAGGATCATATCCAGATCAGAGGGCATGATTTTACGGATCTGTTTTTCCACCCAGGCACCGAGAATACAGGCAATCAGTATCCCGATAATATTGCCTCGAGGGTCAATGGCGAAGCCAAAAAAATGACTGATACCGGAGTAGAAACCACTGGTAGCTTCGGCGTTATAACCTAGCACAAATAGAGAGGCGATGATGGCTCCGTTAACCCCTGATCCTCCAAATGCCTTTTGTGCATTGTAGCCAATCAAGATACCTAAGAAACTGAACATGCCTTTGCTGAAAATTTTCATATAGCCAACCATTTCAACCAATATAGCGTTGGGATGAGTGACTTCTTTAATAAAAACTTGTTCCAACAGAGTAGCAAAACCCAATAACAGGCCAATGGCGATAAATCCAGGGATCAGGGGAGTAAAGATGGTGGCAAATTTAGCCAGAAATTTATGGACTGAACTGGTTTGTTTTTCTTTGAGATGTTTTTTGTTAGAAGTGGCGATATCTTTTAGCGTGCCAGAATGGGGTTTAGCAGGGGAAAGTTCAGATCCACTAGGATGACGTGTATCACTTAACAGCGTTTTCATCATCTCTGCTACTGTTTGGGCTTTGCCGGGGCCAAGGACAATTTGAAGTTGGTCATCAGTCTCTATGACGTTCAAGACACCGGCAACCTTCTTCAACCTGAATATATCGGCAAGTGAATCATCCCGTAGAGTCAACCGCAGGCGGGTCATGCAATTTCCACAGCGTACAACATTACCCACCTCGCCAATGGCGTTGAGTATTTCCGCCAACATTTCCTGACGAATTTTAGCCATTGAACTCCCCCTTCTAAAGAGGCAATGATTATCGGTCTATTGAGATAGCTGGCCGGATAAACCCTTGGTGTTCAACCAGTAATGCTTTAGCCTCTTCGGAGTTGACGCCCGATAAAATCATTACGATTGCGGTTTTGCAATGACCACCACAGGCATTTAAGGCCTGTTCTGCCATTTCTCTGCTGCATTCAGTGGCAGCCATGACAATATTCTTCTGGCGTTCGATTAATTTGGCATTGGTAGCTTCTACGTCAATCATCAAATTACCATATACCTTGCCAATACGGATCATGGCGCCTGTTGTGATCATATTCAGTATCAATTTTTGTGCCGTTCCTGCCTTCATGCGAGATGATCCTGTTATCACTTCTGGCCCCACGATGGCCGTGATGGCAATATCAGCCAATTGCACCATTGGACTATCTGGATTGCAACTGATACAGGCGACAGTAGCACCAACTGATTTGGCATATTCCATTGCACCTAATACATAAGGTGTTCGGCCACTGGCCGCGATCCCTACCAGGACATCTCTTTGGTTAAAGTGTAGAGCCTTAAGATCTTCTGTACCTAATTGCCGATTATCTTCTGCATTTTCGACAGCTTTCAGAATGGCTTGATGCCCTCCAGCAATTAAGCCGATGACTTGTTCTGGTTTTGTACCATAAGTTGGTGGACATTCACTGGCATCCAGGATACCTAAGCGCCCAGATGTGCCGGCTCCACTATAGATTAAGCGCCCACCCTGACGAAATGCCTCGGCAACTTTATCAACCACACTGGCAATTTGAGGTAGTGTTTTTTCAACAGCAATAGCCACTTTTTTATCTTCATCATTGATAACGCGCAACATATCGAGAGTTGAAAGTTGATCAATGTGGGTACTGGCGGGATTACGACTCTCTGTTATCATATTGCTCAAGTCGATTTTCATCATTTTTCTGCCATATTTTATCGAAATTAAGAAGTGATTTATGTGCGTCAGATTATCTTACTGAGCATTTAATATAAAATATACCCCAAAATAGATTAAAAAAACCATGTGGAAAATTGATGACCATTGTCTATATGGGATCATTGTTTTCATTCTGATTATCGTTAAGTTATTTTCAAAAACATCCTCTGAAAAAACAAATTACTTTTTGTTATCACATGATAATAATTTTTCATTATGCATAATAGCCAAAAATTTTCTAATGTATGTTAAGTGTGGGTAAGTATTCTTCTATTTTTTTAAATATTTTGTTTTAAATTTATGATTAATGTGTTCATATTTAATATGATAATTACAAGCATGAATGGATGAGTTTTGATGCGTGAGGGAACAGACTAAAAAATATAAATGGCATAAAGGTTATATTTTTAACAATATGATTTTTAATGTATTTTTGTTTTAATTTAAGTTTGTGCTATTAAATTCTAAGGTGCTTGTATATGGCTAGATATCTTAGTGAATATACGCGTTTTTTTATTTTTTCTATTATGGTATTGTTTCTTTTATCTATGTTAACAAATGCACACCCAGTAAAACACGCAGAAAAATTTATTGTAAAAGAAGGGTTGAATATTAAAAGGGTAAATGAATCTGATAATTTAAATAATAAAATAAAGGAACAGGGCGAAAAAACTTTAGATATCAATACTGATAATAAAAATAATATAAAAACAAGCAGCATAGAAATGAATCATATTGTCGAACAAGCTAAATCTTATGCATTAGGGAAGTTTAATAACTTGGCCTCCGGCGAGATGCAAAAGTGGTTATCTCAGTTTGGTACAGCCAAAATTAATGTTTCCCTTGATAGAAAAGGCAAACTGGATAACCGCTCATTAGATTTTTTATTTCCGTTCTATGACGATAAAGAAGATTGGTTGTTTTTCTCACAATTGGGATATGGCAATAAAGATAACCGCAATACGGTTAACTTTGGTTTGGGAGGACGTTATGTTACATCCCGCTGGATGTATGGTTTCAATTCCTTTTATGACTATGATATTACGGGTAAAAATAAACGTTTGGGTTTAGGAGGAGAAGTTTGGGCTGATTACCTGAAACTTTCAGTTAACACCTACTGGCGTCTGAAAAATTGGCAGCAATCTATTAAAGAGATAGATTATGAAGAGCGCCCCGCTAATGGCTTTGACCTCAAAAGTGAATTTTTCCTGCCAGTTTACCCAAGTCTCGGTGGCAGATTGAGTTATGAGCAGTACTTCGGCGATAACGTTGCTCTTTTCAATCATCATAGCAAACAGAAGGATCCTGGCCTTGCCAGATTTGGCCTGAGTTATACGCCTATCCCTTTGATAACAATGGCAGTGGATTATAAATATGCAAGCGGTGGACATAGTGAAACGCAATTCCAGGCCAACCTGAATTATCGATTTGGAGTGACTTTTGACACCCAGTTCTCGCCTTATAACATTGCATCCATGCGTACATTGGCAGGAAGCCGTTACGATCTGGTTGAACGAAACAACAGCATCGTTCTGGATTACAGGAAAAAACAGGCGCTGCAAGTTACCTTACCTCACTCTATTCATGGGTACACTGCCCAGATGAAATCTGTAACGGCCAATGTTATTTCGGATAAACCCATCAAGCAAATTACATGGCGGGCTGGGGAAGAGTTCACTAAAAATGGGGGCAAATTTTCGAATATCGGTAACCCGATGGTTATGATACTGCCAAAGTACATCTACAATGGCGTAAATAGTTATCCAATTTATGCGGTGGTGGAAGAAGAGAATGGCAAGCGCGCCAAGACGGCTGAAATGTTAGTTACGATTGAACCTTTTGTTATTAAGGGTAAACCGCAAATTACACCTTCAACTAATGATATAGTTGCGGATGGTGAATCTGCTTTCACACTGGCAGTCGCTGTCACACATGGTCATCAAAATAATTCCCCGCTTCCCCTGATCGCGATCCAAGATGTGAAATGGACGGTTGAACTACCTAAAGGCAGTTCATTAGAGCTGAAAGATGCCATTAAATTGCAATGGGATGAATCAAGCACAACCAATGATACAGGGCAGTTAAGCGTAAAAGTAACCAGTACGAAGCCAGTTCAGAATGCGACAGTTTATTTTGAAATGGAAGGCATGCCTAAAGTTAGGATAGCTAAAATCAGTTTCAGTGATATTCAGTCTAAATATGCAATTGATTCAATAACGGTTTCACCACAAACTCCCATTGCACTAGGTGACAACAATGATAGTTATACTTTTGTGGCAACGATTTTGGGCCCTGATGGTCAGTTATTGAAGAATCAAAATATAGATGCCCAATGGCGAGTGAATCCAGATAATGGCGATGTAGAGTTGAAAGGGAGTGATAAGACGGATGCTGAAGGCAGATTGATCGCAACTTTGAGCAGCAAAACTTGGAAATCTGCGAAAATTCAGGTTGGCCTTATAATTGAAAAAGAGGTAGAGAAATTTTCAGAGTTTGTCGCTTTTGTTGAGGAAGACAAAAACATTCATGTCCAATCATTGACTATCGATCAGGCTGGGCCATTGGAAGCGACAGGAGAAAACGAATATACATTTATTGCAACGGTGGTGGGTTCAGATGGCAAACCATTTCCAAAGAGCGCGAGTGTTAGTCCTATATGGAAGATAGAAAACGGTGTTCCCGGTATGAAATTAATAGTAGGGGCAGCGAAACCAAATAACAAAGGGGAACTGACGGCAACTGTGACCAGTACTCAGGCAGTGAAAGATGCCAGAATATCTGTTTCACTTCAGGATGATGTAAAAACACTATCGCCCGCTTTCTCTTTTAGCCCGGCAAAAGTTGTCGATATTGTGTTTAAAAGTGATATAGAAGTTTCTCCAGACGGGCCTATTTGGGGTAATGGGCATGATGCATATACTTATAGAATTTTGCTCATCGATCCGAAAAGTGGACAACCGATGCGTAACTGGAGCTTAGCTAACGTCAACTGGAACATTGAAAATAAAGATCTGCCGGACAAATTAATTTTTAAAGAACAGCAGATAACTACAGATGCTGAAGGTTATTTAACTGCCTCATTAGTGAGTACTGTAGGTATGGATGGGATCATAGCCCAAATGAGTATCATTACTGATAATAAAGAGTATTCTATCATCGCGAAAATTCCCGTTAGTTTTAAAGCAAAACCACAAGAAGCAGGGCTTCATCTGATTTCCGGTCATGGTGGAGATAGTTATATTGCTGCGACACGGCAGCGAGAACCTTACAATGTCTATGGCGATTTAATCATCAGATTGACAAAGGAATCAACGAAACCTGTACATATTGTTGGTGAAAATGTCGAGTATCAATCTTCAGGAGAGCTTGTAAAAGTAAGCCAATCTGGGAATATTACATTTCCTGCGGAGAACTTCAGGACTTCTAAGGGAATAACCATTGTCACTGCAAAAGTCACAGAACCCCAAACTGGGGAGCAAACTATTTATGAATATCGGTTTAATCCACAGAGATATGTTTTTACCCCTGAGTTTGAAGATGATGGCTATGTAAAATTAGGCGAAAATTCTGAAAATAGTACGTGTGAGACTCTTGATCCCAAATATTCTTGGGGACGCAGAGCAATATCTATGACTGATCAAGATATTGGCATATCGGCATCCACTGAAACAAGTCGCTCATTGCATTATGAATATAAGCACTTTCCAGGGTTTGGTATTTTACCTTATCCATTTGGGCTGAATAATACGAAAATAAAAGTAGCAAATAGTCACAATCCATCACAATTTTTCTTATATGACTATGCGACTGGAGAGAAAGTAGATTCTAACCCTGAGGATATGGGGAGATTATTGTGTAAACTATTGGATTGAGCATAAGCCCAGAAAGTAAATACTCTCCTTATATTGAAACTTTATTATTTTTATTCTTAATTTAAAATAGTATACTACGTTGGTCATTATCCATAAAATGACATGCCAATACAGAATATTCTGATATAAAAAAGACTAAAGCCTAGGTAAGAATAAGTATACATTAGCAACACACTATAAAGCTAGCCATTGACATATCACTATTTTTTGATCGGTGTTTTTATTCGTTTTATGATGGTTACTATCTTGTTGTATTTAATATAACATCTTAAATTAATCTCCTTATTAACACGTAATAAGAGTAAATATTAAAGTGACCAGAAAAGTAAAATATAGGTGAGTTATTGATAATATAATGGATGTGAATTGTCTTCTGTTTATTACATTATACGAGTAATCCAGATATATATACTTTCTTTATGTTGGCTAATTAAATTATTTACACAATAGTTTCGTCGTATGACATTTGGTATTTTAGGCTGGTTATCAATAAAGTAAAATTATCAGTTGATAACTTAGTGCTCATTATAAATGCTATTTTTGGACTTCATAAACATTAATAATATTGTAGTTTAAAAAATGAAATAGAGTATTAAAAAATTATCAGTAATAAGGAATATGTCTCTGTTGCTAGAATATTAGTTACTTTTGAAATTATTTAAATATGAAATTAAAGCATGATAATAATAAATTTTGCGAATTTTACCCTTATTAACTAACATCTTATTAGTTAACATTTTGACCATTTGACCTAATAAAATCTTTGGCAAAACACTAAGTTGAAATGCTATCACCATGAATCTGTAATGTTTTGTAGTTATTTAACAATCATTGGGCTAAAGAACATGGATATACGCAATCTTGAGGCTTTTATCGTTTTGGCTGAAACTCTTAATTATCATAAGGCTTCTAAGAGGCTTTATCTTTCCCAGCCTGCCTTGACGAAGAAAATTCACGGGTTGGAAGATATTCTTGGTGCGTCACTATTTACAAGGGGACCAAATGGAACAAGGTTGACAGATTTTGGGCAGAAGACGTTGGAAAATACCCGAAAGTTTTTAACTCACTATGAAAACTTCAAAAGTCAGGTTCATTTCGATTCAAGAGAGGATACGGCCAGGCACTTGTACGTTGGTTCTTGTTTTCCTATCCACAATTATTCTCAAATAGAGAAGCAGATTGTGGAAAAGAAAGGGAATGTTGTGCTGTCATTGGTGACAGGACTGTCAGTTGAACAGCAGATAAATTTACTGAATGCAGGGATGCTACATGTTGCAGTGATGCCGCTATCATCTATTGGCGCTCATTTAGAGCCTAAAAAGGTGTTTACGGAAAGATTGGTCTATATCTTTAAGAAAGGGAGTTATCTGGTATCTAAATTTAGAGCAGTCTTAAGTAAGTTTGGAAATGGGGTTACTCCGACAAACTCATTAGAAAAAAAAGAAGTGGTTGAGTTAATAGATTATCTTAATGTTTTTCCTATTTATACTGGTAATGATATGCATTTGCTATTAAAAACAAATGATATCATATTGATAATAGAGATGATTACAAAAAATAGTGCCTATACATGTGTGCCTAAACGCATTATTAGCTCTATTCCTGAATACTATATGAATTTTTTAGAAATTGTTGAAACAGATAAGAAAATTGATCTTGGTGTAGTATGGACAAACTTCATAGATGATCCTCTGATTGAATATGCTGAAAACTTTTCTACCTTAGTTGCTAATGTATAAATTGATGATTATTAACGCGATGCTCGACTTTTATGGTGAGTTGAAATGACATAGCCGCTCCTTTATAACTTTAAGTCGTCAAAAATAGAGAAATAAAGGAACAAAAGGCT
>NZ_MKGR01000119.1 GCF_001908095.1 Xenorhabdus thuongxuanensis | reverse complement strand
TCACACCGTATACGTCCACTTTCGTGTTTGCACAGTGCTGTGTTTTTATTAAACAGTTGCAGCCAGCTGGTATCTGCGACTGGCCTCGGCTCCAGGAGCAAGTCCCTTCACCTAACGCCAGCGTGCCTTCTCCCGAAGTTACGGCACCATTTTGCCTAGTTCCTTCACCCGAGTTCTCTCAAGCGCCTGAGTATTCTCTACCTGACCACCTGTGTCGGTTTGGGGTACGATTAACAATAACCTGGAGCTTAGGGGCTTTTCCTGGAAGCAGGGCATCAGCAACTTCCGCACCGTAGTGCCTCGTCATCGTGCCTCAGTGTGACGGATAACCGGATTTGCC
>NZ_MKGR01000118.1 GCF_001908095.1 Xenorhabdus thuongxuanensis | reverse complement strand
CTCTGATCCTGAAAGTGCTGGGTTATCCTTCAAGCTGGAAAGTCCATTCAATGTTCAATTCTTGCTGAATAGGTGTGACGACTGGGATCTGTCGGGAGCCGGATGCGGTAGTTCTGCATGTCCGGTTCTGAGGAGGGATCTGCCCGGGTGACTGGGCAGGTCTACTCACCAACAATGGTCATTTGTCGGTAATAAGAAAAATCAACGCTGGCTCTGGTATGCCTGGGAGCCTCGCCTCAAGCGAGTCGTGGCACATGTTTTTGGTGATCGCAGTACGGCGACTTTACGCAAACTCCTTGAGTTATTATCACCTTTTAATGTCAGGTTTTACTGTACGGATGATTATGCACCTTACAACCGACTTCCTGAAGAAAAACATATTGTTG
>NZ_MKGR01000117.1 GCF_001908095.1 Xenorhabdus thuongxuanensis | reverse complement strand
GGTCGAACCGTTTACGGGAGCATCAACAGCCACAGGCAGCCTGAATTTTTCTCAGTATCTATTCTCTTGTTCTCATGCGCCTTTCGGGGCGCTTTCTTATTTTTGAGTAGTATTAATGCATTGATTTATAGTAAAAATTAAGGTGATCCGATAAGTGAATCTATGGATGAATCGGGTCAGTTTAATTTTCATTTCCGCAAAAAGAGTTTTCCCTTGTTTCCGATTGGGATCCACCGACACTGAACCCAATTTGAACCGAAAGAGGAAAGACCATGTTTCAGCGTTTTAAATCGCATTTTGTCCGCCAGTCTGCCACACCGCAAAAATCCCCCGAGCAACAACCGGCCGCTATTCGTGACAGCCAGGGCTATTTCCGGCCGCAATCGGCTGACGAGTTACT
>NZ_MKGR01000116.1 GCF_001908095.1 Xenorhabdus thuongxuanensis | reverse complement strand
AAGTTAAGTATCTAAACCGTCAGTTGGATAAGGATCTTGATACCACTCTAAAAGCAGCTTGATTTAAATATAATAAAGCCCTCCCCCTCGAGGGCTTTTTCCATCACGTCCCCACCTCCCCCTGCCTCACATTCCACACCGAATCTGCCGGCATCTGGACACGGACAGATATAGACCGACCGACAGGAATATCAATCGGGTCACCATCAGCGTAACCCTCTCGTACATTTCGGGCGAATTCTGGCGCGTCTGCGTGCTCTCGATGGTAGGTCATGATTTTGATGGCACCATCGGGTAGCACGCGATAATCCACCCAAATCAACGGTAATTTATTTTTGCACAGGGGTATCTCAACCCCGCCATCGACCCCGCCCCATGCGGCGTCGGCATTAAATCCCAGCACG
>NZ_MKGR01000115.1 GCF_001908095.1 Xenorhabdus thuongxuanensis | reverse complement strand
TATTGGTAACGGGAAAGCCGGCTGGGGTGCGGCACACTTAACCGGCTGAGATCGAAAATTGGATCGTGGCCTTCAGCACCGGCAGCCATCGCCCTTGCCGCGAGTTGTGCCAGCCAGGGTTTGAGTTGCGGAATAATCGGTATCTCCCATTCGCTGTGGTTTTTACTGCCTTCCAGTCCCAGTTCAATATAATTGCTTTCCAGGTTAATATCCCGCAGCCGCAGGTGCAGTAACTGGTTCTGGCGCATCCCCGTAAAGCGCAATGTCGCCAGCACGGTTGACCAATACCAGGTTGGGTACAGGGCACACCGCCCTCCCCGTGGTATCACGTCGGTTCTTTCTTCTTCCGCAAACTTCCCCATCAACAGGTTAATACGGGTTATCTGCGACTGACTCAAAATCTTCTTCTTTTTCTTCTCTTTT
>NZ_MKGR01000114.1 GCF_001908095.1 Xenorhabdus thuongxuanensis | reverse complement strand
CTGAATAGTTCACTATTTGAGGGAATTGAGTATGGTTACAAAATTAGCACTGAGAACATGTAAATCTGCAACAGACTTATCTGTTCGGTTTTTCATCGGATTATTAGTGAGCGAAAATGAATTCATAATGGTTAGAAAATTCTCTCTACTCTCTCCTTTTAATGAAGCAGCTATGGCACAGGTCATAATTTCAAGTGCAGTAATTCTGTCCTCAATAGTATGCAGGGTACGAGATTTTTTTGCATCTTCGAAAAATTGGACAAGTTCATCTTTCGAGATCATAAGATTTAGCTCCTTTTTGTAGGTAGTTAATATTTCGCCCGCGTCTCGACTCAAAGAAACCGCAGGCGTAAAGATAATACCACAACACCCTGCGCCGGACAGGGCTAAAAGTCGGCAACATAATAATAGCGATGAGGTAATCAATATGCGAAATACTATCC
>NZ_MKGR01000113.1 GCF_001908095.1 Xenorhabdus thuongxuanensis | reverse complement strand
GCTTGAACGAAGAGAAAGCCGCGTCATTTAGGCGCAGTCGGTAACATGCCCTTATAGGGCTAGAGCAAACCACCCGCTATGCGGGTGGTTCTGATTTATAAACAAAAGCATTCCCAATTTTTCCTCATTACTTTCAACTAATTTCGATAATACTATCCACACAAATAAATTTATGTAATATTTGTTTAAGATATTTATTACAGTTCATTAATCGTAAGTATTCATTGATATCCTACTATTTAGTATTTACTATATACCAATCTAACTTGAAGATGCCGGTTTTAAAATCTGAAAATTGTCAGTCAGTCGAGTCGTCAGTTCTTTCGCTGTTTCTGGCAAAGTGACATGAAAAAAATGATGAAGGGTTTCACGGAACGTCTTCGCATTCGGGAAATAGACATTATTACGCACCTGCTCATTCATATACTTCCACAATCGCTCTATCGGATTGAGGTTTG
>NZ_MKGR01000112.1 GCF_001908095.1 Xenorhabdus thuongxuanensis | reverse complement strand
TCAATGCGTTGTAAATTGAGGGCACCCAGAATATTGAGACGGGTACGACTGCCGGTGGTTTCGACCACTTTGACCTGATTTTTTCCTGCTTTCATCCAGGCATAGCTGAGCTTTGTGGACTGGGTAGGATGCACCGCATCAATAAATAGGATAGGTTCACTCTGACCCACTGCGTTTTTCAGCGATTGGTAATCATCAATAAACTGTTGCTGTTTATCCGCATCAAATTTATGCTGAACGCCCTTTGGTTTCTTGTAGCTGAAACCCTGGCGGTGAAGCCATTTTGTCATTCCGCCTACGCTGAAAGACACCTGCCAACGGGCTTGGACATAGGCCACAATTTGAGTGGTCGTATGCATCAAATTGGCCGTCAAATAATCAATCAGGTCGGTGGTTTGTTCGGCAGAGAGATGGCTTTCAGACCCGCCATTTTCCGGGGTGAGCTTTTCCTGAGCGATGAAATCTTTTAGGTGACGGCTGACCGTA
>NZ_MKGR01000111.1 GCF_001908095.1 Xenorhabdus thuongxuanensis | reverse complement strand
TTCATGTCACTTTGCCAGAAAAAGCGAAAGAGCTCACGACTCGACTGACTGATAATTTTCAGACTTTAAAACCTGCATCTTCAAGTTAGATTGGTATAGAAGATAAACCTTCGGATGCTCAAATTGATGAGTTATTCGATTATTATGATGAAGATTATTCAGTTGGCTCTAATTGGAATAATATTGGTTTTAAGCTAAATGGAAAACATAGCCCTACTAAATGGTTAGATGAATATGTTTTACGGGAAACTATCTTAGCTTCATACTCTGTGGCAGATAAAAAGCATATATCGGCATCTATGCTTGCTAACATAATTAGCACTAAAAGAAATAATTTGCTTACAGGGCTTGTAGCTGAACGAGCGGATGATGTCAACGATGATGAGGGCAACAGAATTACGGCGATATAGCGATAGGAGGATAAAATGAGTGTTTGGAAGTTCTTATCGCAGCTTCTATTAATACGGTGTTTAAATACCTATATTTATATCATGCCGCATAACGAATTTTAGGATGGTGGAAAAAACGGGCAACATGCGCCTTTCTTCTCTGGAG
>NZ_MKGR01000110.1 GCF_001908095.1 Xenorhabdus thuongxuanensis | reverse complement strand
ACCTCAGCTTCGTTTAAAAATAGCGATTTCATTATCCCGTAGATTCAAGCTCGGTTTTTTAGGTTGGAATGTATAAGCAATAAGGCCGGCAGTAACTTCCAATAAAAAACCGAGTTGACTGCGATGCCTTGAATGCTCTATCTGAGAAATATTCTTGAGCTGATCAACGACAGTTTCTATCAAAAACCGCCGCCTTAACATCAATCTATCCCAGAGAGATAATGCCTTGGCTTTCATGTTACTCCGGACATTCGTGATTAACGTGACACCTTCTGCTTCCAATTCATCACATAAAGCCTGGGATAAGTCCCCTTTATCACCATACAAACATCCTGTTAATCCTTTTGTCAGCGCTTTGACTGGCTGGCGATCATCCGTGTTTCCTGCGGTGAGTTTCACGGCTAACAATTCGCCGCAATCATTGATAACCAAATGAAGTTTAAAGCCATAAAACCAGCCGGTACTGGTTTTTCCTCGTTGTGCCATTCCCTCAAATACCCGATGACGAGGAATACGAAGGTTATGACAAACGGCAATTTTGGTGGAATCAATAAAAGCGATCCCTTGAGTTGTTACCTTACGTGACGACAGAAAAGCGCATAAAGGGATAAGC
>NZ_MKGR01000011.1 GCF_001908095.1 Xenorhabdus thuongxuanensis | reverse complement strand
TGCAATCATCTGAGCAGTCCAGCCCTCTGATGCCAAAAGCACGGCCTTGATGCGATCACAGACTCGACTGTCACGAGTGGTATCATGCATCAATTCGAGGGCTCGTTTTTGTTCTGGTGTCAGATGAATTTTCATGGTTGCAAGCATGATCTGATTTGGATAAGAAATCAAGCATCTTCAATGGCGATTGGTATAGAAGGATGCGCCTTAAAAAACACCGGAATAGGCACCACCATCAATAAGGATGTTTTGTCCCGTTATATAACTTGCATAATTACTACACAAAAAAGCACAATACGCACCAAATTCTTCGGGAGTACCAAACCGTCCAGCCGGGATTTTCTGGCTTCGTTGTATTGCCATACTTTCCGGCGAATCTCCGCATCTTGACGCTTTTTGTACAAATGTTTGTCTCAGACGATGGGTATCGAAAGCGCCAGGTAATAGATTATTTATGGTAACATTATTACTCATCAGCGCATGAGATTTTGCCAGACCACTAATGAAAGTTGTTAGCCCCCCTCGTGCTCCGTTTGATAATCCCAGCTCACTTTGAGGCGCTTTCACTGTTCCAGAAGTAATATTGATAATACGCCCAAAACAGCGATTAACCATTTTATCCATGACAGCCTGAATCAGGCTGATTGGAGTAAGCATATTAGTATTAATGGCCTGATACCATATTTCACGAGTCCAGTCGGAATAAATGCCTGTTGGTGGACCCCCCGCATTTGTGACAAGGATATCCACCACAGGTGGTGTATTCAGCACAGTATCCTGAATTTCTGATTGTGTTATATCACCTGATACCCATTTTACGGATATAGCAGAATTTATATTTTGAAGCTGTTGTGCCGCCACTTTCAGTTGTTCAGATCTTCGTGCGTTAATAACAACATTTACACCTTCTGCCACTAGTGCAGCAGCGCAAGCAAATCCTAAACCTTCGCTGGCTGCACATATGACAGCCCAGCGACCCGCGATTCCAAGATCCATATTCTCTCCGTTAGTGTGACAGTGAAGATAACATTATCAATGTTGGTTGCTCTATAAGCGCCGGTTTTTTGTTTCGGATACCCTATACAGGGTAAAAGTAATGAAAACAAAACAAATCAAGGCAAGAATGAAAAGTCCCCACATTAAACCCGTTGCTGTTGTTGTATGCCCACTAGATAAAAACCATAATACAATGGCTGCTCCGGCCATTTTTAGTGCGCCTTGTAACGCACTGCCTGTTCCGGACAATTCTGGATGTCCATGCAAACTTATCCCAAGTAATAATGGAGAAGACAGTCCACACCCTAGCCCTACCGCAAAACTATAAATAATGATAAATTCAATCGACAATATCTGAGTAAAATAAATAAAGATGAGCGCCATCGCTGTAAACAATACTAATAACGGGAGTGAAACTTTCAGAATTCTTTCAGGTGTGGAATGTGACAACCATTTTTTTGTCAGCAACGAACCTATGACGATCCCAGCAGAATAAACCATAAACAAATATCCATTCTGTGATGAAGATAATTCAAATTGTGTCTGGAATACGAAAGGGCTGGCAGTAAAATAACCAATGGTAATAGCAAACAAAACGGCAGAAACAACACTGTATACAACAAAATTAATGTCAGATAACAGAATTCGAAAACCTGTTATTCGGCCATTGTCTGTTGATTTCATCGGTGATGTTTCCGGCAATGTCATTTTTACAAAAAATGCACCTATCAGCATCATTATGGTAAGGGCTATAAAATTAAACTTCCACGGCAGATATTCTGTAATATACCCACCAATGACAGGTGCAAAAGCAGGCGAAACTTGTGATGCCATCGAAAAAATAGCCAGTGATTTAGATAACTCCGTCTTATCGCGGAAAGTATCACTGAGTATAGCTCTGCTAATGACCGGACAGCCACCTGCACCAATACCAGTCAGAAGCCGGAATAGAGATAGCGTGTGAAATGATTCAGCCGTAGAAGTCAGATAATTACCGATAGCGGAAAATAATAAGGAAAATACAATGACAGGAATGCGTCCGTGTTTATCGGAGAGAGGCCCATAAAAAAGTTGGGATACAGCGAAACCAACGAGATAATAAACAACAAGGCTTTGTGCTTGATTGTCAGTAATTGCGAGTGCGGTTTTTATTATAGGGAGGGCTGGATTATAAAGATCTATAGAAAATAATCCCAATACCAGTATAACGCACGAATTGATGATAATAAGTTTTGACTTCATGCCTTTTCACCTTTCATACGAGTGGGAACGCTTTTATGCGTTTGTTATATTCTTTATTTGGCGTTGTGTGTTGATTGTCACATTTAATTTCGATTAAAAATGGGCTGTTCTGTTGCATAATTTCGGCAATGCATTCCTGTAATTGATCAGGAGAATTGACACACAAACAGTTTAACCCTAATCCTCTCGCCAATTGACACCAATCATAATCGGGAATTTTTGTCAGATCTGTTTTGTTATCTTTATTATTAAAATAGCTTGCAGCATAAGATGCATTATTAAAGACAATGAAAAGTATATTGCGATGGTATTTTGATGCTGTGGCTAACTCCATTCCCTGCATTAACATACAACCATCACCTGTTATAACCATACATTTTCTATCTGGAGCAGCAAAGCTGGCTCCTATTCCTGCTGGGATACTCCAGCCCATAGGGCCAAGTGTGGTTGCTGATATATACGCTTCAGGTCTGCGGGCGATCCAGTGATGACCAAAAAATGATCGGTGCGCACCAGAATCAACACTGACTATTCCATTTTCTGGAAAATGTTTCTGGAGGATATTGATATAGGATGCTGGGTGTCTTGTTGCATCGCCTGTTGCGCTAAAATCAATAGGGAAATACTTGGGAATTATACTAAGGTATTGTAACCATTTCTCCCGTTTAGAACGGCCTTGCATGAGAATATTAGGGTAATGTTCATCAAGAGCTTCCAGGAATGCACTACTGTTTGCTGTGATCCCACAAGTGATATCAAGGTATTTACCAAGATATTCGGGATTAGTATCCACCTGAACTGTTCTACCTGAAAGCTGTAAGTCTGGAGACCATAACATAGTGCTCCACTGAGTGGTATCCATGCCCAATAAAATAATACCTTCCAACTCTGGATTCTTAAATGCTTCAATCGCTCTGGGACTCCCTGAATAACCATAAATACCGAGTGACAAAGGATGATCTTCTGGAAATATCCCTTTACCACTCAGCGTTGTTGCTACTGGGAAATGATACTTTTCTGCAAATGCTAACAGTGTATCAGCAGTTTCAGGTGTTTTACTGCGTAACCCCGCGAGAATGATGCATTTATGGGTTTTACTCATGAAATTTTCAAATTCGGGTGAATGTATTTTGTTAATATCGACCGGACGATTTTTCCAAGAATCAGCAATGCTTGAACTAATGTCGGGGCGATTTTCATCATATTCATTTAAAATTTCCTTACTGACTCCCAGATACACAGGACCCCTTTCAATTCCTTTCATTGCCCGAAGTGATTCTCTCAGAAATCGGCTGATTGATTGACCCGCTTTCACTTCAAATGTTGCGCGAGTTACCGGAGAAAAAATGGCTTGTTGGTTAATTCCAGATTGGGTACTGTCCTGTAATACATTGTGCATTTCCATTGCTGAAGAAATTTGACCAGCTAAGAGTAAAACAGGAAAATTATCTGTGTAGGCGGAAGTTATGCCTGTCAGAGTATTTGTAACATCAGGGCCACCAATGACTAGACATATACCAAAATTGTCAGAAACACGAGCATATCCTTCTGCCATATAAGCAGCCCCCGTTTCGCAGGCGGTGACTACCGGAACAGGAAAAATATCTAATACTGAATCATTATCTTTCGGGTAACATTTCATGAATGCATTAATGAGTTTACCTGGCACCATAAAGAGATGAAAAGCACCTAATCGGCGTAGCTGCCTCAATATATAAGATGCCCCATTTTCTTTCTGTCCATCATTTGAATATGTCATAGTTCATAGCCCTATAAAGTGTATATTTTGCTTTTTCATTATTTTTAATGAATCCTCATGAAATGAGTCTGGGTATCGGACATTAGGCATATCTGCAAAATAAGGTTTTGGGCTTTTGGGGAGATAATCTGAAACATGCATATTATGTTGAGCACGATCCCGAAGGTACTGTAGGTATGGTTCGTTATGTTGTTCTGAAGCAGAGACTGTCCATTGTAAAGCTAATTTGGTGTTATCAGGCGCCTTATCAGGATAAGTGCTTCTGTGAGTTATTCTGTTATCCCAGAGAATAAGATCACCGGCTTTGCTCATGATAACTTTTTCGTAGGCTTGTGGAATATTCAACATACTTTTCACAGTGGCTTGATCTAGCCGATGAGAAAAGGGGATGAGTGTTATTCCTCCGCCATGATCAGGCTCATTATCCTGCAAATAGATAGCACATTGCATAAATTGTAAGTGTGTATCAGGATTTATTATCTCATCAGGTAAAAAATAGGCATCATTGTGCCAAGGGATATAAACACTTTCCCGAATCGTAAAATTAGGGAATAAAGAAAAAGTTCTGCCAAAAATCTCCTTGATTGCTGTAACTGCTTTATCATTCAAAATAGCATGAAATATTTCAGTGTTTTTTAATATGTCTGTTGGAAGAAGAGTTGAAAGATTATTTATTTCAGAGGTTTTTTTATAAAAATCTCTGATATTTTTAATCTCTTCTTTGCCTATTATTTCAGGTATCACAACATAACCCTGTTCGCACATTTTTTTGGTGATATTCATATTGATATCCTCAATAAAGTTAATAAGCTGACTCAGATTGGTGAATCATTTCTTTGAATGTAATACCAAGTTGCTCAAACTCTTTAAAGAAAGAAGGGAATGAACAATGGACATCTTCATAACCATCAATGTAATTAGTTTGTTGACAACGTAATGACGCTACAAATAAAGACATAAAAATACGATGATCCCCCCAACTAGACAGTCTACAATTTCCAGAATAGGATGATGCTCCATGAATTTCGAAACCGTCATAAACATCATTTATAATCAAGGGTTGAATGTTAACACCCAATTTTAGTAACTCATTTACCATTGCTTTTATTCTTGATGATTTATGAAGACGGGTTATAGATCCCCCGGTAACTCTGAAACAGCCATTGACATATATTCCTATTGAAGCTAACGTAGGTACAATATTAGGGCAGTTGCTGACATTAAATTCATAGTTTCCAGTGAGTAGACCTTTTCTATTAATCAACCTAATTTCATTTTTTTGATCATTTCTAATGACTTCCACTCCCATTTCTTTAACAAATGCCAGAATAGCCTGCTCACCTTGTAAGCTCTTACTATTGATATTTTTAAGTGTCAAATCACATGGAAATAAAGTCGCTACCGCAACCAGATAAGAACACGAAGTGTAATCGCCTGTTATTATATATTCAGCAGGACTGTATTTACCAGGGAACACCGTAATTTTGGAGAAATTTTCATTATGTTTAAATTTAATGCCGGCTATTGCAAGAACTTCTAATGTCTGCCGAATATAGGATAATGATAGGATCTCTCCTTTGATTTTCACTGTAGTACTTTTTTTAGCAAGGGGGGGCTGTGAAAAGAATTGCTGTAATAAATTGGGAACTAATGTTTCCTTCGATTTCGCATTCACCACCAATATACCCTCCCCAATTGATGAAAGGTGCTTTTCCGTTCATATGAACACTGGAGATGTTTCCACCCAATTCAACAAGTGAATTCAGTAAAGGTTCCATCACACGAGTTCTGAGAGTTGCATCACCCGATATCACAGCGGGAGTTTCACTGTGGCAAGTAAGGGCAGTTATTACACGGAAGACTAGCCCCGAACCGAGAGCATCAATGACTTTTTTTTCAGGGTTAATTTTACCACCAGTTCCATAAATAATTAATCTTCTCGGTTCCTCAATAATTCTGGCTCCAATACTGCGACATGCTTCTTTCATTGTACTGGTTTCCAGACAACGTAAGTCATTATTAATAATTGACTTACCGTCAGCCAAACTGGCAGCCAGAATAGCTCGTTGAGTTTCTGGCTTCGATGAGGGTATATAAGCGGAATGAAGAATATAATTAGATGGATTAACAGCCAGATATTTTGATGACAACATAACTTTACTTTTCCTTTCATAATAATATTGCAGACAGATGAAATATCCCGCTTTTTGGTAACTGAGTATTTATAAAACAAAATATGAAATGCATTTTTATGTAATTTAACCATGTTGTTAAACTTTAATATGTTTTTAATTTCGTGAGATAGAATTAAAATATGATCTCCTTATTTTTATTATCGTGTAAATTCTAACAATTGTACTTTACAGATATTAAACGGCTGATATACATCTTTAAAGTTTAATTAATTCAATTTTATTTGATTTGTTTGTCAGTTTATAATCAAATATTATAAAAACAAAAATATAAAATATTAATTTCTTTAATTATATAATTCGATTAATAGCTATAATTTCAAAAATACTTGCATTTATATAATAAATTCATTCATGAGATAGTCTGAGTGGTAATCTTAAAAATTTCTTCTCTCAGGAGAAAATCACCTCTAAAAATTGCGGTTCTAAAAGTCATTTGTCTATTAATTAACTTATTGAATTAGATGATAATGTAACGGTGGTTTTGATGTATACCTTTGCACAAATTGTGGTTTATATCTGGGAACGCTAACAGTGTAGCAGGAATAGCGAAATAACTTCATTACCATGGTTTCAGTTACAAGAAATTGATGAAGATTTATTATGTTATAAGGAATGTATACGGCCTATAGTGCTAAACTAATTGCCAGCCAGAAAGGAGTTTTCGACTAATAAGATGCTAATTATTTTGGCCTATGTAGGATGACACTGACGCGCTGCGCTTGTCTTCTCTGATTTACGCGACTAACTCTGTTTTGTTTGTTCAGCAGACAGACGGTTTCAGAGCCCCCCATTTTGAGGGACGAGCTTTTCCTCAGAGAAGTAGTCCTTCAGATGGCGATTCACTGTACTTTCATGAATACGCAAAGCCTGGGCAATCATCTGGGCAGTCCAGCCTTCTGAGGCCAAAAGCACGGCCTTGATACGGTCGCGTACGCGCCCATCACGAGTCGTATCGTGCATCAATTCAAGCGCTTCTTTTTGGGCATCTGTCAGGGTAATTTTCATGGGCGCGATTTTGATCTGATAGGAATGAAAAATCAAGCATCTTCAATGACGATGGGTATAATGCGACTAAATTGCCCTTTCGTGCATCTACAATTTCGATAGGGATATCGAAATTATCCATTAGGGTAATGGTGATAATTGCTCTAATAATACTGACAAGAGTGTGAGGGAAATTAATAACCCCCCCTCCCTTATGTTGCTGAAGAAAATAACATTAATTTTTCCATAAACTTAGAAAAGTTTAAGTTTTCCATTGGTGAGTCAGGGTGCTTGGATCTGTATCACGTTATATGGAATCAATGATAAAGCTAAAAATAAGAATACGGAGTGCTAAATGTTTATTCGACCACTTAAATTAACTCAGCATGTCGATGTACAAGGGCCTGAAAAAGCTACCACATTGATACTTCTTCATTCTTTGGGAACGGATTTGCATTTGTGGGATTTGCAAATGCCACGATTAACCGAACGCTATCGTGTTGTCAGACTAGATATTCGAGGTCATGGGCTAAGCGCTGTTGATGCTCAACCGTTTTCAATGTCCGACCTAGCCGATGATGTTGTCGCCGTGCTGGATCACCTGAAAATCAATTCGTTTTATATTGCTGGCGTTTCGATTGGAGGCACGATAGCGCAATGGATTGGTTTCAAATTACCTAAACGGGTACTGGGTATGGTTATCATCGATACTTCATTGGTGAACGCCGCGCCACCTTCGCTATGGCGCGCTAGGGCGGAAGATGTCTTCCAACATGGCCTTGAACACCTTGAGAATGGCATTATCAGCAATTGGGTTACATCGAAATTTATCGACTCGCCTGAGACTGATGGCCTCAGGCAGATGCTGCGTCGTACAACGGTCGAAGCTTTCTCGGGCTGTTCTTTAGCGATTGCCGATACTGATTTAACAAATATGCAGATTCCTGATGTGAGAGCGGTTGTGGTCAGAGGGGCAGAAGACAAGCTGACGCCACAAGACTATGCACAACGTCTGGCAAATAAACGGAATGCAGAATTACATATAATACCTGGAGCTTCTCATTTACCGAATTTTGAGCAACCAGATGCGCTCACAGATGAAATCATATCGTTTATCGAAGGCAATACACATTATTAACCCGGTATGCTTTTACCAATAATTGAATTTTAAGAATGTAAATAAATCCATTTAAAATCAATTTTATAAACAATATATTGCGATTTAAATTAACAAAAGTATTTCTATTTGAACACCGGCTTAATAACGGCCATAAACATAAATATGGAGCGTATGGGCGTTGTTAATAAGCAAATGGATTGTGAAATGGAGTCAATTATATGAATCGTCGGTTATTTATAGGTGGATGCTTGGGTTTATGTGCAGGTGCAGCCGTGCTTCCCACTGCGTTAAGTTGGTTAAGTATTCAGGGGGATATCATAGAGATGGAATTGGATAGTGGAACTGTAACTATCCAATTATTTTCAGATTTGGCCCCCAATCATGTGGATCGTATAAAAACGCTGGTTCAGTCGAAATTTTATGATGGCATGCCTTTTTCTCGTGTTATTGATGGATTTATGGCGCAAACAGGAGATCCAGTAAAAAGTACGAGATTCGATCACATAACATTACCTAAACTGGCCGCTGAATTTAATCACCTACCGTTTGAACGTGGCACTATTGGAATGGCGAGATCGAGAAATCCACATAGTGCCTGCCATCAATTTTTTATCACCTCCACCAGAGCAAACTTCTTAGATAATAATTATACCGCGTTCGGAAAAGTTACAAGAGGTATGGATTTGATTGAACAGCTCCGTCGAGGCGATGCCGAGATTGGTACTGTTGTGAATCCGGATGTCATTAAAAGAATGCGATTAGTAACAACTGAAGTCGTGTAATCACGAAATTATTAAAATATCTATTTGCAGGAGTTGATATCAAATGCCCAGCATTACCATTTATACGTCCGCAGACTATCGATTAGATGCTGTTTCTTTTGCAGAATTCTCGACCTCTTTAGCAAACCTTGCCATGGAGCTCCTGAAAGCAAAAGAAAATAATATTCATATCAGCTATTTTACCGCTGACATAGGGTTTGGGACACCAGTTTACTTAGAAGCAAAGCTCAGGCAGGAGGTTTTCCGTACCGGACCCGTGCTGGATGAGTTTTTGCATCAGGTCGATTTATTAATTAAGGAGAAGATCGGCATAGTGGCGAGAATTCGCTGCTTTCTTTATGAAGTCAATAGCATTTATGCCATAAATTGAGGGGGAATATTATGAATGAAAAATTTCCAATAAAAGACCTTGGTGATGTCTCAGTTACCGCAGTAAGTGATGGTTACCTCCAAGTTGATTTTAGGCTACTTGCAAATGTTGATGAAGCAGAGTGCAGAAAAATCCAAGAAAATGCCTGTATAAGTGAACGAAATGCGGTTCATATTAATACCTTCTTAATCCGACGAAAGGGCGAAAACATCTTGATCGATAGTGGTGCAGGTGGTGTTAAAGGCTGGGGGGGGGAACTGGTAAATAATCTTGCCAAACTTGGGATAAAACCAGGGGATATTGACGCAGTTCTTCTTACGCATGCTCACCCTGACCATATTGGTGGGCTAATCAATTCACAGGGAGAGGCTGTATTTCCTTTCGCAGAATTACTGATAAGCGCTGATGAATTTAATTATATAGAAGATGAGAAAAATTTTCTTGCCGTCACTGATCGTGTAAAAGGTAACTTTCTTTTGGCGCGGAGTATATTTAAAAAGTATCAGCACAATCTTCGCTTAATTGATGAAGGCGAGATTTATCCCGGCATTTTTTCGATACTGTTAAAAGGCCATACGCCTGGTCATATGGGATATAGCGTTAAGGGTTGCAATGAAAATTTGTTGATTTGGGGAGATATTGTCCATTTTCCACACATCCAATTGTTAAAACCGGAAGTATCTATAGCTTTCGATCATGATCCACAACAGGCGGCGGAAACGCGTGCTCGCATCCTTGATATGGTCAGCTCAGACCGAATTCTTGTCGGTGGGATGCATTTTGGATTACAAGGATTTGGCTATATAGAAAAACTGAAGTCAGGATATGGGGTAGTCTAAAGCAAAGGAAGAGTATGTCAGCCATAAAATAATTTTCCTGACAGTCATTATTATTTTTCAAAGCTGAGTGCATGTTAATCCTGAATTATATTGCTTTGCCGTTATTCATTATTCTGTCTGTAACTATGATTCTATTTCAGAATGAACTTATTAATTTAAAAATACCGCCTATGAGGGAGTGTGATGAATTCAGCAGTAACAAGAGAAGTAAATGTTGATATTATTTACGACAAAGTTAATAAAATACCAGGGAGGCAACCAATGGCGGCAGGGGCACTAACAGTACGGCCTAAACTACCTTCAATTACCGGGAGTAGGTTCTGGGCCGCCTTTTTAGTTTTTTTATTTCACGCATCGCTGCCCAGCGATCTCGCACCATTTGCAGACCCCAAAATCCAGCATATTTATACGGTTATTGTAGGTAAGGCTGGATGGTTAGGTGTTTCATACTTTTTTATATTAAGTGGATTTATTATGGTGTGGTCCGCAAGAGATAACGATACCGTTGGTGATTTTTACCTAAGGCGTTTTGCTAAGATTTATCCCACTCATTGTCTGACCTGGGTTGTCGCATTTATTGTTGGTGCAATTAGTATTTATCAGTATAAATTATGGTCATCAAATCTTCTGCTGTTAAATACTTGGTTTGACGATGTCCGATACTTTTTCGTGGGTAATAGACCTAGCTGGTCTTTGTGCATCGAAGCGATGTTTTATCTTTCATTCCCGTTTCTTTTTAGAATAATGAAAGCCATACCTGGAAAGTACGATTTACTTGGCTTTATTGCTGTAACCGTATCATCTTTTCTGGTACAGATGTCTATTTACATATGGGCTGAGCCGAACAAAATGATGGGAGCATTCCCTATCTCTCAGCATCACTTTTGGATTTCGTATATTTTCCCACCAACGCGTATATTTGAGTTTCTTGCAGGTATGTTTGCCGCACGATTGCTGATAAATGGGCGAGCAATCATGCTAAATAAAACAACATCGTTTGCCTTACTTGTCGCGACGTATATTGGATCCATGTATATTCCATACCAATTCAGTATGAGTGTAGTATTTATCATTCCAGTTTGTTTATTAATTACTTCATTTGCTGGTGATGATATAAAATACAAAAAAACCGCTTTCAATCATAAAACATCGGTTTGGTTAGGTGAGATCTCTTATGCGTTCTATATGGTACATTTCTTAGTGCTTTTCTATTTTTTGAATTTGACGGCAGGAAAGAAGTTCAGTTTGGTGGAAGGTGCCGGGCTTATAGTCGTTGCGCTGATTCTGTCAATATCTTGTGCATCTTTTTTATACAAGTATTTCGAAGTCCCGATGATGAAAATAATCTTGGCTAAGTTCAGAACAAAAACACTGGTCATTATGAATAGATCTTCTTAATAATAGATCTGAAACGTTATAGAGAAATTATCTCGTTAAAGTACGAAGTGGCTCCTTCTCATCCGGAGGGTGCAGCATGCTGTAATAGCCTATTCTCTAACTATTTACTGCTTAATCAATGAGAAACCTATAGTCTTTTACTAGCATCTTCCGTGAACGATTATGTAGCTAACCTCAGCTTCGTTTAAGAATAGCAATATCAGTGTCCCGTAAGTTCAAGCTCGGTTTTTTAGGTTGGAAGGTATAAGCAATGAGACCTGCGGCGATTTCAAGCAGAAAACCGAGCTGACTGCGATGTCTTGAATGCCCTATTTGAGAAATATTTTTGAGCTGGTCGATGACCGTTTATATCAAAAATCGCTTTCTTAACATTGACTTATCCCATAGAGATAACGCTTTGGCTTTCATGTTACTACGGACATGAGTGATTAACGTGATCCCTTCCGCTTCCAACTCATCGCATAACGCCTGTGATAAATACCCTTTATCGCCATATAAACATCCCGTTAAACCTCTTGCTAATGCTTTGACAGGGTGACGATCATCCTTGTTTCCTGCGGTTAATTTCACGGCCAAAAGTTCCCCGCAATCATTGATAACTAGATGAAGTTTAAAACCATAGAACCAGCCCGTGCTGGTTTTTCCTCGTTGTGCAATTCCCTCAAATACCCGATGATGGGGAATACGAAGGTTGTGGCAAACGGCAATTTTGGTGGAATCAATAAAAGCGATCCCTTGGGTTGTCGCTTTACGCGACGAAAGAAAAGCGCATAAAGGAATAATAGCCCTCTTCTTCAGGGTAAGCATGCGGATATAGCTGACTAATCCGGGAAATTCGGCGATAAGGCATTGTTTTACATGTTTATTATAAAACGTTTTAAAATCACGATAATGGCTCATATGGAATAAAATGAGGATCGCCATGACTTCACTGAGAGAAAGGGAAGCTTCGCGGCGCCGTTTGAGTAATCGGCTTTCAATGAGCTGTTGATGCCAGAGAGGGATAAATTTTTGGCAAAAATCATCGGCGCAGCAGTAAAGTTCTTCTAAATTAGACATGCCTGAGGATCTCCACGATTTTGTTTTCTTTGACAAAAACTTTGATCGTGCCTCAGGCACTTTAGTTCCCTTCTTAAACGAATCTCAGGTTAGCTACTTTTACCGATAATGATCAAATGGTATGTGTCTTTTTTTATTAGGATTAAGAGCATAGTGTGTAGTCTGGACAAGTGTGTTAATAGCCGATATCTCGCAGCCGTGGATCCTGAAAGACGGAAGCCATCATATCGGTAAATTTTGCGCTATCCAGATAGGGACATTCTGGACGGTATACCAGTTCTATTTTGAAATCGTTGAACTGGCCGGATAGCTGATGAATTTTTATTTTGCTCTTTACTCTGCTACTGATCGAACAACGTAACACCAGTGAGACGCCTTTACCGGCGGCAATACTTGAAAACAGCACAGGGTAGGAGCCACACTCAACCACACGTTTTGGTGTGATATTGCTTTCATTGAAGAGCACATTGAAATTGCGGGTTGAAGTTGCGCATTTTTTACTGCTAAGCAAAAAGACTTCGCCATCCAGACTGGAGATATCTGTTATGGGGGGATAATTTTTCTCGGTGATAATCACCAGTTCACTGGAAAGTAATAAGGATCGTGCATGTTGTGAGTTGGTAAAGCCTGCCCCGATGATTACTGCATCAAACTCATTTTTATCAAAGTCACTGAGCAAACCTATTGTATTCCCGATTGAAATATCGATATTCCAGCCTAGATCCTGCTCTAAATCAATCAGCGAGCTAATAATATAGGGAGGTAAGCATTCAATTATTCCAACTCTTATGGTTACCCGACTGCTTTTAGAGTAGGAAATGTTGTTTTTGCAATCATCCGCTAGGTTCAGAATTTTTTGCGCATAATCATAAAGTATCTGACCTTGTGCTGTGGGAGAGCATCCATCGATTTTTCTGTCTAACAAGGTAACATCAAGGTTATCCTCCAAATTTCGTATTCGATGGGAAATGCTTGATTGCACTCGATTCAGGCGCTCTGCGGCTTGGGTTATGTTCCCTGTCTCCACGACCGTCACGAACGCAAGAAGTTCACTTATCTTCATTTGAGACCTAATGCTGAAAGTTGATTTAATATTTCAATAGTATTTATTAACATGGTGGCAATCGATCTGTTTTTGTATGGTATAATATCATATAAAACATTTGGTTATAAAAACACAAATAGCCACAGGGTTAATATAAATTGTGATGTTTAATTTGTCACTATATTTCTAATTCTGAAGACATGCTGGGCCAATTGCTGCCTGCAATTGGCAGAGACATCACAGTATTGATCCGCCTGTTTCTGTTTAATAACCGACACGCCTTAATGTCTCATTATTCATCTGAATATGGTTAGGGTATTTATTTTTTCGATGAATGCCTCGATTTTATTCGCTGGTTTTTTTATTCGTATGCCAAATACAATTTCATTGGTAAGGTCTTGTTGTTTACTTATAAATTAACTAGATATCGGATTAATTAAATACAAACCTATATCTTTCATGACCTTTATTATTTGTATTGGTGAAAACTTCTTTTCGTTAATGGGATAAAAAATGGCACATGCTGAGTTTGATAAAATAATGATTGAGCTGGTTGATTATGCCTATGAGCAAGCAACCTTTGATAATGAGACGCTTCACCTAGCGCGTTTTTGCCTTCTGGATTCGATTGGGTGTGCGATCGCTGCCTCTACCGACCCAGATTGCTCCAGGCTGATGCGCAGTGTGCAATTCAGTAAGAACAACCAGGGTGTGCCTGTAGTGGGCACTGCACTACGATTAGGCCCAATTGAAGCGGCTTTTCAGATTAGTTCGATGATCCGCTGGCTTGAGTTTAACGATACATGGCTAGCACAAGAATGGGGGCATCCGTCCGATAACCTGGGGGCGATTTTGGCAGCTGCGGCATGGCGTAACCTCTCCAATAACAATCAGTCAGCTGTCAGCATGACAGCCGTTCTGAACACGATGATTCGTGCTTATGAAATTCATGGTGTGTTGTGTTTGTCAAATTGTTTTAATGAGCTGGGTATTGACCACGTCGTGCTGGTCAAGATAGCTTCTGCAATCGCTGCCGCCCAAATCCTAGGATTATCAAAAGATCAGGCGCTCAGTGCACTTTCCAACGTAATTATCGATGGTCATTCCCTCAGAACCTACCGACATGCACCAAATGCGGGAACGCGTAAATCATGGGCTGCCGGTGATGCAGCGGCACGAGGTCTACAGTTTGCTCTTTTTGCACAAACTGGTGAAATGGGTTATCCAACGGCGCTCACTGCTAATCGTTGGGGGTTTGATGATGCGGTTCTCAGAGGTCAGCCGCTCAATCTGACACGTAATTTATCTGACTTTGTTATCAGGAATATCCTGTTCAAAGTTCCCAATCCGGCTGAGTATCATGCTCAGACAGCGGTAGAAGCGGCTATTTTACTTCGTAAACGGATGCTCTCTGAGGGACTTTCCCCTGAAAGTATCGAGTATGTGCGTGTGGAAACTACACGTCCTGCGATTCAAATTATTGATAAGTATGGAATATTGAATAACTCTGCGGATCGCGATCACTGCCTCCAGTACATGATTGCGGTAGGGCTTCAAACCGGAAATCTAACCATTAAGGATTTTCACGAACCACTTGCCTCCGATCCTCAACTAGAAGCAATACGTCAGAAAATTACATGCGCTGAACGTCCTTCGTTTACCGAAAGCTACTACGACCCAGAAAAGCGCGCGATCTCTAACGCTCTCTACATAAAGTTTCGTGGAATAACGGAAGAGGTGTCGGAACTCATCGAGTATCCGCTCGGCCATGTCCGTCGTCGTGAAGAATGTTTTGACGCGCTTCTGAAAAAATTCCATCTCAATCTCTCCGACAGTCCGCTACGAGATCAGGCAGGCATTCTGGCCGATACCCTGACTTCAGGCGAAAAGCTGGATGCTATGTCCGTTGCTGACTTCCTGAAATTGTTTTCTTGGGATTAAGATGCAACTAAAACATTTATATAATTCATAAAATTAGAGGTGATTAAAGTGAAAAGGGCAATACTTGTTGGCTGCGGTGCAGAAATTGGCGCAAACCTGCTGATTCAGAATGATCCGCAGCATGATGGTTTCGCTATTCAGATGGTTGTGACGAATCCTCCTTCAGTAGATAAACATTATCCCGAACTATGCCCGATTGACGGCATTGTGGCACGTCTAGCGATGGCGCATCCCGGTATACAGTCAAGGGTCAACGTTATCAATAAAAATACCCTGCAAATTGACGGTCGTGAAATTTGTTTCTTCTTTGGAGATTTAGCCAAGGAATGTCCGCCAGTAAAGGAGCGTTTCGATATTGGATTTGTTGCGACCAGTAAGCAAGATATGGATCAGAACAGCCCTGTGGCTCGAAATATGAAAGAGATGGCCGACGTAGTTCTGGGCGTTGCTGAGGCTGATAGCCTACCTAGTATCTACGGCTGTCTGGGAGATCTGACTGGCGTCGATATTAGTACGATACACAGCCAGGTTGTTAACTCTGGCATGTACTGCCTGGGATCCTGCCAGACGAATGGTATGCATGCTTCATTGCGTGTCGTGTGCGACACGCTGAGTACTATTAATTGCAACGCTTCGCATATTGTTGCTGTAGAAACCGATATTGTACACCCCGACACTCCCAATGGTGTGCTTGGTACACGTTCGTTTGAAGGGCGGATGCAGGATGCACGCGACAATCTCCGTCCAAGCTTTTCTCAAATTGCAATGAGCCAGAAAAAGGTCATGCCTTGGGCCCCACTGGTGAATACTGTATCGTTACGTGCACCAGTTCATGCACCCGGCTATCAAATAAATCGCTTTATAGTTAAGGATAATGGTGCGTTAAACATTGGTCTTATTGAGGCGGCAATTGAACGGGTGAACAAAGCACATCCTCATATTGTCCAGGCCTCACGTTCACCTTTAGGTGGACGTGCTTATGCATACGAGAGACGGTGTTCAACCATTCTCTCAGACACTAACCATTTATTAATCCTTCGCCCCTCGTATCTGGCAAGTCAGAATCTGAGTGAAGTTATCATCCAGTCGTTCGTTAACAATACGGTGGGTTACACCGCTGTTGTCCGGGCGGTAGCACGAAGTATTGCGCTGGGACAGCCAATTGCCACTTTTCGGGGGATTGAAAAATGAGCAGATCACATACCGTTGATTTATTGAGTTCTGGCTTTGTCGTGAAGACTGCCATGTCCGCAGCATTTAATGGAAAACTGAAGGCTGAAGTAGAACAGATATGCGCATTACACGAAATCTATCCTGAACTGATGATTCCGGTTTTGCACGACGGATTAGCCGCAGGTCGGCAGTTCTATGTTCTTGAAAAAAAAGACTCTCTCTCGTTATCTAATATCGTGTTTGATGAGCGGCGATATCTGGGGGAGAGGAGGGAAATTGTGCGGTGTGCGCTGGAAAACATACAAAAAGCAATCAACTTGGAGATAGGCAGCCAGACTGCACTGGAGAACGATATGCCAACCAGATTACTGGAGGAATGGGAAGGCACTCGTTTTGCACATGAACTTTTTGATAAACCAGTTTTGCTTAATGGTGCTCGCTTCAACATAACTGCCAGAGAGGTCTTTGAAAAATCGCTGGAAATGGCCCGCAGCGAAAAATTCCTTTCGATAGAAAAGGCCCATTTCAATTTCCATTTTGGTAACGTGCTTTATAACGAGGAGCGATCCCAGACCAGCTTCATTGACCCCGATTTTTCTGTACGAGGTCTCGATCCACTTTTTGGATTTTCTCGGTTTGCCTTTTCATTTTGGCATGAACTGGCAGCGGAGGTTGAAGATGCAGTCAAAATGGTACCTATGTCAGACGCACTTATGTTCGTTCTGTCGAAACAAGACTACGGTAATATTCTTAATGAAATCCCTGAAATAGGTGGGATTTCCGGTATGCTTCCGCTAATAGGCGAGCATATGCGTAATCGATTTTATGTTCTAACAACCTATTGTTTCTTAAGGAGTATTCGCATAAACGGTAGCAAGAAAGATTGGAAAGCACCGCGTTTTCCTGTAATAGCCCTGCCTGAAGAAGTGCTCATGCTAGGCATGCTGGCTTATCTCGAAGGAGCTAGCGTTGAGAGCGAAAGTCTTTGCGCGTAATTTCATTCCAATACAGGATCTGAGGATATGTCGTTAGTAAATAGTAATACCTTGGAACAAGGGTTTGAAACGCCGAGGCGATATCTGGCAGCTGCGGCCATTTTGATAGGCGTTCTAATGGCTGCATTGGATAGTTCCATTGTTAATATCGCCTTACCCTCCATTGCCAGTGCATTACAGATAGACTCAGCCTCCAGTATCTGGGTTGCCAATGGCTATCAGGTTGCCAGTGCTGCGACAATGCTGATTTGTGCGTCGCTGGGAACAAGGATAGGAGAGCGGCGTTTCTACATGGCAGGGATGGTGCTGTTTACTCTGTCCTCACTAGGCTGTGGTCTCTCACCGACCTTTGGCGTACTTGTTTTCATGCGAGTACTCCAAGGAGTGAGTTATGCGGTTATGATAAGCGTTGGATTGGGGCTGTACCGAGTGATCTTTCCACCAAGTTCGCTGGGAACGATATTTGGACTGAATGCGCTGGCATTTGCAGTAGGTACAGCCATCGGTCCTGCGCTGGGTGGTCTTATTATCTCTTACCTATCCTGGCCCTGGCTGTTCTATATCAACATCCCGCTGGGAGGGCTGGCTATAGTATTCTCGTTCATCTCATTGGGTATGGATACCGAAAAGGAGAAAGGCTTCGACTGGGGAGGGGCGATTAGCTCAGTTTTCGCATTAGGCCTGATGGTTATTGCTGTCGATCAAATCGGGCGCTGGGAGAGTAGCACCCTGATATTTTGTGGTGTTGCGTCTGTGGTGTTATTCGCCATCTTTTTAAGAATCCAGACGAGTTCAAATAACCCCTTATTGCCACTTGATATATTTCGTTCTCGGCAGTACACCTTAGCGGTGTTATCTTCTGTCTCCATGTTCGTCGCACAAGGGATGGCACTGGTCGGTTTACCCTTTGTGTTACAGTATACTTATCACTATTCTGTACTGGAATCAGCATTCATTTTCACACCCTGGCCGGTTGCTGTGGCCTGCTGTGCTCCGCTTGCAGGGAAGCTGTCGAACCATTTGAATCCAACCCAGATATCCACTGGGGGAGTGATAGTATTTTGCCTAGGTTTAGGCTCACTTGCTCTGTTGCCAGAAGCTGCGACGGTGAATGATTTTCTGTGGCGTGTGGCGGTTTGCGGGATCGGCTATGGTTTCTTCCTGCCACCAAATAATAAGGAAATGTTTTCAAATGTCTCAGCAAATCGTACGGTAACGGCCTCTGGAGTACTGTCAACGGCCAGAACGGCGGGGCAATCTATTGGTGCTGCATTGGTTGCGATGATAATTGCGTTGTTGAATGGATTAACAGGGCAAGCGGGCGTTCAGTTTGCCGTCTATGTGTTTGGGGTAGCTTGTGCCATATCGGCTCTATCATCTCTTGCCAGTACGCTACGTCTGCACCGGTAACTTAATGAGGTGAATTATGTTTTATGCTGGTAGCCGGTAAATTCTATCCGGCTGCTGGCACATTATATTTTCATCACTAATGGCTCACTAGTCACAAATATGTCAGTGGCTATTCAGTATCTTTTCTGAGCAACAGTAAGACAAGGAATGCCAAGTTGGGGTTGTAAGAACCTATTCGGGATCTTTTTTGAACGTAATTGTTTTTTATGTATCCTGTCTGCCAAAATAAGATGATTACCTACATGTAGTGGGGGAAATTATGGTAGTTATTACCGTCAAGAGATGAGCATTGATACCCGATGGGGCCAGTTTCCTGAGAAGTATAGGCCAGGGACTTGATAGTAATGTTCTGAAGATTTTGCCTCACCTTATCGATTAGCGACGCTGGAAACATTTCTCCCAGATAAAAAATTGTCCTGAGCGAAGAAAGCTGTCCGGTGTCCCCGGAATGAAGGAGCCGTTCCAGAAAGCTTGGCAGACAAATTATCGTATCAATTTCATTGGCATCTATCGCTTCACACAATGTGTCAATGTCGACAATGGATGCAAACGGGAAATATTTAACCTTAAGTAATTTGCATATCTCGTGTGCAAAGAGAAACCCTCCCCATAGTTTTAATGGAGGAATTTCCCCTGCTGAATATGAAAGACAGTGGGAAGCGGCTAGAAATGTGTCCGGTAGTTCTTGACCGCTACAGATCGCAACCGGCAGCTAACTCTGGGAATACGTATTCCGCTGTTAATATCAATCAATGACGGATTTGCGATAGTATTGAAAATCCCTCTGTCAACTAATCTGACAGAGGGTGCACTAGTTTTACGTTATATCAAGATACAGCACGATGTGTACGTATGCGCAAAAAACCATACAATGTAACTAAAACGATCCCCAATCCAGCAATCAAGGAAACCATAAATCCACCATGAGCACCATATATATCAACAAATTGCCCCGCCACCGCAGCTCCCAAAGCTGCTCCTATGTTAAGACCGGAAAGTAACCAGGTTAATCCTTCCGTTAATCTTCTCTCAGGAACCATTTTCTCAACTAATGCCATAGATACGATCATTGTTGGTGCAAAGAATAAACCCGCCATAAAGACAGCTAGAGCTAAACCAGAAATGCTGTTAGTAACTAAGAAAGGAAGAGTGGTCAAAGCCGTGGCTAATCCCCCTATAAGGAAAAGTTTGTGTAATGGAGTCTTCAACTTAAGTGCACCAAATATCAATCCAGCAAGACAGGAACCTATTGCATAAACAGATAACACTATACTAGCTGCTGCTGGGCGCCCCAATTGCTTAGCGAAAGCAACACTGACTATATCCACAGTACCAACAATAATACCCATAAAGATAAGTAGTAATGCCAGAATCCATACACCAGAAATTCTAATAACTGAACCTTTTGTTTCCAGAGTAAATTTCTGAGTTTCTACAGGTGGTTCTGTACTTCGAAACGTAACAAACAAGCACACACCTACAGCTAACAGAAGCGCTGACGCAAGTGGTCCCGCCTGCGGAAAAGTGGCTATACTTAAACCAACCGATATAGGTGGCCCAGCAATGAACGAAATTTCATCAAATACTGTTTCGAGAGAATAAGCTGTTTGTAACTGAGGTTGTCCTCGATAGATAGCGGTCCAACGGGCACGTACCATAGCGGACATGCTAGGCATAAAACCTGCCAGAAAAGCACATAAAAAAATGTCCAAACAGGAGCATTCCAATACGTACAAGCCAAAAGAGCTAGTATACCTAAAACACTTATCGTGGTAGCAATGGGTAACACACGATGTTGCCCATAACTATCAACTAAACGAGAAATTTGTGGCGCTACCAATGCATAAGTTAATACAAAAGTTGCTGATACCGCTCCAGCTAATCCGTAGCTACCACTTAGCTGTGATATCATAGTGATGATACCAATTCCCGTCATTGGAAGTGGCATACGAGCCACAAAACCTGCCAAGGTAAATCCTATTGCGCCAGGTGTTTTGAATAATTCACTATAAGGATTGCCCATATTGCTTCCCATTGTGATAATTGGTTGCATAAAATTTAAGATATTAGCGCATACACATACGCTATGTATGTTAGGTAACATATCAACATACGCAACGTATGTAAAAGGATTACTCTATATTATTTGTATAGTAACGGAGAATAAATGACTCGGCGAACCCGCACGGAAATGATTGAAGAGACTCGCACTAAACTATTGGCTACTGCTCGTCATGCCTTTGGCTCTTTAGGTTATTCTAATACCTCAATGGATGATTTTACTTCCAAAGTAGGATTAACTCGTGGAGCTCTGTACCATCATTTCGGTGATAAAAAAGGTTTATTAATGGCTGTTGTTGAACAAATCGATTCAGAAATGGATCAATATCTCCAGTCTATATCTGATAACGCCATTGATTTATGGACTGGATTCCGAGATAGGTGCCGAGCTTACTTAACAATGTCACTTAACTCAGAATTTCAACAAATAGTGTTAAGAGATTCAAAAATCATTTTAGGTGATCAATTTAGAGAATCCCAAGCTCACTGTATTTCATCAATGAGAATACTTTTGAAAAAAATGGTTCTTGAAAAGAAAATAAAAGACGTTGATACAGAAGTTTTGGCTTGTTTAATAAATGGAAGCTTAGTTGAAGCTGCTTTATGGATTGCTGATGATATTGACCCAGAAGCTAAACTTTTAAAAACGCTTTCTGCCTTTGACTTATTACTTGAAGGTTTAAAACGTGATTAATTTTATCCATCATTAATATGACAGGTATTCCTCTTTCAGAGGCAAACGGATGCCATCTAGAACGACCTTGTACATAAATTTGCTGTTAAGGAACAGGAATTGATAAATAAATTTAACTATTTTTCTCGACAATGGTAGGACATATAGTATTACTTCTCCTTTATCATTCATTACCCCTCTACCTGTATCAGATTCAATCATATTAAGACAATATACCGAAATAATAGTTGATAAAAAAATTATAGTGGGGCTTCTACTAACACTTTTCCTAGTAAATGGCCATTTTATGGCAAGTTGCGTTATTCTTAACAGAATAAAACATCATTCTGAATAATGCCAAATTGCTAATAAATTCCGCTTAAAATAACAGGGTTTTTCCATTATGAAAGAAGATTGTTTATCAACATGCAGATATTGGGATCAATGAGTTTTTTGACTGTTTCGCGGATTGTGGAGCCAGTATTAGTATTACTGACTCCACATGTTTTACCAGATAATTATCTTCCACCTATCATCAGAATTGCCATCTAAAACCGACATTCATACTATTGTCCTGATGACTGCTGGAGAGCAATCCACTATAGCCAAGCGTGAATGAGACGTTATTACTTGCACTCATCTCCGCATTCGCTTTTAACACCACGCCATCACGAGAGGCAGGCACGCTGCGAGTCACAAATGTCGTATGGCTGCCACGGAACGATAAACCTGTTGCTCGTTCACGCTCACCGTATTGATGCTGCCAACCTAATTCTCCATTTAGGGTAATCGAAGAACCCCATGAAGCCTGCCAGCTATGATTGGCACGTAATCCCAATGTGGAGAGAGTTGCTTCAGTATGTTGGCTGTTACCGTGAAGTGCGGAGGCGGCACCGTCCTCGCTAATGCCTTCATTGCGGAAATTGACGTAAGCCAGGTTAACGAATGGCTCTAAATTCACAATCTCTGTCGGCAGATGGTAAGCAAGCTCAGCGGATAATTGTGTTGTTCTTCCACTGTACTTGGCATTCTCACTATCACGCTGACTGCCATAGCTGATAAAACGTTTGGTATCAATACGGTGCCAAGTGAACCCACTATTGGCACGCAAAACAAAGTCACCAAATTGACGGTCACCATAAAGAGCGAAGTGATAGTTATTACTGTCAGCAGTAGCACTGTTACCACCATCAAGGGAAGTACGGGTATAACCAGTTGCAATACCAAGACGGCTGTATTCATCAATAAGAGCATCCGCACCAATAAATACACCATAGTTTGAAGCCTGATAGCCCGTCGCATTCGCTGTACCAGAAGCGTGGCTCCATGCACCAAGCAGTCGAACCCATGCACCATTATCATCACCATGAATATCAGGCGAGAATGAACGGCCTTCGGCCTGACTCAAGCGAGAATTCAAGGTATCGCGCAAATAACGGCTGTCATTGACCAACTGAGACGCAATATCAGCGTGGACTTGCCCATTAAGCTGGCGGAATGCAGATTGGGCTTGCTCCGCAGAATGACTGGCTAAGATACTTTCGTAAACCGGATTCCCTATACCAAGGGTATCCGCGACGACAGCCACTGCACGTTCATTCTGTGTCTTAGCAACATCGACAAAAGCAGTCTCATTACGCCCAATATGGAGAGTGACTTCACCAGGCTGATAAGACAATCCTGCGCCAAGGAAGAGATAATTCGGAACGACATCATCAAAGCGGCCATTGATATTCTGCTTCGCACTAAGAATCGTGTATTGCTGACCAGTCAGGCTTCGCACATCTTTAAAAGAAAGCAAGTTACCCGTATTCTCAAGGGAAACGGCAACTTTTCCTCCATCAATCTGTGCACTTTTTTCAACCTGAATTTTGTCACTGCGCCCATCAGCAGCGATTTCAACCGCGTAATGAGAACCGGGTTCAAAGGTAATTTTTTCGGCAACCTTAAGTGTCCCTATTGCGTTACCTGGTGCTACCGTACCGCCACGCTGCACATTAAGCACACCCACCGTACCATTTCCACCAAGAATGCCACTTTCCAGTACTGAAACGGTAGAAGAGACACTACCACTCACATTCAGTAATCCCTGTTTGATCAGCGTTGGTCCAGAATAGCTATTTTGACCACTGAGAGTCAGTGTACCCCTACCTTGTTTGGTTAACCCACCATGACCACTGATATCATTGCTCCATTGATCCTCAGCACACTGACCAGCATCACAGATGCGTTCAGTCGGTTTACCCTTATCGAGCACAGCACCAATCCCCGGAATATCAGCGATAAACTGCCCTTTGCCGTAGGCTACTCCGTCAGGATCTGGAATACGGAATTTTTCAGGGATATCTTCTGCGGTATAGAACATACCAGGGCCATTTATTGCTTTACCGAGGTTGATCAATCCCCAGCCGTAAAGCTCATCAATACCCTTTTCTCCCATATCAGTAGCCGTAGTACGAAGCACAGAGGCTACTTGATCGCCGGTCATATATGGGAAACGTTCCATCAATACCGCAATACTACCACCAGCATGTGGCGCAGCCATTGAAGTCCCTCTGTAACTGTCATAGCCGGTAGTAATATTGTCTATTCCGGTTCCCTTAATAACTGAGCTATATATCCAGCTACCAGGTGCACTGACACAAAAACTGGCAGTATAGCCACAGCGGGAGGAAAAATCGCTGATGGAATAAGGCACACTATTGGTACTATTTGGATCTTTTTGCAAACTAGCGACTGTCAGCCAGTTTGGTGCAATCTCTGGCACAAACCAAGCCAAGCCCGCGATAGCATCTGGATTACTGTAGTTATTACTATTACCAGCAGCAAAAATTGTCACAATGCCGCTACGAGCCGCATCAATTGCGCCCTGATATGCACCACCAGGTTTTGTACCCAAAATCGGTTTTATTGCATCAAACTGCTTCTGGGCTTCAGCTAAAGTAAAATGGGCTGCGTTCGGATCTTTCCCACCCCTCTCAAGCTCCCTATTAATACCAATTCCCCAGCTGTTGTTAATAATACGAGCGCCGCTATCTATCAGTGCATTCCAACCAGCCTGATAAACACCCCCATCATTACCCAAGATAATGCCATCTTCAGGACCGGGATCACCGTTATCCGCACTGAGTATTTGGGCATTATAGGCCACACCATGCATTTCTTTGCCATCTCGGTTACCCGCCGCTATGCCTGCAACATGGACACCATGTGTTCCTAGCTTTCCGTACCTATCCACGGACGGCGTGCCATCATAAGTGAATGGATCACCTTTCTTCACCGGAATATAGGGATCAGTATACTCACGTATCCCAGAAGTCACTAAGTTAGTGATCTTGTCTTTTCCCATAAACTCAGGATGCTTGGCATAAACTACCTGATCAAATATTCCTAATTTGATCCCTTTACCGGTATAGCCTCTGGCATAAGCTTCATCAGCGTGAATAGCAACAAGCCCCCATTGACTCAAAAACTCACTGGAACGCCAACTGGCAGGATCGCCACTCCGCCCTTTCTCAACATAATTTTCCGCATAGGCTCCTGCGCTAGCCGCGGCCAAACAGCAAGCTATAGCGTGATAAAGTACTCGTGGTTGGGTTTTGACTGATAAACGTGTGGAAGTCAGAGGGTTCCAAGGTATTCTGTATCTCTTATTCATTTTAGTCACCATCCATTGTTGATTTGCAAAAATACCAGCTCTTATGTTTTTTTATTGTGTAGGCAGCTTGAAACCATCAAGGTGATAGTTGTCTAAAAAGCAGAGACAGACTAAAAAGAAGTGCTGATTTTTAGATTGTTATCAAAAGAAAGCGGGTTTAATCAAAGCCATCACCTACACTATTTACATCACCGATGCACACCATAAAATGCCACATTTGACCCTCCCCTTATTTTAACAATCTTTAACAACACCATAACACCCCATGTTATGGTGTTATTTCCGTTAACTATGGTTTCAATGAATTATCACTTTGCTGAGGCTCATGTTCTAAGGTGCTTGTTTCGGATAATGGCATGCGGCCACGCAGTGTAGAATGACGTAAAGGTTTTACTACTGCTGCAAGCAACAAGCAGGTAAGTGCAGCAAAAGTTCCAAACGAAAAGACGGTGATTACTGGAGATAGCAAACGTCCCATAAAACCTAATCCCAATGCTCCCAAAGAATCACCAGTAACATCTTGAGCAGTGACAAAACTGTTCACTCGTCCCAATAAATGATCCGGTGTATGACTCTGAACAAGGGTAAATTGCAGTAAGGATGCAAATGCATTCAAATATCCATAACAAACCAACACCAGTAATGCCAGAACGATATTTGTGACTATCCCTAGCATGGATAACATGATAAAGGAGCACAGAGCACATATAACAAGCAGAACACCAGGTCGGTTACTTCGTCCTATCCAACCGCTGGTAAAGGCTCCGAGCATGGCTCCCAGAGGAACAGCGGAATACATCAACCCCGTTGCTGACGGCCCTTGATGGTATACTTCTTGAGATAATGCAGGAAACAGAATACGAACTGCTCCTGCAATACTGATCATCATCCCCACCAATATGACACTGCCCACAATTTTATGCTGACAAACAAATTTAACTCCGCTTACCAACGCACTGATTGGATGCTCTTGTTTACTTGGCTGAGGCTTCATTTCAGGAAGCCTCATCAGGGGCAACAATGTGGCTAATGTGCCGATTGCTGCAACAGCAAAGTTCCACCCTGGTCCACCAACAACAATAATAATGCCTGCCAATGCCGGTGAAATAATGGCACCTATGCGAACAGTAATCATGCTCAAAGCTCCTGCCGCAGCCAGATTCTCCCGCCCGACTAAATTGGGGATGGCTGCCATTAATGCCGTCATACCCAACGCACCAAAAAAACCATCCCAAATAGAAAGAAAATAGAGCATATACAGGGACGGAGAGTCTAGGAATGCGTTAAAGCTCAGTGCGACAAAACCGAGACCACAGGTGCCACGGGCAAACAAAATGAGTTTACGTCTATCATAACGATCAGCCAGTATTCCCCCTAAGATTAACCCGATGAACATACCGATTCCGTCCAGTGCAACCACAATTCCCACCTGTAAGGTAGATCCTGTCAAAAACTGCATTTGGATAGGAACCCCAACCGTCAGCATGCCTAATGCAAAGACAGATAACATACGGGCAATAAAGATAGCGCGAAAATGGGCATTATTTTTAAGTAAACTAAAATCCAAAAAAATTGATGAAGTAGCCATAATGTTCCATACGATGCGTTAAATACGATTAAAGTCAATTGCGATAGCTTAATTACGGCGTCGTTTCAACAAGCCATTCAGCAATGGGCCCCACTGCTCCAACGAATCTGGAGAAAGGATATCTGCATGTTCACAATCTTGCCGATAAACGCTTAAATGGCGGATCCAAGGTGCCCATGTTTTCTCGACATCCAATTCAGGCGGCAACGTCCGCGTAGCCACAAACAACGTAGCTTCGCCATCATATTTCTGGTTAACAGCGGATAATAAACTGCGGACAGCGTCTCGATAATTAGCCACGATATCCTCAAACATTGCCTGTTTTTCCTTACGCAGTTGCGGATCATGCTCATCTTCTGTGGCCGCCATAAACTCTGCCTGTTCACGGGCAATTTCCTGTTTGGCTTCTTCTTCGCTTAATCCTCCCCAATCCTGACCTTCTGGAGGATAAGCGTCCAATAATCCCAAGAAAGCAACTTCCTCACCTTCTTGCTGTAAACGGATAGCCATTCCCTGAGCCAACATTCCTCCCAAAGAATAACCCAGCAAGTAATAAGGCCCATGAGGTTGGATATTTCGTAAAGTCGCCAAATGGCGTGTGCACATTGCGTCGAGGCTGTCGCAGTCAGCAATGACACCGCGAGGACGAGGAGATTGTAATCCGATAATCGGCCAGCCTCCCTCCAGATAACGCAGTAACCCACTGTATTGCCAAGAAAAACCTGACGCAGGATGCACACAGAACAGTGCTGGCCCGACTCCTTCCCTCAACGGTAAAACCTTGCCTACTCCACTGTTTTCGCCAGAGTTTTTCTGCTTTTCATCAACCAATAGCGCACTCAATTTTTCTACACTTCGTGCGACCATAATATGACCGACTGAAACACGAAGATTAAGGCGTCGATGTATTTCGGCAGCCAAACGCATTGCCAGCAGCGAATGACCGCCCAAAGCAAAGAAATCGTCATCAGCCCAAACAATGTCGCACTCTAAGATTTCTGCGAACAACTTCGCTAGCTGACTTGCCAAACCCGCCTGCGGTAACCTGCCAGTCGTTAATTTCTCTGGCATCGGGAGTGACTTGCGATTCAATTTTCCATTGGCACTCAGCGGGAATTTTTCCTGTATTACATAGCTGACCGGCAGCATATAAGCAGGCAATCGTTTCATCATCGTGTGTTGCAGTGCTTCAATATCCAATGTCACATCTGATTGCGGGATCACCCAAGCAATTAGCTGACGCGCATCAACATTCTCTATTGCCTGACTTGACTTACCTAACTCACGTGCAGCAACCGCAGCCTGAGCAACCCCTGGTTGTTCTAGTAAAACTTGTTCAATTTCACCCAGCTCAATACGCTGACCACGTATTTTTAATTGATCGTCACTGCGTCCAAGGTATTCAACCTCACCATTTTCTGACCAGCATGCAATATCCCCCGTTCGGTACATCCGCTTACCCGATGCAAACGGATCGGCCACAAAACGGCTGGCTGTCAAATCGGCTCGGTTAAGGTAGTTTGTCGCTAACTGGATACCACTGAGATAAAGATCACCCGCCACTCCAATGGGAACAGGGCGCAACCAAGGATCTAAAATACGCAATTGGGTATTCCATACCGGCCGGCCGATAGGAACACCAGCGCTACTGCAACGCTGTAATGCCTCACCAAACGCAGGTTGCCATGTCACATCTACCGCCGCCTCTGTTGGCCCATAAAGATTATGCAAAGGTGCAGTGATCAGCGTTTGATAGCGATGCGCCAGTTCACATGACAAAGCTTCCCCACTACAGAAAACTCGTCTCAAACCACGGCAGAAAGGCGCTTCTTGTCCTTGTAACGCTAAAGAATCAATGAATGTTGCCAGCATTGATGGCACAAAATGTAAGGTCGTGACATGGTAATCATCAATAAGTTGTCGAAGGCGTGTGGGATCGCGATGCGCTTCTGGTGGAGCCATCATTAACTGAGCACCGGTCATCAACGGCCAGAAAAACTCCCATACAGAAACATCAAAACTACATGGTGTTTTCTGCAATACCACATCATCTGTAGTCAATGGGTAAGCATCCTGCATCCACAATAAACGGTTAACAATGGCTTGGTGGCTTACCACCACTCCTTTTGGTCGCCCCGTAGAGCCAGAGGTATAGATAATATATGCGGCATGTTCAGGCGTTACATTGGCGGCAGGATGGATAGGCTGTTGCGTTTCATCTGCCAGTTTATCCAACAATAACAAAGAAGCCTGACTGGAAAAACGTGCCTGATACCCACTTTCTGTAATCACTAATCGAGGTTGAGCATCTTCCAACATGATGGTCAAACGTTCATCAGGATAGCCGATATCAAGAGGCAACCATGTCGCCCCTGCTTCCAGAATCGCCTGTAATGCCAGACTTAGCCGAACCGAACGTGATAATGCAATCCCAACAATGTCTCCTGCTTGTACACCCGCTTCAATTAGACGATCCACCAATAGCCGAGTTTGCCGGCGCATTTGCTGGTAGGTCAGACGATGATGACAATCCAACAATGCCAAATCGTCAGGCGTTTTACTTGCCTGCTCAATCACAGTCTGATGAAGTGTTTTGGAAGGAATATCATGATAAGTGTTATTAACTTCCTCAATGAGTGCGGCTTCATCGACTGATTGTAAACTCCACTCCCGCAGAGCAATTTCAGGTCGTTCGATCAATTGTTGAAACAAGAACAGGATGCGTTGTGCCAAATGCTCAGGTTGTTTAACACTTTCACGGTATTCCATTAATAAACGCAGGCGCTTACCCGGCAACACCAATAACGTCAAAGGATAATGGGTATAACCACGGTTATTGATTCCTTGGCAGAGGATGCCTGCAATATTTTCTTTATTCCCTTTGTCCTGCTCCACATCAGGATAATTTTCAACTACCAATAAAGTATCAAAAAGCGTGCCAGTACCTGCAATTCGCTGAATCTCGCCCAGGCCAATATTGTCATGTTCAATCAATTGGATCTGCTGTGCCTGTAGCTGTTCTAGTTGAGGTAATAGAGGTTGCTCCATATCCAGAATAACGCGAACGGGTAGGGTATTACTAAACAACCCGACATGCTGATCCACCCCGTCAATCTGCCCAAACCGCCCCGATACAGGAGAGCCGAAAACAACATCAGATGAGCCACTTTGTATATTCAATAACAGCGCCCAAATCCCTTGCATCAGAGTATTGAGTGTTAAACCACGTTGCTGACACAAGTCAGTCAATGCCTGTTCCATCTCTGGTGCAAGTAAAATCTCAAGCTCTTTAACCTCGCCAGCATGGAGTTGTTCACCAAATAAACATGTTGGTTGAACACCTTTCAATACCTGCTGCCAACATTGACGAGAAGGCTCCGTTTCACGTGCCAATAATTGCTGAATTACGTCTTGATAACGTATCTCAGGTTTATGCAAGGCTTGCTCTCCTTGATTCAACAAGGTCAAAAGGTCTCGCACCAGAATAGGGGTTGACCAGCCATCAACGATCAGATGATGAGCATTTAGCAATAGCGTATGGCGTAAGCTTTTACCGTGGCGCACCAGCAATGCATGTAACATCGCTGTGGGTTGTTGAAAGAGGTTTCGCGTAAGTTCTGCTTTTTCCAGTTCCCGTAACGCTATCTCTTCCTCTTCCGCTGTCAACTCAGGTAGTTGATGGAAATCAAGTGTCCAATAATCTTTGTCATCAGAAATGATGGGAATCAATTGCAATGGAGAGACGTATTGTTCAGTATCAAATTTCGCAGCTATCTGAGGATGATGCCGCACTAAAACTGACAGCGCCCGACGTAGCTTAACAACAGACAATGATCCAAACAGGGAAAGGCGTGTCAATGAGTTATAGCTACCCTGCTCGGTAGCTGTCTGTGCATGGAATAATAACCCTTGTTGCAGTGGCAGTAACGGTAATACGGCAGATAGTGAGCCATACTGCTCAGCCAACTGAGTGAGATCGTTCTCCTCGATATCTGATAGCCCAGTTTCTGCGGCGACTAAAGTTGCCATAGCCCGTAAGGGCTGCTGTCTGGCGAACTGGATTAAGCAATCAGCCGCCCATGCCATGCCGCGATGTAATTCCGCAATATCTTGATGGCTGAAAATACCATCAACCCATTGCCAATTAACCACCAACTGTGGGGCGTCGTCCTGCTCCTCCACAAACAAATTAATTTCCAGGCTATGGCTTAGGGACATTTCGGGGTCCTGATAAACCGCAAAAGCATCCCGGAAAAGATTTTTAGTTCGTCGTGGTGCCCATAAGTGATCTGTCTCGACAAAGCGCCCCAGATAATTAAATAAGATCTCTGGTGTCTCTTGCGTTGCCAGTATTTCCCGCCCTGTTTGATCAAGGTAGCGCAGCAAGCCATAACCGACTCCACGATCGGGCACTGCCCGCAAAACGCTTTTCACCGCCCTGACTATTTCAGAAATAACTATATCAGAAGTCACGATCTCAGCAGGTTGGTGTTCTCCTGTTAGTGGCAAACTTACCACTATTGGGTACTCAGCGGTTAACCAGCCAACCGTGCGCGCTAAATCGCCTGTTTGATCGAATTCAATACGGCCATGAGATTCTAACTGGAAGCGTAACTTGTTGAAGTTAAAATGGCGATAACAAGCCATTGCTAATACCGTTAATAAGATTTCTTCAATATTAGCGTGATATTGCTTTGGCAATAGGCCTAATAACGCGACTGTTTGCTCGCCGCTCAATAATGTTCGCTGCTTGCAGGCGCTTATTTGGCGATCCCGCTGTATATCTAGCGGACGCTGCCCTAAAAGAGGCGTTTCTTCATTTAGCATTCGTTGCCAAAAAGGCAATTCAGCTACACGTTGTGGCAGATCTTGGCGTAGATAATCATTCCAATCATATAGAGTGTATTCTTCTGCGGGCAAGACTACGGACTTACCGGCGATTGCTGCTTCTACGCCTTGACGTAACTCATCTAATAATATTCGCCACGAAACACCATCTGTTGCCAGATGGTGAATAACGAGCACTAATCCTTTAGACACGCCTCCATGTTGCAATAAGCAAGCATGGAATAACTGACCACTCGCAGGTTCCAAACGCATAACCGCATCATGGAAAGCTTGCTCGGCACAGGCTTCAATATCTGCGCAATCTTGCCACAGGCTGTAATGAGCGGCTTCGGAAGCCGGAGTAGACTCACCTAAAATCAGGCTATCATCACGAGTCAATGCGCGTAGTACGGGATGCGCTTGTTCTAAGGCAACCAATGCTTGTGACAAGTGTTGTGGCTGCAATTCTGCGGGGACATGTATGAATACACCGTGAACGAAACGGGTGTTAATGCCATGAGAATCAGCAAACCAATGTAAAATAGGCAGGCTATCAATCGCCCCTTTTTGAATACGTGTAGGGATAGGCTTAACAATGGCAATAGGCGCCATCTTCAACGCCATGCGTGCAGGTGTACGTTCACTGAAAACATCCCGCGGACGTAACTGCCAGCCAAGGCGACGTAATTGCGTTCCCAGCGCCATCGCAGAAATACTGTCTCCTCCCAGTGCAAAAAAGTCATCGTCTGCACTGACTTCTTGCACACCTAACAAGCTGGAGAATGCCCCACAAATAGATTTTTCCTGCTCACTTTCCGCTTTTCTGCCCACTGGCAATTGAAATTGCTGGGGTTTGGGTAATGAATTACGGTCTATTTTGCCATTGATCGAAATCGGTAAGGTTTCCAATATCATTAAGAGGGAAGGAACCATATAATCAGGCAGTTTCTTTGCCAGTGCAGCCAGCAGCAGAGCCGAGATATGAGGTAAAGCACGTTGTTGTTCATCCGGTACAGCGCAATACCCCACCAACCGATATGTTGCACCGATAGGTTCAGCCATGACTACCGCAGAACTCACCTCCGGTAAATCAACCAGCGCATTTTCTACTTCGCCTAACTCAACACGGAAACCTCGCACTTTAACCTGATGATCCACTCGACCAATAAATTCAAGCAGCCCATCAGGACGCCAACGCATTAGATCACCACTGCGATACATCACTTCGCCGTGACGGAATGGATTGGCGACAAAGCGTGTTGCAGTCATTCCTGGACGATGCAAATAACCACGAGCGATACCTGCTCCAGAGAGATACAGTTCTCCCGCTGCACCGATTGGCACGGGTTGTAAGTAACGGTCTAAAAGCCAGATATCGGTATTAGCAACTGGACGCCCAATCACGGGCTGATCGGCCATCCGAATACTGCCCCCCAACGTATCAATAGTATATTCGGAAGGGCCATAATAGTTGTGGACATCAATGTGCGGCTGCTGCTTGAGTAATTCCCATAACCGTGGCGTAGCCGCTTCACCTCCAATCATAATAAATGCAGGTTGGTGATTACCTTTGTCCAACAACCCACTATCGATAAGTTGGGTCAAGAAGGAAGGCGTGATATCCATGATATCAATCGGTAGCAGATTCATCTGCTGTACCACTCCCCACGCATCCCGCCTCAGTTCCTCATCAAAAATATAGAGTTCACTGCCTAAGATCATACAAAACAGTGGCTCCCAAGAAGAATCAAAGGAGAAAGACGCAGTATGTCCTGCGCGTGCTCGTCGGCCATGTTGCCGATAAAAATTCTCGATAACAGGTCCAAATAAATACGTTGCATGGGAGGTTAATAAATTCAGCAACCCGCGATGGGTGCTCATCACCCCTTTTGGCTTACCTGTAGATCCTGAGGTGTAGATCATGTAAGCCAAGTGTTCACCACGCAGTTTTTCGCGTCGTTCTTCGTCTGTGACGGGTAATGGGGATAAACGGGAACACTGTGCCGCTATCTGTGGATCATCCAGACAGATGACTTTGACGGTTTCAGGCATTTGTTCCCGTGTACTCAGGTGGGTGATCAGCAAGGCGGGCTGAACATCGTCACACATTAACTGTAAACGTTCCTGCGGATAATCGAGATCAAGAGGGATATAAGCCGCACCGCTGGCTAATACACCCAAAATAGCAATAATTGAATCCGCTGAACGAGGAATGCCAATGGCAACCACATCCTCAGCCCCCATTCCCTGTAATAGCAAGAAACGTGCTAGTTGCATCACTTTTACCATCAATTGATGGTAAGTAAGCTGTTCATTGTGACAACGTATAGCAATAGCATCAGGCTGCCGTTCGACCTGTTGCAAAAAGAGATCCAGTACAGAAACACTATCTATCGATGGTTGAGTTCTCGGCCCACACGACCAGCTATCAAGCCGTTGTTGTTCTTGTGGTGGAATCAGTGGGATAAACGCAATTGACTGCTGCGGCTGCATGAGCAATTGATTCAACAAATAGCTGATCCGTTCACCGTGCCACTGTAACGTTTGTTCACTATACTTTTTTCGATTCGCGATAAGGGTCAGATGAAGCTGTTCATCGTAACAACACAATTCAAACTCTAAATCATCCACTGGCCCCATCGCGAGTGTATGCGTCTTGATGGGTTTACCGTCTAATTTCAACGCCTCATTATAGATTTTGTAATTAAATACGGGGCCATAAAGCGCATTGGTGCCACCGGATAATCCCAGATCACAACGCAGTTGTTCGGCTTCATACCGTTGGTAACGACGAACTTGCTTCATTTCATCTACAAACGTTTTCGCTACTTCTGCCAGGGACATCCTGTCTTGCAGTTTTATTTGCAGTGGCAAGAGATTGACCACGGGTCCCATCGCACAAAGCGCTTGAAATCCCAGACGCCGCATAAAAGGAAAACCAATCGACAGATGTTTTTCTCCACTCATGCGATAGAAATAGATGCAGAGTGCAGCCATCACAATTTCAGCCGGCTGGAATGGTCGCAGTAAATCATCTTCCTTTAATGAAACAAACTGAGAGAGGGGAAAATGGCAATGATAATGCAGAGGTAATGGATTGTTATTATTTATACTATTTTCAGTAGCAAGCGAAACAGCAGCACCTCGTTCACGGGTATGCTTTTGCCAGAACGCGGCTGACTCTGCTTTCGCAGAGGATTGCTCCCAACTCTGATACTCTTTGACGACTAATTCAAAGGAACAGAAAGGATTTTCAGTTGGCTGGCGACCTGCGCTTAACGCATTATAGATAGCAATAATGCGGCGAGTCAGGGCATCAAAACTGAAGCCATCCAACATAAGATGGTGAAAACGCAGATACCAGAACCAGCGCTCTGGCTGGGCATCAACCTTCATGATCACTTGTCGATATAATGGCCGTTCTCCATCGGCGGGTAACTCAGCAGCCAGATCTGTCTGCATTAATTCCTGAGCTCTGCTTTCTCCCTGTCCATAAGAAAAATCAAACCATTCAGGAGCAACGACCTGTTGTGCATGACGGAAAACCGGAATTTGCTGTACAGGCTCTCCCTCTTCATTAATAAAGTATCGCGCGTGAATAGTATCGGCCTCGGCCAATCCCTGACGGATAGCGGCATCAAATAAGGCGCGATCCAGTCCCCCATTAATTTCAATATAATGCGCAATGGTAAATACATTACGGTGGTTGGCAATTTGGTCAGCTATCCAAATTCCAGGCTGAGCAGCGACCAGTGGCAACGTTAGATCAACTGATTTTATTTCAGAAACTTGCAATACATTAGGCACGTTTGATTTCCTTTCTTATCGATAGGTTAAACCATCAGCATTATCAATTTGATTTATCCGTGGTTCGCGCAAACTAGCCGGACGCATATCCACCCAGTGCTCTTCTATGTATGCGATACAGGCGGCCCGTGAGTCCGGGCCAATAACCCGCTCCCAACCGGTGGGGTTTGCAGCAAAGGCAGGCCAAAGGCTATATTGTTGGTGATTATTTATCAGCACATAAAAAGTGGCTTCGTCATCATCAAAAGGATTTTTTTGTTCCAAATTCATTTTTTAATTCTCATCAATTCTTGGATTTCAATAATCGGTTTGTCATATCATTGCTTAGCCAGTAACCAACTAAGACCATCAATTAACCCACCGCGCCAGCACAACACATCATGCCCACCATTAAACACGCGATAATTCACGTTGTGCCCTGCCCCTTGCAACGCGGCATACATTTGATCATTGACAAAATGGATATCTGCTTCACGGGAACCCGCTTCCTGAAAGATTTTTAATGATGAAGGAATAACTTTTTGCCCAAGCACCTGCTGTGTCAGCCAGCCAGGTTTATGTTCAGCAGATGGCTGAAACTGCCGAACCATTTTTCTATCAGGCCACCAGAAAGATCCTGATTGTGTGAGAATACAGCCAAAACGTTGTGGCCAATGGAGTGCGGCATACAATGCGGCCAACCCACCGTAACTCTGCCCTGCTATCACTGTTTGTGCAGGATCATCGCTAAAAGCCGCATACTGTGCGATAAGCGGTAACAATTCATCCTGAATGGCTTGCCAAAAATCTGGGTTGCAGGGAAGTTCCCGCTCTCGATGCGGCATATCAATAACATCAATCAACAGCCAAACCGCCTCTGGTATCTGCCGTTTTTCAGTCGCTACATCAATTACCGGAAAAATCGGCACTCTCTCCGCCCAAGTCAACCCATCCAAGAGGATGATAAGAGGGCGAGGAAGAGTCGTTTCTTCCCCCGTGGAGTAAAGCCAAATACGCCTTTGATTGTTAAGCCGATCACTATGCCAATGCAAAAGCAAAGGTTCTCGTTGATCTGGCTGCATAGCATGATGTGGGCTGATTCCATCAATGAGTGACCATGCAGTCTGCGCAGAAGCATGAGGCATATGAATTGCCGATAAAGGCAAACCAAGCCCATTACGATGACAACCCTGTAGATTCAAGGGATCTGAAATGGATAATGGAAAGAGTGAGATCCACCATTCACGTTGCTGTTGATTGCGCTGCTTGATTTCATCGGAAAATTCGGGGGGCAAATATGTGTCAGTAACAGGTATAAATCGATAGCTTCCTCTCCAGTTATCTTCAAGGTTCACTGACCAATACCAGATATCCGTTTCAGGCAATCGTTGCAGGCTCTGTGGTTGCGGGTGGTGATGATCAGTGATGCCATTGATATCAATATAGACTCGGCGAAAAGGTGAATTTTGTTCGTCCCCATGAGGATCTCGCCAAAAGAAGGTTGTTTTAACTTGATGATTATTTGCAGTTTCTATAATGGGAGCTCCCAAAATAGCAATGTTTTTCCACCACAATTCACTACCAACATTAGGATCAGATAATAAATTATCTACCGTACCTGATGGCTGAAATACTAACTTCATCCCTTTATCCCCTTCAAAAACATCCGTTCACAAATGACATATCCATTTGATACACCATACCAACAACGAACACGGAAAATAAAAATGATTATCATTTCCCAATGATATTGATAATGATTTTTGTTTGCAATATCATCCAATTTATTTTATTAATCTTAACCACTGGCTAACAGAATTAATGGAGCATTATCGGGGTAACGAGGCTGGAGGCCTTCACTATTCAGTTTAGCCATAATGGTGTCGCCTTAATTATATATTTGATTTTTAAGAATTTATTTTAAAAATAGCTATATTGAGAGATAAAATCTATGGTACTGCCTATCAAGAATGAAAGATTGAAAACCGCAAAAAGAACAAATAGAAACTATAACTATAATAAATTATTCTTATCGCTTGCTTCTATCTTACTGTTATCCCCGTATGCCTCAGCCAATAATGGGACTGCCAATAACAGCGAAGATACCTTAATTGTCACAAGCAAGATGAAAGGGGATTCTGAAAAAAATTTTGTAGAATCAGACAGTGCCGCAGGCACCAAAAGCCTTACCCCTCTTATCAAAACTCCCCAGTCAATCAGCGTCATCAATCGCACACAAATGGAAGCACAAGGCGCAATGAGCGTTGCTGACGCCCTGAATTATTCGAGTGGTGTTGTGACGAATTATCGCGGCTCTTCCAACCGCAACGACGAAGTGATTACCCGTGGTTTTCGTTATGCTCCTAAATTCCTTGATGGGTTAAGTTATAATAATCAGCTCGATCCTTGGTTATTGGAACGTGTGGAATTAGTGCATGGGCCAGCATCTGTGCTATATGGTCAGGTCAGCCCTGGGGGCTTGATTAATATGACCAGCAAAAGGCCAACTGACCAGCCTATCCACAAGGTACAGATGAAAGCAGGTAATCAGAGCCTGGGTGAATTAGCCTTTGATTTTGGCGGTGCTCTGGGGGATAACATTCCCGTTCTCTATCGTTTAAATGGTGTACTCAGCACCCAAAAGCAGTTTGTCAAAGACTATAAAAAAGAACGAATTGCCATTGCTCCAGCTCTGACATGGATACCCAACAATAATACAACGTTTACATTACTGACCAGTTATCAGTACGATCCGAAAGCAGGATTCCGTAACTTCTATCCTAAAATCGGCACCGTAACATCGGTTCCCAATGCAGGTTATATTCCCTACGATATGAATCTCAGTGATCCTTCTTTTAATCAGTCCAGACGGGAGCAGGGATCTATCGGCTACATTCTTGAGCATGACATTGATGATGTCTTCTCTTTCCAGCAAAACCTACGTTATTCAAAATCAGATGAGCGCACTAAATATCTCGTCTATGCATCAGATCTCACGCCGACAACCATTAAACGTTTCCCTCAGAGAGAACATAATGATGCTCAAGCAATTAACGTGGATAACCAACTGAAAGCACTTTTCTCAACAGGAAACTTTGAGCATAGCGTCATCAGTGGGATAGATTATAAGTGGGTAAATAACCACAATAAATTCTGGCGTGACAGGGATGAGAAAGGAAAGCACAATTTTGATTGGTCAAACCCAGTTTGGGGTATTCCTGTCGATGAAAAAGAACTGTCCCTCAACCAAGATGGGAAAAAGAAACTCAATCAGTTAGGTGTTTACTTGCAGGATCAACTAAGTTGGGAAAACTGGAATTTAGTCTTGTCAGGGCGTTATGATTGGACTGAAACCAAGCAACAAAACCTGATCAAAAACACCTCAACAACACAAAAAGACCGTGCATTCACAGGACGTGCGGGTTTGTTGTATGCCTTTGATAACGGTATTTCACCCTACATCAGTTACAGCACCTCGTTTGAGCCTAATCTGGATCAAGGTAAATCCGGCACTCCTGCTTTCAAGCCTACAAAAGGTGAACAGACTGAAATCGGTATTAAATTCCAACCCAAAGATCACAATACCCTGTTAACACTTTCCCTGTTCGATATCACGCAGAAAAACGTCACAACCTCCGTACCAGGTGCTGGCTTTAGTGAACAAATTGGCAAAATTGGCTCAAAGGGAGTGGAAGCCGAAGTTCATTCTCAGATCACCCCTGAGATCAATCTGATAGCAAGCTATACCTATACAGATACCAAAACCAAAGATGATCTCAGAACTGCACGAGTTGGTAAAAAAGTGCCTTCTATTCCTGAACATGCAGCATCTGCCTGGGGAAGTTATAGCTTCACACAAACGGCGCTGAAAGGATTTACATTAGGCGCCGGCGTACGTTATACCGGTTCTACTTCCGGTGATTATGAAGAAACATTCCATGTCAAACCCTATACCCTCTATGACTTGATGGCGAAATACGATCTTGGCGAAGCTTCCCCGCAACTAAAAGGTGCCAGTGTACAACTGAATGTAAATAACATGACCAATAAGCGTTATGTCGCTTCGTGCACGAATGCAGGTGCTTGCTTCTATGGCAGCGGACGCAGCATCGTTGCCACAGTGGAATATAACTGGTAAAGCAAAACTCATTTACCTCAGTGGCATCAGGCAAAAGCTTTTTGCCACTGGAATCGCTTCTACCAACACATATTAAGACGTATTGGATCACTTTTATGTCTCAAGCGCCACGAACCATAAAACTAAATAATAGATAATTGATTTTTACACCAATCTATTTTTAACCAATTTTTTATCAAATAGTAACAGGGAAATATCGTGCTTAAGTTAACGACTGAATATCGCACATCCGAATTACTGGATTTTAGTTGTGATGATTTTGTGTTCCTGTCTTCAAATAAGAGCCTACATGCACGAGGACGTTTTGCCAAAGTCACTACCCCAGCCAATCATCATGATGATATTGATAATCCATTGAGTGATCATCTCTCTCAATTATTCCTGCAAGCTGAACAAGCCGGAATTAAAAACCCTATTGCAGTCGGGGCAATCCCTTTTGATAAACGCCAACCTTCTGCTCTCTATATACCTTATGAATATCATTGGCTGGAACGGGAAACCGCACATTTTTCCACTCGATCCTCTATGCCATCATTACAAATAAAGCAGTGGCATTTATGGCCGGAAAAAGAAGAATTTTGTCAGATGGTCTTGCAAGCTGTTGATGCCATACATCATGGCTTGCTTGATAAGGCCGTCCTTTCGCGTCTACTGGATATTAAATTTGATCGGAAGCCTGATTCTATCCAGCTTTTTACACAGCTTAATGCTCAAAACCCTTATAGCTACAACTTTCATATCCCGCTAGAAAACAGCACGTTAATTGGTGCTAGTCCAGAACTTCTGCTACGTAAACAGGGCAATACCCTTATTTCTCAACCACTGGCAGGTTCAGCACGCAGAAGTCACAATATCCTGGAAGACAATGCGTTGCGCCAATCACTGCTACATTCAGCTAAAGATCACCATGAGCATCAATTAGTGATTGATGCAATCCGAACCGCACTCACTGAACATTGTACTGAATTGATGATCCCAGACTCTCCTTCAATATTCAGCACCCCTTTACTTTGGCACCTCGCGACAGAAATACGCAGCGAGTTACGCAATAAACACACTAACGCCCTCTCTGTTGCCAGCTTACTCCATCCGACTCCAGCACTTTGTGGAACACCGAGAGAACGAGCCTACGAACTTATCGCTCAGCTAGAACCCTTCGAGCGCAACTATTTTGGCGGCATTGTCGGTTGGTGTGATGCTAAAGGCAATGGGGAATGGGTTGTTACCATTCGTTGTGGTGAATTATTCGAAAACCATATTCGACTCTTTGCAGGAGCAGGCATCGTAGCTGACTCACAACCCCATGCTGAATGGCAAGAAACAGGGGTGAAACTTGGCACCATGCTACAAGCTCTAGGATTATCTGACAGTAAGGAACGTGTGTTATGAGTATTGAGTTTAATCGCTGGCCTGAAACATTATCACAACGCTATCGCCAGCGCGGCTATTGGCTTGACCTTCCCCTCTGCGACATACTCAGGCGTCATACTGACAACGAAGATACTGCTCTGATTTGCTCATATCAACAATATACTTATCGCCAACTCAATCAACTCGTGGATAATCTGGCCGCTTCCCTCAAGCGCCGTGGGGTTCAGCATGGACAAACCGCATTGGTGCAATTAGGTAATATTGCAGAATTTTATATCACCTTTTTTGCTCTGCTGCGTTTAGGTGTGGTTCCCGTCAATGCCCTATTCAGCCATCAGCGTAGTGAACTATTAGCTTATGCCGAGCAAATTAAACCATCACTATTGATTGCAGACCGTAGCCATTCACTCTTTTCTGACAATGTATTTATTCACCAACTGCATACTCATTACTCTTCACTGACACACATATTTCTGCGGGGAGATAACGACAGCCCGATAGACCTAACAACATTGATTAATGAAAAAGAAAACCATTTTATCGCGACGCCCACCCCAGCAGATGAAGTGGCTTTTTTCCAACTATCGGGAGGGAGTACAGGTATCCCAAAACTGATCCCCAGAACTCACAATGATTACTACTACAGCATTCGAGCCAGTGTTGATATCTGCCATTTCAATCCTCAAACACGCTATTTATGTGCCCTTCCTGCCGCACATAATTATCCAATGAGTTCACCAGGCGCATTAGGCGTTTTTTATGCTGGTGGTCAGGTGATTATGGCCAATGATCCCAGTACATCAAGCTGTTTCCCGTTGATTGAACAATATCGGATTAACGTTGCTGCTTTAGTTCCTCCTGCGGTAAGCCTGTGGCTGGAAACTATTGCACTGACAGGGGATAAATCACCACTGGAAAGTCTGGCGTTATTGCAAGTCGGTGGTGCCCGCCTGAGTGAATCGCTGGCACGAAGGATACCTTCAGAGTTAGGTTGTCAACTGCAACAGGTATTTGGCATGGCCGAAGGGTTAGTTAACTACACACGCTTGGATGATGACGAACAAACTATTTTCACTACTCAAGGTCGCCCGATTAGTGATGATGATGAAGTGTGGATCTCCGACAGCTTGGGTAACCCACTACCTTATGGGGTTCCCGGTCTGCTGATGACTCGTGGGCCTTATACATTCCGTGGATACTACCAAAGTCCTCAATATAACAATCAAGTATTTGATGAAAATGGTTTTTACTGTTCGGGTGATTTAGTCATTCAGACAGAGAAAGGCTATCTAAAAGTTGTGGGTAGAGAAAAAGATCAAATTAACCGTGGTGGTGAAAAAATTGCAGCAGAGGAAATTGAAAATTTACTGTTACGCCATCCACTCGTGATCCATGCAGCCTTGATCGCCATCCCTGATTCAATCATGGGAGAAAAGAGTTGCGCCTATGTCGTTACCCGTGAAGAGGTAAAATCAGCCATATTACGTCGCTTTTTACGCGAGCAAGGTATCGCTGATTACAAACTTCCCGACCGCTTTGAAAACGTTCAATCCCTTCCCATGACACCTGTCGGAAAAATCGATAAACAGAAATTACGTCACATTGCATACAGCACGTTAATCCATGCTGCACCTTAACGTATCACAGAGGGACAAAATGAGTATTCCAACACTGAGTGACTACCTTCTTCCCACTCCTCAAGAATTACCAATCAATAAAGTGAATTGGCCGCTTGATAACAAGCGTGCCGCTCTACTCATCCATGATATGCAAAATTATTTCCTCAATTTCTGGCAAACGGATAGTCTGCTAGTGAAACAGGTTATCAACAATATTTTGCGTCTAAAAACAATGTGTAAAAGGCAGGGAATACCCGTTTTTTACACCGCCCAACCTAAACATCAGGATGATGCAGACCGTGGTTTGCTAAATGATATGTGGGGCGCGGGGATAAATCTGCATCCAGAGCAACAAAGCATCACTAACGCACTGACGCCCGAAAGCGATGACACCGTATTAATAAAATGGCGTTACAGTGCCTTTCAGCGTTCAGATTTGGAACAACAATTGAAAGACATGGGGCGTAATCAATTAATTATCTGCGGTATTTATGCTCATATTGGTTGCATGATAACGGCTACAGATGCTTTTATGCGTGATATCCAACCTTTTTTTGTCGCTGATGCATTGGCAGATTTCAGCCACGACGAACACATCATGGCATTACATTATATTGCTGGCCGCTGTGGTCGTGTACTAACGACAGAAACACTACTCAATGAAATATCTCCGCAACCTGAATGGACTCGCGAACGCCTCCGAGCTGAAATTCTACCTTTATTGGATGATGACTGTGGTGATATTGATGATCATGAAAACATGCTGGATTACGGTCTCGACTCGGTAAAAATAATGTCACTGGCAGCACGCTGGCGCTATGAAAACCATAATGTTGATTTTATCTCACTAATGAAAACCCCAACGTTGACAAATTGGCTCGATTTGCTGACTGCCAGCTCAGGATCCAAACTATGAAAATAGCTTTTGATTTCAGCAATAAACATGTTTGGGTGACAGGAGCCGGAAGTGGCATTGGTTATCACATTGCCAGTCGATTTAGTCAGGCCGGAGCGAAAGTCATCGGATTCGATCTGGTATTTCCCGATTCTGCTCTTCCTTTTACTGCTTATAAGTTAGATATCAGTGATCATATAGCCGTAAGTCAGCTTTGCCGTGAATTACTCGCGGCAGAGCCTCGCTTGGATGTATTGATCAATGGTGCTGGCATCCTGCGAACAGGACGAACAGAAAACCTGAGTTGGGAAGATTGGCAACAATGTTTCAATGTTAATGCGGGTGGCGCTTTTAACCTCTTCCAAGCCGTAATTCCACAATTTCAACGACAACGCAGTGGAAACATCGTTTCTGTTTGCTCTAACGCTGCTCATGTTCCACGAGTTGAAATGTCAGCTTATGGCGCTTCTAAGGCTGCAATGCGTAGTCTGTGCCAAAGTGTTGGTCTTGAATTGGCTCCCTACGGTGTACGTTGTAATCTGGTTTCTCCTGGTTCAACGGATACACCTATGCTACGCAATATGTGGCAAAATAATATGTGGCAAAGCGCTGCAATCAGGCAAAATATCATTAATGGTTTTCCTGACCAATTTAAGTTAGGTATTCCTTTGAAAAAAATTGCCCTACCGGAAGAAATTGCAAACACAGTTCTTTTTCTTGCCTCAGATCTCGCCAGTCATATTACCTTGCAGGATATTGTTGTTGATGGTGGAGCAACCTTGGGTTGGTAAGTAACAGGACAGATGCAGGCTCGCTATTATAACAAGCCTGCATCACACTGTGCCTGCTTATGTATAGTTCATCATTGAACACTTGGCTACGATATGTATTTCATAGCTTTCACACTCTTGATCTATACTATTGCCCCTTTTGTAACACATAAAAAACACAATGGAACGCTTTCTCGAAAACACAATGTATGCCTCTCGCTGGCTACTTGCACCGGTTTATTTCGGTTTATCATTGGCATTATTTGCCCTTGCGGTTAAATTCTTTCTAGAAATCATGCACATCCTGCCACACATGCTTTACATTACAGAATCTGACTTAATCCTGACGCTGCTTTCCCTGATTGATATGGCTCTGGTTGGAGGATTGCTGGTAATGGTGATGTTTTCTGGCTATGAAAACTTTGTTTCCAGCCTGGATATTCATGAAAGTAAAGAGAAATTAAGCTGGCTGGGGAAAATGGATGCCACCTCACTCAAAAATAAAGTTGCAGCCTCAATTGTCGCCATTTCCTCCATTCACTTGCTACGTGTCTTTATGGATGCCAAGAATGTTCCGGATAATAAACTTATGTGGTACGTCATTATCCACCTCACCTTTGTTTTATCCGCATTTGTGATGGGATATCTGGATAAACTTACGCGCCACAATCATTAAACGATTAATCATTAAGCGAACAAGCAAACCAACAATCATCGCCCTAATGCCAGTTGAACCCAACCGGCTGGCATTACGGAATTCGCCTTTTCGATGAGCTTCCTTTCATGGCCTCTTTTAGCAATTTTTCAATAAACTTATCCACAACCATTTCAACGACATCACTTCTGGTTGTCTCCAGGCGATTAGCCAAACTATCAATTTTTCTGATGACAGACATCCTTAGAGAAAGAGAAACCGGCTTTTTTTTCTCTTTATCAAGAAAAACATGGCTAGTGGCTTCTTCGGATTTAAAACTGAGATGCTGAGCAAGCAGTTCTTCAATCCTCCTTACATCTTTCTTAGTCAGAATCCCCTTATCAACTAACTGATAAGTATTTCCCATTTTGCTAAACCGGATATCTGCACAGTAAAGATCTCTCAATTCCCGCAATGCACGTGTTAATGTTGGCTCCGAACAATTCAGTTCCTTAATGATCCTCACCTTACTAACCGGTTTACCATGTGAAAGCAATAAGGTTAATTTGAAATTTCTAAATTGTTTGGGACTAAGCAGCATTTTTTATTACCAAGTCAGGGATAACAAACCCCAAACCCTCTATTGTTAACTACAAAATAACTTTCAGCATAGCTACTATCACAGGTAAATCAATATCAAAGCGAATGAAAAGCGTTAGCAATATTTTCGTTCGTTTAAGATCCTATGCTGCCTCAGGTTCTATACCATAATGCTCTACCCGTTCGAGAATATTCATCGCCCAGCGTTGATGGGTGGCAAGTTCACACATCATTCCCTGCGATTTGAAAACAGCTTTACTGGAATTAAGAATGGTCAGCGCCTCAGCATGATCGTGGGCACTAACCATCAACGCTCGTTGGATACATTTAATCTGCTTTGGGTGTATGGCGGTTTTTCCCACCAGACCGTGAACAATATCCAATTCCAGTTCTTTCTCAAGTAATCTCAAATCATCAATATGCTCACAAACTGGTGCAGTCAAGGCAAATCCCCGCGCAACAAAAACGGCAACCAACATCTTAATAACGTATCCCATCGGCCCATCATACAGAGTGAAATTACGGGAGCGCCGTAGGGACATAATATTCATCAGATCATTACCGCCAATACGCAAGGCAATAATGCGATCTTGGCAAGGGTGTTTTTTGAGAATGTCCGCAAGCTGGTTCATTTTCCGAACATCAAACACCTCTTCACTCTCCAATGTTGGCATAATGCACAGATGGGTTGAATTAATAACATCCCACCAGCCGGACAACGAAGCACAGGTAAATTTGGGCAAAACCAGCCCATCAATGGCACTGAGATTCACATTAGCAACCAGATAATTCGCCATTTTTTCATCACGCGGACGGATAAAAATCAAGGGACGATGGCGGTCGATATTGGAAGAAGAGATATCTGCTGCGGCCAGTGTTTGTATTACTTCTCGCAGATTTTCGATAGCAATGGGAATATCCTGCTCACTGACTGCATCTTCCAGACAAATAACCAGCGAGCGCAGATCAGGTATCTTATTCTGTAACACAATTTCTGCAATATCTTGACGGGTAGCTGGCATATACAGCGTTGCGCCGAGTCGATGAGGAGAAGGGATTGGTTTCATCACACCACCTTCTTAATAATAGTTACAGCACGATATTGACCGATTAGATCACCGACTTCCGTAATGACCACATTTTTCTGACGTGCCAAATGAACTAACAGGCCAACATCAGGATCATCCTGGGAACGCACGAGTACATGTTCTGGCACACGTCGTAATACTGCACGAGTTGCTTCTGCAATCCCAGGTTTAATACGGTTAATACTGTCAATCTGGTATTTTTCAGCAAGATTGGAAATCACCGTTTTACTCAATTGCTGCAAAAGTGTTTTTTCCTGCGGCAACCAAGCCGCTTCTGGTATCGCAGCCCAACCCAATCGATCACGACAGTCAGCAATAGTATCTACCAATAAACGGCTGCACTCAAACTTGATCAGGTGATCACACTGCACACAACCGTGCAATCCTTCTTCACACCAGATCGAACGTGATATCAATCCCGATACCGGCGCTCCCATAATACCGAAAGGAATCAACCAATCATCATCGCTGGCTGCCAACCACGAACAGCCACAAGGATCAGCCAATACTACCAGACGTGGTAGACCTGAATACCCCTCTCTTCCCGCTAAAGATTGCGACAATTCTGTGGTAATCGCACCTTTGCCTGTCCAGCCATCAACAAACACCACGCCATTCGTTCCATGTTTCTGCTCAATATACGATAGCGCTGTATTATCAATACCACGATCCCGAATAATGCTGATACCATAATGATAAGAACGCTTGCCCATTTCCCTGAGCGTTTGATGCAACATCACCCCCAAAGGAACGCCAGCCCTGACCAAACTGACCAATACAATCGGCATATCCCCAAAGCGGGATACCAGAGCTTTGGCGAGCATCACAACTTCCGTCGCCAACCGAACCGCCCCTTGCCCAAGTGCTTTATCAAACAGTTCAAGGTGATAAGACGTGGGTTCTGGCTCCTGACTTAACATATCTGAATAATGGCGAGCGCCAGACTGGATCAACTGCTCCTTAACATCTACAGGCGTCATCTCAATTTGAACGGGTTTTAGCAGGAATTGAACATCATCAGAAGCATAACTCCCAGAGAAAGAGGGAAAGCTATTCATTATTTACAGCTCCAAATAAGGCAGTCATTAATGTGTCAGCAAACTGGCTTAATCATATCCAACGATCTCGACAATCGGAGAAATATGGGCAAGCTGCGCCATCAACGCCGGATCAGCAGACATTTTGGGGGTTTCAAGACAGAGTAATATCCGATCAAATTTCTGGTGCGCAACATTATAGAGAAAATTCGGAATGCCAAGCCCATAATTATCCGTAAAAGCCATAACAGATTGGATGGCATGACCGCAAGAGATAGGAGAGCGGGTTGTCGAACCAAATACCACTGATACCCCTTCCTGCTCAAGCCGTTCAGCCAGCAGGAACGGCTGCCAGACAAATTCACTGGAACCCAAGACCAACACGTTTTCGCCTGTTTTGGCATTGATTGCGGCGCCAATATCACACTGAATTTCATCTAATCCCAACCGTCCCCAGCTCTGTTGACCTATGATGTTGATTTCTCCCCGAGCCGTAACATTGACCTGAGGCATCACCGGTACAGGGGCAGATATATCCGCTTCCCACTGCCAATTCCCCTCGAGCAAGGAAACCTCAGAAACCGGCAATGGGCTGCGTTTCACAACCGACTTTCCACTCCAGTCCGTCAATGTCACGGTGACAATATGTTCAATATACCCAAGCCCTGCATGACGTAGTGCATCCAGCAAATTAAGGAACGTGTTACCCGTGGTTGCTTCATCATCAATCAAAACCAGAGTCCGGGCATTTGCCACCCGTTGGCGCAGACGGCTTTCTGCTGGCCAATAAATCAGATGATCCGTAGCATGGCTGTGATTTTCCTTAAACTCACACAATAAATCCCCATCAACCGGATGGCGTGTCGAAGTCAGAAATATTGGCTTATCGACTTTGTGTTTCGTTTCCTGAAATACGCCTGCCGCTAGCCCAACAGCCGTTTCTGCCATGCCAATATATAGGACTGGGCCAGGAAGATTAGTGGGAAACCGTTCAGATAATTGTTGATAAATCGAACGCATGATCGATGGCTTGACCGGAATATGTCGCCCCAACACCTTACTGACAAATAAGAATGCTCTTTTGGGATTACGGCGTTCAGCGATATCAAACAGGGTTTCCAGAGATGCTGTGCCACGCGATGCCGTCACCGTCAATGTTCCGCTATTTAACTTTTTTTGGTAAACCCGTTTTTTATCAGCTTGTTTTTTATCAACATTGATGCCACTCAACATTGTCATGGAGATGCCTTTTCAAAAAAATCTCAGCCTAAGCTAATACGTAACTTTCAGCATTTGTTTTTAATTCGGTGAAATATACGTCGCAGTCTAGAGTTTCAAATAAGCACATGTCAATCATATTATGATTTTTTAGATCAAAATTTGTTTGACTTTTCCGCATGGAAAAGAAATCATATCAAACGAAAACAGATTGTTTCCTATCATACAGTTAACAACCAGACATACTGTTTATGGGAATCATAATATGACAGATTTAAGCTATCTATTTGTCATATTATGATTTTTTAATACGTGAAATTACCGTAATTCACCGACGAACAGAATAGAGGTGTCATTAATGGTTTCGTTAAGCAAAAATCAGTCAGTTTCGCTCGCTAAACAGAGCGCATCACTGGCTAAAGTGGATTTTGGTCTGGGATGGGATCCTGTGACCAAGAAGAAAGGCTTTCTGGCGAGTTTATTCAGCGGGGGCAATGACGAAATTGATCTAGATGCAAGCTGCATTCTGCTTGATGAATCTGGCAATGCCATCGATACAGTATGGTTTGGCCAACTGAAATCAAAATGTGGTTCTATACAACACACTGGCGATAACCTGACTGGGGAAGGTGATGGAGATGATGAGATTATCCGAGTCGATCTAATCAAACTTCCCACCAATGTTGAATACCTTGCATTTACTGTTAACAGTTTCCGCGGGCAAACCTTCAATGACGTTGACAATGCCTTCTGCCGCGTCGTTGACCAAAGCGGCAAAGAACTTGCTCGCTATCAATTGAATGAGCAAGGCGCCCACACTGGCATTATCATCTCTTCCTTACGTCGCAACGGTGGTCAGTGGGATTTCACGGCACACGGCGTTCCTTGTCTTGGACGTACCATTGACGCGATGTATCCGCAGATCGTTGAGACGGTGGTGCGCTAATGAATCTGACACCAGGGGGCAATGCCCCCGTTCCCAATCAAACGCTTACTGTGCGGGTTCTATCGGGTTCAACCGTTGATGTTTCTGCTTTCCGTCTGTATTCAGACGGCAAAGTTAAGGGTGATCCAGATATGGTGTTCTACGGCCAGCCGGTCAATGATGACAACACCATTCGCCTGACTGGCGGTAACATCAATACTTCATTCAACGTCAACTTGCCTGCATTGGGTCAAAATGTCCAGAAAGTTGCGTTCACCGCAACTTGCGACGGTAACCAAACGATTTCCAATCTGCGCAACCTTTCCATTCAGATCGAACTGAACAACAGCGTAATTTTGCAGGGAGATGTTGAAGTACAAGACCGTCCAGAGGCTGCCTTGATCCTCGGCGAACTGTATCGTCGCAACGGTGAATGGAAATTCCGCTTTATTGCCCAAGGCTTTAATGGTGGACTCAAACCACTGGCAGAACATTTTGGCGTGAATATTATTGATGATGCGCCAACCTCAACACCTGCTCCGACATCCACTACACCAGCTCCAAATAATGTGAATTTGAGTAAGGTTTCTCTGACCAAAGAAAAACCAACTATCAGTCTTAGCAAACGCGACAACTACGGTGAAATTCGCATCAATCTGAACTGGAGTCAAAATTCCTCCTCCTCAAGAGGCCTATTGCAAGGCATGTTCGGTACAAGCAAAAACGTGGATTTGGATCTCGGCGCATTCGTCCGACTACAAGATGGAGAGAAAGACGCTGTACAAGCACTAGGAAATCGCTTTGGCGATTACCGTTATGAACCGTATGTAGAATTACAGGGCGATGATCGCACCGGTCAAGTGCGTGACGGTGAATGGCTCCACGTCAATGGGTTTGAATGGAAGAACATCCGTGAAGTTTTGATCTATGCCTTTATTTACGAAGGCGTGCCTAGCTGGGACAAAACCGACGGTATAGTCACAATTTATGTCCCTGACCAGCCCCCTATTGAAACGCGTATGACAGAAGGCAACAACCGCAAAGGTATGTGTGCCATTGCCCGCCTTGTTAATGAAAACGGCGCCATCAAAGTAGAACGCATCAATCAATATTTCAGCGGACATCAAGAGATGGACAGAGCGTTTGGATGGGGCTTTAGCTGGACATCCGGCAAGAAATAACTCTCTATTTTACCAATAAGCGGAGGGACTGATGTCCTTTTTAAACAAAATCAAATCAGCATTCAATGCAGGCCGAGAAGAACTCACTACCCAAGTGAGTCGCTTCAAGAACAGAAAATTCATGGAAGGTACAGTAGCAGTATGTGCACACGTTGCTATGGCAAGTAATGGTGTCAGCGCAGAAGAAAAGCAGAAAATGATCGGGTTCATCAAAAACTCCCCTGAGCTGAAAGTATTCGATACCTCCGAGATTATCGAATTCTTTAACAAACTGGTCAGCAGCTATGAGTTTGATGATGACATTGGCAAAGGTGAAGCCATGAAATTCATCCTGGCTCTAAAACAGCAGCCAGAAGCGGCGCAACTCGCGTTACGTGTCGGGATTGCTGTCGCTAAGAGTGATGGTGACTTTGATAACGACGAAAAACAGGCTGCCCGTGAAATTTGCTTAGCCCTTGGCTTTGCACCGTCTGATTTCGAACTGTAATCGCAGATATTTAAGAGGCTTACTTCATGGTATCCACGCACATTGGTTTTCCGATGGAAACCGTTGCTGTATTTATAATTCTGTCGGTTGGTGCGCTCTTTATCGACCTCTTTATGCATCGTCATGATAAGCCGATTTCGCTGCGCAGTGCCGCCCTTTGGTCTATTTTCTGGGTCGCAATTGCTTTTGTTTTCGCGGGCTTCTTGTATGTCCATCACGGCGCAGAAGCAGCGAGTCTGTTTGTAACGGGCTACGCACTGGAAAAAGTTCTTTCCGTCGATAACCTGTTTGTCATCATGGCGATTTTCTCTTGGTTCGCCGTACCAGATCGCTATCGCCACCGAGTCTTGTATTGGGGGATTATCGGCGCGATTGTCTTCCGTGGTATTTTTGTTGCCATTGGAACAAGCCTGCTGGCGCTTGGGCCGTGGGTTGAGATCGTATTTGCGGTTATCGTTGGCTGGACAGCAGTCATGATGCTGAAAAGCGGTGATGATGACGATAAAATAGAAGACTATTCACAGCACCTTGCCTACCGTCTGGTAAAGCGTTTCTTCCCAATTTGGCCGAAATTGAGCAGCCATGCTTTTGTACTGAACCAAAAGGAAGTGGATGAGGAGTTGGCTAAACCAGAAAACGCCGATGTGAAAGTAGGTCGGGCGAGCAAAGCCGCACTTTATGCTACACCTCTAATGCTGTGTCTGGCAGTAGTTGAGCTGTCTGATGTGATGTTTGCCTTTGACTCTGTACCTGCGGTGATTGCAGTCAGCCGGGAACCATTAATTGTGTACAGCGCTATGATGTTTGCTATCTTGGGTCTGCGCACGCTCTACTTTGTGCTTGAAGCATTGAAAAAGTATCTGGTGCATTTGGAAAAGGCAGTGATCATTTTATTGTTCTTTATTGCCATAAAACTAGGTCTAAATGCTTCTGAGCACATATTCCACCACGGCTATTCGATTTCAGCCACAACCAGCTTATTTGTGGTAATTGGCGTACTGGCAGCCGGCATTCTTGCCAGTCTGCTGTTCCCACAAAAAGAAAACGCAAGCTAATTCCGTAAAATCTAGATAACTAACACGACGTAATAAGTGAGGAAATAACAATGGGTGTATCTCTTTCTAAAGGCGGTAATGTTTCTCTGAGCAAAGAAGCGCCAAGCATGAAAAACGTTCTGATCGGTCTCGGTTGGGATGCTCGTGCAACTGACGGACAAGACTTTGACCTCGATGCATCAGCTTTCCTGCTGGCAGCAAACGGCAAAGTTCGTGGTGATGCAGATTTCATTTTCTACAACAATCTGAAATCATCTGACGGCTCCATCATGCACACTGGCGACAACCGTACAGGTGAAGGGGATGGCGATGACGAATCACTAAAAATCAAACTGGATCAAGTTCCTGCTGATGTAGAAAAAGTGGTGTTTGTAGTGACTATCCATGAAGCACAAGCTCGTCGCCAGAGCTTCGGTCAAGTTTCCGGTGCCTTCATCCGTCTGGTTAACGATGACACACAAGTTGAAGTCGCTCGCTATGACCTGACTGAAGATGCATCTACCGAAACCGCTATGCTATTCGGTGAGCTGTATCGCCACAATGCAGAATGGAAATTCCGCGCAGTAGGCCAAGGCTATGCTGGCGGTCTGGCTTCTGTTTGTGCCCAGTATGGTATTAATGCTGCTTAATTTGGGTGTTATTCAATTAGGCATTTCAGTGTAAAGATTGAATTCGGAGCACTGAAATTAAAAGCCCTGCTTGATAATATCGGTAGGGCTTTTTTTGTTGTCCTACCTATTTATTTATAATTCATTTCCCAAAGTCTGAGTCAGAAACTAATCATTGGAAATATAGAGGTTGCCATACAAATATTTCTGCCATTTTAATTCGGCAAGGTTCTGGAATGCGTTTAATTTTAACACTCTTATTTAAAACTCCTTGGCATTTTCACGACATATAATGTCAATATTTATAAAGAGGTATAGGATAAAAAATATAAACTATCAAATAAACCAAAGACTAAAATATTTTATTCATCCCTTTAATAAAACAGAAAATCGCATAATTATTTAAAGAGTTATTTTTTGTTCTAACTTTTGGTACTAACTTCAGAGATTCATTTCAAAATGGATAAATATCCAGTCATTTTTTGCGAGTTGCTTCGCAAAGAACAACATTACCGATGGCATATTAGCCAACTAACCGCTAGGGTAGATGTCGATTATTAACAATGAATGCTATTTAGATGAAAAACACGTATGAATTCGCGGTGCAGTGCGGGCGAAGTGCTGATAGAGTATCGCAGTATATCCATAACACAAGGAACGTACAAATGAACCTTCATGTTTCATTTCGTCATTCTGACATTGATACCCCAGAATTAATACTGAACGGCAGTGCACTCAGCGATGCGGGATTTACCGCAAATGAATTATTTCATATCTCACAGTTTCCCAATGGCGTTATTATTTCTCTTGTTGATCCTAACGCAGATTTAGCCACATTAATCAACGAAGTGGAAAATAACCCATACCAAGGAATCGACAATATTCGTGAAAATGGTGAACTTTATATTGCAGGGGAGTGGCTAACGATCAGCAATTTAGTGGAACAACCTATTAACATTGAAATGCAACCTGGTAAGATTATTCTAAAACCTAAGTTGGTGGAAATATTGGCTTAAAATCAATTGTTACTACAAAAATAGCCTTCCATCAATTAGCCGGAAAAATATTAAGAAGAATTCCGGCTTTCAAGATTATCTGGTATTAAATGCCCGCTTATTCAAACGGCATTTCAAACTCTATAACCTATTTCCCACCAGCTAAATCAATAAAATTGCCTGTAACATACGATGCTTCATCAGATAATAGCCATGCAATAGCCTGAGCAACTTCTTCCGGCTGTCCACCCCGTTTCATAGGTAATAAATCTTTGATTCTTTCAATTCGTCCAGGCTCCCCACCATCGGCATGCATTTCGGTGTAAATGAATCCAGGACGCACAGCATTTACCCTGATTCCCTGTGCAGCCACCTCTTGCGCCAACCCAATTGTCAGCGTATCAATGGCACCTTTCGATGCTGCATAATCAACGTATTCATGGGGAGAGCCCAATCTAGCGGCAGCAGATGAAACATTGACAATGACTCCACCTTGCCCACCGTGACGCAAAGCCATTCTCTTAACCGCTTCACGCGCACAGAGAAAGGCTCCTGTGATATTAGTGGCAAAAATTTCATTTAACCGCTCTGCCGTTAACTGTTCAATGGTAGCTTGAGGCTTTAAGATCCCAGCATTGTTCACTAACCCAGAAATATACCCCAACTCTTTTTCAGCCCTTTGGAACAACGTTATCACTTGTTTTTCATCCGCAATATCCACCTGAACCGCAATTGCTGACTGCCCAAGGGCACGGATCATATCCAACACTTCATAAGCACTGTCTTCACGGTTACGATAGCCAATGCAGATATGGTGCCCCTGTTTTGCCAAACAAAGTGCCGTAGCCTTGCCAATACCACGGGAACCACCAGTAATGATCGTTACTTTTTTCACAATACCACCCCATACTAGCGTTATTTTTTATTCTCTATCGTTAAATTTGCAATCATAACATTCAAAACTATACTCCAAACTGCAAGAGTAGATTTCAGGTTTCAGTACTCTAATCAGAGGAACTATATGATGAAAAGCTTGAAGTTATCAGTTGCGGCATTACTGGTGTTGTTTTCAAGCGCAGCGCTTGCAGCGCCAGCAATATCAACCTCAGCCGAAGTCGCCTCAAAAACGACAACGGCAGTAGAACAAAATGTTAACTCAGCAAAAAACAAAGCTAATTCATTAGAGAAGAAAGTTACCAAAAAAGTAAAAAAGCAAAAAATATCAAAGAAGAAAAACAGCAATAACTTAGCTAAAAAAGGCGCTAATACAGCTCTTTGTAAAGATGGTAGCTATAGTAAGAGTAAATCCCGTAAGGGAGCCTGCTCTCGCCACGGTGGTGTTGCTAAATGGCTGTAAAGCTTTGTTGATTTTTTATCATGCATAACAATTAGGGGGCTTCGGCTCCCTGATTCTTTTAAAACAATTCACTCCCCAACCAGAAAATAATCTCACCATCATGATGTTAATTGACATATTTTCTTCAGTAAAAATATTACTTTTTATGATATATTAATGTCATTTTATAATATTGAAATTCAGATGAAAAACTTAAAACAAGCCAGAAAAATAGATAACCAAGAATGAACAATTAAATAATTTACAATAACTACAATAAAGCAAAAATTCACCCCCCTACGATAGCTAAGTTAAATTAGGTAATATCCAATTAATAACATATAGTTAAGTAAAAATCAGTTATTAATTTAAGTTGGATCCACAAGCAAAATAATATCATAAAATATAATGTAAATAACACTCTTCACCAGATAAAATCATAATATTTATTACATTAATTTACTCTGGAAAATAAAAAATATAGATATTTGTCAGTAAGGTGCTAATATTCGTTACAGAAACGAAACTTATGAATCACGAATAACAGTAGCTATATCTTACTTGCTCTGTTAGTATTCGTCTAATTTTTATCCAGAGTAATAAAAAGAGGAGAAGCAATGCCCTCTCTAATGATGAGGACAAGTGCGGTCTTCGCTTTCTTTATCTCATTAATCTTTACCGGTCTGAGCCATGCCTCGACCAGTACCTCAAAAGTGCAAGAGTATTCTCACGATGGCATGCAAGTAAGTTTGCCTGATTTGCGACAATACCCTTCAGGTACACCTCGGAAGAAAGCGTTTTTAAATATTATTGTCCCTGTAATTGATCAACATAATCAAAAGATTATGCGAGACCGCAAATGGCTCCTGTCACACCAAAAGAATCATCATTGGTCTGTACAGGATAGTAATCGATTGAAAAAGATCTGCATGGATTACAAAATGACCTGCAATTCACCAAAACAGGTCAATTGGAATAATCTGCTAAGTCGGGTTGACATTATTCCCACCCATTTTGTTGCCACTCAGGCAGCGGCTGAATCGGGTTGGGGAACATCAGAACTCGCCAAAAAAAATAATAATTTGTTTGGAATGCGTTGTAGCTCTTGCGGCAAAAAGAAAGGAAAAGTCAAAGGTTATTCAGTTTACCCTACCATTGATGCTTCCGTTATTGCCTATATGAAAAACCTGAATACGCACCGTGCTTATGAGTCACTGCGTTCTTCACGTGCAAAACAGAGAACAACACAGGAACCGCTGAATACCGGTAAGCTGATTGATAATCTCAATGGCTATTCTGAACTGGGATCTAACTATAATCGCTATTTACACCGAGTATTTAATGGCAACAAGAAGCTGATTTCACAGGCTCAGGAATTAGCTATCCAATAACACTCTCCCAACAATCCACTTTGTATTAATTACAAGGTGGATTATTTTTTAGAATCTATTTCTATATTATCTACTGTCAACATTGATAAATTCCATACTATAATTCCCTTCAGAATTACATTCTTTTTCCCAACGATAAATGGTTAACCAGAGCCTAACAAACGTGGATAACATAAGAAATCGTGTAAAACGGCACCTTATGATGGATAAAGTGCCATTAAAAATCTCTTAAAAAAGTTTTAACCTATCACAGCATAGCGAAGTAGATCATACCAACAATCGCGCCGGTTGTGCCGAGAATAGTTTCCATTATCGTCCAGGTTTTCAGGGTTTGCGCTTCTGTCGCACCGGTAAACTTACCGAACAGCCAGAAACCAGAGTCATTCACATGGCTAAGAACCAAGGAGCCGCCGGCAATACATACTGACAACGCCGCCATTTGCGCACCGGAATAGCCCAGTTCGCCAATCACTGGCAGAACCAACCCTACCGTGGTTAAACATGCGACAGTTGCTGATCCCTGGATCACACGTACCGCACCCGACAAAATAAAACACGCCAATGCGATTGGCAGGCCGGCACCGATCAACGCATTACCTAATGCAGACCCAACACCCGAATCCACCAAAACTTGTTTAAATACACCACCCGCGCCAGTTACCAGCAGAATAATTCCCGCAGGTTGAATTGCCGCAGAGCAGATTTCCATGACTTTCTCTTTGCTCATACCACGACGGATCGCCAACCCGTAAATCGCCATCAGACAAGCAAGCAAAATAGCAGTGAAAGGATGACCAAGAAATTCAAGCCAATGGTATAGCGTAGATTGTTGATCAACAAAACGTGCACCAATAGTTTTCAAGCCCACCAATATCAATGGGAATAATACTAATGCCAGGCTGAAACCAAAGGAAGGCATCTGGCTTTTGCCAATACTTGGCGTACTCAGATCTTTGGGTAAATCCAGCGTCACATATTTGCTGATAAAATTACCGTATATCGGGCCCGCCAATAACATGCCGGGAACGGCGGCACTCAGGCCAATGAGGATCATCCAACCAAAATCAGCTCCCATCTGGGAAGCCAGCATCATCGGCGTTGGTCCCGGAACCAAAAACGCTGCTGCTGCCGCAACACCGGCAAACAATGGAAGCGCCAGTTTCACAACATTGCCATTGGTGCGACGCGCAACGGCAAATACCACGCCAATCAACAACACAACTGCCACATCAAAAAACAGTGGCAACGCACAAACAAGTCCGGCAACACCTAATGCATAGTTAGCACGCTTTTCACCAAAGCTACCCAGCAGTTTCACGGCAATCTGGTCAAGAGCACCTGTTTCATGCAGGATTTTGCCAAACATTGCGCCGAGAGCCACAACAATAGCAAGGAAGCCCAACGTACCTGCCATACCGTTTTGCATTGTCTGGGTGATTTTCTCCAGCGGCATACCGGAAAAAATCCCCGCGCCCACAGAAACCAGCATCAAGGCAATAAAAGCGTGTAATCTGGCTTTCATCACCAGAAATAGTAACAGGAGAACAGAGCCGACGGCTGTCAGAACCAGAGTTACAGTACTCATGAATGCCCCTCACTAATACGGTTAATAGATTGGATATGGTCAATAGTTTTAATCGCATTTTTGATGACTTCATCAAGATCAGGTTTGATATCAATGTGATGGACATCCTTTTCATCACTGGTCGGCTCTTCCAGTGTCTCAAATTGAGAGATTAGCATTTGTGGTTTAAAGAAATGCCCCTTGCGTGCTTTCAGGCGGTTCTCGATTAAGCCAAAATCTCCTTTCATATAGAGAAACGACAGGTTTTTATTGCCATCACGCAGCATATCCCGATAGCTTTTTTTCAAGGCGGAACACACAAGCAAGGAAATATGGTTGGTGCGCTGCATAGCAAAAATGGCGTCATTGAGTGCCTTCAGCCATGGCCGACGATCACCATCATTCAAAGCGTAACCCTGTGTCATTTTTGTAATATTGGCACGGGGATGAAGGAAGTCCCCATCCAGAAACGCAGCCCCTAGTTCACGGGCAACACCACTGGCAACTGCGGATTTACCGCTACCTGATACCCCCATCAATACAAAAACGTGGTTTGGCTGTTGGGTATCACTCATATCAAACTCCTTTACACAGATCTTACCGCTTATATATCCATTTGATTTATATTAAAAAATATAAAATTAAATATTACACATTAAATGTTACTGGTAACTTATTACCGGTAACATTAACAACAGAAGAGGATAGTGAGCAATCAATCAGGATCACCAAAAAAGGAAAATGTGAGGCTTATCGCAATTGAAAATGGGAAAACATCATTTTGAGCTACAAAAATTAAACACTTTCACCCAATGAAAGGGTAAACCCAACATCGATCAAAGTTTGTTCCAGCTTCTCTCCTTTCAAGCGAGCGAGCAAGGATTCCGCTGCCTTACGTCCCATTAAGTCACGAGGAGTCAGCACGCTTGCAAGCCTGGGAGTCATTACCTGGCCGACATCATGACCATGAAAGCCAGCTATCGCAATCTCTTCCGGTACTTTAATCCCCTGTCGCTGGCACTCGAAAATCGCCCCTATGGCGATATCATCATTCGTACAAAACAGGCCATCAATTTCAGGATATTTCTGGCAGGATTCCTGCAAAAGCTGCGCGCCTAATGAATAGGAAGAGCTGATTGGTGTCATCATTTTTCTCGGTTGAAGCCCAGCACTGTACATCGCTTTTTCAAACCCTTGTAAACGGATCATTGTTCGCTCGTCTTGCCGTGCACCAAGATAAATAATGTTTTTGCAGCCGCGTTCTATCATCGCCATCGTCATCTGACAAGCCGCTGCGAAATTATCGATTCCGACTGCAATATCAAGGCAAGGCGATACGCTGTCCATCAATTCGACAACGGGTATTCCAACTGTCTGTAACACTTTCAAAGTCTTGGGTGTGTGTGTGCGTTCTGCCAGAATCAAGCCATCAATATTGTAGGAAAGCAAGGAAAGCAAACGTTCTTCTTCTTTCTGGGCAGAATAACTATAGTGGGCGAACATAGTCTGATACCCATTGCGATCAGTCACATGCTCGATGCCACGAATAACCTCAGCAAAGACCTGATTAGTCAATGAGGGAAGCAAAACACCTATCGCACGACTGGTGGAATTGGAAAGAATATCGGGTACTCGGTTGGGGATATAACCTAGTTTCTCCACAGCTTCCGCTATTCGTTTTCCCAACGCTTCAGAAACCTGATCGGGATTACGTAAAAAACGGCTAACCGTCATTTTTGTGACCCCAACGAGGTCGGCAACATCTTGTAAAGCTGGGCGTTTCTTTTTCATTATTTTCAACGTAATGTAATCAGTTATTGATAGGTAGAGAGGAATAACTCGCGGTTTTAACATATTTATACATCATTACAACACGCTTTCTAGTGAAAAATGCTAATACACTCGCATCTCGTTTATAAGCAATTGCTAAAATTGTGATGACTTATACGCTCTTGAATGAATATTCCATCAAGCTTAAGGCATAACTCAATGAATCATACTACTTTGAAAACCATATCCAGCTCCCGCTTTTTAGTTTCCGACTGCATATGCATATACTACAACCAACATACTGGTAGATATCCCCACTGTTCAATGTGACTGAATAATTTTAATGGTTTTATTCTCTTTGTTGTTAAGTTAAGGCCAACTGTTTTTTTTATTATTGCTGCGATGGGAATCTCATTAATTGATAAATAAGAGTTAAAAATACGAATTAAAGGAGATCTGCATCACAGATGGTAAATCAGAAGAATGAAAGGGAAAATTTGACTGATTTTATAGGCTAAAAAATGGTAGGATTTTTCTGCCCTAAAAAGATTTTATAAAACAGATGGGTAGAATTAGAGTGTTCCCCGTGAGTACGGGGATAAACCGTTACATGGATGATATTTACACAGGGAGGTTATGTGTTCCCCGTGAGTACGGGGATAAACCGGAAATAAAATGGCACTCACCGACAAACAGGAAGTGTTCCCCGTGAGTACGGGGATAAACCGCCTCAGAATTAGCCGCGACAAGATTGCTTATGCGTGTTCCCCGTGAGTACGGGGATAAACCGCTCAGGGCTGGTGGGCGTTACGAACGCGGTTCCGTGTTCCCCGTGAGTACGGGGATAAACCGTCGGCATGAACAAGAACATTTCGGAATGGGAGGTGTTCCCCGTGAGTACGGGGATAAACCGAGCGGGATAGTCTAAACAGAATGTTCACGACGGTGTTCCCCGTGAGTACGGGGATAAACCGTTAAAAGAGTGCATGAAAGATGTATCATTACGGTGTTCCCCGTGAGTACGGGGATAAACCATTTGATAAAACCTCAGCGACCATGAGCCAGTCGTGTTCCCCGTGAGTACGGGGATAAACCGATCATACTGGAAAGCGAGCCAGTGGGGAACGAGTGTTCCCCGTGAGTACGGGGATAAACCGGCACTTCTGCAACATTCCAGCGCTGAAAAAATGTGTTCCCCGTGAGTACGGGGATAAACCGTTCAGCGCTAAATCAGTGCTGGCTTATTATGTGTGTTCCCCGTGAGTACGGGGATAAACCTCCTGTCCGGGGAATAAAATATCATTCCCCATACGTGTTCCCCGTGAGTACGGGGATAAACCGGGGGATCTTTTCTTTCTTGTCTTTTGTAATATGTGTTCCCCGTGAGTACGGGGATAAACCGGGAACGTTACCCAGACAGCTATCAAAATAATCGTGTTCCCCGTGAGTACGGGGATAAACCGTAATCTTTCATCGCATTAAAACTACCTTTCAGAGTGTTCCCCGTGAGTACGGGGATAAACCTTCCTTTTATGCGGCGTCTGGGATTTCAAGCGCGTGTTCCCCGTGAGTACGGGGATAAACCGATCTTGATATTGCCCTTGAGGTAGGGATAGTCGTGTTCCCCGTGAGTACGGGGATAAACCGCGTCCTATGCCATCCGACAGCCGCGACACAGGGTGTTCCCCGTGAGTACGGGGATAAACCGCACCGAGGAAATCGGGCAAGGGGTTTGCCTTGGTGTTCCCCGTGAGTACGGGGATAAACCGGCTTGCTCAAAAATCGAATCCTTCTCTAGTTCGTGTTCCCCGTGAGTACGGGGATAAACCGAATAATATCCTCTACAAATGCTCAATTCATATGTGTTCCCCGTGAGTACGGGGATAAACCGGCAGCTTTAATTATAGTTGTATTGTTTTGCCCGTGTTCCCCGTGAGTACGGGGATAAACCGTTATTATTTTCGTTTCTATCTGAGTATCAATCTATGTTCCCCGTAAATACGGGGGATAAATATCGATTCAGATATCTAATTCTATACACCAACATACTTGAATAAATAATAATCTTCCCTAATTCTTTTAAGTTATTTTTTTCTTTTTTGTCTGAAATTGAGAAAAAATTTGGCTTTCTGTAAATATCAACTATACTTTTCAAGATATCACACATACAAAAACACTCATGATAGATAAACTATGAAACGTTATTCACCTGAACAAAATTTAGCTATCCAAGAAAAAATGCCACCACCTCACAACATCAGTGTTTCTTTCCTGGATAAGATAAAGGAAATATTTAAAAGTACATTGTATAATTGGTGCAAAAAGCACTGCTAGTTTCAAACCCAGTTAACTTTTGAAATTCAACTTCAATAAGAAATTAGATACATGAAAAGAAAAACAACCCATAAAAATAAAATATTATTAGATAAAACCACTCAGAAATTGTTACAAGTCACTATAAATAGAACCATCAAAATTTAAATCATTATGATGCTATAGGACTGTTCGCATTATTATGAATGTGATCAATATTCCATATAAGACAAAATATTAGTGATAACACAGTATAAAATAGGGTAAATTCTCCAAATCTGTTGTTAACATAAATTATTTAACTAACTTTTTACCTTACTCTATATTTTAAAATAATATAATCACATAGGAAAACATCTTGAGCATAAGCATTACAACAGAAAAAACTTACTGGAATCGTATGGTGCCAGAACTTACTGTAAGCGATTTTTATGCTTCACTCAATTTCTATCAGAAAATATTGGGTTTCGAAATATTAATCCAACGAGAAGAACCCAGTTTTGTTTATTTGTGCTTAGGTGAGGCACAATTAATGTTGGAAGCTTTTCATGAAAATGGTTGGAATACCGGAGAACTCAATAAACCGTTAGGACGTGGTATTAATTTGCAAATTGAAGTAGATGATGTCTCACCAATTCTGGAAAACATTGTAATTAACAAAATAGAACTTTATCGTCCGCTGGAAGATAATTATTACTGTATAGGCGATACTACTATCTGTCAGAGAGAATTCCTCGTTCAAGATCCAGATGGTTATTTACTTCGATTTAGCCAATATATAGAACACAAAGAATAACACTAACAACTCATTAATGTGATTCGGTTATAATTTTATTTCCACGTAAAAACATGCCTAATTTAATAAATAACTTTAGTTACCTCACACGATATTGGGGCAAAGCCAAAAGAAACCCCTATTCCGAAGAAAACTATCATCTTCTGATCTATCATTGCCTAGATGTTGCCGCAGTAGGTCGATTATTATTGGCACCACACAAAAAATTAACACAAGACCTTGCAAACTTTTTGAAATTATCACCAGAATCATTACAAAACCTGTTTGCATTTTTTCTGGTACTGCATGATATTGGTAAATTTTCCTCTGCATTTCAACAATTATATTCCCAAGAAAATACTGATCTGATTAACCCTGAACAATATTCTCCCTATGATTCCAAATTTTTCAGGCATGATCGGTTAGGGCTATTTTTCTGGAAAAAAATTCAGGGCGACGTATTGTTTGCTTTAGTGGAAGATGATGGCCTGCAATTCAGTGAAGATAAACAAAAGAAACAAGCACTGAAAACGTTAATGATTTTGATGCAGTGTATGCTCGGTCATCATGGTAAACCCATTGATGATGCTGATTGGAACGCAATTAACGATTTTACTGAGCCCCAAAATGTTGTCGATGCAACGGCATTTACCTATGATCTACTGATGCTTTTTCAACCTCGTCTGCCACTGGCAAAATTACTTTCAAAAGAGTGGCAACACAACCTGAAACAGGTGAGTTGGCAACTTGCCGGTATTGTAGTACTGGCTGACTGGATAGGCTCTGACTGTTATCATTTTCGTTATCAAACCAAAGCGCTTCCGTTAGCGGAATATTGGCAGCTTACCCAAAAGCAAGCCCAAGTTGCCTTGAATGGCATTGATTTCCATAACACCCCCGTAATATCGCCTTACACTTCTATTCAGGAGTATTACCAATTTTCGCCAACCCCATTACAAAAATGGGCGGAGAAAGTCCCGATTGATGACTCCCCACAACTTTTTATTCTGGAAGATGTTACAGGAGCAGGCAAAACAGAAGCTGCCCTTGCTTTGACCCATCGCTTAATGCAAACCGGTACTGCAAACGGTTTCTATTTTGGTCTGCCAACAATGGCAACTTCCAACGCTATGTTTGGCCGAATCGCTAAACACTACCATCGTATGTTTGATACGGAAAACGGCAACCTGCCCAGTATCATTCTCGCTCACGGTGCACGTGAAATGAATGACAATTTCCGTGACATTATCCTGACCTCTGAACATAACGATAGTGATTACACCAGAGACGATAGCACCGCGACAGCACAGTGCCACCGATGGCTAGCAGATTCTAACAAAAAGGCGCTGTTGGCATCGGTGGGCATAGGTACTATCGATCAGGCATTGCTTGCAGTTTTACCGAGAAAATACCAGTCACTTCGATTGATTGGATTAAATCGCAAGGTTTTGATCTTTGACGAGATACACGCCGCAGATGAATACATGTTTGCATTACTGGAAAGCTTATTAAGTCTGCACCTGCACCAGGGTGGCTCTGTGGTATTACTGACTGCCACGCTCTCCTTAAAACAGCGCCAACGGCTAGTGGATATCTGGCTATCTGCCGGCGGAATCCCGCCACAAAAATTGCAGAAAACGGCCTTTCCATTGGCAACCCATGTCACGTTAAACCCAGAAAATCCGCTTATTGAAACTCCCTTGCGCAGTCGCCCAGATGTTAGCCGTACCGTCACGGTAAAAACCGTGAATCATCTGAATGAATGTGTACAAATCGCTCTGGACGCCGCTCAAAATGGGCAATGTGTGGTTTGGGTTCGTAACTCAGTGGATGATGCACTCCATGCTTTCCGACTGATTCAGTCACAAATGGAACAACCGGAAAATTGCCTGTTATTCCACAGCCGCTTTATTTTGTATGACCGAAAAATGCTCGAAGATCGTGTGCTGGCAATATTTGGTAAAGAGAGTAAGCAGAAAGACCGACAAGGAAAGATCCTGATTACAACGCAGGTCTTTCAAGAAAGTCTTGATGCTGATACTGATGTGATGCTCTCCGATATCTGCCCGATTGATGACTTGATTCAGCGGGTCGGTCGCCTGCACCGCCATACCCGCAACACAAATGGCGAATATAAGCCAGGCATTATCGATAGCCGATCTGCGCCTAAATTATACCTCCACGCACCAGAATGGGATGACCAACCTAACGCTGATTGGCTGAGTAAAGATTTCCGCAATACTCAATATGTTTATCGTTCAGCCGGACGTTTATGGCTTGGCTTGCGCGAACTACTACGCCTAGGTGCTATTCGTATGCCTGCTGAGGCTCGAACCTTGATCGAAGCCGTTTACGGTGAAGACACTGATGAACAAATCCCTGATGCACTCAAATACAAAGATGATGAAACAATCGCGGAAGGGAGGAGCAAAGACGCCGTAGCACGATCACAAGCCCTGCAATGGCAACGCTATGAATATAGTAAACGCAGTGCCCGCGGCTGGTATGACGATGACTGCGATATCAGCACCCGATTTAGTGATATCGAAACGGTAAGTGTGCTGCTCGTCAAACTGACCGAAAACGGCGAATTGATACCGTGGGTAGAGGATGAAAAATTTCCTGTCCAATTAAGTATCGTCAAAATTTCAAAAAACAAATTTGCCGATAAGCTACAACCCGTACCAGAGTCTCTTTCTCAAGCAGTAGAACAGTTACAGGATAAATTCAAATCCGTCAAATACCTGCAAATCTGGCTACCAGAGAGAGACCCTCATTTTACTTATGATCCCAACATTGGTTTTTATCCTAAGCAGGAGGCGTAATGAACCTCGTTAAAGATGCATGGCTGACTTTTAGCATGAGAAATGGCAGCGAGAAAAAACTGCCACTGACAGCAATCGGTGATCCTGCCGTTGTCGATTTTGCCCTGCCGAGGGCTGATTTTCAGGGAGCTGCTTATCAGTTAGCAATTGGCTTGCTGCAAACGGTTTTTGCCCCTGAAGATGAAGACGAATGGCAGGAATTTTATCAACAAGCTCCTACACAAGCTGACTTACAGACTGCATTTAACCGAGCAGAACATGCTTTTAATTTGTCAGGAGCTGGTTCTCTGTTTATGCAGGATTTTGATCCGTTAGCTGAAAGAAAGTCCACCAGCATTTCAGGATTATTGATTGAATCGCCTGGTGAAAAAACGTTGAAGGATAATACTGACCACTTTATAAAACGCAGCCAATGTGAAGTCATTTCCCCTGAAATGGCCGCTATTGCGCTATTCACATTACAGATTAATGCCCCTGCTGGCGGTGTTGGACATCGAGTGGGGTTACGGGGAGGCGGCCCACTAACAACCTTGATTCAGCCACAAGAATTGGATGCTTCACTATGGCAAAAACTTTGGCTTAATGTCATCAATCGGGAACTTTGGTCTTACCCAGATCCTGATCTCAATAGTCCAGACGTTTTTCCATGGCTGGGTAAAACTCATATCAGCCAAAAAGCAGGGACAGAAATTTACGCACATAATGTCCATGAGCTGCATATGTATTGGGCAATGCCACGGCGAATTCGTCTGGAGATAGACGATAAGCCAGCTATTTGCCAATTAACGGGGCAAGCAACTCACCAATCCGTTTCTGGCTATCGTACCCAAAACTATGGCAACAACTATTCTGGTACTTGGCAACATCCCTTAACTCCTTATCGATGGAACCCTAAAAAACCGGATGAAGAGCACCTTTCCGTCAAAGGGCAGCCCGGTGGCATTACCTACAAGATCTGGGATAGCCTGACTTTTTCCGATGATAAACATGGTCAACAAGTAGCTCAGGTTATCGACCATTTTAACCAGCTCAATGATTATTTTGTGGACGAACAAAGTTCCACTCCACGGTTGTGGGTTTTTGGTTATGATATGGATAATATGAAAGCCCGCGGTTGGTACTCCACCAGCCTGCCTCTATTCTCCATGCCGATTGAAAAGAAAGATGCTATTTTCCGGCGCGTCAAAACACTACAAAACCTCTCTGTCAATGCGTTGGCTCAGTGTCGTACCCAGATCAAAAGCGCATGGTTCCATCGCCCGAATGAGATAAAAGGCGATATATCATTTATTGATGCTACCTTCTACCAACGAACCCGAGCTGCCTTCTTTAAAGCTGTACAACAAATTGTCAGCAGCCAGCATAAAGCGTCTTCCCTATCCACTGAAGACGCTAAAACCTGGCTCTACCAACTCAGAAATACCTGCTTTGATCTCTTTGATGAATTTGTACTGTCAGAAGATACCGATCCCAAAAAATTACTAGAAAAAATCGAGGCACGGCAAATTCTTACCAAGTGGCTGATGGGTTCTAAAGATATCAAGTCATTTATGGCAGAGCACAATATAGAAACCAAATCATCCAAGAACACGAAGAAGGAGGTTATCAATGACTAATCTAAGCGAAGGTCGTTTACTGCGCTGGTGGGAAAGCATATTTTTATCTCCCGAAGAATTGAAGGAAAAAGAGATTCCTCCTGCACCAACGCTCTACAAGGCTCAATTAAAACGTTGCCAGGATATTGATGCGGTAACTTTCACCGAAGGTTTTCGGGCATTATGGTTCAGTTTGCCTGAAGATATCACCAAAGAAGCTGAACAAAAAACCGTTACGCTATGGAAGATGATTGCCGTCACTCTGGTGTATGTCAAAACTAATACCACTACCAATCTGGCTACCTCAGCAGGCACTAAAACAGAAAATGACAAGCCCATTGTCAGTACTCATCGCTTTGCTCAATTACAGGCAGCTAAAACTCCCGATGAATTTATTATGCGTTTGCGGCGCATCCTGCAACAACTGAAAGGCCAGGTTTCCGTCTTGTCTCTCGCCAAAGATATTGAACAGTGGATGTGGGAATACCACCATCCAAGAGCATATCAAGCCAATAAACGCCTTTGTGTGCAATGGGCAATGGATTATTACAAAGCCGCTAAATAACCCTAACAATTAATCATTTTTAATCTATAAGGAATTTTAAATGAGCCAATTCATTCAGCTACATCTGTTAACTTCCTACCCTCCTGCTAACCTGAACCGTGACGATCTCGGACGTCCTAAAACCGCCAGAATGGGCGGAGCTGAGAGATTAAGAATCAGCTCTCAAAGTTTGAAGCGCCATTGGCGAATCTCTGATCTGTTTCAGGATGCTCTCACAGAGCACCTTGGTTTTCGTACCAAACGTTTTGGATTCCAGGTTTATCAACACTTACTTAATGGAGGAGTTAAAGAAAAACAAGCTACTGAATGGGCTACTGTTATTGCTGAAGTATTTGGCAAAAATAAAAAAGATGAGCCTCTGGAAATCGAACAACTGGCTCATATTAGCCCGGCAGAAAAAGAGGCTACCTTTTCATTGGTCGATAAACTCATCGCCGAAAATCGCGCACCAACCAAAGAAGAATTGAACCTACTGAGCAAAGAAAAAACGGCAGTAGATATTGCACTATTTGGCCGTATGCTGGCATCCAGCCCCGCTTATAATATAGAAGCAGCCTGTCAGGTTGCTCATGCTATCAGTGTTCACAGTGTCGCCGTGGAAGATGACTATTTTACCGCTGTAGACGATCTCAACGCCGGCAAAAGTGATTCCGGTTCAGCTCATATTGGCGAAACCGGCTTTGCGGCTGCCCTGTTCTACAGCTATATCTGCATTAACAAATCTTTGTTAATCGAAAATCTGTCTGGCAATGAAGCACTGGCGAACAAAGCCATCGCTGCCCTGACAGAAGCCGCTATTAAAATCGCCCCATCCGGCAAACAAAACAGTTTCGGCTCACGCGCCTATGCCAGCTATGTGTTGGCGGAAAAGGGAGAATATCAGCCTCGTTCTCTGTCTGTTGCGTTTTTAAAACCCATTGATAGCGAAGATCAGGCAACCGATGCCATCAAGGCGTTAGAAAATCAGAGGAAAAACTTCGATAACGTTTATGGCGCTTGCGCTGACACGCTCTATGAAATCAATGCCGTCACAGGTGAAGGTAGTTTTACTGAACTACTTCAATTCATCACTAAGTAAATAAGGGGCCAATATGCAGACTTACTTGGTCTTTCGCTTATACGGGGCACTAGCCAGTTGGGGGGTGGAAGCAGTCGGTGAAAGCCGTCCGACCGACACTTATCCAAGCCGCTCGGCTATCTTAGGGCTATTAGGTGCAACATTGGGTATCCGGCGTGACGATGAAACACAACTTGTGGCATTGCAGCAGGGTATCAAAATCGCCATCAAACAGATCGTTTCCGGTTTATTGATGCGGGATTACCATACCGCCCAAGTCCCCTCGCAAGAGAAAAAACAGGCTCATCTGACCCGTAAAAGTGAGTTACGTGATAAATCCAAATTAAACACGATATTGTCTTCACGCGATTACCTTGCTGATGGCGTGTGGATTATCGCAATTTCATTGACCGAACAGGCCAATTTCACACTTTCGGCTTTGCGTGATGCGCTGCTAAAACCCGTTTTTACGCTGAGCCTTGGACGAAAATCCTGCCCTCTTGCGCTTCCAATGATGCCGCAATTGGCAGAATATTCGTCATTAAAAGCAGCTCTCGATACGTCTTTTCCTCCCTTACCTCATCAGTCAGAAAAGTCCAATCACTACTGGCAGCGTAATCATGATGTCGTGAGCTATTTCTGGGAAGGAGATGAAGGCGAGATCACAATCCCTGATACGACAATACTGACTCATCAACGTTGGGATGAGCCACTATCACGCAGCCGCTGGCAGTTTACGCAACGCACGATGCACCAGTTATCGACTGTGGAGGGAACACATGTATCTGTCTAAAGTTACCTTGCACCCTTCGGTTTATCATATGCAAGCACCGTTACGAAAACAGACGAAAAATGATGTCTATGCTTCCCACCAACTCTTGTGGCAACTGTTTACAGAACAAGAAGAGCGCAATTTCCTGTTCAGGCAAGAGATGAGCTTAAGTGGCAGACCTGAATTTTTTGTGTTGTCCACAACTACACCGATAGCCAATTCCCCGCGGTTCCAGATTCAGACCAAACCTTTTATTCCTCAATTATATAATGGCCAAAAACTGGCATTCAAACTCCGCGCGAACCCCACTGTTTGCATCACAAATAAAGATTCAGGCAAACAGCTTCGCCACGACGTATTGATGCATGCCAAGCTCCAGGCAAGACATTCTGGTAGCTCAGATGAAATCGAATCAGTAATGACGCAAGCCGCCCAAGCCTGGATACAAGATGAAAAACGACTGGCTAATTGGGGGATTCGCTTTGACTTCGCCCCAGATATTGAACGTTATACCCAACATCGCAGCTTCAAAGCTTCTGGCCAGAAGGTGGCATTTTCCAGCGTGGATTTTCAGGGCGTGCTCACTTTGTCAGATAGCAAACTTTTCTTTGAGCAATACCAGAAAGGGTTTGGCAGGGCAAAATCCTTTGGTTGTGGACTAATGCTGATAAGGGCACTGTAATGGCATTTATTCCATTAAAGCCCATTCCCATCAAGGACAGAAATTCGATGATCTTTATCGGCATGGGGCGTATTGATGTTAAAGATAATGCGTTTGTTGTGATTGATGAAGTCAATGGTGAACGTATGCATATTCCCGTTGGTTCTCTCGCCTGCATTATGCTGGAGCCGGGCACCCGCATTAGCCATGCTGCGGTAAAACTGGCTGCTACTACCGGAACATTGCTTATTTGGGTGGGGGAAGCGGGTGTCAGGCTCTATTCCGTAGGACAACCAGGAGGTGCGCGTTCAGACCGACTGCTTTACCAGTCCAAGCTGGCACTGGATGAAGATTTAAGGCTCAAAGTTGTCCGCAAAATGTTTGAATTGCGCTTTGGTGAGCCTGCTCCCCAAAAACGCAATGTTGAACAACTTAGGGGCATTGAGGGCGCTCGTGTCAGGAAAACCTATCAAATATTGGCAAAACAGTATGGGGTAAAATGGCATGGGCGCAATTACGATCATACGGATTGGGATAAAGGTGACCTGATCAATCGCTGTATTAGTGCAGCAACCTCTTGCTTATATGGAGTGACTGAGGCAGCCATTCTGGCTGCTGGCTATGCACCTGCCATTGGTTTTCTGCATACCGGCAAACCCTTGTCATTTGTCTATGATATTGCGGATATCTTGAAGTTTGATACTGTCGTGCCTATTGCGTTTAAAGTCGCGGCCACCAATAGCATTGCTCCTGACAGGCAAGTCAGAATTGCTTGTCGCGAGAAATTCAGGACAGACAAAATTCTGAAACGTCTTATTCCCTTAATTGAAGAAGTACTTGCGGCAGGCGAAATTTCCCCGCCACCTCCTCCTGCTGATGCACAACCTCCCGCCATTCCTGAACCAGTATCTATCGGTGACATTGGGCACAGGAGCCAGTAAAGATGAGTATGACGGTGGTCGTAACAGAAGCCGTTCCTCCTCGATTACGGGGACGTCTGGCTATTTGGTTACTGGAAATACGAGCAGGGGTTTATGTGGGTAATATCTCTCATAAAATCAGGGAGATGATTTGGCAACAAATCACAGAACTAACCGAAGATGGAAATGCCGTTATGGCATGGCAGACCAACACCGAATCTGGATTTGATTTTCAAACCTTTGGTGAAAACCGAAGGGAGCCGCTAGATTTTGATGGACTGCGTTTAGTGAAATTTAAACCACTTTCTGAAGATTAGTTTTTAATTATTCTTACTACATATTGGGGAGGTAAAACTCGTTCTATTTGACGATAAAACAAACAAATACTCCAGATCTTACGATCTTTCATCTATAGGCATAATTCGGTAATGATTGCCAAAAAGAGCTATGATAATCTTCCGCCTTCAGTTCATTTTGCATGCAATCAAAAATAATGAGGAAGCGTATTCACTTATGAACTTCACTAACACCAGCAAATTGTTAGCTGCTACTTTATGTCTCACTGCCTCATATAGCTATGCAGACAGTGAGAGTCCACTTTTTTCATTGACCGTATCCGAATCAGGCGTTCAACAAACGAATAATGACGGTAGCTTATCTCAAACGACCAAATCGGGATCTCGTATTCTGCCAATTTGGGGTGATGCCGCACGAGCAAAAGGCTACGACCTGCCTGAACCGTTTGGCGCTAGTTATGGTTATATGAATCTGCGGCAGGATGTTGTTGTAGATAGCATTAAATTTGTTTTTTCCAACCCAATGTTTAAACCTTTTGAATCAAAAACTATTATTAACACTGGTAAAACCCGAGAAAAAAGCGAATCACATATGCTTAAATTAGATACTTGGGTTTTTCCTTTCTTAAACGTTTATGGTCTATATGGGAAAACTAGAGGCACATCAAAAACCATTTTAGATGGCATTTATTTAGACGATAATCCAAACATGCTAGAAGATGGTTCTGTTCCTTTTGAGCTCAATTTTAAAGGAAATACTTATGGTGCGGGTTTTACTTTAGCAGGTGGCTATAACCAGTTCTTTGCTGCCTTAGATACTAATTATACACGTACCAATCTAGACATTTTAGATGGTGCTCTCAATGCACTAGTTATAAGTCCTAGAATTGGTTATGAGTTCATATTTACCCCATTATTTGATGGTCACGGAAATACAAAAGTCCAAATATGGGCTGGAGGTATGTATCAAGATATTACCCAGCGTTTTAAAGGCAATGTTAGCAGCCTCAAAAACATGCCTACTGAAATCTCTAATTGGATTGAATTAATGAATATGATTTCACCTACTGACATCAAATTCGACGTCAAACAACACCTTGCCCATAAGTGGAACAATACTGTTGGAGCACGTGTCGAAATCACCCGTAATTTCAATATTCTGTCAGAAGTCGGTTTCGGCAACCGTAACAGCTTCTTTATCTCCGGTGAGTTCCGCTTTTAATGTTTAACCTTACAATATTCAAAAGGCTGGTCATTTCCAGCCTGTTTATTTTTACCATTTCATCGGCACACGCTGATATCCTGCCTGATCAGCAAAAAATTGATGGTTGGTTAAACCAATTAGGTGGCAGCAACCATTTTGATGAGCGCAAAAAAATTGACTGGGGCGTATTACCCGGTCCTTTCTACACCCCTGAAATGGGCATGGGGATTGGTGTTGCCGTGGTCGGCCTGTACCGCCCTGACCATTTAGACTACATTAGCCAAAACTCTTCATTAGGACTCAGTGGTTTTAGTTCATCTACCGGCGCGTTTGGCCTGAATTTTACTAATTACAATTTTCTTGCCAATGACCAATGGCGGTTCTTCGTTTCCGGCACACTGAATAACACGCCAACTTACTATTGGGGTAAAGGTTATCGTGCCGGTAAGAATGACAGCAACAAAGAGAAGTACCGTTCTCAGGAATTTGCTATTCACCCACGCCTACTCTATCGCATCACTAACGCTACCTATATAGGATTAGGCTGGAATTTTTCATCTGTCAATGCCAGTGATCCAGATAGCGGCGCCAAACGGTATTTTGCACAGTCTATCGGTGGTCGTTCCGTGATAAGTTCTGGTGTCAGTGCCCATTTCAGTTATGACACGCGGGATTTTTTGCCCAATGCGAGGCACGGACAGACATTTGAGATCATTTATACCTATTTTTCCCCTGAATTGGGCAGTGATCACCGTTTCCATACCACCCAACTTCAGTTCTCGACCTATTACCAGCTATCTGAAAAGACAGTTTTGGCCTTTGATAACTATGCCCGTTTCAGCGCAGGTGATGTACCGTGGAACCAGCTATCACTGCTTGGTAACGGCCAGCGGATGCGCGGATATTATGAAGGACGCTACCGTGACAACAATATCTTCACAACACAATTAGAGTTACGGCACAAACTTGACTGGCGCCACGGTGTGGTCGGTTGGATCGGCACCGGCACGTTGGGAGATTCCCCTTCACAGTTGGGAAGCAAACATTGGCTTCCTTCTGTTGGTGTTGGCTATCGTTTTGAGTTTAAGCCACGCATGAATGTCAGATTAGATTTTGGTGTCGGCAAGGGCAGCACTGGGTTCTATTTTCAGGTTGGGGAAGCGTTTTGAGATTATTAGTTACACTCTGCCTCTGTTTTTTACTGATGGCATGCCAAAATCAACCACAATCTGTTAATCCGGTAAAACCTGTCCTTATCAGTGATACCCATGAACAATCACAGCAAAATTGGGATGCATTGTCCCCCATTGCCCCACCAGAAGGTTTAAGAGCCTGCTGTGCTTTCGGCTATAACCTTAAAACCCAACTCTGGAATATCCCCATTCCCTTCTACGACATCGACAATATCGTAGAAGCTAAGAAACTGGGTGAGCATCACTACAATGACAGTGTTATTGGTGCCAGTGCCGCCTTGTTGGGAGTAAGCAATGAAAAAGTTGGTCTGCTCTATACTCATCAGGGAGGGTTTATTGATATTTCCCATGTAAGGGATACCGCAGATTATACGCTTTATCTGTTTAGCCAGATTTACGCGCATCTTGGTCAAGAGTGGAAATTAACCCTGAATAATGAACTTGCCGCACGTAAAATTCATTTTTTTGCTTTTACACCACCGGAAGAACCTGCTGAACGCTATACACTAAGTGCCTATTTGGCGGTTAAACTCGCTTTTCAGCTTGCTGCCTGGCATGAAATAGCGCAATGGTATGGCTATCAATCAGTCCCTGGATTTTCAGAAGGCATTTCGGCTTTTTCTCCGGAAGATCTCTATTCCAACCTGTTGGGTGCACGGTTGGCTCTGACACTGATTCTGGAAGGCCATGCTTCTTCTGTAACACAGTTCTCGGACTCAATGGCTAAGATCTTGCCGATAGCTTTGCATGAACTTGGGGATTATCCTAAATCAGGCACAAAGGAGATGTTTGATAGCGTAGATGGTTTATGGTGGAACAGTTATCAACGCATTCCAGAAAAGTTTTTAGTACTGCACCGGAATTATGATATCCAAGACAACCGCTATCCATTAATGCCTTTCGGTAAAGAGAACTTTGCCCTGCGCCTGTCTCTGCCTGAGCACTATCAGCATTTTTCGTTGGATAAACTGGCTGAATTTCAACTATGGCCAACCAATGAGATGAAAAACCTGCCTGTTCCAAAGCAATATTGGACAGTAAAAGATTTTAAAATACTGGCGGAAAATGCCCAACGGGAAGATAAGAGACAACTACTCATTAAATAATCACCCAACCTGAATTGCGTACTTATTATTGTACAAGTACAATAATAAGTACCTATGTATTTTGTGAGGTAATAACTATGAATGTTATGAGCTATTCCGCATTTCGTGCCCAATTAGCCAGCACTTTGGATAAAGTCAATGATGATCATCAACCAATCATGATCACTCGTCAAAACGGTAAGCCAGCGGTTGTACTCAGTTTAGAAGATTTTCGGGCTTATGAAGAAACAGCCTATTTGATGGCAAGCCCCAAAAATGCAGCTCGCTTAAACCAAGCAATCGCAGAAGTGGAAGGTGGTAAAACCGTTGAAAAGGACTTGTTGGAAGAATGATTTTATCTTGGGCAGAAACAGCATGGGAAGATTATCTTTATTGGCGACAAACCGATAAAAGCATTCTAAAACGGATTAATACTCTCATTAAGGCCATCAAACGACAGCCCTTTGATGGTCTGGGTGATCCAGAACCCTTAAAACATAACTGGTCAGGATACTGGTCCAGACGGATTGATCGTCAACACCGTTTAGTTTACAAGGTAACCGATACAGCAACAATTATTGTGCAATGTCGTTATCACTATTAACTACACACACCACTTGACATCCTCCTTGCCCTGAAGGACGCGGATTCCTACGGTGTTCAGACGGCAGTCTGACTCACTTCGGTAGGTTCCTGCTTCAACGGACGGCCTGACTGCACCGTTCCTCCACAAGCTAGCACGGCATTTGTTGACGGTTGAGTAATCCGTTTTCATCCAGTGCGATTACGTAGTTTCACTTCCTGATTATCCGGCGGCGCTTATTAAACAGATCCGGTAATATCGTCTGCGATACGCATTGCCATTCAATTTTATCGATATCAACTCCCTGTTTGGCAAAGTAGTCTGATAGCGCCGACTGGCACTGTTGGAGAACTTCAACGACACAATCTCCTTCCAATTTCAGAAAACACTCAGTCTGGGTTAGCCGATAATCACTTGTTAGCGGCAAGGTATTGGCAATGATCCGAGAACAAGGATCAGCGAAAAGATTTACTGTTCCTCCTGCCAGCGCAGGTAAAATTAGCTGATCATCATTGCGCCCTTCTATGCGCTCTATCGCCAATGCAGGATTGCCACAATCACACGGGGTTTTCTTCACCACCAAAATATCATCAAGCTTGTAACGCACAATGGGCTGGGTTTCCCGCGTAAAATCGGTAATGATCGGGTTAAAACGCAATTCATCGATCCATTTTGGCTCAATATGCAGAAACTCTTCATTAAGATGCAGCGTTCCATGTGAGCAGGTACATGCCAGAAACCCTTCCGTTGCCTGATAAATTTCTCCCACTTCCCTGAATACGGCTTTTAATAATTGTCGATCTTGCGGCTCCAGCACTTCTGCCACCGAGATCACTTTAACCGGCGGCAATGATACTTCGCCTTGTTGAAGCTTCAATGCCAGCGCACGCAATACTTGAGCCGGCGCTACGATAATCGTTGGTTGATATTCTACTAACGCTTGTACTTGCTGATTAAAATCAGCTAACAAGTCAAAAAAACGGAAGGATATCCAACGGTTCTGGACACTATCGTAGAGATTGTTCCCCGCCCGTAAGAACAGTGCAACTCGCTCACCATGAAATAAGCCATTTGGCAGCATCTTGGCAAGCATGGTTCCAGCCCAAATGCTCCGCTCTTTCGGGCTGGCAACAAAAATACCTCGCTGCCCTGATGTGCCCGATGACATGCCAACACTGAATTTGCCGACTGTCGGTTTGAAGTCCCGTGACTGTTCGCCCAGCCGCGCACATGCCAACAACTCATCGCGTTTGAGACCTACCGTATTCATCTGGTCGAAATTTTCCATCATGATGGCTTTATTCATAAGCGGGTATTCCGCCAACGATAAATTACCGAATGAGGAGAAATAAGGGCTTTTCGTCAGAACCCTATGCCTAAATCTCGCCAATTCTCGCCATTGATGTTGTTCAAGCTGCTGTCTGTTAGCAAATTTCCACCGTTTCCTGGCTCGCCAATAGTACCAAAGCGTCTTAAATATCATTCCAAATCTCCCTCATGGCATAGCTGGATAGGGATCTGCTTTTGATCAATTTGATGCAGTTTATTCAGTGTTTCGTAATAGGCACGGCTGTCATCCATAATAAGATTCGCCAATTTTGCAGGCCCACGCAGTTCACGGTAATTGGTCGGAGACCAGGCGGCATCCCCCGCCAACAATACCCAACCCTGTTCAGTCAATACACAAAGGCCAAGGTGCCCTGCCGCATGGCCAGGCAGAGGAACAATCATTATCTGTTTCTGGCTTTCTGGCACTACATAACCTTCCCCCAATACCGCTAATTCCTCTGGCAACGGACTGGTTTCAAACCCTTCATAAAAACTGGCTCTGGATTCGAAATCTTCCGGTATTAACCCGCGCACAAATGCTTTTTGCAGCGCAGCAATACCGCGTAAGTTACGGGTTTTCCGCCAACCTTCCCCCGAACAGATAAATTTGGTCTGCGGGAAATCTCGTAATCCGGCAATATGATCACCATGAAAGTGAGAAATTATGATGCCATCGATATCACGTGCCTGAATCCCTTCCTCTTTTAGTTGCATCACTAATGAGTCTTTGGTGTCAAAGTAGACCGGTGTAACCATGCGATATAATCGAATAATTCCACTGCGGGTATGATCGTAAAAATGGCTGGCGTATCCGGTATCAAGCAGCCAACGCTTATCATTACACTCCAACAACCACGCATGAGCTGGAAATTTGCATACGCGAAGACTAGCGCCTTTCAGTGCCATGCAACCGGAATGAGTGCAATATCCCACTTCAAAAACACGTATCTTAACCATGTGCACCCGTTTGCTGATCTGTCTGTTTTAGCCAGTTGGCCGTTAAATGAATGCCTTCTTCGATGGTATAAATCGGTGAATAACCCAGCTCTTTTTGCGCTTTTGAGTTATCCAGTGTCATGGAAAAATAAGCCGCCCCAATACTATAACGCGTCAGCAACGGCTCTTTTCGGGTTAGCATGGCAACACCTTCCAGTATTGCCGCAACGCCATATAGAAGTGGGTAAGGCAATGATTTGATCCGGTAATCAAACTGCATCTCGTTAAATAGCTGCCCTAAGATCTTCGCCAATGGCTGTGGATGTTGATTGGTAATGTTATATATCGCCCCACTTTGCAATCCTTCGCGATGAGTTGCCAACGACATGGCATGAACAACATTCATTACGTAAGTGAGATCCAGAGCATTCCTTCCCCCCGCAGGCAAGGCCATAACGCCTTTGCTGGCTTTAACCTGGGCCATCAAACGCGGCAACAACACCCTGTCATGCGGGCCAAATAACCCACGGGGACGCAAGATAATGTAAGTCGTATCAGGATAGCGGAGAACCTGTTGGCGTATGCTCTCCTCAGCCAGAAACTTGGTTCGGGCGTAATCATTGGCGAAATGCTGGCTACGCTGATTTTCGGTAACATGCTGTTGGTGTGAAAAATTAAAATACACGGCTGGGGTAGAAATATGGACAAATCGCTGAATACCACATACTCCTGCTGCCTGTGCCAACGTATGTGTCGCAGCGACATTGATACGTTCAAACTCATCAGGATCGCCCCAGGGAGAGGATTTGGCTGCACAATGCCAGACTGCATCACAATCTGACATCAATTCGATGGCTTCACCCTCCGTTAACGTCGCCAGTTCAGCGCGACGAAACTCTACACCCAATTGAGTCAATAGCTCTCCTGCCTGCGGGTCACGTCCGGTTGCCACCACCGTCTCTTCATGGGATAACAGGTAATCAACGGCATTACGACCTAAACCACTTGTCGCTCCGGTTACAAGAATTTTCATGGTCTTAGAATCATCTCACTTAATGAAAGCCCAGCCGCTGTACCAAGCAACATGACATAATCACGGCCATGATAGCGATCTGTAATGATAGCTTCATGCAGCGCACTGGGAATTGATGCTGCAACCTGATTACCACGATAACGATAGATATTCACAAACCTCTCATCCTTGATATTCAATCGCTTAAGAATATGTTTCAATCCCAAATGACTTGCCTGATGAGGTATCACTGTATCGATATCGGACATTGCAAGATTGGCACTATCCAATACACGCGCTGTAAATTCTTCAATCAATGAAGCAGTCAATTTAAACAGCGGCTTACCTTGCATCTGGAACAGAAAGTCACTATCTTCCATGCCAGTACGCAGATTTTTGCGGGTTCCGCCAGCCCGAATCTCACATAATTCGAGACCTTCTGGATAGGTTTCATGTTTGTAGGTAACAATCCCGCTTTTTCCATCCCCCCTTTCAACGATCATACAAGCCGCCCCATCACCAAAAATCAGTGATGATTCTTGATGTGACCAGTCAATACCACGGGAAGCCATTTCAGAGGAGACGATGGCAATCCGCCGATACTGTCGGGTTGCTAACAATCCACTGGCAACATCCAGGGCAGAAATAAAACTCACACAACTTGAATTAATATCAAAACAGGCAGTTCCGGCCTTTAATCGACTCTCGTTTAAAATATGTGCTGCGGAATAAGGTAAGGCTTGAATCGGGATAGCAGAAGCTGAAATCAGCAGATCAATTGAATCTGGCGAAATTTGATGTGTTTCTAAAGTATTATGCAATGCATCTACGGCTAATTTAGCTGGAGATGCTTCATAACTTGAATGATAGCGATACTTTATTCCAGAATGTTTTTCCACAAAACCCTTCGGTTTATTGAGTTTCAAATCTAAATCGGATGAATACACTTTATTTTCTGGTAAAGCAATACCAGACGCAATGATCTTTAATGGGATCAATTCATTTATATTTTTCATTTTTTATAACTTCCAAGTGTTAATTTTTTGTTTAAATTCGTTGTCAGAATATGAAATGGATTCTGAATAGGGTGAGAATAAATGATTATTTATCAGATAGCCGATTAAACAGGAAGTATATATTTATGATACATCATATTATTAATTTGAAATATTCAATGTAGTTATATGAAAAATAAAAAGTTTTCTCTATTCATCATTTCAACATCATAAAATTTTTTTAATGAATAAAATATATTATGAGATTTAATCATGGCGTTTGTTGTCCATATGTAAAATAAAGGTCAATGTTAATTGACAAATAAACCCACTTAATATAATTAATGGAAAATAGTCATTTTTAGTTTTTGTTTCATCAATTAATCAAATAAATACAATTACCCTAAAATTTTTAATCAAAATTAATTCAATATTTTTATTTTTTAAATAAAAGGAAAACATCAAATTTTCAACATATATATATTTAAAAAATAAAAATACCGAGATTATTCTTCTGAATAAGGGGTTATGTATTAAATAGTTAGATGTATTATTAAAAATAGTTCTCACGCTCAATGAAAGTACCAATCACTTTATCGTGCATACATGGACTCCCCTTGTTTGCCAAACAATCGTTTGTCATGACTAGAACCAGGTTAAGATTGCAGCCATGCACTCAGATTTTAGTTGAGGCCGTCTCCTCTGTCTCTGATGGAATTCGCTGACCAAGCTCTTATCATTTCGGCGCGCTATAAGCGCTTGCACGGCACCAGAGTTTTCTGATCACGGTCCGACCTGCCTTGCCATCACTTTTCGATTACCTGTGCAATCTTTGGAAATTACTTTTATATGGACTCCTTTATTTGCACTTGATGATTTTAGTCGTCTGTGTTTCCGGGTTCCCATAATCCACCTCAAACTCCCTGCCATGAACCAGCAACGCCCAGATAATCCTGGCATTTTTATTCGTCAGCTCCACCACAGCAATATTAGTATTGCGTCTCGACAACAGGCTATTCAGCCAGTTTTCTGTTCGGCCGATTTTCTCTTTTACGTACCGTACCACCGCTCTTGCCCCATGAACAAACAGTGTCCGCAAATAATTGTCACCCCGTTTGCTGATCCCCCGCAAGGTTGACTTCCCCAAACTCGCTCAATAAACCACGAATGACATTGACTTGAGCTGCGATCCCTTTGCTTGATGGTATTGGCATACAACGCAAAAATGGTTCTATGAAACGGCGGGGTAAAGCCGTCTTGGCTGATAAAGGTTATTCTGGAGGAAAATTCCGCAGTTACCTGAGAACATTGAAAATAAAGAGCATCATTCCTTATCAAAGTCAATGAAAGAGGAAAGAGTGATGGTCGTACTCAATTTGATAAACACGCTTATCGTAACCGTAATGTTATTGAACGTTGTTCCGATTTTCTCAAAGGAAATCGACGTATCGCAGCCCGTTACGAAAAAACAGCCCGAAACTATCTGTCTATGGTGAAATTAGGCTGCATTCGATTCTTTTACAGACGATTATATAATTAAGGGACACATACCTAATGTGAAAGAACTTTTGAAAATATTCTGTACAGGTACTAAGATTACTAAGTTAATGTATTAAAGAAAAAGAAACCAAATTAAAATGTCAGTATGGATGGCTATCTAAGGAGTGCTGATATATGTCATCATGTGTAAAAAAAATAATTTTTCTGATTATTCTCTTCTATACATTACTTATGCTTTCAGCAATGACTAGCGCTTCGGTTGAACATAGTGTGCAACCAAAAAAGCAGGAAACCTATTTAAATAATACTTATGAATCTGATACTTATAAGATTATTCATAACAATATGCAAATCGCTAGGAATATATTATCTTCTTCGCCTTCAGAACTCAAGGAAAAAGCAACTTCTTATGCGCTGGGTAGATTTAACAACACTGTTTCATCCGAAGTGAAAAAATGGCTATCTCAATTTGGTACAGTAAAAATTAATTTCGGATTAGACAGAAAATGGACACTAAAAAATAGCTCATTCGATCTATTATTACCTCTCTATGATAATAAAACCAATTGGTTATTCTTTTCTCAATTTGGCTATCGTAATAAAGATAGTCGGGATACTGTGAATTTTGGTTTAGGCGGACGTTATTTTTATCAGAATTGGATGTATGGTTTGAATACATTTTATGACTATGACATCACTGGTAAAAATAGACGAGTAGGGTTAGGAAGTGAAATTTGGGGTGATTACATTAAACTTTCTGCTAATGCTTATTATCGTTTAAGCGACTGGCAACAATCTCGAAATTTCCAATATTATCATGAGCGCCCTGCAAATGGTTATGACATTAATGGGGAGTTTTACCTGCCTTTCTATCCTAATTTAGGTACTAAGCTGAGTTATGAGCAATATTTTGGCGACAATGTGACGTTATTCGATCGGAAAACTAAACAGAAAAACCCCGCACTAGCAAAAATTGGTTTAACGTATACTCCAATTCCATTAATAACCATCGGTACGGATTATAAACAGGGAACAGGAAGCCGTACTGAAATACAATTTCTGGCAAATTTAAATATCAAATTAGGCTCTTCATTGAGTGAACAATTATCACCAGATAATGTCGCTTCAATGCGAACATTAGTGGGTAGTCGTTATGATTTAGTGGAGAGAAATAATAATATTGTCCTTGATTACAGAAGTATTCCGATTGCCCAATTTTCTTTACAGAAAACAACAGTGGTGGGTTATAGTCGTCAACAGGTTAATATCCCAATAAAATTATCTGCTGATGCATCAATCAGAAAAATTCATATTTCTGATGGAAAAGAAAAAGAAAATTTTGAAAAAAATAAAGGAAAAATTCTTGTTAATTCCAATGAGGTTCAGGTAGTACTGCCTGAATTTTCATCCGGCAAAAATGAAACAAATATCTATACATTTTATACTGTTGCTGAATTAAGCAATAACCAAAAAACAGAACCACAGCATATAAAATTAATTGTCAAACCTTTTGAAATTTATCACGGAAATGAGGCTAACTTCACCCCATCAGGTCCATTACCTGCGTCAGGAGATACAAAGGATGGATATACGTTTAATCCTGTTATTACTTTTGATACATCTGATAAAGTACCATCAGAAATAACAATTGATAATGTTCAATGGGTAACCGAACCTCCTGCAAATAAAAATTCAGGGCTTGAATTTCATCCTCAATATAAATTCGAACAAGTAAAAACAGATAAGAATGGATCTTTTCTCAAAGATGATCGCGTTATATTAACCAGCACAAAATCAATTAAAGATGTAAAGGTTTATTTAGTCATGGATGGTCAACCTAATAAATTAGTGGGAACGGTAAGTTTTACTGACAATACCCAGAGTTATCAAATTAAAGAAATTGAAGTCACTCCTGACGGTGATTTAACCGCTGATGGTGAGCAAACTTACACCTATAAGGCGCTTATTATTGATAATGAAAAGAATCCTGCAATAAACAAAAAACTCTCTGAAGTAAACTGGAATATAGATAACCCTGTTGATGGACTAACTTTGCACGTGCCAAAAGGCGAGATACAAACAGACAGCGAAGGGAAATTAAAAGCAACGCTGACCAGTAATAAAAAAGCGGATGGAATATGGATTTCACTTGCCATTGAAAAACAACCCCCGGTAAAGGCACCACGGGCAGTATCTTTTAAGTTGGAAAACATCAGTGTGCAACCTGATAGCGCTAAACCTAAATCAGTTCATGATACTTATACCTATACGGCAATTATTACAAATACTGAGGGTAAAGCAGAAAAAGGTAAGACCGTGCAATGGGGCTTGTTAGAAAGCGTTCAGGGTGTCACTTTGGAGCCTGTTACAACAGTCACTGATGGTGATGGAAAAGTCACGGCCAAACTCACGAGTTCTGTTGCTGCATCAAATATTATTGTGACTGCTTCATCCGGTGGAAACACCGGGAAAGCACAGCAGCCTGCAAACTTTGCATGGCCAATCATTCACAAACCGATAGTTACACAGAAGAGTGGCGATGTGAGCAATGATGGAAGTGATGCTTATACCTATACGGCAATGGTCTATGAACCGGATGGCACTACCATTTATACCGGACAAAAAATAAAATTTGAATGGCGTCTTCAGCAACCAACAGGGGACAAAACAACTTATCTGAAAACGTCAGGAGCAGTTACCACCTCACCCAAAGGAGAACTCACAAATAATTTGGTCAGTTCCCATAACCCACCGATAAAAGATGCTGTAGTTTGTGTTGCTATTGCCGGTAATCGTGCCCCTGAAAATGGGCAACAATGTGCAGACAAAGTTTCTTTTACCAAAGAAAATATCAGTGTGCAACCTGATAGCTTTAAACCTAAATCAGTTCATGATACTTATACCTATACGGCAATTATTACAAATACTGAGGGTAAAGCAGAAAAAGGTAAGACCGTGCAATGGGGCTTGTTAGAAAGCGTTCAGGGTGTCACTTTGGAGCCTGTTACAACAATCACTGATGGTGACGGAAAAGTCACGGCCAAACTCACGAGTTCTGTTGCTGCATCAAATATTATTGTGACTGCTTCATCCGGTGGAAATACCGGGAAAGCACAGCAGACTGCAAACTTTGCATGGCCAATCATTCACAAACCGATAGTCACACAGAAGAGTGGCGATGTGAGCAATGATGGAAGTGATGCTTATACCTATACGGCAATGGTCTATGAACCGGATGGCACTACCATTTATACCGGACAAAAAATAAAATTTGAATGGCGTCTTCAGCAACCAACAGGGGACAAAACAACTTATCTGAAAACGCCAGGAGCAGTTACCACCTCACCCAAAGGAGAACTCACAAATAATTTGGTTAGTTCCCATAACCCACCGATAAAAGATGCTGTAGTTTGTGTTGCTATTGCCGGTAATCGTGCCCCTGAAAATGGGCAACAATGTGCAGACAAAGTTTCTTTTACCGAACCTTATACTCTAACGCTTACCGTTGTTCGCCCTACATCAACACTTGAAGGTAAGGCGAATCAATACACATTCATCGCAACGATAAAACGTAAAAAAGATAATGGGCTGCAACCAGGTGTACCGATAAACTGGAGCACATCATTACCTGTTCCTTTAGCGCAGGAACCCCATCTGATTACTACACAGGAAAATATAACCAATTCGCAGGGGCAAGCAACTTTCACGATGTACAGTAATAATGGAGGATTTGATAAAATTACAGTCACTGCTGCGACTGATAACAGTTTTCCAGCTTCTAAAGATGAAACGGTAAAAATCACTGCGAAACCTAAAAATGACGATAATCGTATTTTACTTAATAAGTACAGCAGAAAGAATGGCATAGCCACAAACCGAGATGGAGTACTTGCCCATGACTTAACCTTTGGCTGGGATAAATTGACGTTTATACCTAACCACAAACGTGATGATTCTGAAACTGTTGGTGCTAGAGGTTATCCAGTCTACAGTTCAAACAATGAAAATATAATTGCTGCTGTTAAAAACGATACAGGTAATGGATATTTCGAAGTGAAAGCAGCGGGTAGTACAACAGTAGAAAGCCGCTACACATTTTCTTCAGGCCGTTACCTTGTATATCAAACAAATATAGCCATTAATAAGATGGTATTTGCTGATACTGGAGGGAGTAGTGGTAATGCTGTAACCTATGTGTGGCCACCTGATTATCGATTCAGTCCTGCTATGCGTTGTACGACGGGGACACCAGTGAAAATGACTGATATAGCCGATAGCATCACAAAGCTTGTGAATCAGGGCGCAGATTTAAAAGCCGCAGGATTAATTGGTGATATCGATGGAATTGACTATGTTGGAGCAAACACCCCTGAATATACACAAGCTTATCCATTAAGTTCATTAAGCTCATCACGTAAGGATAGTTTATTTATTTTACTCTGCTATAAATAATTAACCTTATATATTTGGTCATGACTTCAAAGCGTTAATTTGATATTACTATGCTTTTTTAGAGGGGGATTATCCGGCGTTTTTTGGACGAGTTTTCTCATCTGTCGCCGTTTATTTCGAGGAATTGGTGGGACGATAGGCATAACTCAGTCCTTCCTTTTTGTGTTTTTTTGGTTTTGCGATTAAAAAGTTCACAAAAATAGGACTGAGTTTCTTTGATTTGCCTACTATTTTGAAAAGCTATTTAGCCAAATTAGATGTGTGAAATTTTAATTTGTATCAGACATGAAATTAAGTTCCACACTATCATATATACTGCTATCACTCTCTAGCATAGCAAAAACAGTTACAGACTCTGTTTCATTATCTATGACTTTCATTATTGCCTGACCTCGTGGGTCAGTAGATGCGTCAGCATATTGGCCACCACTCATGAAATTAGCTGAAGTAATTACATCATTTGGAGTCATATACTTTACATTATCGCCGCTGGTAGGAAATTCATTATTTCCAGAGCAATGAGTCCATTTTCTATTGTTAAGTGAATATTTAAATACGAATTTATTATTTGTATACATAAGAAAATCAGGAGAAGGTTTACTGGTTGTAGAAATATATGTATAATAGCCAGCGTTAGATTGGATAATAATATAAGAACCATCTTTGGCTGTGGCTGGCAGTATGATAAGTGGTGACCAATTTCCATCACTCGTATTTATATATGTGTAAAGCTCAGGATTGCTAGGGATACGCGTAGCGATATAAAATTTGACACCGATATTTTCTTGATCGTTACTTAAGGTCGCAATTACACGATTATCTGTTATCTCTTTCAAAGAAAGAGAAGGGGTTGACGTAAGTTCAGAATTAATTATTTTAACATAATCTGGCTCAGAATAACCGATATTAGCGACATCAGTTACTGTATAAGTAACAGTGTAATCCTCATAAGATAGACTAGAAAAAGGTATTTTTATATGTATAGTAAAGGGAACGGGATTCTCTATAAAATAATACTCAGCTTGGACACCATTCAATAATATATTTAGTTTTTCTTTTGGTTTTTCAGTATCAAAATGATCAATAACAACCAGCATAAAATCATTTTCCATTTTACTAACATCAATAACCCCGTTTTCGTCTTTTTGTGGCAGCGTGGGTTTTTTAAGAGGGTTGTTTTTTTGAATTATATTCATCATTTTTTCCATTAAAATTTAAAATAAAACTTCAGTTAAATATAAGCATGAAAATAGATCTTCTTGCATTCACATATTATTTAGGATAGTCATTTAACAATGTATTGTACCTCCCACCTCGGAAAGTGAAGTGGAACCCTGTAGAGGTATTATCCACACTACAAGTTATTAGATAATTACTAGTACTTAATCAGAATCCAAAGGAACGGTATCAAGAAATCCCATCCAACTCTTTGAATATTCTTGTTGACCACTAATATAATATATATACATAGGCGAAGGGTTACCATCAAGATCTGTATGAACGTTTAATAACTTATTTTTATCAATATTGATCTGAACATGGCCTGCGTGGACATCCTTATCCGCTATAGTTATTGTATTTAACTGTGGATTTTCAAAAAATAAACTACCTGTATTAGGATTATATGCATTTATGGCTAAATAGAGTGTAATAGTATCTCCTGATTTTACTTGATTATCACCACCAACGGGAACAACACATACCACCCCTTGATTAACCGACTCTATACCAAAGACAGTATATTCTTCAATTTCACCTCCCATGCCATCCGAAATTGTAACCCGTTCTAATTTTCCTCTCGGTGGCCGATAATCTATGCTATCAGCCAATTTAAAAAGTAAATCTTTTGATCTGTAGGCATCCGTCCCTGACGTCACAATATAGTAATACAGAGTATTAGTTTCAAGTGCGGTAAAAATATTATAAAGGACCTTAAAAGGTTGGTCGTTAAGAAATCTGTTACCATATATTTCTGACGTGCATAGTGTAGCTGCACTCTGACTACCGACATCGCTCATAATATACACAGTGTCGTTTGGTTGAATCATATCGGATCTAGGTATTCTAACATTAAATTTGTTATCGCTTATATTTGATGGAGGATATATCTTATCTCCACTCATATTCTCAATTATAGGTGCATCCATATTGTCAGAAGGAAGAATATCTTTTGTAATAAACAAGGCCTTTTGTGTGGATTTAGCTGTTTCATCGCCAATAATTGTAGAAATATTTATTTCTCTTACATATGGTTCAGTCATTTTTTTGGGAAAGAATTTTATCTTAAGATTACCATCATCACCCGTATTAATGTAATACATATTGTTATTAAAAGGGAAAATCTCTGTGTTGCCATCATACAAACGTATATAGTTTATATTATCTACATGTAATGCAATCTGGCAATTTTTCATCACAGTGTTATCTTTTTTTCTCGGATATATTACCACATTCAAGTGTGCATTAGTATTGTCATTAGGTGTTGCTCCATCAGCTACCGGGGTCAAATCTTCGATAAAACTACTACCTATAACTATCGGGTTTAAGGATGATAGGTTAAGGTCTTCTTCTTTATGTTGATGTTGCTTACAAGTAATAGTCTGTTTAATATTAGAGTTAGCAACATTAGTTGTAACTTCTAACTTGATATCTGATTTATCCGTACTGTTTTTTACTTTAACAATATACGGTATTTTTATTTTATTGTTCGTAACATCAACATCTTTTTTTCTATGATTATCTTCATAAACCTCTATTTCCACATTAGGATTATTTGATATGTTTGTAAGAGTAATATTACTACCTGTAACTACCTTATGTTTTTTATCTCCAGTATAAGTGGGTATTATAATAATACTGGAACCTTGAAAAACATCAGTGCCTTTAAAATCAATAGTTAAGCTTTCAGAAGTAGTACTCATATTATTACCTTTTTATATTGTTAGTGAAATATTTATCAAGAGGAATCGGGTCATGTATTGAATGGTTATAAACGTAGTTTTCACGCATCAATAAATACATTCATCACTTTGTCATATATTTCTTCCGGTTTGGAATAGCCAATCGTTTTTTTACAATAAAAAAGACAGAAGCATATTATAACAACTAACTATTCAATACATGCATATCTTACTGATATTTTTAAACCAGATTACATTCAAACAAATAGGTGTCAATACATTAATATAAAAAAAAATTATATATTAAAACCCTTTAACTACATTCTCTAATAGACTTTTTCTAACAACATAACTGAGTAAAAAGCGAACAATATAACGTCTGATAGGTATGCCGTTATGATTGCTCGCTTTGTGAGGCGATATTGGTCATTAGTATACTACAGCCGTACCCCATATTATGTCATGATGACTGTTCCTTCTTTATAGTGATAGGCTCAACTCAACACCCACCGACTCAAGTCGGTGGGTGATTAACGGATTGAAAGTCCGGATACGCATCGGCTGAACGATGCGAAAACTCTTCAAACAATTTACTCGCTGTCCTTCCCTTCAATCTTCTCATGATTTCTGAGGGCGCTAATGTCGCTGTCTCTTGATCACATCTATAGCTCAAGAGACTGTGCAAGCAAGTAACCCTCAAGGAGGCGCTTTGTGAAATTCTTCAATCAGCCAACGTTTTTCGTAGTAATCGAGAATACACTTGGCATCTTCTTTTGTTTTCACTGGCTCTGAGGTCAGAATGTGCCAGCTCAAGCCGTCATGATTTCCCGTTTCTTGACAACCGACAGAGTACAACGGGACAGAGTCACCGATTTTATTTGCAGGGATTTTTACGGTCACAGCCGCATAACGAACTTCGCAGTGTGCATCACGCGCTTTTCGTCCCGCTTTTTACCTAACCTGAACCGTTCTCGTATCCGCATACGCCAAAGCGCCACTGTATTTTACTTTCTTCACAATTGGGAGATGGCCGATAATATGCCAAAAGTCGTGATCTTGCCGCATCAACAGGATTAGTTCCCAAGCAATATAGCACGGGAGGAAAAAATACCCTGCTGGAGATTCAACCTTTCATATGGAAGAATAAAAATACCGAGATTATTCTTCTGAATAAGGAGCCTCTGTTCGGAGGTATTTAATCGTTCTTAACCGCCAGACCTTTTGTTACTATTGCCAAAGGACATATACAGATAATACTGTCAGTATTGACTCAACCAAAATCCGTTCATATACTCAATTAAAACTAAAACGTTTTAGTTTAAAAATTAAAGGGCTACGACACTGTCAACTGTCTAAAAATGTCGCGGAGCGATATATCCACAGCCACGCAAGTCGTTGGCAAAATCAATGCTGAGAATCTGCGTGCAGCACATCAGATACTCGAAAACGGTCACACTGTTGGAAAATTGGTATTAGCCGGATTCTGACTGAATCCAACCTTTAATATTTTTGGCGAAACCTTATTGATCATTAAAAAAGGGGAAGCCAAAGCTCCCCCAGTAATTCAATTTGGATTTCAGATCACTGACTTGCTTTCAATTTTTGGAAGTACTCTTCGTACAGGATATTGGCATTGCCAACATCGCTCTGCCATTCGCCTTTTTTGATCACAGCTTCATCTGGGTACAGGGTCTTGTCCTCTGTCATAGATTTTGGCAGTAATTTTTTCGCTTCCATATTCGGCGTTGGGTAACCAATTTTCTTGGCAACCTGCGCCGCAATTTCGGGACGCAACAAGAAATCGATCAATTCCATCGCGCCATCGACATTCTTGGCATTCGCTGGTATAGCCAGGCTATCCATCCAGAAAATTCCACCCTCTTTCGGCCAAATAATCTCAACCGGTGTACCCGCCTGACGCGCAACATAAGCAGAGCCGTTCCACATCATACCGATATCCGCCTCACCTTCCATAAATGGGTTGGCTGGGTTGTCAGAGTTAAATGCCAGTACATTGGGCATCAGTTTTCTCAGTTCCTGATAAGCGGCCTCAATCTCTTTCGGATCAGTGGTATTACCGGAATACCCTAATTTCAGCAACGCCATCTGGAAGACTTCACGTGCATCATCAGTCAGTACTAAGCTACTTTTGTACTCTGGTTTCCAAAGATCAGCCCAAGAAGAGAGGGACTTGGGATCAATATTATCTTTATTGACGCCAATCGCCGTGGCACCCCAAATATAAGGGATAGAGTAATCGTTATTCGGGTCAAAAGACTTATGGAGCAGGTTAGGATCAAGGTTATGGAAGTTGTTCAATTTACTGGTATCGATTTTTTGCAACATCCCTTCCTTACTCATCTTTGAGACAAAGTAAGTGGATGGAACTACTAAATCATAAGCGCCGTCTTTATAGGTTTTCAGCTTGGTGTACATGCTCTCGTTGGATTCATAGGTGGAATAAATCACCTTAATCCCAGTTTCTTTAGTGAACTGGTTAAGCAAACCAGGCGGAACGTATTCAGTCCAGTTGTAGAAATACAGCGTCTTGCCATCATCAGCGGCAGCGGCATTCACCGAACCAATGCTTAATGCCATCATCCCAGCGGCTAACAGACAGAACCACTTTTTCATGTTGTTTTTCATGTCGTGTTTCCCCTCGTAGTTGGTGCGTTAGTATCATATATAGGTTCGGCGTGAACCTATCCCCGAAAAGGGGGCTATTATAAAAGTGACATTTAATGGGGTAAAGCGACTTATTTCTTGCTGAATCGGTGTATATGAAAGAAATTCTGAAATAAAAGCGTGGCCAACCCACAACCACGCTTAAAAGAAGATTAAGACTTACCTGTGCGATCACGCATCACAAATTGGCTAATCATCACCAAAACTAACGACATAACTAATAAAATCGTTGCCAATGCGTTCACTTCCGGCGAAATTCCCACTTTTACCATGGAATAGATCTTAAGTGGCAAGATTTCATAGCTTGGCCCTGTCACGAATGAAGAAACAACCACATCATCCATCGATAGGGTAAAACTCAGTAACCAACCGGCCATAACCGCCGGCATCGCCAGCGGCAGGATGATTTTCCGCAGGATAGTTAATTCACCAGCCCCCAAATCACGCGCTGCTTCCAGCATTTTGACATCGAAGTCTTTCAGGCGGGAGTAAACCGTTATCACCACAAATGGCAAACAAAAGGTGATATGCGAAAATAGTAGTGACCAGAATCCCAATGAGACACCAAGCAGCATAAACAGCACCAGCAATGAAATCGCCATCACAATATCTGGCGACATCATCACGACAAACAGCATACCGCCAACAAACTTTTTGCCACGGAATGAGTAACGATACAAGGCGACCGCCGTCAGGGAGCCAATTAAGGTGGCAAACGTGGCGGAAGTTACCGCCATCGTCAGGGAATGGCCTGCCGCTTGGAGCAGGCTATCATTGGTGAATAGCAGGCTATACCATTCGGTGGTAAAACCCTGCCAGCGAATGCCAAAGCGTGATTGGTTAAACGAGCTTACCAACAGGATAATAATCGGGATATACAGGTAAGCATAAACGATGGTCATGAAGCCACCGCGCAACAGGCGTCCGATCATTCCAGCTCCACCTTTTTGTTCAGTAGCTTAGCCGCACGATAATAAACCAATAACATCAGCCCCATTACCAACGTTAAGCAGATGCTGGTCGCCGCGCCAAACGGCCAGTCACGGATGTTGAGAAATTGGCTCTTAATCACGTTACCGATCAGCAGGTTCTTTGCCCCACCCATCAAGTCAGCCACGTAGAACAGCCCCATCGCTGGCAGCAATACCAGTAAACAACCAGCGATAATGCCCGGCATGGTCAGTGGCACAATGATGCGGATAAAGGTTTGCAATTTCCCCGCCCCCAAATCGCGCGCCGCTTCCAGACAAGATTTATCCAGCTTCTCAATACTGGAATAGAGCGGCATCACCATAAACGGCAGCAAGATGTAAACCAAACCCAGTATAACCGCCTCAGGGGTATACATGATGCGCAACGGTTTATCGATAATCCCCACCCACATCAAAAAATCATTCAAATATCCGCGGGTACTGAGGAACATCTTTAAACCATAAATACGGATTAACGAGTTCGTCCAAAACGGTACGATTAACAGGAATAGCATCAGAGGACGCAGTTTCTTCGACATACGAGCCAAGAAAAAAGCGAATGGATAGCCAATCACCAGACAACAGAGCGTCGCTACAATCGCCATATTCAGTGAATGCAGCAGCACCTCGGCATATAGCGGATCGAACAATCGGCTATAGTTATCCAGCGAGAATATCATCTGCACTAAATTGGCATCATCACGGGTCAGGAAGCTGGTTCCGATGATCATCAGGTTCGGCAAAAAGACGAACAGCATCAGCCAAGATACGATGCCCGTAATGACGATATTCTGGAATAGTTTACGCGTCTTCTTCATCGACCAGCACAACCTCCCAGCTTTCTACCCAAGTAACGGCAATCTTCTGGTTCAGGGAATGGTCAACATCAGGATCGTCTTCGTTGAAGAATTCGCTCACCATGACCATCTTGCCATTTTCCATTTCGACCACGGAATCCAATGTCATCCCCTTGTAGTTACGCTCACGAACATAACCAATCAGACCCGATACCTGTTCACCGTTGTTGATCTCTTCCACGCGCAGGTCTTCCGGGCGCAGCAATACTTTCAACGTTTGCCCTACCATCACTGGCAACGACGTGAAAATATCACATTCGTGGCCTTCGACATTGGCGCGTATCCGCTGCTCATCAATACGATAGAGCACTTCAGCATCAAAGATATTGATTTCGCCGATAAAGCGGGCAACAAACAGGTTTTTCGGCTCTTCGTAAATCTCACGCGGAGAGCCATCCTGTTCAATGCGCCCGTCACGCATAACCACGATGCGGTCTGACATGACCAGAGCTTCTTCCTGATCGTGGGTCACGAAGATAAAGGTGATGCCGAGCTTACGCTGGAGCGCCTTTAGCTCATTTTGCATCTGCTTACGCAACTTGTAGTCGAGTGCAGACAGAGATTCATCCAGCAACAAAACTTTCGGTTTATTGACAACCGCACGGGCAATCGCCACACGTTGCTGTTGGCCGCCGGAAAGCTGGGTAGGTTTACGCTGGGCAAACTCTTCAAGCTGAACCATACGCAATGCTTCCTCAACACGCGGAGCAATCTCTTTTTCCGGTGTTTTCTGCATCCGAAGCCCAAAAGCAACATTTTCAAATACAGTCATGTGAGGGAATAGGGCATAACTTTGGAAAACCGTATTAACATGACGGTGTTCGGCGGGGATATCGGTAATATCCTGCCCTTCCAATAAAATTTTGCCGCTGTCTGCATCTTCTAGCCCTGCAATCAGACGAAGTACTGTGGTTTTGCCACAACCGGATGGCCCAAGAATGGTCAGGAACTCGCCATCATTGATTGTCAGATCGAGCTGTGAAATAACTTGTTTACCGTCGAAGCCCTTACTCAAGGCTTTCAATTCAACGAGTGGTGTCAGAGAGGTGTTCTCAGTCATTTATGCTATCATCTATCCCTTTGAATAATGCAGATAGAACCGCCACGGGAAAAGACTGTGTTAGCTAGCAGGAGGCATCATTTCTCCGCTAAAGCTCAAAGCCAGTGGCGCCGGTTGAAAATACGAAGCGCGCATCATAAACGCAGTAAGCCCAAATTGAAAGCTGAAACAATGACAATATGTCATTTTTTATTACTATTTTATGAATGATAACAATGTACCCTATTTTGCTCCGAATTTTACCGAATGGAAATAGTTTACTATAGGACGCTTTCAACCATTTTTAATCTGTCTTATTTTCAATAGGATCTAACATATCCCTTCCATCATGCTGGAAACTCGCTATTCCCTTATACCTCAACGACTCAACGATATTTTTATAGCGATACAGATTATCAATAAGTTGCAAAGATTAAATAGAGATGAACACTATTATTTATTTCCGTATGCATGGGGAGCAGAATGGGGTTGATCTCGGTGGATTCGAACCTGACGATTTATCCCCGTACTCACGGGGAACAGTTTTGGGCAGCTCAGGCATCGGAGGCGGTGATCGGTTTATCCCCGTACTCACGGGGAACAGTGCGAAATAGCACCGTGCGAAACCCCAACTAACGGTTTATCCCCGTACTCACGGGGAACAGCCAATTCTAACATTAAAACTTCCATTCATGGGCGGTTTATCCCCGTACTCACGGGGAACAGCAGGATCGCCGCCTCTTTGCCGTCTGCTGAGGCGGTTTATCCCCGTACTCACGGGGAACAGTGACGATATTCGGCGTTGTAGCCACATGAGACCGGTTTATCCCCGTACTCACGGGGAACAGCCCGCCTGGATCACCATAATCTTGATGATAGGCGGTTTATCCCCGTACTCACGGGGAACAGGCACAAAGAAGCCTATAGCGCACTAGAAAACTACGGTTTATCCCCGTACTCACGGGGAACAGGTGGATTATTATTGTACTTATGGTACAGACAGAGGTTTATCCCCGTACTCACGGGGAACAGGTGGATTATTATTGTACTTATGGTACAGACAGAGGTTTATCCCCGTACTCACGGGGAACAGTTAAACGCTCTTGTTCCGTATTAATTTTTTTGCGGTTTATCCCCGTACTCACGGGGAACAGCCCAGATGTAAGATCTTGTCCCAACCTATGGGCGGTTTATCCCCGTACTCACGGGGAACAGCAAAGGATTAAAAAATAGAGTATCTTCAAATACGGTTTATCCCCGTACTCACGGGGAACAGCTGTTTATAGTTTTTATGTCGATTGCAAGTTTCGGTTTATCCCCGTACTCACGGGGAACAGGCCAATTTCGTGACTGTGCTTCTCAATACGCTGCGGTTTATCCCCGTACTCACGGGGAACAGTGGTCATTGGTTGCATCTCCCATGCTATTCAACGGTTTATCCCCGTACTCACGGGGAACAGTCTTTGTTGTTCTCAATGCGTGATTGCCAGAGCGGTTTATCCCCGTACTCACGGGGAACAGCCGTTAAACTTGGTCTCCCATTCCGAAATGTTCGGTTTATCCCCGTACTCACGGGGAACAGAGAGTATGGGATAAACGCGGCTGCTTATCTGGCGGTTTATCCCCGTACTCACGGGGAACAGTGAAATACCAAAATCTATAGCAAAAAAACTGGCGGTTTATCCCCGTACTCACGGGGAACAGGGCCAGTGAAGACACCGTTCAGCAGTTCGACACGGTTTATCCCCGTACTCACGGGGAACAGTGAAGATGGACAAAATACACATTTTTATTGAACGGTTTATCCCCGTACTCACGGGGAACAGGCACCAAAGAACTCGTCAACAATCAATCCTACCGGTTTATCCCCGTACTCACGGGGAACAGCAGAAGAATGCATACTTACGTGATGCAAAAATCGGTTTATCCCCGTACTCACGGGGAACAGTACAGGAAAACCTGAAACAATGTCAGCTCTATCGGTTTATCCCCGTACTCACGGGGAACAGGATTGGGGTTCCATGGAGTGTACATGCAATCTCCGGTTTATCCCCGTACTCACGGGGAACAGTAATGTATTTGTGATTAGATAAGGAAAATGGACGGTTTATCCCCGTACTCACGGGGAACAGCTCTGAACTACTGAGAATAATTAGCCCATTCACGGTTTATCCCCGTACTCACGGGGAACAGACTAATCATATCTATTTGTTTTTAAAAAATTTCTTTGAAAGAAAAAATTCTACCACGTTTTTTACTTAAAAATCGCATTTTATCAAATATAAAAATATTTATTTTTCAAAACGTTAAAAAAGATAAAACTTAAACCATTCCGATCTACCGAAATTCCCTATACGAAAAATTTATGCTACGAGGCTCATTTCTAACTCAAAGACAAAGAGAGTAAACCACAACCCATAGCTTTAGCCGGTCCAATTCCTTGATTTAAAAGAGCAATAAAATCTTCATTTTCCTGTACGATGATTTGCCCTTCAAAGCATACTGGCTGAATTTTCCCCCTAATATCATCTTTGTAAAAATAGATGGAGGATTCCGGTGTTACCCAAGCCGTCGATAACAGCGCCGCTCCTGCTAATTTGCGTGATAACCATTGCAACTGTTCCTCCTCATGAATGAGAGGTACTCGGCAACTTTTGATCTTACCGTTGCGATCACGGCGCTGTTCTCCGTCTTTAATAGTCTTAATCGGATTAGCCCGTAACTTAAAACGTAGCTTAGCACCATCCGGAATAGACCACTGAATAGGTTTACTCACGATAACCTGAGCCGCTTGCGCTGACGAAGGTGCCTGTACTGATTGCAATAAAGCTTCCGCACCTCGGCCAAAGCTCTGAGCCTCAATCCGAAAAAGAAAATCACGTGCATCATTAGGACGATGAGGAAAAAGTTGCCACAAAGCCCGATGCAGTTGATAGGGATCTTTTGCCCATCGCCAGTCAATCCAAACTTTGCTTAAGAACATGGCGAATCTCCCTGAATAACAAACCAATCATGCGTCGAAAACTGACGTGGCAAGGCAACAATAGGCTCATCCCGTGCGCGTAAAGGATATCCTTTTGAATCGATTGCCTCTTCACTATAAATCGTTCCCCCATCACCAAATTGATTTAATGCTAATCGGGGATTATCTGCCTCACATTGTCCCAAATAGAGTGGATGACTCAACGGGCAACTACGTCTCCCTAAATAAGGAGTAAACCAAGGCTTTTGAACGGCAGCAACTAAGCTTTCTAACTGGTAATGACTATCAGGTAAACACCAAACTGCGACGGTAAAGTGCGCATCACAGAGATATTCACGCCAAGTTTGAATGATGTCATGCCTTTTCAGACTAACGTAATCAACTCTGGCATCCTTAATGGTGTGATAATCCGTAATTTTGCTCAACCTCACAAACTCCTCGTCCAATTTATGATCATCACAGCGCACTGCAAAACGTACACTGTCAGACAAGGCCTGAAGTGATTCTTTATCATTTCGGCGTATCCCAAGACATGCTCCAAGCAACCCTAGTAAACCACTACGAGTGGGAAAATTAGCGGTGGGACGTATACCTTCAAATGTGGGTTGCCCCCAAAACTGCATGGGGCCGGAAAGGCGTAATATGAGATAAGAAGCCATATTTAACCCTCACCGTTATTACGGATCCAGTTTTTCAGCTCTTCTAACCCTGATTTGGATACAACACCTTTCGGAAGCTCTGTATCCAGCAAAGAAAATTGTGCGGCTGGTCCAGTGAGTCCATAAACTTGGGCAACACGGTTCCAATAATCTGTGAAAGCGTCAATAGAGGGTTTGAGATAGCCATCCTGCTTTGCTTTGACAGGTGCTTCAAAAGCGTTGGCCATAGACACGGGTACATCAGAAAAGTTGACGATGACCAAATCTGCTGGATTAAATGCCGCGAATGTACGTTGTTTCGCATTCGGGGTTTCCGTCGCCAACATATGCGCCAGATGTGCAGCAATATCTAACGCCTTGCTGCGTTCAATACCGCCGAGATTTTCCTGTAATTGCGCAAAATTCAGGCTGGCATAACGGTAGAATACCCCCGCAGAGAATTCCTGCGTCCCCAAATGAGCAGATCCCAAATCTTTTAAATCATCAACAGCAGAAAACCAGTCAATATCCGATGCCACAGTATGGGTAGTGATGGCGTGTGCAATAGACATCGCCCCATCCACTTTACCCAATTCCTTCATCATACCGCTAGTCGCCATACGGCCACTTAATGCCAGATCAACGCCATTTTGTAAATTAGCGCGCATAGCCGCAATGTTTGGTTTCAGTTGTTTTGTCAGTTTCTTGTCATCCACTCCTTCAGCATCTGCCTGAACAACCTGTTCACAGAACCAGGCGACTTCGCCTACGACCCAGGGAGATATGGCACCCCCAAGAATTTCCTCCGAATCATCAATTTTTTCTCCAGCCAGTAGTGTCAGTGAACGATCGATCAATGCTGTTTCAAAGCGTGTTCCTAAACGTTCATGTAAAACATTTCTAAATTCAGCCAATTGAATAGTTCGAATACTCGACTCCCCTAGATATCGCATGTAGTAATCGCTTTTACGCATTGCTCGTTTAAGACTTTGACTGGAAATACGCACCCGACGCTTGCCACCAAAGATAGCGTCTTTTTGCATGTTCATATCATCACGGTTCAGGCAAGCCGGGCTATGGGAGATTAATACATGGAAATTAATAAAATTGTTCATTATGTTACGTCCTTATGCGGTTTTCTTTTGAGGAGGAAGAGCAAGTATGAAATCTTCTAAGATCTGACGGCGAGCATGTTGATTCCACCGTATTAATTGCTTGGCCAGCGCTGGCCAGTAAAGCTTAGGTTCAGCATGGATAAGCAAACGACGCAACTGCACCATATCGTTAGGCCAATCTGCACGCAACACTTGGTACAGCCGGCGTTCACTGATACGTTCACTATCTGCCAACGCCTTACCCAGACTAATACCTTTGGGATTTTTTTCATCCAGTTCGATATGCTTGATAACCTCTTTCCCTGCACTCAGACAAAACACCATACGGAGCAATGGCCATTGCTTTTCTTCATCCTTCCAGTCGAAAGGTTTGACCAGCCGGTAAAAAGCGGGAATATCCCTTAATTTTTCAGGCTCGGTCACGCGCCTAAGTTGGGCACAGGCACCATTATCCAGTTCATTCCAAGCTTTGTAGAGAGCAAGTGGATCAAAATCAGAATCAAACGACATATTTTATTCTCCTTGAGGCTGACGCAAAGCGGCGAGTTGTTTATGTAGGCTACGGCGGGCAACAGCCAGTGCTTTGACCAGCTTGGAGTGATGGCAATAAGGTGCGGTCACTTGTTCAAAAAGATTAATACATAAATTATTTAGACTTTTCTTCAATTGCTCTAAGCACTCATCTGCCTGTGTAAAATCGATAGATGCCAACAAATTAGGGATAAGCAAGTCACTCTGTCGGTAATATTCTCGCTCTCCCTTTTCATGCACCGCTATTCCAGCCCCTTTGATATCATTCTCTTTGATACCTTCCGCAAAGATGTAAAGTGCCTTACGCAAAGCTGTCTTATATCCCAGGCCAATTCCGACAACTTCGTTAATCACTTCAGGATGGGTTTGCCAGCCCTGATTAACAACCATCACATCATGCCGTCGCTCCAAAATTGACGCCTGATTATTACGATAACCACCGACAATCAATTGCATCCGAGCCTTGGAAAACACGCTTCTGCTTTGATCCACCACAGCAGCAGGGCGATGCCCTTCTTTTGTATCCGCTTCACGACTGACCAGTAAACGGCTGATTTGAGTCCATGAAGGCGCAGAGGTTGTGAAGGCCAGGAATTTCTCTTCCACCACTCCTTGTTTTACCTGTAATACACGCGGAGAGTGGGGATGTGGCCACACGCCCTCCACCGAGAAATTAAACTTTTCTTTCAGGAAACCCGTATAGCGTTGTGTGGCTTGTTGTCCGCAACCGCTGCACTGACCAACTCCCACTGGGGGGCATAATTCAATATGGTTGGGTTGCCAGAACAACCCTCTTAGTAAACCGATATGTGTCGCAGGAATGGTTGCACCTGCCTGAATCGGTTCTTGCCATACTGGCAATTGTTTAGCCTGCAAGTCTTCGCTAAGCAATTGTTGCAGATAAGGTTGTGTTAGTACATTCAACCAGATCGTCGTGCGTAGATCAGCATAACGGCTATTTATTGCCTGTAATAGAGTGGTAACGGGGGCGCCTCCACGTAAACCACTTTTAAATCCCCCACCAAAACTAGGCGCATTATTAGCCTTGTTAAACAAGGCAATAGCGGTACAGCCACCACACAATGCATCCCCTTGCCCCGGTTCATTAATGAAGGTGCAGTTGGTGGCACCAGTCAATCCAGCTAACAACTTATCCATACTGGTCACGTCATTGGCTGACACACCTTTGAACTGCATAAATGGCATATCGGGGTGATCAAGCTGAAAAGTATCACTCCAGGCAGAAATTCCCTGAACGAAGTCGTCAGATGTCAGCGGCTGTTTTATACGCAGGTGCAAAGTCTGATCATCTTGCGGTGTCCAAATCACCTGAGTGAGGCAAACCAGCAACTGGAGGGCAGATAGCTCCATATCATCTCTGGGTAAACATAAAATCCATTGCTCGTCCGAACACAATAATGTTTGCAAAGAAATTGTAGTGGGTGTTCCCCCTGCCATCGGGCGAACGGGGATCCAATTATGAACCAATAAATCCATCAACTTTTCCTCCTTTAACTAAAAACTTTTGCTATCTCCAACAACAACGCCAACACAGCCACCGAAAGGGATACAATCGCAACTCCCATCGGAGTGACGGAATTGATGGCGTTGATTAATAACCTGATATTTTTGACAAATTTCTGCATACCCAAATCTCATTCTGAATACTTAATGTTCAGAATACTGAAGAGTGATATGGACAGCAATAAAAAACCAAGTCATTATGTACAGCGAAGTTATTATGTATAAGAGTGCTCAACTACCCTATTCTTATAAAATCGAATTCATTGCCTATTACAAACCATAACGTATACTGTTTCGCTGTGTTCCCCGCACATGCGGAGGATAAACCGTCATTCTGTACATGAGTGATGCTTGTCATCAAGTTCCCAAACCCTTTTGGGATTTATCAGAGGGGGATGGTTATAATACCAATACCATCCCCTGTTCATGGCTGTAACGCAATCTGCCATCCTTACTACTCCAATCCCAATCGGTAATATCGTTGTTCCCTTCCAGCCAAACTCTGTTCCATTTATCCTGAACTAAACCCAATTTTTGCTTCCATCCCAAAGGAACATTAACCTGATTACGGGTTAATGCCTCCTGCCGCCGAAATTCCCCTAGTTGTTCATAAATACTGCCATCTAACAACTGCCTTCCTGCTTCTGTCACAACAAAAAGCACCAAAGGAATACTCATGGCACCATCACGAGTGACAGCTCTCTCATTACCTTCAACGTCCCGCAATCCAACCATTTCAGCCCAATCCACCATTCGCTGTGCTTTCATACACTGAGTGAAATTATTCTCTTCAAAGGCTTTCATACCTTCAGTTACCCATTGCGGCTCAGGTTCTGAAATATCTTCCCGATAAATAGGCTCAAGCCACTTGCGGTAGGCATCAGGAAAAGAAAGTGGTTTGCCTTGCAAAGTTTCAATCCATTTTTGAGTACGCCACATAACTCGGGTATGACTATAGATTTTGCTAAATCGTCCATATCCTGCGGTGATGGGGAGAAGAACGACAGCCTTAGGGTGTGCAAAATCTTCAGGACGTATCGCGCACCAGTGACGATGTAATCTGCCCAGCCGCTGGAACAAAAGATCTACCGGACAATGTTGGGTGATAATCCAGTCAAAATCGACATCAAGGGATTGTTCAACTACTTGGGTGGCGACCAGAATACGCCCATCACAACGATTTCCGCCTTTACCAAAGCAACTTAGTACAGCACTCTCTTTTACCTGACGATCTACCAGGCTAAAACGGGCATGAAACAACATAACGTCAACCCTGCCCGCCGCTAGCTCTTTTAGTTGCCGCCAAGCCTGTTGAGCCACATCGACTAAATTACAGATCAGACATACTTGAGCCCCTTTACGCGCAGCATCAACCATACGTTCCAATAAGGAATTATCAGGCACCGCATCTTCTGTGTAATAAGGCTCAAGATGGAGAGAGAATGGGGCTGGATATTGCTCAGGTTGATCCTGCAAGTCAAAAAACTGCGTCTCACCATTTCCAACCCAGCTAACCAGAGGATAAGGCGTATCTTCCACTGCCACAGCTTGTTCACTGTTAGCGTTATCAGGCAAGGGAACATAACTGTTTAATAACTGTTGTTTCTGTTTTTGCGGTAAGGTGGCCGACAGTAAGATTGCAGAGCTTCCGGCACGCAATTGATTATGTAAAACTGCATCCAACAAACCGTACATATATTGATCATAAGCGTGTATTTCGTCGATTATCAGCACACTACGGCCAACACCAAAGCCACGGACAAAACGATGACGGATCGGTAATACAGAAACCAGCACCTGATCGATAGTACAAACCCCGATTTGCCCTAAAAAAACCCGTTTCCGCCCCTGCGATAGCCATTCGCAACACTGGCTCCAAGCCTCTTCCTCTTGAAGATTAATCCCGCGCTGTTTGATCGCCTGAAAAGTGGTATTAAAACGCGCATTACCATGAGCAAGAATCAGATTCGGAGCCGTGAAGAGTTTTTCTGCTAACTTGTCCATACGATCCAGCATCGCGTTAGCCGTAGCCTGAGTCGGCAATGCAAAGATAATGCTATCGGCCAGATTGTGCTCCAATAATCTCCAGGCATAAGCCAGTGCAGCTTCCGTTTTACCAGAACCTGTCGGCGCTTCGATCAGTGTCAATCCTGAAACTACAGGAAGTTTATCAACTAGAGTCTGTACTTGCCGAGGTTGGTAGCCGGTATCAAGTAACGTCTGCACTGAAGCATCTTGTTTCACCTGACCTATTAAGCCACTACGCGTCACCACACGCATGGCGTCTTCTTGATAACGCTGTTCGAAATAGGCCCGCAACTCTGCTACATCAGAGACAGCAGTCGCGCGGTAGTTAAAAGTATCTCCGGTTGACCAAGAGCCTAGCCAGTCCGCTATCGAACAAAACCCAGCCATCAAAATGGGACAGTCAGGCGGAGCATCCTGCAACGAAAGACCCACTGGCGATAAAAACAACTCCGCGGCAATATCCAGCCAGACGAGCCGGGCTTGTTTATCACGAGCTGCATGGTGGCGTAATGAAAATGGCAGAGGATAATTAGCAAAATGGATCACATCCTTTTTCTGCCTGATAACGCCATGGTGGCCACATACTGCTTCTATCCAGGAGAACCAATCCTGATAATGGTGTACCGTATCAGTAGATCCAAAGTCATCATCGTCTTCAGATGATTCTGGCTGATAGTCACCAATAAACCAGTAAAGCCCTACGGCACCATGATCGTAACTTTGACATTCTTCGATTGAAGGTAATCTGGATTGTCTATCTTCTGGGTTTAAAGATAACCATGTTTGTGGGGATTTATATTGAAAACGGATATCAAATTTACCCAGATCATGTAAGGCGACAAAAAATAGCACCCATGCCCTCACCTCACGTTCATTCCTATTTTGATGGATGCAAAACAGATGCCTTAATCCCGGACTATGATCCCACCAATACGCAGCGACACTGACCACATCCAGAAAGTGGAAAGATAACAGATGATATTCATCTCCCTCTGAAGTTTTTAGTTTCCGCGCTTTTCCCCAATATCGATGTATTATAGTAATATTCATTCTATTCAAATGTTATTTGATTGTTATTCAAAGAATAAATCATTATCTTTAATACGCTAATTAAATTAAAAATACTGAACTGTAATGATCTAAAAATTTGCTCTATCTCATAAAAATCGATTCCAAGACATTCAATATACGTTGATACACTCAACGTATCAGGGATACATAATCCCAAGTAAAAATCATAAAAAAATGATCATTTCAGCAAATAGTTACCAACTCCACCGCCTCTCGTGCCAATTTACTCACCTTTTTCCACTCCTTATCTCTGATCAACTGTGGGCTAACCATCCATGATCCACCACATGCCACAATTTGTGGGATAACAAGATAATTGCGAATGTTCTCAACACTGATCCCACCTGTTGGCATGACCTTTAACTGTGGGTACGGGGCAAGTAGCGCTTTAATCATCGCAATTCCACCCGATGGTTCGGCAGGGAAAAATTTGACAAAATCGATGCCTAATTCCAGCGCCTGTTCAATTGTGCTGGCATTGTTCACGCCGGGAATGATAGGGATACCAATTTGCTGGCACGCCTGTACGGTATTTGGGTTAAGCCCTGGTGAGACAACAAACTCTGCACCTGCCGCTTTTGCCTGACGAACATGTTCACGATGAAGCACGGTGCCTGCCCCGATCAGCATATCTGGCCGTTCAGCCTTCAGCAGGCTAATCGCTTCGGCAGCACTCTCGGTACGAAATGTGATTTCAGCGACGGGAAGGCCGTTGTCGGCTAATGCGTGACCAAGAGGAATGATATCTCTGGCTTCTTCAATGGCTATCACAGGCACAATTTTAATCTGACGCAGACGTGCCATCATCTCTTGCATTTTCATCCTCTCCAATTTCGTTCGAATTAAAAAAACGGGCGATAACCCCTTGTGTCGCAGCTTGCGGAACAATCGCACCTTTATGCTGGATCACAACCCCTGCGAGCTGATGCCCCATTAATGCTGAATCATGAACAGATTTCCCATTTAACAACCCCGCGATAAAACCCGCATTAAACGCATCGCCCGCCGAAGTGGTATCAACGACAGGTTTAACAGGTTGAATTTCAATCTGTTGTGTGGCATCGCAGCCGCTTAAGTCACGATAAAAACAACCCCGTTCACCCGCTTTGATAATGGCTTGTTTAACCCCCATTCTTTTCAGACGATGAAAACTTTCCTCAATTGACATATCTCCCCAGAGGCTCGCTTCATCATCGTCAGTGACTAACGCAATATCAGTGATGGCATACATTTGCTGATAACACTCACGGGCTTGGGCATCTTTTTCCCATAAGGCCGGACGATAATTACTGTCAAAGAAAATCACTTTCCCTTCAGAAGATAACTGTTTCAAATCCATTAGCAGCAATTGGCGATCATCTTCGGGCAAAACCGCCAGGCTGATCCCGCTAAGATAGAGCGCATCCATGTTCTGCAATTGCTGGCGCACTATGGGGTAATCAGAATGGCGCAAGAGATAACGCGCCGCTGAGTTATTGCGCCAGTAAAGAAACGTGCGCTCACCTTTTTCATCAAGTTGGATCAGGTATAAACCAGGCTGATGCACGTTATCACGCAACACTAACGCAGTATTAATGCCCTCTTGCTGCCAGCGTGAGATCATACCTTCGCTCAAGGCGTCCGTTCCCACCGCCGTGACAAAATGGACATCAAGCATATCGCCGCCAGCGCGAGTCAGATAAACTGCACTATTTAGCACATCACCGCCATAGCTTTGTGTCATAGCACCAAATGGGATGCCATTTAGCTCGATCATACATTCGCCAATCAGGGCAATTTTCCGCATCTGCATTCTTTAATCCTTCATAGCCTGAAAATAACGTTCAGCATTATTGAAGCAGATATCCTGGACTATCTGCCCCAGCATTTTTTCATCATGGGGAATTTCACCATTTTCGACCCATTTCCCCAGCATATTGCAGAGAATGCGCCGAAAATATTCATGACGGGTGTAGGATAAGAAACTGCGTGAATCTGTCAGCATACCGACAAATTGGCTTAACAACCCTAATTGCGAGAGTTGCTCTAATTGACGCTGCATACCGTCTTTTTGATCGTTAAACCACCAGCCCGATCCAAATTGGATCTTACCCCTAATACTTTTCCCATCCTGAAAGTTGCCAGTCATAGTTGCGATCACTTCATTATCGCGGGGGTTTAAACAATAGAGAATGGTCTTCGGTAATTCGTCTGTTTTATCCATCTCATCCAGCAAGCGAGATAATGGGTAAGCGATAGGATTATCTCCAATGGAATCAAAACCGCTGTCTGGCCCTAACAGATTAAACATACGCGTGTTGTTATTGCGTAAGGCACCAATATGCATCTGCATTACCCAGCCGTGTTTTGCATACTGCTTACCTAACCAAACCAGCACCGCTGTTGTGAATTGTGCGATTTCTAATTCACTGAGTGATTGCCCTTGTCTGCGCTTTTGCAAAATGATATCTAACACTTTTTCATCAGGTATCGGCGCATAACGCAATTGTTCAATACCATGATCCGATGCCACACAACCGTGATCCTGAAAGTGTTCAAGGCGACGCTCTAATGCCTGTAATAAATCAGCAAAACGCCCGATAGCGACATCAGCGACTTCTCCTAATCGTTCGAGATAGTCACAAAAACCCGGTAATTCAATTTTGAAAACTTTGTCTGGACGCCAGCTTGGTAAGACTTTGATGGTGAAATCTTTATCATTGGTGATCTGTTGATGATATTCGAGAGAATCAATGGGATCATCCGTTGTTCCTGCCATTCGTACCTGCATTTGCTGCATAATGCCACGGGCAGAAAATTCACTTTGAGAGAGCTTTTCATTCGTCTCATACCAGATAGCCTCTGCGGTGTCAGGCCCAAATAATTTTCCGCTAATGCCAAATGGGCGCCGCAATTCCAGATGTGTCCAGTGATAAAGTGGATTACCAATCGTCAGAGGAACCGTTTTCGCCCATGCAAGATATTTTTCGTAGTCACTGCTTTCAGTACCAGTAATCAGTTCCTCTTCAATCCCTGCCGCACGCATCGCCCGCCATTTATAATGATCGCCTTCCAACCAAATTTGACCAAGATTGTGGAAACGGCGATTTTGCGCAATCTCTTTTGGATTGAGATGACAGTGATAGTCATAGATAGGCATCAACGCCGCGTAATCATGATAAAGACGGCGGGCGACATCATTATTTAACAGGAAATCTGCACACATAAAGGTTTTCATTATTTTTTCCTCTATGATCAAAGAGCTGCAACCGCCTGGCGTGCGCCAACATTCAGTAAGTTCTGGTAGGCTCTGGTGACGTTATCGACAAGGTCACGGTTTTTGACTAATTCCTTGCCGAAGATCGGTTCAATGGCCAGTAACGCTTCTACCACAGCAACAGAATGACCATATTTGGCAAAAATCGCCGCAAAGGTCTCTTTTAATGGATCACGCACATCAATAGGTTGGCCTTGTTCATCTACGCCACTGATATAGCGCATCCAACCCGCCACACCGAGCGCTAAATGGCGATAATCATTTCCCTGCATAAGAAGATGCCATTCAATGGAATCAAGCATGCGCTGGGGCAATTTCTGGCTGCCATCCATCGCAATTTGCCATGTCTGGTGTTTTAACGCTGGGTTAGTGAACCGTTCGATCAATTTATCCGCATAGGCCACTAAATCGATATCTTCTGGCATCGACAGGGTTGGAGCTTGTTCATTCAGCATCAGTGCGTACACTGCCCGACGATAATCGGCATTTGTCATCGTATCGGAGATATGGGCATAGCCGCCCAAATAACCCAGGTAAGCCAGAAAGGAATGAGCGCCATTTAACATGCGCAACTTCATCATTTCAAATGGCGCCACATCGTCCACAAATTGTGCACCCGCCAGATCCCAATCTGGACGCCCATTGACAAAGTTATCTTCAATCACCCATTGACGGAAAGGTTCGCAGGCAATAGCACAAGGATCTTCAACGCCCAGTCGTTGGGCAATTTCAGTTAAGGTTTCTGGTGTGGCTGCCGGCACAATACGATCCACCATCGTGCAGGGAAACGTCACCTGATTTTCTATCCATTGTGCCAATTTTTCGTCCTGTAAACGCGCCAGACCCAATACGGCCTCACGGGCAACATGTCCATTTTCCCGCATGTTATCGCACGACAAAATTGTCACCGCAGGTAGGCTTCGTTCAAAACGCAATTTTAATGCCGCAGTGATATAGCCGATGGCTGATCTTGGCACTGCGGGATTGGCAATATCTTTAATAATCAATTCATTATTTGGATCTAAACGCCCGGTCGCGGCATCTGTACAATAGCCTTTTTCAGTGATTGTCAAAGAGATGATTGCAACATCAGGGTGCGCCATTTTTTCGATAATCGCCTGAACACCATCAATTAATGGGTGCATCCCCTCTTTCATCGAACCAATAATTTTTAATCTGATTTCCTCCTGCTCTTTCTCTGCGACGGTATAGCGCATGGACTGTTTTTTCAGATTTTCAATCAGTGAAGCATCATTTAGCATCAGGTTAACTTCACAAAATCCCCAATCACTGTCTGTTTGTTCTAATACATGATGTGTATAAAGCGCCTGATGCGCCCGATGAAACGCACCGCAGCCTAAATGCACCATACGGGCAGTAAGGCGTTCGGTTGTCCAGCGAGGGTATGGGACAGACGTTATCGCACTGACAAGATTTTTTTTCATAATCGACTCACAAATAAGCGGCAATGAGTGACATTCATTCACTACCCTGTAGGGTTCAAGGTCAGAAATTATTTTCGGAAAAATGCACGATGAATGCCCAACTCAAGGCCACGAATTTCAGCCAGTCCTTTCAGGCGGCCGATTGCCGAATAGCCGGGATTCGTTTTCTTTTTCAAATCATCAAGTATTTGATGGCCATGATCAGGCCGCATTGGAATCAGGTGATTTTCACCTGCTGCCAACCGACGATGTTCTTCTTCTGCAACCGCTTTGATCACTTCATACATATCCACATCACCGGCAAGATGCGCCGCTTCGTGGAACGTGGATGGGTTTTCTTCCCGTAGGGTTGAGCGCAAATGGAGGAAATAGATACGGGAACCAAATGATTTGATCATCTTCACCAAATCATTATCCGCCCGCACACCGTAAGATCCGGTGCACATCGTATAACCATTGGCATTACTGTCTACCGTTTCGGCTATCCAACGCATATCCTCTATGGTAGAAACAATGCGTGGCAGGCCTAAGATCTCACGCGGGGGATCATCAGGATGAACGGCCATTTTGATGCCGAGTTCTTCTGCAACCGGAATGATCTTTTTCAGGAAATAAGCAAAGTGCTCACGCAATTTGGCCTTATCAATATCGGTATAACGTTTTAGGTGTTGGCGAAATTGTTCTAAAGTATAGCCTTCCTCTGCACCGGGAAGACCAGCGATGATCGTGTTTATTAGTTTTTGCTTTTCTTCTTCTGTCATTGAAACAAAACGTGATTGTGCTTGCGCAATTTCATCATCGGAATACGCTTTTTCTGCACCACGACGTTGTAAAATGTGGATATCAAAAACGGCAAATTCGATTTGATCAAAACGCAGCGCTTTTGAGCCATCAGGTAATTCATATTCGAGATCAGTACGAGTCCAATCCAGAACAGGCATAAAGTTGTAGCATATTGTTTTAATCCCGCAGGCAGCGAGGTTGCGCAAGGTTTGTTGATAGTTTGCGATCCATCGATCGTACTCCCCAGTATGCGTTTTGATATCTTCATGAATGGGAACACTCTCTACGACTGTCCATTCAAGTTGGTTAGCTTCAATCAGTGCCTTACGTTGTGCTATCTCTTCGAGAGTCCAGATTCCGCCATTGGGAATATGGTGCAACGCCGTCACAACCCCTGTTGCTCCAGCCTGACGGATATCCGCTAATGAAACCGGATCTCCAGGCCCATACCAACGCCAAGTTTGTTTCATAATTCCCCCTATAACTAATTCAAAACTAATTCAGGTAACCACAAACTCAATTGCGGCAGATATGTCACGAGAGCGAGCGCCAAAATCAACGCAACATACATCGGGAGCAAGGGTTTCAGTACCTTATCAATACTCACTTCCCCCACCGAGCACCCCACAAATAAAGCACTGCCGACGGGAGGGGTACAAATCCCAATGGCTAAATTAAACGTCATGATGATGCCAAAATGAACCGGATCAATCCCCATGCTCATTGCAACGGGTAAGAAAATTGGCGTGAAGATCAAAATGGCCGGTGTCATATCCATAAAGATCCCCACAATTAATAGGATGATATTAATGACTAACAGAATGGTCAGCGGATTATCAGAAACCGTCATCAATGCATCCGCAATCAGATACGGCAGATCAGCATTGGCCATCGCCCAGGACATCCCCATTGATACACCAATCAGCAGTAAAACAATCGATGTGGTCACCGCAGAATCAAGAATAATTTTGGGCAGTTGTTTGAAACTCACTTCACGATAAATAACCACTGCGAGGATAAAACTGTAGAGCACGGCAATCGCTGATGCTTCTGTCGCTGTAAAGATCCCCGCAATAATCCCGCCCATAATGACTACAATCAGCATTAATGACGGAATGGCTTTCCACGCTGTAGCAAAAAACTCGCGCCATGTTGGCCGAGGTGCAACAGGATAACGCTTCTTCTTGGCAATAATGGCAGACACAATCATGAGTGAAGTTCCCATAATAATACCAGGGATATAACCCGCTAAGAACAAGGCAGCAATCGATGTTCCCCCTGAAACCAAAGAGTACACAATTAAGGTATTGCTGGGTGGGATCAGCAAACCAGAAGGACAAGAAGCGATGTTCACGGCAGCAGACAACTCAGGGTCATATCCTTCTTTTCTCTGCATCGGCGCCATTGTCCCTCCGACCGCGGCGGCAGATGCCACTGCCGAGCCGGAAATAGCCCCAAACAGCATGTTCGCCATGATATTGACGTGCATTAATGATCCCGGCAAACGACCGCCAATCATTTTAGCCAGATTGATCAAACGCGCTGCTATCCCGCCCTGGTTCATAATATTTCCGGCCAGGATAAAGAACGGGATCGCTAATAAAGAGAAATTATCTACACCCGCAGCCATACGTTGTGCAACAACCGTGATCGCAGATTCTAGCGGCAATGTCATCGTAATAGCGACTAACGAAGATAAGCCGATTGCAAAAGAAACGGGAACACTCAATGCCAGTAATATTGCAAATGTACCAAAGAGTGCGGCAATGACATACCAATCCATACTCTAATCTCCACAAATTAATGATTCTCAGACACAACGGGTGGTTGACCAGAAAAATGCTGAACAATCGAGATCACATCAACGAGCGCATAGAAAATCATCAATAATCCGCTAATAGGCAAACATAAATAGATGTATCCCATCTTCCAGCCTAATACAGGTGTGATTTGACCATTTTCCAGTGTCGAAGACACAAGCAGGCTGCCACCATAAAGCAGCACAATGGAAGAAAATAAAATAATGGCTGCCTGAATAATCAAGCCGACAATACTTTTCTTGACGCCTGTTAATTTCATCATCAGTAGATCGATAGCAAGATGACGATGCTGTCCGGTGGTATATGCAGCGCCAATCATTGCAACCCACATAAACAGATAACGAGCTAACTCATCGGTCTCGGTACTCGGTGCATCTAAGACATAACGTGAAATGACCTGCCACGACACACATAAAACCAGAAAGGCCAGCAGGCAGATGGTAAAAAATGCCAAACTTTTATTGGTTATCGCTACAAGGTTTTTCATTTATCCGATTCCTGTCATTTTGGTTTACCAATTAAAGTCCACACAGGAATGAGAATCTATACTGATCGTACTAAAAACGTTGAAATAACTCCCTGAAAAAGGGTGAGATAGATCACAAACACAAAAGGTCAACCAATTTTGCCGGTTTTTGCGATTCAGATCGACCAATCGGATTTTACCCTTTGCCCAATCAGTGAGATCTGATTATGGTTTGTCCACAGAAAATAACAAAAACCTACGCTCACCTCTGGAGAACCAAACATGCAGAACAACAAACGACAAGTTTTAGGTATAGCAAGCATAGCGGCTGGCGTAATGTTTATGCTGGGGACATCCCAGGCTTTCGCTGTGACAACACTGAAACTCAGCCATAACCAGAACCGAGATCATGCTGTCCATAAAGCCATGACCGAGTTTGCTAACGAAGTGAAAGAAAAAACCAATGGAGAGGTTCGTATCCGCATCTATTCTGATTCTCAATTGGGCAACCAACGTGAATCTATCGAATTGATGCAAAACGGCGCTCTGGATATTGCTAAATCCAATGCGGCAGAATTAGAAGCCTTCTCTCCGGCTTATTCCATTTTTAACCTGCCCTATTTATTCCGTGATAAAGCGCACTATCAACAAGTCATTAATAGCGATATTGGTAAAGAAATCCTCGATTCAAGCCAAAACATGGGATTTATTGGTCTCACTTACTATGATGCGGGTGCACGCAGTTTTTATGCGAAAAAACCGATCAGAACGCCTGAAGACCTAAAAGGTTTGAAAATTCGTGTACAACCCAGTCCAACAGCCATTGCGATGGTAAAAGGGTTAGGAGGAAATCCAACACCACTCGCTTATGGTGAACTCTATACCGCATTGCAACAAGGGGTTGTGGATGCAGCGGAAAACAACATTACTTCTTTTACGTTAAGCCGCCATAATGAAGTGGCGAAATTCTTTTCGCTGGATGAACATACGATGATCCCTGATGTGCTGTTAATATCGAACAATTCGTTGAATAAATTAACCATTGAACAGCAAGAGATTGTGAAAAAAGCGGCATTAACCTCCTCAAAATACATGATTCAACTGTGGGAAAAATCAGAAAAGGAAGAGCGTGCTAAAGCAGAAAAACAAGGGGTTGAATTTATTGCCGTGGATAAAACCCTCTTTCAAGACGCGGTTAAACCCATGTATGACGATATTGCTAAAACTCAACCGGAATTATTCGAAATGGTAAATCGAGTACGTAAAATAGAATAATTTTCTCTCAAAACCACCTATTGTAACAAGAATAGGTGGTTATATTTCTGGCATTGATGTCTTAGAATAACATCATTTTTAGTCGATCCATTTAAGTATATGACCTTACGGCGGCATTAAATGATGAACTTTGCAGACTCCAGGCGTCCCTATCACGAAGTAGCCCAATCATTACGTCAGATGATTATAGAGATGGATTATTCTCCTGGTGATCGTCTCCCGACAGAACGAGAAATTGCGGAAAAATTCAGCGTCTCACGCACTCTTATTCGTGAAGCGTTAATTGTACTGGAATTGGAAAACCTCATCGAAGTACGCAAAAGCTCAGGTATTTATCTCATCCAACTGCCATGCGCTTATGCAAGCGATACCTCCATTAATGCCGCAGGGCCTTTTGAGTTATTGCAAGCGCGCCAATTGTTGGAAAGTAATATCGCTGAGTTTGCCGCACTCCAGGTGACGCCGGTCGATATTGCCAATATGCGCAACGCGTTGGAAAAAGAGAAAAAAGATCTGATTTCGGGAGAAAGTGAATCCGGTGATAAGGAGTTTCATTTAGCTATCGCGCAGGCAACGCATAACAGTATGTTAGTTGAATTGCTTAAACAGTCCTGGGCGTGGCGTGAGAATAACCCTATGTGGATCAAGTTACATAGCCGAATTACCAATACCGACTATCGTAAAGCCTGGTTGAACGATCATCAGGCAATTTTGGCAGCGATGATCAAAAAAGATCCCGCAGCAGCGAAACAAACGATGTGGCAACATTTAGAAAATGTGAAACAGAGCTTGCTGGAATTATCCGATGTGGATGATCCTAATTTCGATGGGTATTTGTTTGAATCTTATCCGGTGGGAATTGGGAAGTGAGTTTTTGACGCTGAGCTGGCTGAAAATCTCAAGACATTGGAAGATTTGAGCCAGCTTTTCCACTTTATAAAAAACTGACCGTTTTGAAACCACTTTTAAGGCTGAATTCGTTTCCGGTGTACTACCGATCACCACAGATAACTTCAATGCCATCTCTGGAGTGACGGAAGTCTGTCCAGAAAGAAGCCTGCTAGCGGTAGAAGGTGCGATTTCCATTGCTTTAGCAAACTGCCGTAAACTTACACTCATTTCTTCTAGTGTTTCAGCAATAATTTCCCCAAGATGGGCCTGTCTCTTGATCATATTTCATAGGTCAAGAGACTTAGACAGTAAATAACCTTCAAGGAGGGCTTGTAACATGAACCATTTTGAGCGTAACAGGCACATAACGGATCTCACAGACAGCTTCACACGCCTTACGTCCGCCTCGCTGTTTAACCTGAACTTTTCTTTTATCTGCCGGCTACAAAGATTCACTGAACTGATAAAGTTTATCTGGGCTTTGTTCAATACAATGGTTTTGCATTGAACGAACAATAAGACGCTGTTGATGCGTGATTTTATAGGTCAGATAGTCAATGATGTCTGCCTCGCGATCACAAACCGAAATGACTTTATTCATCTCACTGCCAAGATGGGTTTCTGTTACCTAGGAGGCGCGTTCCCACTTATAACTTTCCTTGTCTTTGTACGGACGGCAAGCCCGTTGCGCTTTCTTGCCATAATGATTCAGCTCTCTTGTCCAGCGCGTTTGTTCAATCAGGCCAATGACCTGTTCTTCTCTGGGAGCAAAAAGCAAAACGGAATGGGCATGCAGGCTTGTGGAACTTTTTCGTGATGTGGTATATCCCATTTCCTCCCTGACTGTCCGATAAGTAAACTCCAGTGAGGTTGTATCTTCCAATGCAAGCAAACAATCATAGGACCTAGCGTGTTCAGCCGTTGCCACAAATCCCACCCCAGCAATAGCCGCTGCATCAATGGCCTGATTACGCGTAAATCGATAAACGGCTTCAATAGCCGCGGGTATTTTGAGTGATTGCCCGATATGATTGGCTAAAGAGTCAGTGAATTTGATAAGACTTTTGTTCGCCGGCTGTCGCCCAAATTTGCGTGAGAAAAAGTCTCATAAGCCCATTGTTCTGCATGAGTTTGAAACATTTTACCGTACCTCAATGAAATCGTTATTACTCAGATCAGCAAAGTGGAAAAAGATTCAAAAAAATCCCACGATTTTTTCTCAGGGGATTTGTGTATGAAAGACAGACCTAGCTTGGGGATTTTCTATATACAATAAAATAGAGTTACCGAAACTCTATTTTTAGAGCCTTGCAAAACCTCAAAATACACCTTAACATTGAAATACATAATTTTTATAAAAAAACAATTAGTTACAATAAAATCGTTAGTATTATTTATACAAAAGTGAATAACGTGTATAGTTATGAGGGTTTTCACACGGCATAAGGAATGATTGTGTTCAACTTTGCTATACATCCCTACGTATATTCATCAAGTCATATAAACGGTCTACGTAAATTATTAGAAGAAACATGGATCCGGAATCTTTCCCCCGGAGATGGAACCATTTTTATAATTTCTGGTTTTTCCAATTATAATGGTGGTGCTCGTTTCTATAAAAGATTAAAAGAGCATACTGAAAATGGAGGAAAAATATTTGCAATTCTCGGCGGTAGTTCAAGTAAGAAACTTTCCAGTAAACAGGTAGTTGAGGCTCTGCTTGAATGTGGTGCACAAGTCTTTTTAATTAATAGAAAAAGAATATTACACGCTAAATGTTATGGATATATAAAAAATAATGATGCACAAAGTTTAATTGTTAGCTCCGGTAATTTTACGGGACCGGGAATGTCTCAAAATATAGAAGCTTCTGTCCTTTTGGATGAAAGATTAACAGCTAACTCTAATTTTGACTGGATTTCATGTGTAAATCAACTATTATCGCAAGATTGGCAGTATTTTAAATGCAATCTTGATCATTTAAATCCTTGTTGGAATCTTCTATATGATGAAAGCGCTCGCTCCATCGTACCTGATGATTCAGAACTTGAAACAATGATCATTACTCTTCAGCCAACTGATACTAATAGGATACAAGCATCAAGTGGAGACAGAGCAGGTTTAGGAAGTCAATACTTTTGGTTAAGTAAAGATTGTTTTGATTTTTTCCCACCACTAACTATCAAAAATGAAAGAGGATGGAAAGGAACCTTATCTACTTTAATTAACCTAAACTATATTGATCTTGGACGTTCAAGAGAAGAAAGAGTCACATTTGAAGCAGAAAATAACCTTGATTTCCGGTTAGGGACAGGATTGCTACGTTATACCAAAATAGCATCACCTGAAGATCTTGCGTGTTTAACAAGAATAAATGACACAGACTATGAACTACGTATCATTAATAAATTAGATCGACGTTATCAGACTCTACGCCAATATGCTCATAACTTTATTGGGAATAGAGGAAAACAATATGGTTTTATAGATAATCTAACTTTTGGAAAAATCATTTAAAATCAGAACCACCCGCATAGCGGGTGGTTTGCTCTAGCCCTATAAGGGCATGTTACCGACTGCGCCTAAATGACGCGGCTTTCTCTTCGTTCAAGCTAA
>NZ_MKGR01000109.1 GCF_001908095.1 Xenorhabdus thuongxuanensis | reverse complement strand
AGTAAAAATCCGCCTTCATAGAAGGCGGCTTTGATTTCGCCCCAGAGGGGCGTTACTAGTTCAGACTCTGAGAGCCTTCACTTCACATCCCTTTTAACGATAATTGATTGTCTTCATGTTCATGTTTTTCCTGATACTTCACATACTTCCTTATCATTTCTTCATTTACACCTACGGTATCCACACAGTACCCTCTCGACCAAAAGTGATTTCCCCATAACTTTTTCTTTCTTAAATAGGGGAATTTATTAAATAATCGAATGGCTGTTCGTCCTTTTAAATGCCCAAGCACCTCAGATACAGATAATTTCGGGGGGATTTTTACCAAAAGATGAACATGATCTATTTGAACATTCAATTCTACAATTTCTATCTCGAGTTGTTCACAGGAAATCCGTATCTGCTTATAAACCTCCCTTCCTACATTATTTTTCAGTATCCTAAATCGGTATTTGGGCGTCCAGACGATATGATATTGACAACACCAAAGTACATGCGATGCTTTCTTGAATCTACTCATGGTTAAATCCTTCTCTGTTATGGGGATAACAGTTCGGATTTTCCCATGAGTAGCCTTACTGGCAGAGCCAATCTGTCGATGACCACCTCCGCAGGAGGTGGTATTCAGTTATGAATAAA
>NZ_MKGR01000108.1 GCF_001908095.1 Xenorhabdus thuongxuanensis | reverse complement strand
CGCCATCAGGATCGGCTGAGCAAACAGGGTTTGTAACGGTAACTCCCGCGCCAATACCTGACGGGTACGGGCGACAAGCTGGACAGCCAGCAGGGAGTGCCCGCCCAGCTCAAAGAAATGATCATGACGGCCAACACGTTCCAGCCCCAATAAGTCTTGCCAGATTTGTACCAACGCAGTTTCTATGTCACCGACGGGCGCTTCATAGCTGCGCGTCACTACGGCAGAAACATCCGGCGCAGGCAGGGCCTGACGGTTAAGTTTGCCATTGGGCGTGAGTGGGAAGGTTTCCAGCATCACAAATGCACCGGGCAGCATATAATCGGCCAGATGTCGGGCGAGTTGTTGACGCAGTTCAGCGGGCACCAGTTTAGCGCCAGCCAGCGGCCGCAGATAGGCCACCAGCCGTTTCTGGCCGGGCTCATCTTCGCGGGCAATCACCACAGCTTCGCGCACCCCGTGACACTGCATAAGCTGTGTTTCGATTTCCCCCAATTCAATGCGGAAACCCCGCAGTTTGACCTGAAAATCATTGCGACCAAGATATTCGATATTGCCATCGGGTCGCCAGCGGCCAAGGTCACCGCTTTTGTACATGCGGGCATGGGGGGTTGGGGAAAACGGGTCAACAAGAAAACGCTCGGCC
>NZ_MKGR01000107.1 GCF_001908095.1 Xenorhabdus thuongxuanensis | reverse complement strand
GAACGGAATTACGCCAGTATGTTGGCTCTGGCGTTTATCATTGTCTGGTTGCCCATGTGGGCTGAATGAATTATGACCTTAAAACATCAACAGACCCTAATACCATTCAAAAGTTTTAATGTAGAAATAGGTGTCAGAAGGCTGCGTAGTGCAAATTTAGTACGGGTACCGGAAGAATACCAGAGTTCCCCTGGGATAATACGTTTTCCGATAAGATCAGCAAACAGCTTCATTCCTGAAGACGAAGGGTGTTGTAAATAACTCATTAATACTCAAGCTCGACAAAAATAAAAAATATTTATACCCACTGGATTTCAAGTTGTAGCACGGTGGCAAGAGAACAAGTCCCCAAGAATATAGCGAACTTTGTGTTTAGAACTACGTGACTAAGGGGAATGGACGTAGCCAGCAAAGCTGTAACTTGAAAGGTGATGGGGGATAGAGAGGCTTCATTATATCATTGATTTATTAGATTATACTCAAATATTTACAAAATATGCCATTACTTTAAATTTATTTATTTTTCATAGTTAAAGAAGTATTATTTTATTGTCATTTTATATAAGTCCTCAAGAGAAATTAATTGCAAATTGGTCACCATAACCAGCTAATAATGTATTGATCTCATATTCCATGGTTTCCTGAGTCCAGGTGATAAAAC
>NZ_MKGR01000106.1 GCF_001908095.1 Xenorhabdus thuongxuanensis | reverse complement strand
ACTGCTCGATAAACAGCATCCGTTCCTGGGCAAACGATAAGGGATAATGTTCCAGCGCAAGGCGAGGGATAACCGTGCAGGTTTGTTGCCCCATATGGGTGACCAGACCGGCGATGGTTTTAAGTTCAAACAGTTGCGTCAGTGAAACCTCGAATCCAAGGGCACGCCGAATGGCGGCTGTCAGTTTAATCGCTAGCAGGGAATTGCCGCCGATACGGAAGAAGTTATCTTCAATACCAACCCGCTCCAGCCCCAATACCTCCTGCCAGAGGGCACATAAACGGGTTTCCAGGGCATTGCGGGGCGCTATATAACTGTCGCGGTTTCCCCATACCGGCACCGGCAGGGCACGGCGATCCCGTTTACCGTTCAGGGTTAACGGTACAGATTCAAGGCGGGTAAAGCTGGCGGGCAGCATATAATCTGGCAAGCGGGCGGAAAGATACCGAACCAAGGTATCATCGGATAACACACTATCGGTGACCAGATACGCGACCAGCACTTGATTGCCTTTGTGTTCGTGGTCAATCACCACCGCCTGTTTGACTTGCGGATGTGTGGCAAGGGCGTTTTCGATTTCTCCCAGCTCAATGCGGTAGCCGCGGATTTTAACCTGAAAGTCATTACGTCCCAGATATTCCAGCTCCCCATTCGGCAGCCAG
>NZ_MKGR01000105.1 GCF_001908095.1 Xenorhabdus thuongxuanensis | reverse complement strand
ACTGCTCGATAAACAGCATCCGTTCCTGGGCAAACGATAAGGGATAATGTTCCAGCGCAAGGCGAGGGATAACCGTGCAGGTTTGTTGCCCCATATGGGCGACCAGACCGGCGATGGTTTTAAGTTCAAACAGTTGCGTCAGTGACACGTCCATTGCCAGAGACTGGCGAATAGCTGCCGTCAGCTTAATTGCTGTCAGGGAATTGCCGCCAATACGGAAGAAGTTATCTTCAATACCAATGCTCTCCAGCCCCAATACTTCCTGCCAGAGGGCACATAACCGGGTTTCTAAGGCATTGCGGGGCGCTATATAACTGTCGCGGTTTCCCCATACCGGCGCCGGCAGGGCACGGCGATCCCGTTTACCGTTGAGGGTTAACGGTACAGATTCAAGGCGGGTAAAGCTGGCGGGCAGCATATAATCTGGCAAGCGGGACGATAAATATTTTATCAGGGTATCATCGGATAACACACCATCGGTGACCAGATACGCGACCAGCACTTGATTGCCTTTGTGTTCGTGGTCAATCACCACCGCCTGTTTGACTTGCGGATGTGAAGTCAGGGCGTTTTCGATTTCTCCCAGCTCAATGCGGTAGCCGCGGATTTTAACCTGAAAGTCATTACGTCCCAGATATTCCAGCTCCCCATTCGGCAGCCAG
>NZ_MKGR01000104.1 GCF_001908095.1 Xenorhabdus thuongxuanensis | reverse complement strand
AAAACCTCGGTTTAACAACAATCGGGCATGGTTCCGATATGATTTTTTATGGCCCTGATGGAATGAAAATGCAGGTGTTCACCCGGGCAGTACCTAACGACCCTACGTTTAATGGCGTAATGTCAAATCCGATTAGATACCCGCAGGCATTCCCCACCGGTGTGTGGGCGGTATTTTGTACCAAAATGAGCTATGTACATGTGTTAGCGTCGTGTGAACAGATTACAAAAACGGGTTTTCAGTGCGTCACTAAAAATATCGATACCATCAGTAGCTCGTCCAATGTTATGTTTCTGGCTATCGGGTGGTGAGGTGATATTAATGAAATTTAATTATGCATTTAGTCCAATGAATATCGCATTTTATTCATATATGTGGAAATCTGATTTTGATTTAGCGGGAACATGGCCTGCCGATGCTATCGATGTTCCTGATGATGTTTTTCGGCAATATTCATCAAATCCACCGGAGGGAATGATGCTGGGCGTTGATAAATCAAACATGCCTGCGTGGATTAAAATCCCCCCTCCGCCGCCAGAGGAATTACAGCAACGTGCTGAATCCAAAAAACGCTATCTAATGTCTCAGGCTGCAAATACCATTACGCCGTTGCAATATGCTGTAGATCTGAAAATGGAAACGGATAGCGAGCAATCGACACTGATC
>NZ_MKGR01000103.1 GCF_001908095.1 Xenorhabdus thuongxuanensis | reverse complement strand
ACCCGCTATGCGGGTGGAGTTCAAGGGTTATACCAAGAAAAACACCTTTCCGTTACGATATAGATGTTCAAGCTAATATACGTAACTTAAATAAGGAAAGGTGTTTATGGGAATTAAAGCACAAAGCTCAGCGCATACAAAGTGGCTGTGTAAATACCATATCGTCTTTTCGCCGAAATATAGACGAAAAGTCATCTTCAATAGTATCCGTTCAAGTATAGGTGAGATCCTACGAAACCTTTGCAAGTACAAAGGAGTCGAAATAATCGAAGGGCATTTAATGCCAGATCATGTTCATATGCTCGTGAGTATCCCCCCGAAAATAAGTGTTTCCAGTTTTATGGGGTACTTAAAAGGTAAAAGCTCGTTGATGATATTTGATAAACATGCCAATTTAAAATACAAATTTGGCAACCGGAAGTTTTGGTCGGAAGGCTACTACGTTAGCACAGTGGGGCTGAATGAAGCTACAATCCGTAAATATATCAGAGAGCAAGAAAAGTCAGATTTACTTCAGGATAAATTAAGTACACGAGAGTATAACGACCCCTTCAAGGGGTAAGCCAAAGAAGCAAAGACACTTAGCTTGAACGAAGAGAAAGCCGCGTCATTTAGGCGCAGTCGGTAACATGCCCTTATAGGGCTAGAGCAAACCACCCGCTATGCGGGTGGTTCTGATT
>NZ_MKGR01000102.1 GCF_001908095.1 Xenorhabdus thuongxuanensis | reverse complement strand
GGCAAGGGCGATGGCTGCCGGTGCTGAAGGCCACGATCCAATTTTCGATCTCAGCCGGTTAAGTGTGCCGCACCCCAGCCGGCTTTCCCGTTACCAATATGATATCAATCGGGAAAAACAACAGCTCCGTTCTTTCTTTCGTCGGCTGTCCAGGGAGTGTGATTTTGCCGTCTCGCCTCACCGTTTTCGCCATACCGTGGCAACGACGCTGATGAAAGCGCCGGATCGGAACCTGCCGTTGGTGAAAAGATTACTGGGGCATCGTAATGTCGCGACCACGATGGAGTACATTGATCTCGATATGGAAGTGACGGGGAAAACACTGGAGCGGGAGCTGGGATTGTACACCGATCGTTCTGATGAGCCTGCCGGTGAGAAGGAATAAAGCGGATTAAAAAAATCAGGGCAGATCGCAGGATGGATTAAGGAGGAGATAGCGTGAGCTGCCCTGCATCAACAGTGATGGGATGGAAAAAAGCGTTCATGCTGATCCGGTATCCCGTCGTGAAGTTTATACCCGACTTGACATCAGAATCAATTACTGAAATCATTACCTTAAACAAGAAAAGGGCAACTGATAAAACAGCCACCCTGTCATCTTGTCTTAAATGTTTTTATCGACTAAACAGTACAAATTGAACTGATTAGGCTTTAACATTTAATTAACGATTGATTCTTTTT
>NZ_MKGR01000101.1 GCF_001908095.1 Xenorhabdus thuongxuanensis | reverse complement strand
AGGGCAAACGGGTCTAAATTAGACTGACGTAAAACCCACCGTGAGGACTTTCAGCATGTAACCATTATCCCATCCGGCTTTCTGACGCTTAGTTTTCACTCCCACCTTTACGGTTTTCTCATTTTTCAGCAGGTTAAGGGCTATTTTATTCACTAAAGCGATGTTTTCAGCAGCATGACCGCTTCTCAGACGCTGGCTGTCCTCACCAAAACTCACATCCAGCTGCCAGTGCAGTTTATTTTCAATATGCCCATGGCTACGTATCGCTCCCGCAATAAAGTCCGCCGATTTATCACGATGACTGGTAATATAATAACGCCGGGCGTAACTCTCGGATTTTCCCTGCTCTTCACGCCAAGACTCCACCACCGCGATGCCACCCAGTGTGTACCACTGAGGGTGTCGTTCCCGTAACCAGCTAATATCGTTAACCAACCATAATTGACGCTGTTCGATACGACCGTGGTCGCCTTCTGTATCCTGGGTTTTAGCGTGGGGGAGCCCCCTAAACCCTTTTGCTAGCTGAGTATCTAAAAAGTCTTTGATATCGTCATGAAATTCACCCTGATTGCCTTTTAATGCCAGAACATAATCAGCCTGCTCCCCGACAATCTGATCAGCGATTTTGTACTGACAGCCCATTGCATCAATCGTGACAGTGGAACCTTCAATATCCAACAAG
>NZ_MKGR01000100.1 GCF_001908095.1 Xenorhabdus thuongxuanensis | reverse complement strand
TACAAATAACTGTTTGAATTATTTATCTTTAAATGATGAATGCAGGTGACTGTCAGGGGCAATACTTTCTTTCTCCCGTTTTGACCGTTTGGTCAGTTTCGAGGCGGGGGGGGGGCTTTTTTCCTGATTTTGCGGCGAAGACCCATCAGGTGACTGAAATAAGGATAATAATGTCAGGGTATCATCAGACACGGATGGCGGTGGGGTTGTGATTTCACTGACAGGCGGCGTGGGTATCGTTTCCGGTACCGGATTGTATTCGGAAGAGCACGCCGCCTCCTTCGCCGGAGATGGAGAAACTTCCTGTTTCCCCCGCAAAGGGGAATGAATCTGCCCGGCAGCGTCCTGAAGCAATGTATCTATCAACGGAACAGTGGAGGGACGCCCATTGAGATGCTGCATCAGACAATGCCAGACTTCCGGTACACTCACCAGCCACATCATGGCTTTTTCTGGTAACAAACAGGCAGCCAGCAACACTTCCTGCGGAACCGACGGTATGTTCTCCGGTGCGCGAAAACGGAAACGAAACGGTTTATCGGGGATACCCATGCCCGGTTGCCAGACATGCCCGTCTTCCAGTTCTCCTTCGAACTGCCGCAATAACGGCAGGTGGTAAAACAACGCCGCCCAGAATACCACCGCCTGCCACAACAGGCTCTGTGCCGCCTGCGTTTCGGGTGCCGCCCCCGG
>NZ_MKGR01000010.1 GCF_001908095.1 Xenorhabdus thuongxuanensis | reverse complement strand
TTTCCTTATTTAAGTTACGTATATTAGCTTGAACATCTATATCGTAACGGAAAGGTGTTTTTCTTGGTATAACCCTTGAACTCCACCCGCATAGCGGGTGGTTTTATGTTTAAGAAGCTAACGCATCTTAAACTGGCTAAAGCCATAATAAAAAAGCACAGACCCAAGTTTAATTGAGTCTGTGCTGATTTATATTAAGCGTAGTTTAATATGGTGAAACTTGTCCATAACCATCAACGCGTATTACACAAAGGAGCATTGACGAAGGAGCAGATAGACTTGCCTTTTTAGCTTCCCTTGTATCGTAGTTATATCCATAATAAAGTCCTCCCTCTGATGGCGTATGTATTTTCAATATATTAGTCCCCGCCGTGTGATTCCGAAGATATTCCAATCCAAAGTAAGGGAACTGCGCTTTGTCATATTCATAACTAATTGAAGTTAGAGTCGTCGTTTGCGGAGTTGCGCCTATATCAGTCAGGTTCGGTGTGACAGCGTTCTGGCCATAGAGATTGATATTATCTTTGCCAGTCCAATCCAAATCTTGACAGTCTGGAGAGCCATTCAAGGGAACAGTTTTCGAATTCGAACCACTCGTATCAGGATGGTCAGGGATAAGTAGGTATCTCCGTGGGTTGAAGGTATAGTAATAACTAGATTTTACTCCCGTATCCATAAATGTTTTGGTGAGTGTCACTGTTACCGGCCATTGCTCAATGGAGAAACTATTTATGGGGAATGTTATTTCCCCGTTTAGTGTATCTACTTTCACTAAGTTAGGATTGGAAGATTTGATACTTGATGTAACGCTTGTGGTCTGCGTACCATCTGGGGCGTTAATTGGTGCGTCATCATACAACTGCGTTCCATCCTGCGCCAGTTGAATAATCAGATCTCCATGTACGTTATAGGGTCTTCCCTGCTCAGCGATATATTTCGTAACATTTGAACCTTTCGCACCCATCAGAATTCCCACTGGTACTGGAGCAGAATCGAAGCTTACCGGTACGGATTGTATGCTATTTGCATCATTTTCACTGGCTGCATCTGGCATTAGTTTGAAATAAAGTCCATCTATACCGACAAGACTTGACATAGAAAGAGTTACATAACCCTCGTTATCGGTAGTTGGATTTGTAGGAATCTCAAGTTTAATTTCTTCTACAGGCGGAGTGACATTAGAAGCGGCATTCATTATTTCCGCTTTAAGTTTAACAAGGGTCTGATTTTTAAGAGGAAGTCTGCTTTCTGCGTCGATGACTGGCACTTTATAGGTATAGCGCTCTTTTCCGCCAGCGGTTATTGGTCCCACAGGTGATTGCGATATTGCACCGAATGCAAACTTCAGGCTTTCTGGTGTGACAAAATCGAGTGGCTCAGAGAAGCTTTGATGTTTGTCATTAATCAATACTTCAACTTTAGCACCTTTCACTACCTGAGTACTGGTTACAATCGCCTTGATTTTACCCTCCTGATCAGAGGAGTTCTCATAGCCAGGCGCGGGCTTAACCGATAATCCCGGTAGATCAGCGGGTTCGATGCTCCATTGTAAGTTCATATCCATTTTTTTATTGATGCGATAGCCATTGAGATCGAATACAGTCGCAGTCACAATGATTGGTTTGCGTTCTGTTGCCTCATAAGGCCCTTTTTGGTCGAATACAAAATCTTTGGCCTGAATAGCATCACTAAGATTAGTGAAATAAAATGGCTTATCGCCTTTTATTTCCAATTTAGGTTGCTCATCCATTGACAGATAAATCTTTGTTTTCGGATCAATCGGTTGAGTACTGCTCAACATGGCAGTTAATTGGCCTGCATCATTAGTCATGCCTGCTGAGTCCCAGGTTAATGTTGCATGTTTATCTGGTGGATCGATGCTCCATTTTACGTTCGATATTGCCTTGTTTTTAATTGGCGGGTTGTTTTTATTGCCATAGGTGATTGTGGCTGCCAGATCATAAGCCGGTTTGCCATTGGAAATTATAGGGCCTGTGCCATTTGGCTTGATGCTTTGGTCTTTAATGGCAAAAGGTTCAACAACCACATTCATGTAAGATGTCATGGGCTTATTGTTGCCCGTGACTTCAGAAATAGCAGACAGGGTATAGCTGTTTATTCCCTTGGCAGAATATTTCGGCAAGTCCAGTTCAACAGATCTGCCATGAGGTGTGATAGCTCCCCCGTTTTTATGGAACTCTTCATTAGCCTGCCATGATAACTTTTTCAGTTTTTGCTCAGCGGTAATATTAGGGGTGATTTGAACATGTTGGGCACTATATCCGCTTAATGTATTTGGCAAAGCGAGGTTGAACACGGGTTTTTTCTTGTAGTCCAGCACGATATGGTTGTTTCTTTGCACGATATCATAACGGCTTCCCATCAGTGTGCGCATAGCAGCAACGCTATTCGGTGAAATTTGATCCGCAAAAGGTATACCAAAACGATAATTCAGATTGGCCTGGAAGAGAGCCTCACTGTGTCCACTGCTTCCGAGTTTATAATCCACACCCATTGTCATCAGTGGAATCGGGGTATAATTTAGGCCAAGTCGGGCAAGGTTAGGGTTTTTTTGCTTGGTTTTCCGATTGAACAGGGCAACGTTATCGCCGAAGTACTGTTCATAACTCAACTTACCCCCAATGTTTGGATAAGCTGGTAAGAAAAATTCACCATTGATATCGTAGCCGTTGGCTGGCCGTTCTTCATATTCCAGTTCTCTGGGGGATTGGCGCCATTTGCTCAAGCGCCAGTATGTGTTGGCAGACAATTTAATATAATCAGTCCAGATTTCTCCGCCAACACCCAACCGTTGATGTTGTCCCGTGAAATCATTGTCAAGGAAGGTATTTAAACCATACATCCAATCGGTTGTGAAATAACGTCCACCAAGACCGAGGTTTAGGGTATTGCGGCTATCGTGTCGGCGATAACCTAACTGAGAGAAAAATAGCCAATCCGCTTTATTGTCATAGAGGGGTAACAGTAGATCCAGGGAGCTGCTATCCAGTTTTCCTTTTTTATCGACGGAAAGATTGATATTGGCTGTACCAAATCTGGATAACCATTTTTGCGTTTCCGTGGATATCGCACCATTGATTTTCCCCAAAGCATAGGATTTTGCTTGTTCGGTTAATTGGGATGGGGAAGAGGATAAGATATTACTCACCCTATGGATATTTTGTGCGATGACTCCTGCTTCTTTATCGAGAGCAGCTTGCTTATCTTGCGCCTGATTGGTGTTCTTTTCATTTTCTGATCCCTGTAAGGACATTCTATTCTCTTGAATCTTTTCACCCGCTGAAAGCGCACTCGTCGGAGTAAAGGGTAAAAAAAGCGAATACATGAGAATAGAAAGCCGAAAAACTTTATGATTTATATACGAGTCCATATATGAATTCCTCATAAAATATGGGCTGTCGCCAGCGCTTTAGCGTTACATCTTTGATGTTCCAAATTTCATTTTTATTGGGTATAGCTATCTCATTAATATAAAAAAGATAATATTTCCCATACCTACATACATTAGGAAAACTTTTATTGTTGTGCGTAATGAAAAATGATTATCGATTGATAGCAAAAAGTTATCAGTTTATTTCCGCTGAAATTGGGTTTCATTTTTCAAAAAGTTTTTCATGCAAGAGAGGTGTTTTTTCAGGAATGACTATGGTGTATCAGTATGAATATATAATTAAATGGTTGCAGGCTTAATAAGCCTGTGGTTTGAAAAATAAATGGAATAAGAGGTGGAAACCCACCTCTTTAAATTAGAGCATTAATAATGCTGCTTATTGCTCAGGAAACTCCGCCATAAAACTTTCGGCTTTTTCTACCATAGATTTGGTGCCGACAAAAAAAGGTACTCGTTGGTGCAGCTTATTTGGCACGATATCCAGAATACGGTTTGCACCATCGCTGGCTTTACCACCGGCTTGTTCAGCCAGGAGTGCAATTGGGTTGCACTCATAAAGTAAGCGGAGTTTGCCCGTTGGATGGCTTGCCGTACTTGGGTAGATATAGATCCCACCTTTTAATAGATTGCGGTGGAAATCTGCAACCAGGGAACCAATATAACGGGTTGTGTAAGGGCGCTGGGTTGCTTCGTCTTGTTCCTGACAATATTTGATGTATTTTTTCACGCCCATTGGGAACTTGATGTAGTTCCCTTCATTGATAGAGTACATATTGCCCTTTTCTGGGAATTGGACTTTCTCATGAGTCAGACAGAATACACCAAGGGAAGGATCATAAGTAAAAGTATGGACACCACAGCCTGTAGTATAAACCAGCATTGTGGATGAGCCATAAACCACATAACCCGCTGCAACCTGACGATTGCCCGGTTGCAGGAAATCTTCTTCGGTTACAGGTTGCCCGATCGGGGTTATTCGATGGTAAATCGAGAAAATAGTCCCGACGGAAACGTTTACATCAATATTCGAAGAACCATCCAGTGGATCCATCAAAACAACATACTTCGCATTTTCTGCTCGATCGCCATCAAAAATAACGATGTCGTCTTCCTCTTCGGAAGCAATGCCTGCGACTTCGCCGCGTGCTTTCAGTGCTGCCTTGAGTTTTTCATTGGCATACAAATCCAGCTTCATCTGGACTTCACCCTGAACATTAGAGACGCCACTTGTGCCTAAAATATCCACAAGACCGGCTTTATTGATATCTCTATGGATGATTTTGGCACCTAACTTTATGGCAGACAGTAGTGCAGTCAGTTCACCTGTAGCATGCGGAAAATCTTGCTGCTTTTCGACGATGAATTCGCCCAATGTTTTCATGACAAAGGCCTTGAGTTGGTTATGGTTTTAGGAAGCGTGCTTCACTTATGTGTTGCACTTATGTGCCGCACTTAGGCGCGGGCAGTTTAGCTAAAGAATCCAATGATTCATAGGTTATTGCATTTTTAATCTCTGATTTGAGCGTTAAAATAGTGATACAGTTCATGAATCAGGTAGAAATAAATGCGTATTCATATTCTTGGCATTTGCGGTACTTTCATGGGTGGGCTGGCGATCCTCGCTCGCACACAGGGGCATGAAGTGACTGGCTCTGATGCCAATGTATATCCCCCAATGAGCACTTTGCTGGAAAAACAGGGCATTGAGCTGATCCAAGGGTACGATCCAGCACAGCTCGATCCTGCTCCAGATATGGTGATCATTGGTAATGCTATGACACGTGGCAATCCCTGCGTAGAAGCCGTGCTAGATCGTGGCATTCCTTATACTTCTGGCCCGCAATGGCTGCATGATCATATATTGCCGGAGCGTTGGGTATTGGCTGTCGCGGGAACTCATGGCAAAACAACGACGGCGGGTATGGTGGCTTGGATCTTGGAAGAGTGTGGCTATAAACCAGGATTCCTGATTGGTGGTGTGCCAGGGAATTTTGAAGTTTCAGCACACATCGGTGAAAGCCCATTTTTTGTGATTGAAGCTGATGAATATGATTGTGCCTTCTTTGACAAGCGTTCGAAATTTGTCCACTACAGTCCCCGCACACTGGTCATGAACAACCTTGAGTTTGATCATGCCGACATTTTCGAAAATTTGGGCGCTATTCAAAAACAGTTCCACCATCTCGTCAGGGTTGTGCCGAGTACCGGCAAGATCATTGTTCCTGATAATGATATTAATTTGAAGCATGTGCTTTCAATGGGATATTGGAGTGAGTTGGAACAGATCGGAGAAAGCGGTCATTGGCAGGCGAAGAAAGCTAGCCAGGATAGCAGCCACTACCAGGTATTCCATCAGGGTGAGCTGGTTGGGGAAGTGAAGTGGTCATTGGTTGGTGAACACAATATGCATAATGGTTTGATCGCAATTGCGGCAGCCCATCATGTGGGCGTTCAACCTGCGGATGCCTGTCAGGCATTATGCCAATTTATTAACGCCCGTCGTCGCCTTGAATTGCGCGGCGAAGTTAATGGCATCTCGGTATATGATGATTTTGCCCATCATCCAACGGCTATCTTAGCCACAATGGAGGCGTTGAGAAGTAAAGTAGGCGGCATGGCTCGCATTCTTGCCGTACTGGAACCGCGTTCGAATACCATGAAACTGGGAATGAGCAAAAATGATATTGCTCCTTCTTTGGGACGTGCCGATGAAGTTTTTCTCTATCAACCCACCAATATTCCGTGGCAGGTGGTTGAAATTGCCGAACAGTGTATTCAGCCAGCTCGTTGGAGTGCGGATATTAATACTTTGGTTAAAATGATTGTAGAAACGGCCCAGCCCGGTGACCATATTCTGGTTATGAGTAATGGTGGATTTGATGGTATTCACGAAAAACTACTGGCTGCATTGATGAAAAAAATAAGCGTGGATTAATCAATATTTTCTTATGTTTCGGTCTGCCATACGCATATTTTGATTATATTGGCATACGGCAGACCTGAAAAAATTAAAGTTCCTGTTCAAACAAGTGGAGAATTGCTTCGTAGAGTTGTTTTGTCGTAAAGTTTTGTGCTGGGGTGGAAAAAATAGTGTCATCTCCCGCAATGCTGCCAAGTATCCCTTCTGCTTTCCCTAATGAATCTAATAGGCGGGCAATTAGTTGTGCCGCGCCAGGGCTAGTTCGTATGACGACAATGCAGTGATTATAATCGACATCTAATACCAGATTTTTTAATGGGCTGGTGGCAGTGGGAACTCCCAATTCTGCGGGTAAGCAGTAAACCATTTCCATCTTTGCATTACGGGTTCGGACAGCACCAAATTTCGTTAGCATTCTGGAAACTTTAGATTGGTTGATATTTTCAAACCCTTGCTCTTGAAGTGCTGCAACAATTTCACCTTGAGAGCTGAATTTTTCTTCTTTCAATAATGCCTTGAAAGCTTTTACCAAATCTTCCTGTTTCGAAGGAACACGCATATTTCACCATCGTTGAATCCGTTATCAGGCGGACATTATGCGAAAGAGTGAATTTTTATTCAAGAAAGAGAAGAATAAACCAGCATAAAGAGAATAATGGATTAAACATAGTAAATGCATTGTTAATTAAATGGTGGTTTTTGAGGATTGTTTGGTCTGAAAGGGAAGAGTAAGGTAATCCATTAATTGATGACGAATACGGCTGAAATAATTCTTAAAAAAGTGTCCATTATCTCATTAACAGATAAGCATTTTGTTTAGAATAAAACAACTTTGGTGTTTCATCATCAGGCTATTAAGTGGATAATCTGGCTGTTAATAGATTGTTTTTAATACGTGGTGTTTTTAATACGTGGTGTTTTTAATACATCGTGTTTACAGTACTTAATTTAAGGAGTATCAGGATGAAAGTTGCAGTTCTCGGCGCAGCCGGTGGTATTGGTCAGGCACTTGCCCTTCTACTCAAGACCCAGCTTCCTTCAGGTTCAGAACTTTCCTTATATGACATTGCTCCGGTGACCCCTGGCGTGGCAACCGATCTGAGCCATATCCCAACGGAAGTTAAAGTCACTGGTTTTGCTGGTGAAGATGCAACCCCTGCATTGGTAGGTGCGGATGTCGTATTGGTTTCTGCGGGTGTGGCTCGTAAACCTGGTATGGATCGTTCCGATTTGTTCAATATCAACGCGGGTATCATTCGTAATCTGGTTCAGCAGGTGGCTAAAACTTGTCCAAAAGCATTAATTGGAATTATTACCAACCCAGTCAATACCACTGTAGCGATTGCTGCTGAAGTACTGAAAAAAGAAGGGGTGTACGATAAGAACCGCCTGTTTGGTGTCACAACCCTGGATATCATTCGTTCCAACACCTTTGTTGCTGAGTTGAAAGGCAAGAAAGTAGAAGAAATAGAAGTTCCTGTTATTGGCGGGCACTCTGGTGTGACCATTCTGCCTCTGCTGTCGCAAATTCCAGGTGTTAGCTTCACTGATGAAGAAGTTGAAGCATTGACCAAGCGTATCCAGAATGCGGGTACTGAGGTTGTTGAAGCGAAAGCGGGTGGCGGCTCTGCAACACTGTCTATGGGACAAGCAGCGGCTCGTTTGGGGCTGTCGCTGCTCCGTGGCTTGCAAGGCGAAAGCAATGTTGTTGAGTGCAGCTATGTTGAAGGTGATGGCAAATATGCCCGTTTCTTTGCGCAGCCTGTTCGCTTAGGTAAAAATGGTATCGAAGAACGTTTAGATATTGGCAAGTTGAGTGACTTTGAACAGAAAGCATTGGATAACATGCTGGATGTTTTGAAGAAAGATATTGACTTAGGCGAGAAGTTTATTAACAGCTAATTCATTTATTAATGATTTATTAATATACGAATTAAGTTAAATATATTAAATAACTAAAACCGCTAGTTAGAAATAACTAGCGGTTTTTCTTTCAATAGGTATATCGATAGCTAATTATTCTTTTTCTCTCTAACTTTCCTTTCTAATAGTTCTCCTGTGTTGGGATCGAAATAGCGGCTTGGCCATATTTCAGACGGATGTAGTTCTAAGTGCTTCGCTATTATCCATTCTCCCTTGGGCCATGGGCGAGAAAGTGTATTCGCCAAAGTAGATGAACTCAGTCCTGCTGCACGAGAAACGGCAGCTAACGTCGTGCCACGTTTACGTAAAGCGGCAATAATATCAGCAGGATGCCAATCCGATTTCATAGAAATCATTTTTTTAATCCTTTTCTATTAAATTAGAAGCCACATTAGTGGTATAACTAAAGCGTTAATGTGAAATTAATAACGAACACGAACCTGTTATTAAGAAAACAAAATAACATTATTTTTTCTAAAAATGTTTCTAATTTTTTCTTAATAACTTCTTTTTTGAACTTGGTTACAAAAATAGAGAAACATTATGAAAAAAGAGTGGTATACGGCAATGGAGTTGACCGGTGTAGGTGAGTTGCCTAGATCACCACAAGGAGTTAATGCCAGGGCAAAACGTGAAGAGTGGTTGCGGCAAAAACGGTCAGGCGTCCAGGGAAGGGCGATTGAATACCATTATTCTTGTTTTCCTCAATCAACGTTAGAAGCTTTGGAGCTTCATGAAACACCAACGGAATATCAGGTGCAGAAACAAGATCCTTTATCCATTTGGGTAAGTGCATTTAATTTACTCACTGAGGAAGAGAAGGAGGTCATTACCGAAGTGATATTACGAGATGGCATAAGAAGTTTTTTGGAAAAAATCATAGCTACTTGAGACAGCTTTTGAAAAGCCAGGTGCTTAAAATTTGGCTTTCTCGTCACTGCTCCAGTATCAAGCGAGGAGAAAGAGATGAAAAAAGAGTGGTATTCTGCAAAAGAACTCATCGGCCTCGCAGGGCTGCCATCGTCTCCCCAAGGAGTCAATCTAATGGCGAGGCGCGAGGGCTGGGAACAACGCCGTAAGCGGGGCGTACAGGGAAAAGCGCTCGAATATAATGTTAACAGTTTGCCCGAAGATGTCGTGAATGTACTGACAGTCAGTGAAAATTCAGTCGAATACTACCGGAATAAGCGACAGGACCCATTTATGATCTGGGTGGAGGCTTATTACCAGTTGAGCAAATCTGAAAGAGAACGAATGGTTAAATTTATTTTGAGAAAAGGGCTAGCCAGCCTTGTCCAATATGTCAGTATTCAAGATATTAATAATAAAGACAGTGCCCTAGATTGAATTTTCTGGGGCACTGATTGCTTCAGTTCAGGAAAGTCGCTGTACAGCGACATGAGCCAATCCCTCAAGAGCCGCCTTGTATGGAGAATCCTCCAGTGACTGCAATGCTGAAATTGCCTTATCAGCTTCTTCTTCTGCCCGCTGGCGGGTATATTTGAGTGAACCGCACTGTTTCATCGTTGCCAGGACGGTATCCAGCAAATGGCGGCCATTACCTTGTTCAATGGCACCTCGTATCAGAGCGGATTGTTCCGGTGTTCCGTGGTTCATAGCGTGCAAAAGAGGCAATGTTGGTTTGCCTTCGTTCAAATCATCCCCTGTATTCTTACCAAGCGTACTGTTATCTGAGTCATAATCCAGCAGATCATCAATTAATTGAAATGCGGTTCCTAAATAACGACCATAATCACGTAGTGCTATTTCTTGCTCAGGAGTGGCGTTGGCGAGAATGGCGGCTGAATGCGCAGCGACTTCAAACAGGCGGGCGGTTTTACTGTAAATGACCCGCATATAGTCATCTTCTGAAATATTCGGATCATTGCAGTTCATCAACTGCATGACCTCTCCTTCAGCAATGACATTGGTAGCATCAGACATCAATTTTAATACGCGCATGGAATCGAGATCGGTCATCATTTGAAATGAGCGCGTATAGATAAAATCGCCCACAAGGACACTGGCAGCATTACCATAAATGGAGTTGGCTGTCGCTTTACCACGGCGCATATCAGATTCATCAACGACATCGTCATGCAGTAGCGTTGCCGTGTGAATAAATTCAATCAAAGCAGCAACTTTGATGTGTTTTGCGTCTTGGCAGTGAAGGGCTTTCCCTGCCAGTACGGCAATCATTGGTCGAATGCGCTTGCCACCGCCGCTGATGATGTAGTAACCAAGTTGGTTGATCAGCGCAACGTCAGAATTTAATTGGTTAAGAATGGTTTCATTAACCGCTGCCATATCATCAGCGGTGAGTTTAATTATCGATTCTAAATTCATGTTTTGGCTTTGGACTCTGATTCAGAGCTGTGCTCATTAATTAGCATATCAATAGATATCAAGATGTATCGATTGTACTTGAAAAACCGTTCAAATAAATGACAATTGAAAAACTCTGTTTTTTTCTCATCTGTTCTAATTCTGCACTTGTCTTCCAAGTGGTTTTTGCGTAGAATTCGCGCCCTATTGTGAATATTTTATAGCGCGCTCTGGAAAGCATTTTTAGGGGGGTGCGCGGAAAGCGGAGTTTATATGTACGCAGTTTTCCAAAGTGGTGGTAAACAACACCGAGTAAGCGAAGGCCAAACAATTCGCTTGGAAAAGCTGGACATCGCAACAGGTGAAACTGTTGAGTTTGACCAGGTGCTGATGGTCGCTAACGGCGAAGACATCAAAATCGGCGCTCCAGTAGTTGAAGGCGTTAAAGTTAAAGCTGAAGTTGTGGCTCACGGCCGTGGCGAGAAAGTTAAAATTGTTAAGTTTCGTCGTCGTAAACACAGCCGTAAGCAACAGGGCCACCGTCAGTGGTTCACCGATGTTAAGATCACTGGCATCGCTTAAGATTTAGGAGAGCAGATTAATGGCACACAAAAAGGCTGGCGGCTCGACTCGTAACGGTCGCGATTCTGAAAGCAAACGTCTGGGTGTAAAACGTTTTGGTGGTGAGTCTGTTTTGGCAGGTAGCATCATCGTTCGTCAACGTGGTACTAAATTCCACGCAGGCAACAACGTAGGTTGTGGCCGTGACCACACCCTGTTCGCATTAGCTGACGGGAAAGTTAAGTTCGAAGTTAAAGGTTCAAAAAACCGTAAATTTATCAGCATCGAAGCTGAATAAGTTTTTTGTATCTTGATCGAATCAGAAGCCCTGCAATGTGTGTTGCGGGGCTTTTTATTATTTTGGATTACGCCATCTCTGGGTACTAGCTGCCATCCAGCTTTACAGTGGCTATCCTACGGAGAAAAGTGATGAAATTTGTAGATGAAGCCAGAATTCTGGTTGTAGCGGGAGATGGTGGCAATGGTTGCGTCAGCTTCCGTCGTGAGAAATATATTCCAAAAGGTGGGCCTGACGGTGGCGATGGTGGTGATGGTGGTGATGTCTACCTGCTGGCAGATGAAAACCTCAATACACTGATTGATTACCGTTTTGAAAAATCCTTCCGCGCTGAACGTGGTCAGAATGGACAAAGCCGCGATTGTACGGGTAAACGTGGTCAGGACATTACTATTAAGGTTCCGGTTGGAACTCGTGTACGTGATGTTGCCACGGGCGAAGTGCTTGGGGATATGCTGCGCCATGAACAGCGTTTTATGGTAGCAAAAGGAGGCTTCCACGGCCTTGGCAATACCCGTTTTAAATCTTCGGTGAACCGTGCTCCTCGTCAAAGAACGATGGGAACTCCCGGAGAAAGTCGTGAGCTGATGTTGGAACTGATGCTGCTGGCTGATGTAGGAATGCTGGGGATGCCAAATGCAGGCAAATCCACCTTTATTCGTGCTGTATCGGCAGCAAAACCGAAAGTTGCTGATTATCCATTTACAACCTTGGTGCCAAGCCTTGGTGTTGTGCGTATGGATAACGAACAAAGTTTTGTCGTCGCAGATATCCCTGGTCTGATTGAAGGTGCATCAGAAGGCGTTGGATTGGGTATTCGTTTCTTGAAGCATTTGGAACGCTGCCGCGTATTGTTGCATTTGATTGATCTCTGCCCAATCGATGAATCCGATCCAGTCGAAAATGCCCGTATCATCATCAAAGAGCTACACAACTACAGTGAAAGACTGGCAGAAAAACCGCGTTGGTTGGTCTTTAACAAAGTCGATCTTATCGATCCAGAAGAAGCTAAACAGCGGGCAAAAGCTATCGCTGATGAATTGGGTTGGGAAGGCGATTATTACATGATCTCCGCCGTGAACCGTCAGGGTGTGAAAGAGCTTTGCTGGGACATTATGGAGTTTATGAAGACGCAGCCTCGTAGTATGGAAACGTCGGAAGAGTCTCAACCTGAAAAAGTTGAATTTATGTGGGATGACTACCATAAAGAGCAGTTACAGCAAGCATCTGACGATGAAGATTGGGATGATGACTGGGACGAAGAAGATGACGAAGGCGTTGAGTTTATTTATAAACGCTAATCTTCATGTAGTCATTCGAATATAACAAAAGGGCGCTGTACATGGCGCCCTTTTTTCTTTGGTCAAGCCCTTCTTAGTCACTGAGCCAGCTCAGTGACTTTGATATAACGATTTATATAAATTGTGCTCAAAACGCGATAACGGAACACGACGGGCTCGTTGATCTTCTGGCGGAACAGAGTAGGCAGAGACAAACTGGACAAAAGCAATTTGTTGTCCACTTGCAGTAGTCATAAACCCAGCGAGGTTATAAACGCCTTGTAATGATCCCGTTTTGGCAAAGACCTTGCCATCAAGCCTCGCTTCATGCAGGCCAGGGCGATAAGCCAACGTGCCATCATATCCCGCTTTGGGTAACATGGAGATGAAGTCCAGTTCATCATTATGTTGAGCGATAAATTGTAATATTTCCATCATGGTTGTGGCAGCGATTAAATTGTGGCGTGAAAGGCCAGAACCATCCACCATGACAGTATTGCCCAAATCAATACCTGCTCTCTGTTTCAGAATCTGGCGGACAGCATCGGAACCTGCCCGCCATGTTCCTGGAACGTTGAAATAGCGGTGACCAAGGGTACGAAAGAGAGTATCCGCAATCATGTTATCTGATTTTTTCAACATGATTTCGAGCATCTTATTTAATGGCACAGATTGATTCACGGCGAGGATCTTTTCTGGCTGTTTGGGAGCCGGCTGGAGCCGTATATGGCCTTTTAACTCAATACCGGCAATATTCAGTTCATTCTTCAGGAGCTTGCCAGCATAACCAGGCCCATTCTGGATAGCAAAAGCCAATGGCAGTGGTTCATCGCGTTGTGCCAGGCAGCCTGTGAGGGTATATCGATTTAAATCACCCGATGTAACATCAAATTCACAATACTTCGCTTCTGGTGATCCCTTAGCCAATGTTTTGACTTCACTCAGTACATTAACGGGATAAAAAGAGGGTACACGGACAAATGCCAGTTCGCCAGGTTTTTCTGAGCTGTAAAGTGAAACAGAAAAGCAGTTTTTATCCACAATTGCTGCTGATGGAGGGGCGCTGAAACACTGGGTCATATCGTTCCATATCCAGCCTGGTGCTTTATCGTGGCTGGAGAAAATCGAAATATCTATGACAAGATCTCCATCAATCTGTTTTATACCAGATTGTTTTAGGGCTTCGCTCATAGTGCGTAGTTGTGAACGTGTCAGCATGGGATCACCGACAAAGCGAGCCGTTAAGTTACCTTTTAATACACCATCTGAAAGATTAGCATCACTTTCCAGTGTTGTGATAAAACGGTAATCCTTACCAAGCTGCAATAGCGCTGCTAATGCTGTCACAATTTTCTGCGTACTGGCAGGTAAAGCCATTTGTTGCCCGTGATAATCAACTAAGGGATTTTTTTCCCCAACAGCTTGGGCAATAAATGAAAGGTTAGTTCCCGTAGGCAAATACTGGGCGCTTTTCTCAATAGAAGAGATATCAGAAGAGGCATTTGCACTAAAAATGCTCAGGCTAAAGCTGAGCATACACGCTATTCTGCTGGGAATTTTTAAAAGAGCCATAGATCTCGCATATGAAGGTGATGTATTCCATGAATATTTGTATTAATGATACTAAGGTGCTGTTTAAAGGCAAAGTAAACGATGATCCATCATCAACTCTACGTTAGAATGATAGATTGACAGGTAAGTATGCCTGTGGACTTCAGATTGTGCTGAATTACACTTCTTTTTATTAAGTATCTATAAGCCTGCCTGATAAGGTGTGCTCATTGTGCTGTTATTACAAAAAAATCAGGAAGATGTTGTTTGGGCTTAGGATTAATTTAGAGGTTGAATAAATGAAACAAATTCCGATGACGGTACGTGGCGCGGATAAATTGCGCGAAGAATTAGAACATTTGAAAAATGTACGTCGGCCTCAAATTATTGCCGCAATCGCTGAAGCGCGTGAGCACGGTGATTTGAAAGAAAACGCGGAATATCATGCCGCTCGTGAGCAGCAGGGTTTCTGTGAAGGCCGAATTCAGGAAATTGAGGCTAAACTTTCCAATGCACAGGTGATTGATGTCACGAAGATGACCAACAATGGCCGAGTGATTTTTGGGGCAACGGTAACGGTATTGAACTTGGATTCGGATGAAGAACAGACCTACCGTATTGTCGGTGATGATGAAGCCAATATTAAAGAAAACCTTCTTTCAGTGAATTCACCGATTGCCCGTGGCCTGGTTGGTAAAGAAGTCGATGATGTTGTTGTCATCTCCACGCCTGGCGGTCAAGTGGAATTCGAAGTTTTGAACGTGGATTATGTTTAATACACCATGATCAAAGAAAAAGGCCAGCTTTTGGCCTTTTTATCATAATAAATAAATTAATATGGCACTTTTGTATAAATATGCCGTGATTATTTAGGTAGACTAATCTTGCGTTCTTCCGATGGACGGTAGAGAACTAACATTTTGCCAATGATTTGCACGTTATGTGCACCTGTTTCACGAACAATCGCTTCAGCGATCAAAGTTTTTATTTCACGGTCTTCGCCAGCAACTTTAACTTTGATAAGCTCGTGATGCGAAAGAGTCTGTTCGATTTCAGCCAACACGCCTTCGGTCAACCCATTGTTGCCGATCATAACGACAGGCTTTAATGAATGAGCGAGACTTTTCAGGTATTGGACTTGTTTCTTGTTAAGAGTCATCGTTTTTTTGCTTAGTTAGGATTGAAAACGATATATTCTACCGCCATCTCATATCTATCACCATAAAAGTGTGGTGTGGTTTGATAAGAGAACGCAAAAAATAAGGCGCCTTATTAGTAGAGTTGGAAAGAACAATGGCCAATAAAAAACGCTCAGCAAGCTCAAGTCGCTGGTTACAGGAACATTTTAGTGATAAATATGTTCTCCAGGCGCAGAAAAAAGGGCTTCGCTCTCGCGCTTGGTTTAAACTTGATGAGATACAGCAAAGCGACAAAATTTTTAAACCGGGCATGACCGTTGTTGATTTAGGTGCTGCTCCAGGTGGGTGGTCTCAGTACGTAGTGAGTCAGATTGGTAATAGCGGGCGAGTCATTGCTTGCGATCTTTTACCAATGGATCCGATAGTTGGGGTCGATTTCCTTCAAGGAGACTTTCGTGATGAGCTGGTATTGAAAACATTACTTGAGAGAGTTGGTGATAATAAAGTCCAGGTCGTCATGTCGGATATGGCTCCTAATATGAGTGGAACCCCCGCGGTCGATATTCCCCGATCCATGTATCTGGTTGAGTTAGCGTTGGATATGTGTCGTGATGTGCTGGCCCCTGGGGGTAGTTTTATTGTCAAAGTATTTCAGGGAGAGGGCTTTGATGAATACCTGAGGGAAATACGCTCCCTTTTTGCGAAGGTAAAAGTTCGTAAACCAGAATCTTCGCGGGCACGATCACGTGAAGTATACATTGTAGCGACAGGGCGGAAAGTATAGTACCCTGACTACTATTTGTTAACACAGTTGTAATATGAGGTTAATCCCTTGAGTGACATGGCGAAAAACCTGATTCTCTGGTTAGTCATCGCAGTTGTCTTGATGTTATTGTTCCAGAGTTTTGGTCCCGGCGATTCTAGTGGTCGTAGGGTAGATTACTCTAATTTCATCAATGAGATATCGCAGAATCAAGTAAGCGAAGTACGTATTTCGGGTCGTGACATTGATTTCACTAAGAAGGACAACAGTGGAAAATACAGCACTTATATGCCAATTCAGGATGAAAAGTTGCTGGATACCCTACTCAATAAGCAGGTAAAAGTTGTTGGTGAACCACCAGAACAACAAGGTCTGTTGGCGACCCTCTTTATTTCATGGTTCCCAATGTTACTGCTCATTGGCGTTTGGATCTTCTTTATGCGCCAAATGCAAGGCGGTGGCGGTAAAGGGGCGATGTCTTTTGGTAAAAGCAAAGCCCGTATGTTGACGGAAGATCAGATTAAAACCACGTTTGCCGATGTTGCTGGTTGTGATGAAGCAAAAGAAGAAGTGGGCGAATTGGTTGAATATCTGCGTGAACCAGGCCGTTTCCAAAAACTCGGAGGTAAGATCCCGAAAGGTATCTTGATGGTTGGTCCTCCAGGTACGGGTAAGACATTGCTGGCGAAAGCTATTGCTGGAGAAGCGAAAGTTCCTTTCTTCACCATTTCTGGTTCTGATTTCGTTGAAATGTTCGTTGGTGTTGGTGCTTCCCGTGTTCGTGATATGTTTGAACAGGCAAAAAAAGCTGCGCCGTGCATCATCTTTATTGACGAAATTGATGCAGTCGGTCGTCAGCGTGGTGCTGGTCTGGGTGGCGGACATGATGAACGTGAACAGACACTGAACCAAATGCTGGTTGAAATGGATGGCTTTGAAGGTAACGAAGGCATTATTGTTATCGCAGCGACTAACCGTCCTGATGTTCTCGATCCAGCTCTGTTACGTCCTGGTCGTTTTGACCGCCAGGTTGTTGTTGGCCTACCAGATGTCCGTGGCCGTGAGCAAATTCTAAAAGTTCACATGCGCCGCATTCCGCTGGATACTGATATTGATGCATCGGTCATTGCTCGTGGTACACCAGGTTTCTCTGGTGCGGATTTGGCTAACCTTGTGAACGAAGCTGCTTTGTTTGCCGCTCGCGGTAACAAGCGCGTTGTTTCTATGGTTGAATTCGAAAAAGCCAAAGATAAGATCATGATGGGTGCAGAACGCCGTTCAATGGTTATGACGGAGGAACAGAAAGAATCCACCGCATACCATGAAGCAGGACATGCCATTATTGGTCGCTTGGTTCCAGAGCACGATCCTGTACATAAAGTCACGATTATACCGCGTGGCCGTGCGTTGGGTGTGACGTTCTTCTTACCAGAGGGCGATCAGATCAGTGCAAGCCGTCAGAAATTGGAAAGCCAAATTTCAACTTTATACGGTGGACGGTTAGCGGAAGAGATTATCTATGGTGTAGATAATGTTTCTACCGGTGCCTCTAACGATATTAAAGTGGCGACATCTATTGCGCGTAACATGGTGACACAGTGGGGCTTTTCAGAAAAACTGGGGCCATTGCTGTATGCGGAAGAAGAGGGTGAAGTTTTCCTCGGTCGTTCGGTTGCCAAGGCAAAACATATGTCTGAAGACACCGCGCGTTTAATCGATCAGGAAGTAAAGGCCATCATCGATCGTAACTATTTACGTGCGCGTCAGATTCTGATGGATAATATGGATATTCTTCATTCAATGAAAGATGCATTGATGAAGTATGAAACCATTGATGCTCCTCAGATTGATGATCTGATGAATCGTACAACAGTACGTCCACCGGCAGGTTGGGAAGGAGATAAAAATAGCGGTAATAGTAATAACCGTCACAACACCCCATCTCAGCAGCAAACCTCAAAGCCTGCGGATGGTAACCCAACCGTATAACGCGGCTAACAACCCTACATTAAACCCCAGGCTTGTCCTGGGGTTTTGACATTAAGGCACCTAGCGATGAAACTGACTGCCAGAGGCAGCGTCCTCGATCTTTCCTGCCCACAAGTAATGGGAATTTTGAATGTCACTCCCGATTCCTTCTCTGATGGTGGAACCCATAATACTTTTGATGCGGCATTGAAACATGCTGCTGAGATGATCAAAGAGGGAGCAACGATTATTGATGTGGGAGGAGAATCAACTCGTCCTGGAGCGAATGAAGTAAGTGAACAGGAAGAGCTGGATCGTGTTATTCCTGTGATTGAGGTATTGGCACAGCGCTTTGATATCTGGATCTCTGTTGATACCTCAAAAGCTGATGTTATGCGGGAATCAGCCAAGGCGGGAGCGCATATTATCAATGACGTCCGTGCGTTACAGGAACCTGGAGCACTTGAAGCGGCAGCACAAAGTGGTTTGCCAATTTGCTTGATGCATATGCAGGGACAACCTCGCACCATGCAAACAGAACCTCACTATGAAGATGTTGTATCGGAAGTAAAAACCTTCCTGATACAGCAAATTGAGCGTTGTGTTGCGGCGGGTATCGCGAAAAACAACCTGATTCTTGATCCTGGTTTCGGTTTTGGTAAGAACTTATCGCATAATTATCAGTTATTGGCTCACTTGCAAGAATTTCATCATTTGGGATTACCTATTCTGGCGGGGATGTCACGCAAGTCCATGATTGGTCAATTACTTGATGTGCCACCGCAGGAGCGTGTGACAGGAAGCGTTGCTTGTGCTGTGATTGCAGCCATGAAAGGTGCCCAGATTATCCGTGTACATGATGTAAAAGAAACCGTTCAGGCAATGCAAGTTGTTCATGCAACGCTATCTGAAAAGAATCCATGTTCATAGAATATATAGTTTGTAAAATACACCGTTTGTAAAGAACATGATGTCAGCAAAAAAACGCTGAGAGCAGAAAATTCGTTCAGCAAAGGAAAAAGAAATTTATGAGTAACCGTAAATATTTTGGCACTGACGGTATCCGTGGCAAAGTGGGTAATACCCCAATTACCCCTGACTTTGTATTGAAACTTGGTTGGGCTGCGGGGAAAGTGTTGGCGCGTCATGGTTCTCGCAAAATTATTATTGGTAAAGATACCCGAATCTCAGGTTATATGTTGGAATCTGCATTGGAAGCAGGGTTAGCCGCTGCGGGACTGTCGGCATCCTTTACCGGCCCGATGCCAACACCTGCCGTGGCGTATCTGACACGTACTTTTCGTGCTGAAGCCGGCATTGTCATTTCTGCTTCCCACAACCCTTACTATGATAACGGCATTAAATTCTTCTCCATCGATGGGACTAAATTACCGGATGATGTTGAAGAAGCGATTGAAGCAGAAATGGAAAAGCCTCTGACTTGTGTGGAATCTGCTGAGTTAGGGCGGGCAAATCGGATAGTTGATGCGGCGGGTCGTTACATTGAATTTTGTAAAGGGACATTCCCCAGTGAACAAAGTTTAAATGGATTGAAAATTGTTTTAGATTGCGCCAATGGTGCGACCTATCATATCGCACCGAATGTGCTCAGAGAGTTGGGAGCGGAGGTTATTACCATTGGTTGTGAGCCTAATGGCATCAATATCAATGAAGAGTGTGGTGCAACAGATGTCCGTCTATTGCAACAGCGCGTACTGGAAGAACAAGCGCACGTAGGTCTGGCATTTGATGGTGACGGCGACCGTATCATTATGGTTGATCATCTGGGGCAAAAGGTTGATGGCGATCAGATCATTTATATCATTGCACGTGAGGCGTTGAGACAAGGCCAGCTACGTGGTGGTGCTGTGGGTACGTTGATGAGCAATATGGGGCTGGAGTTGGCACTGAAACAGCTTGGTATTCCATTTGAACGTGCAAAAGTTGGCGACCGCTATGTTCTGGAAAAATTGCAGGAAAAAGGCTGGCGTCTGGGCGCAGAAAATTCAGGCCATGTGATTTTGTTGGACAAAACCACAACAGGAGACGGAATTGTTGCTGGATTGCAAGTCTTGAGTGCAATGGTACGCAATAATATGAGCCTGCATGATCTGTGCAGTGGCATGAAACTTTTACCTCAAGTTTTGGTTAACGTTCGCTTTGCAGGTGATGTTGATCCCCTGCAATCAGAATCAGTGCTTGAAACCGTAAAATCAGTTGAGACTGAATTGAATGGTTGTGGTCGTGTTTTGCTGCGTAAATCAGGTACAGAACCATTGATTCGTGTCATGGTGGAAGGCGAAGATGAACAGCAAGTCACGGCATTAGCGCATCGTATTGCTGATGCTGTGAAAAAAATCGGCTGATTTGTTTATTTTTTGCTCGATCGGCGTCAGGATTTAAAATTAATCTTGCGTGTCTGATACGCTTTGGTTAGTATTCACACCCGCTCAATAAGTTAATTTTTCTAATTTTGTGAGCGGGTGATGCAACATAACGTCGCTATGAAATTGTGGTAAAAGCCACGAGGAAACAGGTACAACATATGTATGAAGCTCTTTTAGGTATATTCTTGCTGGTTGGTATCGGGCTAATCGCTCTGGTTCTGCTACAGCAAGGTAAAGGTGCTGATATGGGTGCTTCTTTCGGCGCGGGTGCATCTAACACGCTGTTTGGTTCATCGGGTTCCGGTAATTTTATGACCCGCATGACGGCCATTTTTGCCACGTTGTTCATTGTTATCAGCCTGATTCTTGGTAACATGACCAGCAATAAGACGGGTTCTAGCAGTAAATGGGATAACCTTGTCGATCCTGTAAAAGTTGAAAAACAGGCAGAAGTTCCGGCAACGCCAGCAAAACCAAATAGTGATATCCCACAGTAATATTCAGTAACAGAATTGAGATAGGGTTGTTGGTTTTAACGATGAGTTTATCTAACTATTTAGAATAACAGCCCTATAAAAATCAGTGCCGAGGTGGTGAAATTGGTATACACGCTACCTTGAGGTGGTAGTGCCTAAACAACGGGCGTACGGGTTCAAGTCCCGTCCTCGGCACCATTAATCTAGAAACTTGCGTTTTTAGTATTATCAGCGTAAGATTTGCCACGTTTTCGAACGCGGGATGGAGCAGCATGGTAGCTCGTCGGGCTCATAACCCGAAGGTCGTCGGTTCAAATCCGGCTCCCGCAACCACTTCTTAACAATCTATACCTTTTCAATAGTAATATTCAGCAGCCATTGAGATATCTCTCCTGATTTGACAGGTTGCTTTGAAAGGTATAAAAAAGAAGTAGGTTGAGACCGCTGGCAGTAAACAGGGTCCAGTTGCATAAAGCCCCGAGTATCGGGGTTTTTTGTTATTTGACAGCAGAATTACTGGGCTAATATAGCCCTTTTTTTATGTCTTGGGGGTGGGCTTGTCCACGTTAGAGCAAAAATTAACAGAGATAATTTCAGCACCAGTTGAAGCTTTGGGTTTTGAATTAGTTGGCCTGGAGTTTATTCGCGCTCGTGTATCGACGTTGCGAGTCTATATCGATAGTGAGGAGGGTATCACTGTTGATAATTGTGCTGATGTTAGCCACCAGGTCAGTGCAGTGCTTGATGTTGAAGATCCGATTCCAGGGCTTTATAACCTGGAAATATCTTCACCAGGGCTTGAGCGTCCACTGTTTAAGGCTGAACATTACCAGCGTTTTATAGGTGAAGAAGTCAGCTTGGTTTTACGCATGGCAATGCAGAACCGTCGCAAATGGCAAGGTATCATCAAGGCAGTTGATGGTGAAATGATTACGGTTACGGTGGATGGAAAAGACGAAGTGTTCGCACTGAGCAACATCCAGAAAGCGAACCTGGTACCCCACTTTTAAAGTTCGGATGAGGCAACTAGGATGAATAAAGAAATTCTGGCTGTTGTGGAAGCGGTTTCTAATGAAAAATCACTCCCTCGCGAAAAAATCTTCGAAGCATTAGAGATTGCACTGGCGACAGCCACCAAGAAAAAATATGAGCAGGAAATCGACGTCCGCGTCTGTATCGATCGTAAATCAGGTGATTTTGATACCTTCCGTCGCTGGTTAGTTGTTGACGAAGTGACTCTGCCAACGCGCGAAATCACACTGGAAGCGGCAAAATTTGACAACCCAGAGATTGAGCTGGGGGGTTATATTGAAGATCAAATTGAATCAGTGACCTTTGACCGCATTACGACTCAGACGGCAAAACAGGTTATCGTACAGAAAGTACGTGAAGCTGAGCGTGCGATGGTTGTTGATCAATTCCGTGAACAACAGGGTGAGATCGTGACCGGTCAGGTCAAAAAAATGAACCGCGAAAATATTACCTTAGATTTAGGTAATAATGCTGAAGCGGTCATTTTACGTGAAGACATGTTGCCACGGGAAAACTTTCGTCCAGGTGACCGCGTGCGTGGTGTTCTGTATGATGTTCGCCCTGAAGCACGTGGTGCACAGCTTTTCATCACTCGTTCTCGTCCTGAGATGTTGGTTGAATTGTTCCGCATCGAAGTACCTGAGATCGGTGAAGAAATCATTGAGATCAAGGCGGCTGCTCGTGATCCGGGTTCCCGTGCCAAGATCGCAGTGAAAACCAACGACAAGCGTATTGATCCTGTTGGCGCTTGTGTTGGTATGCGTGGTGCAAGGGTACAAGCCGTTTCCAGTGAACTGGGCGGTGAAAGAATTGACATCGTGCTGTGGGACGATAACCCTGCGCAGTTTGTCATTAATGCAATGGCTCCGGCGGATGTTGCATCTATTGTGGTTGACGAAGACAACTGCACTATGGATGTTGCCGTAGAAAACAGTAATCTTGCTCAGGCGATTGGACGTAATGGTCAGAACGTTCGTCTGGCGGCACAACTGTTGAAAAAACATCGTGGTGATGACAAATGGGAACTCAATGTCATGACTGCGGAAGAGCTACAAGCAAAACATCAGGCAGAAGCACACGCTTCTATTGATACATTTACTAAGCATCTCGACATTGATGAAGATTTCGCCACTGTATTAGTCGAGGAAGGTTTCTCTACACTGGAAGAACTGGCTTATGTGCCAATCAATGAACTTCTGGCAGTAGAAGGCCTTGATGAAGAAACCGTTGAAGCTCTTCGTGAACGTGCTAAAGCGGCCTTGACGACGCTGGAACTGGCTCAGAAAGAGAGTCTTAGTGATCAGCAACCTGCCGAAGATTTATTGAATCTGCCTGGCATGGAGCGTACTTTGGCGTTTAACCTGGCTGCCCGTGGCATCTGCACTCTGGAAGATCTTGCCGAGCAGGGTATCGACGACTTATCTGATATCGAAGGACTGAATGATGAGAAAGCAGGAGAACTCATTATGGCAGCCCGCAATATCTGTTGGTTTGGCGATGATGCATAAATAAACTGTAGCAGGAAGGAACAGAATGACAGAGGTAACCGTAAAATTACTGGCAGAAGAGATCCAGACATCGGAAGAACGTCTAATCCAGCAATTCGCTGATGCTGGCATTCAGAAAACCGCAACTGACTCTGTTTCCCAGAAAGAAAAAGAAGCTTTGCTGGCCTACCTGAACCGTGAACAAGGCGGTTCTGGCGGTCAGCCGGGTAAATTGACACTACAGCGTAAAACACGCAGTACACTGAACGTTCCTGGCACCGGTGGCAAAAGTAAATCGGTAGCGATTGAAGTCCGCAAAAAACGCACATATGTGAACCGTGATGCCCTTGAACAGGCTAAAGCGGAAGAACAGGTTCAGCGTGAAGCGGAAGAGCAGGCTCGGCGCGAGGCAGAAGAGAAGGCGCGGCTTGAGGCTGAAGCGAAAAAATTCGCGGAAGAGCAAGCTAAACGTGAAGCTGAAGAAAAAGCCAAACGTGAAGCAGAAGAGAGCGCTCGACGTGAAGCAGAAGAAAAAGCCAAACGTGAAGAGGCTAAACTGTCTCCGCGTGAGGCGGCGGAAAAAGAAAAAGTGATTAAGCAACATACCGAAAACAAACCAAAATCAGATAAGACTCACTCTGCCGTGCAAAATGAAAAAGCGCGTCGTGAAGCCGAAGCTGCAAATTTAAAACGTAAAGCTGAAGAAGAAATGCGCCGTAAGGTGGAAGCGGAAGCGAAGCGTGTTGCAGAAGAAGCACGTCGAATGGCAGAAGAGAATCAAGACAAATGGACTGATGACTCTGATAACAGTGACAGTAGTGACTACCACGTAACCACTTCCCGCTATGCTCGTGATGCGGAAGATGAAAATGACGCCAAAGTAGAAGGCGATCGTCGTTCCCGCTCCCGTGGCGGCAAAGCTCGCCAGAAGAAGAATAACAAACATTCTGAATCGAAAGCTGATCGCGAAGAAGCGCGCGCTGTGGGTCGTACCAAAGGTAAGCAACGTAAGCCTAGCACTTTACAGCAGAGCTTCACAAAACCTGTAGCTGCGGTTAACCGTGACGTTGTGATTGGTGAGACAATTACTGTTGCAGAATTGGCTAACAAAATGGCCGTTAAAGGTGCTCAGGTCATTAAGACCATGATGAACATGGGCGCAATGGTAACCATCAACCAAGTGATCGATCAAGAAACAGCGCAACTGGTTGCCGAAGAAATGGGGCACAAAGTTATCCTGCGTCGTGAAAACGAACTGGAAGAAGCGCTGATGAGTGATCGTGATACAGGTGAAACCCAGGCAGAACCTCGTGCACCAGTTGTCACCATCATGGGGCACGTTGACCACGGTAAAACTTCTCTGCTCGACTATATCCGTTCCACTAAAGTGGCTTCTGGAGAGGCGGGTGGTATTACCCAGCACATTGGTGCGTATCATGTGAAAACTGAAAAAGGCATGATCACCTTCTTGGATACCCCAGGCCATGCTGCGTTTACCTCCATGCGTGCACGTGGTGCGAAAGCAACAGATATCGTTGTTCTGGTTGTAGCAGCGGATGATGGTGTGATGCCACAGACCATCGAAGCTATTCAACACGCTAAAGCGGCCAACGTACCGGTTGTTGTTGCTGTGAACAAGATCGATAAGCCAGAAGCTGATCCGGATCGCGTGAAGAATGAATTGTCACAGTACGGTATCATTTCAGAAGAGTGGGGCGGTGAAAACCAGTTCATCAATGTGTCTGCCAAAGCTGGTATTGGTATTGATGAATTGCTGGAAGCCATTTTGCTTCAGTCCGAAGTCCTTGAACTGAAAGCGGTACGCACTGGTATGGCAAATGGTGTGGTCATTGAATCCTTCCTGGATAAAGGCCGCGGTCCAGTTGCAACCATTCTGGTTCAGTCTGGTACGCTGAACAAAGGCGATATCGTTCTGTGTGGTTTCGAATATGGACGTATCCGTGCGATGCGTAACGAACTCGGCCGTGAAGTGACCTCGGCAGGCCCGTCTATCCCAGTGGAAATTTTGGGTCTGTCCAATGTGCCATCTGCGGGTGATGAAGCGACAGTTGTTCGTGATGAGAAAAAAGCGCGTGAAGTGGCCTTGTATCGTCAAGGTAAATTCCGTGAAGTGAAATTGGCTCGTCAGCATAAAGCTAAGCTGGAAAACATCTTCGCTAACTTAGAAGAAGGCAAGGTATCTGAACTGAACATTGTTCTGAAAACAGATGTTCAAGGTACATGTGAAGCAATTAGTGATTCACTGCTGAAACTGTCTACTGATGAAGTGAAAGTGAAAATCATCGGTTCTGGTGTGGGTGGTATCACTGAAACTGATGCGACGCTGGCAGCGGCATCTGAAGCAATTATTCTGGGCTTCAACGTTCGTGCTGATGCTTCTGCGCGTCGTATCATTGAAAACGAAAGTCTGGATCTGCGTTACTACTCCGTTATCTATAACCTGATTGATGAGATCAAACAGGCTATGAGCGGTATGCTGGCACCAGAATACAAACAGCAGATCATGGGTCTTGCCGAAGTTCGTGATGTGTTTAAGTCACCGAAATTTGGTGCGATTGCTGGTTGTATGGTGACAGAAGGTTCCATCAAGCGTAATAATCCGATCCGCGTACTGCGAGATAACGTTGTTATTTACGAAGGTGAATTGGAATCCTTGCGTCGCTTTAAGGATGACGTTAACGAAGTCCGTAATGGTATGGAATGTGGTATTGGTGTGAAGAACTACAATGATGTTCGCGTTGGCGATATGATTGAAGTCTTTGAAGTGATTGAAATTAAACGCTCCATCGATTAATACCATTATTTATTAATAAATTCATTCCATTCTTGGGGGGCTTTATGCCCCCCAAAATGTCAGGAGATATAACAATGGCAAGAGAATTTAGTCGTACTCAGCGCGTTGCACAGGAAATGCAAAAAGAAATTGCCATCATTTTACAGCGTGAAATCAAAGATCCCCGTATCGGCATGGCGACAGTCTCCGGTGTTGAGGTTTCTCGCGATCTGGCTTATGCCAAAGTCTTTGTCACCTTTCTGAATGTGCTGGTGGACGGGCATGATTCAAATATGGTTAAAGAAGGTATCAAGGCATTGAACGAAGCTTCTGGTTTTATCCGTTCCCTGCTGGGTAAAGCGATGCGCCTGCGTATCATTCCTGAACTGACATTCTCTTATGACAGTTCTTTGGTAGAAGGAATGCGCATGTCGAATTTGGTTAGCAACGTCGTTAAAGATGATGAGAAGCGTCGCGCATCTACGGATCATAATGAGGAAAAATGATGGGGCGCCGTCGTAGAGGCCGTTCTATACACGGTGTATTGTTGCTGGATAAGCCGCAAGATATTTCCTCCAATGATGCGTTACAGAAAGTCAGGCGGATTTTCAATGCCAGTAAGGCGGGTCATACTGGTGCACTGGATCCATTGGCGACAGGCATGTTGCCGATTTGTCTGGGTGAAGCGACCAAATTTTCCCAATTCTTGCTGGATTCTGACAAGCGCTATCGTGTGATTGCCCGTTTGGGGCAACGTACAGATACGTCGGATTCACATGGAACAATCATCAATGAGCGCGACGTAAAAATCACCGAGTCTCAGCTTAATGCTGCATTGGATAAATTCCGTGGTGATACCATGCAGATTCCTTCTATGTACTCTGCATTGAAACATCAGGGAAAACCGTTATACGAATATGCCCGTCAGGGTATTGAAGTTGAGCGTGAAGCGCGTCCTATCACTGTTTATGAATTACAATTCATTCGCTGGGAAGGGAATGAGTTGGAATTGGAAATACACTGTTCCAAGGGAACTTACATTCGTACCATTATTGATGATTTAGGGGAACTTTTGGGTTGTGGCGCGCATGTCATTTATCTGCGTCGTTTGCAGGTTGCCAATTATCCCAATCAAAGAATGGTAACGTTGGAACAGTTATATCAGTTAAAACAACAGGCTGAAGATCAAGAAATTGAGGTGTGGGAATTACTTGATCCATTGTTGCTACCAATGGATACCGCAGTGGCTCATTTTCCTGTCATTCACTTAACATCTGTCGTTGCGTCTTACTTCAAACAAGGCCAGCCGGTTCGAAGCAAACATAATTTGGCTTCAGATGAATGGGTGAGGGTGACCGAAGGAGATGAAAATAAATTCATCGGCATTGCAGTGATTGATGGTGATGGACTAGTGGCTCCACGCCGTCTGGTTGTTGAAACGGAATAATGATAGCAACAGACAAGGAATTTGCAGCAGGTAAATTGAGTTGGGGCATAGAATGACGGTGATTGTACTGTCTTGCGCTTCACCTATTTGCAGCGTAGAATACCGCGTCTGTACATGAGTGGCTGAATTAGAGATCGGCACTCGTCATTTTAATTACAATTTGGAGTTATACTATGTCTCTAAGTACTGCTGCAAAAGCGCAGATTATTGCTGAATTTGGTCGCGGCGCTAACGACAGTGGTTCCAGCGAAGTTCAGATCGCACTGCTGACTGCTGACATCAACCACCTGCAAGGTCACTTTTCAGAGCACAAAAAAGATCACCACAGCCGTCGTGGTCTGCTGAGAAAGGTTGCACAACGTCGTAAGCAGCTGGACTACCTGAAGCGTAAAGATGTGGCACGCTATGTTGCTCTGATTGAGCGTCTGGGACTGCGTCGCTAATTGATGAGTTTCAGTGGAAAGGGGCCTAATCGGGCCCCTTTTCTTCTAGGAAACGGAATTGCCAAGAAACAGAATCGGAAAATTTAATCTACTGTTTTTTGCACCGTCTCTAAAATTTGAACCTCTTCCGCTACAGTAGTGACTCGCGCGGCTAATGAGAGTCCTCAAAGCAGTGAGCACTGTCATTAGTCGTGAGGGTGTAGCAAGAAGAGAAAATCCATTGTTGCTGGTTTCTTAAATCGGCAATACTAACGAAGGAAAATTATTTTGCTTAATCCGATTGTTCGTAAATTCCAGTATGGTCAACACACTGTGACCATCGAAACTGGCATGATGGCTCGTCAGGCGACAGCAGCCGTTATGGTAAATATGGATGACACAGCGGTATTTGTAACCGTTGTTGGTCAAAAGAAAGTTAAAGCAGGTCAGAATTTCTTCCCTCTGACCGTTAACTACCAGGAGCGCACTTACGCTGCTGGCCGTATTCCGGGAAGTTTTTTTCGTCGCGAAGGCCGTCCGGGCGAAGGTGAAACATTAGTTGCTCGTCTTATTGACCGTCCTCTACGCCCTCTGTTTCCAGAAGGTTTCCTGAATGAAGTTCAAATCATCGCGACAGTCGTTTCTGTTAACCCACAAGTAAACCCTGATATCGTTGCCATGATCGGTTCTTCCGCTGTACTGGCGCTGTCTGGTATTCCATTCAATGGTCCAATTGGTGCTGCGCGTGTTGGTTACATTAACGATCAGTACGTTCTGAATCCAACCAGCGATGAGTTGAAACACAGCCGTTTGGATCTGGTCGTTGCAGGTACAAATAACGCGGTACTGATGGTAGAGTCCGAAGCAGAATTGCTGACTGAAGAGCAAATGTTGGGTGCGGTGGTGTTTGGTCATGAGCAACAACAGATTGTGATTGATAACATCAATGCGCTGGTTGCTGAAGCGGGTAAAGAAAAATGGGATTGGGCTCCAGAGTCTGTTAATCAGCCTTTGCACGATCGTGTTGCAGAACTGGCCGAAAGCCGTCTGGGTGATGCTTATCGCATTACTGAGAAGCAGGCGCGTTATGCTCAGGTTGATAGCATCAAAGAAGAAGTTACTGCGGCTATCTTGGCAGAATTCGCAGAAAAAGGCGTTGAACAGGAAGAAACAGAAGTTCTTGAAGTTCTCGCTACTCTGGAAAAAAATGTTGTTCGTAGCCGTGTTCTGCGTGGTGAACCGCGTATTGATGGCCGTGAAAAAGACATGGTTCGTGCTCTGGACGTTCGCACAGGTGTACTGCCACGTACTCATGGTTCATCCCTGTTTACCCGTGGCGAAACTCAGGCTCTGGTAACAGCAACATTGGGTACAGAGCGTGATGCTCAAGTTATCGATGAGCTGATGGGTGAGCGTACAGATCGCTTCCTGTTCCACTATAACTTCCCTCCGTACTCTGTCGGTGAAACTGGCATGGTCGGTTCACCAAAACGCCGTGAAATTGGCCATGGTCGTTTGGCGAAACGTGGCGTATTGGCTGTAATGCCAGGTATCAACGAATTCCCATATACCGTTCGTGTGGTATCTGAAATCACTGAATCCAACGGTTCTTCTTCTATGGCCTCTGTCTGTGGTGCATCGCTGGCATTGATGGATGCGGGTGTGCCAATTAAGGCCGCTGTTGCAGGTATCGCAATGGGGCTGGTGAAAGAAGGGGATAACTTTGTTGTTCTGTCTGACATTCTGGGTGACGAAGATCATCTGGGCGACATGGACTTTAAAGTTGCAGGTAGCCGTGATGGTGTCAGCGCATTGCAAATGGACATCAAAATCGAAGGCATTACCCGTGAAATCATGCAGATTGCTCTGAATCAGGCTAAAGGTGCTCGTTTGCACATCCTGAATGTGATGGAACAGGCAATTAATTGTCCACGCAATGATATTTCTGAATTTGCACCACGTATCCACACTATCAAGATCAACCCAGACAAGATCAAAGACGTGATTGGTAAAGGTGGTTCTGTGATCCGCGCATTGACGGAAGAAACAGGGACTACCATTGAAATTGAAGACGACGGTACAGTGAAGATTGCGGCGACTGACGGTGACAAAGCACGTCATGCTATCAGACGTATCGAAGAAATCACTGCGGAAGTTGAAGTTGGTCGTATTTATAATGGCAAAGTGACCCGCATTGTTGATTTTGGCGCATTTGTTGCTATCGGTGGCGGTAAAGAAGGGCTGGTACACATTTCTCAGATCGCAGAAAAACGTGTAGAGAAAGTCACTGATTATCTGCAAATCGGGCAAGAAGTTCCTGTAAAAGTGCTGGAAATTGACCGTCAGGGTCGTATCCGCCTGAGCATGAAAGAAGCCGTGATTACGACTGATGCGGAACCGCAATCACCGGAATCATCAGTAGAATAAATTTGACGTAAAGAGCGGCGTCCTGTAAAAAGGGCGCCGTTTATCTCAATAGATTTCGAGTTATTGTTGGCAATAGCTGGGCAATGGCCTGAAAGATGAGAAGAAGTCAATTTTGGGCAGGAAGCCTGGAATATACAATGTGGGTGGAGTAATAGGGCATTCTGATTGATGTCTGGCTTCGGGAGTAGGAAATGAATTCTTTTCTGCGCTGGTGTTATGTTGCGGCTATTTTTCTCCTTGTGGGGTGTAGTGGCACTGGATGGCGTAAAGATGAAGTTATTGCTATTCCATTACAACCGACATTGCAACAAGAGGTTATTCTGGCTCGTATGGAGCAAATACTTGCGAGTCGGTCACTTACGGAAGATGAATATGCACAGCTTTTATATGAGCGAGGTGTGCTGTATGATAGCCTTGGGCTGAGGGCACTGGCACAGAATGATTTTTCAGTGGCTTTGTCTATCCGTCCTGATATTCCTGAGATTTTTAATTATCTAGGAATTTATTTTACGCAGGCAGGTAATTTTGATTCTGCCTATGAAGCGTTTGATTCTGTTTTAGAGCTTGATCCAACTTACAACTACGCGCGAATGAATCGCGGCATTGCACTGTATTACGGTGGCCGCTATCGATTGGCGCAGGATGATCTGCAGGCGTTTTATCAAGACGATCCAAATGATCCCTTCCGTTCGTTGTGGTTGTACCTTGTGGAAGATAAAATTGATCCTAAGGCTGCAATGACTAATTTGTCGCACCATTTTGACAAAGCGAACCGGGGAAGATGGGGCTGGAATATTGTTGAATTCTATTTGGGCAAAATCAGTGAAAAAACACTGATGGAACGCTTAAAACAGAGTTCAACAGATAACACTTCGCTCGCTGAGCATCTCAGTGAAACTGACTTCTATTTAGGTAAACATTACCTAAGTCTGGGGGATGAGGATAGCGCAGTTGCGTTATTCAAGCTGACGGTGGCTAACAATGTGCATAACTTTGTTGAGCACCGCTACGCATTGTTGGAATTGGCACTATTGGGCCAAAAACAAGATGACTTATCGGAATCGAACCAACAATAGCTGACGAACATTTTCACGACAGATTTTAAAGTTCACATCTCTAGAGATGGGGGCTTGTTTGTTCGTTTAATAACATAATTTGAGCCAGTTCACATTTTAAATGAAAATGACAGAAATTCTTTTCACTGTGTTATGTAGACTGGCCGCCACGATCAATGAGGCACCATTACATGACCACTGAGACTGAAATCTCTTTTGCTGATTTAGGTTTATCGGCACCTATTCTTTCTGCACTGCAAGACATGGGCTATGAGAAGCCTTCTCCTATTCAACAACAATGTATTCCTCACCTGCTGAACGGCCGTGATGTGCTGGGCATGGCACAGACTGGCAGTGGTAAAACCGCAGCTTTCAGCTTACCTTTATTGAATAACATTGATGCTGAACTTAAAGCGCCACAAATCCTTGTATTAGCGCCAACCCGTGAACTGGCGGTGCAGGTTGCTGAAGCATGTTCAGACTTTTCCAAGCATATGCGCAATGTGAATGTTGTTGCGCTTTACGGTGGACAACGTTATGACGTTCAGTTACGTGCCTTGCGTCAGGGGCCACAAGTTGTGGTGGGAACGCCAGGACGTTTGCTTGATCATCTGAAACGCGGAACATTGGATCTGTCCAACCTGAAAGGTTTGGTACTGGATGAAGCTGACGAAATGTTGCGTATGGGCTTTATCGAAGATGTTGAAAACATCATGAGCCAGATCCCTGCTGAACATCAAACTGCGCTGTTCTCAGCGACAATGCCAGAAGCGATCCGCCGTATTACCCGTCGTTTCATGAATGATCCGCAGGAAGTTCGTATTCAGAGCAGTGTCACAAACCGTCCTGATATTAGCCAAAGCTACTGGTCTGTTTACGGTATGCGCAAAAATGAAGCGCTGGTACGTTTCCTTGAAGCAGAAGATTTTGATGCTGCAATTATTTTCGTGCGCACCAAGAATGCAACGCTGGAAGTTGCAGAAACGCTGGAGCGTAACGGTTACAACTCTGCGGCACTGAATGGTGACATGAATCAGGCTCTGCGTGAACAAACACTTGAGCGTCTGAAAGATGGCCGTTTGGACATTCTGATTGCGACTGATGTTGCTGCTCGTGGTCTTGATGTTGATCGCATTAGCTTGGTTGTTAACTACGACATTCCGATGGACGCAGAATCTTATGTGCACCGTATTGGTCGTACCGGTCGTGCTGGCCGTGCGGGTCGTGCTCTGTTGTTTGTTGAAAACCGCGAACGTCGTTTGCTGCGTAACATTGAACGCACCATGAAACTGACTATCCCGGAAGTTGAATTGCCGAACGCAGAACTTCTGAGCCAGCGTCGTCTGGAGAAATTTGCGACTAATGTTCAGAATCAACTGGAAAGCAGCGATCTGGATCAATACCGTGCATTGTTGTCCAAGCTGGGCACCAACGATGATTTGGATATGGAAACACTGGCAGCAGCCCTGCTGAAAATGGCACAGGGTGAGCGAGCACTTATTCTGCCACCCGATCCAGTACGTCGTCCTCGCCGTGAATTCAACGATCGTGATGACCGTCGCCGCAATAGCAATGGAAATGGCAATGGTTTTGGTGAACGTGACAGAGGTGATCGTCCTCGTCGTGAACGTCGTGACGTGGGTGATATGGAATTGTATCGCATTGAAGTTGGCCGTGATGATGGCGTTGAAGTTCGTCATATTGTGGGGGCAATTGCAAACGAAGGTGATATCAGCAGCCGTTATATCGGTAATATCAAACTGTTTGCTACCCACTCTACGATTGAACTGCCAAAAGGGATGCCAGGGGAATTGCTGTCTCACTTCACCCGTACTCGTATTCTGAACAAACCAATGAATATGCAGTTGATGGGTGATGCGCAACCATTTGAACGTCGTGAGCGTCGTGGTGGCCGCAATGGTAATGGCGGTAATGGTGGCAATGGTTCATCACGTCGTGACCGCGATGGTTTCGGCAATAATGGTGGTCGTCGTTTTAACAACGAACGTCGTGGTGGTGAGCGTGGTTCTTTCCGTGGTCGCGGTAACGATGATTTCAATGGTGGTGCACCACGTCGTCGTCAAAGCAATGGCAATGTATAAGTACTAATCTTTCATTGATTTGCTTGATTCATCGTTGCGTTAAAAATATCGCAATGATGAATTAAATAAAGCCCTTTCTCTTAATGGAGAAAGGGCTTTTTCTATAAGGGCATTTCCTTTGGGTATTTTCTTGTAGGATGAAGAAATTATGCCCTAATCGGCTATCAATTTAACCCCAAGGCTTCTTTAAGGGGTTTCAGATAACGACGACTCACTGGAATACGTTTGTCATTGCTCAATACCAGCTCTGCCTGCCCATTGTCTCCAAAAACAATTTCCCGTAATTGGATCATGTTGACTAAATATTGGCGATGGCAGCGAGTTAATGAAGTGCGAGTTTCCAGTGTCCGCAGGGTTAACTCGGTAAAGCCTTCCTGCCCGTTAGCGCTCATGACATATACACCACTCAAGCGGGAAGTGACATACAGAACATCATCCAATGGCATCAGCCAGATTCGGCTATGTCCGGTGCAGGGAATATATTTCAGTTGTTCATCTTCACGTTGAAGATCTGCCAGATTTTGTTTTTGATAGCCAGAACGCAGTCGTTGCAGAGTCTTAATCAGGCGCTCTTTTTCCAGCGGCTTCAATAAATAATCGAATGCATGTTCTTCAAAGGCTTGCACTGCATATTCATCAAATGCAGTCAGGAAAACAATGTAAGGGCGATGCTCTGGATCGAGCATACCTACCATTTCCAGTCCGGTAATACGGGGCATTTGAATATCGAGGAAAACAACATCGGGTTTCAGACGATGGATAGCACCAATCGCTTCGACTGCGTTGGCACATTCTCCAATAATTTGAATATCAGTTTCCTCTGCCAGCAGACAACGTAGATTTTCACGAGCCAATGGCTCATCGTCAACAATCAATATATTCATATTTACGCCGCTTTTTTAGCCTGTTTTTTTTCTAATGGTAAGTACAAAATGACACGGGTAAATTCTTCTGGTTGACAATCAACTCTCACCCCATACTGTTTACCATAACGAAGCCGCAGACGTTTATCTACTAAGCTCATCCCAAGACCTTCATCCCCCACTTTTTTGGGGCAATATAACCCTGCATTATCTTCAATCTCTACCAATAGCAATTGGTCTTCTTGATAGGCTCTAATCGTAATTCTTCCTGTATCCAGTAACTGTGATGTGCCATGTTTAATGGCATTTTCTACCATTGGTTGGAGAGAAAAGGCAGGTAACCGTGCATCGAGCAAGGATTCAGGTATCTCGATAGCAATTTGGAGATGCTCACGGAAACGGGCCTTTTCAATTTGTAAGTAAGCGTTTACATGCTCTAGCTCATTTTCTAACGTGGCAATATCTTCAGGTCGCTTTAAATTCTTACGGAAAAATGTTGAGAGATACTGCACAAGCTGGCCTGCCTGCTGGCTATCCCGACGTATAACAGCTTGCAGTGTATTTAAGGCATTAAATAAAAAGTGAGGATTCACTTGCGCGTGAAGGAGCTTTATTTCTGATTGCAGCAAAGATTGTTTATTCCGTTCATACTGTCCGGCAAGAATTTGGGCAGAGAGCAGGCTGGCAATTCCCTCTCCCAATGTGCGATTGATGGAACTGAATAAACGATTCTTGGCTTCATAGAGTTTGATCGTACCAATAACCTGTTGGTTTTCCCCCCGTAAAGGGATCACCAGAGCGGAACCAAGTTTGCAGGTTGGGCTAAGGGAACAGCAATAAGGCGTTTCATTGCCATCAGCGTACACGACCTCATTATTCTCAATGGCACGATGAGATTGTTTAGCAGCAATCGGGGTGCTAGGTAAATGGTGATCTGAGCCGATACCAATAAACGCCAGTAACTTCTCCCTATCCGTAATCGCGACAGCCCCGATCTCTAACTCCTGATAGATAACTTTTGCTACGCGCATACTATTATCTTCATTGAATCCCTTACGTAAAATTCCCTCTGTATAAACAGCAATTTTTAGCGCTTGGGCAGAAAAAGCACTGGTGTATTTTTCGAAAATGGCGCGTCTGTCCAATAAGATACGGATAAACATGGCCGCCCCGATACTATTGGCAATGATCATGGGGGCAGCAATATCTTTTACCAAACTCAGAGCTTCACTAAAAGGATTGGCAAGTAGCAGGATAATGCCCATTTGATTACATTCAGCAAGGAAAGTGACAATGGCCGCCGTCCACGGGTTCAATAATTTATTGATCTGTCCTTTTTTCATCAAATAAATATGCACAAGGCCACCCAATACACCTTCTATAATGGTGGATACCATACAGCTAAATGCAGTCATCCCGCCGAGAGAATAGCGGTGTAAACCCCCAGTGAACCCTACCATCGCACCGACTGTTGGCCCACCGAGAAAGCCTCCTAACACAGCACCAATCGCACGGGTATTGGCAATCGAATCGTTAACATTTAGCCCAAAATACGTTCCCATAATGCAGAAGATGGAAAAAATTACGTAACACATCAGTTTATGAGGTAAACGGCCAGTCACTTGCAACAAGGGAATAAACAGCGGGGTTTTACTCAGGAGCCAAGCGATCACCAGATAGATACACATCTGCTGAAGTAATAGCAACACAAGGTTAAATTCGTACATATATTTTCGTTTTGAAATTATGTGATTAATAACGATAAAAATTTAAAACGCTATTATCAAAGGTAGAATTTAACACCGTCAAGTCAATAGGTGTGGCAGGATAATGTATTTATAGGAATGGGGAAGAATTATCCGCCCCTCTTGAGGCGGATTTTGCCAGACAATGAAAATGACTTACAAATGGTGTTATTCTTCACAGATCACGTAATCATAGAGTTTATCATTGACAACTTTTTCAAATCCTTCGTCTATATTCACAACGTAATGTTCATCTCTTCCTTTTTCGTCTTTCCCTATCGTTGCAGAACGATAGGAGCGATGTTTGGGCCAACCAAGTTGGTCATGCATTGCATTATTTGGATGGGCACGGTACAAAGCCATCAAATCTTCTTTTTTTGGCAACTTGCTATGTGTTTTCTTACAGTACCATCTGGCTCCTATTGCTGTACGGCGCGGCCATTCTTCGCCACTTTCAGTATAAGCGTTCTCTGCGGCTATCTCTGCTTTCAATCGAGGGCGCTTAAAGACAACACCATTTTCAGCCACTACGGTATCAGGCATATGCCCCCAAAAATTAGCCACGGGAACGTCTGGGCTAGTAGCCACAGTAAAAATGACATCTTTAGTTTGTGAGGCTGTAATACCATCCACTGAGATAGATAATGTCGTCTTCACGCCAAGCCCGTTTGGATCGGTCACTGCAATAGACAAAACACCTTGATCATCCGTGAAACCTTGGTACGTACCTGATTTTCCTCTCAGTAAAGCCGTGATTTTCTCAGTAACATTCTGACGATTCAGTGCGTTGATAGCGTTAACTCTGACTGCGACATTTTGGGCTGGTTGTTTGTGATTTAGCGTTTTGATTTTCAGTATGATCGGTTCATGGTTTTTAACCTTATCAGCGCTTACTGTGATCATCATGTCATCGGCTAGCCCTCTGACAGTACCTCCTTTTCCACTATCATGAGTATGGTTTCCTTGATCGGTACTCATGCTGGTATCAACACTCTGTGTATTGCCGATAAGACCCATCGCATTTTTTGCCTGGATGACAATCTCTTTCACCCTGCCGGCATCTGACAGTGTCAATGGATAGTCGGGGATCTTGCCTGATTCTGTTATTGTATGGCCTTTGGTTATGTCAATATTGCCCTTATTGCCCCATACATAGATCGATTTATCCGTTGGGTCGCCATGATTAGGATTAAAGGTATAGGTTGCACTTAATTTCTGGCCCATCTCTAATTTGCCAACTATGGCTAAATTTCTAACAATTGGCGCCTCAGGATGTACGAACATGATCTCGACGGGCTTGATGATAATACCCTCTACTTCTGGAGTGATTTTCAGTACCCCGATATTTTCGCCAGCAGTGAGTTTGGATTCATAGATACCCGGTTGGACTTCTTTCATTTTATCGATCTTCGGATCACTGCCATTTCCACTTAACCCACTTGAGGTTAATTTGATGTCTGAGGCAACTCCGCGGATAGGTTTGTCATCTTTATCTTTCAGGGTTAATGTCAGGAGGGTGGTGGCACGATCATCGGCCAAAAGCTCTTTGTCTTTTGCTGAGAAGGTGGATTTACTAGCATTAACTACAGCGGGAAGCACTTGTACTTTCACTTCAGCCCGTTTGGATGTATTACCGTGCTCATCGTAAGCCATGGCTCCCACCGTGTAGGTGTTGTTGCCCTGAGATTGATATTTGGGCAAGGTCAACAGGTAGTGTGTGCCACCTTGGTGTTGGATATTACCTCCATTGGCAAAAAAGTCTGCTGCATCCCACTCAATATCTTTAAACCCATATTTGCTGTTGACACTGATATGAAGAGGTTTGGTATCTCTCGCATGACCAATAATCAGATTATCTATTGCCAGAGAGATCACTTCACGTTTGCGGTATTCCAAAACGATCTGGTTGTTGCGATCGACCAAATCATAGCGGCTGCCTTGCAGAGAGCGTTTAAACGCTACTGCATCTGGATCAATCTGCTTGGCCCACGGCGTACCGATCTCATAACTCAGTTCGATATTGAATTGGGTTTCCCCACCACCGGACATACCCTGTTTGCGGTCAATACCGAAAGTCAGCAATGGGATCGGTGTATAATCAACCCCGAAAGTGAAGGCAGCGGGATTTTTCTGGCGATGGTCTTTATTCATAAGCCCAACTTCATTCCCGAAGTATTGCTCATACATCAAATTACCACCAAGTTGTGGTAAAGAAGGCAAATAACCTTGTATTTTTAGGTCGAAGCCATTGGCGGGTCGCTCATCATAATCGGTCAAAAGGCGGGATTCTTTCCAATTACTTAAGCGAATATAGCCGTTAGCCGCTAATTTCAGGTAATTGCGGGCATATTCTGCTCCAAGACCGAGTCGGTTATTATCGCCAGTGATATCATGGTCAAAGAAAGCATTGTAGCCCAGCATCCAATTATCAAAAAAATGACGTTGTCCAAATCCAATATTGGCGGTATTGCGTTTATCAATATGGCGCAGGCCGAACTGTGTAAAAATCATCTGGTGATAGGTATCATACAGCGGCAGTAACATATCAAATTGGCTGTCATTCAAATGGCCATGACTATCCATATTAAGCTGTACACGAGCAGTGCCATAGCGTCCCAACCAATTTTGAATTTTCTGATTGGCTTCTCCCACTGCCAGGCTGTTTAATTGGCTTGCTGCATTATTCTTAATGTCGTCACTGGCTAGAAACTGGCCAATGCGAGAGGAAATTTCAGCCAGATTACTAGAATTTTCATCAATAGAAGACTTGTCTTCTTTAATAGGGATTTTGCCTAATGAGGGTTGTTCTAATAATGATTGTTTTAATAAAGGTTGCTTTGACAAAGAGATTTCTGATGAGGAATAGTTAAAAGGTAAAAATTTATTGTTTCGAGGTTTTGGAATATCAATCTCACTACCCACTCCAAGCGCGATAAAAGGCTTATCAAAGGTACGCAATTGGTTGATTTTTTCTAAATCAGAGACAGTTAAACCATAACGTTTAGCGACAATCTTGACCGTTTCCCCTGATTTCAGGACATAAGGCTCTGTTGGTAATCTCCATTTTTCATTTTGAAAAGCTGAGTGGGTTTCGGCAGTAGCGATAACGGGAGTGAATGCACCAGCAACGGGAAACGCAAGTTGGGTGACAATGTTCATCCAGGCTACACGTTTCACCAAATTTTGCTGATTATGTAACCGCGGCTTATCGAATTTTTTGTTCATATCTATAGACCCGTAACAATAAAAAAATATCATGCGATAGCCAGCAGCAAACCTATCCATTTCAGGATATTATATTCTATTTACTGCCTGCTATAAGTCGTGTAATTAGGGAGAAAAACGCCAAGTGTGGTTTTTTATTCCAGCATAAAATTATTTTTTGATCAATATAACTTTTGATATCAATCAATTTGATATTTAAACCCTATTTTATTTAAATAATTAAATAAAAATAAATGGTTGTCATTTTGTTTTATATTATCTTAATGCCTTCTTTCTGATTCTTATTAAACATAAGAAAATATGATTTGTTTATTGTTTTTTCTATTTTTTTACAAAATAAAATCAACAGATTTTTACTAGGAATAATAATTATCGAAAGTATTTTGGACTGAAAATATAGCATTTATTTTTTTACTATATTAATATATATGAATTTATAATTTTAATTATAATATGTAATTTTATTGCATAATTAATATTTATTTCTCGCGAGTCTTTTATTGCCTTTTTCATTGTCAATATTTATTTTGAATGAAAAAGGATGATAGCGATTAATTCATTATATTTATTAACTTAATTAATATAAATTTAATTAACTAATTATTTTTATGATTACTATCCAGTTTTATATGATGATGTGTTAAATGTTTTATATTTGTTAAAAAATATCATGCTATTATTATAGGGGTTTATATCGCTATGACCTTTGTTTACTGGTGTTAATAGGGTTTATGGCAGTATTTATAACTGACAAAGGTTTTTTCCCCGGAAGTGCTAAAATTTAGGCAGTGAAGAATATTTAGGCATAGTTTATGCGGTTTGCCTTAACTGACACTGACACTGTAACTAATATCGGGCTGGCTGTAATTTTATCGAGAATTTTGATCTGATAGTACGCTTAGGGCTTGCAGAACATAATGAAGAAAAGAACACTTTTCACAATCTTACTGATTATTTTTCTAATCGCAATGGCAGTACTTTTCCGTTCCCATAGTCAGGAGCTCTTGTTGCAAGGAGAAGTTGATGCGCCAGAAGTTATTGTTGCGTCCAAAGCGATGGGGCGAGTCGCTGAGGTTCATATTGAACGAGGAGATAGTGTCAAAGCAGGGCAACTGATGGTGAGTCTTGATAGTCCTGAACTGGCGGCTAAAGTTGCTGCGGCTCAAGCTGTACGTGATCAAGCTAAGGCAAAACTTGAATTATCTCTGCATGGGACTCGTGAGGAGAACATTCGAAATTTAGAAGCTATTTTTGCCCAGACTCAATCAGAGTACACAAATGCACAACGTGAATTTAATCGCCTCAAAAATATATCGGCTAACGGCTATGTATCTGCCAGTGCTCTGGATAATGCACGCAACGCACGGGATATTGCCTATCAAAAGATGCTGGGGGCTAAAGCAGATCTGGATGAAGGAAAAAATGGTGACCGCATAGAGTTAAGGCAACAATTTCTGGCAGCATTGAATGAAGCAGAAGAAAACCTGCGTGAACTGAAAATACAGAGTGATGATCTGCAAGTCAAAGCCCCTGTTGATGGAGAAATCGGGCCATTGCCAGCAGAAGTTGGTCAACTTTTTAATGCTAATAGCCCGTTAGCGACATTGATACGTATTTCACAGGCTTATTTTGTTTATAACCTGCGTGAAAATATTTTGGCAAACGTTCGCAAGGGCGACAAAATTAAATTGCGTGTACCTGCACTGGGAAATAAAGAGATTGAAGCTGAAATCCGTTATATCGCGCCAATGGGGGATTATGCAACGAAACGCGCAACTCGAGCGACGGGGGATTTTGACCTGAGAACGTTTGAGGTTCGGTTATATCCATTGCAACCCGTTGATGGCTTACGTCCGGGTATGAGTGCCTTATGGCTCTGGAATAAGTAAGGGTATAAATAAGGGCGGCCTGATGAATAGAAAAGCTGTGTGGAGCAGTTTCGAACAGGAATTTACGCGAGAATTTAATACTGCGCTGCATAGTCCGGTTTTTCACTGGCTAGGGTGGTTGTTTCCTTTGCTGTTGTTTATCTTAATTAGTGCTAATTTTTCAGAAGGAACACTATTTAATTTGCCTGTTTCGGTTGTGGATAATGACCAGAGTACGCTGTCACGTACCTTTATCCGTAACTTGGATGCTGCACCCCATGCGAATATTAAGTCTTATGACAATAGTTTGCCAGAATCTATAGAACGTTTGCGCAGGTCGCAGGATTATTCCCTGCTTTATATCCCTGAGGATTTTGAAAAAGATGCTCTAAGCGGGAAACAGCCGACGGTAACTATGTATTACAATGCCCTATTTTATGGCGCAGGTCGCTACTCGACTCAGGATTTCAGCGGATTGGTGGCGGAAACTAATGCAAAATACCGCACAATCATTGCTTCCGAAATAGGTCGGCAGTTACCTCCATTAGCTAAAGCGACCATGTCCTATGACAGCTTGTTTAATGCCAGTGGCAGTTATATTTATTACCAGCAATTTGCGGCAACCATTCATCTATTACAACTTTTTGTCGTCACATGTACTATCTACACAATGGCCAGAGGAAAGCAGCTCTTGGAGGCGAAATATTTCGTCGGGGCATTGTTGGGAAAATTGGCGCCTTATACCTTGATTTTCACACTGCTATTGATGGTGGAAATTACGGCACTGGTTCTTTTTTCGGGGGCAAAAGTAGCGGGTAATCCGTTGTACATGCCGATTGTTGGATTTTTCTATGTGATTGCTGCACAAAGTATTGGCCTATTGCTGTTTACCTTCACCAACAGTGCAATAACTGCCTATACCTTGATTGGGATGTTAGTCAGTATTGCGATGACGTTTTCTGGCATGCTCGTGCCAACACTCTCTATGGTATGGCCCGCGAGGGTTATCTCTACTCTTGAGCCATTAACTTATGCTTTGAATGCCATGTTTGATATCTTCCTGCGAGAGGTATCACTACAGATTATTTTGCATGTTTGCCTAATATTGATGATCTATCCTGCGGTTTGTGGCTTTTTGATTCGCAATCGCTTGTGGAAGCGCCTTAATCGATCAGAGGGAACTGCATAATGTCGAGTAATGGGCAAGCAAATTGGGCGTTGTATTGGCAGACCCTGCGCGATGTATTTTTGGGGATGCTGGAAAAACCCATGTGGTTGTTGTTGATTGTTTCGCTATGTGTGATGAGCCTGGTCTACATTCGTCCTTCTTTGTGGGACTTACCGATTGCTGTGATCGACCAGGATAATAGCCATGCGAGTCGCACGCTGATCCGCCGTATTGATTCTATGGCAAAAGTGGCACCCCAAATCTACAGTAATCTCGATGATGCCCGTCGTGACATGCTACAGCGCACAATATTTGCCATTATCATCGTGCCGGTGGATTTTGAAAAACGCCTGTTGAGTGGACAGAATGTCACTGTGCCGGTTTATGGTGATGCGACAAATCGTCTCGCCAATGGGCAGATCCAACAGGATCTGGCACTGGCTTATCAACAACTTTTGTCAGAATACAATGGCAAATTACTTTTGCAATCGGGTTTCAGCATTGAGCAGGTGAAAACTTTGCTACAACCGATTCGAAGTGAAACTATTGGGTTATTTAACCCGGGTGTCAGCTATGCTGCAATAATATTTCCTGGTTTATTGGTCATGTTACTGCAACACTCTTTGTTAGTAGCTTGTGTTCGCGTCAGTATTACCCTGCGGGAAACGCCCAAAGGTAATCCGCCGTTACCCGTCTATTTGGGAACATTATCCGCTTTGATCCCTATCTGGCTATTTCTGTCAGTGATCTTTTTTATCCTGTGGCCGTGGATATTGGGGTATCGGCAAGATGCACCGATTTACCTCGTGCTTTTACTGACATTCCCATTCTTGTTGACGGTATTGGGATTGGGTAAATTGGTGACAGAATGCCTGCGTAGCGTGGAAATGATTTATTTAACGCTGGCTTTTATTACTACGCCGATCTTCTATATTTCCGGCACAATCTGGCCTCCTCAGGCGATGCCTGAGTGGGTCAGGGTGATCTCATTGGCACTGCCCTCGACATGGGCAACAAAAGCAATAGCAGGGGTTAATCAAATGGGATTGCCATTGCACAATGTATACAAAGATATCGGCATGATGTTACTGCTTGGTGTGATGTATATGGTTTTGGGCATTTTGGTTGGTATGCTGCGTAATAAAGAATTTCGTTGTATCACCCAGCGTATTAAACGATTCTTTTCTTCATAATATTCATAAAATCACAATTTAATTGCCATGTATGGCTTTTGCTAATCTACCCTGTAGACGTTTTGTGATAAGGGATTTATTATCGATTTTTCCATTGTAAGCAACTCTTTTACCTCTTATAGCATCAGGTGCTGAAACAGTTTCTTGGCTGATGAGAAGCTGGTATTTTGATATATTGCTAGTGAAGGTAAAAGTGCGGGTGCTTGGCTTACACGGGGTCATCAGTGTACAAGATAATTGCTTTCCTGATACATTGCTTTTCAGCGTCGTTTATGGGTTGAAGGGAATACAGAATTGGGACTACATGTGAAAAATCTGCTGGATTCCATTCAAGTGGGATCTATGCCATCCATCCTTCACTTTGGTCTATTGCGTCTGACTGAATTGATCAAAGTGGGACAGAAAGAGGGCGCTGATCAGAACGATCGCGCGTTATCGTCATGTTAATCAGGGTCGAAATTCCTGTCGATGCTATGGGGATTGATCGTTTGCTGCGCCAATCTTTTGAAACATCGGCAGAAGCTGAGTTAATTCATCAATTAAGAGAAGATGGTTTATTGACACTAGGTATTGTTGCAACCGACGATGAAGGCCATGTGATTGGCTATGCCGGTTTCGCGCCTGTTGATATCAATGGTGAAGATCATCAATGGGTGGGTTTGGCGCCATTGGCAGTGGCGGAACCGTATCGTTGTCATGGGCTTGGTGAAAAGTTGGTTTATGAAGGACTGGATAGCCTGAACGAGTTTGGATATGGAGCGGTTGTAGTGCTGGGGGAGCCTCAATACTACTGCCGTTTGGGTTTTAAACTTGCTAGTGAATATCAAGTGCATTGCCAATGGCCTGATTGTGAGGATTACTTCTTGATCTATCCCCTGGCTGATATTTCACAGGGAGACTGCCATGGTCTGGTTACTTATCCTGCCCATTTTGCTCACCTGTGGGCATAACCTGAGTGAAAAAACTTCTCACTTCTCAGATGAACTGATTTCTGTTAAATAAGTCATTATGCAGAGAGGCTGGTCTATAACTAGCCTTTCTTTTTGCTGCTTACTCAGTTTTTTCACGCGATATTCCATCTTTAATGCCACGCTTTTATTCCCTACCTGACTCTGATAGACCAACGTCAAAGGGTTTTTTCCTTTCAGGTATTTTGCACCTTTTCCGGCCGCATGTTGCTTAAATCGACAAGAGATATTGTTGGTTATTCCGGTATACAGGCTCCCATTTCGTGTTCTGATCAGATAGATATACCAGTTAGATACTTTAATATTCATTATTTATTTTTAATAATTTTAGTAAATTAATTTATATAAGAAATTAACTCATATTTCAGTGATAAGTGTGATTATAAGCTGAATTTTTGATGGTTTTTAAATATAACAAAATGAATTTATTAAAATTATATGTCATTCATTAACCATTGTCAGTGTTTTTCATTCAAAAAAATTGAAAAAATATAGCAACAATTGCTAATTATAATATTCTGAACAAGCGTATAACATGCTCACAATTACAAGAGATTAATACCATGTTGAAAAAATGAGTAGAGGAGCAAAATATGAAAAATGTAAAAACTATTATCTCTATTTTAGCATTAAGTGCGGTTTCTTTTGGTTCTTTTGCCGCTACTGAAGTTCAGGTTGCTAAGGGAGAAAAGATCGGGGTTGTTTCAGTGAGTGGTGCAGAGACACTAGATAGCCTAACCGCAGAGTTGTCCAAAAAAGCTGATGAAGCTGGCGCAACTTATTTCCGTGTTGTGTCTGCAAATGGCCAGAATCAACTCAATGGAGTTGCCGAAATTTATAAATAATTTATAGTGTTTCTATATAAACCTCAGGGTTTATTGAGTCGTATACAGAATACGTAACTGGATAAGGCGCCTATCGTGTTTTGTTATGGCTTAAATAAAATAACGGTATGGAAATATATGGATTTAAATAAAGAAATATTAACAATTAGCCAATATCTTGCCAGGCAGCATGTATTTACTCTTTGCTCTTCTTCAGCCCAAGATTTATGGTGTGCGAACTGTTTTTATGTTTTTGATGCTGATTGCATGGCATTCTGGTTTATGACGGAATCTGATACCCGCCACGGCCAGATGATGCAAAACAATCCTATCGTTGCAGGCACTGTTGCCGGCCAAACACGCAATATCGCGCAAATCAAGGGTGTTCAATTTCGTGGTGAAGTCATTCCATTGGCAGGTGAAGCTGAAACCCTCGCCAGAGCACGTTATTGCCGCCGTTTTCCTATCGCTTTGGCAGCCAAGTCCCCAATCTGGCAGCTCAATATCAATGAAATCAAAATGGTGAATAATACCCTCGGTTTTGGCAAAAAATTGCATTGGCAGCGTTAAAAATAGTGGATAACCTGATTATGGCTGCCTCGCCAGATTAACGAGGGATCATATAGCTCTTGTTCAAATTTCCCATCCACTATCACATGGATATAACTGATAACTTCTTGTTGAACTTCACTTAATTCATTAAGGACATAACCTGTCCATAGCCAGATATCCTTATCTGGGCATTCTTCCTGTACACGTTTAACCAGTTGCAGTATGCGGGGAACATTATGGGGATGCAGAGGATCACCACCAGACAGTGACAGACCTTGCCGTTTAATACGGTGATCTTTTAGGTCAGTAATGATTTGATCTTCGATTGCTTGCGTAAAAGGCAGGCCTGAATCCACTCGCCATGTACTTTGGTTGTAGCAGCCACGGCATTGATGCAAACAACCTGATACGAACAGTGTACAACGAGTTCCGGGGCCATTCACCACATCAACCGGATAATATTGATGATAATTCATGCTATTAACCTATTTGCCCATTGCCGAGATGTTTCACGCGGCGTTTCACTTCCTCCTGCTTACCGGCATTGAATGGGCGGGCATCCGGGCTGCCGAGGTAACCACAAACACGGCGAATGACTGAGACATGGGCTGGATCATGATTACCACATTGGGGACAGGTGAATCCCTTACTGGTACAGGCAAACTCACCGGTAAAACCGCATTGATAACATTCATCAATTGGCGTATTGGTGCCATAGTAAGGCACACGTGAATAACTGTAATCCCAGACATCTTCCAATGCTTTCAAATTATGTTGCAGATTGGGATATTCGCCGTAGCAAATAAAACCACCGTTTGCTAATGGTGGATAGGGCGCTTCAAAATCCAGCTTATCATAGGGATTGACCTTCTTTTCCACATCCAGATGGAAGCTATTGGTGTAATAGCCCTTATCGGTGACACCTTGGATTATGCCAAATTCAGTGGTATCCAAACGGCAGAAGCGGTCACATAAATTCTCGCTTGGTGTACTGTACAAACTAAACCCATAACCTGTCTCCTGCTTCCACTGATCGACGGCATTACGTAAGCGTTTAACAATAGAGATGGCTTTCTGCTGGCGTTGTTCATCATCAAACAGGTGAATGTGATTACCATATAATGCATTTATTGTTTCATGAATGCCGATATAGCCCAACGAAATAGAAGCACGGCCCTGTTTGAAAATATCGGCAATATTGTCATCGGCTTTCAGGCGGACACCACAGGCACCTTCCATATAGAGGATCGGGGCAACGCGAGCCTTGGTATTTTCGAGGCGAGAAATTCGGGTCATCAGCGCTTTTTTGGCGAGTGACAAGCGTTGATCCAAAATTTGCCAAAAATCAGTTTCCTTACCCTTAGCTTCGAGCGCAATGCGGGGAAGGTTCAGGCTGATAACGCCTAAATTGTTACGCCCTTCGTGAATTTGCTGACCGTTTTCCTCATAAACGCTGAGAAAACTGCGGCAACCCATTGGAGTTTTAAATGATCCCGTTACCTTAATCACTTGATCATAATTGAGGATATCGGGATACATGCGTTTACTGGCACATTCCAGAGCCAGTAATTTGATGTCATAGTGGGGATCACCAAACCGGTGATTCAATCCATCACGAATGGTAAAAATTAGTTTGGGGAAGACGGCGGTCTTACGGTTTTTTCCCAAACCTGCAATGCGGTTACGCAGAATTGAGATTTGAATCAGTCGGGCTTCGTTGGTTGTTCCCAATCCGAAACCGAAAGTGACAAATGGCGTTTGCCCATTGGCGGTATGCAGCGTATTGACTTCATATTCCAGAGACTGGAAGGCGTCATAACATTCTTTTTCCGTGCGGGCTTCTGCATAGGCAACCTGATCGGCAATATTCCACTCTTTGGCAATTGCCAGATGCTTGTCATAACTGGCCTTTACAAAAGGGGCGAGGACTTCATCAATGCGATTAATGGTTGTGCCGCCATAAATGTGGCTGGCAACTTGTGCGATGATTTGGGCGGTGACCGCAGTGGCGGTAGAAATGGATTTGGGCGGTTCAATTTCCGCATTACCCATTTTAAAGCCGTTAGTCAGCATGCCCTGCAAATCGATCAGCATACAGTTGAACATAGGAAAAAACGGGGCGTAATCCAGATCATGATAGTGAATTTCTCCTTTATCGTGTGCCTGCACTACATCATGTGGCAGCATATGCTGCTTGGCATATTGTCGGGCAACAATTCCAGCCAATAAATCACGTTGGGTTGGAATTACCTTACTGTCTTTATTGGCATTTTCATTGAGAAGAGAGAAATTGCTTTGCTCGATCAGGCCCCGAATTTCTTGATCTAACCGATCATGCCAGGTATGGGAAGCCTGTTCACAGGTATTGCCCTTACTAACGTCATCCTGTTGCGTCACAACCATTTTCACGATAAGGCTCCTCAATATGTTATCCACAGGCCAAAATGAGATGAAGGCTCGCTTTCTGCTTTAAAGTGGATAATCTTGTGCATAAATACTATATGTAGTGTTTATATTATATTAAAGCACAACATGTGGTTTTTATGAGCTAATATACAAACTAAAAAGTTGATCTAAGACAGAGAAAGGGAAGATTATTAGCGGGAGGAAGACCAGACGGGAATAACAACCCTGATACCAGCGTTATCAGGGTTGAGAAAACGACAAATTAGCGACGAACGGCGATAGCTTCGATTTCGATTTTCACGTCTTTTGGCAGACGGGCAACTTCAACACATGAACGGGCAGGGAACGGTGCATTGTGTTCAGCAAAGAACGCTTCGTAAGTTGCGTTCACGGCCGCGAAGTCATTCAGATCCTTAACAAACACTGTGGTTTTTACGATATCAGCAACTTTCAAGCCAGATTGTTCGATAATAGCTTGAACGTTTTCCAAAGATTGACGGGCTTGAGCAGTCACCTCTTCAGGGATAGCACCGGTTTTTGGATCAACAGGGATTTGGCCGGAAGTGATAACCATGCTACCCAGATCAACACCCTGAACATAAGGGCCGATTGCTGCTGGTGCATTTTCGGTATGGATAGAACGTGACATTAGAAACTCCTGTTTGACGTCTAAATGGAAAAATTTTCTGGATTGCCATTATAGTGATCCTTTGTCCCGCATCAATTGATACAGGACATTCTTACAGATTACCTGAACTGGCAGCAGATAGATTATTTGAATCGGTGGTTAATCGTTATTGATAACGGCTTGACGATCAAACTCTTTCTCACAGTATTTACAGCGCAACACCACATCGTCTTTTTCTGACATCACATAGAAGCTGCTGTCGACAGGTTCATTATGGCTGATGCAATTGCTGTTTGGGCAGACAAGGACACTGTCGATTCTGTCTGGCAAGTTGATTGGCATCTTTTTGACCACAACGTAATTCTCAATATTATTGATCGTGGCATTGGGTGCATACATGGCGAGTTGGTTTGCCTGTTGTTCTGTCAGAAAGGTGTTTTCAATCTTGATCAGATCCTTTTTACCCAAATGATTGGAAGGCAGATTCAGGCCAATCGTAATGCGCTGATCTGTTTCGGTGAGTTTGAACAGTGACAATAACTTAAAGCCGACGTGGGCTGGGATGTGATCGATAACCGTGCCACATTTAATGGCTTCTACTTGTAGTTGATGGTCTTGTGTCATGTTGTGTCATGAATACCGTCTCGGTATTCCTCCTCCAGATATTAGGGTTGGCTTATTTTGTCATAGACGATTTGGCATTTCACCTGATTACCTTTTGAATATAAAAGACGATTTAACTCAATAATAGAAAATAAATAAAATTTGATGGATAGCACTTCTGTTGCTAACCTGTAAACATGTTGTTATTTAAATGAAATCAACACCAATATCACAGTGTAAGGTTGAATATGTTGCTACCTACTTCTTCTGGAAATATAAACCTGGGAAAAAATGCTGCGGAAAAAATCTCGGTAGAGGGCGATTTTGATTGGAAAATAATTAATGAAATTCCTATTTATGAATGTCATGAATCTTTAGAAATCATTACTGATTCGAATAAATTAAAACAAAAATCGGTTTATTATCTGGCAGGAATAAAAGGCTCTATTGAATATTGTATGGTAAGAAAAAGTGTGGCTGAAAAATTAAGGATAGCATCACAGTTACTTCCTGCCCATTTGGGGATTTTAGTATTGGATGGTTGGCGTTCGCGGGAAACGCAGCAAGCATTGCAAGAGATAACGCAGGTAAAGATCGCAGAGCAATATACCGAATTATCGGCTGAGGAACAGCAGAAACTATTACAGCAATTTGTAGCTCCAGCGCCAGTAGGAAAAAATCAAATCAGCCCACATCTGACAGGGGGTGCAGTGGATGTCACACTCTTTAATATAGAATCTGGTCATGCACTTTTTTTGGGGACAGAGTTTGATGAAGTGAATGGACTTTCCTACACCGCTGCATTAGAAAAGGCCCCTGAAAAAAATATGTCTGCCACTTTATATCGCCGATTACTCTACCACGCCATGAAGCAAGTAGGATTTACCAATTTACCGACTGAGTGGTGGCATTATGATTACGGTAACTCCATGTGGGCATTCTATAACAACAGGACGGCTATTTATGGAGCAATAGATGAAACTTCAGACTATTTGAATAAGTAAATCATTGAATGAGTCAGTGAGTGAATATCTTCTTTTTTATTTAAAAAATATTGGGAAAAAATAATGAAAAATACATTCATTACAGCTGACAATTCATTAATGCTGTGGGCTTTTATTATGATTGTTGTCGCTGCCGCCATAATGGCAGAACAGCGTTTTAAATGGGCATCTAAAATACCGGGAGCAGTGATTGCATTGATCGTTGCTGTCTTTGCTTCCAATTTAAATATTATTCCTACCGAAGCACCGGCTTACGATGCTGTTTGGGGGTATATCCTGCCACTGGCAATCCCCTTATTATTATTTAAAACTAACCTGCACAGTATTCTTAAAGAAAGTGGACGATTATTGATACTTTTCCTGATTTCTTCCGTTGCGACCATGATTGGTACAATCGTCTCTTTCTGGCTTTTCAGGGCTTACATACCAGAGTTAGATAAAATCAGTGGCATGATATCCGCTTCTTATACGGGAGGAGGAGTTAACTTTGCGGCAATGGCCGCCAAGCTGGAAACTTCCCAGGACATGGTGGCCTCTACCATCGTTGCTGATCATTTTATGATGGCCGCTTATTTTATTATCCTGATGCTTTTATCTGGTTGGACAGTGGCGAGAAAATTCTGGGGCAGTCCATATACCGATTTGGTTGAAAATACGCCTAATTTAGATAAATCTCAACCCTTGGCGGCTGCTTATTGGAAACCCAAAAATATTGCCCTGAAAGACATCGCTATATCGCTGGCATGGTCAATTTTTATCGTTGCGCTATCATTTCAGCTTTCATCATGGTTAAAAACCTTGCTTGGGCAGCCAAACAACATTTACCAAGAGCTGGTTTTCAGCCTGATTTCCGATAAATACCTGCTTCTGACTACCGTCACTTTTATTATCGTCTCAATATTTAAAGAGACATTCAGCAAACTGAATGGCACCCAGGAATTGGGTACTTACGCCATTTATATGTTTTTTGTTGTGATTGGCATACCTGCATCCGTTCAGGTCATTATCAGCCATGCGCCACTACTATTTGCCTTCGTCTTTGTGATTACTATGCTGAACTTGATACTGACTTTTGCCGTGGGAAAAGTGTTTAAATTCAACCTTGAGGAAAACATTTTGGCGTGTAATGCCAATATCGGTGGGCCAACTACCGCAGCAGCGATGGCAATTAGCCGTGGTTGGATTAATCTGGTCGGCCCGATTATGGTGATTGGTACTGTTGGCTATGTCATTGGTAATTATGTGGGGACGTTTGTTTATTTTGTGGTGAAATGAACAAGTGCAGCCAACAACGCTGCAACTTGAACAATAGAGGAAATAAACATTAATAAATGCATGATGTTATAGATAAATCGGAAGAAAAATCTATTATATTGAAACCAAAGCCCTTTGATATCTTGACTGTATCTATACCTGGTAACCATTGGAATACAACAGCGGGAGCAACACTCGTTACCATTGTATTATGATGCCAAATACGTGAAGTATGTGCATGTCCACTGCCGATAAATTTAACCTGATGTTTCTCACACAGAGCCAATAATTCTTTGCTATTATTCAACATGCAGTTATCTACAATTGGTGTACCAACTGAAATGGCATGGTGATGCATGAATATTGCGATATTAAAATGACTGTTTTCAATCATCTCTCTTTCTAACTCAGCCAAGTTATTGTTGGATATAAAACCGAAATCCTCACCTTCGACGACAGTATCGACAGAAATAATATGCCAGGATTTATTTTTATACTGGCGGGAGTTGATAATATATTGTGTTTTTTCTTCTGCGAGAGCGATATCAAAATTATTCTTAATATCATGATTACCAAGTATTGCTATATAAGGTGTTTTTAGGGATTCCATTTTCTTAAAAAAGTATTTATAAGCATCGACATCACCATCATTTGTAATGTCACCGGATACAATAATTAACGCTATATCAGTAATGTTTTTTATTCTATATATTTCTTCACAAACAAAATCAAAATTTTCATAAGGATTGACATTAAAAATTTTATTGTCTCGGCTTAGGGTCAAGTGTATGTCTGTTAAGTGAATAGCTTTCATTTTTTATTACCTTTGAAAAGAAATGGATTATATGAAATGTTCCAGTCGTATATATCAGTTGACTCTAATTTTTTGATTTTATCAGATAAGATTATCCCTATCGGTAGCAAAATAATGGACATGATGACTTTATATGACCATGTTGTCGCAATTATTATGATTAATTCATTAAAACTGTATTTTGAAGACAGGCTGATAGGATATGCTGACAGTAGAAGAGCGGCCTGGGTAATCATTGAAGCAATGATATATCTGATGAAAAAAAATCGTCCAAGAAAAACTTTTTTTAAGTTAGATATAACAAATCCATTGATAAAATAAGAAATAGGTACAGAAGTCCATGTCCCCACCATCACACGCCAGAACTCACCAAATAATGATCTAAAGTTCATTGAGATCTGATTATTTTCTGGTTGTGCATGTGATGCTGCAAAGATGATCATTACGAAAATTGATTGGCATAAAACGATTATCCAGACTGTTTTGACTCCTTGTCTGTACCCATATACTTCTGTCTGAATTGTGGATATTAGGAAATAAAAAGAGAATAAAATCCCACTAAATGTGATTTTGAAGCCACTAAAATCTAAAGTTTTATATACAAGTACATCACATGTTATCATTATTGTGACGGATAAAGAAATAAATAAAGAGTCATATTTAAATTTTGAATTAATGGGATAGGATTTAGTCACTTTATTACCTTCAATTTTGTATGCTTGGATGATTTTATTTTTTCTGCCCTTGATATATCATCGGAGATTTTTCTGCCATCTTTTAATCCTGACATATAGGCGATTTTGACAAGGCTTGCTGGATCTAATTTTTCCACTATATTATTATCCATAAGTAATTCCTTTCCATTTATTTTTCTGCGAGAATAGGCATTTTGTATTATGAAGGAAAGATCTCTGCTTTCTTCTATAATTTCGAATTTTTGCTTTTCTCTCATTTCATATTCTTCAAATTTTGTTATGAATATGATGTCGATAGGATTTATATTATATAATAGATCACTATCAAAGATATCTTCTGCGGTTGCTTTGATACATGTATGGGTGCCTAATTCTTTTAATATATAACATCCATTCTCTTTTATGGGTTCAAATTTTTGTAAACTGTATATATAACGAGGTTTAAATGTCTTTTTGAAAAAATCAACTATTTTTTCCATAATAAAATTCCTATTTTAATTTTTTAATTGATTTAGTCACAACCCCAATTATTGTGTAGTTATGGGTTAATATTGTTTTAGGTTCACTTTCAATTCCTAATATCGAAAAATAAATTCCACTTTCGCCTACAAAAATTTGTCTAAAACAAATAGGAGCATCTTTAATCTTAACGAGAACCACATCACTGTCACAAAAATTTTCCGTTTTAGAAACAATGGCAATGGTATTACTGTCAAAATACGGAGATAATAGATTATTTGAAAATTCTACTGAGAAAAGTGAATTTTCGTGATTACTATTAACACTGACTTTATATAAATTTACGTTAACTATTTCTCCGGTTATATAGCTATCCAATTCACTATAACGAATTAGGGGGATTGATAAAATAATTTCCTCATCTTCATTTGACTCATACAACTTATTGTCGGTAATTTCACCAACATTTACACCAAATACATCTGCAATGGATGAAATAGTTGCGATAGTTGGGTTGCCTACACCACGTCTGAGGCTATTGATAGTTGCAATGCCTAAGCCTGTCAGCCTGCTCAAGGTTTGTGGGGGGATGTCATTTTTTTTCATTAAAAAATCGATGTTTTGAGCGATATTAGATAACAGAGCATCTGCTTCAGTTGTTTTTTTATTGTTCGATTCTTGCATTATATCATCTCTCTGATAATATATTGTCGTACGCTGATATTTATAATCTTATTTTATCTATTAAGATTTTGTAATACAAGTGCTCAGCATCAGGGAAACTGACAGTTTATGCTGGATACTAAGGAAGGGATATGAGAGAAGTGAATCATATTCGTATAATAAAAAGAGTAAACTTTGCGTTAAGAAATAGCGTACCCGCTCGTTATGTTCAAATTAACTTGCTGAACATAACGAGCAATTAATGTTCACAATATGTGATTTTTATTATAATTCCTAGTGAAAATAATAAACGAAATTTTCATTAAATGACTTAATTAATTTTTTTATTAATATTTAGCTACGTTGAAATTCTTTAAGGTCAGCACTGAGAGAATGCTGGGACAACTCGAATGTTTTCCAGATCTGTATGTTGAATGAAACCAATTCAATCACTAAAAAGCGACAGGAAATTAGCCGTGGCCTATGTTTACCCGTTGATTAATCTGGTGAGTCTCAGATGACCTGCGTGAAGCTGAAAAGGCCAAGATCAAATGTGGCGTTGAGCATTTTAATGCATTAAGTAAAGACGAAGATGGCAAAGAGATGCCTAACGCTGCCAAGTTTGTTAAAGCCGATAGCGTTGATACGTTCAGTGCTAATTTTTGATCTTAATAGCATTAAGGGCACTAGCAATAGTGCCTATATATTTGGTAAATAGTTCGGTTTTTTCGTGATATAACCACGGAATAATTATCATAATGGGCAGATAGGAGTATGATCACAGCGGTGGTAAGCCGCCAATGAATGAAATCGACGTTATTGGTTCACCTGCAAAGATGTGGCCTGATTGTGTTGGTCATGACATAAAAAATAGAGATTTTTATGAAATTCAAATCAAAAATAAAACCTTACCATGCGGCTGCTGGTGGTTGGGGTTCACTGGAGGCAACAACCCGTTTTGTCTTTGATAGTAAACAAGCACTGAAAAATATGGTTAACCTGATGCGCATGAATAAACCCAAGGGCTTTGATTGCCCCGGATGCGCATGGGGAGATGACAACAAAAGCCTGTTTAGTTTTTGTGAAAACGGTGCCAAGGCAGTCACTTGGGAAGCGACTCGTCGGTATGTTGATCGAAAATTCTTCGCAACCCATAGCGTTAGTCAACTTTACCAACAAAGTGATTATTTCCTTGAATACCAGGGAAGAGTGGTTGAGCCGATGAGCTATAACCCGCAGACGGATCATTATGAGCCGATCAGTTGGGATGATGCTTTTGTCTTGATTGCCGACCACATTAAGGCGATGGATAACCCCAATCAGCTTGAGCTGTACACTTCGGGACGTGCCAGTAATGAGGCTTCGTGGCTGTACCAGTTATTTGGCCGTGTCGTGGGAACCAATAACTTCCCGGATTGTTCCAATATGTGCCATGAAGCCAGTGGTTCCGGTATGTTGGCAAGCTTAGGCGTTGGGAAAGGCACCGTTCGGCTGCAAGATTTTGATCATGCAGATGCCATCTTTATATTTGGTCAAAACCCCGGAACAAATCACCCACGAATGCTGCATAGCTTACGACATGCTGCTGAACGCGGAGCACGCATAGTCACTTTTAATACCCTGCGTGAGCGCGGATTGGAACGTTTCGCTGATCCACAAAAACCGCTCGAAGTAATTACCCCAATGGCAGGGGAAATTAGCCACCGTTACTATCAGCCCAAACTTGGTGGCGATATGGCGGCGGTGCGAGGGATAGTCAAGGCACTTTTGGAAAACCATAACGCCCTGCTGGCTGAAGGCAAATCAGGTATTTTTGATCTGGAATTCATCGCAACTTACACCAACGGGGTGGATGATTACTTGCAAGAAGTTGCAGCAACCGGGTGGTCATTGATTGAATATCAATCGGGATTGACCGAAGCACAATTGCGTGAAGCGGCTGCCATTTATCAGAATGCTGGGCGTGTCATCTGTACCTGGGCAATGGGGATAACCCAACATAAACACTCTTTGGTTACGGTACGTGAAATCGTCAACCTTCAATTGCTTTTTGGTCAATTGGGTAAATCGGGCGCAGGGCTTTGTCCGGTACGTGGTCACAGTAATGTACAGGGTAACCGGACGATGGGAATAAACGAGAAACCGGCCAAACTTTTCCTGGATAACATGGCTGCTCATTTTGGTTTTGAGCCACCTCGTGCACATGGCCATCATGTTGTGCAGGCATTGAGTGCCATGTTGCGTAATGAAGTTAAAGTTCTGATCGCACTGGGTGGGAACCTTGCGGCCGCGGCTCCAGATAGTCCGCGAACAGAAGAAGCGCTTAGACATTGTGATTTGACCGTACACATCAGCACAAAATTAAACCGGAGCCATCTTATTACTGGTAAAAAAGGTGCTCTTATTCTGCCGACATTGGGGCGTACCGAACAAGATATTCAGGTTACGGGCGCACAGTTTGTGACAGTAGAAGACTCTTTCAGCATGGTTCATGCCTCAGAGGGCGTAAATAAGCCATTATTTGATAGCCAGCGTTCTGAAATAGCGATTATTGCTGGTATTGCTAATGCGGCAGTTGGTAGTAGTGCAACCATTAATTGGCTGGAATTAGCCGGAGATTACAATAAAATTCGCGATCATATTGCAGCGACCATTCCAGGATTTGCTAATTTTAATAAAAAATGTGAACACTCTGGCGGTTTCTATCTTGGCAATGCTGCGGCCGAATTACGTTTTGCAACCCCGAGCAAAAAAGCTGAATTCAGTCATGTACCGCTGCCAAAAACTCTGTTCCCGCAAATTGAAGGTGCTGATGTTCCTTTTACTTTGCAAACTTTACGTTCACACGATCAATATAACACCACGATTTATGGGTTGGATGATCGTTATCGTGGAATTTATGGTCAGCGGGAAGTGTTGTTCATGAATCCGGAAGATATTGCCCAATCGGGATATCAGGCTGGTGATTTAGTCGATATCGAAACAGTATGGCATGACGGTATCAAGCGCAAAGTCTCCGGCTTTAAATTAGTGCCTTATACCATTCCACGTGGAAACCTTGCCGCTTATTATCCAGAAACCAATCCATTAGTCCCAATGGAAAGTGTTGGTGATGGTACAGGCACGCCAACCTCAAAATCTGTACCGGTGAAATTATCCCTTACTGAACATAATGGGTCTGAACCTCAACGTCTTGTATAAGATGTTTATGGCTTTTCCACCTACCTATCTATAACAGTTAGTAATATGTCGATTCAGGCTCGGTTTTTGAAGATAACAATGTATTCTTCATTAAAAACCGAGCTGGATAAAAATCTTTTCAAAGAAAGTACGATTATGATCAAGGAACAGTTTCCCCAATCATAATATTGATGCCTATTTATTTTCTATAACAACATCTTCATTCAATACCAGCGACAATAATGACTGACGGGCAAAAATGCCATTTCCTGCTTGCTGGAAGTAGTAAGCATATGGTGTTTTATCGACATCCACTGTGATTTCATCGATCCGCGGCAGCGGGTGCAGTACTTTCAGGTTTTCCTTAACATTCTCCAGATCCGCCGCGCGCAGAACAAACTGAGCCTTGATATTGGCATATTCTGAAGGGTCAAGACGCTCTTTCTGGACACGAGTCATATACAAAATATCCAGTTCTGGCAACACATCTTCAAAGTTATTGTGGAGGCTGTAACTCACCTGTTTTTCTTCCAGCATATGCAAAATATAGCCTGGCATTGCAAGTGCATCTGGTGCGATGAAACAGAAATGGTTGCCATTAAATTTTGCCAGCGCTTGTGTGAGTGAGTGCACGGTACGGCCATATTTCAAATCACCGACCATCGCAATTTTCAGGTTTTCCAGTCTGCCCTGAGTTTCTTGGATGGTGAACAGATCGAGCAAAGTCTGGGTCGGATGTTGGTTTGCGCCATCGCCGGCGTTGATAACAGGGATATGGCCGGAAAACTCAGAAGCCAGTCGTGCCGCCCCCTCCTGTGGATGACGCATAACGATTGCATCAGCGTATTGGCTGATAATGGAAATAGTATCAGCCAACGTTTCTCCCTTTTTACCCAATGAAGTATTACTACTGTCAGCAAAACCCACGACGGAAGCGCCGAGTCGCTGAATGGCGGTTTCAAATGAGAGACGGGTACGTGTGGAGGCTTCAAAGAAGCAACTCGCTATAACTTTGTGTTTCAGTAATTCAGTCTGTGGATTGGCTTTTAATGCAGCGGCCGTCTGCAATACCAGTTCCAGATCTGCGCGGCTCAGATCATTAATTGAAATGATATGCTTGCGATATAACGGATTAGCCATGTTTACGTTCCTCTTTTATGACTTCTAGCCTTGGACTGGACAGGCAAAAAAAAGCCCCTCAATTGAGGGGCTTTTTAAATGTTTGGTTAGGCAATGGGAAAAACAACGCGTTTACGCTGTCAGCAGACAGAGCTTCGTTAGCTTGGTGTTTTCTAACAGTTTTTACAACGCAATCTTTCATGTTTTCTCCCAGCAAATCGTCGCGCATTATACTCACGATAGCATTCATCGCAAGGATTGCCGGAAGAAATTTTTATTTCAATTAATGGTCAGGTTAAACAACCCGCATAATGCGGTGATTATTCGTTTCGATCACCTAAACTGACCGCCATTCTGTTAAGAGCATTCATTAAGGAAATTGTTGCTGTCAGGTCAACAATCTCTTTTTCTGTAAAAACAGCATCCAAGCGTTCTTTGATCTTATCCAATATACTTTGCCTAGGGTTTGTCGTTAAGGCTTCGCACCACTCTAATGCCAGTTTTTCTTTTGGGTTGTAGATGCTGGAATTGAACCATGCAGGTAACTTATCCAGTTTTACTTGTTCTATACCATGATCTTTGCGGATTGCTTCAGCATGAAGATGGCAACAATAGGCACAACCATTAATTTGAGATACCCGTGTTTCCACCAACAGAACAAGCTCTTGATCCAATTCAGAGGCATGGATTTCTTCATAGCCTTTATATAACGGGTTAATAATCTTTGGTGAGATTTTTGCGTAATTCATTTTTATTTCTTAAGTATTTTGTTGAAGGGAGTTAACCAGAAATAGGTGATATAAATCTATTTTTCTGCCAGAATTTATGCTGTTTATTTATACAGTGTTTTCATTTTTCTGGCAATATTTTATTTAATAATAAATATGGCAAAATCTGCGGCCAAATCAGTATTTGGAAATACTTCCCGACATTCCGCCAATAATCGCGGGCAATCCTCAATTCCATAGCGTCCGCTAATGTGCGTAGCGATAAAGTGTTTGACCTTGGCATTGCGTGCCAATGTTGCGGCTTGTTTAGTGGTAGAATGCCCACGCTCGTTGGCTTTCGCGGCAAATGCATCTTCCAGCGTGATTTCATGCACCATCACATCAACATTGGCAGCCAGTTTCAGTGCTTCGGGTGTCGGTTCAGTATCCCCGAAAATAGCCAATGATTTGCCACGAATCGGTGTACCTAAATAATCTTTGCCGCAAATTGTGCGGCCATCTTCCAGTGTTATTGTGTCTCCCTGCTTTAAAGCCTGCATCCATGGGCCACGGGGAATCTTATCCTGGTTTAATTTTTCTGCATTAAGTGCGCCGGGTTTGTCGTGCTCTTCAATACGGTAGCCGTAGCACTCTACGCGATGGTTCAAGGCATAAGCCGTGACCTTGAGTTCGCCATCATCAAACAGTTGTCCGGGCTGGACTTCGATAATTTCCAATGGATAGGTCAGGAAAGAACTGCTCAACTGTAATGTGGTTTCTATAAACTGACGTATCCCCGTTGGCCCATATAAAGTAAGGGGATCGGTAGAACCTCCCATCGAACGGCTGCACAGTAATCCGGGCAAACCGAAGATGTGATCACCATGCAGATGAGTGATAAAGATTTTCTCCAGTTTAGCTACCTTGATGGGAGAATGAAGGATCTGATGCTGGGTTCCCTCACCGCAATCAAACATCCACAGTGCGTTGCGGATGCCCTGTAAATCGAGGATAAGGCTGGTGACATTGCGCTCTTTTGTGGGAATGCCGGCACTAGTGCCTAGAAATTTCAGCTTCATGTTGTTGTTCTCCGGTTTGTTAATTTCCAATTAATGTCTAATACTTTCCCAATCAAGACAGAATCGGGCAAGACTTACGTAACCTATCGGCATCATTAGGTTGTTTTTTGTTGGTGGGAAATAGCAAAGAGCTTGCGGCCTGCTGCCGATAATCTGCTGGATTCATGGCAGACTTTAATCACTGTTTCCAACTGTTGGTTGATACGCCTATTTTCGGCGAATGTCGCCATCCGTATGAGTCGTAACGAGGTGAAAAAAGAGTCACCCGCTAGGGTGTAGATAGGTGGTTGGTTAAGTGGGATTGCGATCCTACTTGTCAATATTTACTCCAATCTTCGACATTTAAACCATGAACTATCCTAAATGCAGCATCATTAGTAACAATCGTCAGCCCTTTACTTAGGGCATGAGCCGCGATCAACTGATCCATTGTGCCCATAACACGACCAATTTGTTCCATTCTGACACGGAGTTCACCATAAGTTTTTGCAGCGGCATTATCCCAATCGTAAACCGTTATCGATTCAATAAACGTGTTGACAATATTTTGTAGCTCCTTGTTTTGCCGTTCCAAAATTCCATAGTGTAATTCAGCCTCAGTAATACTAGATATGCATATTCTTGACGGTGGTATTGTGCGTAATTTGTTGATTACTGTTGGATTTTTTCGAAAAATATAACTGACAGTGTTTGTGTCCAGCATATACATTAAAGAATTCCTTCAAATGGATCGCGTTTAGTTATGTCCTGATTACGATCATTGACATCTAAAAAATCATTTGGAACAGAAAGATTATTTAACATATTGAAAAATAAATCCCAGTCATCATGTTTAGATTTGTTTTTCGACAAAATAATATCCCCATTTTTATCCTGGCGGATATAAACTCTCTCAGCATCAAATTCAAACATGACAGGTAACCGAATGGCTTGATTACGTCCATTTTTGAAAATTTTCACAACTCTTTCCATAATTCACCTCTAAAATCAGTTGGCATATGTCAACCTTAAGCACATGTCAAAGCGTCGGTAAAATTTAATTTTAACTACTCGATTAACAATGAAATTTAATGATCTGCTGCGAATTAAATAGGTAGAGAATGAGGCAGAATGTGATCAGCGTAAAGATAAGGAATTTAGTATTTTCAGTAATCTCATTTTACCCTCTGTTTTTGTATTCGGAGATAGATATGACCGTTATGGATTCCCTGCTTGCATTTACTGTGGCGGCGACATTGCTTACATTGACTCCTGGCCTGGATACTGCGCTAGTTCTGCGAACTGCAACGGTGGAAGGGAGTAAGAAAGCTTTTCAGGCCGCCCTTGGTATTAATACGGGATGTTTTATTTGGGGAGCAATGGTGGCATTCGGCCTCGGTACATTGATTGCCGTATCAGAGCTAGCATTCAATATATTAAAATGGTGTGGTGCATTGTATTTATGCTGGTTGGGCATTCAAATGATTTGGTATCCCAAAAAGGATCTTGGCGGAGAGGTATCTTCTTCCGTTAAAGGCCAAAATTGGTTTATTAAAGGGATGTTGGGCAATGTACTGAATCCGAAAATGGGCGCGTTTTATGTTTCATTCCTACCGCAGTTTATACCCCAGGGGCATTCTCCCACTTTATGGATATTCAGTTTAGTGGCAATTCATGTTTTGCTTGGTACATTGTGGTCACTGTTATTGATTTATGCCACACGCCCTCTTTCCCATCTATTACGCCGTGAAAATGTCATTAAATGGATGAACCGCGCGACAGGTGGATTATTTTTGCTGTTTGCGTTTAAGTTAGTGATAAGTAGTCGGCGATGATTTTGCCAAGTGAGGGCAAAATATCTAACTAAATTCAGAAAAAACAGCCATCTTTTTAGCTGTTTTTTCTGTAAAAGCTAGCTTATTAAATTAATGGCAATTTTCAAATCTTAAAACCTGTATATTGGAGTAAGGCGAGTATATACTCAGTATTCCTTTTTATATTTCATAATTAGAATGGTTTTAAATATTTATCATTATAAATCAATTATTTGATAACCCTATCCCAGAATAAGAAAACAATGCAGGAGCCCCTCCTGTATGTACAAAAAGTAATGGCTTCTGGCTTTCAATGTTATTGTTCAGCACATTATCAATTAACCCAGCCATCGCTTTTCCGGTATAGACAGGATCTAATAAAATACTCTCTTTCTGCGCTAATAGTGTAATGGCCTCTAACCCTTTTTTATTCGGCATGCCATACATGGGAGCGAAATAATTATCCCACAAAAGAATATCTGGACAGGTTGTTTGGCCTAAGAGCGAGCTGATTTCTTTCTGCAATTGACTCACTTTCGGTGCTTGCTCAGTTGTAACACGTGAGACGGTAACGCCAATAACCGGCGTTTGAGGTAGTACAGAATGTAACCCGATAGCCAACCCTGCATGTGTGCCTGCGCTTCCAGAGGCAACAATCACAGCAGCAAACTCCACATCCTTCGGGCGCTGCTCGGCAATTTCTAATGCGCAACGTACATAACCCAATGAACCAAGGGCATTGGAACCGCCGACAGGTACAATATAAGCATCTTCGAGATTGAGTTGATCAATCAATTCTTCCATTTGCTTATTTGGATCGGTCAATTCATCACACATGACACATTGAGCGTTGAATAATTCCGTCAGCAGTTTATTACCATTATTGAGAAAATTACTATCGTAGTTTTGAATGGGATTTTCTAATAAAGCGACGCATTTTAGACCATATTTCGCCGCAATAGCTGCTGTTTGCCGTACATGATTTGATTGAATTGCTCCAGCGGTAACAATAACTTTAGCCTTTTTTTGTAAGGCGTCAGCAATAAGGTATTCCAATTTACGTAATTTATTCCCACCCATCGCTAAGGGGGTTAAATCATCTCTCTTAATATAAACATCGCGCCCTAAATAGTGGGATAAATTTTCCAATTTATCCATCATAGTTGCCGTTTTTAGTAAATCAACATGAGCAAATTTTGCTAAATTTTCTTTTAAAGACATATTATCCTCAGCGGGTTGCCAGTTAATAAGTAAGACCTAAATAGAAATAAATGACGAGAGCGAAACTTGCAGTAACCAATGCATATGGCATTTGAGTCCGAATATGTTCAATATGGTCACAATCTGTTGCCATTGATGCAACGATAGCATCGCTGGAAATTGGAGATGTCATATCACCAAAGATAGAACCAGCAATAGCAGCACCAATCATATACTCAGGAGGCATTCCTACTGAAATACCTAGCTGTACCCCAATGGGGATCATAATTGCAAATGTTCCCCATGAGGTGCCCGTTGCTAATGACATGATGGAACTAATCAGGAAAATAAAGCCGATGGAAAAACCTGCCGGAATGATACCAGAAGTCATTTGTGCAATATAGGCACCGGTATTTAAATCAGCGGAAACATTACCCATTAAGAATGCCAATACCATGACAGAGCTTATTTTTATCATGCTGGCATAACCAATATAAAGCTCTTTAAAAAAGGTTTCGATGGTTAAAACGCGGCGTAATAAGAACCAGAAAAAAGAGACAGTAGTTCCAAACATAACACTCCAATAGATAGAGGTTGAACCACTGCCCTTACTAAAATCACCATCACCTGTGATATAGAGGGCAATAGGGAGCATTAATACCGTCGATAAAATAGGAATGAAAAAGTTTAATGAAGTATGGCAGTTGGGGTGTTTAATAATATCATTACTATCTTCACTGTGTTTATCTTCAATATCACTATTTAAATGTTCATGTAAGGTTCGCATTTCTGCAGTTTTCATTGGCCCCCAAGAAACATTAGAAAAAATGTAAAACAAGACAGAAGCCAGCGATAACCAAGCCATAATATTATAAACTATAGAACCTGCCAGGATATCAAATGGTTCACCGCTGATTAACCCTCTGGAAATCTGTATGCCAATGATCCCCATCATTGCGGCTCCCCAACCGTTAATCATGGCGGAAGAGCAAACAGAAACACAGGATGTTTGAATAATGTAAGACATTTTTTCTGGTGGGATACCGTAATTTTTGGCTAATTTCTTTGTTGATGCTCCAGCAATTAATTGGTTAATTGAGCTTTCAATAAAAATTAATGATGTAATGATCATTGCAAAAAATTGAACAGCTTTTTTATTTTCAATAAGTTGCGTCTTATCGGTTAGTAAATGAACTAAGGATCGTACGCCACCTGTAACAACCACAAGCCGCATTATTCCACCAATCATCAACATAAAGATGATAGTTTTTGTATTGCCTGGGGAGGAAAAGGTATCAATAATACCTTCAATAGTTCCTTGTATACCTAAAATAATATGATGGTCATTAATGACAGTAAAGCCGACTAATATACCGAGTAATAGAGATAAAATAACCTGGCGTGTAAATATAGCTAAGATAATTGTGACAACAGGGGTAATGATGGTCCAAATACCGTAATCATTCATTTTTTACTCACCTTATTTTTTGTTATTTTTTATATTAAGTAAATTTATTCTAATGCTTGTTCAAGATCAGCTAATAAATCACGAATATCTTCAATACCTACTGATAAGCGTAATACAGTATCATAAATACCAATCTCTTCACGCTCTTCTTTTGTCATGGAGCCGTGTGACATAGTTGCAGAATGGTTAACCATACTTTCTACACCACCGAGAGATTCTGCTAAAACAAAATAGCGTAATTTGCTTAAAAATCTCTTTGTGTCCTCCAGATCGCCTTTTAATTTAATCGTAACGACGGCACCACTTGCGCGCATTTGCTGCTGGCAAATGGAATAGTGCGGGTGAGAGGGTAAACCGGGATAATAAACTTGTTCAATGTTTGGATGAGATTGAAGAAAATTGGCAATTTCAAGTGCATTAGCGCATTGTGCTGACATTCGTAACGCTAATGTCTTTAATCCACGTAGTGCTAAATAAGCATCAAAGGGAGATGCAATAGCACCCATGGTCGTTTTTAAGAAATCTAGCTTATTGGCTAAATCATTTCGATGAGTAATAACCGCTCCACCAATAAGATCCGAATGACCACCAATATATTTACTTGTAGATAACATCACAAGATCTGCTCCCAATTCGAGGGGTTTTTGATTCCATGCGGTTGCAAATGTATTATCAACGCAAGTTAAGATATTGTGATTTTTCGCGAATGCACAAATACTTCTGATATTAACTAATTCTAATAATGGATTCGTTGGACTTTCTATCCAAATTAATCGAGTATTATCTTTTATTTTAGCCTCAACTTCAGTGAGATTATTTAAGTCGACATAGTCAAATTGATGACCATTATTTTCAATTGCTACCCGTTCAAATAAACGAAATGTGCCGCCATAAACTCCTTTCATAGCAATAATGTGGGATTCTTTAGGTAACAAGTTTAAGACTAAAGCAGCGGCTGCTACACCAGACGCGGTTGCAGTTGCGTAAATACCATTTTCTATTTCGGCTAATAATGTTTCATAGGCATAGCGTGTTGGGTTACTGCAACGAGAATAACAGTATTCACCATGCTCAGATAAATCTTTCTGTACAAAAGTACTGGCTGTTGTAATGGGGGGAAAAATAGCATGATTTTCTTTGTCCTGTTGTTTTCCGCCGTGGATTAATGCTGTGGCTATATTTTTTATCATTTTTGCAATCCTATAAATTGATTATTAATATTTTTTAGGGGAAATATTGCACTATTTAGAAAGAATATGGCATAGGGAGATAAAAAAATTTTTCTAAAAAGTAATAAAAATTTTTTAATTTAGAGAAAATTTTTTCCAAAATTGATAATTTTTCATATAAATCAAATTGTTAAATAAATCTGGTTTAATGTGATGACTATCAATATATTGGAAATTTATGCATAGTGATATAGTTATTTTCTGATTTTTAACTGAAAGTCGGTGGAGAATACCCAACTTATTTGAAGATACAGAAGCCAAGTAAGTTGGGTAAGTTGGTATTGTGATTTTTGCAGTACGAGCGGAAGCAAAATATGAATCAACTATTACAATACGAGGTTTTCCACCAGAGTTGCTATCATCACGGCCTTAATGGTATGCATTCGGTTTTCAGCCTGATCAAACACAATGCTGTGTTTTGATTCAAACAATTCATTAGTGACTTCCAGGCCACCATATAAATTAAATTCCTCTGCCAGTTGCTTACCGAGTATCGTCTCTTCATCATGGAAAGCAGGCAGACAATGCAGAAATTTAACTTCTGGGTTCCCAGTGCGTTTCACAACATCCATATTGACCTGATAGGGTTTCAGTAATGCAATTCGTTCTTGCCAGACCGATTTCGGTTCTCCCATCGATACCCAAACATCGGTATATAGAAAATCGACTCCTTTTACACCATGCGTAATATCTTCTGTCAGGGTGATCTGACCGCCAGTTTTCTCAACCTGTTTTTGGCATTCTGCAACCAAATTTTCGTCTGGCCAGCATGCACTTGGCGCGATCAAACGGAGATCCATACCCGTCAATGCGGCAGCTTCCAGCAAGGTATTGCCCATGTTATTGCGGGCATCGCCTAAATAGGCAAATTTTATCTCAGAGAGTGGCTTTTGGCTGTGTTCCTGCATCGTCATTAAATCAGCCAAAAGTTGGGTTGGGTGAAATTCATCAGTCAGACCATTCCAGACTGGAACCCCTGCGTATTGCGAGAGTGTTTCGACAATTTGCTGACCATGTCCACGGTATTGGATACCATCATACAAACGTCCAAGTACCCGCGCAGTATCCTTAATGGATTCTTTGTGTCCGATCTGACTACCACTTGAGCCTAAATAGGTAACATTGGCACCTTGATCATGAGCCGCGACTTCAAATGCACAGCGTGTACGGGTGGAGTCTTTTTCGAAAATCAGGGCAATATTTTTTCCTGTGAGTAAGCAAGATTCAGAACCTGATTTTTTATTCGCTTTTAATGCATGAGCCAAAGTTAAAAGGGTATCAATTTCTGTGGGTGTAATGTCAAGTAATTTTAGGAAAGAACGCTTGAAAAATGGGTTCATTATGCATTGTCTCCATTAGTAAAATATTGAATTTATATTCACTATATATCGATAAAAAATTTAATTACAAGCTCTGTGTTCAGCGTTTATAGGAGTGAAGGTATTAAGACAGGTTATAGATCAGTAGCTTAGTTATTCATTTCTTTTAGAACAAAATTGGATAGATATATCCTTTGCACATAAAAGATGGGAGAATGCAAAACAAGATAGCCAACTGACAGAGGGGATTGGCATGGCAGACCCACATGCTTTAGAAGAACAGTGTGAAGAAACTCGCTTGATCATCGAAGAATTATTGGAAGATGGCAGTGATCCTGATGCACTTTATATTATTGAGCACCATTTTTCGGCAGAAAATTTTGACCAACTGGAAAAGGCAGCCCTTGAAGCTTTCAGATTAGGCTATGAAGTAACGGATGCGGAAGAGCTGGAAACAGAAGACGGTGTTGTTTTGATGTGCTGTGATGTGATCAGCGAAAGTCGTCTGGAAGCTGAATTGATCGACGCACAGGTTGAGCAGCTTATGGATCTGGTTGGAAAGATCGGTGTAAATTACGACGGTTGGGGAACGTACTTTGAAGATCCTAACGCGCCTGATGATGAAGATGACGGTGATCTCTTTCCCCCTGAGGATGATGAACCCAGACTCCATTAAAATCTTTTGAAGATTGCGTCAAAAAAGTAGCGTTAAACCAAATTGCCCCACTTAAACTGTGGGGCTGATTTATTACGAGTAGCTTTAATATTGAAGGCCATTGGAGTTATAGTGCCTTGAGCATTTTGACTTCACAGTCACTGTGGCCTGTATTGCCAAGAGGCTCATCAAGATAGTTAAAGCCCAGCTTTTCATACAAGGCAATGGCGGCTTTCAGATTCTCTGTCGTTTCCAGATAGCAGCGTTTAAAACCTTGCTCTGTGCCAAATTCGAGGGATTGTTTCACGATTTGCTTGGCAATACCTTTTCCCCGCAGTACCGATGAAAGGTACATTTTCTGTAACTCGCATGTCTCACCATCACCACCAGCCAGCGGAGCAACACCGCCACCGCCAACGACTTCGCCATCCATTTCAACAACCCAATAAGCGCTGCGTGGCTGGTTGTAAACTTCGTACAGGGTATCCAGAATTGGATCAGCAACGGCAAAACCTTTGTCTGCGGTTAAGCCATGCTCGGCAGATACTTCACGGATCACAGCGGCAATGCCTGCATTGTCTTGTTGGGTGATGGGGCGAATAACGTAGTAGTGTGTTGTTTTTGCTGTCATTATTTTCTCTTTATATTTTTATTTATAGGGAATGAAATAATACAGCATGAAATATATTAAGTTAATCAATAAGTAATCAGCTCACTATGGAGGCGTGGATACATGTGGTTTAAATGGAAAAATTCACTAATTTTCCATCTATTATATTCTGTGGCGAACAAAAGATCATTGTTCATCCACTGCTAAGATAAGCCAAATGTCATTCCCGTTCAATTAGGCGCAAGCATCGGCCTGTGAAGTGGAAAGCCTCGCCCGATAGGGCGGGGAGCAGTCACGAGTATAAGCATGTGTTGTGTTGGGCGGTGAGTTTTTCATGTTCTCATGACGGTGACCCTTGCGACTTTCAGCAAACGAGCAGTATTGCAAATGCTAGCGTATTTATGGTTATATCGACGATTTGTTCTTTAACTCTAGATTGGATTGTAAGCAAAATACAATAGACATCAACTTTATCTATGCGCCACCAATAAAAAGGAGATGGAGTTTACCATAACAGCTAACCATTTAATATATTAGCGATTTTCTCACTATTGACATGTGACTTGCTTTTTAACAGGGTATTTTTAGCTGATTTCATGGATTCTTCAAGAGATTCTGGGCGGATATTCCTCTGTTGGTGAAAGAATTCTAGATGATCGAGAGAAACGGTCAATTGAGGTTGGTATTGTTGGTATAACCAAACACCTTTGTCATTGTGGTAATGATACTGCTTTGCTAACCAGTGCCCGTAGCGGGAGATGAGTGAAACGGCCTCCAGAATGTAACAAACTGTGGATTTTTCCAGCAGATAATGCAGATTTAGCCGTACCCAGCCAGGGCGGGCAAGCTTGTTTCCCTGTGCTAATTCTTCTTGGATATTCCGGCTATCGTCTTGGTTTATATCTAGTAACTGGTGGGCATAAGGTCCCGCACAAGAACAACCACCTCTTGCCTGAATTCCGAATAAGTCATTTAGCATGGCAACAACCACACCATAGTGCAGTCCTTTAATATTAAATGAGAAGATGGCTAGTCTGGGAAGGGAAGGATTACCCATTAACTCGAAATTAGGGAGATTCCTCCAATATAAGAGTGTTTGTTCAACCAGCTCTTTTTCCCGTTTTTTAATGTAGTCTAGACCAATTTGTTGTTGGATTTTAAATACCAGCCCTGCACGAATTGATTCAATTATGGCAGGCGTGCCACCTTCTTCACGACGTTCGATATTGTCGACATACTGGTGAGTCGATGCATTTACATAAGATACGGTGCCACCGCCATTAAGACCAGGAATAGTCTGGCTAAAACAATTATCTCTAATCACCAACAAACCCGGTGTACCAGGACCACCTAAAAATTTATGAGGTGAAATAAATATAGCATCCATTGGAATTGCCTGTAAATCAATGGACATATAGGGTGCTGCGGCTGCAAAATCCCAACATGATAGTGCATTAAAGCTTTTGAGTAGGTTAAAGATTCCATTAATATCGGTTTTAATCCCTGTGACATTGGAAGCAGCAGAGAAAGAGCCAACTTTGAGAGGAACATGTTGATATTTTAAGAGTTGTGTTTTTAGCTCTGTTTGATCCAGTATACCTTCTGGAGTGAGTGGAATACGAACCAATTCTACATCCGCTTCCCGCCAGGGTAGGTCGTTGGAGTGGTGCTCATAACCACCTATGAAAACAACAGGTTTTTGTTCCTGATAACGAGGAATATTCAGCATATGAATAAAGCGGTTAATGGCACTGGTTGCTCCTGAACCAGTGAAAATAATATGATAGGCTTGGGTGGCGTTTAGCGCTTGGCGGATAATGTGACGGCTTTGCTCACGCAGATATGTTGTTTGGAGTCCTGTGATTGAGGTCTCGGTATGTGTGTTTCCGTAGAAGGGCATTACTTGTTGCTGAATAAACTGCTCGATAAAACTGAGGCTTCGCCCAGAAGCCGTATAATCTGCATAGATCAACGGCTTGATACCAAACGGGGTTTTAATGGGACAGCATTCTCCGATAATCGATTGGCGGATAAGATCCATACTTAATGACATTGTTCTTGTTTCCTTTTCCTGATTGTCAAATGCATTTATGGGCAATAATTAATGTCATTTCTCCAAATGGAGTTGGGATTTTTCGGGTATCTAGACGAGAGGGATGATTGGCTTTTAACGCCTCTTCAATCTGATCTGATTCGATAGAAAGTGGGCCATTTGCCAGTTCAGCAGGGAGGCGGCCCAATACATGAAACTCAGGTTGAGTGCGTTCTTGGTTCAGTGATTCGTGAAAACTAATCAATGTTCCGCCGGGAGACAATGATGCCCAGAGCCTATTTATACAATATTGAAGATTGGTAGCAAAATAGAGAGACATCGCAGCTACTATTATTTGGTAAGGACCACCAAAAAGGGTGGTGTTCATATCACCAGGAAGAAACTTGATGGACTGAGAGGGATTAGATTCATCAAATCCATCCGAATCTATCAATTGCATTTGTATTGCTGTACAACAGAGAGGCAAATCAAACAACGTGATTTTGCTTTGTGGGTGAATAGCTAAAATATTTTGGGCTAGCTCCGCAGAGCCTGCTCCAACATCGAGGAAATGCAGTCCATCTTGCCAGTTATCAAGCGACTGAAGGATAGATAACAGGATTGGGTTTCTTGTACTTCGGTGAAAAGCCCGTAAACGCGATGTCGCTTTTTGCCAAAAACGTTGGTCATGCATATCCATTTGTTGTTTTGGTTGTGTGTTTTGTACCAGCCATTCATCGGATTTCGTCAATGTGAGAGATTTGATTTCTGCCAATGAGCAGAGTGTTTCCCCCAGATAATATTGTGAATGACTAAGTAAGTAAGGCTGATAATTAGATTTAATGGAAAAACTCTGGGCTTGTTTTTCCATAATTCCTAGGGAAACATAAGAATTGAGAAGTAATGTTAATCGTGTCGGGCACCAGTTGAATTGTTTGGCCACAGTGGTTGCATCGGCCATAGTGATGAAGTGATCAAACAATCTATGGTGGAATGCGAATGCGAGTATATTCAAGCGAATTGGGCCTAATAGCATGTTAAATAGATATTGTTGCTCATTAATTTTGTTTATTGACAAATTCATTTGTGAGTCACTTTTGATAACTTGCGAGAATGAGGAGGTTTTTTTCTAATTTCTATCAGAATACTTGTAGTATTTTGATAATTTGGTTAGAGGTTTCTTCATCGCTCAGGCAGTTCATTGCAAGAATGAACGAGAATAAACTCCATGAATAACATGTGTTGAAGCCAATCAATTGATAACCGCCCCGTCTTAAGATTGTTTTTCCTGTCCAATATCACTATAGGGATTGTGGTGTCGCCCGATATAAAACACGGAGCAATCTGATATCAAATGACGAACAAACCAGATTTGCGTTCACAGAATGATAAAAATTAGCTCTGCGTTTGATATTCTTTACTACTACCCTCCTTTTAAATAGCTAGCCGTATGTTGAAGTCCCGATTATTTGCACGCGGGACAGATAAAGAGAAAGTGGAGGGATTACAATGAAACTACCACCGCTTGTCGAGCCTGCACCTCACTTGGATAAAGAGGAAAAGGAGAGATACAGCCGTCATTTATTACTGCCAGATATTGGATATATCGGCCAGTGTCGTCTGAAAAACGCCAAAGTGTTAGTGATAGGGGCTGGGGGATTAGGATCACCTATATTATTCTATTTAGCTGCAGCGGGTATTGGAACAATAGGAATTATCGATTTTGATGTGGTTGATGAATCAAATTTACAACGTCAGATAATTCACGGTCAATCTGATATCGGACGCAACAAAGCGGATAGTGCTCGTCAGTCGATACAAGAAACCAACCGCCTTACTCATATCATTTGCCATCAACAACGCCTTGAACCAGAGAATGCATTAGAACTGATCCGTCAGTACGATTTGGTACTCGATGGAACGGATAACTTTTCAACCCGTTATCTGGTAAATGACGCTTGTGTGCTGGCTGGCAAGCCTTATGTATGGGGATCTATCTACCGTTTTGAAGGACAGGCGTCCGTGTTTTGGGAAAATGCACCGGGTGAGCTGGGACTGAACTACCGTGATTTATATCCTGTACCACCACCACCTGAATATGCTCCCTCTTGCTCTGAAGGTGGGGTATTTGGCGTACTGTGTGCTGCTATTGGTTCTATTATGGCGACTGAAGCCATCAAGTTGATTACGGGGGCAGGAACAAGCCTTTTAGGTCGTTTGATGGTCTATGACGCGTTGGATATGACATATCGTACGTTACCGCTTCGCCGTGCTCAAAATCGTATGACGATAACACAATTGACAGATTATCAGATCTTCTGTGGTCTCAAATCACAAACTCCTGATGAGGTTGTTCCCCAAATAACTCCGCAAGAGCTTCAAAAAATGTTGGAGCGGGGAGACGCTGTTCAATTGGTGGATGTACGAGAACCTGGCGAACGAGCTATCTGTAATATCGACAACGCTATTGGGATACCTCAACAAGAAATTATAAATGGGAGAAGTCTCAAACTGCTTGATCGACAACGTCCGGTAGTTGTGTATTGCAAGATGGGTGGACGCTCCCGAAAAGTACTGCTTGCCATGCAGAGACAGGGATTTAAATCACTATTCAGTTTGGAAGGCGGAATCCTAAATTGGATCCGACAAGTTGATTCCTCACAAGCTACATATTAAGGAGTATCCAATGCTAGTGTTATCTCAAGTCCAATTGGATGAAATTGTGAAACATGCTGAGAAAGAACATCCAATTGAAGCTTGTGGACTCATCGTTGGTCCCTGTGGGAGCAATAAGCCTGAATTGGTTATTCCTATGCACAATAGTGCTGCTTCCGAGGTTTATTTCCGGTTTGATTCGAGACAACAGCTTCAGGTCTGGCGTCAGATGGAAGAAAAAGAACTGGAACCGATAGTTCTTTACCACTCTCATTCTGGCTCACGAGCTTATCCGAGTAGAGAAGACTTAGCTTTTTCTGTTTCACCTCAGATTCACCATGTCATTCTTTCTACTGCGCCAGCATCGCGGCTTGAACTGCGTAGCTACCGATATGTGCAGGGACATGCAGTCGAAGAAATCATAAAAATTACTCAATGAGGAAATAATAATTATGTCGGTCATGGTTCATATACCTACTATTTTAAGAACATTCACTAATGACCAGAAAACTGTAATCTCTTCTGGTGAAAGTGTTTGTGAAGTTATTGATAAATTAGATATTGATTTCCCTGGAATTAAAGATCGTTTAGTGAAGGAAGGAGATGTTCACGGGTTTATCAATTTCTATGTAAATGACGATGACATCCGATTTGGAAAAGGGTTGCAAACTACTGTGAAAGTCGGCGATGTGATCACCATCCTTCCGGCAGTGGCTGGAGGGTAATTCACAACGTTAGAACCGTTATTTATTGTAATCGGGAGCGTATTCATGCCAAGAAAAAAAATATTTCAGTTATTGCGGCTCAGTGGCACATTTAGTCAGGCCGATGCAGCATTTGCACCGTTTATAAGGGCATTAAATTCTCAGGCAGAGAAAATCGGTATTGTGGTTAATGAATCTTCAGTTCAGACCTCGAACAACGAATTGGTGGTGATACTGCAAGAGCAGGGAGGTTGGCAATTTATGCTCACGGTTACTTCGCCGGTGATCAATGGACAGGTTTGTGATGAAGTCGCGTTACAGGCATTGACCGGATTAGTTGCTGTTCATAGCCGTTCATTGGATCGGATTGTTCCGTTAGGTGTTGAATATATTTCGGTGATTAGTGCCTCTTTGGTATTACAACAACTATTGGCTGGGTTAATCGCACAGAACAGGGGCAGCAGAATACAGAAAGCTACTTTTGATTTAGTGCAAGCCGGAGTATTAGCTGTCGGACAATATCTGGCAGGCGCTACTGCAGAAACTGGAGCTGAAGTGTTCTCATGTGGCGAAGCAGATGTCTCTCTCAGGCCTCCTTTCGTGTCTCTTGATGGTGTCTTGTTTGAATTAGAGTCTCTTTCTCCACAGCTTTGGCAGAAGTTTTGGGTTCAATTAGGGACAGATATTCAGCAAATAGGCAGAGGCTGGCATACCTTTATGCAGCGATATGCTAAAGGGACTGTGTCACTGCCTGAAGAGATGGTGGCACTGCTTGCCAGTCATGTCTATGCAAATTTGGCTGATCTGGCTCGTCAGACAGGAATTGCAATTACCCCTGTCAGGCGTATTCAGGATCGTAAGATGGATCGAGATTTAAAGTCATTACTTGAGTTCGGCCCTTGGTCTATTAAGGCCATTGGTGATGAAGCCAAGAAGCCTGCTCGGATGCTCTCGGACACTGTGAAATCAGGGTTGCCACTTGCAGGAATCCGTCTGGTGGAATCCTGTCGGAGAATTCAAGGACCTATGGCAGGGCATTTGCTCGCCATGCTTGGAGCGACTGTGACGCGCATAGAGCCGCTGGGGGGCGATCCATTGCGTGATATGCCTCCTCTGGCTGGTGATTTTTCTGCCCGTTTTCAGGCTTTGAACGCTCGTAAGCAAGTGATTGAAGTAGATATCAAATCAGCAGAGGGAAAACAAACCATCGAAAAATTGGTTCATGATGCTGACTTATTTATACACAACTGGGCGCCGGGAAAAGCATCTGAGTTAGCACTGGATATCTCTGATTTAAGTCTTAATCACCCTGATTTGGTGTATGTCTATGCAGGTGGTTGGGGGATACTAGACAATGAAATGATGATTCCTGGTACGGATTTTATGGCTCAGGCTTATTCCGGTATGGCGGATGTGATTGCCCAAAGTGCGGGTGTTAAAGGTGGTACGTTGTTTACAGCGACTGATATTTTCGGAGGTATTCTTGCCGCACAGGCAGCGATCATGGCTCTTTACTGTCGGGTTAGAGGCACGTCAGGGCTGAATGTTGGAAGCTCATTGCTGGGAGCTGCAACGATGTTGATAGAACCCATTCTCACCGACAATTCGCCTATCCCAAAAGAGAGCTCCTTACCCGAATGGTGTTGTACCGATTTGGCATCACTCCCTACACATCCACTTGTTGAGCCCTATTTGATGAGAGGAAGTTATGCACAATTACGTGAATTATGGAGGCCCTTATGAATCCAGCAGGTATTATCAATTTAGTCCCCGAATCAGTTCGCCATGAATGGAAAGCGTCAGGTGCTTATCCGGAATCAACAGTATTTGAAGCCTTTCGTAAGCAAGTTGAAAAACAGCCTGATGGGTTAGCGGTTTGTTCTCAGGATGGAAGTTATCGTTATTCTGAAATTTATCAGCAAAGTTTGAGATTGGCAGCAGGTCTGGCTAATGCAGGGCTTGTGCGTGGTGATGTGATTGTTTATCAGTTGAGTAACAGTTGGCGCTCTATTGTCATTGATATTGCTGCCGCTGCTATAGGAGTAGTGGTGTGCCCTTTTCCACCAGGAAGAGGTCGGTTAGATATTGAGTCGATCCTTAAGCGCAGTCAGGCGCGTGCGATTATTGTTGAAAACCGGCATGATCAGGGTGATGTATGTCAGATTATCGAAGCGTTACGGCCTTTGATATTATCGCTACGTGTATTGATCACAGTGGGAAAAACTCGTGACTATTGGCTGTCATTTGAAGCATTACTTGATGGGAAGCCTTTAACACAATTTCCCTTGGTTTCCGCTGATGATCCAGTGCGTTTTCTCATATCTTCCGGTTCTGAATCAGAGCCTAAATTAGTTGCATATTCCCATAACGCCTTGTTAGGAGGACGGGGACGTTTTATGGAGGAACTAAGAGGAAGCCATACGAGGTTTGTTACTTTGTATCTGATGCCCCTAGGCTCAGCATTTGGTTCTACTGCCAGTGCATGTGTTATAGCATGGCTGGGTGGCACTATTGTAATTTTGCCTAAGTTCAGTGTCGATGCGGCATTGGAGGCAATTCATGATTATCGCCCGACTCACATTCTCGGTGTACCGACCATGTTCCAGAGAATTGTTGCCGATGATCGCCTGAATGACTTGGATCTTCGTGATTTAGTCGCACTAGTTAGTGGAGGAGCTTTGATCGATGAAGCCACAATTAACCGCTGTTATGAAAAATTTGGGTGTCGATTTATCAGCCTTTATGGATCAGCTGATGGTGTAAACTGTTTTAATGCTTTGACTGATACACGAGAAAAGATTGCTATGACGGTTGGGCGTCCTAACCCTTCCATTTGTGATATCCGAATTGTTGATGAGCGTCATCAACCACTGCCTCAGGGACAGATTGGGGAGATTGCGGCTCGTGGACCAATTTCTCCCATGCAGTACGTGAACTCCCCTATACTGGATGAAAAGTACCGAGATCAAAATGGTTGGGTTTACACTGGTGATTTGGGGTGCATTGATGAAAGTGGCTATCTTAATTTGATGGGAAGAAAGAAGGATGTCATTATCCGTGGAGGAGTCAATATTAGCCCTATTCAGATTGAGAAATTGATGACTAATCATCAGGGTATTGTCAGTGCTGCATGTATTGCCATTCCTGATAGGGACTTAGGACAAAGAATTTGTCTCTGTTTGTCACTGCGGGAAGGCGTACAGCCACTTTCTCTAAATGATGTAGCACATTTTTTGCGGTCATATGGGTTAGAACAGCACAAGTTACCAGAATATCTTTGCCATTTCAGTCAATTACCTCTTAGCCCTGCAGGTAAAGTTGATAAACCTACTCTTCGTAATATGTTATCAGAATTGACCTCAACTTCTTGTATTGAAAATAAATCAGTGCATCAGAGGAGGTAATTATATATGGCGATTCAAAATGAAGCCCATAATAAAAAGATGGAGTTATCGCTGGGATTTATTTTAGTACTAGCGATGGCACTGCCTATGCTGATTCTTTATGCTAGTGGAGCATTGGCTCCCTTTATGTTACAGGAGGGTGAGATTGACCGCGAACTGCTGGGAGGATTTACGCTAGCAGCATTTGGTGTAGCTGCTATTTTATCCTTATCCGCTGGAAGATGGGTGAAAAAATTAGGTATCCGTTGGGCAAGTATTACGTTGTTTTTGTTCACTGGTGGAGCATTTGCAGCATTGGTTCTAGCAAATCATCCTTGGCTGATGATACTGGCAATAGCAGTCTGCGGTATTGCGCAGGCTTTGGCAAATCCAATGACCAACCAGGCCATTGCGACTCAGGTGACACCTACACATAAATCGTTCATGGTGGGATTAAAGCAATCTGGAGTTCAACTCTCCGCATTGGTGGCAGGGACGATTTTGCCATGGATGGCAGCACAATGGGGATGGCGGGTAGCGTTAGGTGCTATTGTTCCAGTGTGTCTATTCATGGCGATTTTAGCTGCGATCTGTGACTGGCAGCCAAAAGTGACTATTCCACAGATGAAATCCCACAAAACAGCACAATTGAACACAATAAGTATGCTTATGTTAATGCAAGGTTGTGTTGGTATTGTGTTGGCAGCCTTTATTACCCAGGTACCGATGTTTGCTTCTCAATTGGGAATGCCTATTAGTCAGGCTGCATTTCTTGTCACATTATTCGGGTTGATGGGCTGGATCTCTCGTTTGGTGCTGACGCCTCTGGCAAGTCGCTTTAAGCAGGAATCCGATTTATTGGCTTTATTGTTTGTATTCGCATTTCTTGCTTTACTTGCGACATTTAATGCCTCCCCACAAAACCTCTGGCTGGTTTATGTCGGGGTGATTGGGATTGGTTGTACGCTTGTAGCAACCAATGCTCTGGCGATGTCTATGATTCTGCATCATGATTGTTTTGGTGAGATACCCACTGCATCTGGACGAGTTTCTTTTGCATTTTTTGGTGGGCTGGCATTGGGATCATTGCTTTTCCAGTGGGTGGTGGCTTATTTTGGATCGACATGGGCAGGAATGGTGTTCATGTTAATACTATTAAGCTTCAGCTTTCTTGCAGTGCTCCGTTTGCGCTGGTCTTTGTCACAAATGATGTAAGCAGAAGGCACTCATTATGCACTTCGATTACCAGAGGTTGATTCATAAATTGGCAATGTCTGTGGCTAATATTGAGAAACAGATTGCTCCCCGTTTTCCTTTATATCGACTTATCGATAGTCCGTCATGGATGACGTCATCTCGTGGCTCTTGGGTTGCCGGATTCTGGACGGGGAGTTGTTGGCTAGCAGGTTATTTCTCAAATCATCCTACTTTGATATCCCGTACTCAATTCCGTTGGGATCAAATCCAAGCAGGGAAGTATGTTCAGTCTATATTTCGGGCGATGAATGCTTGGTACGGATTTGGCCCCGCGTTGCGTTTAGTGAATGATGCTCGGGCTGGCGAACTTATCCTCCAATTTCAAGAAAAACTGAGTCAGACCTTCGCTCCTTGGCAGGGCTTTCCTGTTGGGACTGAAATGGGAGGAGGAGAATATGGAAACAACTGCCTATCAATAGATCCTTGTGCCGCATTGGTTGAATTAGGAGTACATCATCATTGGCAGAAGATGCCACAAGCACATGCCCAATTAACTGCCCATCAATTAATTCACCCTTCAGGAAAATTTTATACCCACAGTCATTTTTGTCTGTCAGAGAGTTCAGAAAAATGGAAGCCAGTGGGAGAGGCAGGCAGTTGGCCACGTGGACAAAGTTGGGGAATGTTAGGAATGGCCTGTGCTGCTTTGTATAATCCAGAAACATTTCTCCACGTAGCGGAATTATCTTGTAGTGTATGGTGGCAAGACTATTCCGTTCATTCTTCCGATGTGCCAAAGACGGGGCATTATAAAGATCCTGTTATTGATCCTTCTGCAACACTGATCATTGCTGTGGCTTTTTTTAAGCTGGATGAAGCCTGTGGCGGGCATTCTGTCTGGTGGGAAAGAGGCAAAGTTTTACTGCATCAGGTACTCACTTATCCCAGTTTTATCGAAGAGGACGAAACAATCAGGTTTGTTGGATGTTGCTATACCACTTCTGAAAATAACCAAGAAATTACAGAAATGCCTTATGGTTACTTTTTCCTATGTCAGGCTTTGCTTGTCGCTTCAGGTACGATCAAAGCTAGTACATTCTGATGAATAATTATGGAGAGCCTATGCATCATTATATCGGAATTTGTGTGGTCGCTCAGTCTCAAATTGTAAGTCAAGGTGTGAAAGAAGCAATTAACAAGTTGGAATTGTCAATTGGCACTGAATCTGGTGACTGTGGAGTTTGGGAATCCAATTCAGCAGTTTCGGTTGACTTTATTATGACTTACTTGCTTCAGCAAGCCAGAGAATATTTGCTGGCCTATCAGAAAAAACATCAATTTTCTTTTCATGTTATGACCTATGAAACATTGGATGAAGCTTTGGCCGATATGGCATTGCATCCAGACAGAACACTCGATCTAGTGATTGCTGATGATCTGTTTTTACAGCATGGGGATTACGAACAGGTCTGTCATCAGTTTTTCCAGTTGCTTGAGTCGAACTCTGGGAAATTTTCTCCCTACTCTTGTTTGTTTTCGTTGTCAGAAATGACGCAGGATAGTGCACAAGTACAAATGATGGATTCTGTGACGTTCAATATTAGGCAGTCTGATCCGCTGGTTTGGGAAATACAGGTATTAAAAAACCTGATGGATCATTTGGATAATGTTTATATTAATCCCTTGCTCGTTAGAGCAACGACTTCTAAATTGATGACCTCATCGATGGCACAGTTTATCTATGATTATATGGAGTACCATTTCCAAGAGCGTTGGGACTTTCACTACTATACTGGGTCGATGATCTCTGGGTTTATCGATTCCATGCTTCGCTTATGTGATAATACATCTACCTTGTGTGAAAGTGGGCCAAATGAGCACAGCCTGGCTGTTTCTGCACTTTGTGGCTGGCAATTTTATCAGCATGGTTATGTGATTGCAGCGACTTCAGGTATGATTGATGAGTTTCGTGGCACATTATACAACCTAAAGCGTGCCCATGCGCCAGGTATCATCATTTGTGCAGATAGTCCTGGCAATAGCTGGTACCCATTTCAAGGTACGATGCACCAAAATTATGATGGCAGGAAATCGATTGAAGCCAAAGGAATTCCGTGTGTCTATATTGATGATAGAGCGACCTTACCTGAGCGGTTGAGTGAAATCGGTGCTCTATTACAGTCACAGCCCGGTCCCGTGTTTATTTTGGCAACCCAATCTGCTTTGGAATGCACTCTGAAATCTGAACAGTTGCCCTATCCAAATCAGTGGAGTCTTTTGTCTCCACGGATTGAGGATAGTGAAACGTCCGTCATAGATGCCGTGATGTTTCTGATCAATCATGACAAGCGTCGTATACTGTGGCAATGTTGCCATTTGGCAGATCAAGAACGTGAACTGATTTATCAGATTGCTGAAAAAGCAGGAATAGCGTTAGCAGATGCGATGATTTCGCCGGGGGGGATCAGTGATTACCATCAGCAAAAGCTTGTTAGTAACTATATCGGAACGTTGTCGAACTACGGCTTCAGCCGCAGAATATTTCGTTATTTACATGAGGGACAAGAGCTTGCTGCACCTGAAAGCCAGAGTATTTTTTTCCTCAAAAGTAAAGTCGATGAAGCATCCTCGCCGCTTTCTCCCAGTAAACTTAAAAATAAATGTCATATTATTCAGGTGAACTGTCGTTCAGAACACATGTCACCTTACACTGATTTGGCTGTACATAGTGATTTACTCCCGTTCTTAAAAACAGTGCTCGCCCGACTTAATGTGGATGAAGAGGTGCTTGCTTATCGTCGTCGCGAACTGGCACGAGTCCAGAATTGCCCTGACACAACGCCGATAGATTGGCTGCCACAGATGCCGATGTCACCCAATTACTTTTACGCCCACTTAGGGAAACAGTTGCATCATCTGATTAGTAAGCAGGGATTTGTCTATACAGGTGTTTATGATGTAGGGAGATGCGGAGTCAGCGCGATTCGGAATTTACCGAAAACAGGAAAAGGATTTTCCGGTTGGTATGGTCGAGCACTGATGGGAGATGCGTTGATGTCATTGCCCTATTTGGCTCGCACATCATCTCAGAATATTCTGGCATTTATTGGTGATGGTGCCAGAGATTTAACTCCAAACATCGAACATCATATTGAGCGAGCATTGATGCAAAATCCACATCGACAGAAGATTAATATTTCTGTGTTTTATTTGTGCAATGGTATGCTGTCGATGATTCGATCATATATCGATAAGCGAAGTGCAACCAATGAGATAAAACAGTCCTCTCTTGTTGCATCATCGCGTTATCTAGCTCTGGTCACGACTTCTAATGTCCAGATTTCCTCTGAGCCACATGGAACAATACAGGTCATTCGTGAGCGCTGGGCAACTTTTGATGCAGCCTATTGTGAAACTGTGTTAACAACCCCTCAAGCTATTTATTTTATCGACGTCATGCTCTCACATAACTCCGATGGGGATGGGCTAAGCCTGCTCTCTGAAGCTGCATGGCAATGTGTCAATATAGTATAAGGAATGTAACGTGAAATTTGGTTTTATTGCACATCCTACATCAGTACCACTTAAGCGACATTCAAAGTTGATGGATATGTTTATCCGAACTTGCCGTGATCAAGCTCAAGGATTTCAGCCGAATATTTGGCAGCATGAAAACTTAGTTCCTTTTACACGATTTGAAAAAGTGATTAGTGCAACGGGAGCCACCTGTAGTGGGATCATTCATTACATGCCATTAACTGCCGAAGAAATGCTAACACAGCCTAAAGTGATTACTGAGCGTGTAGTTGCAGGAATTAGTCAACTTTGCGAAGAAGGTGCTGAGTTGGTGGGGCTAGGTGGATTCACGGGTATTGTCGGCCAGCGCGGTTTACAAACAGCCGAACAGGCTGTAGTTCCGGTGACGACAGGGAATTCTCTGACAGCTTATGTGGCTTACCGGAATGTAATCGATACACTGGCAAATTTAAATATAAGTGAAGATGAGGCAGAAATAGCCATTGCTGGCTATCCAGGTTCCATTGCACTCGTGCTTGCCCGCTTATTACTGCCTTTAGGGGTTCGCTTACACCTGGTGCATCGTCACCGTGAAGCGGTTACCGAAAAATTGTTGTCTTATCTGCCCGAAACCTACCACGCTCAGATACGGCTGACAAATGATATTAGCACATGTTATCCAATCGTTTCGTTCTATGTCGCGGCAACCTCCACTGGTGGAGTTATTGACCCTGCCAGATTAAAACCTGGTTCAGTGGTGATTGATGTGGCACTTCCCCGGGATGTTTTGCCTCAAGATGAACCAAGGCGAGATATACTCCTGCTTGATGGGGGATTGATTTCTGCCAATGATCAGATCTCTTTTGGCGGATCTCAGCCTGAGTTTGAGCCAAAAATGTTTATGAATGGATGTCTGGCTGAAACTCTGATTCTTGCTCTTGAAGAACGGGCAGAACTCTATTCTATCGGCAGAGAGTTAGATTGTAATAAGGTTCTCAATATTGGAGAGATTGCCTTGAAACATGGTTTTAGTCCGGCCCGGCTTGCCAGTCTGGGAAGGCATGTAAAAGAGCAGGATTGGGTGGCGATCCGACGTTATCATCATCCTCAACCTCCAGCAGAACTGATTTCTCATCCTAGTATTTCGAATTTCCGGGAGACGGTAGAACGTTTCCGCCAGTACATCAACCCTGAAATGATCGATTTCTATGAATATAATCATCTGGAAAGAGTATTTGTTAAAGGAGAAGGACTCAAACTGACTGATACACAGGGAATTGAATACTATGACTTTATTTCTGGTTATGGATGTGTAAATGTTGGTCATAACCATCCGGCCATTGTGGCAGCAGTAACAAATTATTTAGCCCATCAACAACCTACTTTTATTCAATATGTCTCGATTCCATATCAGGCGTCACTATTGGCAGAAAAACTGTCTAATATAGCACCGGGCGCTTTATCACGAGTATTTCTCAGTAATTCAGGGACAGAAGCCGTTGAAGCTGCAATAAAATTGGCACTGGCCGCATCGGATAAAAGTACATTGCTATATTGCGAAAATGGATATCACGGAAAAACCATGGGGGCTCTCTCCGTCACAGGAAGGGAGAAGCACCGTAAGCATTTCGAACCTTTGTTGAGCCAGTGTCATGCTATTCCATTTGGGGATGTCGTCGCATTGGAACAGCAATTGAAATTGGGCAATATCGCTGCGTTTATTTTGGAACCTATCCAAGGTGAAGGCGGTGTCATTCTTTCCCCTCAAGGCTACTTGCAAGCTGTGCGTCGTCTTTGTGATCAATATGACTGTTTGCTGATTTTGGATGAAATCCAGACGGGACTGGGGCGTACTGGAAAAATGTTCTACTGTGAGTGGGAGCAGGTGTGTCCTGATATTCTGACTCTATCGAAATCGCTGTCTGGCGGTGTCATTCCTATTGGCGCCACAATTTCGACCCCTAAAGTGTGGGATGCGGCTTATGGCAGTATAGATCGATTTATATTGCATACATCAACATTTGGCGGAGGAAATCTGGCTGCTGCTGTTGCTTTGAGTGCACTTAAGTTGATTGAAGAAGAAAAACTGGCCGAAAACGCTATAGATGTGGGATCCTATTTGAAAAAATTATTACAGGACGTTGCTGGCGACTATCCGTTTGTGAAATCGGTTCGGGGAAAAGGCCTCATGTTAGCCATTGAGTTCGAGCAACCCTTTGCTGGAAGTGTTGCTGCCACAGTTAATGAGTTGGCTCACCGTTTCAGTTGGGATGCTGTTGGAACCTACTATCTGTTGTCAGATAAAGCTAAATACCATATTGATGAGGCCCTGCATGAGATAGAGCAAGGCATGGAAGATATGTTTGTTTTGCGCATTGTCACTAAGTTGGCACAAGAACACCAGATTTTAACATTTATGACCGCAAATAGTAACCGTGTGATGCGGATTCAGCCACCACTAACCCTTACTCACGATGATGCTAAATATTTTGCTGAGGCATTTCGTCAGGTTTGTGAAGATATGTCGACATTTCATTATTAGATCATCTGAATTTATCTGGATGTCAGAAGGAATGAGTGATGACTCAGTTAACACTAGACCAGCATGTGCTGGTCGAAAAAGCACGTCGCTTTACTTGGGAACACCTTGTGTCATTGGAAAACACGGTGACTCAACAGGGAGGAATTGAGCCGGAGCAAGCCAGGACTCTGATGAGATTGGGGCAGGAATCAAAGTTGTTTGCGACCAATATTGATTCTAAGTATGGCGGTGTCGGACTGAGTACATTTGAAAATGTACTCATTCAGGAACAATTGGGGGTGACAAAAGATGTTCTAATCAGGCGGGCAACGGGAAATATCTATGAATGTCTGATGCTGGGTACAGCGGCTCAACAGGAACGATACTTATTTCCAGCACTGAAGGGAAAGCGTTGGTGCTCGCTAGCTGTTTCTGAGCTTGAGGCTGGATCTGATGCAGCTTCCATTAAGACCTGTGCAACTAAGAGCGATCAGGGGTGGGTGCTTAATGGCCGAAAAGCGTATATCAGTGATGCCGAATACTCAGACTATTTTATTGTGGCAGCGAAAACGGCTCCTGAACTGGGGGCGAAAGGGATTTCTCTGTTTTTAGTAGACAAAAATGTGCCTGGCTTCTCTCTCGGGAAGAGTTTTAATATGATGGGATTTATTGGCACTAGCCATAATGAACTGATATTTAATCAAATTCATGTGGAAGAAGACTCCTTACTGGGTGAGATGAATCAAGGATTTAAAATATTATGTCAAACTCTGGGAAGGGCACGTCTTGCGAAAGTTGCTGCACGTGGTCTGGGTAAATGTGTGCGTTTACTTGATCTGATGACAGAACATGCCAAGCAACGTCACCAATTTGGAAAACCTATTGTTGAAACTGGGAATATTCGATACATACTTGCAGATTGTGCTATTGAGATTCGGGTGGCGCGAGCATTGTTGTGGGAAACAGCTAGACGAATGGATAAGGGAGAATCGTGTCGTGAAGAAATTTCGATGCTGAAAGTGTTTGTTACCGAGCTGCTGGGGAGAGTTGCCGATCATGCCGTTCAGATTTTTGGCGCTTCAGGTTGCCATGACGGGCATTTAATAGAAAGTTTTTATCGCGATGCACGGTTATTCAGAATTATCGATGGAACATCTGAAATCCATCGTAATATTATTGCTAACTCTTTAATCAAACAGGGCGCACCTATTATTGTTGATGTGTAGTGTTCTCCGAGGGCTCTATTCCAATCTGTTTCAGAGCCCTCATGATGATTAGTTTATTGTAAAATCAGCCTGTTTTTTCGCTGATAAATCACAATACCTAGTGCTACAAGGAAGAATATCATTGAGAACCAGACAGGTAGGGTCGGTGTATATTGATAAAATATAACTCCCATAACAGGTCCGGCAGCCCATCCTAGTCCCTTGCCGATCAAATTAATTGAGGCTGCATAAGCCTGATGTTTTTCACCGACGGCCTGACTCAGCAACGTAAGGTTGGCAGGAATAATCAAACTCATGGCGCCTCCCAGACAAACCATCGCAATCAGCATACAAATATAGGTGTTGCTTATCGCAAGATATATCAGACTCAACAAACCGAAGAAAAATCCAATGATCATGAGTCGACCTGCGTACTTAGTAGTGAAATTAGTGAATATAACTTGTCCTGCTGCCATACTGATCATGGATGAAGTCAACAGTTCCCCACTTCCTTTTAAAGCCTCTTGAGTAGAAAACCCAAGTTGATCTTGTAATCTGAGACCGGTGGTCTGCTGGAGCATGCCATAAACCAGTAAGACGCAGAATGTTATTAAAGCAAAGGGTAAAATCGAGTTGTGTGGCTGGGGGTATGAAGAACAAGGGAGTATGGTATTCTGTGGTGCATGGGATAGTGGACGTGTTTTCAAAAAACGATGCCCCAAGCTAATGATGAGCATAATTACCCCCAAAATAAACAGCGCTGATGGAAATTGTGTTATGCCGGAACTCATTGCAAGATAGCCACCGATAATGCTGCCAAAGCCAAATGTTGCTCCAATAACCCCCATTCCTGAAAGACGTTCGTGGTGTGAAGTTTGGTTTACAACATACGCTTGTGCGCTGGGCATAAGTCCTGCAACACCAATAGATTGAGTCAGTTTTAACAGCAAGAACAAGGAAAAAAGCAGTGGGATAGTAAGTTCAAGGGATGTGTGAAATTTGATCACCCCAGCAGTTAATATCAGAAATAATGCAGTGCTCACAATTCCGATGACTACAGGCGCTTTTTGCCCATATTTATCTGTATAGCGGCCCCAGAAGGGAGCAAAAATCATCATGCTGAAAGCAGAAACAGAAAGTAATGTTCCTGTCAACAATTCATTGATTCCCATAGTGCGCCCTATAATTGGGAAACCAATCATAAATAGACTGTGTGCTATAGCGTTCCCAAGAAGCATTATCATCAGAGGAAATAATGAAAGATAATGAGTCGGTAATTTAATCAACATGATACACTTCCTTACTGAGATAATTGGTTCGATAGGTAACAGGGGTGCAACCTTCATGTTGACGAAATGTTTGTATGAAATGGCTGGTGCTGCTGAAACCACATAAATGTGCTATAAAAGTGATACTATATTGTCTATCTTGAAGATACGTTTTTGCAAGCTGTAGCCTATATCCTCTTAGCCAGTCAAAAACAGTTTTTCCATAATTTCTTTTAAAATTCTGATTAAGCCGAGTATGACTCATTCCCACTTGTTTTGCCAAATCGTACAAGGTTGGAGGATTAGTCAGTTCAGCTATCAGGATCTCGCGAGCTTTTTCTACCGCAGTACTTTGATAACAACATGGGTCTGAATGATTTTTTGAGGTGATGGAAATATATTGCCCGAGAGGAAGTAACCAGTGTGAAATGAGTTCTAGGGCCCTGCCCTCTGCTTTTATCCGATCAAAAGGGGTTCTAAGTGGGTTCTCGACCAGAGGAGCAATCCATTCATCATTATCCTGTTGTATTGCCACATGGGACACCTCCAGATTAAAGATTGACATAAGTTGTTTATCATTAGCTGAAAAGGCGCGTTTTAAACGTTCTGTAGGAAATTTGAGAACGGCCATTTCATGTCGGAGATTCGGTGTGCTAAGGCGATATAATGCAGGGTTATGAAGATGATGAAGATTAAATAACCAAATATCTCCTGCACTGATCGTGTGGTTTAATTGTGTTGCTGAGAAACCTAGATGACTTTTTCCTTTCAGGCCAAAGATCATAAGAGTAGTGTCATAAAGGTAGTTACTCTTAGAAAACAGAGGTTCTTTTCCGTAATAGTAGCTTTTGGTGAAGTAAATTTCTTTACTAATATTAAAGCAACGAAAGTTACTTTGTCCCTGTTGTTTTGGGAGATAAATATTGTACCAACCCATATTTCGGCATTCTGAATCGGAATGCAAATTTTGTGTCACAAGATTAACTTTACAATCAATAGGTTGTTTTTTACTGATGTTTTTAGTTGATTTTTTTGAAATCACATTCATCGTTTTAGCTCATCACAAGTGATAATAAGAATTATTATTGATTTTATTCTTATCCAACATTGAATATATAATTGTCTAGTATTTTTAAAATGTTATGTGATCTTTGTCAGTGTATTTATAATATTATGGATGAAAATAATTATGAGTTGTCTGACTGATTAAGTTTCTTTGGGATAATATAACGACTAGCAACAATATTGTCTTATCTATCTTTGGGGAATTAAATGTTATATTCCATAGTTTCTGTTTATATAAAATTTAAGAAGAGCGTAACAAATAATGTTCTTTAGTTTTACTACTGTCGCAAGAAATAAGCAGATAAGGGTCATGACTTCAATGGTTATATCTCCTATAAAGAAATAATATTTTGCAAGGAAAATCCTTTCCGTCTACATCCAACATAACACCTTGAATCCAAGAGTCGCGCTCCAGAAGTGATCTCCAATAGAGTTGGGCAACCAGTATTGAGGGTATTAGCAGGTATAGTCATGAACCTCCTAATAACTGCTTCAGTTTTTTTCTGAAAAATAAATAAAAGACAGTATAATTAGATGGTTATATTGATATTTAACTATCAATTACTAAAAATATACCCCTTGTTTATGTTTTATTGAATGTATATGAAATATATTTTTCCTTTCTTATGATTATGTATATTTATATCTAGGGAGTATGATGATTAATTTCTTTCTTGTGTTGTGGTTTTTATTCTTTTTTATTTTTGATATTGTCTTTTATATAAGGAAAAATTACATATCGGATGTTTATAACTGCCATTGGAAGAATAATTTTTTCAATTTTTTATTAACAAAAATAATTTCATTTCTGTTTCTTGTGCCTCTTGTTGTTTATGCAAGCACCCATTCTTTAACGCATATATTATCCCATGCAGGAACAATTCTTTCTACAGTAATAGGTATTATCATTCTTGATTTTTCTGGATATCTTTTTCATCGTATTAGCCACAAAAATAAATTTATGTGGAAGTTTCATGAAATTCATCATCTTGATGAAATTTTGGATGCAACAACAGGGCTTAGAATACATTTTATGGAATTAGTTTTCCATGTTTTTTTTAATGTTATCATTATTTGGCTATTGGGAATATCGATAGAGGCTATTCTACTTCACTCTATTATCAGTTTTGTTATTGCTATTTTTCATCATTCAAAATTAAAGTTTTCAATTAAATTTGAAGAAAAACTCTCTTATTTAATTACAACTCCACGATTCCACGAACCTCATCATGATAAAGAATATAAAAATAACAATGCTAACTATGCGTTTATATTTTCTATTTGGGATAGGTTATTTAAAACTTATCATAAAGAAACCTTTAAGAGAGACTGGAATTATGGGTTGGCCTATCAACGAGAGGTAGATATGTTTGAATCTATAATAAGGCCATTAAAGAAAAACTAACTTATTCATGGTAATAATATGAAAAAACTATCTTTTCCCATTCGAATTCCTCTCTATTATGTGAGAGGTGGAACTTCAACCGGTATCGTTTTACTACAAAAAGATTTGCCAGAAAAAAAAGAACTTAAGGAAGAGATCCTCAGGCATATAATGGGAGTTCCCCTGGAAGGAAGAAATGAAAATAATAAACAACTACAAGGATTAGGCAGGGGAATAACCACCAGCAACAAAGCCTTTATCATTGATATCGATTATCAATCTAAACAGGTGATAAGTACTTTTGCACAACTTGAAAAAGAGAGTAGTACCGTATCGTGGGAGATTAATTGCGGAAATATGACTTCATCAATACCCTTGGTGATAAGAGATCTGCCGGAAGAAAAATGGTTAATGCCTGATGGGAAATTAAGTATTTTTAATACAAATACCAATAAGAATATTGTGTGCACGATGGCGAATGTAGCGCCTAAATACCAACTGGCACATATACCTGGCGTTATTGGTGATTTCCCAGAAGTTAATGTGTCATTTGAAGATCCCGCATGTTCAAAAACAAAAGCTCTTTTTCCGACAGGAAACTTGATTGACAAAGTTAATGGTATTCCAGTCACTTGCATCGATGTTGCTGTACCAATGATTATTATCAACGCAGAAAGTTTAGGGATTACAGGTTACGAAAATCCCGATGAAATTAAGCATAATAAAGTATTACAAGAGAAAATCATGGAAATCAGGATAGAGATGGGGATTAAAATGGGAATTCGTAAGAAAGATGGCGCAGTGATGAATGAAAAGGAGTTAAGCGAATCTATCACTCATCCCAAAGTTGCCATTATTGCTCCTCCTTTATCCGAAGGGAATATTAATATCAGATACCTTACTCCCAAAGATGTTCATCTCTCTATTGCGCTATCCGGTGGGTGTTGTCTAGCTGCTGCTTGCTGTTTCCTTGGAACTGTTGCCAGTCATATTTATTATTCGGAGAGAATTAACGGCAACGCTACTGTACGGATTGAGCATTTGTCTGGAATATCCGAGTTTAGCACCACTCATGATGGTGAGCATATAACGTATGCGAGCGCGCAACGAAATGCCCAAATTCTGATGAAAGGTGAGTTTTTTATTTATAATCCCAGTGATGAATTAATCTTGTCGCATGTAATACCGGATTGAAGAAGATCTCATGGAGCAACCTAAGTGTATGTACCAACTATAATGTTGTAGTTGATTGGGGTATAAATTTTCTTTTTATAGTATTTGGTTAAATACTTTACTGTATTTAACTATATTAATTGCTATTAATAAATAATGAAGATTTATGAAGGGGGCGTTTTTTAATATAAATAAGGCGGTTTTATAAAAATACCGCCTTATTCTCAGGTAAAGAAAAATTTATTTGGAAATATCCACGCCAAAATAGTTCTCAGAGATACGGGCATATGTACCGTCATCCTTTATCTCTTGCAGGGCTTTATTAACTGCTTCCAGTAACTCAGCATCTCCTTTACGCAGTAAGACTGCTGATTTACTCGCATCGGTTTGCTGGGCAACAATTTTTACTGGTGCATTAGGGCGCTGTTTTTTGAAGTCAAGGAATGACAGGCGATCATTGAGTGTGGCATCAGCGCGTCCGGTAGCGACCAAATCAATGGCCTGGTTAAAACCATCTGTACTGACCAAGCTAGCGCCGTAAGACGTTGCCAATTGCCCGTAATTGCTGGTCAGTGATTGGGCTGAGCGTTTGCCTTTAATATCCGCGAAGGTTTTAATATCACTGTTATCGTTACGGGTGATCAACACAACCTGAGAAGTCGTGTAAGGAATGGAAAAACTGTATTTCGCTGCCCGTTCTGGGGTGACACCAACCTGGTTGATAATAGCGTCAAAACGTTTAGCATCCAATCCGGCAATCAAACCATCCCATTTGACTTCCATAAATTCAGGTTTGACATGCAAACGCTGTGCGATTTCCCGTGCGATATCCACATCAAAGCCGACTAATTGATTGCTGGCATCGTGGTAGGTAAAAGGAGGATAAGTGCCTTCCGTGCCAATCTTAAAGATGCCAGAGGCTTTTATGGCGTCAAAATCTTTGCCGGCATATCCAGGAGCAGAAATAGCAAGGACAGTTGCACTTGCCAGTAACAGACTCAAAATTTTTTTCATTGCGTTTCTCCAAGCAACAGTGTTTCTCCGAATAAATAATGTACCGTGACTGCCCGCTATATTTCCCAGTCCGGTAAGGTTTCTGTCAGGGTTGAGATAAACTCGACAGTACGTACCTTATCAGGGCGGGTAAAGAGGGTTTTTGCCGCCCCCGATTCAATAATCTCACCAGATTCCAGAAATACGACATCATGAGCAAGATTAGCAGCCAGGCGCAGATCATGCGTTGCCATTAACATGGTGGTGCCTTCTCCTGCTAATTGTTTTAAAACTGAGACGACTTCTTTAGATAATTCAGGATCAAGTGCCGATGTTGGTTCATCGCACAGCAGCACTTTGGGGGAAGGTGCCATCGCTCTGGCGATTGCTACACGTTGTTGCTGGCCGCCCGATAGTGTACTCGGCCAAACATCCGCTTTGTGGGATAATCCGACTTTTTCTAGCAACGCCAGCGCCCGTTCTCTGGCACGTTCGCGGGACCATTTTTGTACCCAAATCAGCCCTTCCATAATGTTTTCAATCACCGTCAGATGAGGGAAAAGCTGGAAGTTCTGGAATACCATGCCAGTTTGCAGGTTAAAACGTTGGATTTCCCGATGTGGCAATCGCTCCTTACCGGTAAAGGTGATCTGCTCTTTACCAATTTCCAGCTTGCCAGCCTGTGGGATCTCCAACAGATTAATACAACGCAGCAAGGTACTTTTTCCGCTACCGGAAGGGCCAATAAGTGCCGTCAGGCTGCCTTCCTTGATGGTCAGGTTAATATTTTTCAGCACCTTCTGTCCGTCGAAATTTTTTTCAATGTTGGTAAGCTGAATCATCTTTGGCTTCCTTATTACTGTTTTGCTGGGCAAATTTCTTTTCTAACCGAACTTGCAGTGCTGACAATACTGAACTCAAGAGCAGGTAGAGAATGGCGGCCTCGGTATACAGGATTAACGGTTGATAGGTGACGGCGGCGATGCGCTGTGCCGCCAGAAACATTTCTGGCACGGTAATAACGGAAGCCAGAGAGGTATCTTTTACCAGCGAAATAAAGGTATTGGACAAAGGAGGAATTGAAACCCGTGCCGCCTGAGGCAGAATGATCCGGCGCAGTGATTGCCACCAACTCATGCCGATAGAGTGAGAAGCTTCCCATTGCCCCTTGGGAACAGAAATCAGTGCGGCACGGATCACTTCTGAGGTATAGGCACCGACATTCAGGGTAAAGCCGATAACGGCGGAAGTGAACGCTTCCAAAGTAATGCCTACGCTAGGCAGGGCGTAGAAGATCAGGAATAGCTGAACCAACAGAGGTGTACCGCGGATCAACCAGACATAAAACCGAACGACAGCAACCAGGGGTTTAGAACCATATAGCCTGATTAAAGCAACCACAAACCCCAATGAAATTCCAAGAGCAAAAGTAATCAGCGTGAGGGGAATAGTGAATGTCAGGCCGGCGTAAATCATCGGCCATAGAGAATCCAACGCTAAATCGAGCCATGATGGAGTCATAGAACCTTCCTGATAGATATTAAAAATATGTTTATTTTTTATGTGGTTGTTTTAATGATGATATGGCAAGAAAAGGTGAACGCTATATACAATAAAGTTATAGCTTAGAACCTGAGATAGACTTTAAGAGCCTATTCCATCAGGCCCTTGTTTTAATGATTGTTCAGTTGTTTTCAGCGAAATATTTATCCCAGATACGTTGATAAGTGCCATCCGCTTTTATCTCAGCAATGGCTTTATCTACTGCGGTTTTTAATTCAGTGTCGTTCTTACGCAATAGTACGGCAGTTTGTGCTGCCTGGGTATCTGCGGCAACAATTTTTACCGGAGCATCCGGGCGATGTTTTTTGTAATCGAGGTAAGAAAGTTTATCGTTAATGGTGGCATCAGCACGGCCTGTACTTACCAGATCGACTTCCTGATTAAAGCCATTAGTGCCGATAATATCGGCGCCATAATGTCTGGCGATCTGGGCAAAGTTATTGGTCAGAGTATGCGCCGATTTTTTCCCTTTTAAATCGCTAAATGTCTTAATATCGTTGTTATCTTTTCGGGTAATTAGTACAGCTTCTGAAATAACGTAAGGTAAAGAGAAACTGTATTTTTTCTCACGTTCCTGTGTAATGGCGACTTGGTTCATCACGGCATCGAAACGTCCGGCATCAAGCCCACCAATCAAACCATCCCATTTTCCTTCAATAAATTCAGGCTTCACTTTCATGCGCTGAGCAATTTCACGACCGATTTCCACATCAAATCCGGTCAGGTTTCCTGAGGTGTCATGATAACTGAATGGGGCATAGGCACCTTCAGTCCCAATCCTGAATATTCCTGTGGAATGAATGTTATCAAGAGTAGATTGTGCATAAGTAAAGTGGGTGAAACCCAATTGAATAATGCCTGCCAATAATATATTTAATACCGCTTTCATGTTATCTATTTCTCCGAGGGGAATTATTGTTTTTAAAATTATTTTTACTATAGCGGTAATATCATAAGCTTTATATATAAAATAAAGTTATATCATATCCTGATGTGATTTCTAATCAATAAGGTTTATATTGATTATCGTTTAATTATATTTATCATAAAATTTATCGATTTCTCAGTTACCCTAAATATAACGTTAAATATAGGTGCCAAGTGTTGAATTCACTCTTTAGGAAAGGCATGGTTGATTCTTTGCCTGTTTGTATCTCTTTTTTCCTTATTTTTACTTCGATTGGTGCTCTTTATCAAAGTCACGGTATTCCATTAATGGAAACGTTAGTCGGATCATTGTTGATATATGCTGCACCATTACAAGTCGCTGCGGTAGGTTATCTGACTGATGGGGCGATACTTTCTGTTATTATTCTGGCCTTACTGATCAACTTCCGCTTTTTCTTGATGGCAATGGTGATGTCACAATATTTTCATGGCATCCCTAAGCGAAATATTTTGCTGTCGATGCTGGGATTTAGCGCCAGCACTTATACAGTGACACATTCACATCTCTCTGCGGAAAATATCACGGATGGAAAGTCCCAATTTCATTTTTATCTGGGCGTTGCTGTACCCTGTTTTGTGATTACATTTTGTGCCACTTTGCTGGGGTATATTTCGGCCGAATATCTGGATTATGGTTCCCTTTCGCTGTTCCTCGTGATGTTGGTTCCCATCCATTTTGCCTCCCTGACTGCCAAGCGTTCGGGCAAGGATATGTCTGTCTTGGCGACAGTGATGGGAGGGGGTTGCGCACCATTATTGAATGAAGTAGATATGAAATTAATGGATCTGGCAGTCCCTGTTTTATGCGGAATAGTGATTGCGTTTATTGAACGGAAAATCAGAAAGGATAGAAGATTATGATGCTGTTGATCGTATTGATGGGATTAATGAGTTTCATATTAAGAATAGCTCCTTTTTTAGTGAATCATAATCGCTGGTTTAAGGAAAAGGGGCTGCTAATTACTTCCCTGGATTATGCCATCTGTTTTATCCTGGGGACGATTATCGTTAATATTTCATTGAATAATTTATCCCTCAGTGAATTAATTGAACATTTTAATATTAAATATGTTTTCGCATTGATTACGGTGATGTTGGCTTATTTTATTAGTAAGTATACGAGATCAATATTAAAAAGTTTAATGCTTTCCCTGCTATTTTTTATGTTGATGCAATGCTTGTTTAATTAATCTTATATCTGAATCCTGGTTAAGCCGTCACTAAGATATCCATTTCTAAGTAGGTAATATTAATATTTAGTGACGGTTTTTTCTTGACAGAAAGTTTTGATTCTGGAATAGGTGATTAGTTCAAGATTCATCCAAATCTCAGGTTGCTTACCCCACAGTGGTCGATAGCACACTAATTTTGTATTGTAACTCAAATATATATAACTTGTTGATTTTTGTTTAACATTTGTGTATGTTATTAACCCTATCCTCTAAGAGTCATCTGGAGTCTCGGTATGACATCTAATTAAAAAAGCAATGCGGCTTTTTCTCAGTCGCGCCGCATCACACCTGATTGCGGCCGGCATCAGTGAAGAAACGATAATCGAAAATATCCATATCCAAGAATATAAAGAGTGAGCTTGAACAATGGTAAAATTTAATTATTGGTTAGCAATGCTTTTATTTTTTGCTTTTGCCACATTTTCAGAAAGTTCCCTTGCTAATATAAAAAGAACCGTAACACTAAAACTGAATTTTGATGAATATTTTGTTCCTTATACGACATTTATCATTGATGGTCAGCCAGTATATGCAATGGTTGATACTGGCTCTTCTATGGGCTTTCACCTTTATGAATCTCAGATAAATAAAATAAAAGGACTCAAAAAAGAAAGTACTTATCACAGTACAGATTTAACCGGAAAAGTTCAGGAGAATATAAAGTATCTGGCTCATTCTCTGGACATAAATAATATGAGATTTAAAGATGTGATCGTGACTCCATTTAAGCAATGGGGGCTATTGGTTTATAACAAAGGAAAATTACCAAATACACCTGTTGTAGGTCTCGGCGCTTTTAAAGGTAAACAGATAACACTGGATTATATATCTAATACACTAACTATAGCGGATAGTCTTACTGATAAAAAAAAGAATACTCCAAAAGGTTTTACAGAATTTCCTTTCCAAATATCCTCTGAAGGAATGGCTTTTGATGTCGAGCAATCCGGCCATAAATACCGCGTGATTTTGGATACAGGTGCTACAGTATCTATAATATGGCGTGAGAGACTTAAGTCCTACATACCAATAAGCTGTCTCTCGGTTAATCCGGAAATGGATAACAAAGGATGTGAAGCTACAATGCTCACAATGAAATCGACAACTGGAAAACCGGAGCAGTTTAGCGCAGTCATTGTTGACGGACATTTTCAACATATGGGGAAAATTGACGGCATCATAGGAAACAGCTTCCTTAGAAACCGAAAAATAATTATAGATTTTAAAAATAAGAAGGTTTTTGTTTCTAATGAGCACAGAAAAGAATGAAAATTTAATCTATCGTGCCGAAGCTTTACAACACAAACGAGAAGGATGGCTTGGTGCATCTTGTCTGAATATTCCATCAAGCCTCTCCATGTGTCTGCTAACAGGCATGCTAACTTTCGTTTTTATCGTATCAATAATTACATTTGGCTCTTACAGTGAAAGGGTAAATATCACCGGTACTGTTGTTTATGATCCTCCGGCGGTATCATTAATTGCACAAAATGATGGTGCAATTATTCAATCACCCCCCGCTTCATTAAACGCGAAATCGGCTTGTGTTAAAAAAGCCGGAAAACATGTGCAATGTCCGGCTGTGAAACCCCATCCCGTTAAAGATCATCGCTAGAAAAGCATCGCTGTGAGAGACCGTGTGCGCTGAATATTTGGGGATGTGCAGCCAGAATATAGAGATAACATACCACTGACAAAACGATATTTGGAATTTGTAGCAGACGCATTAGGACAACAAGTTGGGGAAAATAGCCGATATCATCTGGTAGATAAATTTCCAAATATTGTCATTCAGGACGATGAGGACGAGGAACTGGATGATGAGGTAGAAATTGAGGATGAATTTGAACATGAACCAGAACAAAGAGCAAAACCAGATAAAATAGCTGAACATCATATAGAACAGCCAAAACCAACAGAACGCCCACGATTTTCCGCACCACATCGCCGTGATGATGGCCAATGGGTAATTAGATTTGAATATTTTGGCCAACACTATTCATGGGTTGGTAATGCTGAAAATATCAAAGAGGCTATGGTTCACGCGTGGCAGGCGTATTTTGATTAATATTGAACAGCATGGATTTAAATTGAGCTATTAATTGGGCTACAATAATTATTGTGATAGGATTAAATCCTACTTAGTCTAATTGGAGATCAACACTATGCGAACCACAAAACAAATGAGCATTACCCTGCCGAACGAGATGGCTGAAATGGTGAAAATTCGGGTCAGTAGTGGTGAATATGCAACTGAGAGTGAAGTTATTCGAGAAGGATTACGAGCATTGTTGGCGCGTGACAGAGCAGTTGAAAACTGGCTAAATAATCAGGTTGGCCCTGCCTATGATGCTCTAAAATCTGACCCATCACGAGCCCTCAGTATTGATCAGATTCGCGCTCGTCTGGCGGAACGGCACGGGCATTCAAAATGAGTCATTCAGTCATATTTTCACCTGAGGCAGAAACTCAGATAATTGAACTGTATGATTACATTCCAATTCATTCTTCGCCAAATATTGCTATGCGATACACTGAGTCTATTGTCAGTTACTGTGAGAGTCTATCTACGTTCCCCCATCGTGGCACTAAACGCGATGACGTTCGTCCAGGATTGAGAATCACCAATTATAAAAAACGTGTGGTTATTGCGTTTGTAGTAGAATCAAATTTTGTCTCTATCCTTGGTATGTTCTATGGCGGACAAGATTATGAGGCGTTATTACACAGTGATAATGATAACCATTAGAAGTGGGATCGCGGTCCCACTTATTCTTCAATAATCTCACCACTCCCCAAACATTTAGGGCATTCCTGTACCGCCACCATGACAGACACCACAGGCCGATTCATCTGTTAAATCCAGTCCAGTTCCTGACACGGCACGCAGATTTGTTCAAATTTATCTGCCCGCACGCACTCGTCGCAAATTACTTTATTTAACATATCTAATTCCCAATAATTTGAATATTTAAGTTTTTAGAATACATGTTTTGTTCTGTTAATCATACAGTTAAATGAAGTGAAATTTTTATTTGTATATTGTTAATATCATGAACAAGAACGGTAACTATTAATTTATTTATCTATTTAGTAACCGTTTATAACACACCGAATTTAATGATATTAATTAATAAAAAGGAAAAATAATGCACGATACAATGACTGTAACATCACCAGGACCATCTAAGGATGCTGGCTGGGGAAATGAAAATGGCTTTGGCGATTATAACGGTGGCGGTAGCTCTGGTGGTTATAATGATTCCAATCGTTCAGCCGGTTACGCTGTGGCAGCCCTCAGTATGGCTAGACCTGGTATTCCAGCGCTGGCATTTCCAGTCAACGGAGTTTTAAGCGCAACACTTAGTATTGGTACTCTTGATACAGGTTTTATGAACCCGGGGAATTACATAGACAGTGCCAAGCCCTTTGCTACGCGCCTGGCAGATTCAGCTTTAGGAATAGCTAGGTTTGGCTCACGTTTTGCTGGCCCTGTAGCAGGGATTGCATCACTGTTGTTAGACCTGGAATCAAGAAGACAGGATCTCATTGAAAATATTGCAAAAATGGAAAGGGAAGCTATTGAAAATACTAGAAATAAAGCGTGGAATCGTTTTGGTATAACGGATGTTTATCAAGTGACAGCACTGCCGGTAACAACATTGTTTGTGGGTTCTCTTGCGATGGATGAAATTAATGCAAAAATTCGTGGAAAAAATGCAGTTATTGCAGATGTAGTTGTTCAACCTGTCGTTGATACAAAAAATCAACAGCGCCAAATGGCGATTATCAGAAATCCGACTAGCGTTCCTGTGGTAAAAGCAGAAAGAACATCGACACATTTTATATCTAATGATTACACTGCTCAAGTTGTTGCTGGAATGAAACCTATGGTAATCCAGATTGATAGTGCTAAGACCAATGTGTCCAAAAACCAATCAGTAGTCCCTACTCCTGCAGTTGAGGTGTTTTCATCAGCACTGATGTCTGATACCTCTCATGCAATTATTGATTTTGATGGCAAACATGAGCCTATCTATATTTCCGTTTCCAAAACGCCTACTGTGGAAGAAGAAAAAAAACAACTGGAAGAGGCAAAGAAAAGAGAACAGGAATGGTACGCTGCTCACCCATTATTAGCTGCAACATTAGAACTTCATGAAGCTCAGACAGAATTTACAAATATTGATAGTGTATATCAGGATAAACAAAATCATCTGAACCAACTTTTGAACTCACCAGAAGGACTCACATTAAGTGACCCAGTAAAAAATCCTTTGGTGTTCCAACAAAACGAATTTCAACGTAATTTTATAAGAAAAGAGGTTAAAATAAATGATAGAAGCCTAATTAATATTTTATTAACGAGAGGGGAGACGCCTTATTTAAAAGAAACTGTAGCCAGAACAGAAAAAGAACCAGGCTATAGATCTGAGACACTTCTTGCAACACAATCCTTTTATTTACAGCTTGGAGTAAGATTAGTTAATGCTCATAGAAACATTGAACAAACAAAAAGAGACCTTGCTCCTCTAATGGAAAGCCGCAATAAAGCGGAAAGCAAGAAAAAAGAAAAAGAACAAAAAGTCTCGGAAGAAAAAGAAAAACAACGTAAAGGTGTTCAGCAAGATGGTCACAAATATTATCCTGCTCCAAAAACTGAAGATATTAAAGGACTAGGTGAATTACGAAAAGGACCTGCAAAAACACCAAAACAAGGGAGCGGCGGAAAACGAGCTCGATGGATTGGTGAAAAAGGACGTAGAATTTATGAGTGGGACTCACAACACGGCGAACTGGAAGGCTATCGAGCCAGCAATGGAGAACATCTTGGCTCTTTTGACCCCAAAACTGGTAATCAATTGAAACCTGCAGACCTAACACGTAATATAAAAAAATATCTTTAATGGAGAAGAATCATGGGAATTAAATTAAACTTAACTTGGTACAATAAAACAAATGAAGAATTTGCTGGCGAAGAATATTCAAAAGATTTGGGGTACGATAATTCCATCATTGAAAGTTGTGGCCTACCATTAAATGATACACTGAATAACGGCGTATTCGATGTGTTAGATACATGGGTTCCTGTTTTACAATCTAAATTTAGTCATTCAATTAATTTTGATAAATATATTTATCAAATTTCTTTTGATTATCAAGAGTAATTGTTGGCTAAGGTGGGACCACGGTCCCACTTTAATTAATCAATTTTCAATTATAGTGATATCAATGACCTATCCGCAATTGCGAATTTCCTCTTTCAACCACAGTACAGTCTACCCACAAAATTTTTCGCGGATTTCGCCCTATTTAAATCATCAAACAGCCATGCAGCAATATTAACCGCTGCGTTAATATCCTTATGATGCCCCATTCTGCGTGCAGGATACTATACTGTTAATGCAGAATAGATAGCACAAAAAAGCCACTGCAAATTACATTACAGTGGCTTATATGAAGAAATTTCAACTAGGAAAAATTATAGTGCAGCGATAGTCTCTTTTTGCGCCAGTAATTTCTCTTTTGCGACATTGTTGGTTGCCAGACGTTCGCGCTCTTTGGCAACAACGGCTTCCGGTGCACGGCTGACAAAACCTTCATTAGCCAGTTTGGCCTCAATGCTGTCGATTTCTTTATCCAGCTTCTCGATTTCTTTATCCAAACGCGCCAGTTCTGCATCTTTATTAATCAAACCGGCCATTGGGATTAAAACTTCCGCCCCATTGATCAGTTTAGTGACAGAAACAGGTGCTTCTTCTCCTGCCGCTAATACGGTAACAGAAGAAAGGCGCCCCATTGCCTGAAGGAAATTGAGGTTTTCAGCGACACGGCGTTGTGCATCATCATTTGCATCACGCAGCAGAACTTCCAAAGGTTTGCTTGGCGCGATATTCATTTCTGCACGAATGTTACGTACTGCAATGATCGCTTCCTTGATCCACTCCAGATCGTTCAGTGCCAATTCATCAACTTTCGCCTGATCGAATGCAGGGAAAGGTTGCAGCATGATGGTATCCGCCTCGATGCCTTTGACGACTTTCACTCGTTGCCAGATGGTTTCAGTGATAAATGGAATGATTGGGTGTGCCAGACGCAGCAAACCTTCCAAAACTTCAATCAGGGTATGGCGAGCCGCACGGACTTCAGCTTCTGTACCTTTGTTGATTGCCGGTTTGGACAGCTCCAGATACCAGTCACAGAATTGGTTCCATGTGAATTCGTAAAGAATGTTCGCGGCGATGTCGAAACGATAAGTATCCAGTGCTTCACGATAAACTTTAACGGTCTGGTTGAATTCTGCCAGAATCCAGCGATCTGCCAGTGACAGCGACATTTCACCACCGTTCTGGCCGCAATCCTGTCCCTCAGTGTTCATCAGCACGAAACGGCTGGCGTTCCACAGTTTATTACAGAAGTTACGATAGCCTTGCAGGCGCTTCATGTCCCAGTTGATATCACGACCGGTAGAAGCCAGCGCTGCCAGAGTGAAACGCAGGGCGTCAGTACCGTGGGCTTCAATGCCTTCAGGGAACTGTTTTTCGGTACGCTTGCGGATTTTCTCTGCCATTTGTGGCTGCATCATATTGCCGGTACGTTTTTCCAGCAGGTTTTCCAGCGAGATACCGTCGATCATATCCAGAGGGTCGATAACGTTCCCTTTGGATTTTGACATCTTCTGGCCTTCTTCATCGCGGATCAAGCCAGTCATGTAGACTGTTTTGAATGGCACCTGTGGCTTGCCGTTTTCATCTTTAATGAAGTGCATGGTCATCATGATCATGCGGGCAATCCAGAAGAAGATAATGTCAAAGCCACTGACCAGCACATCAGTTGGATGAAAAGTTTTCAGTGCTTCTGTCTGCTCAGGCCAGCCGAGGGTAGAAAATGTCCACAGTCCAGAGGAGAACCAAGTATCCAGTACGTCTTCATCTTGGGTCAGAATGATATCTGTACCCAAATTGTTCTCGCGGCGAACTTCTTCTTCATCGCGGCCAACATAGACATTGCCTTGTGCGTCATACCACGCTGGAATACGGTGACCCCACCACAACTGACGGGAAATACACCAATCCTGAATATCACGCATCCAGGAGTAGTACATGTTTTCGTACTGTTTTGGTACGAACTGGATATCACCGTTTTCAACCGCTTCAATTGCCACTTTCGCCAGTGGTGCGGTACGAACATACCATTGGTCAGTCAGCATTGGTTCGATCACTACGCCACCACGGTCGCCGTAAGGAACCGTCAGGTCATGAGGTTTGATCTCAACCAGCAGATCCTGTTTTTCGAATTCGGCCACAATCGCTTTACGGGCAACGAAACGTTCCATACCACGGTATTCGGCAGGGATGTCGGTCGGGTAGTGATCAGAAGCTTCGCCGTTGCTATCGAAGACTTCTGCGGCTTCGCGAATATTGCCGTCGAAAGTCAGGATGTTGATCATTGGCAGGTTGTGGCGCTTACCGACTTCATAGTCATTGAAATCGTGGGCTGGGGTGATTTTCACGCAGCCAGTGCCTTTTTCCATATCTGCGTGTTCATCGCCAACAATAGGAATGCGGCGGTTCACCAGTGGCAAGAGGATTTCTTTGCCAATCAGATCCTTATAACGTGGATCTTCCGGATTCACGGCAACACCGGTATCCCCCAGCATGGTTTCTGGGCGAGTTGTGGCAACAATCAGGTAGTCTTTGCCTTCCGCAGTCTTAGCGCCGTCAGCCAGTGGATAGCGCAGGTGCCACATGGAACCTTTCACTTCACGGTTTTCGACTTCCAGATCAGAAATCGCAGTGCGCAATTTTGGGTCCCAGTTAACCAGGCGCTTGCCACGGTAAATCAAATCTTCTTGATACAGGCGAACAAAGGCTTCTTTAACCGCTTTGGACAAACCTTCATCCATAGTGAAGCGCTCACGTTCCCAATCTACGGAGTTACCCAGACGGCGCATCTGGTTGGTGATATTGCCACCCGATTCTGCTTTCCACTGCCAAATCTTGTCGATAAAAGCTTCACGGCCATAATCATGGCGGGTTTTACCTTCTTCTGCCGCGATCTTGCGTTCAACAACCATTTGAGTCGCGATACCCGCGTGGTCAGTCCCCGCTTGCCACAGGGTATTTTTACCCTGCATACGTTGGTAACGCACCATGGTATCCATAATAGTCTGCTGGAATGCATGTCCCATATGCAGGCTGCCAGTGACGTTTGGTGGCGGAATGACGATGCAGAAACTTTCACGGCTGGTATCGCCATTCGGCTTAAAGTAACCACTCTGTTCCCAGTGGTTGTAAAGGGGTTGCTCTATCTCTGTCGGGTTGTATGTTTTATCGAGAGATGGCTCAGATTGCGTTTGAGTAGCGGGTGTCTTTTCCATTGTGTCTTGATATTCAATAGGTTGGCGGGGTTGCCATGGTCAAATTAAAGCCGACGCTACGATAAGATTTATATCGTTCGCGCGCTAACTGTTTCAGATTTTCATCAATAGGAACGAAGTCTATCACTTCATGGAAAGCTGTGGCAAAGTCTGCAAAATAAGGAAGCAGTGTCACCAACACATCGCGGGGAGTATTGCCTCTTTTTTGCGGCCAGCACAACTCCACGGGTGCTCCATAACGGGGACCTTCACCGGCAAGATTGTGCGGTACAAATTGGCTCGGCTCTCGTTGCCATAATGCTTCATCCAATTTTTCAGCCTGTTGCTGGCTTTCACAAGCAATCAGAACCCGCTTCCCTGCACGCCATTGTTCAGCAGCAAGCTGACATGCCAGCCATTCATGTGGCTGTAGATCATCTGACGATGATTGTTCCGATAACCGCTTTTCCGGTGACAGCTTTTCTAATGATGATAGCTTTTCTAATAAATAGAAGGTGGCGTTTTTCATAGTTTCTTGGTTGCAAGGTTACTGGAAACAGTAAGGGTATTGCAGTTGCAATACCCTTAATTCCATTAAGCGGCAGGAGCATTAATCATCAGAATTCAAACCTGAACGATTTAACAGGAATTGTGACAGGAGTGCAACCGGACGACCTGTTGCTCCTTTCGCTTTACCTGAACGCCATGCTGTACCCGCGATATCCAGATGTGCCCAGTGGTATTTGCTGACAAAGCGGGACAGGAAAGCGCCTGCGGTAATTGCACCACCAGAGCGCCCGCATGAGTTTACCATATCCGCAAAATTGGATTCTAACTGTTCGGTATATTCATCAGCTAACGGCAGACGCCACGCTCGATCACCGGCTTGCTCTGAAGCATTCAGTAGTTCATGTGCCAGTGGATTATGGTTAGACATCAGGCCAGTATAATGGCCACCCAGAGCGACGACACAGGCACCGGTCAAGGTTGCGACATCAATGACCGATTCTGGCTCAAAACGCTCAACATAAGTCAGTGCATCACACAGTACCAGACGACCTTCCGCATCGGTGTTTGTCACTTCAACGGTCTGGCCGGACATGGTAGTCAGAATGTCTCCAGGACGATAGGCGCGTCCGCCAGGCATATTTTCACAACCTGCCAGGACACCGATGACATTGATTGGCAATTGCAGTTCGGCAACAACGCGCATAGCGCCATAGACAGAAGCGGCGCCGCACATATCATATTTCATCTCATCCATGCCTTCGGAGGGTTTGATCGAGATACCGCCGGAGTCAAAAGTCAGCCCTTTGCCCACCAATACGATAGGTTTCGCATTGGCGTCTGTGCTGCCTTTATACTCCATGATTGCCATCAGGGATTCATTTTGCGAACCCTGGCCAACCGCCAGATAAGAATTCATACCCAGCTCTTTCATCTGCTCTTCACCAATGACTTTGGTAGTCAGATTGGCTACATTGTCAGCAAGCTGGCGCGCCTGTGATGCCAAATACGCAGCATTACAGATATTGGGTGGCATATTGGCGAGATCTTTCGCTGCCTTGATACCCGATGCAATGGCCAGACCGTGCTGAATAGCGCGTTCACCGCTGGTCAATTCGCGGCGGGTCGGTACATTGAACACCATTTTGCGCAGTGGGCGACGCAGTTCATTTTTGCTGCTCTTGAGTTGATCAAAAACATACAGCGACTCTTTGGCTGTTTCGACCGCTTGACGTACTTTCCAGTAATTATTACGTGCCTTCACATGCAGTTCCGTCAAGAAACAAACTGCTTCCATTGAGCCGGTTTCGTTGAGGGTATTGATCGTTTTCTGGATAATTTGCTTATACTGGCGTTCATCCAGTTCACGCTCTTTTCCACATCCAACCAGTAAAATACGCTCAGACAGTACATTCGGAACATGATGTAGCAACAAGGTTTGACCTACCTTGCCTTCAAGTTCACCACGGCGTAATAAGGCACTGATATAGCCATTACTTATTTTGTCAAGTTGCTCTGCGATAGGGGAAAGACGGCGGGGTTCAAACACGCCGACAATAATACAGGCACTGCGCTGTTTCTCCGGGCTACCGCTCTTTACACTAAACTCCATGAGTTCTCCTGAATCTTAAAGACAAAGACGGATACAATCGCTAAAATACCGCGTTCCGCATTAATTCATCCCAAAGAAAATTAACGGTTATGTTAAGCTAAGCATATTATTTTTTGGTACTTAGATAACGATAACTATGTTCTAATTGGGAACCAATATATGGAATGCTTTGGTATCATTTTAGCGATGGGGAAGCCAAACTGATTCATATAAATGGTAGATATACGACGAAGTTAGCGACTTTCCTGCAAAAAGACAAGTTTTCACAGGCGTAATAAGCGTGATCATCATTAGATATCTAGTACGGGAAACCCTGAAAAGCCAAATCGCAATACTGTTCATCTTATCGCTGATCTTTTTCAGCCAGAAATTAGTTGACGTATTGGGTGCGGCGGTAGAAGGAAATATTCCCGCAAATTTGGTTTTATCGTTGTTAGGTTTAGGTGTGCCAGAGATGGCGCAGCTTATTTTGCCCCTGAGTTTATTTCTTGGGGTATTAATGACGTTTAGTAAACTCTATACCGAAAGTGAAATCACCGTCATGCATGCCTGCGGGTTGGGTAAAAGTGTATTGGTGAAATCAGCCCTTATTCTGGCTCTATTCACATCAGTAGTAGCGGCGGCTAACGTTATCTGGATCACGCCGTGGTCTGCCAAATATAAAGCGCAAGTACTGGCGGATGTAAAAGCCAATCCAAGCCTTGCGGCGATCGTGGAGGGACGGTTTAAGCCTTCTCGTGATGGTAACATGGTGCTGTATATCGGTAATGTGAAGGGCAATTCTTTTGAAAATGTTTTTCTGGCTCAGCTCCGTCCAACGAATGACCAGCGTCCTTCTGTAGTCATTGCAGATGGTGGGCATATGGAAGAGCGTCCGAATGGTAATCAGGTGGCAGTACTCCATCAAGGTACGCGCTATGAAGGTACAGCACTGTTACGTGATTTCCGTATTACTGAGTTCATCAATTATCAGGCGGCGATTGGACATCAAAAAGCAAATATCGATAATAAAGTTGAACAAAAATCGATTGAACAGCTTTGGCATGACACCGATAACGACTCCCGCGCAGAGTTTCATTGGCGTTTGACGTTGGTTGTTTCGGTGCTAGTTATGGCATTGATGGTGGTGCCGTTAAGTGCCGTGAACCCACGCCAAGGGCGGATACTCAGTATGTTGCCAGCCATGTTGCTTTACTTGATTTTCTTCCTGTTGCAAAGCTCCCTGCACTCCAATGGTAGTAAAGGTAAATTAGATCCCCTACTTTGGATGTGGTTGGTCAATGGAGTCTATTTTGCGTTGGCTATGACGCTTAATCTGTGGGATACCGTACCCATGCGTAAACTGCGTTCATGCTTTAAGACTCAAGGAGCGTCATGATGTTTGGGGTATTGGATAGATATATTGGCCGGACCATCCTGCAAACCATCCTGATGACTTTGTTTATGCTGGTATCACTTTCCGGCATTATTAAGTTTGTCGATCAGCTCCGCAAAGTAGGGCAGGGGGAATATACCGCACTTTCCGCTGGTATTTATACGCTGCTAAGCGTTCCCAAAGATATTCAGATCTTCTTCCCAATGGCTGCTCTGCTTGGAGCGTTATTGGGCTTGGGGGCACTGGCAACACGCAGTGAGCTGGTGGTTATGCAAGCTTCTGGCTTTACCCGTCTGCAAGTAGCTGGTTCCGTCATGAAAACGGCAATCCCACTAGTCTTGCTGACGATGGTAATTGGCGAATGGGTTGCCCCGCAAGGAGAGCAGCTTGCCCGTAATTATCGCTCCCAAAAAATGTATGGTGGTTCACTGATGTCCACTACTAAAGGGCTTTGGGCGAAAGATGGCTACGATTTTGTCTATATCCAAAGTGTAGGAAAGGACAACGCCCTGAATGGCGTCAGCATCTATCATGTAGATGACAATCAAAAACTGTTATCCATAAAATATGCGGCTTCAGCGGTGTATGACCAAAATAACCATCAATGGAAGTTATCTCAGGTTGAAGAATCCGATTTAACCCAAAATGGGCAGATTACTGGGTCACAACGTATTTCTGCGGACTGGAAAAGTCGGCTGACACCAGAAAAGTTGGGCGTGGTTTCCCTCGATCCTGAAGCGCTTTCCATACGCGGCCTGCATCAATATATTACCTACCTGCAACAGGGCCAGCAGGATGCAGGGCGTTACCAGCTTAATATGTGGAAGAAAATCTTCGCACCTTTATCGGTTGCGGTAATGATGTTGATGGCTCTCTCCTTTATCTTCGGGCCACTGCGTAGCGTGCCGATGGGATTTAGGGTTATTGTGGGTATCAGCATGGGCTTTGTGTTCTATGTCTTGAATGAGATATTCGGCCCACTTAGTCTGGTTTATAGTATGCCGCCGATATTAGGGGCGCTGTTGCCAAGTTTGTTGTTTTTTGCAGTGAGTGTTTACTTACTCTTACATAGAAAATAGCAATAACAAACTGATAAATAATAAAATTCATTTATCGCCTCCACCTTCAATAGTGGAGGCGATTCCTTTCTTAAAGAAACTAAATTTGATTATGATTGCGCGCCAATTCTACAACTAATTCATTAACTCCACTTGTCACGCTACTAAATTTACTTTGCTCTTTGCGCGTCATCACCACAAATACGCCGATATTGCTTTCAGGGATCATTGCCATATAGGTATTAAAACCACCGCCGCCGCCAGTTTTTTGATAAATACCTTTAGCATCCATATATACCCAGCCAAGACCGATACCATCTGCCTGGCCCGCAACATCCATCCCTTTGATTGATTTCAGATTGGCTCGCTTAAAGTAGATACCTTGTTCACGACTGGCAGTCTGTTTCCTTAACTGATTATGGGAAGATAAAAACTGTTGCATCCAGTGCTGCATATCTGCGGGAGTAGAATAAACCCCGCCACTGCCCGCAGCAGCAATAGTATTTACGCAAGGGCTGGATTTAACCCCTGCCATCAAACGGGCGCATTGGGATGGTGTGGGCGTCAGCGTCGTATCTTTCATGTGATAAGGATGAGTAATTTCCTCTTGCAGCAGACGGGCATATGGTTTTCCTGTTGCTTTAGAAAGGGCATCAGCTAATAAATCATAGGCCAGATTGGAATACGAAGCCGTCGTGCCAGGCGCGGCATCTATTCTAGCGGTTTTCAGCCAAGCCCAACGATTCGATTGGGTCGGCCAAATAAATACAGGGCGTCCCCATTTTCCGCCAGGTTGTTCCCGTGGCAACCCACTAGTATGGCTCGCCAGATGATACAATAGAATTTGACCTGCGCCGTAATTAGGCACAGGGACACCGTAATAAGTGTATTTCTGCAACGGATCGGTAATTTTGAGGTGTTTCTTCTGTGCCAACTTAACCATAATTTCGCTGGTCATCAATTTGGTAATAGAAGCAATACGAATTAAAGAATCCTGGCGTGGCCGAACGCCGCTCCCTGGATAAGTTTCTCCAAAACTGCGATGTATGACTTGATTATTATCGATGACCACCATCGCCATTCCCAAAGGATTGCCCTCTTCGAAGATGGATTGGGAATACTGGTCGACTAATGCCGTAGCTATTTTCTTGATATTGTCATTACTCTCGAACACTTCCCATTTTGCAGGTTGCACATTGGATTGCTGAAATTTTTTCTGGTGTGAATGACCAGAATCTGCACAAGCTGAAATCGCCCATGCCATGACGGAAACTGCACACAGTTTATATAGCCGTTTTTTCATTTTTGGATTAACCAATCAGGGAGCGATCAAGTGGGGGAATAAAGCTGTTATTTGTTTTTCTTAAATATCGCCATAATGGCACCAATAACGATACCCAACAGGATACCTGTAAAAATCCAACTGATAATAGTCATGATAATTTCCCTCATAGCAGTTTATTGTTTTGAATTATATAAGGAGTTTATGGGTTGTCTATTGGTTGGAGGGAATTGTGTGAAGAGGAATTTGCGGGATGTGATGGAAAAGGTGGTTGGGTTTTAAGCGTTACGGGTAAAGGTCTGGTGAAAAAATAGAATAAGTGATTCTTTTTTCGGCGCTTGAACAAAATCGAAAGGATAAGTGTTGCGAATGCTCTTCTGACAGGTATAATGGCCCCCGTTCTCCGAACCATTTCAGTGCCGAAGTGGCGAAATCGGTAGACGCAGTTGATTCAAAATCAACCGCCTTCGGGTGTGCCGGTTCGAGTCCGGCCTTCGGCACCATATAAATTAAGACGCTAAATAAAAAGAAGCGTCTTTTTTTATTTCTGAAATTCACGTATTGCAAAGCTTCTATAAGAATTCTGGTCATCAATATCATTATGAGTTTACTCATATCATAGCTTCATTAATGTAAGTGAGCGTGTGCTCTCATCTCGATAACAAAAATTGGCGCTATTACTACTGGTGGATGTAATGAAACTTTCAGATTTAGGCAATAGAATTTGCATTATGGGGCCTTCAAATAGCGGTAAATCTACGCTTGCTAATGCTATCTCAAGGAAGTGTAACTTGAAGGTCATTCATCTGGATCAGCTTTTTCATTTACCCAATACGAACTGGCAGGAACGTTCCGTAGGTGAATTCATCTCATTACATGATATGGCAATAGAAGAAGAGAATTGGGTGATAGATGGGAATTATAGAAAATGTTTACCACAACGGTTATCTAGAGCAACTGGGATGATTTTATTGGATGTCTCAACACCCTCAAGCCTGCTCCGTTATGTCAATAGAACACTATTCCAACGCAATCGCTATGGTGGTCTGGAAGGTAATAGGGATAGTATCAAATGGAAAATGATCCATCATATTTCCGTTGTCGCACCAAAGAGCAGAAAACGTTATGCGGACTTGTTTGAACAAGTGACCATACCTAAGATCAAACTGACATCCATTAAAGAAATTAAGGAGCAATTTGATAAATGGGAACTTATTCGGTAGTTACTTATGTAAATTATTTTCATCATGTGGAAAAAGTACATTAAATGGATAAACTAACAGAATTTATTTGCCGATGTAGCAGATACAATTAAAAATCAATCACGGCAATACATCCGAAAAAGCCTCGCTAAATGTTCTCCTGCGGGAGTGAGCTTTGTATCCCTGCGTTGAATAAGTCCAAAAGTCGCAAACGGCAATTGTTCTCTAAGGTTTAAAGCGACAAATTGCTGATCAAATAAAGCCTCATTAACCACATCTATTGCCACAATCGTTAAAAAATCACTTTCAGCGACTAAGCTCATGCAAGACATCAATGTTTCACATGTAACACTAAAGATTGGTGGTTTATTCAGAGATGCAAAGTTTTCAAATAACCGACGATAATAAGTGCTTTTTGGTGTTGGCATAGTCCAGTCACAATCCACTAATTCCTCTAAAGAAGTAGCATTCGCTTTGGGATGTCCTTTCCGTACAATAATTTTATATTCTTTTTCCATCAGCTTTTCGAAATTCAATTCTGCATTCAGACTGCCAGGATAATAGGTATTCACGGTAAAATCCAATTCGCCTTGTCTGAGTTGAGGCAACATTGTCAATAATTGCCCCTCTACTACTCTTAATTTTACTGTCGGGTAATCACGGTGAAACTGTGTGATGATCTTTGGCATAATGGTACGTGCAATACTGCCTGCAACACCAATATTAACAACACCACCAATTAATCCAATACGTTGTTGAATATCTTCCTGAGCAATCCTAAGCTCTTCAAGTATTAGGCTTGCTCGGTGTAGAAAACCTTTACCACATTCGGTTAGATGAATACCTTGGTTACTACGGATAAATAATTTTGTACCGAGCGCATCCTCCAACTCGCGTATTGCTTTAGTTAAAGCTGGTTGGGAGAGTGACAGAGAACGACTGGCAGCCCTGATACTGCCATGGCGGTTGATTTCAACAAAAGCACGCAATTGATTGAGTTTTATTGGTGTCGTCATTTTTTTCTCTTGAGATAACTTTTAATTATATAGGAAAAGTTAATTGTATCTTATTTAAATGGGATTTACTGTCTACATTAGAGTGGAGTAATAAAAATAGGTTCCACATTAAAGAGTGAAGATATTTATTAACTATTCTTGTAATTAAATAGAAATAATTTAATTAGAATTAGATTAAATTAATTTATTAACGTGAATCAATGTTGATGAAATAAAGCAAAACACTCTCCATATTTTTAGACAACTAAAAGAGATAATGATTATGGATATTTTATTAAGCGAATCTATTCAGCAAATAGCCGGAAAATTACAAAGCTGGCGCCGTGATTTTCATCAGTTTGCTGAATCAGGTTGGTTCGAATTCAGAACCGCAACTGTCGTGGCAGATGAACTGCATTGTTTAGGTTATAGCCTGAAAATGGGAAAAGAGGTTATCAAAGCAGACGCCCGAATGGGTGTACCGCCGGAGCAGGCATTACAAGCACAGGAACAGCGCGCGATTAAGCAGGGCGCTTTGACCGCATGGCTGCCTCATTTTTCAGGTGGATTTACGGGCATTGTTGCGACACTCGATACAGGCAAACCTGGGTCAACTCTGGCTTTTCGGGTTGATATGGATGCCCTTGACCAGAATGAGGCGCAAACTCATCGACATCTCCCTTACGCGGAAGGTTTTTCCTCTTGCAACGCAAATATGATGCATGCCTGTGGGCACGATGGTCATACAGCAATCGGCCTGGGGCTTGCCCATATCTTGAAAAAATATGAAAGCCAACTGACAGGAAAAATAAAACTGATTTTTCAGCCTGCGGAAGAGGGAACACGAGGGGCAAAATCAATGGTGGAAGCGGGGGTAGTCGATGATGTTGATTTATTTATCGCTATCCATATTGGCCTTGGTGTGCCTCAAGGAGAACTAGTCTGCGGGAGTGATAATTTTTTTGCCACTACCAAAATCGATATCACTTATCGTGGCGTTGCCGCCCATTCTGGCGCCAAACCTGAAGAGGGAAAAAATGCTTTGTTAGCTGCCACTCACGCAACTTTAGGGTTGCATGCTATTGCTCACCACAGCGAGGGTAGTTCACGAATTAACGTTGGGGTGTTACGGGCAGGTATTGGCCGTAATATTATTCCTGACCACGCATTAATGAAAGTGGAGACACGCGGTAAAACCAATGAGATCAATGAGTTTGTTTACCATCAAGCCTTGAATATTATTGATGGGGCAGCAAAAATGCAGGGTGTTGAATATGAAATAGCGTTAATGGGAGCTGCGCAAAGTAGCCCACCTAGCCCTGCATGGGTCGATTTTATTTACCAGCAAGCCCAGCAATATATTCCAGAGCTTTCGTCTGTTGTCAAAAGCCGTCAGCAATCTGCGGGATCGGAGGACGCGACCTATTTTATGGAACGTGTCAAAGCGAATGGCGGTCAAGCTACCTACCTTATTTTCGGCGCAGAACTGAGCGCGGGTCACCATAATGAGCGGTTTGACTTTGATGAAAATGTGATGACAACCGCAGTAAAAACCTTGGCGACTATCGCACTGCATCTCCCTTATTTCGATGCTACCTGATGACAAAATAATAACGACAGCAAGCACAAAGGAAATAACGATGAGTGAAGCAACTATTCCTGTAAATAAAAGTCCGGGGCGTATTCTTGGTTGGATTGAAAGAATCGGAAATAAAATTCCAAATCCTTTTGTTTTATTCGTTTATTTAACCGCTGTATTAATGATAGCAACGGCTATTTTTTCCTGGTTTGATTTGAGTGTAAAAAATCCCACCAATGGAGAACTTATCAGAGTTAAAAATTTATTGGGCGCTGAAGGATTACAGTGGATCTTACCGAATATCGTTAAAAATTTCAGTAGTTTTACCCCACTTGGTGCCATATTAGCCTTGGTTATTGGTGCGGGGCTTGCGGAAAAAGTCGGGTTATTGCAAGCCCTGATGTACAAAATGGCTTCTGGCATTAATCAACGTTATGCCAGTTATATGGTGCTATTTATTGCCTTTTTTAGCCATATTTCTTCGGATGCAGCGCTCGTTATTATGCCACCGCTAGGGGCACTGATTTTTATTGCAGTAGGCCGACATCCCGTTGCAGGATTACTGGCTGCGATTGCGGGAGTTGCTTCGGGATTTACTGCGAACTTATTGATTGTTACAACCGATGTTCTGTTATCGGGTATCAGCACAGAAGCAGCCAAAATACTTGATTCCGATTTACAAGTTAGTGTCATTGATAACTGGTATTTTATGGCAACGTCGGTGATTGTCCTGACAATTGCAGGGGCAATTTTAACGGATAAGTTTGTAGAGCCACGTCTTCCCGCATGGAAAGGTAATCACAATGAGAAGCTGGAAAAACTCACCCCGCAACAGAACCGTGGATTGTTAATGAGTGGCCTATCAGCATTGGTTTTCATTGGAATTATTGCGTTATTGGTCGTCCCTGAAAATGCCTTACTGCGTGATCCACAGACCGGAACAATTATTCCATCGCCATTTATAAAAGGGATCGTGCCTGTCATTATCCTGTTTTTCTTTGTGGTTTCGATTACCTATGGTGTTTCCATAAAACAGATAAAAAAACCTAATGATATTCCTGAGCTGCTGGTTGATCCCATGAAAAGCATGGCGGGTTTTATCATCATGGTCTTCCCTTTGGCGCAATTTGTTGCTTTCTTTAACTGGAGCAATATGGGCAAATTTATGGCGATAGGGTTAACCGACATACTGGAAACTTTAGGCATGACAGGTGTTCCGGCTTTCATCGGGTTAATGTTCTTATCCTCTTTCCTGTGTATGTTTATCGCGAGTGGATCGGCCATCTGGTCGATTCTGGCGCCGATTTTTGTGCCGATGTTTGTCTTGCTGGGTTTTCACCCTGCTTTTGCCCAGATAGTCTTCCGTATTTCTGATTCTGCTGTCTTGCCCTTAGCACCGTTATCACCTTTTGTGCCGCTCTTCTTGGGATTTCTCCAGCGTTATTATAAAAATGCCCAGTTAGGCACTTATTACACATTAATACTGCCTTATCCACTGGTGTTTTATACTGTTTGGATAGTGTTATTAGTAGGATGGTATTTTGCTGGGTTGCCGATTGGGCCGGGGATTTATCCGATGTTGTAAGTAATGATTATTTAAAGCGTCTGGCTGATAATAGGGCGTTTTGATGTTTTGTGAGGGATTATTAGGGGCTGTTGATTTTTTAAGGTCATAATTCATTCAGCCCACATGGGCAACCAGACAATGATAAACGCCAGAGCCAACATACTGGCGTAATTCAGTTCAAGCTTATCGTATCCTGTTACTATTACACGAAAATGTTTTATTCGAGCAACCGCATTTTCCACCAAATGTCGATAACGGTATAAACGCTTATCAATTTGCTTGTCCGATTTTCGGCTATTTTTTCGGTAGGGAATAATCGGTGTGGCTCCTTGCTGTTCAATATGACTTCTGAAAGACTGACTATCGTACCCTTTGTCAGTTATCACAAAGTCCGAAGGGGGAGAGTGTTCGACTAAACTTTCAGCATGAACAATGTCATGCACTTGTCCCCCGGATAATTCAAAATGAATCGGTAAGCCGAAACTATCGACGGCCAAATGGATTTTAGTTGAATGTCCACCACGACTTTTACCCATCGCTTCATCCTTCTCTGAATCCGCTCCTGCACTATGCTGATGAGTCCGGACAATACTGCCATCAATAAACAACCATTCCCTGTCTGCAATCCCAGATAACCATTTGAAAATGAGCTGTAAACTCCCTTTCTTTGACCCGGCATTAAAACGCGAAAAGACGCTATGCCATTTGCCGAATTCTGGCGGTAAATCGCGCCAGGGAATGCGCGTTCTCATTCGATAAAGAATGCCTTCCAAGGTCAAACGGTGCCTAGGCTTTTCATAAACCCAACCCGTGTGTTGCATTAACGCAGATAGCTTATTCCAATGGAGATCTGTTAACATAGTTCGCGGCATGATGGTGAGGTCTGGTTGTTTTTTGGCGAAAGGAATTATACCAAATCATCATGCTGTCTAATAATCCCTCACAAAACATCAACACTCCCTAGTCTATGATCAAAGGATGCGGTAGAATGCCAGATGAGCCATCAGGAACGCAATAATGTTCGTGTGGCTTAATACATAAGGAGGAGCGTAGACTTATGTTGCAGTGGTGGGCAAATTATATTGATGAAAATTCGATTCGAACCGTATTACCATTTTTTTCAGATAATGATTGTTGATCAGTAATTAAATTGAGCTCTTTCATTATATTGTAGTCTAATTTTATAAAGTGAATATTTTGTTATGTTGGAAAGGTTAAAAGAGTTGGATTGGGATTTTTCTGGAAGCAATAATAAGGATGGTCTACATTCAATACATCCGTATCCAGCAAAATTTATTCCTGAAATACCAGAACAGTTAATTAGGGAACTAGCTCCTAAAAAAGGCGTAATATTAGATCCTTTTTGTGGTTCAGGGACTACAATGTCGGTAGCCCAAAAAATGGGATATGAATCTATTGGTATTGACTTAAACCCTATCGCGTGCCTTATCAGCAGAGTGAAAACTTCAGTATTACCGGATGATTTTAGATGTGCTTATAAAAACGTACTGGTAGATGCCAAGAATCGAAAAGATTTTATCGTTGGAAATAATATCCCAAACGTTGATCATTGGTTTAGAACTGATATTCAAGAAGAAATTTCAAAGTTTAGAAAAGCGATAGAAAATTATTCTGAAAATCAAGCAGTATATAATGCATTAAATTTAGCACTGTCAAGTATACTTGTTCGAGTATCAAATCAGGAAAGTGATACGAGATATGCGGCAGTTGAAAAAAAGATAACAACAAATGATGTGTATAAACTTTTTGAGAATAGCTGTGAAAAGCTACTTGAGACGGTAAAAGTTGATAAAAATGCTCCTAAGGTTAGTGTCATAAATAAAGATGTTTTAAAGATTGATAAGTCTGATATTTCATCAGAAATAGGCCTTGTAATTACCTCGCCACCATACCCAAATGCTTATGAATATTGGTTGTATCATAAGTATCGTATGTGGTGGTTAGGTTATGATCCGGTTTCCGTTAAGGAAAGCGAGATTGGTGCAAGGGCCCATTTCTTTAAAAAAAATCATCATACCGAAATGGATTTTTATCATCAAATGTCAAAAACACTACTGATGATTGATAATGTTTTGATAAAAGACGGCTATATTGCAATAGTTGTAGGTCGCTCTAAAATACATGGAAAGTTAGTAGATAATGCCTTGTTAATTGAGGAAGCAGCTAAGAGTATTGGATTAATGTCTGTAGGGAAGTTTAATAGGGTGATAAAGTCTAGTAGAAAATCGTTTAATTTAAATCATGCTAATATTAAAGAAGAAACAATTGTCGTTTTAAAAAAATAAGGCTTAATCATGTTGTTAAAATTTCCTGATTATAGTATGTTTCAATATGAAAGAGAGTTTGCTGAAAAGGAAGTTCAATTACTCTTCCCTCAAGTTAGTTATTCGGTTTCACCCGAAGGTATATTTCTTAATATTCAGAAGGATAGCTCTTACTTAAATAATTTAAAGAAATTAACTTATATTAAATCAATACCATGGGGTAATGGCGAAGAAATAACATATCAGGCTTTAAAAGAAGCATCTTGCCCTAAAGTTGGTTCCCACAAAAAACAATCAACAAGATATGGCGCACATGGATTGCATGAATATAAAGGAAAATTTAATCCGCAAATTGTATCATCTATAATTAATCTTTGCGGTATAAAAGAAAATGATAAGATACTTGAACCATTCTGTGGGAGTGGCACAACACTCTATGAAGCAATGCTAAATGGCATATGCTCAGAAGGGTTTGATTATAATCCATTAGCTTGTTTTTTATCTAACGCGAAGCTTTCAACTGTAAAAATTTCTGGCGATGAGTTAATTCGATACTCAGACCTTGTTATCACTCAGTGTCGAAAAAAATATAACGATGTGGTTATCAAGATTGATGAGCGAAGTGAATATTTATCAAGATGGCTAGATCAAAATTACTTTAAAATATTTGAGTGTTTATTACAATTATCAAAGGTTCTGATTGATAATAATGATATTAGGAATGTATTTCTCTGTGTATGTTCAAATAATCTGCGAGAATATTCTTTGCAGGAACCTGCTGATTTGAGAATTAGACGTCGCACAAGCCCATACCCTGATATTGATGTTTTGACAAAGATTAATAATACGGTATCTGAAATTGCACTTAGTATAAATGCTATAAAAAGAGTATGTCATTTTGATAATGTTCATATTAGTAGCCGGGCTCATAATATTGATATTCGAGATACAGAAAGCCTCCTCGATTATAAAGAGTACAGTGCTGCTATAACCAGCCCTCCTTATGCAACAGCTCTGCCATATATAGATACACAACGATTAAGCCTGATTTGGTTAGGACTGTCATCTCCAAAACAAGTAAAAGAGTTAGAAAATAATCTTATTGGTTCGAGAGAATTGACAAAAAAAGAAGAAAAACTTTTAAGATTAGAGTTAGAACAAAATACGAAAGAGATAAATATTGAGTTGCATAAGCTTTGTAATAATATGTTAAATTCTCTTGGTAGTGACGATGGTTTCCGTCGACAGGCGATGCCTTTCATTGTATATCGCTATTTTTCTGATATGCAACTAATGTTCAAAAATGTGTGGGCCATGCTAAAGAGTAGTGGCACTTTTGCGTTGGTAGTAGGGCATAATCAAACTACATTAGGCGGTAAGCTATTTAACCTTGATACACCAACATACCTTAAAATGATAGCAGAAGAGAATGGTTTTAGTTCTGTCGATGATATTAAATTAGATGTATATAAAAGATATGATTTGCATAAAGCTAATTCCATAAATAGTGAAAGACTGATAATATTGAAAAAGGTTGATTGAATGAAAAAGGGTATAATTAGTAAGAATTATACCCTTTTTCATTAATTATGGCTTTAGCCAGTTTAAGATGCGTTAGCTTCTTAAACATAAAACCACCCGCTATGCGGGTGGAGTTCAAGGGTTATACCAAGAAAAACACCTTTCCGTTACGATATAGATGTTCAAGCTAATATACGTAACTTAAATAAGGAAA
>NZ_MKGR01000001.1:238120-336111 GCF_001908095.1 Xenorhabdus thuongxuanensis | reverse complement strand
GCTTGTCTTTGTATGCCAATACTCTCTTTCGAAAATCTAAGCTGTAACCCATCTCATTTTATGCCTTGTCATCTTAGGTTTAGATATTATGTCATATTAATATGATTTAGCTATATGGCTTGCCGGAAAACAAGCGTGAAACGCTAAATCGTACTCAAAAATCGCTTTATAAAGGTATCAACAGTTCACTCATCAATGAAATTTTCGATTTGATGTACACCAAACGATTGAATGGAGAATTGGATGTTGCGTTGTACACCAATAGCGAATTACGGCAAGTACGTCATGTAGCAAAAGAGCCAGATGCGGCTGGGGTACTGGTACTGGATTTAATCCAGAAAGAGCAGGAAGCTGAGTTTTCCCTGACAACAGAAGGTGTAGTGCTTGCTACAGGCTATCAGTATCAACTTCCTGGTTTTATCGAGGGTATACAGCATCTTATCCGTTGGGATAAGCAAGGACGCTATGATGTTCAGCGTAATTACAGTATCGATCAGAACAATGAAATCTTCGTACAGAATGTTGAGCTTCATACCCACGGTTTTGTCACACCTGATTTGGGAATGGCAAGCTACCGTAACTCATGTTTGATTCAAGAAATCACGGGAATTGAACATTATGAAATAGAAAAAAGCATTGCGTTCCAACAATTTGGTGTTGCTAGTGAAGAGGTTATCTAATGTCTACTGTGGCCACTGTATTATTTGAAAAAAAATTTCCTGAACTGGGAACATTTTCCTTGCGTCCACTGAACCTGACAGAAGATATTGTGATTGTTACTGATTGGGTTAATCGGGATTATGCCTATTATTGGGGTATGCAGGGGCAGACTGCACAGCAGGTGAGCGAGTTTTATCAAGACCTGCTGAATCGTCAACCGAATTCTGTCTTTATCGGGATATACCAAGGGCAACCTGCTTTTCTGCTGGAATGCTATCACGCACAAGCGGATCTGATAGGAAAATATTATACGGCTCGCCCAGATGACATGGGAATGCATATCCTGGTTGCCCCGCCAGAACAGAAAATCAGGCAATTCACTTGGGGAATTTTCCAAACAGTGATTGGGTTCATTTTTAGTAATCCGGCTGTCAATCGAATTGTCGTTGAGCCAGATATCAGAAATGAAAAAATTCACCGTCTTAACTTACGGGCGGGTTTTGTTTACGAAAAAACAGTGCAGTTACCACATAAAACTGCAGGGTTGGCCTTCTGTACAAGGGAACAATACCAAATGGCATTAGATACAGATGTATTATCGGGGTTAACTAACCAGAATCACCCTTTTGTTAGCCATTTACATCCAGTTACTTGGCAGAAAATTAACCGTTTGCATTTGCGGAAAGCTATTTCGGAATTTGCCCATGAGTGTTTATTGGCTCCTGAACAATTGACAGAACAGGCTGATCAAAAGGGATATCACAGCTATCGCTTAGATAACCATGATTATTCCGTTAATTACTATTTTCGGGCGCGTAGATTGGCGTTGGATCACTGGTTGATTGATACTGATTCGTTACGGAAAATGCAGGCTGGGGATTGGGTCGAACCAGATCTCATTGCTTTTGTCATTGAATTTAAAAAGCAACTGGGCATTAGTGATAGTGTGATGCCAACTTATTTGGAAGAATTGACCAGTACGCTCCATAGTAGCGCGTTTAAGTATCACCGCAGTGGTATCAATGTGGAAGATTTGGTCAATGCTGATTTCCAGACAATCGAAGCAGAAATGATGGAAGGACATCCCATTTTTGTTGCCAACAATGGGCGTATTGGCTTTGATGCGGAAGACTTCCAGAGATTTAGCCCGGAATCCGCCTCTGATATGCGTTTGGTATGGTTGGCTGCACATAAGAGCAAAGCACATTTTGCTTGCATTGAACAACTCAGTTACCAACAACTATTAGAGCAAGAGTTGGGGCGCTCTGAGGTTGATAAATTTACTCACCAACTTATTCTTTTGGGGCTGGATCCGGAAGAATATCTATTGATGCCTTTCCATCCTTGGCAGTGGCAGAATAAATTACCTTCTGTGTTTGCCCATGATCTTGCCAGCCGTAAGCTGGTGTATTTGGGCAAAGGAACTGATGTCTATCAGGCGCAGCAGTCAATACGAACCTTGTTTAATCGTAGCCATCCTCAACGTTATTATGTCAAAACTGCTCTTTCGATCCTTAATATGGGTTTTATGCGGGGATTATCGCCTTATTATATGGCGACAACGCCTGGTATTAACGATTGGCTATTTGATTTGGTACAAAAAGATGATGTCTTACAGGGATGTGGTTTCAGGATTTTGCGTGAAGTGGCCAGCATCGGGTTCAGAAATAGTTATTATGAGCAAGCCATTCAGGGGGATACACCTTATAAGAAAATGATGGCGGCTTTGTGGAGAGAAAATCCATTACAGTTGATTGGATCAAACCAAAATGTAATGACAATGGCCGCGTTGTTACATCACGATCAACGTGGGAAAGCTTTTTTACCTGCATTGATATCAGCATCAGGATTACAACTTGAGGAATGGATACGCCGTTATCTAAATTGCTATTTCGTACCATTATTACATTGCCTATATGCTTATGATCTGATGTTTATGCCTCACGGCGAAAATATCATTATGGTGCTGGAAAATCACGTTCCACAATATGTCTTTATGAAAGATTTGGCAGAAGAGATTCTGGTCATGAACCCTGAAGCAGAATTGCCGGAAAAAGCCAGCCGAGTGAAGGTCAATATGCCTGAGGAAATGAAAACATTGACGATTTTGTCCGATGTATTCGATGGTGTATTTCGTTATCTGGCGGCAATTCTTGATGAACAGGCAGGATATGCGCAGGAACAATTTTGGCAAATGGTGGCGGATTGTATTTTGAGCTACCAATCCCTTCACCCAGAGTTTAGCCAACAATTTGAACGTTATAATCTGTTTACCCCAGAAATTAAACGGTGTTGTTTAAATCGATTGCAAATTGCCAACAATCGTCAGATGCTCGACCTATCTGATCCCGCCCAGAGTTTTAAGTTTGCGGACAATTTAGTGAACCCAATTGCTCAGTTTGCTAACAAGCCTGAAAGTATTATGTAATTGAGCAATTGCGTTTCTTTGAAATCTCACTGGCAGAGAAGTTTTCTTGAATTTAGACACAAGAAGTGACCTTTGAAGTGAGAAGCCTCGGCCGATAGAGGGTATCGTAAAAGCTCATGTTACCCATTAAGATCTGCGCTCTTCCTTTAAGCGCAGATCTTTTATAAATATCAGGGTAAAATTCCATACTTCTGGAATGATTACTTACATTAAACCTCAAATCACTGCCGAATATTACCGTACAAAGAGTTTTACCCTGAGAAAATTCAGCAATAGAAACAGGCTCTTTTGTAGATGCCTGCCCGCGATGATAAGGCGGTTCTGAAACAGAGCCAAAAAGAAAATAACCAACTGAAACGTGAACTGGCCCACAAGGACAAGATGCTAGCAGAGGCGGCAGCGATACTGGTTCTGCGAAAGATGTTACAGGCACATTTGTAAGGAATACTCTGCGATGACGAGAGAGTATTGTTTCCGACAATATTTTTCGTAACGGGAGCAAACACTCCCGTTAAGATCACTAGATTCAATGTAACAAGTTTAATGCGCTCCTCCAGGATCTTTGCCTTCGGCAGAAAAAGGCGGTTTTGCCAGCCAGATCAATAACGTCAAAACAAGAAATATACCTGCTGAAAGCCAAAAGATCTCATTGGCAGATATAATTAACCCTTGATGAGTGATCTGTTTTGCCAGATAAGCGGATATTTGTTCATCATCCATACCCAACTGAGCCAATTGCTGGTGTATTTGCTGGTAATTAGGATTATATGGATTGATGTACTCCGTAAGGTTTGAGTGATGCATAGATTCACGCTGTGTCCACATTGTGGTTGTGAGGGATGTCCCGATTGAACCCGACAATATACGGGTAAAATTTGACAGGCTAGAAGCTGAGGCCATTCGTTCTGGCCCTAGCCCTGATAATGTGATGGTTGTCAATGGCATAAAGAAACATGCCATGGCAAGCCCTTGAACAAATTGAGGCCAAGCAGTCGCAGAGAAATCCATGTCTGGTTCAAAGGTATATGCCCGCCAATAGAAGCAAATAGCATAAGTGATGAAACTAAATGTCACGATATAGCGCATGTCTATTTTATGGCCAAACTTGCCAATGACGGGTGACAGTAACAGTGGCAACAATCCTATAGGTGCGGCCGCAAAGCCAGCCCAAGTTGCGGTATAACCATAAACTTCTTGCAATAGTTGTGGCAGTAAAACAATCGAACCGAAATACATCATGAAGCCGAGACTAATACTCAGTGTACCAATGGAAAAGTTGCGTAGCTTGAACAGGGATAGATCGATTATCGGATGATCATCAGTCAGTTCCCATATTATCAGGAAAATAAGCGCGATAATGGCAGTAATAGTAAGGACAATAATCTCGGTGGAATTAAACCAATCAAGTTCCTTGCCTTGGTCAAGCATAACTTGCAAGCTGCCTACACCGATCACCAGTAAAAACAGCCCAATAATGTCAATAGGGCGGATTTCTGTTTTCGTTTCCCGACCACGCAATAGCTGCATAATGATAAAAATAATTGCGATACCAAGAGGGATATTGATGTAAAAGATCCATCCCCAGTGGTAGTTATCACTGATATAGCCGCCAAGAATAGGTCCGCAAATGGGAGCAACAACGATCATTATCGACCACAGTGCCAATGCCATGTTGCGTTTCGCGGGTGGATAGTTATTTAACAACAAACTTTGGCAAAGGGGGAGTACGGGGCCTGCGGCCAACCCTTGCATAACACGGAAGAAAATTAACATACTAAGACTGTTGGAAAGGCCGCACAACCACGATGAAAGAGTAAAAATCGCGGTAGACCAGAGGAACAGTTTCACTTCACCAAAGCGTTTCGCTAGCCAACCGGTAATTGGAATGGAAATTGCATTTGCGACACCGAAGGAGGTAATCACCCATGTTCCCTGTGAGCTTGACGCACCCAGATTACCAGCAATCGTCGGTATGGCGACGTTGGCAATGGTAGAGTCGAGAACAAGCATGAACGTCGCCATTGAAAGAGTAATGGTCAAAAGGGCGAGTTTCGCACCTGTAAACGGTTCTCTTGTTACCATGACTCCCCCTTAAATTTGGTTTCCTGCATTACTATTAATAATGTCAGTAACTATTTTGTTTGCAGGAGCCATATCTATCGTCAAGGCTTTGGTCTGATAGGCTGGAAGGGTACGTCCGGTGGTTGCCAGTACAGTTCCATCGGTGTTCGCTGTGTCCACGGTGACTTTTGTTGATAACCCAATTCGCAATGGATGTTGTTTTAATTGTTCAGGATCAAGTTCAATACGGACTGGCAAGCGTTGTACGACCTTAATCCAGTTTCCGCTGGCATTTTGCGCTGGCAATAGAGAAAAGGCACTACCGGTTCCCATATCGATACCTGCAATCTTGCCAGTATAAACAATATCGTCACCATAGAAATCGCTGACGATTGTAGTCGGCTGTCCAATCCGCATATTTGCCAGTTGGGTTTCTTTGAAATTGGCCTCAATCCACATATTGTTGGCGGGTACAATCGCCATCAATGGTGTTCCTGAATTGATACGAGAACCTACCTGAACGCTGCGACGAGCGACATAACCATCAACAGGGCTGACAATATTAGTTCTCTGCAAGGCGAGCCAAGCATCACGGACGCCGGAGGCCGCTTTTTCGATAGCTGGCTGTTTTTCCAGCGGAGTATCCAAAATAATGGCCTGATTGCTTTTATATTGAGCTATTGCAACATCCAGATCAGCTTGGGCAGCAGAAACAGTTTCGCGCATATGTTGCAACTCTTCTTTACCAATCAAATCCTGAGTACCTAATATTTCCCTTCGGCTGAGATCATTTTGAGCTTTTCTGAGAGCAATTTTTTTCAGCTCAATGATGGCTTGATATCTTTTACTGTCAATCAGGTGTTGATGAGTGATTCGGACAGTATTGGCTAATTCATTTTTGGTTCTTTCCAGGGCCAATTCGGCGTCACGGGGATCGAGTTGAATGAGAGGCTGGCCACTTTTCACAAAATCAGTATTGTCAAAATTGACAGTCACGACGCTGCCCGCAATTTGCGACATGACTTGTATCTGATTACCTGTAACATAGGCATTATCGGTTTCTTGGTGGTGACGTAAAATGAGAAACCAGTAAATGGTATAACCTGCCCCAAGCAGAAGGAAAAATAACGTCAATAACGTAATGATATGGCGACGTTTCTGTTTCTTAGTATTATTTTTTGTTTTTACCTTTGCAGGAGATTGTATTTCGCTTGAGGATAGCGTTTTTTCGCTAGACGGAAGCAGTGTTTTCTCACTAGTACTCATGGAGAGTCTCCGTATTTTTTCTTAACTTATTATTAATTGTGTGGCCGCAACAGGACGCAATACATCTCCAGTAGTGTGCGTTTACACTACTGGAAAGGACGAACGATATGGATTTAAGTATTATCTGAAGATAATAGTCAGCCATACGAAGTATCTGATGATACAGGCTAGTAGAAAAGTTTTTTTAGATCATATTGCTATAACATGTTTTCTTGGTTCAAAGCCGTTTAGAAAGAAGGGGAATCACTTACTTAAACAATCCCCAATATTATCTAATTGCCCCAAAATTTTTCTCATCAATTTTTCTAACTGTTTTTTCTCCTCGGAATCCAGAATAGACCAAAGTTTGATCAGGCATTCGTGCTGTGGTGGAAGTAAACTGTTCAAAAAGTTTGAACCTTTTTCTGTGAGATGGAGATGGAGGCAACGACGATCGTTATGGCTCTCTTTTCTCTCTATCCAGCCTTGCTTTTCTAATTCATCTGCAATTCGGGTTGCATTTGTACGGGAAGAGCCCAATGCAGCACTAAGTTCTGATGGCTGAATGCTACGACTTTCTTTGGTATCCAGAATCATCAGAGCCATAAACAAGGTTTCATTGATTCCTTGTGCTTTCAGCATGTTGTTGCGATTTTCCAGAAGCTTGCTCTGGACATGCATGGATAAGCGAGTCAGTAATATCTCTTGATAGGGTAAACTTTTTTGCTGTGCTACACGGCAATTAAGTAACTCTTCTGTGGGAGTGAATGAACTTTCCATTGTTTAGATACCTTATTAGTTTCAACCGGTAAAGTAACTTTTGTTAAAAACCATACAAATACTATATTAAAAGTTAAATTTAGCAATTATAGTTATTTATTATCATCATATTTCTTTAAATATTGATACCTAATTCATAAATACTTTGAATATTATTCCAAAAACTACAGCCCCAGACAGTGTTGAAATAATGATGCTTCGAGTTTTGTAGAAAAACAGACAGATGGTTAGGTAGCCAATTAGAGTCGGAAAAAGTTTGCTGTGCTCCTTCATGACGTCAGGAATGCTGGAGACGATAAGGAGTGAGCAAATTGATGCAATACCAATGCTGTCGAGTATGACGCCCATTTTGCCTTTTTTTTCTGTCGGTGAGTGATTGACACCCAGGCGCAGAGGAAGATAACGGAATAAAAAGTTGGCAGCACCTACAATAAGTCCGATAAGAAGTATTTTATTATCAATCATATAATGAGCTAGTTATGTAATATATTAATTATGTAAGGTACTAATCATGCATTTTTAGTTTGCAGAAGTGCCGCTAAACATCCACTCATGATCCCCGCAAGAATGGCGATAGGAATTGAAAAAAATATGATTCCCATTAATGCGCCCAATAAAGCAGCGGTAACACAGTAGGTATTTTGTTTTTTGAAAGATGCTAACAAAAAACTTAAGAATAGAGCCGGAAGCATAAATATCATGGCAGCTTCAATGGCTGGATAAGAGCTCAAATAACCATTACCTAATATGGCTCCAGATACTGTACCCAACACCCAAGAGAGCCAAGAACATATTGCAATGGCGACCATCCAGTTTTCACTCCAGCTCCGTTGGTCTTTAATTAATTTAGTTGTTGCTGCGGCAAAAACTTCATCAGTCAGGCCAAAGGCCCAAATTACGGTTTTCTTTTCCGATAATTTTTGTTTGATGCGATAACGTAAGGCAGGGCCATATAAAATATGGCGGATATCCATTGCCATTACAGTTAGCGCAGAAAACCACAATGACATTCCTGCACTCAGTAAAGCCGTGATGACAAACTGGCTGGCACCAGCATAAATGACACATGAAAAAAATATGGCTTCTATGGGAGTAAATCCCAGTTTAGTGGCGCTTAAGCCAAATGCAAAAGAGACGGGAATATAGCCAATGGCGATTGGGAGACTATCCCAAATACCGTCTTTAAATGAAGAAGTCTTACTTGGTAGAGGATTTTCGGATTCTGATGTATCAGATATTGGTATATCAAGTGCAGACTTATCAGGCATTGGCATGGAATATTTTATTTTTTTGTTAACAGATAAAGTAACATTAACAAAATATGGTGAAAGTGAAAATATAAAATATATAAATTATTTAAATAATTTCTTTGAGAACAAAGGAGTTGATCGTGATAGAAGAGGTGTGTACTGGATAGCCGTGATTTTGTTAATATCTTTGCGACTACCCAGGTACAGAATGAAAGAAAGATGAATTTATGCTTTGTGAGCGACTTTTTTGGCTGCTTTTAGCCAGCCATCTACCGTTTTCCGATGTGTTTTGATCCAGTCTTCAGCTTGACGTTCAATATCAGCTTCTGAAATTTTGGCGTTATGCATGAGCTGATTTTGAGCACTGATATCAGCAATAGGTAAGGCCATAACAGCAAAAAGTTTCGCAGCAGCAGGGTTCTTTTCTGCCCACGTTTTGTTTGCCACGATATGCATGGAACTGGGAGGGAAGCCATAGTTACGACCGTTAGGCAACTGAGTATTGATGGTTTCTCCCTCACCGATAGCAGAAAAGGGGACTTGAAGCCAGACGACATCTTTTCCGGGTTTTAGTACATCACTCACCCAGTAAGGTGTCCAAGTATAATAGAGGATAGGTTTACCTTCCCGATAACGGGCAATAGTGTCAGCCATCATAGCTGCATAATTGCCTTGGTTTTGCTCCACGGTATTCTCTAATCCATAAGCAGCTAAGTGATGATTGATCGCTCTTTCACACCCCCATCCAGGGTTACAGCCTGTCAAGTCTGCTTTTCCATCTCCATTACTATCAAACAGCTTGGCAAGTTTAGGATCTTTCAATTGAGCGATATTGGTAATGTGATATTTTTCTGCGGTTTTTTTATCAATAAGATACCCTTGAGCCGCATTTACAACATAACTTCCCTTGCGATAGAAGATATTATCTCCTCCGGCAGCTTTGTATGGGGCATCATGGAGTGGTACCCAATTGACGGCCATAAATGTGGCATCACCAGAAGCAATGGAGGTGTAAGCGACGTTATAATCAACTTCTTTGATCGGTTTGACGTCATAGCCGAGTTTTTCCAAGGCTTTGCAGACAATCAAAGTCTGAAATGTTTCTTCACTGATTGTACTTTGTAGCGGTTGTACACTGATACCTTTGCCGGGAAGGTCAGTGGCAGATGCTATTGAGGATAATGAGAGGCTTATGAATGCCATGAGAAGCGTTGCAAAAATTATCCCCTTATTCATGATCTTTTTGCATAAGGTGATTATGTGCATGGTTGTTTCCTCCTTTTGTTACCAGGTCGGATATCGTTTTGGGCGTATTATTTTTACTGGCATGATTTTGATGGGCGGCTTTTTTCTTAATTGAGCGAATTGAGAGAAAAAGCAGGTGCAGTAATCCTATTGGCCCAGAGTGATACCAGCGTCCTCCTTTGGTTCGATGATTTTTGCCCAAAGATTGAGTCAGGCGATCAAGGATAATGGCAAGAATGACAATTCCTGTACCGCCAACGGCTGCCAATCCTATATCAAGACGGCCAATACCACGTAATACCATCAGTCCCAAGCCGCCAACCGCAATCATGGAAGCGATAACGACCATAGAAAGTGCTAACATCAATGTTTGATTCACACCCGCCATAATTGTAGGCATCGCCAACGGTAATTGAACTTTGAACAGCATTTGCCGTGGGCTTGCCCCAAATGATCTGGCGGCTTCAATTAAATCTGATGGAACTTGTTTTATTCCCAAAATTGTCAGGCGAATAATGGGAGGTAACGCAAAAATGATGGTGACGATGACACCGGGTACATTCCCTATGCCAAATAGCATTACGATGGGAACGAGATAAACGAAAGCAGGAGTGGTTTGCATGGCATCTAGCAAGGGGCGAACAATTTTGGCTAGCCGTTCATTGCGAGCCAATCCGATCCCAAGAGGAAGTCCAATTATAAGGCAGAACAGTAGGGCAGTTAGCACTAGAGCCATGGTTATCATAGCTTCTGACCATGCCCCAATTGCACCGATCATGATCAACGAAATTAAAGAAATAACGCCTATTCCTGCACCAGCAACTTGCCAGGCCAGTAATGCAAAAAACAAAATGGTGATGGGAGGGGGCAGTGTGGTCAGAAACTGTTCAAAACCATTGAGGACAAAATCGACTGGAACGCGGATTACTTGAAAAACAGGCCGGAAGTGTACGACAGCCCAATCGATGATATTAGTCACCCATGAGTCAAACGGAATTAGCTTATGTTGAAAAGGTGACATGAAATTAAAGTGTTCTGGAGGAATATTGGTTGCAGAAGTATTCAGCCAATCGTGGTTTGATGAAGGAGCAGCGGTGCCACTATCCATCCAAGGATCACTGCTGTTGGTGGGATCAGTGACTGTCTGTGGAGAGTTATTGTCCATTGGGTGCTTCCTTATCTAAGGCCTGTAGCAATATTCCTTTGGAAATGACACCTAAATAACGATTATTGTCATCTATGACAGGAACGGCACAGGGAGATTGCGCGACGGTGGATATCAATTCATTCAACGGAATATCTGCCGAAACGGCGGTTGGTTTTTCCAATACAGCATGTTCAATGGATTTTTTCTCTGCCAATGCTTGTTGCAGGGAATTGACAGATACCACGCCAATAAACTTCTGACCTTTTTCGATTAAATAGCCATAGTTTCTGTCTTCATTATCCAGCACTTTCAATGCAGAACGGGGACCAAAACCTGCTGCGGCATGAAGCAATGTTTCTGGCCGACGGCGAGCAATGTCTTTGGCTGAGAAAACATGCCCAACATCCACACCACGGAAGAATGTTTTAACATAATCATTAGCGGGGCTATTCATGATTTCATCAGGCGTGCCGACTTGTACGACAATGCCATCTTGCATGATGGCAATGCGATCACCGATACGCATTGCTTCATCCAGATCGTGGGAAATAAAAACAACTGTACGTTGGTGTTCCCCTTGCAGGCGCAGTAATTCATCTTGCATTTCGGCACGGATTAAAGGATCAAGGGCTGAGAAGGCTTCGTCCATTAACAGAATATCGGGATTGTTAGCCAAAGCCCTGGCTAACCCAATACGTTGCTGCATACCACCGGAAAGTTCATTGGGATAGGATAGAGCGTAGCTTTCGAGATTGACTTGTTGCAGTGTTTCAAGGGCTTTTTGATGACGTTCTTCTTTGGGGACGCCCGCAAGCTCCATACCAAACGCCGTATTTTCCAGAATATTCAAATGTGGCATAAGTGCAAATGATTGGAAAACCATGCTGATCTTACTGCGGCGAACATCCCGTAGCTGAGTTTCTGTGATGGTGGAAATATCTTCGCCGTCAATAAGTACATGGCCTTTGGTAGGCTCTATCAGACGATTGAGAAGACGTACTAGTGTGGATTTACCTGAACCAGATAATCCCATGATCACAAATATTTCGCCTTCTTCAATGGCCAGATTGACATCTTGAACACCGACGGTGAGACCTATTTTTTCAAGTATTTGTTCTTTACTGAGACCAGACGCTAATAACTTAAATGCTGGCCCAGGATTATTGCCAAATATTTTATAGAGATTCTTAACTTCAAGTTTAACAGTCATGGAATAATATTTTCCTGTTGTTGATGATATATTGCGTTCAATTACTCCGCTGATATTTTACCAACATATACCCTAACATATTAAAATGCACTGACAACCCTTTATTTAATATCATTAATAAAAAATTATGTTTTGCTATGACATAATATTGGAGATGGTAAGGTGAGTTTTTTTTGGTATTGATTTGGTTTTTTGGAGCATTATATTGAATTTTATGATTTTTTGTTTTTTTATGCTTGTTTTTGATGTTGATGGTGGAACATATTCTAACTATGAAAAATTGATGAGTTTACATTATCATCATAATATATTTGAGAGATTAGTGAATGTAATTCTATTTTCAAGGTGTCAAATTGAATTTCCCGGTATATAAATAATGCTATAACAATAGCATATGTCATTTATATTTGTTGCTTTTTATAATTGATTCACTGCATGGTATTGAGTTGAAATTTAGTGTCCGATATTTACTTTATGCATTTTCTATGTTTTGAATTTTTTAGATCATTTTTCAGTGAGTTTTTATATTGAACAGAGTATTAATAGATATATAATTTAATATCTAATAATTGGTGAAATAACGAATTGAAATACATTGTGTCTGGTTCATCATTTCACCGCTTTAAGGATGGAAAATAGTCATTGTCGAAAAAAAGAATCAGAGTCTTGAATGCCTGAGAGATGCTTTTCACACAGTTTGTGAGTGAACGCTGTTAATACTTGGATATAACTAGCTTTTTCGCACCATTGAGTTGATTGGTAGCAGTGTAGTGTATCTCTTGGGGAATTAGCCCCCCGATTGTTGTTTTCTAAATGTAGAACCAACCGATGACATACCACTGTGTTTGCCATAAATGATAACACTTCTAGTAAAATTTCTGGGTGTTATATTATTTAATAATAATAAATGCTAACATATGTGTATTATATTGAGATAATTTAATTGTGAAAATTATACTATATATGGTGTTTTATTTAATTATTTTATCTATATATAGTGTTTTGATCTTTTTTAAATAGGTGACATTAAAAATAAAGTGTTATAACTTATTGGCAGAGCCATAATTTTAATTGTCAGAGGGCGCGATGATTTCTTTATCAAATTGTCAGATGTGTAACCGAATTCATCATTGCAAATTGATGGATGAGAGATTTAGGCTAGTACTGAAATTTTTAATAATAAATTAAATGGAGGTAGTTTATGTATCATCATTACCTGAATACTCCAGAAGGATTTCCCAAGCCTTATGTACATATCACTGCGGACGATGAAGGAGTAACCAGTATCTATTTCGTCAACGAAAAGAAAGAATTAGAATCGAAGAGTGTGATAACCAAGCAGTGCACGAAAGAGTTGCAGGAATATTTTAAAGGGAAACGATTAACGTTTACCGTTCCTTTGAGTATGCAGGGAACTGAATTCCAACAACGTGTTTGGCAGCAACTTTGTAAAATTCCTTATGGCGAAATGTGGAGTTATAAACAATTGGCACTAACGTTGGGATCGGTAAATTATTGTCGTGCAGTCGGTATGGCAAATTCACGCAACCCTATTTCATTAATTGTGCCTTGTCATCGCGTGATTGGACATGATGGTAAATTGGTTGGCTATACCGGTGGGCTGGATATCAAAAGGTGGCTACTTAATCATGAAAAGAATAGAAAGGTGAAAAGTAAACAGAATTAAAATAAAACGCTAATTTATTTGTGAAATCACCATTGGCGTATAAAATCAATCAGTGTAATTAAACAAAAAGTATGTTTTTTTACATTCGGTTATATGTTTCGTGATCTATGTTGCAGACAGTGGACTATATTATTTGCTGTACTGTACGTGACACAGAGTTCGTGTCTTTTTTATTAAAGGTAAGTTTTAATGTCAAAAATTAAAGGTAACGTTAAGTGGTTTAATGAATCCAAAGGATTTGGTTTTATCACTCCAGAAGATGGTAGTAAAGATGTTTTTGTACACTTTTCCGCCATTCAGTCTAGCGGATTCAAGACTCTGGCTGAAGGCCAAAAAGTAGAGTTTGAAATTACTGAGGGTGCGAAAGGTCCATCTGCTGCAAACGTTGTCGCAATCTAATTTCGAATCCCGTATTCTGAAAACCCGTTTTGATAACGGGTTTTTTTATCTCATTAGCTTTTAGACATTTATAAGATCTTTATTTATTACCGCAAAAGCAAATGCTGTCATCAACAATGAACCGGTCACATTCGCCAAAATGCTGAACAGTGCCCAACCTATTTTTCCTGCTTGCAATAGATAAACCACTTCAGCAGAAAAGGTGGAAAAGGTCGTTAGCCCACCGCAAAACCCTGTCGTTAGCATAAGTTTCCAAATCGGATCGAGATGTGTGGCTTTGTTAAAATAGGCCAATCCCAATCCAATGATAAATGCGCCAACACAATTAGCCATCAGCGTACCAACGGCAATCGGGGAAGAAGGAGTGTTCAAGCGGAGGCTGATGACCCAGCGTAATACGCTACCCAGGCCACCACCAATAAATACAGCAAATATAATATATATCATGATGGTGGCAATAGATTATTTGACTTCTATGCCTTTGGCCTGTAAGTCAGCATGGTACGAAGAGCGAACAAACGGACCACAGGCAGCATGGGTAAAGCCCATTTCTAATGCGGCCTCTTTCATTTCATCGAATTCAGCCGGGCTGACATAACGTTGTACTGGCAGGTGATGGCGGCTTGGTTGTAAATATTGCCCCAATGTCAGCATGGTGACACCGTGGCTACGCAAATCACGCATAACTTCTAAAATTTCTTCGTTGGTTTCGCCTAATCCCACCATTAAGCCTGATTTAGTCGGGATATCTGGATGTGCTTCTTTGAATTTTTCCAGCAATTTCAATGACCAGTCATAGTTAGCACCGGGACGAACCTGACGATAAACCCGTGGCACGTTTTCCAAATTGTGGTTGAACACATCAGGGGGAGTTGCAGTCAGAATTTCCAGCGCACGATCCATACGACCTCGGAAATCTGGTACTAAAGTTTCAATTCTAATTGATGGGCTTTTTTCACGAATAGCCGTGATACAGTCAGCAAAATGCTGTGCACCACCATCACGCAAATCGTCACGGTCAACAGATGTAATAACGACATACCGCAGCCCCATATCCTGGATAGTCTGCGCGAGCTTGATAGGTTCATTTGCATCGGGTGCATTTGGGCGACCATGGGCTACGTCACAAAATGGACAGCGACGAGTACAGATGGCGCCAAGGATCATAAAAGTGGCGGTTCCGTGGTTGAAGCACTCAGCAAGGTTAGGGCAGGAGGCTTCTTCACAGACAGAATGCAACCCATTTTTGCGCATTGCTGCTTTGATACCCTGAATGCGGCTGGAATCCGCAGGAAGTTTGATTTTCATCCACTCAGGTTTACGCAAGAGTACTTCACGTTCTGTGGCGATTGTCTTCACAGGGATCAACGCCATCTTGTCTGCGTCGCGGTATTTGACACCACGTTCCATCTGAATTGGTTTACTCATAATCGTGCTGGTTCCAGTTATTATATTCTTCAGATTTCGACTTACTGCCTGATAGTTATGAGAAAAATATCGAGGCAAATAAATCCATTCAAATTTTTTTGAAAAATGTTAAAAAATTATATCATCTTTCGTCGATGAGTTGGAATCCCAAGATCTGACAGAATTTTTCCACCAGAATGGGTTGTACATCTTCAATGGTCACTCCGGTGACGAAGTCACTGAGTTGGATCATTTGCATTCCTGCATAACCACAAGGGTTTATGCGTAAAAATGGTTGTAAGTCCATTGCAATATTCAGTGCCAGACCATGGAAAGAGCATCCTTTTCGGATACGCAATCCAAGGGAACATATTTTGTTACCTGCGACATAAACTCCGGGAGCATCTGGGCGGGCAGAGGATCCCACGCCAAAATGCGCTAACGTTTCGATTACGGTATTTTCGATTGAAGTGACCAATTGGCGTACTCCAATTTTTGACCGTTTCAAATCAATCAAAACATACATGACCTGCTGCCCGGGGCCATGATAAGTGATTTGTCCCCCTCTATCTGACTGGATGATAGGGATATCACCAGGTGCAAGTATATGCTCAGCTTTGCCGGCCTGACCTTGAGTAAATACTTTTTCGTGTTGGACAAGCCAGATTTCATCAGGTGTTTCCGCTGTACGTTGCTCGGTGAACTGGTGCATGGCATCAGAAACCGGTTCGTAGGGCTGAATGCCTAACTGGCGTAAAATAACGGTGTTATGTTGCAATGGAAATTTCATCATTCATTAACAAAAAGTGCCCGCCAGTATAACGCTGTAAGATGATTCCCACCAGTTTGAGAATGCCTTAATACAATAATATTGTTAATTAGACGAATATATTTTTATTTTATATTATCATAGTTATATGTTTTGATGATTTACCTTTTAATCCCCTTTTGAGCTAACAAATGGTCAAAAAAAACCAATTTCTGATTGTTGGGCATCTTTGTAGTTTTCTGGTGCTCCTTTATAGCCTCTCAATGCTGATACCGACTTTTGTGGCTCTGTTTTATAAAGAAAAAAGTGTTTTTGCTTTTTTTGAGACATTTGCCATTGGCTTGGTTACAGGTGGAATAGGCTGGTACTTTACCCGTAAAATCAAGGCGCAGCCCAGTACGCAAGATGGATTTCTTATCATTGTGCTTTTCTGGTTGTTGTTCTCATTGCTAAGTGCCTTGCCTTTTGTGCTCGATAAAAGTTTAAACATCAATCTGGTGGATGCAATGTTTGAAGGGATATCTGGCATTACGACCACCGGAGCCACGGTATTGAATGATGTTTCAGCCTTGCCCAAGTCAGTGCTCTATTATCGCGCTCAGCTCAATTTTATTGGTGGTTTGGGTGTCATCGTCCTTGCCGTTGCCATCTTGCCTTTATTGGGGATTGGTGGTGCCAAATTATATCAATCAGAAATGCCTGGTCCTTTCAAAGAAGAACGGTTGACTCCACGGCTTGCGGACAGTGCCAAGAGTTTATGGGTAGTATATTTGTTGCTGGGTGGGTTTTGTTCGGCCAGTTTCTGGGGCGCGGGAATGTCATGGTTTGATGCTATCTGTCATGGTATCTCAACTGTTTCTTTGGGGGGATTTTCTACCCGCAATGAGAGTCTTGGCTATTACGACAGTGCAGCCATTGAAATGGTGGGAGGCATTTTTTCAGTTCTGTCAGCAGTCAACTTTACGCTTTATTTTGTTGCCCTGACGCGTAGGAGCTTAAAACCGTTGCTAAAAAATGCTGAACTACAATTTTTCTTACTGGTACTGGCGGCGATAGTTGTCATTATCTGGTTAGAATTATACCGTTCAGGCATGTATGGTGTGACAGAAGCATTTGTTCACGGTTTTTTCATGACCAGTTCCATGATGACGGATAATGGTTTGGCGACTTCTGATTACGCTCAATGGCCTCCCCATACAATATTGCTATTGCTGGCAGTGAGTTTTTTTGGTGGCTGTGTGGGCTCAACATGTGGAGGCATTAAAGCCCTCCGTTTTATGATCCTGGCAAAACAGAGTGTGAGTGAGATTAATCAGCTCATTCATCCAAATGCCATCTCAACGATTAAAATTGGCAAAGCTGTGGTTCAGGAAAGAGTACTGCGCTCTGTCTGGGGGTTCTTCTTCCTCTATGTTTTTTTTAGTTGTTTCTTTATCTGGGCATTGAACTTGCTCGGTTATGATTTGATGACTTCATTTGCCACTGCTGCTGCTTGTATTAATAACATGGGGATAGGATATGGCGCGACGGCGCAAGGCTTCGGTGATCTTGATCCTATAGCGAAATGGATGATGTGTGCGGCTATGTTGTTGGGACGGTTGGAAATTTACCCAATACTGATTTTATGTTCAAAAGCGTTTTGGCGTTTTTGAGTGATAATTTCTCCCATTTATCATTTTTAGGGTTCCTGATTTGGAAAATATTGACGGTCGTTTCAGGATATCCCGATTTATTTTAATAGAAATAATTATCATTATTATATTGATTTGAATTATACGCCGGTATCCAATTGGTTGAAGCAGGCTAATCCAGGCGATCCTTTACAGATTGTCGCCCCAAAAGTTGATTCCAATGCTGGCTCAATAAATGGGGCTGATGGCTGTGAATGGAAGCTGTTTTTTTATTGACAATGCGCTGACGTATAAATCAGCGCATTGTGTTTCAGCGAATTATATTTCAGTAAATGGTGATTGCACCATTACAGCACAACGCGAACCAACTCCAGCTCACCTAACTCTTCATATAACGTTTCAACTTGCTCAATATGTGTCGCATTGATGGTAATGGATACGGAATGGTAGTTGCCCTTGCTGCTGGGTTTCACGACTGGAGAGTAATCGCCCGGGGCATGGCGTTGAACCACTTCAATAACATGATCCACCAGCTCAGGTTGAGCCAAACCCATCACTTTGTAGGTGAATGAGCAGGGGAATTCAAGCAGTTCATTTAATTTCGTTTTCATGGGCGCTCCTAAAATATTTGCCACGGCATAATGGTTGATTTGCCGTGGCGTGATAATTTTTTAACGATATCTAATTTAATATAGGCTCAATATCTGGCTTTCAAGAGATCAGCCGAACCAGTGATGAAACATCAGTCGAATATAGTCGATCATGCGACTGAAGAAACCACCTTCTTTGACTTCCTGCATCACAACCAATGGACGTTGTTCAATGGTTTTACCATCAAGCTGGAAGTTGATAGTTCCAACAACTTGATCTTTAGCAAGTGGTGCATGTAATTCGGTATTGTTCAATACATAGCTGGCTTTCAGGTCTTTCAAACGGCCTCGGGGAATAGTCAGATAAACATTTTTGTCAACGCCCAGTTGGATCTTATCAGTATCACCAAACCAGATTGGCTCTGAGGCAAATTCTTTACCGACTTGCAGTGGTGAGACCGTTTCGAAGAAACGGAAGCCCCAGGTCAGTAATTTTTTGCTATCGGTTTCACGTCCTTTGGAGGTTGGGCTACCCATCACCGCAGAAATCAGGCGCATATTGCCTTCGGTAGCAGAAGCAACAAGGTTATATCCTGCACCGTTGGTATGGCCTGTTTTAATGCCATCGACATTCAGGCTCTGATCCCATAGCAAGCCATTACGATTAGGTTGGTGAATGTTGTTGTAAGTAAAGTCTTTTTCTTTGTAGATAGAGTACTCATCCGGAACATCGCGGATTAGTGCCTGGCCAATCAAAGCCATATCATGGGCAGAGCTGTATTGACCATTGGCATCCAAACCATGAACAGTCTGAAAATGGGTATTTTTCAGTCCCAAACTTTGCACATATTGATTCATCAAACTGACGAACGCATCTTGGCTGCCTGCCACATAATCTGCCATAGCAACACATGCATCATTGCCAGATTGCAAGTTGATACCGCGGGAAAGCATAGCGACAGAAACTTGGTCACCAGGTTTTAAGAACATCAAAGATGAGCCTTTAAATACCGGATTACCCGTTGCCCAGGCATCTTTACCTACAGTAACAATATCTTCCGGTTTGATTTTTCCTGATTTGATGGCTTGGCCAATGACGTAGCTGGTCATCATTTTGGTCAGACTTGCGGGATCGCGGCGGATATCTGCATTCTTTTCGGCTAATACCTTTCCTGAGTTGTAATCAATCAGAATATAGGCTTCTGAATCCAGTTCTGGTACACCCGGGATCATGGTCTTGAAATTATCATCCGCGTAGGCAGATGCGGAAACGCTGGCAGCCAGAACAATGCCTAACGTGGCTCTTTTAATAAAACGGGAAGTAACTATGTATTTCATGATTGATTAGATAACATCCGTGAGAGAGGGATTGATAATAAGTGACATAATAACAAATGAAAAAAAAGCTGACATTAAACAAAACTGAGTACAGCAGATTTATCTGCCTGCTGACAGGAAAATATCAGCAGGCGGTGATGCTATTTATCTCGCGTTATCGTGATTGTGGCGCATGGATCAAGGAGCAACAATAAACGAGGATTGATGCATCTGATCTGTCAATTTCTTTTGTAATCCCATTGCTTGCTGGCGGCTATGGAATGGCCCCAACTGGACGCGATAGACATTACCAAATTGGATAATACGCCCTTGAACATTAAAGCGCTGGCTCAATGACTGTTGCCATTCTTTGGCTTTTTGTTCAGCACTAATTGCACCTACTTGCACCATGTAACCGTTTGTTGGTTCAGGCGCAGGTGATGTGGTGGAAGAGGGTGTGACCGGCTGGTTCGTTGTATTTTCAACCGAATTTTGTTCAGCCGGTGGTTGCTTCACTGTATTTTCGTCAGCAGAATCGCTTGTTACAGCAGGAGGTGTTGGTGATTGAGAAATGAGATTAGGTCTTTCAGGTAAAGCAAAGCTCTTTTTAACAATCGTTGATCCTTCTGTTCCAAAACCAGAAAGTGAGCCATCAGGTGAAATGAGGATACCATCCAATTTCACTTTGCTTTGTGGCATCAAATTGAGCCGTTCTGCTGCTGCATGAGATAATTCGATGATTTTTCCAGGTTTATTGTAAGGTCCTCGATCATTGATCCTAACAATCATCATGCGTCCGTTGCTTAAATTGGTGACACGAACATAACTTGGAATAGGCAGTGTTGGGTGTGCTGCCGCTAAAGCATAGGGACTCGCTCTTTCACCAATTGCTGTCAGTTTTCCACTGGTTTCTTCACCGAACCAACTGGCATAGCCTGTCTGGGTAAAGTGAGCAGGATCTTGCACTATGTGATAGGTTTGCCCGTCCCGCTGATAGTCTCGGTTGGCACTTGGATGGTAAGGCTCATATTGAGGCTCAGCGCCCAAAACATCACGAGTTGGAACAGGGGAAAGAGAAGATGTCTGAGTGTTATCTGTTGTGGTACAGCCTGATATCAGTACAGCTACGATGCTAAGTATAAGCCACTGTTGACGCATGAAACTTCTCCCTCATAAGCTTTTGGACAATAATTTACGATGCGTGTGTATCGACATGATAATGCCGAACCCCGCCATTAGGACAATTAATGCTGATCCCCCATAACTAATCAACGGCAGGGGAACACCGACTACCGGCAGGATACCGCTTACCATGCCGATATTGACAAAAACATAGACAAAGAAAATCAGTACCAACCCTCCGACCATGACTCGGCCAAAAGTATTCTGCGCTTTGGTTGCAATAAACAATCCACGCATAATAACCAGCAAGTAGAGTACGAGCAAAACCAGGACGCCAATTAACCCCATCTCTTCCGACAGAACGGCGAAAATAAAGTCGGTATGCCGCTCTGGCAGGAATTCCAACTGCGATTGAGTGCCTTGCAACCAACCTTTTCCAAACATTCCCCCTGAGCCAATAGCAATTTTGGACTGAATGATATGGTAGCCTTTGCCCAATGGATCACTTTCTGGATCTAATAGCATCATAACGCGGGCGCGTTGGTAATCATGCATCAGGAAGAACCACAAAATTGGGATGAAACAGGCAAGCAGTAAAACGGCAATACCAATGAGTTTCCAATTCATTCCTGCTAGAAATAGGATGAATATCCCAGAAGCGGCAATCAGAATAGATGTGCCTAAGTCGGGTTGTGCTGCTACCAGTAGAGTAGGGACAAAGATCAAGAGCAGCGCAATGCCCGTATTTTTCAGCGAAGGTGGACAGAGATCTCGATTCATAAAGCGAGCCACCATCAAAGGTACAGCGATTTTGGCAATTTCTGACGGCTGGAAACGTACAATGCCCAGATCCAACCAGCGCTGCGCTCCCTTACTAATCTGCCCAAAAACATCAACGAAGATGAGTAGAACAACACAGACAATATAGAGATAAGGTGCCCAATTTTCGTACATACGTGGAGGAACCTGAGCCAAGACAAGCATCATTATAAGACCCATGATGACCTGTCCTATCTTTCGCTCCATCATATCAATGTCTTGCCCGCTGGCGCTCCACATAATGAAAAGGCTGTAGACCAGTAATGCCAGAACGCATAGCAGTAGTGGAATATCTATATGTAGTCGGGTCCAGAAAGGAACCTTGTTTGATGAGTCTGTCATGGTGTTACTCAATTAATTAGTTTCTGTTCTGGGTCGCTTGATTTACTCCTGCCTCCGCAGAGGAACTGGCAGGAGAGGTGTTTTTGTTATCCCTGAGTAAAATATGATCCAGAATTTGACGAACAATAGTGCCAACAGGCGGCCCAGAGCCACCATTTTCAAGAATGATGGAAACGGCAACCGTCGGGTTGTCATAGGGCGCAAAGGCAATCATCAGCTTATGGTCACGTAGATGTTCAGCAAGTTTACTCGCATTGTAGGTTTCATAACTGAAAACCTGAGCAGTACCTGATTTAACGGCCGCTTTATATGGTGTACCGGCAAAGGCTCTGCGCGCTGTGCCATTTGGGGCATTGGCAACACCGTACATGCCATCTTTAGCAATTTCCCAATATCCTGAATGAATATCCCCAATAGGTTCGCTGGTTGGCGACTGGTAAGGTTGCATTTCGCCATTTACACGAGTATTCATCAAGAAATGGGGTGTTTTCACTACGCCATCGTTAATCAAGATCATTAAGGCTTTTACCATCTGCATAGGCGTTGCAGTCCAGTATCCTTGACCGATTCCAACTGAAATCGTATCGCCTTGATACCACGGTTTTTTATAGCGTTTGAGTTTCCATTCACGGGTAGGCATATTGCCGGGATTTTCTTCTTTCAGATCGATACCAGTGAATTGACCATAGCCGAATTTTGTCATCCATTCAGACAGTTTATCGATACCCATATCATAGGCGACTTGGTAGAAAAAAGTATCCGCCGATTCAACAATCGATTTATGCACATTCAGCTTGCCATGTCCCCAGCGTTTCCAATCACGGTAACGCTTTTCTGAACCTGGCAGTTGCCACCAACCAGGAGAATTGATTGTTGTATTCTTGGTGATGACATCACTACTGAGGGCTGCAACGGCAATAAAAGGCTTCACTGTTGATGCTGGTGGATAAGCACCTTGTGTGGCACGGTTAATTAAGGGACGATTGGGATCATTGAGCAGAGATTTATAGTCCTGACTCGAAATACCATCGACAAACAGATTCGGATCGTAGCTTGGATTGGACACCATAGCCAAAACCTCCCCTGTACGCGGATCGGTAACAACAACACCAGCGCGGCTGGTCGTCAGTATCTCTTCAATATAGGTTTGTAACTCTAAGTCTATTGACAGGTAAATATCTTTGCCAGCCTGTGGTGGTTGTTCATGTAGCTGGCGGATCACTTTACCGCGGTTGTTGACTTCGACTTCTTCATAACCCGGTTTTCCATGCAGGACAGATTCGTAATAACGTTCAATACCCAGTTTTCCGATATCGTGGGTAGCTGCGTAGTCCGCCAGAATACCTTCTTTTTCTAGTCGTTCTACATCCTTGTCGTTGATTTTAGCGACGTAGCCGATCACATGGGTGAGTGCGGAACCGTAAGGGTAATAGCGGCGTTGGTAGCCTTTGATCTCCAGTCCCGTAAAGCGATATTGATTGACGGAAAATCGAGCAACCTGAACTGGGGTCAATGATGTTTTTAGAGGAATAGAGGTAAAACGGCGTGCGCGTTGACGCTCTTTTTTGAAGGTTTCAATATCTTCATCAGTCAGTCCAACAACGGAGCGCAGCTCATTTAATGTCTTATCAAGGTCAGCGACTTTTTGTGGCACGATTTCTAACTGATAAATAGTTCGGTTAGCCGCCAGCGGTGTACCATTACGGTCATAAATGATGCCCCTGCTCGGGGCTATGGGAACAAGCTTAATACGATTTCCATTCGAGCGGGTCTGGTAATCTTCGTGGCGCGTAATCTGGAGATGATAAAGATTGGCAAATAGGATGCTTGTTAAAATAATAATGCCTATAAACGCCACGAATGCGCGGCGTATGAATAGGGCTGATTCAGCCGAATGATCGCGAAAAGGGGTTCGTTGATTCTTCATCCCATTGCTAGAATTCACGGTGTCAGATTACCCAGTTTATTCCCGATGATAAGGGTGGTTAGTAGTGATGCTCCACGCCCGATAAAGGCTCTCCGCAACCAGAACTCGTACAAGAGGATGCGGCATGGTTAAAGGAGAAAGTGACCAGCTTTGTTCCGCGGCTGCTTTGCAGGCAGGCGCCAATCCTTCAGGGCCTCCAATTAACAGGCTGACATTTCTGCCATCCAGCTTCCAGCGTTCAAGCTGTTGTGCCAATTGTGGGGTATCCCAACGAGAGCCAGGAATATCCAGAGTCACAATACGATTACCTTTACCAACGGCAGCCAGCATCTGTTCACCTTCTTTTTCCAGAATGCGCTTGATGTCAGCATTTTTGCCCCGTTTTCCCGCTGGAATTTCAATAAGCTCAAAAGGCATATCTTTGGGAAAACGATTCAAATAATCCATAAAGCCGGTCTGTATCCAGTCCGGCATTTTTGTTCCTACAGCGACCAGTTGTAACTTCAAACTCAGCTCCAGAGTTTTTCCAGTTCGTACATACGGCGGCTGTCTTCTTGCATTACATGAACCATGATTTCGCCAAGATCGACGACTATCCAGTCTGAAATACCTTGCCCTTCAACGCCTAAAGGCATAATGCCGGCTTGGCGGCAGTCATCCACCAGATTATCTGCCACAGACATCAGATGGCGATTTGATGTTCCGGTGCAGATAACCATGCAGTCAGTAATACTGGATTTTCCACGAACATCTATAGAAACAATATCTTGTGCTTTGGAATCTTCAAGTTTATCAATAACAAATTGTTGTAGTTCTGTGCCTTGCAAAAGGATCACCTTTATTTCATAAAATTGGTTGAGTAACGCAGAATAATAGCATGCCAATCTCTATAAAAGTAAGCGAGTTAGCTGCAAATCACCGCATGGTTTCGTTATTTCTTATATATCCCCTGTGAATCGATATAATTTTGTATCGATGAGGGAAGCAAGTCATCACAGCTTATCCCTTGTAGGTGACGCTGGCGAATATCCGTTGCTGAAATGTTTAACAACGGAGTGGCTGCCAGGTAAATATAACCGTATGGTTTTTGGCTCAGAGGGAGTGGCGAATCAATTTGGTGCTTTTCAAGCCACGATTGCATCCCTGAAGCCGAAAGTTGACTTTGATAACCCGGACGGGAGCAGACCAACAGATGACAAATGTCGAGCAATTCTTCCCACTTATACCAAGTATGAATGGCTTGTAATGAATCCTGACCAATGATGAATGCCAGTGGATGTTGCTCGCCGATCTCCTGACGAAAGGATTTCAGTGTTTCTACTGTGTAAGAGGGAGTTTGTCGCTCTAGTTCACGGGTATCTACGGTAAACAGGGGATTATCCCGCACGGCCAGACGAACCATTTCCAGTCGTTGCTGGGTGGTTGCCTCTGGTTGAGGACGGTGCGGGGGAACATGATTCGGTAATAAGATTACCTGCTTAAGCCCTGCTAATTGAGCCAATGCTTCCACAGGACGCAAATGACCATAATGGATAGGATCGAATGTGCCACCGAATAAAGCCTGAATAACCGGAGAATTCCCATTGGTTGTAGAATCAATGGCATTGATTGGGGTATTGTTTGAGGCAATAGTTGTTGAATCAATATCTTGATCGATATTGATTGGATCAATAGGTTCAAGCATTCAGGAAGCTCTCTGGTAATGGTTTTCCGCATAACAACATGGAAAGCGTTTCCAGGTCAGCCCAAATGGATTGGCTATAATCCTGTTTGACGCGCAGTTCCATCTGGGTCAATAAATGTATGGCAGATTGCAGTTCTCGCTGTGACAGGCGCTGTAGTGCGGTTGACAGCAATGTTCTGCGATTTTGCCAAATCTTGTGTTGATCAAACAACGTTTTCAAAGGAACGGTCGTATATTGGCGCTTAAGTACCAAGAGCAGCATTAACTCCCTCTGTATAGTACGGAGCAAAATAATCGTCTCGGTATCTTCTTGTCGAAGTTGTTTCAGTATATGCCATGCCCGCTTTATTTTTCCTGCCAACAAAGCATCAACCCAATGATAGGGAGAAAAGTGAGCCGCATCGTTGACAGCTTCTTCTACGCGAGGAAGTGTCAATCGATTATCAGGATAGAGCAGGGAAAGGCGTTCTAGGGCCTGGGCCATTGCCAATAGATTTCCTTCATAGCAATAGCAGAGTAATTGATTAGCTTCATTTTCCAGCAATAGCCCCATGTTTTTGGCACGTTGTGCCACCCATTGTGGCAGGCGATTTTGCTCAGGCGTCAAACAACTGACATATACCCCATTTTGCCCAATCGCTTTGAACCACGAGCTATTTTCTTGTGCTTTAGTCAGTTTGTGCCCACGCAATGTCAGCAGAATATCTGAATGCAGTAACCCTGATAACTTGGTCAGCCGCTCTGCCATTGCGGCATTTGGGCCATTTTCTGGCAGTAGCAGGTTGAGAGACTGGCGACTGGCAAACAAGCTAAGTGACTGACACAGGCTGAAGATTTCATCCCAATCGGTATGGTTATCCAATGTAAAGGTGAAATGCTCCATAAAGCCATGTTGTTCAGCCACCTTGCGGATGCTGTCTTGACTTTCCTGTAATAGTAATGGCTCATTGCCCCACAACAGGTAGCTGCCTCGCAGCTCTTCATTGAGCTGCGAAAGAAGTTGTTCAGGATACAGTCGGATCATTGCTTCTGTGTAGCCGCAGCTTTTTGGGTTGCCTCGGCTTTCAGGAGTTCTGCACTATGGACGGTCAGCAATTGGCGCATAAGCTGACGGGCAGCCTGTTCGCGCATTTCCTGCTTAACCAGTTCATCTTCTGCATCTTTTGCCAGTGCTTCCAAAGGGTTATCGAAGAATGAACGATCAACCTTTGCCCGCAATGGATAGATGCTACCATCCGGCATCAGGACTTGCGCATCAACATTCAATACCAACAGGCGTTCAGCCGCTTTACCATCCTGAAAGATAGAAACTGTCTCTTTGTTTTCATTAGAGCCAACCAGTTTCAGGATAGGTACTGAAGCATTACCATTTTCAATAATTTTGACATCATTCAGCCGAAGTTGCTGGCGAACTGCCCGTGCCAGAGGCCCATATGGGTCACCAGAACTTAATTGCAATGTTTGCAGTTCCTTTGGTACCTGTGTTGTGCCCTGAAGATGAAAACCGCAGCCAGCGGTGACTAGCACCGCTAACCCGAGCAACAAGGTGTAAATATGACGTCGTAGATTATTTTCTACCACAAATAGGATCTCCTGTTATCAGCCTACAACCAGATTCAATAACTTACCTGGAACATAGATGACTTTGCGGATACTGACGCCTTCAAGATATTTCTTCACACCGTATTCTTGCATTGCCATCTCTTGGACATACTCTTTTGTTGCATCTGCCGGTACTGTAATGCGACCACGAACCTTACCGTTAATTTGGATAATTACCAGTTTAGTATCGTCTACCATTGCCTGCTCATCAGCTTGTGGCCATGCAGCAATGTCTATGTCATCCTCATTACCAAGCGCTTTCCACATGACGAAGCAAGCGTGTGGTGTAATAGGTGAAAGCATACGTACAATCGCAGTTATTGCTTCTTGCATCAAAGCACGATCTTGCTCTTTTTCCTGTGGCGCGCGAGTCAGTTTATTCATTAGCTCCATAATGGCCGCAATGGCGGTGTTGAACGCTTGACGGCGACCAATATCGCCAGTGACTTTCGCGATAGTTTTGTGTAAATCACGGCGCAGATCTTTTTGCTCTGTAGTCAGGTTGCTGACATCCAGTGGCTGGGTGGCTCCTTTATTGTTGTGTTCATGAACCAGACGCCAAACACGTTTCAGGAAGCGGTTAGCACCTTCCACGCCAGACTCTTGCCATTCCAGAGTCAGTTCTGGTGGTGCAGCGAACATCATGAACAGACGAACAGTGTCGGCACCGTATTTATCGACCATAACTTGTGGATCGATACCGTTGTTCTTGGATTTCGACATCTTGCTCATGCCGGTATAAACCAGTTCATGACCGTCTTTATCTGTTGCTTTTACAATACGACCTTTCTCGTCGCGTTCAACAATGGCATCGACCGGAGATATCCAGACTTTCTCGCCGCTGTTGCCAGTGTAGTAGAAGGCATCAGCCAGAACCATGCCTTGGCACAGCAGGCGCTTGGCAGGCTCATCAGAGTTGACCATGCCAGCATCGCGCATCAATTTGTGGAAGAAGCGGAAGTACATCAGGTGCATGATAGCGTGTTCAATACCACCGATGTATTGATCCACTGGCAACCAATAGTTGGCCGCCGCCGGGTCCAACATACCTTTATCATAATCTGGGCAGGTATAGCGTGCGTAATACCATGAGGATTCCATAAAGGTATCAAAGGTATCGGTTTCAAGCCGTGCTGGCTGGCCATTGATGGTTGTTTTTGCCCATTCAGGATCAGCTTTGATTGGGCTGGTGATCCCATCCATCACGACATCTTCTGGCAAAACTACCGGCAATTGCTCTTCTGGAACAGGAACAACAGTGCCATCTTCCAGTGTTGCCATTGGTATTGGAGCACCCCAATAACGTTGACGAGAAACGCCCCAGTCGCGCAGGCGGTAATTGACCTTACGTTGTCCAACACCCATTACAACCAGTTTGTCTGCGATAGCATTGAAGCCTTCTTCATGGTTCAGGCCACTGAATTCGCCGGAATTGACCAGTGAATTTTTGTCAGTAACAGCCGCTTCCTGAACGTTTGGTACATTGCCATCGTTATCAAGAATAACGGCTTTTATTGGCAGGTTGTACTTAGTGGCAAATTCCCAGTCACGTTGATCGTGTCCTGGAACAGCCATAACCGCACCTGTGCCGTATTCCATCAGGACAAAGTTGGCAACCCAGATAGCGAGTTTTTCGTTGGTCAATGGGTGAATGACAAACATGCCTGTTGGCATACCTTTTTTCTCCATTGTTGCCATATCAGCTTCGGCAACTTTGGTATTGCGGCATTCGTCGATGAATTTCTCTAGTTCAGGATTATTTTCCGCAGCCTGTTTTGCCAGAGGATGACCCGCCGCCACAGCGACATAGGTTGCCCCCATGAAGGTATCCGGACGTGTGGTATAAACGGTGAGTTTTTCCTGATTGTCAGCAACGTTGAACGTGATTTCGACACCTTCAGAACGGCCAATCCAGTTGCGCTGCATGGTTTTGACCTGTTCTGGCCAATCTTCCAGTTTATCCAGATCGTTTAGTAGCTCTTCTGCATAATCGGTGATCTTGATGAACCATTGCGGGATCTCTTTACGCTCAACCTGAGTGTCACAACGCCAGCAGCAGCCATCAATAACCTGTTCATTCGCGAGAACAGTCAGGTCATGCGGGCACCAGTTAACTGCGGAAGTTTTTTTGTATATCAGATCCTTTTCGTACAATTTAGTGAAAAACCACTGTTCCCAGCGATAGTACTCTGGCGTACAGGTGGTGACTTCACGATCCCAATCATAGCCAAAACCCAGTTTTTTTAACTGGTTTTTCATATAGTCAATGTTGGAATAAGTCCACGGTGCAGGGGCAGTACTATTCTTGACCGCAGCTCCTTCTGCTGGTAAGCCAAATGCATCCCATCCAATAGGTTGCAGTACGTTTTTGCCCAGCATGCGCTGGTAACGGGAAATCACATCACCAATGGTATAATTACGGACATGGCCCATATGTAGTCGGCCAGAAGGATAAGGTAGCATGGACAGGCAATAGTATTTTTCTTTGCTGCTGTCTTCTGTCACTTTGAACGTTTGCTTCTCTTGCCAATGAAGCTGGACTTGTTGTTCTATGTCTTCTGGACGATATTGTTCTTGCATGGCACCGATAATCCTATGGTGAGTAATAAAGCTACGCCTTTAGCGCGTTTGGTTTGTTTATGAAATCAAAGATTCCATAGCATAGCTGATAAGGGATAGGAGCAACAACTCTTGTTAAAGGAGGAATGCGGAAAATTACTTATTTTTAGGGAAAATTTAAAATCGGCGGCAGTTTTGCCTTCCGCCGATGAGGAAAAATCAGTGCAGAATTTTCGCCAGAAAATCGCGGGCACGTTCTGATTTCGGGTTGGCAAAGAAATCTTCTTTCTTACTGTCTTCGACAATTTTGCCTTCATCCATAAAAATAACGCGATGTGCCACTTTCTTGGCAAATCCCATCTCATGGGTTACCACCATCATGGTCATGCCTTCGTTCGCCAATTCCACCATGACATCCAGGACTTCATTAATCATTTCAGGATCAAGGGCGGAAGTGGGCTCATCAAACAGCATGGCAATCGGGTCCATGCAGAGTGCTCGGGCAATGGCAACACGTTGTTGCTGACCACCAGAAAGTTGTGCAGGAAATTTATCCGCATGGCTGGCTAATCCAACTCGCTCCAGCAGTTTTAAGCCTTTTTCAGTTGCTTCTTTCTTGTCGCGTTTTAACACTTTAACCTGAGCCAGTGTCAGGTTTTCAATGATCGATAGGTGAGGAAAAAGTTCAAAATGCTGAAATACCATTCCCACCTTGGAGCGTAATTGTGCCAGATTGGTGTTTTTGTCATTGACTTTTGTATCGTTTACTCGAATTTCACCTTGCTGGACAGGTTCAAGGCCATTGACCGTTTTTATTAGTGTGGATTTGCCGGAACCAGAAGGCCCACAGACCACGACTACTTCGCCTTTTTTGACTTCAGTTGAGCAGTCAGTAAGAACCTGAAATTGGCCATACCATTTGGATACATTTTTCAGGGAAATCATCAAACAGTCCTTTTCTTCAAATAGTTAACCAGCATAGAAGCGGAAAAACTAATCACAAAATAAACAAAGCCGGCAAACAGAACCATTTCAATCTGGGTTCCATCGCGCTCACCAATATTCGTTGCTGTACGGAAAAAATCCGCCAGACTCAATACATATACCAGAGAAGTATCCTGGAATAATACAATGCCTTGTGTTAGCAGCAATGGGATCATTGCCCGAAATGCTTGTGGCAGTATAACCAGCCGCATGCTTTGTAGTTGAGTCATACCTAGTGCCAGTGCAGCGGAAGATTGTCCGCGGGAAATGCTCTGAATACCTGCCCGAATTATTTCGGAGTAGTAAGCTGCTTCAAAGAGCGAGAAAGCTACCATTGCAGAAATTAAACGGATATCGGTTTTTGGTGATATACCTAGAATATTTTGTAATAAGTTAGGCACAATTAGATAAAACCACAGTAATACCATCACCAGTGGAACCGAGCGGAAAAGGTTAACATATAGGGCTGCAAACCAGCTCAATGCCTTGATAGATGAGAGGCGCATCATCGCCAGAATGGTTCCCCAGATAATGCCTATGATAACGGCTATCACGGTAATTTTTGCCGTTATCAACAATCCATCCAGAAGAAAGGGCAAACTTGGTACAATCGAACTCCAGTCAAACTGATACATTTTTTATCGCCCTCCCATATTGCCGGGTAAACGTACTTTTTTCTCCAGTATGCTCATGGCAAGCATAATCACCAGGTTGATACCCACATAAGCCAATGTGATCGCTGTGAATGATTCATAGGCGTGTGCGGAATAATCCAGTAATTTACCAGCCTGGGCTGCCATATCGACCAAACCGATTGTGGAGGCAATGGCTGAGTTTTTCACCAAATTGAGCATTTCCGAGGTCATTGGGGGAATGATTACTCGATAGGCGTTTGGCAGCAGAACGTAACGGTAGGTTTGTGGCAAGGTTAAGCCCATCGCCAGACCGGCGGCTTTTTGCCCTCTTGGGAGTGACTGGATTGCCGCGCGAACTTGCTCGCATACACGGGCGGCAGTGAATAATCCTAAACAAATGACTGAGGAGATAAAAAATTGAATATTGGGGTCCAGCTCCATTTTGAACCAATCGCTTAGGCTTTTGGGCAAAAACTCAGGAACTACCAAATACCAGGTAAAAAATTGGACAATGAGAGGAACGTTACGAAATAACTCCACATAACAGGTTCCAAGCCCGGAAAGGAATTTATTCGGAACTGTACGGAGAATACCGAACAATGAACCGACAACGAATGCAATGATCCAAGCACAGGCGGAAAGTGCCACCGTTACCTGAAAACCAGAAATAAGCCACCCCAGATAGGTGGTATTACCAAAAGGGGCGGCTTGTAAAAAGATGCCCCAATCCCAATTAGTGGACATAATCGAACTCCCTGATATGGGGTTAGCTGTCATTCATCGAATTTAAATCTGGAAAAAAATGAGGTAGGGAACGACTACCTCATACCCGTCTTGCCAATCACATAGGGACTATAGTTAATTAATTCAATGCGTTATCGTTTGGTGATTTAAACAAAGCTCTCATTTCATCTGACATAGAGAAGTTTAAATTCAGGTTCTTAGGTGGAATGGGTTCTTTAAACCAGCGATCAAACATTTTTTCTGCTTCACCGGAGGTTTGTGTTTTTGCAATAACGTTATCAATCAATTTCTTGAATTGAAGATCATCTTTGCGCAGCATACAGCCGTATGCTTCTTCTGATTGTGGTTTGCCAACAATGATCCATTGATCGGGTTTTTTGGCTTTCGCGCGTTCACCGGCGAGCAAGGCATCGTCCATCATAAAGGCGACGGCACGGCCTGATTCCAGGGTACGGAATGAATCACCATGATCTTTGGCACTGATGATACGCATTTTCATTTGCTTCTCATCATTGAGCTTATTCAACAAGATTTCAGAAGTTGTGCCGGAAGTTACAACGACATTTTTTCCTGCCAAATCATCAAATTCTTTGATGCCTGAATCTTTTTTGGTCAGCAGACGAGTACCGACGGAAAAGATAGTATTGGAGAATGCCGCTTGTTTCTGTCGTTCAACGTTGTTGGTGGTAGAGCCACACTCAAAATCGAAAGTACCGTTTTGTAGCAAGGGAATGCGGTTCTGGGAGGTAATTGGGATCAGCTTAACTTGCAAATTAGGCATATCCAGCGTTTTCTTGACGGCATCAACGATTAGGTTGGAATAATCTTGGGAATAACCAACGACGTTTTGTCGATTATCGTAGTAAGAGAATGGAACAGAAGATTCTCGGTGTCCAACAACGATAATGCCATTATCCTTGATTTTTTTCAGTGTTCCTGTCAATTCCTCAGCATGGGCAGCCCCAACTGCGCTAAGCAACATCATGGTTAACATCAACTTACGCATATACAGCTCCTTTATCTGGCTATTTTTTGTAAAATTGGGTTTTCTTACAGATAATTGTATTTCTGCATGTTTCTACATAAATAAGACTGTTGAAACGATTTTTTTGGTTGTTTTGTTTGTGTGCTGTAAAAAAATAATTCAAAATGTTACTTTTTTGAAACTATAATGTTTCTATTTCGCGACCCACATCGCACTATAAATAAACAATTTCATTTATGTATGGTTAAAAAGCGAATAATATTGAATGTTGTTCACACTTTGCGCTATTTGAAATAATATTCTGTTTTGGTGGGTTTTTTATAGTGTAATATGTAATAAATCTTTGTTATTTAGGTGATTAAATCTATTTTTAAATGAAATCAGGGCATAAGTAATATGCCCTGACCACTATTAACATTTAATTAAAAGAAAATAGAAAATTAAGTTTTGCGACGTTTATTTATAAAAGCAAAGATGAGAAACAGGACGCTCGCACCCCATATTGGTAAATTCCCGAAGCGAAAATAAGGTGTTATTCCTGTGGCTGGCGTTACTTTGGCTTCCAATACCTGCCGGGTAAATTGTGGAAGTTCAGCCTGAATGGAGCCGTCCGGATTGATTACTGCTGTAACACCATTATTCGTTCCTCTTAGCAGAGGACGGCCTAGTTCAAGAGCGCGCATCCGTGCCATTTGGAAATGTTGCCAAGGGCCAATGGAACGTCCAAACCAGGCATCATTAGAAACGGTTAGGAGAAACTCTGTGTCAGGTTTGAAATTATCGCGTACCTGTTCACCTAAAATAATTTCATAGCAGATAGCAGCAGTAATATTGTGTCCGGCAACAGAAAGTTGGGGTTGGATGTAATTACCTTGGCTAAAAGAAGACATTGGCAAATTGAATAAAGGTGCTAGTGGCCGCAGTATTGATGCCAATGGCACAAACTCACCAAATGGTACAAGGTGATGCTTATCGTAACGGGTTAGTGCTGGGTATTGGTAAGGCATCTTATCCCCTAATACGATAATGCTGTTATAGAATTTATAACCTTCCAACGTCGATCGTGCGTCCACAATGCCAGTGATCAAGCTGGTATTATGTTTTCTCAACACGCTATCCAATTTAGTCAGAAAATCACTTTGGTTATATTCGTAATCGGGGATGGCTGACTCTGGCCAAATGATAATTGGTACTTTACCAATGAAAGGACGGCTGTTATCCAAATAAATATCCAACGTTTTTCCAAGAACGGAGGACTCCCACTTAATGGCTTGAGGAATATTACCTTGAACCAAAGCAATATCTGTGGCTTTTTCTGGCTGTAGGGTATACCACTGGTAGGGCCTCATTGGCCACGGTAACAGTAGCAGGATAATGGCGAAAATAGCCGCGGAAATTTTTTTCTGGATGACAGCAAAAACCAGCAATCCGCTGATCATCATCAGCAAGAAGGTAATACCTTCTACACCCAGAATAGGCGCAATGGCTTTCATCGGGCCATCAATTTGGCTGTAACCAAATTGTAACCACGGAAACCCAGATAACACCCAGCCACGCAAGAATTCTGTCAACTGCCATAGCGCTGGGCTGGCTATAACCAGCCTGATGCTATTAGAAGCTGGAAAAAAGCGGTTCAATAAACCAGTAAACAGAGCGGGATAAAGGGCAAGATAGGCAGATAGCAGGATCACCAAAAAGATATTGATAGCGGTTGGCATACCACCAAAGTCGGCGATACTGACATAAACCCAGTTTGCGCCACTACCAAATAAACCAAGGCCCCAGCATAAACCAATAAAGCAAGCTTGACGGGTTGTTCTGTCCAAGGAAAGGATTTGCAGGCCGAAAAGGGAAACAAGTGCAGCAGGCCAGAAATCAAAAGGTGAAAAAGCCAGCGTTCCACTGGCTCCGAAGAAAAGTGCCAGCGCAGCACGTAGCCGCTGGCAGCTCATTAATGAGGCTTTGTTCATCCAGATCCTATTTATTGTTTATCAAGGCTAGGAACGCCAGCATCATCCGGTATTTTTACATGAACCTGAATGATTTTACGGCTATCAGACATTGCCACTTTGAAAAGGTAGCCATCAATGGTGATGGATTCCCCACGTGAAGGCAGATGCCCAAATGCCTGCATGACTAGCCCACCAATAGTATCAACCTCTTCATCGCTGAAATTGGTGCCAAAAACGTCATTAAAATCCTCAATTTGAGTCAATGCTCGCACTGAATAGGAGTGGCGACTTAAAGCACGAATATCGTTATCTTCATCATCATCGTATTCGTCCTCTATTTCACCTACAATCAGTTCCAGAATATCCTCAATTGTGACCAGCCCCGAAACGCCGCCAAATTCATCGATCACAATCGCCATATGGTAGCGTTGGGAACGGAATTCTTTCAGCAGGCGGTCAACACGTTTACTTTCCGGCACGACAACAGCCTGACGAAGTACTTTATCAATGCTGAAAGGTTCTGCATTTGTACGCATGAAGGGTAGCAGATCTTTCGCCATTAATATGCCTTCAATGTGATCTTTGTCTTCGCTGATCACGGGAAAGCGTGAGTGGGCTGAGTCAATAATAACATCCAGACATTCGTCCAGAAATTGGTTGCGTTTTAAGGTAACGATCTGTGAGCGTGGGATCATAATGTCACGCACGCGTTGATCAGCAATATCCATGACACCTTCGAGCATCTCGCGGGTATCGGGATCGATTAGGTCGTTCTGCTCAGAATCACGGATCAGTTCAACCAAATCATCACGGTTTTTCGGTTCACCGTGAAAAAGCTGATTAAGAAGTGCAAAAAAGCCTTTCTTAGGGCCAGGGTTATCGTTACTTGAAGGATGGTCGTCGCTCATGGCGTTTTAATGAAAATTCCCCATATAAAATCGTAGACTATTATGTTTAACATAAAAATGTTGACAATGGTTATTCTTTTTCCGCGAGATAGGGATCAGCATAACCCATTTTTTTTAGGATCTCTGTTTCCAAAGCTTCCATTTCTTCCGCTTCATCGTCTTCAATATGATCATATCCCAGAAGATGAAGGCAGCCGTGAATCACCATATGTGCCCAGTGTTCTTCGACTGTTTTTTGTTGCTCATCTGCTTCTTTTTCAACAACTTGCCGACAGATAATTAAATCACCGAGTAAGGGTAATTCAACTTCAGGTGGCGCTTCAAATGGGAAAGATAACACATTAGTTGGTTTATCTTTCCCACGATAAGTCAGGTTTAAATCGTGGCTTTCTGCCTCATCGACCAAGCGAATAGTCACTTCACTTTCGGCCTGAAATTGAGGCAAAACACCTTCCAGCCAGTGCTGGAAAAGCGCTTCCTTGGGAAGCCCTTCAGGGTTTTCACATGCAATTTGCAAATCTAATATGACTGAACTCATTGTGCTTCCTGTTTGCGTTTCTCATTGAGCGCTTTTTTACGTTCCTGTTCCATCGCTTCCCATGCTTCATAAGCGATAACAACTTTTGCCACCACCGGATGGCGAACAACATCTTCACTATGTAAGAAGTTAAAACTCAGTTCATCAACATTAGATAAAACTTCTATTGCGTGACTCAGGCCTGATTTTTGGCCTCTTGGCAGATCAATCTGGGTGACGTCACCGGTAATGACTGCCTTAGAATTAAAACCAATACGGGTCAGGAACATTTTCATCTGTTCAATGGTCGTATTCTGGCTTTCGTCGAGAATAATAAAGGCATCATTAAGAGTACGTCCACGCATATAAGCCAATGGCGCCACTTCAATGACATTTCTTTCGATAAGCTTCTCAACTTTCTCAAATCCCATCATCTCAAACAAAGCATCGTAAAGCGGACGCAGATAAGGGTCGACTTTCTGGCTGAGATCACCAGGCAGGAAGCCCAGTTTTTCGCCGGCTTCAACCGCAGGACGGGTTAGCAGGATACGGCGGACTTCCTGACGTTCCAGTGCATCAACCGCCGCGGCGACAGCCAAATACGTTTTCCCTGTACCCGCAGGCCCAACCCCGAACGTGATATCGTGATCAAGGATGTTAGCAATATATTGTGCCTGATTGGGAGTGCGGGGCTTTACAACACCCCGTTTGGTTTTGATATTGACGGCCTTGCCGTATTCAGGAACGCTTTCTGCTGCTTGTTCCAGCACCCGGCTTTCGGTAATCGCGAGATGAACCTGTTCAGGCTCAAGATCCGGTATCATGCCGCGTATAGGAGCGGTTTCGACATAAAGGTGACGCAGGATCCCCGCGGCCGCGCTAACACACAATGGTTTACCTGCCAGTTTGAAACGGTTATCGCGGCGATTGATTTCAATACCCAAACGACGCTCAAGTTGTTTCAGATTATCATCAAGTGGTCCACACAGGCTCATCAGACGTTGATTGTCTGCGGGTTCCAGAAAGATTTCTTGGGTTGCTACTTGTGGGTTTATTTGTGTCACTGATTATCTCTATGTTAGGGCCTGTTAAGGCTGATAAAAGCCAACGCCGAGTTCATCTTCCTTGCGAGTACGGGCAATGACTGATTCAGGTGACTCATGGATGCGCAGATCCATCTCATCTTCAGTACGGATGACTTTACCACGCAGGGAGTTGGCGTATACGTCAACAATTTCGACATCAACGAATTTACCAATCATGTCAGGCGTTCCCTCAAAGTTAACTACGCGATTATTTTCGGTGCGGCCAGAGAGTTCCATGATATTTTTGCGTGATGGGCCTTCAACCAGAATGCGCTGTGTGCTGCCAAGCATTGCGCGGCTGTAGCTCATAGCTTGTTGGTTAATGCGCTGCTGGAGCAGGTACAAGCGCTGCTTCTTCTCTTCTTCACTTACGTCATCTGGCAAATCGGCGGCGGGTGTTCCTGGACGCGCTGAATAGATGAAGCTGAAACTCATATCGAAGTTAACATCGGCAATCAGTTTCATGGTTTTTTCAAAATCATCCTGTGTTTCACCTGGGAAACCAATGATGAAGTCAGAACTGATCAGAATGTCAGGGCGTGCCTTACGCAAACGGCGAATAATGCCTTTATATTCCAATGCCGTATGGGCGCGCTTCATCAGGGTAAGGATACGATCAGAACCACTCTGGACTGGCAGATGCAGGAAGCTCACTAACTCAGGAGTATCTTCGTAGACGGCAATAATGTCGTCAGTAAACTCAATTGGGTGGCTGGTGGTGAAGCGAATACGGTCGATACCATCAATAGCCGCAACCAGACGCAATAGTTCTGCAAATGTACAGATACCGCCATCAAACGTAGCTCCGCGATAGGCATTAACGTTTTGACCGAGCAGGTTAACTTCACGTACACCCTGAGCAGCAAGTTGTGCAATCTCGAATAAAATATCATCACAAGGACGGCTGACTTCTTCTCCGCGGGTGTAAGGCACAACGCAGAACGTGCAGTACTTATTGCAACCTTCCATAATGGAAACGAATGCTGTTGGGCCTTCTGCACGAGGCTCTGGCAGACGGTCAAATTTTTCAATTTCAGGGAAACTGATGTCAACAATCGGGCTGCGGGTGCCTTTTACATGATTAATCATTTCGGGCAGGCGGTGCAGGGTTTGTGGTCCGAAAATAATATCGACGCTAGGTGAGCGCTGGCGAATGTAATCCCCCTCCTGGGAAGCCACACAACCACCCACACCGATAATGATTTCAGGGTTTTTATCTTTCAGGCCTTTCCAGCGGCCAAGTTGGTGAAAGACTTTTTCCTGCGCCTTTTCACGGATTGAACAAGTATTCAGGAGTAAGATATCTGCTTCTTCGGCGACATCGGTTAACTGATAACCGTGAGTGGTTTCCAGCAAATCGGCCATCTTGGATGAATCGTATTCGTTCATCTGACAGCCCCAGGTTTTGATATACAGTTTTTTTATCGTCGACATTTTGTGTTGTATCCGGTGTTTCCAGTGGAATGATGCTTCAACACTGAAAAGTGCAATATATTGCACGTAGTGTATTTAGCATAATATTGTTGGTTATTGTAGTCATTTGAGGCACCAGTGACCAGACTGTAACAGCGGATATTCACAGCCGGAAAGGGAAAATTCCGGTAGACTATTTTAATCAATAAGTTAATGACGTGATGAATATGAATAATCCACAACAAAAATTCGATATCGTTGTCGTCGGCGCAGGTATGATTGGCGCTGCGACAGCATTGGGATTGGCGCAGGAAGGTTGGCGTGTTGCATTATTGGAGCACCAGCCTCCTGCATCTTATGATGCAAATAGTGAACCTGATGTTCGTATATCTGCGATCAGCTGTGCTTCAGTGGATTTATTGAAACAATTGGGAGCATGGGAAAACATACTGCGAATGCGCAGTGCCCCTTATCGAAAGTTGGAAACATGGGAGCAAAATGATTCGAACGTCATTTTCGACGCTGAAAGTTTGGGGCTGCCAGAGTTAGGGTATATGGTTGAGAATCGTGTCTTGCAACTGGCATTGTGGCAGGAATTTGAACGTTATCCAAACCTGACATTGATTTGTCCTGCTGTTTTGCAATCTATGCAGCGTCAGCATGAGAATAAAACGTGGCTGGTGACATTGGCAGATGGTACGGAAATTAACACACGTCTGATTATTGGTGCAGATGGTGCCCGTTCTCAAGTCCGTCAATTGGCGGGTATTGGCAGTAACGGGTGGCAATATCGGCAGTCATGTATGTTGATAACCGTCAAGACTGACCAACCCCAACAAGATACAACATGGCAACAATTTTTTCCTTCTGGTCCCAGGGCCTTCTTGCCGTTGTTTGATCAATGGGCTTCGTTAGTTTGGTACGATTCTCCTGCTCGTATTCGTCAATTGCAGTCAATGACGATGGCACAACTTGAGCGAGAAATTTTTCAGGCATTTCCCTCTCGCCTGGGGAAAGTCACCCCGATTGCTGCGGGTTCATTTCCACTGACTCGTCATCATGCCAGCCATTACGTGCAAGAAGGGTTGGTTTTGCTGGGAGATGCAGCTCATACCATCAACCCGTTGGCAGGGCAGGGAGTGAATTTAGGCTATCGAGATGTTGATGTATTACTCAAGGTGCTGACTAATGCTAAAGAATTGTTGGAAGAATGGGATTCTTTGGCAGTCTTGATGCGTTATCAGCGTCGCAGAATGCCGGATAATTTGGTGATGCAGGCGGGAATGGATTTTTTCCATACCGCATTCAGTCATGATTTGCCAGGGTTAAAAACGGTACGAAATCTGGCATTAATGGCAGCGCAGTGTTCAGGCGTCATGAAAAATCTGGCGCTGAAATACGCATTGGGGCTGGGATGAATATTACCTCCTATTAGCCCCTTATGGGGCTAGTTTAGTCGGTTTTATAAGAATATCAGCGGGTATCTCCAGTCTTCCCTCTTGCTTGATGTAAATCCCTTGCTCTATAACCTCCAGAAAACAAAAAGGCCACGCCATGCGCAGCCTTGGAATTTATTTAATAAATTTTAAATCGTCATTCCTGTGTCGCTTTTGTTCCTGATAGAAATTTTCATGAGAACTCAAATTTAACAGATAAAGTTCTATTTTCTCTTCAACCCAGTGATAACCCAGCAATGTTAGCTGGTTACTCAATTGAAATTTGTGAACACGAAGAAAACTCAAATTACCTTTCTTTTGATCGCCAATTTCAGGGTTGTCGATAATTTTTTCTATTTCATCTTCCACAATAGCAAGAAGATTTTCAGGTAACTTAGATAATGCCTTGGAGAAACGTCTTGTTTCATAAACATCAATCTTGGGATTTTTTTGTCCTTCTGACATAACGCGGCACCTTACCATTGTTGACTTCGCTTTTCGCCAGTAAGACATCAAGGATAAAAGAGTATGGCAAATCAGGGTTATCTTCGGCGATGCAGCCTATTTTTGCCCAGTGTTCTATTTGCTTTGGCACACTCCTGCTTGATGCTTCTGCGTGAATCTTGACATCATTCACGAAGTCATCATCTAAACGGATACTAATAGCCATTTTTTGACCCTCGACGGTTGTATTACATGCGGTCAGACACATACGCTTGCGGAAGCGTATTTATAACATGCATCATTTTGTTGAATTATGCAATCTTTTGTCGCATTAAATGGATCCAATAAATGCCATGTTAACCATTAGTCAGATAGTAACTATGGTCTGAGAATAGGGAACATGGGCTTAACAATACTGCCATCCAGACGGTATGCTGATGGTGACCCGATTGATATCCCTGTTGGTCGATTTATTTCCGTTCGTTTCCAGATACCGGAAGATTCGGTGTGGAATATGAGGCAGGGGGAGGGTGATTTGTGGCGTAATGGGCAAAAGTTTTCAGTTGAAAATGATTAGATTTTATTATCTATTGAGGGATAAATGAGGTGTTTTTTGTGGTTCAGAAACAAAAAAACCACCTTAAAGGCGGCTTGCACATCAAAGAATATTCTACCTGTATATTCTTTTTCAACTTGTCACATAATGTAACTTATTGAGAATACTGGCTGGGGTACCAGGATTCGAACCTGGGAATGCCGGAATCAGAATCCGGTGCCTTACCGCTTGGCGATACCCCAACTGAATTTTAAAATGGTGGCTACGACGGGAATCGAACCTGTGACCCCAGCATTATGAGTGCTGTGCTCTAACCAGCTGAGCTACGTAGCCATTTACGATAAGCGTAATGTTTGTGATAAATCTCAGTGAGATGGCTGGGGTACCTGGATTCGAACCAGGGTATGCCAGGATCAAAACCTGGTGCCTTACCGCTTGGCGATACCCCATCTGAGTGTTATCAGTGCAGCCTTTGTTATTCCCAGATTGCTTAGTTAACTTTATATCGTTTTAACTTGTCGTTTCAGTTAAATGGCTGGGGTACCTGGATTCGAACCAGGGCATGCCAGGATCAAAACCTGGTGCCTTACCGCTTGGCGATACCCCATCTGAAACAACACACTAAAACTTAAAATCGTTACTAAAACATATTCCAAGTAACTCGATGAAGAAAATGGTGCGGGAGGCGAGACTTGAACTCGCACACCTTGCGGCGCCAGAACCTAAATCTGGTGCGTCTACCAATTTCGCCACTCCCGCAAAGATGGTGGCTACGACGGGAATCGAACCTGTGACCCCAGCATTATGAGTGCTGTGCTCTAACCAGCTGAGCTACGTAGCCATCTTTTTTCGCTTTGCCTTCATCGGCGGTGCGGGGCGAATTATGCGTATATCAGACAGATGCGTCAACTGCTTTTTTAAAGAAATATGCGCAAAATCGTTTGTTTGTTTGTCTTGTAAACATTTTGTCGACAAAGTCAGCTAAAACGGTTGAAATTATCCTCCAAGAAGATGTTGTAACAGTACGCCATTAAGCATTGCGCGTTTCGTTAATGCGAATGCCCCAATTGCTGAACAGTGATTTAGCTCAGAAACCACTACAGGGAGGTCTTCGCGGAATGCTTTTAATACTTGGGTATTGATGCTGCTTTTGATAGTCGGCAGCAATACCTGTTCTGCTTCAGTGATTTCTCCGGCAATCACCACCTTCTGAGGGTTAAATAGATTAATCGCGATTGAGATAGCCTTGCCAAGATAGAGTCCTACTTGTTTGATGACTTCTGTTGCAAGCAGATCACCCGTATTGGCTGCAAGGCAAATTGCATGGATATTACAATTATCCAAGGCTAGCTGACTTGGAAACCCTTGGCGTAATTGTTGCTGTACCTTAGCTTCTATTGCTGAATTGGAAGCGATGGTTTCCAGACAACCAAAATTACCGCAATGGCAACGTTCACCCAAAGGATCGATTTGGATATGGCCTATTTCACCTAGGTTGCCGCGTTTGTTGAGTAAGATATTGTTGTCAACAATGACACCAGCCCCTGTGCCACGATGGATGCGCACCAGAATGGAATCTTCACAATCGCGTGTTGCCCCGAAATAATTTTCTGCTAATGCAAGGCTGCGAATATCATGACCAATAAAACAGAAAGTATTGAAATGTTCTTTGAGGATCTTAACCAGAGGCCAGTTATCTACCTTAATGTGTGGCATATAGCGGATAATACCTTGATCAGGATCAACCAGTCCGGGAAGAATAACTGAAATTGCAATCAATTCACGGATCCGGCGCTGGTTTTTGTCGATGAAACTTTCAATGGCGTAAATAATTCGATTCTCGACTTCCTGCTGACTATTTTCCCGCACAGGATAGTGTGTTTCCACTAACGTCTTGCCACTCATATCGAACAGCGCCACGGTTACATCATGGCGCCCAAGCCGGATTCCAATAGTGTGGAAATGGCGTGTTTCGGTAATAATAGAGATTGCGCGCCTTCCGCCGGTGGAAGCCTGATGTTCGACTTCTTTTATCAGGCCACGCTCCAGTAACTGACGAGTAATTTTGGTTACGCTAGCAGGGGCAAGTTGGCTCTCTTCTGCAATTTGGATGCGTGATATTGGCCCATGCTGATCAATCAGTCGATAGACTACAGCACTATTTAGCTGTTTGACGAGATCAATATTACCAATTTGCTTCTGTGCGTTCTCATTACTCATCAGTCTTTATACTCACGGTTGTTTAATTTCATTTCCGTTAACAATGGTTTTGCAGATTTTGAAATCGTGAGTAAATGCGGTCAGGTTCGCTACCTTGCCAGATTCAATCGTACCGAGATGTTTATCAATACCGATTGCGCGGGCTGGGTAAAGCGTCACCATTCGCAACGTTTCATCCAAAGCAATACCAACATGTTCCACACTATTTTTGACACAATCAATCATTGTGATTGATGAGCCGCTCAGTGTTCCATTTTCATCAACACATAAGCCATTTCGATAATATATTGTTTTATTAGCGAAGGTAAATTGGTCCATGGCATCGGGAGCAAGCCCGGCAGGAACGATGGCATCCGTTACCAAGATAAGCTTTTCATTTTTTAATCTCTTGGAATTGCGGACATTTGGCCATGATACATGCATTCCATCACAGATTATGCCGGCATAGACTTCTGGGGAATCATAAATGGCACTAACTAGCCCAGGCTGACGGCCAGAAATTGGAGGCATAGCATTATATAAATGGGTAGAGAAAGTAATGCCATTTTGGAAGCCATGACGAGCTTCTTCATAAGTAGCATTAGAATGGCCAGCAGAAACAGTAATGCCAGCTTCGGCTAATTGCTGAATATATTTGCTTTCTACCATTTCAGGAGCGAGAGTGATCTTGGTAATAACATCAGCATTCAGGCACAGGTAATTAACCATTTCAGAGGTGGGTTTGCGGATATAAGCTGTATTATGAGTTCCTTTTTTTATTGGATTGATATAAGGACCTTCCAGATGTAATCCTAATGCCTGATTAGCATTTTTTTGCAGATAGGCGCGCATTACTTCAATGGCTTTTATCATTAATTCATCGGGGCTGGTGATGAGGGTAGGCAGGAAACTGGTACAGCCGTAGAGCTGGTTGGTTTTCTGCATAGTATGTAGAGTTTCTTCTGAAATATCTTCCAATCGTTCGTTAAATTTGACTCCACCACAACCATTCACTTGTAGATCAATAAATCCTGGTGCGAGATTTGCGCCATGTAAATCGTGTTTTTCAATCTCTTCTGGCAATTCGTTGACCGGACAGACTTGTTTAATCAAACCATCTGCAATAATGACTGCATGGTTATCGAGCCTGTCATATCCAGTATAAATAATGCCATTGGTTAATGCGTACATTGATATCTTAACTCCTGAATCAGTTTAGCTGGCGAATTCATTAACGATATTGGCCTCTAACTGGTGGAAATACTTCACTGTCTTTACTTTCAGTTCCATGGTGGCGGGTTCATCACAAACAATAAGTGATTTTGGATGCATCTGGAGACAACTGATTGTCCACATATGGTTGATATTCCCTTCTACTGCGGCTTGCAAAGCTTGCGCTTTATTCATTCCGGTTGCCAAAATCATAATTTCTTCAGCATCCATTAAAGTACCCACACCAACGGTTAATGCATATTTGGGAACTTGTTCTACATCATTATTGAAAAAACGGGAATTGGCAGTCCGCGTTTCAATGGTCAATGTTTTAATTCGCGTGCGTGAAGAAAGAGAAGATGCGGGTTCATTAAAGGCAATATGCCCATCATTACCAACACCTCCCATAAATAAATTTATCTTGCCATAGGATTTGATTTTACTTTCGTAACGTTGACACTCAACATCAATATCTTCCGCATTTCCGTTTAACAAATTGATGTTCTCTTTTGGGATATAAATATGATTAAAGAAATTGTGGTACATAAATGAATGGTAGCTTTGGGGATGATCTTCCGGTAGTCCAACATATTCATCCATATTAAATGTCACAACATATTTGAAGCTTACTTTTCCAGCCTGATATAGGGAAATAAGTTCTTTATAGGTTGTCAGTGGTGTGCTGCCTGTGGGAAGCCCAAGTACGAAAGGGCGTTCAGCAGTTGGATTGAATTCATTAATCTTACTTGCAATATAGTGAGCAGACCATCGACCGACATCACTTGCCGTAGTTAGGGGGATCAGCCTCATGATTACCTCTTAAAAAAGCATTCAAAAATTTAATGAAGATAAATTATGCACAACATACGTAATATTTGAGATATTTTTAATATTAAAATAAGATTAAAAATATGACTAGTTTTTTATCATTATAAGGTCAAAATATGACTTTTTGGTAGAATTTTAAATAACTTTGTTTTTGTTAAAAAATAAGTTTATTGGTTTTATTTTTTAAAAAACAGATAGATGAAGTGTACTTGCTATAGATAAAAAGGAACATACTACGTTCCTTTTTATCCTTATCATCGTAAATTATTCAGTTTTATCTGAATGACTGAGTTTCAACTGAACTTTCACTTGTTCGGCGATGCTTTCGGCTTGTGGTCCGAGGATGACTTGAATACTCTGTTTACCTATTTTTAAGACACCCTTAGCTCCTAATTTCTTCAATTGAGGCTCATCTAATCGAGTATTGTCCTCTACAGTTAAACGCAGTCGAGTGATGCAAGCATCGACAGTACGAATATTGTTAGGCCCACCGAGGGCGCTGATATAGTGTGAGATAGCCTCTTTATCTTGGGATGCCGAAGTTGCTTTATCAGAGTTTGCCTCTTCTCTGCCTATCGTATTCAGATTGAAAATGCGGATCATTAAGGTAAAGACAACGAAATAGAGAACAAAGAATAGGATGATAAGTGGGATCAATATCCATGGTTTTGTTGCTAGTCCCCAATTTAATCCAAAATCAATCAGGCCAGCAGAGAAGCCGAAACCGTGCAAGACACCCAAAGAGTTTGTGATTATCATGCTAACGCCCGCAAGAATTGCATGTAAAACATATAATACGGGAGCTAAAAATAAGAATGAAAACTCTATTGGTTCAGTGATACCCGTCAGGAATGATGTTAAGGCAACAGAAAATAACATCCCACCAATTTGGGGACGACGTGATTTTGGTGCAGCCAAATACATGGCTAAGGCAGCACCAGGTAAGCCGCCCATAAATATTGGATAGGCCCAAGCCATATACACCCCTGCATTGGGATCACCAGCAAAGAAGCGATTGAGATCACCACGAGTAAGGTCACTCGCTATTTGAGTGATGTTTGAACCTTCTATTCCAGGTATCGTTGCTCCAATAGTGAGTGAGTGTACTACATCAGGTGCCAGACAGATATTGTGCATTGCTCCTGCCAGATCATAAGTGATTTTTATACAGTCACCTAAGCTGAACCAGAAAACGGAATGCAGGATATAGTGTAGGCCAAACGGAATTAAGGCACGGTTAAGAACGCCATAGGCAAACCATCCAGCCACACCACTTTTTGAAACCAAAAGGCTAAAATGATCAATGCCATGTTGTACATATGGCCAGATATGTCCGCAAATCCATGCCAGGAAAAGGCAAATAATTCCGGTTATGATAGGGACTAAACGTTTACCAGCGAAAAATGCTAAAAACTCGGGTAATTGGGTTTCAGAAAAACGGTTATAACAGTGGCCAGCAACAATTCCTGAAATAATACCGGCAAAAAACGACATATTGATTTTAGGATCAATAACAGTGGTTGCTTTTGTCAGAATAAAAAAGCCAACGACTCCAGCAAGCGCTGCCGCTCCACTATTATCTTTCGCCAGACCAACAGAGATTCCTAATGCAAATAGTAAAGGCAAATTTTCGAAAATTCCGCCACCTGCACTGGCAATAAAAGCGATATTAAATACATCTGGTTGACCAAGCCGCAGTAGTAACGCAGCGACAGGAAGTGAAGCGATGGGGAGCATGAGTGCTTTTCCCAATCGCTGTAAGTAACTGAATATGCTCATGATGCTCACCTGTTGTAGTAAATATTATTGGAGACGTTTCACTATTAACAATACTTATTTTTAAATGAAAAATAAGAAAAAGCTATAGATAAGTAAGTAATTGTGATCGTTGTAACGATCTTGATAGAAATTAAAATGAGCACTTGGTGTGCTCATTTATCTGAGATTGTTAATCTTTGTGATTATAAATAATGTTTAGATAACGTATGATAATGTATGGTTGTAACTTATTGAAATTTCTTTATAAAATCTATTAACACTTTCTTCAAAAATATCTTTTGATAGCAAAGAACTGATATTTTTTTGCTGTATATCGGATACGAATAATTTTTTATTATGTATGGAAATTATTTTTTTCGTCAGTGAGGTTATGTCGTATTCAAACTTATCTTCTGAAGAGAAATAAGTTGATGCTTCCACACAGCTTAAGTTAGGAACTATCGTATAGACCCCATTTAATGCTGCCTCTAAAGGAGTAATACCCAGCGTTTCGTAGCGTGATGTGCATACAAAAATAGCCTTTTTCTTTACTGCATTAAAAACACTAAATAGTTCTTTATGTGGTAGCTTATGTGAAATTAAAAAGTATTTTCTATATTCTATGGGGATCATGGAGTAGAGTATATCTCTTCTGAAAGTATATTTTTCTTCATCACCTAAAATTAATGTTCTTGCTGGAATACCTTTTTTTAATAAGCGAATAGATGAATTAATTAATAGCTCGATGTTTTTAAAATAATCTAATCTGGCAACAGCAGTGAATAATAAAAATTCATTCTTATCTGTTTTTAGGAAGTGACTTATGTTAGGGTTTAATGATTTTAATTCGTGATTTTCGTGGAAAAACATGGGTGGATTAATTTGTTTTATTTTTTCTCGGTGAACTCTTTTGCTTATTAGATAATCCCCTTGTAGTTTAGAATGTTGTATAACATAATATCCTTTATCAATTAAGGTATTAATACCTATGGATTGTTGTTTATAAAGATGAAGGGCTTTATCTTTATTTTCAAATGATTGATAAGCTTCCTCTTGTGAATAGTGTTTCTGAAAATCTTCAACAAAAGGCCCATGATGTGTTACGCCACATGGAAAGTTTGATGGATGATAACAGAGAAGCGTATCGGTCTGATAATAAGCAAAAATATTGGATTCTTGCTGATTATCTATAGAAAGAAAGCGTAAACCTTTAGCTAAGGTTTCCTTGATATTCTCTGAACTCATCGAAAAATTGAAGAAAATTTTTATATATTTTATTCCACCTATCTTTGATTGTTCAATTTTGGGTACTAATAGAGATTCGTCTCTTTTATAAAGAATAAATCCAGCAAAAATATGTTGCTTAATAAAATAGTCAACCATTTTTAATGTAAATGATGTGGCACCTACCTTAAATCCATCTGTATAGTGATTTAATATATATTTTTCATTAATGACTATAGCTATAATCATCTTTTTATTGCTTGATAATAGATCGTTCATTTTTATTCTCTATTGATATATAGATAGCTTTTAGTATTGAAGTAATGGTAATAAAAAAGGTGAAATTACCAGTTATGCAGATATACTGAAAGATATGCTAATTAAATAACTTTTCACTTATTTTCTGAAGATTATGTGTCTGGCGAATCAATGTCTTTAAGATATACTCATATAGTCATAAAAATTAAATTATATTATATATAAAACGTATATCGTATTTTGCCAGTGATTTATTTTTCAGGGGATGAGTTATTGTTGCTTCTTTGTTAACTGATTTCTTTAATCGGCTAAGATAAGAGCTGTTTTCCCGCTTTTCCGCACTAACTTTACCCATTCCACCATTTCCCACGAACAAAGTATTGTTTCTCGGTTCAGCTTATTAGATTATAGGGGGTTATGTTAAAGCGCTTTTTGCATTGAGGAAAAAAACGATGAGTGAGGCAGATGCCCGTCCGACAAACTTTATTCGTCAGATTATTGACGAAGATCTGGCAACTGGTAAACATACATCCGTACATACCCGTTTCCCACCTGAACCCAACGGTTATCTGCATATCGGCCATGCTAAGTCGATCTGCCTGAATTTCGGCATCGCTCAAGACTATCAGGGACAATGCAACCTACGTTTTGACGATACAAACCCAGTCAAGGAAGATATCGAGTACGTTGAATCGATTAAAACTGACGTTCAATGGTTGGGATTCCAGTGGAGTGGGGATATTTGCTACTCTTCTGACTATTTCGATACTCTGTATCAATACGCCATTGAGTTAATCAATAAAGGTCTGGCGTATGTCGATGAACTCAGTCCTGAAGAGATCCGTGAATATCGCGGTACGCTAAAAGAGCCAGGCAAAAACAGTCCATATCGTGATCGCAGCGTAGAAGAAAACCTGGCGCTGTTTGAAAAAATGCGTGCCGGTGAATTTGCTGAAGGCAAGGCGTGTTTGCGTGCCAAAATTGATATGGCATCTCCGTTCATTGTTATGCGTGATCCGGTAATCTACCGTATCAAATTTGCAGAGCATCACCAGTCAGGGAATAAATGGTGCATCTATCCGATGTATGATTTCACGCACTGCATTTCCGATGCACTGGAAGGGATCACCCATTCCATCTGTACGCTGGAATTCCAGGATAACCGCCGTTTGTACGATTGGGTATTGGATAACATTACGATTGATTGCCATCCACGTCAGTACGAGTTTTCTCGCCTGAATCTGGAATATACGGTGATGTCCAAGCGTAAGCTTAACCAGTTGGTGACAGAAAAGATCGTTGATGGTTGGGATGACCCACGTATGCCGACTATCTCTGGGTTACGTCGTCGTGGTTATACTGCGGCTGCTATCCGTGAGTTCTGCCGCCGTATTGGTGTGACGAAACAGGATAACAACGTTGAAATGGCGGCATTGGAATCCTGTATTCGTGATGACCTGAACGAAAATGCACCGCGTGCTATGGCGGTTCTTGAGCCGGTGAAACTGGTGATTGAGAACATGCCAGAAGGTGAAGTCATTCTGACAATGCCTAACCACCCAAACAAACCAGAAATGGGTAGCAGGGAAGTGCCGTTCAGCCGCGAACTGTATATTGATCGTGCGGATTTCCGCGAAGAAGCAAACCGTCAATATAAGCGTCTGGTTCTGGGCAAAGAAGTTCGTCTGCGCAATGCTTATGTGATTAAAGCAGAGCGAGTTGAGAAAGACGCGGAAGGCAATATCACTACGATTTATTGCCAGTATGACGAGCAAACCCTGAACAAAGATCCAGCCGATGGTCGCAAGGTTAAGGGCGTCATTCATTGGGTAAGCGCTGCACACGGCGTACCAGTGGAATTCTATCTGTATGACCGTCTGTTCAGCGTGGCGAACCCAGGGGCAGAAGATGATTTCTTGTCTACTATCAATCCAGAATCGTTGGTGATCCGTAAAGGGTTTGTAGAACTTGGGTTGGCAAATGCATTGCCAGAAACAACTTATCAGTTTGAGCGTGAAGGTTATTTCTGTGCTGATAGCCGCCTGTCAAGTGCTGAGCATCTGGTCTTTAACCGTACGGTTGGCCTGCGTGATACTTGGGCAAAAATCTCACAAGAGTAATAATCTCACTAAGATAATGTGACCTCGTACATAAGAAAGCGTGATTATTTTCACGCTTTTTTGTGCTTGATAGCCTCGTAACGAAAATTAACTCCTTCAGCTAAGATTAAAAATTGCCTTATAGTCACATATTGTATAGGGTTATTGCCTGGCCAAACTTGTACATTATTTGCCCAAAAATTTACCCATCGAAAAAATAATAAGTTCGGACGAGGTAATTTATGAAACCCATTAAATTACGTACCTTGGCAGCATTCATCACGGCAGTTGGATTTATAGGCAGCGCTCATGCAGAAGTGACATCGCCAATATCACCGCAGCAATCAATGTCATCACAACAGATTGTGGATTTACTCAGTCAGGTAAAAGTCACTTTCAAAGTCATTGATAATCAGGCTGGTTCACATGGTACAGATTGTGCCATTCTTGGCGCTGATTCGGCGGCCTGTAATCGGGTCAACATCATCTTGAGCAATGGTGATCAGGCAATCAATTCTTCTGATTGGGCACTCTATTTCCACAGTATTCGCCAAATACTGAAACTGGACAATGATCAATACAAAATTACCCATATTACGGGGGACTTACATAAACTGGAGCCGACAAAGAAATTTACGAGCATCAAAGCCAATGAAAAGGTCGTGCTACCTATTATTGGCGAATATTGGCAGATTTACAGTACAGATTTTATGCCGCGTTGGTATGCGGTTTCCGGTGATGCTACGCCCAAGGTCTTGGTAAGTACCAATACTGAAAATATCAGCAAATTTTTATCTGATCTGGAAGGTGAGCAGTGGAAACGAACCACAACGGATAACAATATCCTGATGACATCTGAAAATCGCTTTGCAAAAAACCAACAGGTGGCAACAATCAGTGAAGATAAGCTGCGAGGGCAGATTATTCCGACACCGAAAGAGCTTTTCGTTCATTCCCAGGATGTGGATTTATCCCGTGGCGTGAAATTAGAGTTGGGCGGGTTGAGCGGCGAATCTGTTAACGTGATCAGGGAACGTTTCAAAGCCCGTGATATTCATTTAACGGATAACGGTTATCGAATAGCGACTCAAATCAACGCAAGCCAATTTACCAAGCCTTGGCGAATAAAAGGTGCGTATTTATTGGAGATAACCACCAAAGGGGCACAAATTATCGCGTTTGATCAATCTGGCGTATTCTATGGCCTACAATCGCTGTTTTCCTTACTTCCCGCCAATGGTATTCCAAAGATTGCGACATTGATGGCAAAAGATGCTCCTCGATTTGAATATCGTGGTGTGTTCCTTGATGTTGGGCGAAATTTTCATAGCAAAGAAGCTGTTTTGCGTCTGCTTGATCAAATGTCCCACTATAAACTGAACAAGTTCCATTTCCATTTGAGCGATGATGAAGGTTGGCGATTAGAGATCCCTGGTTTACCAGAGTTGACAGAAATCGGCAGTCAACGTTGTCATGATCTGAGTGAAACTCAGTGCTTATTGCCGCAATTGGGATCAGGGCCAGAGAATAACAATATGGGAAGTGGCTATTTTAGCCGTCAGGATTATATTGATATTCTAAACTATGCGAAGGCCCGCCAGATAGAAGTGATCCCAGAAATTGATATACCCGCCCATGCTCGTGCCGCAGTGATGTCAATGGAAGCGCGTTATAAGCGGCTTATGGCTCAGGGCAAAGAGCAGGAAGCCAATGAATATCGTCTGCTTGATCCGACAGATACCTCGAATACAACTTCCGTGCAGTTCTATGATCGTCACAGTTATCTTAACCCGTGCATGGACTCTTCAAAACGGTTTATCGATAAAGTTATTAGCGAAGTTGTTGCCATGCACCAAAAGGCTGGTCTGCCGTTGAACACATGGCATTTTGGTGGGGATGAAGCGAAAAATATTCGTCTGGGTGCGGGATATCAGGATAAAAACGAACCGATAGTGCCAGATAAGGGGATTATCAACCAAAAAATCGAAGACAAACCATGGGAAAAATCTCAGGCTTGTCAGAAGATGATAGCGCAAGGCGCCATTAAAGATGTTGATGAACTTGCCAGTTATTTTGCCATTGAAGTCAGCAAAATCGTCAATGCCCACGGTATTAGCACCATGCAAGCATGGCAGGATGGCCTGAAATATGCCAAATCAGCAAAAGATTTCGCTACTAAACATGTTGCGGTGAACTTTTGGGATACCCTATATTGGGGAGGTTATGATTCTGCCAATAACTGGGCGAATAAGAGCTATCGAGTTGTTGTTTCCAGCCCTGATTATGTCTACCTGGATATGCCATATGAAGCCCATCCGAAAGAGCGGGGCTACTATTGGGCAACCCGTTTTAATGATGAGGCAAAAATTTTCAGCTTTGCCCCGAACAATATGCCACAAAATGCTGAAACCTCGTTGGATCGTGATGGCAATCACTTTAATACTCATAGTAATAAACGCTGGCCGGGGGCTTATGGTATGTCGGGGCAATCATGGAGTGAAACCGTGCGTACCGATGAACAAATGGAATATATGATTTATCCACGCTTATTGCCGCTAGCAGAACGGGCATGGCACCAAGCAGAGTGGGAGCAGAATTATCAGCAGGGCAGGGAGTATAGAGGTGGAATAACACATTATGTTGATACGGCTCTCCTGCAACAAGATTGGGAACGCTTTGCCAATCTGATGGGGCAGCGTGAGCTAGCTAAGCTGGATAACGTCCAAATTTCGTATCGTTTGCCAGTGCCGGGCGGCAGAATTGTTTCTGGAATACTGGAAGCCAATATCGCATTACCGGGAATGGTTATCCAATACTCATTGGATAATGGAAAAACATGGCAAGATTACAATGACAGACAACGACCCCATGTCAGCGGCAATGTGAAAATTCGCTCTGTCAGTGCCGATGGAAAACGTTTTAGTCGCATAGATGAAGTTAAATTCTAACAATTGCGTATGCGGCATGAGGGTAATAAATTGATAAAGCAACTTGCCGATTATCTTGAGAACTCATCGGCAGGTTGCTTATCAGACGAACAACTTATTCAGATGAACAAATTATTTAGATGAACAAATAGCAGAAGCGGATTATTTCAATCACTTCATTGTTGGCGCTTATTTATCGTGTTTTCTCATCATGAAATGCGCTATCTTCGCGGCAATTACCATCAGCACAATGACCATATAAATAAAGACTGTGGTTTGAGAGCTTAATTCCATAACGCTCGGCAATATTTTTCTGACGCTCTTCAATGAACTCATCATTAAATTCAATGACCTTACCGCAGTCGAGACAAATCAGATGGTCATGGTGATGTTGCTGAGTGAGTTCAAAAACCGATTTACCGCCTTCAAAATTGTGGCGTGTGACAATGCCGGCATCATCGAACTGGTTCAACACGCGATAGACAGTGGCGAGGCCAATCTCTTCACCGATATCAATCAGTTTTTTGTAGAGATCCTCCGCACTGACATGATGGCATTCTGGGTCCTGTAGCACTTCCAGAATCTTCAGTCGTGGAAGTGTTACTTTAAGTCCAGCATTTTTCAATGCTTTATTGTTGTCGGTCATGCGGATTCAGTCCTGTAACTTGAGTTAAGTGAACTTATGATACTTGGGGGTATCGTGAGGGAATCATGATTCTGTTTCACGTTGCTGATTATAGGCATGGATGTTAAAAATGAAAACCATGCCTATTTAGATATCATGACACATTATGCAAGAATAATCCTGCCTGAAAGGGCTTTTATCTTCTTATTAAGCGTCTAGAATCTCTGACAGGCTCATTTCAACCTTGATCTGTTGTACCCAGGCTTCAACGCGCTCATCCGTCAATTCTGGTTGACGATCTTCATCAATAGCTAAACCAATAAAATGGTTATCGTCTGCCATGCCCTTAGAGGCTTCAAAGTGATATCCTTGAGTTGGCCAGTGGCCTACAATAATGGCACTACGAGGTTCAATAATATCGCGAATGGTGCCCATAGCATCGCAGAAGTACTCTGCATAATCTTCCTGGTCACCACAGCCGAACAAAGCAACCAGTTTCCCTTCGAAGTCGATCTCTTCCAGTGTTGGGAAGAAATCATCCCAGTCACACTGAGCTTCGCCGTAATACCAGGTTGGGATGCCAAGCAGCAGGATATCGAAGGCTTCAATATCTTCTTTGCTGCTTTTGGCAATATCGTGGACTTCAGCAACATCAGCACCGCCCAATTTTTCTTGGATCATTTTGGCGATGTTCTCTGTGTTGCCTGTATCGCTACCGAAGAATATACCTATTATTGCCATAAAATGGGTTAACCTCTTGTTTTATTTGTGTATTAAATCTATACACATCACGCTGAAATCAGCTAGAAAAATGTCAGTTTTAGTAACATGAAAAGCGTTATTTTGACCAAACATCCATGACAAATCTGTCAGATTTGTGTGGTGATACCGCTTCATTGTGTTTAATAAAAGCCGTTAATCGGCAAGGTGATTTTTTTCTGTCAGTTGGGCTAATAACATTTGTTCAATCAATTCACTGCGACTAATGTTGCGCTGTTTTGCCAGATGGTTTAGTGCATCGACGGCATCTTCATTGAGTTTGAGTTCCACTCGACGCAGCCCTTTGACTTTATCTCGTCGCAATTGGTTGCGTTTATTGATTCTAAGCTGTTCATCCCTGGACAGCGGGTTTGTTTTAGGTCGCCCAGGCCTGCGTTCATCTGCGAACAAATCCAGTGTGGTGCGATCAGTTTGTTCTTTTGCCATAAATTCAATTGATAATGGGCGTGTACCAATAATATAGCGGGCAATAATACCTTAGCTGAACGCGTGTCGCTACTAGTTTCCCTTCCCGTCTTTTGGCGGTGGGAGTACCCTTTTGAGGTAATTTTTCTGTATACAATGTCAGTGATGATATTTTTGTCGATACTCCTGACCAGAATGATATCGGGCTGCTGTTCATGGATGAGATAAGTTTCTTTTTTAGTCATCACTTCGTTTGTTGATGCCAAAGCTGTGCATATAGGCCATTTTGCTGCACCAGAACATCATGTGAACCTGATTCAGCGATTCTTCCTAAATCTAAAACGAAAATCTTATCAGTATGACGGATAGTATTTAGCCGATGAGCAATGCTTATCACGGTTCGGTTTTGGCATATCTCTGCCATATTACTCATGATGGCGGCTTCAGATTCATAATCTAGCGCGGAAGTGGCTTCATCAAGGATCAAGATCTTGGGATCATTCAACAATGCCCTTGCCAATGCGATACGCTGCCGTTGTCCACCAGAAAGGTTGCCCCCTTTTTCGCCAACAGGATGGGCAAATTTATGTGGAAATGCATTGATGAAATCAACCGCGCCCGCTAAGGTTGCAGCTCGATAGACTTCCTCATCGCTGGCATTGGGCTTACACAGGCGGATATTGTCCGCAATGCTGCCGGAAAACAGGATGCTCTCCTGCAAGACCACGCTCATATTACGGCGCAGTGACACTGGGTCGGCAATCGCTAAATCCATTCCATCCACCAAAACCTGACCGTGTTGTGGCACATATAGGCGCTGTAACAGGCGGGTTAATGTACTTTTTCCGGAACCCGATGGCCCCGTAATGCCAATAAATTCTCCGGCCTTAATTTCCAGTGACAAATTTACCAGCACTTCTGACGTATCTGCATGATAGCGGAAGCGTATATTGCGGAATTCAATCTGTCCTGCAAGTTCAGGTGCTGATGCTAGCCCTTGTTTACTGCTTTCCATTGGCTCATCAAGAATATCACCCACCCGTCGCAGGGCAATCAGGGTATGCTGAAAGTCTTGCCAAACTTGTGCCAACCTTAGGATGGGTTGGGTAACATGCCCCGCCAGCATATTAAAAGCAATTAATTCACCAGGGGACAACTCTCCATCAAGCACGCCTCGGACTCCCCACCACAAAAGCAGGGCGGCAACCACTTTTTGGATCAGCTCAATCCCTTGTCCCGCAGCCAGTCCGCTTTTTTGGGCTGTAAAGCGCTGAATTAATTGCTCGCTTAATACCTTTTGCCATTGGTACAAAAAGCGCTTTTCTGTCGCGGTGGTTTTAATGGTTTCAATTCCCGTGACGGATTCTGTCAGGAAGCTGGTGGCATTGGCATCGGCTTCATACTCTTTTTCTACCTTGCGTCGAATAATGGGACCGACGGCTATCCATAGCAAAAAATAGAGAACCAGTGAACTGATTACGAGCCATGTCAGCAGGGAGGAGTAATGAAACATCACTCCCAGAAATAGAATGATGAAAATCAAGTCAAGCAACAGCATAAGGGTAGATCCGGTCAAAAATTGGCGGATCTGCGCCATTTCGCGAACTCTGGCGATAATTTGCCCGGTCTGCCGTTGTTTGAAATAGGGCAGGGGCAATCCTACAAGGTGACGATACAGTTTGCCGGAGAGTTCCGCATTGATTTGGCTGGCCGTATGCCCAAACACGGTATTGCGCAGGAACCCATACAGGGGCTCTGCTAATGCCAGTGCCAGCATCGCCATGCCCAATATATGCAGGCTGGAAATACTCCGCCCAACCAGCACCTTGTCGATGACATTTTCAAATAGCAAGGGAGCTGCCAGGGCAAAAAGTTGCAACACGATAGCAAACAGGAAAATGTCCCGTAACTGGTTTTTCTGCCTGAAAATGGAGGGATAAAACCAGCTTAGACCAAATTTAACCTGCTGCTTGGTCAGAGTTTTATCCGCCACCAGCAGCACTTTGTATTCGTTAGAGTGGCTGCCACTTGTTTGTTCATCGTGCAGTACACGTATTTCATATTTTTCAGTGCTAGGGTCGAACACCGTAAATGTGTCAGGACGGATTTCTGACAATACCCACCAGCGCTGATCCAATTCAACTAATGCAGGTAAAGGTAATGTGGCGGCGGTATCATGTGTCAGGCGTTCAAATTTGCTGTGTAACCCAATGGCATCCGCAGCTTCACGTAGCTGTGGATCTGTCAGTGCAAGAGAGTCTACACCCAGAATATGGTGTAATTGCCCAACAGAAGCCACCTTGTGGAACTGTTTCCCTAAATGGGCGATACAATCCAGCGCATAATTGTTTGCATTTGTACCGACTGTATTGTCGGGTTTTTGGTCTGTATCTGCGCCACAGGTGAAGGAAAAAGTATCAGTCATGATTATTTCTCCCTCAACGCTTCAGATTGATATTCCTGGATTGGGCTGAGCAGATAATCAATGACTCTTCGCTGATCTGTTTTGATTTCCGTAACGATAGACATACCCGCCGTGATTTCAACAGGTTTCCCATCTACCATAATGTTGTTCTGTTTGAGGCTAATTTGTGCGGGAAAAACCAGACCTAACCGTTCATCAGTGGTGGAGTCCCGCGAAATGCTAAGTAGCTCTCCTTCAATTGTGCCATAGCGGGTATAGGGGAAAGCATCGACTTTGACGGTAACGTGCTGTCCAGGCCGGACAAAACCGACATCTTTGTTCAGGATCTGGATTTCAGCAAGTTGTACATGTTCATCAGGAACAATCACCATCAGATTCTGTGCAGGTTGCAAAACAGCGCCGAGGGTATGAACAGTTAATTGTTGAACCGTACCAGTGACAGGAGAGCGTACAACCTCAAGTTCTTCCCGTTCTTGCATTTTCGAAATTTCTTGTTGCGTTGACGCTAACTGGATTTCTGCCTGTTTTCTTTTTTCAAACCATTCCCGCTCTTTGGTTATTTTGATGCCCTTTAAGCGCTCTTCCAGGCTCTTGTACTTGGACATCAGAATACCGAGCTCCGATTTTTGTTGAACAATCAGCCTTTCTGTTTCCAGGAATTCTTTTTCTTGCTCCAGATATTCCACCTTGCTGATGACCTGTTTTTGGCTCAATGTTTTTCTGGCCTGTAAACGCTGGTTGATATTTTCACGCAGATTGGTCAATGACCGTATATCACTATTCCGTGCTTGTTGGGAAGTCAGGTTTTCTTCCATTTCTGCGTGGATACTGGTAATGATTGATTCAAATTCCTGCTTTTCGTGAGCGTAATGCGTCAGAACTCTTTCCTGTTTATCTGCGGATTGCTGCTGGAAAAGCGGCAGGGATTGAGGATCGTGTTTTTCAAGCAGGGCCTGATAACGGATTTCCTCTTCCAGCAGATAATCGCGTTGCTCGCTCAAACGGGCAATATCCTGATTGACGCCCAGCGTATTGAGCGTCAGCAGTGGCGTACCTTTCTCAACGTGCTGGCCATTTTGGACATGAATGGCAATCAGTCGGCTTTGCTCATACGCCTGAATAATTTGGGAACGGCCAGAAGCTATCAGGCGTCCGGTTGCGGTTGCCTGTACATCCAGTTTCCCCAGACAAGCCCATAGCAGAGCAACCAACACGCTAATGCTTAGGGTTATTGCTGTATAACGGGCGAACGGAGAAGGTGGGCGTTGTGACAATGCCAAGTGTGTCGGTAAAAAATCATAATGCGGATTGGCAGTACGTAACTGTTTGATCCCTCTGCGCAAGATAGCCTTAAACATGGGCAGGCTCCTCCTGTATTGTTTCCTGTTTTAATTCTTGTTGTAACTGCCAAAGTTTCCGATAGTGTTTGCCTTGTTGCAGAAGCTGTTCATGGCTACCTTGTTCGATGATTTGGCCCTGGTGTAACACAATGATCCGGTCACATTGGCGTACCGTGGAGAGCCGATGTGCAATGGTAATGACCGTTCTGCCTTGGGCAATCTCAGCCATGTTAGATTGAATGATGGCTTGTGATTCATCATCCAGTGCACTGGTGGCTTCATCAAGGATCAAGATCTTGGGATCTGACAGCAGGGTTCTGGCAATGGCGAGACGCTGTCGCTGCCCGCCTGATAGCGATTGCCCCCCTTCGGCGAGCACCGTGTCATACCCCATCGGTAATTTAAGAATAAAATCGTGTGCTCCTGCCAGCTTTGCTGCTTCGATGACCGCAGATAACGGGGCGTCAGGGCAGGATTGGGACAAATTCTCATACACCGTTTTATTAAATAAAAAGTTTTCTTGCAGAACGATGCCAATCTGCTGCCTGATGGATTCAATATTGAAGTTTTGCAAGGTAATGCCATCCAGCATGATAGTTCCACTTTCTGGGGTATAAAGCCGTAGCAGCAAACGTGCAAGGGTGCTTTTCCCTGAACCAGAGGTTCCGACAACGCCTACAGTTTCCCCTGCCCGAATATTCAGAGTGAAGTGGTTGATAGTGGGGGGGAGATCGGGTTGATAGCGAAAGACGATGTCAGAGAATGAGATTGCCCCGTGCAAGGCGACCTGTTCATTGCCTGATTGCTGCTCTGTTGGCAGATTCAGCATATCTCCCAGCTTATCAATGGCAATGCGTGAACGGATAAATTGCCCCCAGAGTTGCACCAACTTGGCCAGGGGTTGTTGGGTGTGGCTTACCATCATATTGAAGGCGATCAATTGACCAATGGTCATGTGAAGGGAAAGCACTTCCGAAGCGCCCAGCCAGATAATAACAGCACTGGTAACTTTTTGTAGCACCATCACCAGATGACCAGAACGATTGTCCCATTGCTGTGCATCATAACTGGTGCCGACCATCTTTTCAGTCTGACTATCCCAGTGGCGAATAAAGCGAGGTTCAGCGGCGAGGCTTTTTAGTGTCTCGGCACCTGCAACGGTTTCAGTCAGAAAAGAGGTATTCATTGCGGCATGAGTGAACTGTTTTTCCACCGCTTTTTCAATTTTCGGTGTTACCCACCAGGCCAGCAGGGCATAGCAGGGTAGGGTAAGCAGGAAAATCAGGGTCAACATACCGGACAACAGGCTCATGACATAAATAAATACGAACATGAACAAAACGTCGATACACAAGGTGAACATGGAGCCGGTTAAAAACTCCCGAACCGTTTCCAGTTCCCGTACTCGTGTCACAATCGCGCCTACTTGACGGGATTTAAAAAATAGCAATGGCAGGCCAAACAGGTGCTTAACCAGTTTCAGGCCAAGTTTTATATCAATCCGGTTGGCGGTGTGGGCATACTGGTATTCACGTAATCCCCGCAGAATAATTTCAACCAATCCAGCCGCCACCAGCCCAAAAATCAGCACATCCAATGTGGAAAGCGCCTGATGCACAAGAACCTTGTCCATGACAACTTGCACGACCAGAGGAGAGATAAGTGCCAGGATTTGCAGAACGAAGGAAAACAGGAGGATCTCCGTAAGGTTCTTCTTTTGCCTGACAAATTCAGGAATGAACCAGCGAATATTAAATTGGTTGCTTTTTTGTTTTATTTTTATCCATTCACCACTCCATAGATTGATAAATTCTTCTTTACCTAATATCTCAGGTGATTCTTGGTAGGGTTTTTGGATTAATACCCGCTGCTCATCATATTTTGCCAGAATAAAGGGTTGTCCATCATTGCTAAACAAAATGGCAGGCAGTGATATGTTGCCTAACTTCTTATTTTTAGAGTGTTTGTTCTTAATACTAATATTACATTCTTTTTGCAGCTTATTTAGAGTAGAAATATAATCATCACCATCATTTAAGTTTTTATTTAATGTGGTTATATGATCCCTATCAGATATCATTATTATTAAATTTATTAATGATATTATTGTTTTTTCTATTTCATTCATTAAATTAAATCTACTTTAAATAAAAAATCACATTTTTGATGTAAGTAAACAGATAACCTGAAAATAATAAGGTGTTTTATTTATAAAATAATCTTAACAAAATCGCTTAAAAGATATTATCTGCTATCAAAGAGCCTATGAATGTCGGTAATTGGGACAAAATGTAGAGCCTAAACAGACATTTTACTATTTATATGTTGATCTTAGCCAATAAATAGATATATCTTTATCCAACGTTATCGGTAAAACCTCAGTTAGTAACTCATTATCAGTATACCATCTGGATGATAGAACATACTTAAGTTGGCTTATACTTTACTTGCTATTTTGTATTTTGGATAGTGCTTTCAAAAAGAGAGTTATTTTAAGAGAATAACCATTGAAAAATAAGGTAAATGTAACTTACTTTGGCTTACTAAGATAACCGTAGCAGTCAGGTTTAATCATAAATGAAACCATAGTGCATATGGATTCATTTATGATTTAATCATTTTAATTTAATGTGGTTTTAACATTAAATTAATATTTATTTAATGGATAATGCTATGTCTGAAAAATTTGTTCAAACCATCTCAAGCGTTAATTATAACAAAGGCGTATTCTCTCTCTATTTTGTAGGTCAGGAACCGAATCGAATGGCGAATGGTATGCTGGCGGAAAATGATCAGGAATTACAATTAAAACAAGTGATCCATATGCCTGCTTCTGGTTTTATGTATATGGTTTCCATGGTCAAAAGTATGCTTGAAGATCCAAGAATGGAAGCCGAAATCAATAAACTGATTACCGCTGGCTTTTTACCTATGCCTGAGATCAATGAGGGCGAAAAACCTGCTGAAACAGAAGTTGTTGCTTCAGAAGCCGCTGAACCTAAAAAACGTTCAACACGCAATTCTGAAACAGCAAAATAGTATCAGCAAAATTCTATCAGGTAGTTGCTAACCTATGATGATTACACATCAACCGGCAACACTGAGTGCGAATGAAATACAGGCAATGATTGGTGGGGTGATGTTGCTTTGTCAGCACTCCCCCTTGCACCGACGTTATTTAGTTGCTGAATGGCAACAACGTATCTTGCCATCATTCCAGCTTAATCAGTTTTGCTATTACGAAGATGAACATCAACGCCCAGTTGCTTTTTGTAATTGGGCTTTTTTGTCTGACAGTAGTCGGGATGCAATTCTTTCCGGTGAGCGGGAAATTGTGCGGGAAGATTGGCGTTCCGGCCAGCATATCTTTTTTCCAGAAATGATTGCGCCTTTCGGACATGCGCGTGACATTGCCTGCGATCTGCGTCGGCGTGTCTTTGTCGCATGGAAAGGGCAAAAAGCCTGCACAGTCAGGGGAACTCTGGATGTTCCAAATAACCGCTGTATCCGTCGGGTACAGTGGTTCACTGTTTAATTTTTTACCCAATATCAGGATTATTTTATGGGAAAGTCAGTATGGAGAAGTGTTGAATTCGCTTTCACAGGGAATTACTTCGCCGATGATGATGATAATAACATCGTAGCCATTGGATTTGGCGGTAATATCTATGCTTATGGCGGTGATGACCATATTACGTTAGGGGCGTTCGGTGCCACAGTTTATACAGGAACTGGGCACGATGTCGTTGAAGCCGGAGCGGCTTATCTTAAAGTCAATGACACCACCGGAAATCTGACCGTCAAAGGGGGAGCGGGCTACGCAGACATTGATAAAACAGCCAACGGTAGTATCAAATTTACCGGTGTGGCAGGTGGTGTATCGATAACACACACCGGCAATTATGGCGATATCACATACGCGGGCGGGGCAGCTTATAACAGATTGATCCGTAAAGGATTAAAAGGAAGTATCCGTTTCGATGGCGCTGGCGGATACAATGCTCTCTGGCATGAAACCAATCAGGGCAATCTGTCTTTTAATGGTGCCGGTGCTGGCAATGTGATCGATCGTACTTGGTTTGACAAGTATCAGGATTCTCAGGGCAATGTGACTTTTAAAGGAGTGGGTGCTGCGAACGTCATTAGCTCCAGAGTTGAGACGGGGAATATTGATTTTACGGGAGGTGGAGCATATAACCATATCTCTCGTAAGGGTAAGGCTGGCAATATTACGCTGAAAGGTGCGGGGGCTTATAACCGCATTGAGCGTATACGCCAGGCGGATGACCTTTATTCTGAAACCAGAGGTGATATCCAGTTTGAAGGCGCAGGCGGTTATAACAGCCTCTATTCTGATGTTGCGCACGGTAACATCTCTTTCACGGGTGCGGGTGGCTATAACGAGATTACCCGCAAGGGCACCGCCAATGACTTCGGCAGCGAAGGGGTGGAATATGCCAAGGCCGAAGAGGTTGTGCTGACAACGGCAACCATGAGTGGTTCATGGATTGGCAACTCCCATCAGGTGACAGGGTTTAAATCGACGCGGGAGTTGAATACTTACCTGTTTGCGTTTGAAGATGGTACTCACACTAAAATCAACAAGGTTCAGCTCCATAATGATCCCGAAACGGGCAAGCTGAGATACGTTTCGACTGCCTGGTATAAAGAAGGAAAGCATCTTAAAGGGCTGGCAAAACAAGATATCTCGACGCAAGGTGGCTTTAATTCAGTTGGTGAAGATGGCGCATACACGTTGTCAAACCTGACCGTTGAGCAGCGGAAACAGGTAACGGTTTATGCGGTTGAGAAAAAACTGACGGAAAACCAATGGGTGAATTATGGCAATGGTGTCCAGCTCGACGCAGCAAATATCACCTTATCTGATGCCAAAATGGGTGGTTATGCCATTTACCGCGATGGAACCACCGTTGATGTAAAAGCCGTCAAATCCAACCGGATGCCAAACACCTATATTTATGGTAAGCAACTTGGCAAACATACCAAGGTTGTGGTGGTTGAGCTAAGGAACGATCCAAAAACAGGAATGCTGCAATATCTTGCTCGTCCCTTATATAAAGAAGGCTACCATACAGCAAATTTGGCGAATGAAAATATCTCCCCCGCCAATGGCTACCAATATATGGGAACCGGCAGCTACTCGCTGAGTGATCTTCATTACAGTGTTAATGCTGTGCGCACAAATTCCAGTCGTGTGCCTGATATGCATGAATATAGCGATCTTGAGCTGTTCAAATCGGCAACTGGCTATGGTGACAGTTCTGGTGATATTCATTATGCCGGTGCGGGTGGTGGTAACATCATTAAATCTAACGTTACCCGTGGCAATGTCAGCTTTAAAGGTGCAGGCATTGCGAATGTGATTGAACATAGCTCTGAGTTTGGTAACACAGAATTCGATGGTGGTGGTGGGGCAAACGTCATCATCAAAAAAGGCAAAGAAGGTAACCTGAATTTCAATGGTGCCGGCATTGCCAACGTATTGCTGCACCAAAGCCAGCACGGTGATATGAATGTCAATGCGGGTGGGGCAGCAAACGTATTGGTTCGCGTTGGGGATGGCCGCTACCTTGCTCACCTTCTGGCTGTTGGTAATATCTCTATTCATAAAGGCAATGGCAATAGCCGTATCTCAATGGGTGGTGGTTTTAATACCCATACCCAAATCGGTCATGGTAATGCTTTCTGGACTGGCGTTGGTGGTGCTAATGTCCTGACCCAAATGGGGAACGGTGACGTTTCATCAATACTGGTTGGTGGTGCCAATGTTCTGACCAAAGTGGGGGAAGGCAATTTGCAGTCAGCCATGTTTGGCGGGGCCAATATAATTACCCATATTGGCAATAATGATACCTCTTATCCTGGCTCTTCAAATACATCAGCAATTGCGCTGGGTGGTGCCAACATCCTGACTAAAAAGGGTAAGGGTGATGTACAGGCTCTCATGGGCGGTGGCGGCAATGTCCTTACACATGTTGGTGATGGCAAAACCACCGGTATTATGCTGGGCGGCGCGAATATCCTGACCAAAGTCGGCAATGGTGATACGACAGGCATTATGTTAGGTCTGGGTAACGTTTTGACCCATGTTGGTGATGGGCAAACGTTAGGTGTTATGGGGGCATTAGGCAATATCTTCACCAAAGTGGGTGATGGCACAACCATGGCGGCTATGATTGGTGCCGGCAATATTTTCACCCATGTAGGTGAAGGAAATGCCTGGGCGCTGATGGGGGGTAAGGGCAATATTTTCACCAAAGTTGGCAATGGTGACGCACTGGCACTGATGCTGGCATTGGGTAACGTCTACACGCATATTGGCGATGGCATGAGCGTTGCCCTGATGATTGCCAAAGGCAATATTGCGACCAAAGTCGGCGATGGTGATGCGCTGTCTGCCATGATTGGCAAAGGCAATGTCTTTACCCAGATTGGTGATGGTTCCACTTTTGCGGCCATGATTGGCGGTGCAAACGTGTTGACCAAAGTGGGTGATGATCTGACAGCGGCACTGATGGTGGGGGAAGCCAACATTTATACCCATGTCGGAAACGGCACCAGCATTGGTTTGTTTGCAGGTAAAGCCAACATCATGACGAAAGTGGGTGATGGCACAACATTGTCTGCCATGTTTGGTGAAGCCAATATTATGACCCATGTCGGTGATGGCTTGACCGGTGTATTGGCATTAGGCAAAGCCAATATCGTGACAAAAGTTGGTAATGATTTCATGGGCGTTGTGGCAGCTTCCGAAGCTAACGTGGTGACCCATGTTAATAACGAAGGTAATAGCACAACGGCTGCCTTGTTAGCGGGCAAAGGTAATATTCTGACCAAAGTGGGTGATGGAACCGCGGTCGGCCTGTTGATTTCTAAAGTTGGCAATATCATGACCCATGTTGGTGACGGCACGACGGTCGGGTTTGCGAAAGGTGAAGGCAACATTATCACCAAAGTTGGTGATGGATTGGGTATCAATGCCGCCTGGGGCAAAGCCAATATCATAACCCATGTTGGTGATGGTGATCGCTATAACCTCGCCAAAGGTGATGCGAATATCATTACCAAAGTTGGCGATGGCCAGGAAGTTAGTGTTGTTCAAGGGCAAGCCAATATTTTAACCCATGTTGGCGATGGTGATGACTATACCGGTGCCTGGGGTAAGGCCAACGTCATTACCAAAGTCGGCGATGGTCGCAATGTTGTGCTCACCAAGGGTGAAGCCAATATCGTGACTCAGATTGGTGATGGTGATAGTTTCAACGCGTTATGGAGCCAGGGCAACGTTGTCACTAAAGTGGGTGATGGCATGCAAGTGACAGCCGCTAAGGGTAAGGAAAATATCACAACCACGGTGGGTAATGGCCTTAGCGTGACTGCGGCTCATGGCGACCTGAATATCAATACCAAAGTCGGTGATGGTGTTTCCGTCAATGTGGCTTGGGGTGAATTCAACGTCAATACTCGTGTGGGTGACGGCCTGAATGTTTCAGTTATGAAAGGCAAGGGCAATGCCAATATCCGTGTGGGTGATGGCCTGAACATCAATGCCTCTTATGCTCGTAACAACGTGGCAATTCAGGTGGGTAATGGTGATTTCTATAGCTTTGCGGTGGCGGAAAGCAATACCCAGAGCAATAAACTGGATGCGTTGTTTGACAATATCAAACAGACAGTACTTGGTAGCGCGGGCAGCCAGGGCATCAATTATCTGGTAAATGGCGATGAAGCGAATACATCGGGAACCCATAAAGGGCGTGGTGCCATTGATTTGCCAGAAGTTTCTTCCCTAAATGGTTTCAAACTGACAGAAATTGATGAAATTACTTCTGGTTTGGCGAAAGATCTGAAAGGTTCTGTGACAGGCGTTGATGCTCCAGATCTTGCCGGAATCGAAAATGCACTTGGCAATGAAAAACGTCTGAACCCAAATCAGCCACGCAATCTGATTGTTAATGGCGATTTTGAACAGGGTGAGACAGGATGGAAATACACCAATGGCATTGAAGCCAGCTATTCAGCCAAGTCATATGGCCTCAGTGTTGAAGGGCATGGTGAGCGTGTCAGTGAACTTGATGTCAGCGGTAACACGCATCTTTATCAGGATATTCAGAATTTGACGGCGGGTGAAGAAATCACTGTTAAGTTCGATTTTGCAAAACGTGTTGGCAGTTCTGCGGATAATGGGCTGGAAGTGTGGTGGAATGGCGAGGTTGTTTTTGCAGCCGCCAATGGTAACAGTGAGTGGCAAAACAAGACACTGACCTTAACCGCCAAGGCAGGCAGTAACCGACTGGAATTTTCTGGAATCGGCTTAAATGACGGTTTGGGTTATGTTCTGGATAACGTAGTTGCAACCTATGAACTAGCAGACAGTGGTGTTGCTGACCATGTAAAACAGAATAAAGCAGCACAAAATGCCTTGCAGGACAAGGAAAAAGCAGAAGCTGGCCGCCAGCGTTTGGCTCAGGAAAAAGATAAACAACTGGCAGCGATTTCTGGCACCCAGGCACAACTGGAAGCCACCGATCTGGATACTCTGAACGCTAATGGTCAGACGCAGCGTGATGCGATCAAGGGCGAAGCCCAGGCGGTAACAGATGAACTGATGGCGAAAGTCAAAGGTTTGGAAGCGCTGGAAACCCATGCCGCCTATCATGGAGAATCAGGCCAACAATGGCGTGATCAGTTTGCTGTTGGTTTGCGGCAGCGTATTCAGTCCGAATTGAACAACGCTAGCGAAATTGCGCAAAACCAACTGGATAATTCACAAAAAGCGGCAGCGGAACATCTGGATAATATCAAGGATGCCGTCGCTAAATCAGAAGCAGGTGTATTGAAGGCTGATCAAAACCATCAACATGCTGAGCAGGATGTTGAAGAAGCGTTTATCCAAGCCAGAAACAGGGAGAAAGAAGCCCTTGACCGTGAGCTAAGGGCTAGACAGGCAGAACATGATGGCAAGGTAGCTGCGCAGCAATCAGAACAGCGTGGTCGGCATGAAGTCTCCGTGGCAGACAGTAAAACTGTGCAAGTACAAAATGATGCCAAAGGTTCGAAACTGGATGGTAACTATCAGCCGATCCGTACCGGCGCAAAAGGCAGTGGTCTGTCAGGTACTGCTTATGAAACCCATCAATCTGAAAACATTGAAAAATTAGAAAGATCCAAGAGTCACATCCATCCTGAATCGATTATTCAGGCTGATGGTGGGTTCAGTGAAGAATTATACGATCTGGATGAAGATCTGGGTGAACTGAGCGATGCCAAAGAGGCTTTGAATCGCTTGCAAATCAATGCAGGGATACGTACTAAAAAAGCGGCTGGCAGTTTTACCCAGCCATCGATGCAGGGCGAAACCTCGGCCAATCCGCTTGTTAGTCAGTCCACTAATACTGTGACTGAATGGGTAAGGAATACCCCGAAAATTTCGGGATTGGATCTCAGTGGATTGCAAGCACTGGGTGAAGCTTTGGTTCAGCCAGAATCCATTGATATGTCAAAAGTGTCTGCGACGGCAATAAGGGCACAAAAAGTAGCTGATGTTTATCGCTGGCTGGATAGTGACAATGGTGCTGCAACCGATAGCTACATTCCTGTCCCTGGCTTTAACCGTGTTGATGCGGATATTTCTGCTGATCTCAGACAGAAAATGGTGACCTTTGTTGAAGGTTATCTGGATGATCCTAACAACAAAGTACCGAAAGATCAGAGAGCTTCTCTGGCGAAACTGTTTGTTGATGCCACAATTGATTACGACTGGGATAAGCGCGTCGAATTCGTCTCAAGACTGGAAAGCTATGGCTATAGCTTCGAACCTGTACATGGTGATAAGAGCATCGTTTCATTTTGGTCTGGCAGAAACTTCAAGCAATACCGTGAAATTCTTGATGCAGTACAGACTGATGGCAAGAAGGTAGTTTACGATATTGATGTAAAAGGTAACTCTTTTGCCATTGATCTGAACAAGACGCTGATGCGTTGGGGAGGGATATTCCTCGATTCAGACATTGCGGAACAGAAAACCTTGCAATCAGTTATTAAAGCTTCGGCATACAGCAATACCGGATTCTGGAGTTCCCTCTATGCAACCGGATCACGTGATGATGTCTATGTCATTGCGGAGGGCGGATTACGTCTTGGCAACTATTTCTGGAATGTTGAATTACCTGTATTGCGTCAATTGCAGCGTGAAGGCTTGGTAGGGGAAATTCGCCTGCTGGATAAAGCGGCCAAAGAATATCAAGGTATGCCACCTGAATCCATTGGACGCAGATTGACAGAAGCGGGTGTTTCTGTAAAAGCGCGTTTTGATTCACTCAGCTATGCAGAGCAGGAGAAGTTGCTGGCATTGAATCCTGACAAATATAAGCCGGATACATTGGTTGATCTGGATATCAAAACCAGTGCCATCGATAGCCTGCTGAGTCAAACATTGCCATTCTATGGATTGCGTATAGAACGCAATTTGCTGGTACGTGCATCTGATACTAAAGGATTTGAAGTTCGTCCGTGGCCGGGTAATAACAGTGATAGTTTCAAAACTATTATTATGGAAAACCCAGAAGATTCAGCTCAAATTAAATCTATTGAGCGTTTTATTCTCGCCAACTATAGCAATTACGACCAATTGCCTGATGAGTTGCATCTGGTGAAAGATCGCATTGTTTCCCACGATCATGGGCGTACCCATATTATTGCGGAAAAAATCGACGGTAGCTGGAGCTATAAACCGAAAACCGATTTGATGTCTGTAGGGGAGTTGCGGGAAGCCGCTTACGTTAAAGGTAAGATCCTTGGTGACAGCTATCGGAATGTGTTAGATGCCCTCAGTAACTACCAAAATACTTTGCAAAACAGCAAGGATTATGATTTTGAATCAGTGGAAAAATTAACCGACCTGCTTCATCAGGTTGAAAGTTATTTGAAAGGGCATCCAGATTCAAAACGAGTTCCTGCGCTACAAAATTTGTTATCACAAGTGAGTGTCCGTTTGGAAGAATCGCTGGTACTGACGGAACTTACGGTGAGAAGTGGCGAAAAAGTTGCCATTAATAATGATGGTACGCCACCGCGTGACAGAGAACCGTTCAATCCAGTGACTCGTTTCCTGAACGATGAGCTTTATGGCTCCAGAGAAGATCGCCGTAACATTGATAATCACACCCAAATAATATTGGATGCGGCTGTCGCCAAAGGTGCAGCGGATAAGATCACACTACAGGGTGAAGCCGGGCGTCTAACGGGTTATTACCATAGTGGTGCTCAAAAAGATCAGGGTGAACATAGTCCAGCGAAAAAAGTTGTACTTTTCATTCACGGTTCCGGCTCATCTGCGGAAGAGCAAGCCAGCATTATCCAAAATCATTACCAAAAACAGGGTGTGGATATGTTGGCGGTGAACATGCGGGGGTACGGCTCCAGTGATGGTCATCCAAGCGAAAAAGGACTTTATCAGGATGCCCGTACCATGTTCAGCTATTTGGTTAATGATCGAGGCATCAAGCCTGAGAATATTATTATCCATGGCTATTCCATGGGTGGAGCCGTAGCGGCGGATCTTGCCCGTTATGCAGAGCGCAACGGACAGCCAGTTTCGGGTTTGTTGCTTGACAGGCCAATGCCAAGCATGACCAAAGCGATTACCGCCCATGAAGTACCAAACCCTGCGGGGATCACGGCGGGGCTGGCTAAATTTGTTAATGGTCAGTTCTCGTTGGAGAAAAATCTGCAAGGCATCTCGAAACAGACGCCAATCATGCTATTGACCGATAATGAAGGATTGGGCAAAGAAGGGGAAAAACTGCGTGCCAAGCTGATTGTGGCAGGTTATCAGGTATCAGGTGAACAGACCTTCTATGGCCATGAAGACAGTGGATTGATAAGCCAATACGCCGATTTGATTGTCTCAACACTTTCCGAACCTAAGCGTGAAAATGGTAGCGTGAAGGCAGGCTTGTTGGAAAAAATGGTTTATACCCTGTTTGATGTGAAATCAGGTGGAAAAGAGTTGGATAAATACTCATTCCATTTCACTCAGGGAGAGTCCCTGCTAAATAATCTTGAGAAATTAGTACCGGAAATTGGCAATGTACTCCTGACTAATGGAAATCACGTTGAGTCAAAAGAATTTCTGGAAGGTATCTGTTTTGCCTTGTCTGGCCGTTACCTGATAGAAGAGCGAGTACATGGAGTAGGTGGTGGTAAAGCGTATTTATCGTGGCTGACGGATGCGGTCAAAGCCTACAATGACAATAGTGTGAATAAAAAGAGTGATATCAATTCGATTGAAGCCTCTTTGCTTAATCAGTATCGCCGCCAAAATATTGGTCCGGCAATTCAAGATCTGCTGTCAATGCAGTATAGCCAAACGCAAAATATGTCTAATTTGGTAAACCGCAGGAAAGCTAATCAAGCTTACGGCGGCAAACTAAAAGCCAATGGGCTGACGGGAGATAGAATCGACCGTTCGTTGAGTAATGATGTTGCTGGCTATGAGTCTGTCATGGAGCAACTACGTAATGTGGATAAGACGACATATATGTCCTTTATGTCTGAAGATCACGCAATGGCTGTTGTTGTGCATAAAGGGGAAAATCAAACCGTTTGGTCGTTCTATGATCCTAACTTTGGTATCAAGTCATTTGATAACTATAGCGATTTTGAACACTTTATGGACTCTTTCCATAAAGGAATACTAACGGGATATCAATCCAAGTTGGGTTATGAATATGCAGCCAGCAGAGAAGAAAACCAAAGTTTCTATGTTAACTACAATACGTTTGAAGATGGCACCATTACCCATTATGACGGAGTCTGGAAACAGGCGCGTGCAGGTGAACAACAGTACGTATTGCGTGCACTGAAAGAGCAGGGTAAGGCCTTTAAGCTGGGTTCAAATGTCACGGGACGCGTGGTTGATTACGGTAATGATGCCGTGACGTTAGAAGTGACAACGAAGAAAGGTGAGAAAGTTCTGGTTGAAGTTGAAAGTAACAATTTCAGGCAGGCGGCTAACCTTGTGCAGTCGAATATCGATAAAGTCGTTGCTAATTCGGAAAATGGTAAATTCACACTCAAAGCGTCAGCGGAGAATATTGCCAAACAACCAAATGCAGGGCAGAGTGCGACTGATCCGTTTGATGTGAAACCTCAGCCTGATGAATCAGAAATACTCAAGGGCATTAAGAGCGACCTGAAACGCTACGGCGAAGCAATGAAACCACAGCCATCCAGCCAGGGTAAGAAACCGAAAGATATTCGCACAACGGAGGATTTTTTGGCCGGCTACAAGCAGGGCCATGCGGGGCAGGTAGTGGATGGCTTCCGTCCAAACATGAATATCAAGCAATTGGTAGATTTGCTGGTTAAAGGTAACTGGAGTCCAGAACAAAAAGGGGCTTTGGCCTGGGAAATTGAAAGCCGAGCTTTAAAAGTCACCTTCCAGCCAAGAGCTGAGAAATACAATCGTTTGTTCCGAGATGTCGCTTCAACGGGTATTGCTGATACTAAGGCAAGCGAACAACTGGCACCACAGTTGTTATTGTTGAATCTGTCAAATGATGGTTTTGGCGGACGTTGTGATCCATTGTCGAAACTGGTTCTGGTTGCGAAACAACTTGAAAATGATGGTCAGGATGGTGTTGCCCGTCAATTGCTGGAAAAAATGTATTCTGCGGCGGCCGTACTTAGCAATCCAGATCTGTATTCTGCAACTGAGCGTGCCAACGCGGATAAGTTGTTGGGCTCTTTAGCAGCACTCCATGCCAAGAACCCGATGGCAGACACATTTATTAAAGTGTGGAAAGAGAAACTGGAAGACACGAAAGCGCTGACAGTAGATGGCGTTATCCAGAAAATTACCGCTGGCAATACAGAAGGTAAACCCGTGTTGCTTGAACTGGATGGACCAGACCATGCAATGGCGGCGTGGGCCAAAGGGAATAGTGAGGATCGTGTTTATGGTTTCTATGATCCAAACGTGGGGATTGTTGAATTTTCGTCAGCGGAGAAGTTTGGTGCTTACGTGACTCGTTTCTTCGGTGAATCTGATCTGAATATGGCACAAAGCTACAGGTTGCCGAAGAATGCAACAGGGGAAAGCGTTTTCGAGCGTGTAGCAGTCATCGATGGGGAGGTTTTGGCAACTTATCGTCCAAGAGCGGCTGATAAAATCACTATGCGAGATATGTTAGAACTGCCAGTATTTGATGATACCCCAATCAAGAAACCGATAGGGAGTGATGCGGCTGATGGTGTGAAAAAACCATTAAGTGATAACTCACCGGAAAGCCGTATTCACGTGAATAACCAGGATGTCAACTCTTGGCAAGAGATTGTGGTCAAACCACAGCCTGAAGGTAGTGATAGCCGCTTTGCTGGCCAAATTATTATCCAGACAGAAAATGATCCTGTGGTTGCGGAAGCTGCTGCGAACCTGGCGGGTAAGCATCCAGATTCCAGTGTGATCGTTCAGCTTGATGCCAACGGTCAATATCGCGTGGTGTATGGTGATCCGGCTGTCTTGTCCGATAAATTACAGTCCGGCAAATTACGCTGGCAGATTGTTGGGCATGGACGTGAAGAGGCAGCACAGAATCATACGGGCATGAGCGGTTACAGTGCGGATGAACTGGCCTTGAAACTGAAACAGTTCCGTACTGATTTCAAACCGACCGGCACACCAGACCATATCAGTCTCGTGGGTTGTTCTCTGATAGGCGATGACAACCGCAATGGTTTCGCCCACCGCTTTATTTCTGCACTGGATAAGCAGGGTATCCGTACCACAGTATCGGCGCGCAGCAGTGAGGTCGCGGTAGACAGTATCGGCCGCAAATACACCAAAGATGCGCAGGCACAATGGGTGCACAAACTCACGGATAATAAGATCCTGTTAGGGTGGAATGATCAAGGTGAAGTGGAAAGCCACACGGATCGAATCCGTCGCGGTATTTCTGAAAATGATATCAGCCTGTCCCGCGTAGGTCAGGCCGATATTGATGCAAAAGCACAAGGTGCTATTGCGGACAATGCAGAGACATTCCATGCACCCAAAATCGATCATGTAAAAGATGACAATAAATCGGTAATTCCAGCGGAATCATCAAACAAGCAACTGAGTTATTCCGGCAATATTCAGGTACAGGCTGGTGATGGTGAGTTTACGGTCATTAACTGGGGAACGACCAATGTAGGGATCAAGGTCGGTACAGGCGGCTTTAAGTCCATGGCCTTTGGTGATAACAATGTGATGGCTCACATTGGTGAGGGTAACAGCAAACACAGTGTTGATATTGCCGGTTATCAGGCATTAGAAGGTGCACAACTGTTCGTAGGCAACCGTAATATCAGTTTTAATATGGGACGCAGTAACGATCTGATCGTTATGTTGGATAAATCCATTCCAACACCGCCACTGGTCAACCCATTTGGTGGTGCAGCTCGTATTTCGGGTGTATTGCAAGATATTGCCGGATCGTTTAACTCACCAGATTGGCTGGCGACACAAGACCAGCAATGGACATTGGCAAGTGCGAAAAAATATGTCAGTGATCTGTCCGGTCTCGATTTGACCAGCGGTGTGGACTATCAAACCTTGACGGATCTCGGCTCGCAAAATGAACGTAGCAGCCGTGGCCTGAAAAGTGATCTCGAAAGCACCCTGAACAAGCAATACAACCAATGGTTGAGTGGAAAGGGCAATACGCCTGAAATGGGCAAAATCAGTCGGGCAGATAAATTCCGTCAAGCAAATGAAAAACTGGCCTTTAACTTTGCTGTTGGCGGGCAGGGGGCTGATATTCAGGTAACGACCGGTAACTGGAACTTTATGTTTGGTGATAATATCCAGTCGATTTTGGATACCAATATGGGATCGCTGTTTGGTTTGATGACGCAGGGATATACCCCAACGGGCATGGCGAAAAATACGTTTACCTTTAGCCCAACAGACTTGCCTCGTCAGCTCAAAAACAAATTGTTGGGGGATCTGGCAGGCGTCAGCCCGGATACTACGCTGGCGGATATCTTTGGCGTGGATTATACCCCGCAATGCGGCATTGTTTCCCGTTCAGGTCAATCTGTTGATGGCGTTGCCATTCTGCGCGAAATGCTGGAAATCATCGGTGAATTCAGTGGTGATCAATTACAATCCTTCACTGATTCGGAAAAATTGCTCAACAGTCTGAAAGCCAGTTTGAATATGGGGGCTGATGGTGTGAAATCTTTTGTGGAAAGCCACGGTCTAAAAGCAAAAGCACCTGATGAAAAGCAAGAAGAGCTTGTAACCATTACTAAAGAGGGTGATGTAGTACCAGAAACAGCCAACTCTCAGGCAGATCGTGATTTTGGGTTGACTTCCCTGAATCTGCCAAACTTGTTTGCTACCCTGTTCCATCAGGACAAACAGGTCGAAATGAAATCACTGGTCACTAATCTGAAACAGAACCTGACAGCCGACTTGCTGAATATGCAGGATAAAACCTTCGATTTCCTGCAAAAGAGCGGCCATCTGCAAGGTGATGGTGATATCAACATTTCCCTTGGTAACTACAACTTTAACTGGGGCGGTGACGGTAAAGATCTCGGTGCTTATCTGGGAGAAAATAACAACTTCTGGGGCGGTCGTGGTGATGATGTCTTCTATTCCGTAGGCACCTCGAATATCTTTGCAGGCGGTGAAGGCAATGATACGGGTGTTATGATGGGGCGCGAAAACATGATGTTTGGTGGTGCAGGCAACGATGTTGCGGTATTGGCTGGACGGATTAACTACGCCTACATGGGAGATGGTGATGATCAGGTCTTTGCTTTTGGTGAAGGTGGGGTGATCAACGGCGGTAAAGGACGTGACTACATCGTGGCTTCTGGTAACTTCAATCTCATTGATGCCGGAGAAGATCAGGATTACGTTGTGACCATCGGCAATAACAATCAGGTAGATTTGGGAGAGGGTAACGATTTTGCCACGGTATTCGGCAACTACAACTGGATCGATGGCAACACGGGCAACAATTCCATTAAATTGATGGGTTATCACGCTGTCATCAACGGTGGCACAGGTAATGATCACCTGATTGCCGATGTGGTATCGAAGTTCAGCCAGCTTAACGGCGGTGATGGTGATGATCTACTGATACTGGGTGGATACCAAAACCGCTTTAAGGGCGGCACAGGTGTGAATAGCTTTGTAGTCAGCGGTGATGCCATCGATAACGTGGTTGAAGATATCAAGCAAGGTGACAAGATTATTTTCAATGATATCAATTGGCAAAACCTGTGGTTTCAACGCAGCGGTTACGATTTGGTTCTGTTGACCCAGCGTAATGTCAAAGATACCTCTGCACAGGAGCAGTTTGAGGCAATGGGTTCTGTGACTTTCAACAACTATTTTCATGGCAACCGTGCGGATATCATCACCCAAATAGGGGATAAAGATGCACAAGGCGAGCGTGAATATACGGCACTTTCTGCCAATGCGGTAGATTCTCTGGTGCAGGCTATGAGCGGATTCGCGCCTAATATGGGAGACAGCGGCTTTATTGATTCGCTTGATAGTAAATCGAAATCAACCATTGTGACGGCTTGGTCTGATACCATTAATGGAAAATCCAAACTAGTCTAATCGTTTTATTAAATAAATTTGATTAACAAAATGGCCCATATTTATGGGCCATTTTTCAATTGATGTGTTATCGGGATCTTCCTTTTTCGCTGTTGTAGCTTGAAGGAAAATCCATGTTGGGTGGAGCGGTTAAAATTATGCGCTCATTTCCAGCTCTTTTTCAGTATTACTGATAGTTGATGTGACCTGAACATCTGATTTCAGCATATTTTTAATAACCCGATTTGCTATATTCGTGACCACGACGAGGGCATTGGGCACCCATAACCGCTTATGCGCAGGCGTTCCGACAAACCAAATACTCTCTTTTTCCTTAAAGTTAGGGAGGATAGCGGCCATTTCTGGCGAGATCGATATGGCGCGTCCTGACCGCTGGCCGTGAGTATCAATCTCAAGTATCCCGTCCTCGTCAATGATAAAGTCAGGTCGATGATAACCAACCGCAGCGACAATAGCATCAAATGGTTGGTAATCCCGCCCTAAATTGACTAACCAGGTATCTGTTTCTCCTTTCTCTATAGCAACATTTAGAATTTCTCCTTTCTGAATGATCAGAGAACCACTATCCATATAGTGCAGAAGTTTTTGTGCATTGGGTAAAGCAATGGCGGTGATATAGCGATGAAGCATTTTTTCGACGTTGGGATGGAATGAACCGCCGAAATAAGCGTCATCATTTAAATGTACTTCGTTAATGACGTGCATGAAATTGACTATCATATCTTGCCATTGACTTTTTCCTTGCTCGGCAATAGCGATTTCTTCACGAAGACGCTCCCGATAACTATTGGCATTAGAGAATTGCTCTCGCCATGGTATTTTTGTGTATTTGTTGAGTGTGCGGCAGAAATATTTCAGATACGCATGTTTCAATGAATCAGGAAAAATACTTGTTACTTGATTCCCCTTACGGGTCATTATTGACATTATATTTTCATGCTCAAAGAAGGTTCCAGGGCTTCGTATAAACCGTGAACGGACAGCGGGGATATCTCCTGACGGCGATGTCATAGTGACGTTATGGCCTTCACGGCAGAGAAGAATAGCAGCATCGATTGCTGAAAGTTTACTGCCGATAACCAATACCCGTGATTGCGGGGGTATTCTGGCTAACATATCCTTCTCTGGATAGGGGCTGTGCATAAACGTTGAGCGAGTCAAGTAGGGTTTCAACACCTCAGGGAGCCGAGAAGCACCTAAGCCTGTACAGAAAATGACATCAGTCACTTCCAGCGATTGGGGTGTCAGGCTATCACCGTGCCAGAGCGTATAATAACGATGTGAATTGACCTTCAATCCCCTAAACAAGTCAGGTACATGGAAAACCTCAATACCAGCTTTAAGAGCGAGAGTACTAAATTCTAGATATCTTTCATTCAGATAGTTGCCTACCCATTGCCGCGGGACGAAAGATTCTGGTGTAACGCTATGCCCGTGTTTATGCAAATAATCCAGAAAATCCAGAGGATTATCTGCCACGACTGACATGGTATCGACCGAGGTATTGCACAGTACATCGCCATCCAAATTGAAAAAAGCCATCCCTGGGCCAACAGGCCCAGGTTCTATAATATAAATAAATTGTGCCGCACGCTGTTGCACTGCTGCGATGAATGTCGCCACCCCAGCAGCCCCGCCTCCGACAATGGCAAGACTTCTTTTGTGAAAAGACATCACTATTTCCTCAATATATTGTGAAAATAAGGAAGTTTTTACCTGGCTGACTTAATGCTCAGGAACTCATTCGGCAATGGCTTCAACAATCGAAATGTGACAGCCTGTATTAATGACACGATTGAGTTTCAAGCCTGCGTTAGCCAACAATTGTCGTAGTTCATCCTCTGTGCGTTCACGTCCTTCTTCGTAGATCCCCATACAGAGAAGATCCATTTCTTTACCTGCATGTGAAACGTTGCCATTAGGGATTACAGGATCCATCACCAATACTCGTCCATTAGGGGACATCGCTTGTCGGCAGTTACGTAGAATTTGTATACATTGTTCATCAGACCAGTCGTGCATAATGTACTTGAGCATATATATATCGCCCTGAGGACATGACTCGAAAAAGTCGCCAGAAGTAATCTCCCACCGCGTATCGTCACCTAGCGCGCCAAGTTCATGTCTGGCCAGTACGTGTGGTTGGTCGAAAAGAACCCCTCGCAGGGTTGTATTAGCCTGTAATACTTCTAATAACAGGCCACCAAACCCGCCAGCTATATCGACAACTGTTGAGTTTTTCGGGAAATCATAACTGTGCACGAGAAACAAATTTTCCACTTTAGACATTGAGGACATACCGACGTGAAAATCATCAGTCTGTGTGTCCGTTTGCGCCCAATAATCAAAGAAAGGAAGTCCGTAGAGGTGTTTGAAGGCAGGATTACCGCGGACGCTTTCTACAATCTCACCAAGAGGTTGCCAAAATGTCCGGTCAGTCAACATCAATACTGCGGCTCGGAGGGAATGGTGTGTGTCTTTGCGCAAAAACTCTGCGGCTGGAGTGAGTGAAAACCCTTTATCTTCGGTTTCATGAAAGATATTCCGTGTAGCAAGCAGCCGCAGAACTCGGTGTAACTGTTGCTCTTGGGCTCCAACAGTTTTGGCGAGTTCATGCACTGTTTTTGGCCCATTGCTTAAATGATCGGCTACACCGAGAACCGTGGCAGCACGAAGTGCCGCTTGATAGGTATACCCCATTGTTTGATTAAGTAAATGTAAAGCTGCTGATGTGTAGTTAGAAATTGCTGTGTTATTATTAAGTATGTTCATATCGATCTCATTTATAATTTAATATTAAAATTAAAAAAATATAAAATTACTTTATTATTGCATTTACATTATTAATCAGGAATTCGTTCATTTTACAACCACAAAAAATCTTATATACAAGTATATTGTTATCATGATTATTATTAATTAAAGAGTGATGATTAAAGTTATTTTCACGAGAAGATCACGCTGTGAAATTAAGTGATTTTTCTATATGTTAGTGTAACCATTATTTTTATGATAAAACCCGTTTTATGTCGTTATTATATGTGATTTTAAGCTAAATTTAATGTGAATAATAATAGTATTAATGTTGATAACATTGAGATGCAAAGTGATAAATTTACAGTGGAATGTCATATTGGCTTTTTAGGCATAGCAACATCGAATAAATATATTATTATAATAAGTCGCAATGCATAAAATAGAACAGATGATAATGATGATATTGTAATTTCAATTAGTAGGTTCGTTTATAGTATCAGGGTAGCCTCTCCTGTTTCACATAATATCTCTGTCAAAATACAGAATTAATATAGTAATACAGTGCTTGAAGATGGACGGTTAATTTATGGAATAAATTCAAATCCCCCTAATAAAATCACGGGGGATTATTTTATTAGAATTGACAAACGAGGGCGGTATCAAGACAGTTTCTTTGAAAATCATCCCAAAAACCTGGTGGATAACTTTTAATATCGCTCTCCTGCAGCATGACCAAAATCTTCGTAAAGGTGTGCAATGGGATTATATAAGATATTATCTTTCATAATTATTTGTCCTTAATTAAAATCAAGAAGTTTTATTTATCTGTAGGATGTGTTATTTAATATTGGTATAGTGATTACTAATTTTTTTCTTTTTTATATATTAAGTTGCCAGTAATGAATTGGATATAATTATTTTTATATTGGCCATTTATTTTATCAACCCATATTTAGATGGGTTGATATCTATAATTATTTTGTGCCTAAAAAGCGATGAATTGCCCTGAGTACAGCTTCAGGTTTTTCTGCATGTACCCAATGTCCACAACCAGCTACAACCCATGCTGTTGCTTGTGGAAATTGGTTGATAATATCTTCACGATATTCTTCAGTAATATAATCTGAATTTCCACCACGAATAAACAGGGCGGGTTCATACCATGCAGAAATAGTTTCCCAGCCGATAATTTTTTCGTATTCTTTTTGCAAAACGGATAAGTTGAATTTCCATTCCCCTTGACGGAATGATTTCAGTAAAAATTGAATAACACCCTCTTCCCGAATATCCTGGTGCATAATATCTGCTGCTGCTTGTCGGGTTTGTACACCGGCGGCCGCGACTTTGTTCAGTGCTGCGAAAATGCTGTCATGGCGGCGAACCGGGTAAGCGACGGGAGCCATATCAATCACCACGATTTTTTCAATCCGCTCTGGTGCAATAGCTGTCATGGTCATGGCGATTTTGCCACCCATGGAATGCCCAATAATAGTGGCTTTGGGCACACTGAGTTCATCAAGCAGTGTCAGGACATCCTGTGCCATATCGTGATAATCCATATTTTCCATACGTGGTGAAAGACCGTGGTTGCGTACATCGATTTGAATCACCGAATAATGTTGCTGTAAATCACGCCCCAATACTCCCAAATTGTTTAAATCTCCAAAAAGCCCATGAATCAAGACAATAGGAGTTGAAGATTGTGGATTTTCTACAGTGTGAAGATGATAATTTAATTGACGATTTGATTTCATGATTTGCCTGAATTTAATACCATTTATACAATGTTTAATATTAAGATGCTTAATATCATGATGCGTGAATTGTGACAAACTCAACGGGATGAAATAGTTGTAACTAATTGATTTATTTTAAAGGAAAGTCGCTTTCCTAAAAATTCTTAATTTTTTAAAGAATCACTTTAAGTTATTGAAAGTTTAATTGTTTTGTTTTGTGGCATTATATCTTATAATCCCAAGATAATTTTTTCATTAAGAACAGTACTGGATAGAAATGAAAACGATAGAAGTTGATGAAGAACTTTACCGCTTTATTGCAAGCCAAACTCTGCATATCGGTGAAAGTGCATCTGATATTTTACGGCGCATATTGAAGTTAGACGCCGGGCAGCCAGTACAAATTACAGAGCCTGCCAACGACCCTGCACCTGTTGTTAAAACCCCTGTTGCCCGTTCCCGTGATGCTGTCCGTGTTATTCGTGAATTATTGCTTTCTGATGAATATGCTGAAAAGAAAAAATCTGTTGAACGTTTTATGCTGATCTTGTCGGCATTGTATAGCCTGAACAGCGAGAATTTTTCTAAAGCAACGGAAGCGATGCATGGCCGCACCCGTACCTATTTCGCCGGTGATGAATACACCTTATTGGCCAGGGGCAAGCAAACTAAGCCACGTCATATTCCCGGTACACCTTTTTGGGTGATCACTAATACCAATACTGACCGTAAACGTAGCATGATTGAACATATTATGCAGGATATGAAGTTTCCGGCAAATTTGATTGAGAAAGTGTGTGGCACTATTTAATTCAGTTAGTTGCCCTACTATTAATACAATCGCTTAGTTTATTAGTACTGCGCTGGCGATAAGTCAGTGCGGTTTCCCAGGAGAAATAATAAAGTGGCAATTCATCCAAGAGCAGGGCAGCTCGCCCAGCAGCATGATTTAATCAATATTGCTCAGCTCACTTCACAGTATTACACCTTACAACCACATCCTGAAAATCCAGCACATAAGGTCAAATTTGGTACTTCTGGCCATCGTGGCAGTTCTGGACGTAATAGTTTTAACGAAGTGCATATTCTGGCTATTTCGCAGGCGATTGTGGAAGTTCGTTCGCAACATGGGATTACTGGACCATGTTATGTGGGTAAAGATACCCATGCACTTTCAGAAGCGGCATTTATCTCTGTATTGGAGGTGTTAACGGCAAATGGTGTGGATGTAATTGTGCAGGAAAATAATGGGTTTACACCGACTCCAGCCATTTCCCATGCCATCTTATGCCATAACCGTCAGGGAAAAAGTTTGGCTGATGGTATCGTGATTACGCCATCCCATAACCCGCCAGAAGACGGTGGTATTAAATATAATCCGCCTAACGGCGGACCTGCCGATACCGATTTGACGGCAATCATTGAACAACGTGCAAATGAATTATTGGCTGTTGGTCTCAATGGGATCAAGCGCCTACCTTATGAACAGGCATTAAAAAGTGAATATCTGCATCCCGAAGATTTGATCGATCCTTATGTTACTGCACTGGGTGAAGTTGTGAATATGGCGGCGATCCAACAGGCAGGCTTAAAGATTGGTATTGACCCACTGGGCGGCTCAGGGATCGCCTATTGGCAGCGGATTGGGGAATATTACAATCTCGATCTGACAATGGTTAATGATAAGATCGATCAGACGTTTCGTTTTATGACATTAGATCATGATGGCGTGATCCGTATGGATTGTTCATCCCGTTGGGCGATGGCGGGGTTACTGGAGCTGCGTGGTAAATTTGATTTAGCCTTTGCTAATGACCCTGATTATGACCGTCATGGGATTATTACACCGGCTGGTTTGATGAATCCTAACCATTACTTAGCAACGGCTGTCGATTACCTATTCCGTCATCGTCCACAATGGCCGAAAAATATCGCAGTAGGTAAGACACTGGTTTCCAGTGCCATGATTGATCGTGTTGTCGCCGATCTTGGGCGTGAATTAGTAGAAGTTCCCGTCGGTTTTAAATGGTTTGTGGATGGATTATATAAAGGCGAGTTGGGCTTTGGTGGAGAAGAAAGTGCCGGAGCATCTTTCTTGCGCTTTGATGGCACTCCGTGGTCAACCGATAAAGATGGTATCATTCTTTGCTTGTTGGCTGCTGAAATGACCGCAATGACTGGTGAAAATCCACAGCAACGTTACGATAAACTGGCGGCCAGATTTGGCACACCAAGCTATAGCCGTATTCAGGCTCCAGCGACTCATCAGCAAAAAGCATTACTGTCCAAATTGTCACCGGAAATGGTCAAGGCCGACATATTGGCAGGTGATCCGATTACTGCCCGTTTGACCACTGCATCGGGCAATGGCGCTTCCATTGGTGGCTTGAAAGTGATGAGTGATAATGGTTGGTTTGCTGCCCGTCCTTCTGGTACGGAAGAGGCCTATAAAATCTATTGCGAAAGCTTCCTTGGTGCGGAGCATCGTGAAAAAATTGAACAAGAGGCACAGGAAATCGTCAATCAAGTATTTGCCGTGGATTGATTGGTCTCTATTTCTGACCGGAAAAAACACAAGCCGTAGCAGTCGCTGCGGCTTCTTTGCTTTTATCCCAAAGCAACCATCAAGGCGCCTATGGCAATCAATAAGACGCCAGCGGAAGTCACCAGAGAAATTTTCTCGCCAAATAGAATTACTGCCAGAACGACTGCAAATACCACGCTCAATTTATCGATAGGAGCAACCTGGGAAACGTTACCATGTTTGATATTAACGTGTTGTATCAGGGGAGTGAATCATAGGCTAATTTTGTTGATCTGAATATATAGAATTCCATTAAAATGCTAAAAAATTTTTATGCGCTTTATTATTCGAATGGTGGCAAATTTTAATTATATGAAAGTACTATTAATTAAGGATTTTCCAGAGAGTTACAAATTAATTCATGCAAAAAATCAGACCAAATTTTCTTGCAAAATGCCTTTTATGGTGAGCATCACAGAAGGTAACTCATCCTTTATTCTCCTCCTGATATTTATTAATAAAGGATGAGGTGAACTTATCTAATACAATGTTTAATCATTATTTTCATTTTATTAAAAATAAAATAGTTGATGTGATCTTTTTATTAAAAAGGTTTGACTATGAAATCTGACTTTTGGAGAAAGGTTTATCGTATTGTATTCGGTAGTTTATTCATTTTATCACTGACAAGTTGCGTACAAGATAGCTGTATACCAAATAAAAATCATTCGCTCAAAACCCAGGAGGAACTGATGGCACCTAGTTTGAAGCAAATATCTGGTAGTGAACAAATCTACCGTTGTCATTCTGAGTCAGAAATTTCTCAAGCTTCTGCACATTGGGTTGATCGACAAACATTATTATGGCCAGATGGAGCAGGCCAACCTATTGTTCGTTTATATTACAATCATAACAATAAGGTAAAGCCCAATGACCAAGGGTATTTTACCGATAAGTATCTGGCGTTAACACCAACGAACTTAAATCAAGAGACAGCAAAGATATTTCCTCATCTGGCAAAATGGGCAGCGTTCCGTCTACCAGAAGGAACAGATATTGATCTTCTTCTGACCGGAGATTTGGTGGTTTTGGCGGCTAATGAGCAAGGTTTGCTAATATCAGCAACTCAAGTACAAACGGCGGGGGTGTTGGATGATCGTTTCGCCGGTGCTGCTGATAAGCTGGAATATGGGGCACGGATAAATGATAAGGGTGTGATTTTCCGCTTATGGGCACCAACTGCCCAAGAGGTGGACTTGGTTCTTTATAATCAAGATAAGCAAATTATCGCCAATTATACAATGGAACGCGATACCGCGAGTGGCTCTTGGTCATGGCAAGGCGACAAGAAATTGATTGGTGCTTACTATCGTTATGCCTTAAAAGTCTACCATCCATCTTCCCGTCATGTGGAACGTTATGAAGTTACCGATCCCTATTCTTATAGCCTGTCCACTAATTCAGAATATAGCCAGATTGTTAATTTGGATGATGCATCCTTAAAACCACAAAACTGGGATAACCTGTTAACGCCACGCCCGCAAAATACACCAACGGATATTGCCCGCATGGCTATCTATGAAGCGCATATTCGTGATCTTTCCGTTGCAGACAGCACAATACCAGCAAACTGGCGTGGTAAATATCTGGCACTGACTGACAAGAACAGCGATATGTTCAAGCATCTTAAAGCGTTAAGTCAGGCGGGAATGACGCATATGGAGTTATTGCCTGTGTTTGATATCGCTTCCATTAATGAATTTAGCCATCAGGTGGCTGATCTTGATCACCCTTTTAAACATCTATGTCAGGTCAATCCAATGGTGAAAAATAGCCGTTTTGCTAGTTATTGCCATAGCTCATTGACTGTACGGGAGGTTTTGCAGCAATTGCGGTTTGATGACAACATTAATAATCCGCAGGTACAAGAATTAAATATGATGGTAGCAAAGACGGATTCCTATAACTGGGGTTACGATCCGTTTCATTATTCAGTACCGGAAGGTTCTTATGCCACTGATCCAGAAGGTTCCAGTCGCATAAAAGAGTTTCGCTCTATGATACAGGCTATCAAACGGCAATTGGGCATGAATGTGATCATGGATGTTGTCTATAACCATACTGATGCGGCAGGCCCTGCATCCCGAACGTCGGTGTTGGATAAGATCGTGCCTTGGTATTACCACCGTTTAGATGAAATAACAGGCAATGTCGAAAATAATACCTGTTGTGCTGACACTGCGCCTGAACGCCGTATGTTTGCCAAACTGATTGAAGACTCACTGGTAACCTGGGTTAAAGATTATAAGATAGATGCATTTCGATTCGATTTAATGGGTTATCACCCCAAAGCACAAATTATATCGGCACTAGAAAAAGTACGAACTATTAACCCATCGATCTACTTTTTCGGAGAGGGCTGGAATTCTGGGCAGGATGATCGGTTTGAAACCGCATCACAAGTTAATCTTAAAGGGAGTGGCATTGGGACTTTCTCTGATCGGTTGCGAGATGCGGTACGTGGCGGTGGGCCTTTTGATGTTGCTGATAGTATTCGCAGTAATCAGGGAGTAGGCAATGGTGCCGAAATATTACCGAACGAAATTTCTAACTTAGATGTAGATCAAGTTCGTCATTTATGGGATCTGGTACGTCTTGGCATGACTGGTAATTTGGCGGATTTTGTCATGTTCGATAAAGATGGAGAGGTAAAAACAGGCAGGGAAATTGATTATAAGGGCACTGCTGCGGGTTATGCATTAGATCCCACTGAAGTACTCAATTATGTATCTAAGCATGACAATCAAACATTGTGGGACATTATTAGCTATAAAGCTGCTCAAGAGGCGGATTTGGTGACGAGGGTTCGTATGCAGGCGCTCTCTCTTGCAACGGTATTCCTTGGACAAGGTCTGGCTTTTGATCAACAAGGATCAGAGTTATTGCGTTCAAAATCATTTACCCGTGATTCTTATGATGCTGGCGATTGGTTTAATCGTGTTAGCTATGATTATAAAGACAATAATTATGACGTAGGGTTACCTGAACGTGGTAATGATGGCAAAAATTATCCACTGATTAGTCGGGTGAAAAATCAGGTGGAAAAACCAGGCCAAAATGAATTATTACAGATGATGGCGTTTTATCAGGAGCTATTGCGTTTACGTCAATTTTCACCACTGATGACACTTGGTGATGGTGCTGCTGTCAGGCAGCGTGTTGATTTCGTTAATGTTGGTCCTCATCAGAAACTTGGTTTACTGGTCATGACGATTGATGATGGAAATATGACGTCGGGTGATCGTGATTGGCGGTTTGATGGTTTAGTCGTCGTCATTAATGCTGCACCTTGGCCTATGAGTGTCAACGATCTTAATGTCGAGGGGCTGAAATTAAATGATATTCAACGTGAATTAGGCGAAGCGTCTTTGGCTGCGGGAATACAAATAACAGAAAATGGAGAGATCACCATGCCTGCATGGTCGGCAGCCGTGTTAGTTCTGCCACAAGAAGGAATTCGTGGAACAGGTTTGCCTGTTCGTAAGAAGTAACGAAATCAGGTATGTGTTTGAATAATTGAGTTTTGGGGCGGACCCATTTTTATTTACATATTGTTGAGAGCATTTTCAATTTTGGGTGGCTCTTTCAACGGTAGAAGAAAATGAAAACTAGCCCCGCCTTTTTTATTGTTAGCCGCCCATATTTTTCCACCGTGGATTTCAATAATGGAGCGGCAGATCGCCAAACCTAATCCGACACCAGGAATAGCCGATTCTTTGCTGATGCGTGAGAATTTATCAAAAATAAGCTTTTCTTGCCCTTGTGGAATTCCTGTGCCTGCATCCCAAACTTCAATATGTACCTGTATTTTTTCTATTGTAGCTTGTATACCCAAGGGAGTCTGTTCATCAGTGTATTTAATGGCATTTTCCAGTAGGTTGATAAAAACACGTTCCAATAAGGCGGCATCACAATGTAGTAATAAATCGTTAGGTAAAGAAAGTTCAACAGTATAGTGATTGAGGGTATGTTCCAGAGAGTGCAAGGCATTGCCGACAATTTCTTCCAGTGGATACCATTCAAGATTAAGCTGAATGCCACCTGATTGCAGTCGTGCCATATCAAGCAGGTTATTGACCAGTCGCGAAAGGCTGAGAATTTGCTGGCGAATTTGGTTAACTTGTTGGGTATGGGGCGAACTTTCTGTCGATAAATCCAACATCAGTATTTCAGCCTGCCCGAATAGTACGGTCAACGGAGTAAGTAAGTCGTGAGATAGTGCTGCCAATAATGAATTACGCAACTGTTCCCGCTCAGTTTCTAACCTAGCGGATTCTGCTCTGCGAGTCAGGTGCAAGCGTTCCAGCGCATTGGCAATGAGTCCCGTGAAGATTTGTAATAACCGCTGTTGTTCCGGTACTAGTAACTGGCGCTGGTTAGGGGATTCAATAGCAAGTACGGCAAAAACCTGCGAGGGCGTAGCGATAGGCAATAATTGATAAGGGACACCCGGTAATGTATCAGTACCAGCTCCAGCAGGTTGTTTTTTCTCAAAACACCATTTGGCGATCGCTTCATCGATCTGCATTTGACCACCATTATGGGATTTAACTTGATATAAATGCTGGTTGCTATCTGGCAGCAGCAGCCCTGTTTTTGCCTGAAAGCTGTTGGATAGAAAGTGATAGCTAATACGGGCTACGTCTTCTTCGTTCAGAACTTTGCTCAGTGTCCGAGTTATTTCATATAGGTGCCGTGTTCGTTGTTCGCGATAACGAGCTACTCTGGCTTGATAGCGTATACCTGCGGTAAGGTTTCCAACAACTGCCCCGACAATCAGCATTACAGTCAGTGTGAGCAGATATTGTATGTTTTTGACTTCCAATGACCAACGTGGTTGGACAAAGAAAAGATCAAAACTGATGACATTGACAAAAGCAGCAAAGACAGATGGCCAACGACCATAAAACAGCGCGATAATGACAACACCGAGCAGGTAGAGCGCCACCAGGTTGGCTTTATCCAGGGTCAGCAAGAAGGTTCGGGAAAAGAGGGTAATCAGGGCACAGAGTACAATAGCCATCAAAAAACCTTGAATCGGGACTCGCCATTTATCATTGAATGTTCGGTTATCTTTTGGTTCTTTGCCGCTGTTTTTTTTATCTTCCAACGCAACAATAATCAAATCCAAATCAGGGCCGAGTTTTCCCAGACGCTCTGAAAAGTCACGATACCATTTAAAGCCGAAAAAATTTACCTGTGAATTGTAATAGCGGCCAATAAGGATTTTACCTAGGTTATGCTCTCTGGCGTAGCGCAGGATGGCTTTTTCTTCATCAGAGTCGGAGAGTGTTGCGGTTTCAGCCCCCAGATCTTGTGCCAGCTTTAAGGCTTGCAAAATGGTACGTCGTTTGCCTTCTGGCAATCGATGTAGTTTGGGGGTTTCAACGTAAACAGCATGCCAGGTACAGTTGAGTTTTGCTGCCAGGCGAGCGGCTTTTCGAACCAGTTTTTCATTGCCGGCGTTGTAGCCAATACACAGCAGTAAATTCTCTTGCGTATGCCATACGGGTTCTTTTCCTCGAGTATCACGAAAAGCACGCATTTGGTCATCTACGCGATCTGCCGTGCGACGCAACGCCAATTCACGCAGGGCAATCAGATTCCCTTTGCGAAAAAAATGTTCAATGGCACGCTCTGCCTGACCTGAAATATAAACCTTACCATCGTTGAGCCGCTGACGTAGATCATCAGGCGGAAGATCGACTAGAACAACGTCATCGGCCTGATCAAAGATATGATCAGGAACGGTTTCCCGTACGCGAATACCGGTAATACCGCCGACAATATCATTCAAACTTTCCAAATGTTGCACATTGACAGTCGTCAGTACATCAATGCCAGCTTCCAGTAATTCTTCGACATCTTGCCAGCGCTTCGGGTGGCGACAACCTTTAGGGTTACTGAATGCTAGTTCATCCATCAGAATAATGGCCGGATGGCGGGCAAGAGCGGCATCAATATCAAATGCCGCTATCCTGCGTTCATTATGGCGGAAATATTTTGCTGGTAATTGGGGTAAACCTTTCAGTAGAGCTGAGGTCTCTTGTCGATCATGGGTTTCAACAACACCGACAATGACATCTAACCCTTGCGCCAGCAGCCGTTGAGCTTCTTGCAGCATGGCATAAGTTTTGCCGACACCCGCACAAGCACCAAAAAATATTTTTAGCTTGCCACGTGGTTTTTCGTTTGCCAGTGTCAGTAATTCGTCAGGATCAGGGCGTTGTAGTTCATTTTGTTCCATATCTTAATCTGCCTTTTTGGTTCAGATTATCTAACGCCAGATTCAGTTCCAGTACATTGACTATGGGCTGCCCCATATATTCCAGCAGGGGATATTGAATATGTTGCCCAATGAGTTTATGGATGACTGTAAGTGGTATATGACGGGCTATCGCCACGCGTTGTGCCTGAAATTCAGCCGCTTCAGGGGATATATGGGGATCGAGCCCGCTACCCGATGCCATGATTAAATCAACAGGGATTGGAGAATTTTCGGGATGGTTAAATAAACGTACCTGGATAATGTTTTGGTGTATTTTACTGCTCAATGCAGGATTGGTTAAAGCGAGATTACTGCCTCCAGATGACAGAGTGTTGTACGGTTTTTCGGCCGTCATGGAAGGTCGCCCATGAAAATAGATGGCTTTGGTAAAATTTTGACCAATTAATTCAGAGCCAACCAGTTTGCCATTCTGCTCTATTAGCGAGCCTTTAGCTTGATGGGGAAATAAAAACTCTGATATTCCCGTCACCAGTAGTGGATAGGCAATCCCCGTGATTAAGCTAAGAAATACCAGCAGAACAATGGAGGAACGTAACCAGATCATTTTTCATCACCTTATTTGAAGCCCGATTTTTAAATACGCTGTAGTGAAAAGATCGTTAGTTAAACATTAAGGCAGTGAGCAATATATCAATCAGCTTGATACCAACAAAAGGCACCAGCAGGCCACCAAGGCCATATACCCATAGATTCCGGCGCAAGAGTGACAATGCATTCATTGGGCGATAACTGACGCCTTTTAGGGCCAATGGCAGTAAAAAGATTATGATTATCGCATTGAAGATAACCGCAGACAGTACCGCAGATTCTGGAGAGTGAAGATGCATGATGTTCAACACATTAAGTTGTGGATACGTGACCGAAAAGGCGGCGGGAATGATGGCAAAATATTTGGCAATATCATTGGCAATACTGAATGTGGTCAAAGCCCCGCGGGTCATTAGCATCTGCTTGCCGATATGTACAACCTCGATCAACTTAGTGGGATTGGAATCTAAGTCAACCATATTGCCAGCTTCTTTCGCTGCTTGTGTGCCTGAATTCATGGCAACGGCAACATCTGCTTGTGCTAGCGCAGGCGCATCGTTTGTACCATCACCCGTCATGGCAACCAGGCGTCCTTCGGATTGATATTGACGGATAAGGGCGAGTTTCGCTTCGGGAGTGGCTTCTGCCAGAAAGTCATCAACACCAGCTTCGGCGGCAATTGCCGCGGCAGTGAGATGATTGTCACCCGTGATCATGACAGTCTTGATCCCCATTTTGCGCATTTCACTGAAGCGTTCTTTAATTCCGCCTTTCACAATATCTTTTAAGGCAACAACTCCTAAGACTTGCTGATTCTCAGCAACAACCAAGGGTGTTTCCCCCTTATGCGCAACTTGCTGTACCAATTGGTCAATCACATCAGGGAAATGGCTATGATTAGCTTCAATATGGCGGCGAATAGCATCGACAGCACCTTTGCGGATCATGCGATTACCAATATTGACGCCACTCATGCGGGTCATTGCAGAGAAGGGGACAAATGTCGCTTTTAATTCTCGAAGATCACGTTCACGCATATTGAAACGTTGTTTCGCTAAAATCACGATACTGCGTCCTTCAGGGGTTTCATCTGCAAGGGAAGAGAGTTGAGCAGCATCAGCCAACTGCCGTTCTGTGACGCTCGGTGCGGGTAAAAACTGGGATGCCTGACGATTTCCTAGCGTGATAGTGCCAGTTTTATCGAGTAGTAAAACATCTACATCCCCAGCGGCTTCGATGGCTCGTCCGCTGGTGGCAATGACATTGGCTCCCAGCATACGGCTCATGCCTGCAACACCAATGGCTGACAGTAATCCACCAATAGTGGTGGGGATCAGGCAAACCAGTAAGGCACTCAATACAGTAAGTGTAATAGGGACACCAGATTGGTTGGCTTGGACACTGAACAAGGAAAAAGGTAGCAGGCTTATACAGACCAGCAGGAAAATAATGGTCAGTGCAGTGAGTAGAATGGTGAGGGCTATTTCATTGGGTGTTTTACGTCGCTTAGCTCCTTCAACCATTGAGATCATTCTGTCTAAAAAGGTTTCTCCCGGATTGACTGTGCATTCGATGATTAACCAATCTGATAAAACTCGCGTACCGCCAGTGACAGAGGAAAAATCGCCGCCAGATTCGCGGATAACTGGCGCAGATTCCCCTGTAATAGCACTTTCATCAACGGAAGCTCCTCCTTCAAGGACTTCTCCATCACAAGGAATAATTTCTCCGGATTCCACCAGCACAATATCGCCTTTGCGCAAAGTGTCAGAAGTGACTTTTCCTTTTGTAGCCTCACGGCTGGCTGATGTTAGTTTGGTCGCCCAATTAGTTCTTTTTATCCCTTTCAGGCTGGATGCTTGAGCTTTGCTACGTCCTTCAGCCAGCGCTTCTGCAAAGTTGGCAAACAGTACGGTAAACCATAGCCAGAGAGCAATGGCACCGGTAAAGAGCGCGCTGCCCGTTAATTGCCCCATTAATATGCCGATCCATAAAGCAGTGGTCAGACAACTTCCCACATAAACAACGAACATGACCGGATTGCGCCATTGTTGAGCCGGATGGCATTTTTTTAACGAATCGATAAGTGCATGGCGAATTAAAGTTGGTTCAAATAATACTTGTTGTTTATTTTTCATGCGTTATCTCACATTCTCACGGCCAAAGTTGTAGGTGTTCTGCGATAGGGCCTAGAGCCAAGGAAGGAATAAACGTAAGGGCACCAATTAGTAGAATGACCAGAATTAATAATCCAATGAAAAGCGAACCGTGGGTTGGTAAAGTGCCACTGCTAATCGGCTGGCGTTTTTTGTTAACCATGGAACCTGCGATTGCCAGAACAGGCAGAATGATACCAAAGCGCCCAAGAAACATGATGACGCCCAACAATAGGTTGTAAAAGGCATTGTTGGCATTGAGTCCGGCAAAGGCACTGCCATTGTTATTGGCAGCGGATGAGAAAGCATAAAGCACTTCGGTAAAGCCATGAGCGCCGGGATTTGCAATAGCGCTGCGACCTACGTCGATTGAAATTGCCAGAGCGGTTCCCAATAAAACAAGCGAAGGCGTGATTAAAATCGCCAATGCGACCATTTTCATGTCATAAACATCGATTTTTTTGCCTAAGTATTCTGGTGCCCGGCCAATCATCAAGCCTGCAATAAATACGGCAAGTAGAACGAACAGTAATATGCCATAAAGGCCAGAACCTGCCCCACCGAATATGACTTCACCAATCTGCATCAACCAAAGGGGTATCATACCACCCAGTGCGGTAAAGGAGTCATGCATCGCATTTACGGCACCACAGGAAGCGGCTGTCGTCACAACGCTATAGAGAGAAGAGGCAAGGATACCAAAACGAGCCTCTTTGCCTTCCATATTAAAGTGGTTACCGATATTGGAATGTATGAGCTGGGTATTGCCCGCGGTTTCTGCATACATTACAACGCTGGTAGCAATAATGAAAATAATGCTCATTGCCCACAGCAGGGCATATCCCTGTCGATTGTCGCCAACAACCAGACCGAATGCGAAACATAATGCACAAGGGATCAAGAAAATAGCCAGGATCTGGACAAAGTTACTAAGTGAAGTTGGGTTTTCAAATGGATGGGCTGAGTTTGCCCCAAAAAATCCTCCACCATTAGTGCCCAAAAGTTTTATAGCTTCTTGGGAAGCGACTGGCCCCATAGGCAGTAATTGTTGTTGCCCCTCAAGAGAGTGGATGAGGGCATAGGGAGAAAAGTTTTGGATAACACCTTGACTGACAAAGAATAAGGCCACAATAATCGCAAGCGGCAGCAAGAGATATACAGTGATGCGTGTGATGTCGATCCACGCATTTCCCATTGTTTTAGTGCCTTGACGGGAAAACGCCCGCATTAAGGCAAAAGCCACAGCAATTCCCGTTGCCGCAGACAGAAAATTCTGAACAGTCAATCCGGCCATTTGGCTCAGGTAACTGAGGGTATTTTCTCCGCTATAAGCTTGCCAATTGGTATTAGTGATAAAACTGATCGTGGTATTAAGGGCTAGATCCCATCTCATGCCAACAAAATGTTGTGGATTCAGTGGCAGATGACCTTGACTGATCAGCAGTGTAAACAGTAGTAATAGTCCGGCTATGTTGAATATGAGGATGGCGAGAGCATACTGCCACCAGTTCATTTCTTTGACATTACTACCAGGTTTCTTCAGGCCACAACAACGCCACAGGATGGTTTCTGTTTTTATCAACCAGCGAGGTAGTTCTCCTTCGACGAGTCTGGCAATCAGGTTACCAAGAGGTTTACCCAATAGAAACAGTATGAGCAGGAAACTGGCAATTAGTAAAAAAGCGGATATTGCCATTTAGAAATCCTCCGCATTTAATAACGCATAAATAAGATAGCCCAGTAATAGCGTCACCAGAAAAATGCCAAGGATCAGGAAGATATTCATGGTGATTTATCTCCTTGCTTATTTCTTTAAGAAATAATCAGTTACAGCATAGAAATATCATACAAAGAAGTTATTAAAAGAGTTCTCGAAAGCGTAAAAAAATATAAATAATCTGCGGAATTCATCTATAAAGCATCATAAGGCAAGTGTAGCAAACTATGCAGAGTTAATTTTTTGTTTTCAATTTGTTTGTTTTGTTTCTGTTTAAGAATGATTTTGTAATTAAATTACAAAATCATGGAAAAAAGTGATTTATACCACTAAAAAAGTGGTCGGATGAGTAGTAAGTTTTCATTTTATCAGATAAAATTTTATGCATATTACAGGTTAAGCCCATGGGGGGCATCAATGTCTACATATCGTGCATACTCTTGGCATCAGATTCTCTTGCGGCGTATTGGCGCTATATCACTGGGTGTCATTGCACTTCCTGTTATGCTGTTTCGTCGTGATCGTGCCCGTTTTTATAGCTATCTGTATAAAGTATGGCGAAAAACCAGTGATAAGCCAGTATGGCTGGAATGTTCAGAAATGACTTTAGAGACTCGGAATCGCTAAAACGGCATTATGACTGAGCCTAACCGGGCATTTTGAATATAACATCTTGAACTGTAGTATCTTGGATATAGTATCTTGGCACCTTGTCGGTTTATGCTGGCAAGGTGTTTTGTTTTATATTGGATTTATAACCAATCTATTTTGACTTAATCCATAGCAGATATGTATTTTATGATGAAAAAAATGCTAAATGACAAGGGGAATGTGATGAACAATGTTGAATTGGAGCATGTGCTCAATACGGAATTGAGGAACAGTGAATTTCAAGATTACGCTCCCAATGGATTACAGGTGGAAGGCCGCTCCCATGTCCAGAGGGTGATTACAGGCGTGACAGCTTGTCAGGCACTATTGGATGAAGCTATTCGCCTTGAAGCGGATGCTATCATCGTTCATCATGGATACTTTTGGAAGAATGAATCTCCTGTTATCCGTGGCATGAAGCGTCGCCGTTTGCAAACACTACTTTGCAATGATATTAACCTGTATGGCTATCATCTGCCATTAGATGCCCATCCTACTTTGGGTAACAATATCCAATTGGCGCGTCAGATGGGTGTGAAAGTTATCGGCGAAATTGATACTCTTCTTCCTCATGGTGCTTTTGATCAACCTATTACACCGACAGAATTGATTGAACGTCTTGAAAAAAGCCTGGAGAGAAAGATACTGCATTGTGGTGATAATGCACCAGAAGAGATCCGCACACTGGCATGGTGCACAGGCGGCGGCCAAAGTTTTATTGAACAGGCAGCTGAGTTTGGTGTTGATGCCTTTGTGACGGGAGAAGTATCGGAAAAAACTATCCATGTTGCCCGTGAAATGGGGCTGCATTTTTTTGCGGCAGGGCACCATGCGACAGAGCGCTATGGTATCAAAGCGCTCGGTGAATGGCTGGCAAATAATTATGGATTGGATGTGACTTTTATCGATATTCCCAATCCGGCTTGATTTTTTAGCTAATCTATATAGCCCCTGGATTTTATTTCCATTTTGGAAGTTGGGGCTTTTTATCTTGAAAGAGAGATAAAACAATCATTGCGCTCCCACAACATATTAATAGGCTGCCTAATGCCTGACTCCAGCCTGCAAGTGCCAAACCAAACCCCAGCAGCAAATAGTAAAATAACCCAAGTAAAGCACCGGCAGTGCCTAGCCTATCTGAATAGTTGGTTAATGCAGAAGATAAAATATTCGGTATCGCTAGCCCAAAAGCGATGACTATTCCTACCATTGGAAAAATAAAGAGCCAGCTATTTTCGAGCAGGTATACACCGATTCCACTAAATAAACTAATTAATGAGGCAAGGGCAACTAATTGGGTTGATATCCATTGTTGCTTTAACAAATATTTGTTTAATAGCGAGCCTAATACAACGCCGAAAGTTAATAACAGGCCAGTATAACCAAATACTTTCTGTGATAATCCAAATTGTTGGAAACGAAATGGCGCTAATTGGTAATAGCTGAATAAACAAATATTGAAAAATGCGATCAAAAACGCATTTCGCCAAATTGAAATATCTTTCAGCATCATAATTACTGTGCTTAATAAAGCCACTTTTGTTACGTTGATTGGGCGAGTTTCTGGTAATCGGGCAATAGACCAACAGGTCAGGATAATCGCCAGAATAATTAACCCAGCAAAGACTGCTTTATAGCCAGCAAAATAGTTCAATGTTGAACCACTGAGCATGCCAATGGCAGGGCTGATTGCTAAGGCAATTCCCATGACAGAAAAGACACGTGTTAACTCTTCCCCACGATAAGTATCACGCATAATGGTTTGTGTGCCGACAGAGCCAACTGCGGCCCCGAAAGCAGATAACATTCGGGCAACGAGTAATAACCAAAATTGTTGTGTCAATAATGCCAGCAGGGAAGCGAGACCATAGAGTGATAGGCCAGCAATAATAGTTGGGCGTCTGCCAATGACATCACACATACGCCCCCATACGACAACACCAAAGGAAAAAGCAAAAAAGTAGAGTGATAGTGTTTGGGCAGCTTGCTCCGGGTTGACGGAAAATCCAGCGGCGATACTAGTTAATGCAGGGCTATAGGTGGTTTCTACGATCTGCGGGAACATCATCAAGGCGATAGCAAGCCAAAGTGATGGTTTAGTTTGCATGATTTTTTTCTTTTGCTGATAAGTAAGTAATGGCTCGAAAGGTTAGCATTATGGCTATTGTCTTTTTATGATAATAAAGACTATTTATTTTATCGGACATTAGGGTCTGTTGATGTTTTAAGGTCATAATTCATTCAGCCCACATGGGCAACCAGACAATGATAAACGCCAGAGCCAACATACTGGCGTAATTCCGTTC
>NZ_MKGR01000001.1:0-238020 GCF_001908095.1 Xenorhabdus thuongxuanensis | reverse complement strand
CGCGGCATGATGGTGAGGTCTGGTTGTTTTTTGGCGAAAGTAATTATACCAAATCATCATGCTGTCTAATAATCCCTCACAAAACATCAACACGCCCTAAATCAGGAGGAATGAACATGGTATGGCTGCAACAAAGTGATTATTTTGATCCTGATAGCTTGGATATGCCTGTGATAGGGATTGCCGCAGAGATGGGGCAACACGATTCTGGCTTTCATCAACATGATATGGGGCAATTGCTGTTTACCCAGCGGGGCTGTATCAAGATCACATTGGCAAACCAGATCTCTGTTCTGCCCCCAACCAGGGTAGCATGGATACCTCCAAAGACACGGCATCGGGCAGAAATGCGTGGCGCTGTAGGTTACCGTTCTATTTATTTAAATTCTAATTACTTGAAATCTTATGAAATGGCGTTACTTTCGACGCAAAGTGAAGTATTGGAAGCCACACCACTATTACAGGCTCTTCTAGAACGTATCGCAATATCTTCTTTTGACTCTGATTGGGAGCAGGGAAAAGGAGCAAATTTGTTGGCACTATTTTTTGATGAAATTCGTGAGGCGCGTAGGGAACCAACCTTATTGCCGCTGCCATCTGATCGGCGGTTAACACATTTGTCATTTGATCAGTTGCCGTCACCATTACACAGACTGGCTACTTATATTGGTGCCAGTGAGAAAACCATTACCCGGATATTTCAACGTGAAACAGGGATGAACTATCAACAGTGGCGGCAGCAATGGAGATTGGTAAAGGCGATAGAGTTATTAGCGCAGAATAAAACATTATCCTATGTTGCCCAGGAGCTCGGTTTTGCCAACGATAGTGCATTTGTGACATTTTTTCGCAAAATTATGGGAAGACCACCAAAGGAATATATGGCGGGCTCAGAGAAATAAAACAAAACTACACCCCTAATCTCAGAATAAAAACTGGCATAAGAGGTGCAGAAATACACTATTCAACATGTGTCAGAATATGACCAAGATATGAATAGTGTTATTGATCAAATTACTTTTCCAACTGGCTCTTGAAATCGCGTTTCGTGTGACCAGTATAAAGCTGGCGTGGACGTGCGATCTTCAAGCCTTCATCGTGCATTTCATTCCAGTGTGCAATCCAGCCAATAGTACGGGCCATAGCGAAAATCACGGTGAACATGGTTGATGGAATACCCATGGCTTTCAGGATAATGCCTGAATAGAAGTCGACGTTTGGATACAATTTTTTCTCAATGAAGTATGGGTCATGCAAGGCAATGCGTTCTAATTCCATTGCAACTTCCAGCAGACTGTCATTCAGACCAAGCTCATTTAGCACTTCATGGCAGGTTTCACGCATCACTGTCGCGCGAGGATCATAATTTTTGTAAACACGGTGACCAAAACCCATCAGGCGGAAAGAGTCATTTTTGTCTTTGGCGCGAGCGATGAATTCAGGAATGTGTTCAACAGTTTGGATCTCCTCTAGCATCCGCAAGCAGGCTTCATTTGCTCCGCCATGTGCTGGTCCCCAGAGGGATGCAATACCCGCAGCAATACAAGCAAATGGGTTGGCACCAGAAGAGCCCGCAGTACGTACCGTTGAAGTTGAAGCATTTTGTTCATGATCTGCATGCAGAATGAGAATGCGATCCATGGCGCGTTCTAATACTGGATTAACCTTATATTCCTCACACGGTGTTGAGAACATCATGTACAGGAAGTTGGCAGCATAAGACAGATCGTTGCGTGGATAAACGAAAGGCTGCCCAATAGAATATTTGTAACACATTGCCGCAACAGTTGGCATTTTGGACAGCAAACGGTAAGCAGTGATTTCACGGTGGTGAGGATTATGGACATCCAGGGCATCATGATAGAAGGCAGCCAGTGCGCCTGTAACACCACAAAGTACGGCCATTGGATGGGAGTCACGGCGGAAACCGTGGAACAGACGGGTGATCTGTTCGTGGATCATAGTATGGCGAGTCACCGTAGTTCTAAATTTTTCATATTCTTCGGGGGTGGGTGGTTCGCCATATAGCAGAATGTAACAGACTTCCAGATAGGTCGATTCCGTTGCAAGCTGATCGATGGGAAAACCACGGTGTAGCAAAATGCCTTCATTGCCATCAATATAGGTGATTTTCGACTCACAGGAGGCAGTGGAAGTAAAACCTGGATCATAAGTATAGAAGCCTTTTGAGCCGAGGGTACGAACGTCAATCACTTCAGGACCTAGAGTCGGCGTTAGTACGTCTAGTTCGATAGCAGCTGAACCATTTATGTTCAACGTAGCCTTTTTATCAGCCATTTATATCTCCTTAGCGCTTATTTTTATAACCCCTAACAACCAGATAGGCGCAATTTATACTGTGCCAAAGGCATTGTGCTACCGGAGAGAATTTAAAATCAGGCTGGTATCACATTTAACGCTGAAATCTCATTACGGATGACAATGGTTTTCAGGTTGTTAAAAAGTTTCTGGAAGTTATGTTTAAAGTATTATTGACATAAAATGTTATCATTTTGTGCTTATGTGATACTTTTGCATAACTTTTATCTTTCGTTAAGATTAATTTTCCGTCATTTAATGATGGAAAATAATATATAGCGATATATATGTAAGATAAATGTTTAATCTTTGTCAAACAAGATTGTGGATTTCATGGATAATGTTTGAATCGTGATCTTTCTCACTGTTCAAGCTAAATGTTAATAATCATATTGTGTGGGAATTGTAATAACAATGTGAAGTACTTATACTTCTATAAGGTCTCCGGATTATCCTGATGTAGGAGCACCCAGCGTAATCAAATCACAACTTTTGATGAACAGTAAGGATTGTTTAAGTTATATGTTGTGTCTTTGTATCCCCTTAGCGCTGTCTGATTCCCGCTCAGGACCGGAGGATGGAAAATAAAAAAAGCTTTGTGGGCAAAATTGTGAAAAAACAAAGACCTGTCAACCTTGATCTGCGGACGATTAACCAACCCGTCTCCGCGATAGCTTCGATCTTGCACCGTATCTCAGGCGTCATCACCTTTATCGCAGTTGGTATTCTACTGTGGTTATTGGGGATGTCACTGTCTTCGCAAGAGGGCTTCCTGCAATCATCTGAAATCATGACTGGCTTCTTCGCCAAATTTATCCTGTGGGGGATATTGACGGCGCTGGCTTACCACATTTGTGGAGGTATTCGCCATGTATTGATGGATTTTGGTTTTCTGGAGGAAAATCTTGCTACCGGTAGTGCATCTGCCAAAGTAGCAATAGCAATCGCGGTTATTCTGTCTATTCTGGCTGGGGTATTATTATGGTAAGCAACGCATCCGCTTTAGGTCGTACAGGTATTCAGGATTGGCTGCTACTGCGCGCATCCGCAATTATTATTGTTTTGTATGTCCTTTATCTCGTTGGTTTTGTCGCAACAACGTCGGATATTACTTATGAAGTTTGGCGTGATTTCTTTTCTTCATCCCTCACTAAAGTATTCACCGTATTGACTCTGTTTTCTATTCTGGTTCATGCATGGATTGGAATGTGGCAGGTACTGACAGATTATGTCAAGCCACTCGTACTGCGTCTGGTTTTGCAGCTGGTGATTATTGTAGCGCTGTTAACTTATTTAATTTACGGAACAATTGTTGTGTGGGGTGCATAAATGAAACTACCAGTAAGAGAGTTTGACGCTGTTGTTATTGGTGCTGGTGGTGCAGGTATGCGTGCTGCACTACAAATTTCACAAATGGGTTTATCCTGTGCTTTGATTTCCAAAGTATTTCCAACTCGTTCCCACACTGTTTCGGCACAGGGAGGAATCACTGTTGCTTTGGGCAATTCCCATGAAGATAACTGGGAATGGCACATGTATGATACGGTGAAAGGCTCCGATTATATTGGTGACCAGGATGCCATCGAATATATGTGTAAGACTGGTCCAGAAGCTATTTTGGAACTGGAACACATGGGGCTGCCATTCTCCCGTCTGGATGATGGTCGTATTTACCAACGTCCATTTGGTGGGCAATCCAGAAATTTTGGTGGTGAGCAGGCAGCTCGTACTGCTGCTGCTGCTGACCGAACTGGTCACGCTCTATTGCATACTCTGTATCAGCAGAATTTAAAAAACCACACGACTATTTTCTCTGAATGGTATTCGTTGGATCTGGTTAAGAATCAGGATGGCGCCATTGTTGGTTGTACCGCTATTTGTATTGAAACCGGTGAAGTGGTCTATTTCAAAGCTAAGGCGACTATTCTGGCAACGGGTGGTGCTGGCCGTATCTTCCAATCCACAACTAATGCACATATTAATACCGGTGATGGCGTGGGGATGGCATTGCGTGCAGGTGTCCCTGTTCAGGATATGGAAATGTGGCAATTCCACCCAACTGGTATTGCTGGCGCAGGTGTTTTGGTTACAGAAGGCTGCCGTGGTGAAGGTGGTTACCTGCTGAATAAAGATGGTGAACGCTTTATGGAGCGTTATGCACCAAATGCTAAAGACCTTGCTGGTCGTGATGTGGTCGCACGTTCTATGATGATCGAAATTCGTGAAGGCCGTGGCTGTGAAGGTCCATGGGGGCCACATGTCAAACTGAAACTGGATCATCTGGGTAAAGATGTATTGGAATCTCGCCTGCCAGGTATCCTTGAGTTATCCCGTACTTTCGCTCACGTCGATCCGGTAAAAGAGCCGATCCCTGTTATCCCAACCTGTCACTATATGATGGGTGGTATCCCAACTAAGATCACAGGTCAGGCATTGACAGTAAATGAAAAAGGCGAAGATGTGGTGATCCCTGGTTTGTTTGCTGTGGGTGAGATTGCTTGCGTATCTGTTCACGGCGCAAATCGTCTGGGCGGTAACTCACTACTTGATCTGGTGGTATTTGGTCGTTCCGCAGGTTTGCATTTGAAAGAGTGTCTGATGGAACAAGGCTCTAGTCGTGATGCCAGCGAATCTGATGTTGATGCAGCGTTGCAACGTCTGAACCGTTGGAATAATACCTGTTCAGGTGAAGATCCAGTGGAAATTCGCAAAGCATTGCAAGCTTGCATGCAGCATAATTTCTCGGTATTCCGTGAAGGTGATGCGATGGCAAGAGGACTGGAAGAACTGAAAGTGATTCGTGAACGTCTGAGAAATGCTCGTCTGGATGATTCCTCATCAGAATTCAATACCCAACGTATCGAATGTTTGGAACTGGATAATCTAATGGAAACGGCTTATTCAACTGCGGTTTCTGCAAACTTCCGTACAGAAAGTCGTGGTGCCCATAGCCGCTTTGATTATCCAGAGCGTGATGATGCTAACTGGCTGTGCCATAGCCTGTATTTACCGCAAACTGAGAGCATGACTCGTCGTGAAGTGAATATGCAGCCAACGCTGCGTGAAGCTTTCCCGCCGAAAGTGCGTTCTTACTAATTGCATTGCTGATGTTCCAGTTGCGGAGAAATAGATTATGAAACTTGAATTTTCAATTTATCGTTATAATCCAGATGTGGATGATGTACCTCATATGCAGGACTACACACTGGAAGCACAGGAAGGGCGCGACATGATGTTACTGGATGCGCTCATCCAGTTAAAGGAGCAAGATCCAACCTTGTCATTCCGTCGCTCTTGCCGTGAGGGTGTTTGTGGCTCTGATGGCGTGAATATGAATGGTAAAAACGGTTTGGCATGTATTACACCCATTTCAGCGTTGCGTCGTGGCAATAAGAAAATTGTTATTCGCCCATTGCCTGGTTTGCCAGTGGTTCGTGATCTGGTTGTTGATATGGGTCAGTTCTACACGCAATATGAAAAAATCCGTCCTTATCTAATTAATGATGGTAAAAATCCACCCGCACGTGAGCACCTGCAATCACCAGTGCAGCGTGAAAAGCTGGATGGTTTGTATGAATGTATCTTATGTGCTTGTTGCTCAACATCTTGCCCATCATTCTGGTGGAATCCAGATAAATTTATCGGCCCAGCTGGTCTTTTAGCGGCATACCGTTTCCTGATCGACAGTCGTGACACTGAAACAAATTCACGATTGGATAATCTGAATGATGCATTTAGTGTTTTCCGTTGCCATGGAATTATGAATTGCGTCAACGTATGTCCTAAAGGATTAAATCCAACAAAAGCGATTGGTCATATTAAATCTATGTTGCTGAAACATAGTGCATAGCGAAATAAAAATTTGTGCATAAATAACACATAAATAGTGTGTAAATAGTGCATATAATGTTGCCCTCCACAATTTTGAAATAAATATCAAATCAGTGGAGGGCATAAAGAATGAAAAATGATAAATTGCCTGCTGCTAAAGACGAAGTATGTTTCCAAATAAAGGGATCTTTAAAAACTGATAATTAGTTTTTAAAGGTTCCTTGAAGGGTAGGAAAACCCATAGAAGAACATGCATTAAGCACGTCCAAATGAACCTTTTATCAACACCGCTAATTAAGCGGGATTTGTTAACCACGGCGAAAACTAAAGCTTTTAAAGCTTAAGGGATCACAATGCAGAACGGCGCAATGAAGGACTGGCTGGACTCAAGCTTTCTGGCTGGTGCAAACCAGTCTTACATAGAGCAAATCTATGAAGACTATATAACCGATCCTAATTCTGTTGATGCAAGTTGGAGAGAAATTTTCCAACAATTACCAGATGCAGGACTTAGCGGCGAACAACTTCACTCACAGACACGCGATTATTTCCGTCGTCTGGCAAAGGATGCCACACGTTACCACACTTCAGTCAGCGATCCAGCAATGGATGCAAAACAAGTCAAAGTTTTGCAGCTCATCAATGCATTCCGTTTCCGCGGACACCAACATGCAAACCTTGATCCATTGGGATTATGGAAACAGGAACCTGTATCTGATCTTGATCCTGCTTTCCATAATTTAACAAAAGCGGATTTTGAAGAAACGTTTAATGTAGGCTCTTTTGCCATTGGCAAAGAAACTATGAAATTGGCTGATCTGTATAACGCGCTGAAACGCATTTATTGCGGTTCAATTGGTGCGGAATATATGCACATCACCAATACGGAAGAAAAACGTTGGATCCAGCAACGTCTGGAGTCAGTGACAGTAAGTTCACAGTTTAGTGCGGAAGAAAAGCGTCGTTTCCTGAAAGAATTAACATCAGCGGAAGGTCTGGAGCGCTATTTAGGTGCTAAGTTCCCAGGGGCAAAACGTTTCTCCCTGGAAGGTGGTGACGCACTTATCCCTATGTTAAAAGAGTTGATCCGTCACGCAGGTAAACAAAGTACCCGTGAAGTGGTATTGGGAATGGCTCATCGTGGTCGCCTCAACGTTCTGGTCAATCTCTTGGGTAAAAAACCGGTTGATCTGTTTGACGAATTTGCGGGTAAACATAAAGAGCACTTGGGCACAGGTGACGTAAAATACCATCAAGGTTTTTCTTCTGATTTTGAAACCGAAGGCGGTTTGGTGCATTTGGCATTGGCCTTTAACCCATCTCACCTTGAGATCGTCAGCCCTGTTGTTATCGGTTCTGTGCGTGCCCGCCGTGATCGTCTTGATGAAGGTCGAAGTAACATGGTACTGCCTGTCACCATTCACGGTGATGCCGCAGTCACAGGGCAGGGGATTGTTCAAGAAACGCTGAACATGTCCCAGGCTCGCGGGTATGAAGTTGGCGGTACTGTTCGTATCGTAGTGAATAACCAAATTGGTTTCACCACTTCTAACCCGAAAGATGCCCGTTCAACACAATATTGTACTGATATTGTGAAAATGGTTCAGGCGCCGATTTTCCACGTTAATGCAGATGATCCGGAAGCTGTTGCATTCGTCACACGTTTGGCACTTGACTTCCGTAACACCTTCAAACGTGACGTAATGATCGATCTGGTCTGTTACCGTCGCCACGGTCATAACGAAGCTGATGAGCCAAGTGCAACTCAGCCACTGATGTACCAGCAAATCAAAAAACAACCAACTGCACGTAAAATCTATGCAGATAAGCTGGTAGCGGAAGGTTTGCTGGAAGCCAATGACGTTACTGAGTTGGTGAACCTATACCGTGATGCACTGGATCATGGTGAATGCGTTGTCGATGAATGGCGCCCAATGGGGTTGCATTCATTCACATGGGAACCCTACCTGAATCACGAATGGGATGAAGAGTATCCACATAAGATGGATATGAAACGCCTGCAAGATCTTGGCAAAAGCATCAGCACTGTTCCTGCCGAAGTGGCAATGCACTCACGTGTTGCGAAAATCTATGGCGACCGTGCGGAAATGGCGAATGGTCATAAATTGTTTGACTGGGGTGCTGCGGAAACACTGGCTTACGCGACCTTGGTTGATGAAGGTATTCCTGTCCGTATCTCTGGTGAAGATGCGGGACGTGGTACTTTCTTCCACCGCCATGCCGTTATTCATAACCAAAACAATGCTTCTGTTTATGTGCCTTTGGCGAATATCCACAATGGACAGGGTGTATTTAATGTATGGGATTCTGTCCTTTCAGAAGAAGCTGTACTGGCATTTGAATACGGTTATGCAACAACTGAACCTCGTGTCCTGACGATTTGGGAAGCCCAATTTGGTGACTTTGCCAACGTGGCTCAGGTTGTGATTGACCAATTTATCAGCTCTGGCGAACAGAAATGGGGCCGTATGTGTGGTCTGGTGATGCTGCTGCCACATGGTTATGAAGGGCAGGGTCCAGAGCACTCATCGGCTCGTCTGGAGCGTTATCTGCAACTGTGTGCTGAACAAAACATGCAAGTTTGCGTACCATCGACTCCAGCTCAGGTTTATCACATGCTGCGTCGTCAGGCTCTGCGTGGTATGCGCCGTCCGCTCATCGTTATGTCACCGAAATCACTACTGCGTCATCCATTGGCGGTGTCTACTTTGGATGAATTGGCGCACGGCAAATTTGAACCAGTGATTGGGGAAATTGACGCCTTGGAGCCAAAAGGTATTAAACGCGTTGTGCTTTGTTCCGGTAAAGTTTATTACGATCTGCTGGAACAGCGTCGTAAGAACGAACAGACTGACGTTGCTATTGTGCGTATTGAACAACTGTATCCATTCCCACGTCAGCACTTGCAAGTTGAGCTTGAGAAGTATGCCCATGTTCATGACTTCGTTTGGTGCCAGGAAGAGCCACTGAACCAAGGGGCTTGGTATTGCAGTCAACATAATTTCCGTGAAGCGATCCCATTTGGGGCTTCTTTACGTTATGCAGGTCGTCCGGCATCTGCTTCCCCGGCTGTGGGATATACGTCTGTTCACCAGCAGCAACAGCAAGCACTGGTTAATGACGCACTGAACGTTGAATAAATTAAGGATAGAAAATGAGTAGCGTAGAAATTCTGGTCCCAGACCTTCCTGAATCTGTTGCAGATGCCACTGTGGCAACGTGGCATAAAAAACCGGGTGACACCATAGAGCGTGATGAAGTGCTGGTTGAAATTGAAACGGATAAAGTTGTTTTGGAAGTACCAGCAAGTGAAGCCGGTGTTTTGGAATCCATTTTGGAAGAAGAGGGCGCCACTGTTCTGTCCAAACAACTGTTAGGCCGTATCCGTTTAGGTGACAGCACGGGTATTCCTGCCGAAGTAAAAGCCAAAACAGAGGCAACGCCAGCACAGCGTCAGACCGCGTCTTTGGAAGAAGAAAGCAATGATGCACTGAGCCCTGCTGTTCGTCGTCTGATTGCAGAGCATGATTTAGATCCTGCTGCAATTAAAGGCAGTGGTGTTGGTGGCCGTATTATCCGTGAAGACATCGAAAAATATATCTCTGCGAATAAAAAAGAGGGTAATAAGCCTGCTGCCTCTATTGAACAGTCATCCTTATTGCCACACCGCAGTGAAAAACGTGTCCCAATGACACGTCTGCGCAAGCGTGTTGCAGAACGTTTGCTTGAAGCGAAGAACAATACGGCAATGCTGACGACTTTCAATGAAGTCAACATGAAGCCAATTCAGGAATTGCGCAAGCAGTATGGCGATGCATTTGAGAAACGCCATGGTATGCGTCTGGGCTTCATGTCTTTCTATGTGAAAGCGGTCGTTGAGGCGTTGAAACGCTATCCAGAAGTGAACGCTTCCATTGATGGCACAGATGTGGTTTACCACAATTATTTTGATATCAGTATTGCTGTATCTACACCACGTGGTCTGGTTACACCAGTATTGCGTGATGCAGATGCATTGAGCATGGCTGATATTGAGAAAAGCATCAAAGAGCTGGCTATCAAAGGCCGCGACGGTAAATTGACTGTTGAAGAACTCACCGGTGGTAATTTCACCATTACTAACGGCGGTGTTTTCGGCTCTCTGATGTCCACCCCGATCATTAACCCACCACAAAGCGCGATCCTTGGTATGCATGCCATTAAAGATCGCCCAATGGCTGTAAATGGTCAGGTTGAGATCCTTCCGATGATGTACCTGGCACTGTCCTATGACCACCGTCTGATTGACGGTCGTGAGTCAGTCGGTTTCCTGGTGACCATTAAAGAAATGCTGGAAGATCCAACACGTTTGTTGCTGGATGTATAGCATCACTATCGGCGGAGGGTGTTAACTCCGCTAGTCTGAAGTAGTACGACGTTGATGTAAAAATATATGCAGGCCAGCCTTTTTGGGCTGGTCATATCCAGAGCAACAAAATAGAAGGTAATTTACCTTTCTTAAATTAAATTATGGATAGAACATCATGAATTTACACGAGTATCAGGCAAAACAACTTTTTGCACGGTATGGTTTACCAGCACCTGCTGGTTATGCTTGTACCACTCCGCGCGAAGCAGAAGAAGCAGCATCTAAGATTGGTTCAGGCCCTTGGGTCGTTAAATGTCAGGTTCATGCAGGTGGCCGCGGTAAGGCTGGTGGTGTGAGAGTCGTCAATAGTAAGGAAGATATCCGCACTTTTGCTGAACAATGGCTGGGTAAACGACTGGTAACTTACCAGACAGATGCGCAGGGACAACCTGTCCATCAGATCCTGGTGGAAGGGGCAACTGATATTGCCAAGGAGCTGTATCTGGGAGCTGTTGTTGACCGCGGTACACGTCGTGTAGTGTTCATGGCCTCTACTGAAGGTGGCGTCGAAATAGAAAAAGTGGCGGAAGAAACGCCTGAGCTAATTCATAAAGCAATTATCGACCCACTGTCTGGCCCTATGCCGTATCAAGGCCGTGAATTGGCATTTAAACTTGGTTTGACGGGTAAACAAGTTGGTCAATTCACCAAGATTTTCTTGGGATTGGCGAACCTATTCTTAGAGCGTGATTTGGCATTAGTCGAAATCAATCCCCTAGTGATCACAACGCAAGGTGATTTGGTTTGTTTGGATGGAAAATTGAGCGCTGATGGTAATGCTATGTTCCGTCAGGCTGAACTGCGTGAAATGCACGATCCTTCACAGGAAGATCCGCGTGAAGCCCAAGCCGCACAATGGGAACTGAACTATGTTGCGCTGGATGGCAACATTGGTTGTATGGTGAATGGTGCAGGCCTGGCAATGGGAACGATGGACATTGTCAAACTGCATGGTGGTGCACCGGCAAACTTCCTTGATGTAGGTGGTGGTGCAACAAAAGAGCGTGTTACCGAAGCATTTAAAATCATCTTGTCAGATGAAAATGTTAAGGCTGTTTTGGTTAATATCTTTGGTGGTATCGTCCGCTGTGACTTGATTGCTGATGGCATTATTGGTGCGGTGGAAGAAGTGGGTGTTAACGTACCGGTAGTCGTTCGTCTGGAAGGAAACAATGCTGAACTAGGCGCTAAAAAACTGGCGGATAGTGGTTTGAATATCATTGCAGCTACCAGTTTGACAGACGCAGCTAAGCAGGCAGTAGCAGCAGCGGGGAATAAATAATGTCTATTTTAATCGATAAAAACACCAAAGTGATTTGTCAGGGTTTTACTGGCAGCCAGGGTACTTTTCATTCCGAACAAGCGATAGCTTACGGTACTCAAATGGTGGGTGGCGTAACACCAGGTAAAGGTGGTACTGAGCATCTAGGATTACCCGTGTTCAACACCGTACGTGAAGCCGTTGAAGCAACGGGGGCAACCGCTTCTGTCATCTACGTTCCTGCACCATTCTGTAAAGATTCCATTCTGGAAGCGATTGATGCAGGCATTAAACTGATCATCACGATTACAGAAGGCATCCCAACACTCGATATGTTGACGGTGAAGGAAAAACTGGATCAAGCAGATGTTCGTATGATTGGCCCTAACTGCCCGGGCGTCATTACACCTGACGAGTGTAAGATTGGTATTATGCCTGGTCATATTCACAAGTCAGGTAAAGTGGGCATTGTTTCCCGTTCAGGCACGTTGACTTATGAAGCGGTTAAACAAACCACAGATGCTGGATTAGGGCAATCTACTTGTGTTGGTATTGGTGGTGACCCGATCCCAGGTTCAAACTTCATTGATATTCTGCAATTGTTCCAGGAAGATCCACAAACAGAAGCAATTGTCATGATTGGTGAAATTGGTGGTACAGCCGAAGAAGAAGCTGCGGCTTATATCAAAGAACATGTGACTAAACCAGTTGTTGCTTATATTGCTGGTGTGACTGCACCTAAAGGGAAGCGCATGGGCCATGCTGGAGCGATTATCGCAGGTGGTAAAGGAACAGCAGATGAGAAATTTGCTGCCCTGGAAGCTGCGGGTGTGAAGACTGTCCGTAGCCTTGCAGACATTGGCGATGCTGTAAAAGCGTTATTGGTATAACAATCACAAAATAAACTATTTTTATAGAAAAAGGCTGCCTCGGGGTGGCCTTTTGTTTTTATTTATAATATTAACAGTAGGTTACTTCATTCATAAGATAAGTTATTTCCCAATTTAATTGAACTGGATTTTAGGAAAATCTATTTATTTGATTAATTAAATTGGAAATATCGGAAAAATATCTTTTTTAAAGAATGAAAATGAAAAGTTAATTTTCTAACGAATTTTACAGCAAAAAATAAATTACAAACCATTGCAAATAACAATTTATTAACACGAAGTAAACTATAATGAAATAATAACTGTAAAGCTTAACAAAAAAATGAAAAAATTGACTAAAATCAATTTATTACTCTAGATTGTATTCGCTAAACTTGATTAAATTGATCTAGTATATATAGATATTAAACTAAGAATGTATGGTGTTGTTGACCTATATTCAGAATTCTAAGCTGAGTCACGTAAAAGCTATTTATTGTATGTGAATATAAGCGTAATATTATTGTGGTATCTATTGAATTTTTGATTTTGTAATAATTCATTGTTGTGTTTGAGGCATTTATTGCTGGTAGTTACGAGACTTTCGTTTTACGAAGTCGGGTTGCCGCAAGTCGGTGTCTTCCTGCTAGGAGCAAGGAGTCAAGATGTTTGATATTGTCGAACTGTCACGATTACAGTTTGCTTTAACTGCCATGTACCATTTTCTATTCGTACCATTGACGCTCGGTATGACGTTTTTGCTTGCGATCATGGAAACGGTATATGTCCTTTCTGGCAAACAAATCTATAAAGATATGACAAAATTCTGGGGTAAGTTATTTGGTATCAACTTTGCTCTGGGTGTCGCAACGGGCTTGACCATGGAATTCCAGTTCGGAACCAACTGGTCATATTTCTCACATTATGTTGGTGATATTTTCGGTGCGCCTCTGGCCATCGAAGGTCTGATGGCATTCTTCCTCGAATCCACATTCGTTGGTTTGTTTTTCTTCGGCTGGGATCGACTCAGTAAGAAACAACACTTGGCAGTTACTTGGCTGGTTGCATTAGGCTCTAACTTCTCTGCATTGTGGATACTGGTTGCGAATGGTTGGATGCAAAACCCGATTGCGTCTGACTTTAATTTCGAAACCATGCGAATGGAAATGGTGAGCTTCAGTGAACTGGTACTTAACCCAGTTGCACAGGTGAAATTTGTCCACACTGTTGCAGCCGGTTATGTTACTGGTGCCATTTTTGTATTGGGTATCAGCTCTTACTACCTGCTTAAAGGGCGCGATTTGGCGTTTGCCAAACGTTCTTTTGCGATTGCAGCAAGCTTTGGTATAGCTGCGGTACTGTCTGTCATCGTTCTGGGTGATGAATCCGGATATGAAATGGGGGACGTGCAGAAAACCAAATTGGCAGCAATCGAAGCAGAATGGGAAACCCAGCCGCCTCCAGCTTCATTCACGCTGATTGGTATTCCTGATCAGGACAAAATGGAAAATAAATATTCTATCCAAATTCCTTACGTTTTAGGTTTGATTGCTACCCGCTCCACAGATACACCGGTCGTTGGTCTGCGTGATTTGATGACCCAGCATGAGCAGCGTATCCGTAACGGTATTAAAGCTTATGAATTACTAGAAGAACTGCGTGCAGGTAATATTGATCCAAGTGTGCGCAGTGCATTCAATGAAAGTAAGAAAGATCTTGGCTATGGCATGCTCTTGAAGCGTTATACCCAAAACGTGACGGATGCGACAGAAGAGCAAATTCAAGCCGCTGCGAAAGACTCTATTCCACGCGTAGCACCGCTCTACTTTGCATTCCGTATTATGGTTGCTGCTGGCTTTATTATGCTGCTGGTTATCGGTCTGTCGTTCCTGAGTGTTTTGCGTAACCGTATCGGGCAACATAAATGGCTGCTGCGTGCTGCATTGTTCAGTATTCCATTGCCATGGATTGCCGTTGAAGCAGGTTGGTTTGTCGCAGAATATGGCCGTCAGCCATGGGCGATTGGTGAAGTGTTGCCAACTGCTGTCGCGTCTTCAACCCGCAGTGTAGGCGATCTGATTTTCTCAATGGTGCTGATTTGTGGTCTGTACACCTTGTTCTTGATCGCAGAGATGTTCTTGATGTTCAAATTTGCCCGTCTTGGCCCAAGCAGTCTCAAGACTGGACGTTACCATTTTGAACAAAAAATCACTTCTTCAGCAAATAATATTGAGTAAGCAGGAGTCCACTTATGCTTGATTATGATGTATTACGATTTATATGGTGGCTGCTGATTGGTGTGTTACTGATCGGTTTCACTGTGACTGATGGTTTCGACATGGGAGTTGGTATCCTGTTGCGGATCATTGGTAAAAATGATACTGAACGCCGCATCATGATTAACTCAGTTGCCCCGCATTGGGATGGTAACCAGGTTTGGTTAGTTACCGCTGGTGGTGCTCTGTTTGCCGCATGGCCGATGGTATATGCAGCCGCTTTCTCTGGTTTTTATGTGGCAATGATTCTGGTCTTGGCTGCACTGTTCTTCCGTCCGGTTGGCTTTGATTACCGTTCAAAACTGGAAAACAGTAAATGGCGCAATATGTGGGATTGGGGGTTGGTTATCGGTAGCTTCGTACCTGCATTGGTTATCGGGGTGGCATTTGGTAACCTGCTGCAAGGCGTACCGCTGGCGGTAGATTCTTACCTGCGTGTCTCCTATGAGGGTTCATTCTTTGGATTGCTGAACCCTTATGGATTGCTGGCAGGGGTGATTAGTCTGATGATGATTGTGACGCAAGGTGCAACTTATCTACAAATGCGTACAACTGGCGAACTGCACCTTCGTTCCCGTACCGCAACCCATGTTTGTGCAGCGATAACGGCAATTGCATTCCTGTTGGCAGGGATATGGCTGATTTATGGCATTGATGGTTATGTTGTAACGGGGGGATTGGATGTTAATGCAGCATCTAATCCGTTACATAAAGAAGTGATTCAGCAGGCCGGCGCATGGCTGATTAATTTCAATAACTATCCGGTTCTGTGGGCTATACCTGTGTTGGGAGTATTGCTTCCTTTGCTGACTATGCTGACTACTTGGATGGATAAGGGCGCTTGGGCATTCTTGTTTTCATCACTGACAGTAACTTGCATTATCCTGACTTCAGGGATTGCTATGTTCCCGTTCGTGATGCCATCAAGCATTGACCCCAATGTCAGTCTGACTATGTGGGATGCGACATCCAGTCAGTGGACGTTACAAGTTATGTTCGTTGTTGCACTTATCTTCGTTCCTACTGTGTTGTCTTACACCATTTGGTGTTATTACAAAACTTTTGGACGTTTGGATAAGAGCTACATTGATAACAACAAACACTCACTGTACTAAGGAGCATAGGCATGTGGTATTTTGCTTGGATTCTCGGAACGCTCTTGGCTTGTAGTTTTGCGGTCATTGCTGCTTTGGCACTTGAGCATAGCGAATCACAAAACGCTTCTGAGAGTGACAAAAATAATGTTGGCTGATAAATGCTACCAACTTATGGATAAGAGCCCATTGAGGGCTCTTATCCTCATCATTGCTTTAACACTTGCTGTATGTGTATTTTGGGATCCTGCGCGTTTTGCTGCCAATACCAGTTCACTACAAATATGGCAAGGTATTTTATTGATCTGGGCAGTTTGTTCTGGCGTTACTTTTGGTGTTGGTTTTTACCCTAATCGTATTATCTGGCGGTTATTTTTTCACCCATTACCTGCATTTTTTATTCTTCTTTTTGGCTTATATCATTTCTTTAAGTAAACTGGTTGTAATTTTATAGGTCGTCGGCCTATAAATTTTTTTACTGACAAGTCATTCCAAAGCGCTATTGTCTTAAGTATAGTGACAGCGTCAATTCGCCTAATTAGGATTATATGAGTAATATGTTATTCCGTTGGCCTATCCGTGTTTACTACGAAGACACAGATGCTAGTGGTGTGGTTTATCACGCTCGGTATTTGGGTTTTTACGAAAGAGCTCGTACGGAGATGTTGCGTGAAAGAGGCTTCCACCAACAGCCTATGCTAGATGAGCAAGTTGGCTTTGTTGTTAGTCGCATGACGATTGACTACCGGAAACCAGCAAAACTGGATGACCAATTGGTTGTTGAAAGTGAAGTTACGAATATCCGTGGCGCTTCTCTGACATTTATTCAACGAATTGTTGATTGCAATGGCGTAGTTGTCAGCAGTGCGGAATGCCTGGTTGTCTACGTGAATTCATCCCAAATGAAGCCGATTGCGCTTCCAAAGTCTATTGTCGCGGAGTTTAAGCAGTGACTGACATGAACATCCTTGATTTATTTCTTAAGGCAGGTTTCTTAGTGCAGCTGATCATGCTGATTTTGATTGGCTTCTCTATCGTCTCTTGGGCAATCATTATTCAACGGACAAAAATCCTTAATGCCGCAAGCCGTGAGGCAGAAGCATTTGAAGATAAATTTTGGTCTGGCATTGAATTATCTCGCCTTTACAAAGAAAGTCAGTCGCGCCGAGATTCGTTAAGTGGCACTGAACAAATATTCCATTCTGGGTTTAAAGAATTTGCTCGTTTACATCAGGCAAATAACCATGCCCCAGAAGCTGTTATTACAGGGACTTCCCGTGCCATGCGTATTTCACTAAATCGTGAATTGGAAGTATTGGAAAATCACATTCCATTCTTGGGGACAGTAGGTTCTATCAGCCCTTATATTGGTTTGTTTGGTACAGTTTGGGGGATCATGCATGCCTTTATTGCGTTGGGGGCAGTTAAACAGGCAACTCTGCAAATGGTAGCGCCTGGTATTGCTGAAGCCCTGATTGCAACTGCTATCGGCCTGTTTGCGGCAATTCCTGCAGTGATGGCCTATAATCGCCTGAACCAGCGCGTTAACAAACTGGAACAAGTTTACGATAACTTTATGGAAGAATTCCTAGCTATTTTGCATCGCCAGGCTTTTGCTTCCAATACCAATAAGTCGTAATAAATCGTAAGGGGAAATCAGCGAATGGCGCGCACTCGTAGTCGCAGACGTGAGCTAAAATCCGAGATCAATATCGTTCCCTTGCTGGACGTGTTGTTGGTATTGCTACTTATTTTCATGGCAACAGCACCGATTATCACGCAAAGCGTAGAAGTCGATTTGCCTGATTCGGTGGACTCAAAAACAGTTTCTAGTACTGATAATCCGCCGGTCATTGTGGAAGTTTCTGGGATAGGGCAATACAACATGATTGTTAACCAGGAACGTTTGGAATTGTTACCTGAACAGCAAATTGTTGCAGAAGCTCAAACTTTGGTGAAAGCCAATTCGAAAACGGTTTTCCTGATTGGTGGTTCTAAGGAAGTTCCTTATGACGAAATTATTAAGGCGTTGAATATGCTTCGTCAGGCTGGTGTAAAGTCGGTGGGTTTAATGACTCAGCCTATCGGAGCTTGACAATGGCTGTCATTTAAAGTTTCTGGATGTCGAGCGTGGGAAAGACAAGTAAGCAAAATAATAGGCTAAATCGTGCCATTATCATTTCGGTAATATTGCATATTATCCTAATCGGGTTTCTGATTTGGGGTTCTTTGACGCAAAAAACAGAAATGGGGGGGGGTGGACAAGGCGGTACTGTCATTGATGCTGTTATGGTTGATCCGAATGCGGTCGTTCAGCAATATAACCAACAGCAACAGCAACAGGCCAATGCAAAGTTAGCCGAGCAACAGCGGAAGAAGAAATCCGAGCAACAGGCGGCTGAATTGAGGGCAAAGCAAGCGGAAGAACAGGAACGCTTGAAAGCGGCAGAAGAAGAGCGAATTAAGGCACTACAGGAAGCTGAAACGCAGAAAAAACAGTCTGAGGCTGCCGCCGCTAAAGCGCGTGAAGAGCAGGAACAGGCTGATGCTGCCGCTGCCAAAGCGCGTGAAGAGCAAAAGCAGGCGGAAGAAGCGGCAGCAAAAGCACTGGCAGAAAAAGAAAGAATTCTAAAAGAGCAAGCGGAAGCCCGACAGAAAGCGGAAGATCAGGCGAAGAAAGAAGCGGAAGAGGCGGTAAAACGTAAAGCGGCAGCTGAGGCACAAGCTAAAGCAGCCGCAAAAGCTAAGGCAGAAGCAGCAAAGCAGACTCAAACGGTTAATGATCTGTTAGGGGGATTAACATCTAATACACCTAAGCAGGGTGGAGCGGCTGCAGCAGGAAAAGGTGGTGGTAAGAAAAGCGGTCCTTCAGATTCCGATATCAATAATTACAAAGGACAGATACAGTCTGTGATCCAGCAAAATTTTCGCGATCCAAGCCTGTATATCGGTCGTACTTGTGATTTAAATATAAAACTGGCGCTAGATGGATTATTGATTGATATCAAAGCAGGAGCAGGTGATCCGGCATTATGTCGAGCAGCGATTACCGCCGCTAATTTGGCAAAAAAAATGCCGCCTCCTCCAAGCAAAGAGACTTATGAATATTTTAAGAATTTCACACTAGAATTTAAACCGCAGTAAGTTAAGTGTTTGGTGGATAATTGTTATGCTCTAAGCAAACTTTCAAATGATTTATATGTACAAACAAAATTATTAGATTTTATTTAGGTATCTAGTTTTGTTTGTTGGCGTTTGTTAGAATCCGGCGGATTATTGCGGCAGGTAAAAGATCGCGATATGGGAGAGATAATGAAGCAAACTTTTAAGCAGGTGTTTAAAGTCATACTGGGCTTTCTGGTGATGTGGGCAGCACTTGCTCATGCAGAGGTTCGTATTGAAATTACACAGGGTGTTGATTCTGCCCGCCCTATTGGGGTTGTTCCATTTAAATGGACTGGGGAAGGCGAACCTCCTGAAAATATTGGTTCAATTATTGCAGCGGATTTGAGAAACAGTGGGAAATTTAATCCGATTGATCCTACTCGTATGCCGCAACAACCAACGACTGCATCAGAAGTAACTCCTGCTGCATGGTCTGCGTTAGGGATAGATTCAGTCGTTGTTGGACATATTCAACCTAGTGCAGATGGTAAATCTCTAGTTTCTTATCAGCTTATTGACGTTGCTGGTGCACCAGGAACGGTATTGGCACAAGAACAATTCACAATTGAAAAAAAATGGTTGCGCTTCGCTGCACACACGGTCAGTAATCAGGTTTTTGAAAAACTGACAGGTATTCGAGGTGCATTTACTACCCGTATAGCTTATGTCGTCAAAAATAACAGTGCAGGCAAGTATCCATATGAGCTGCGCGTTTCTGATTATGATGGTTATAATCAATCTACCGTACATAGCTCACCAGAACCACTGATGTCGCCAGCTTGGTCACCAGATGCTTCCAAACTTGCCTATGTTACATTTGAAGGTGGTCGTTCTGCGTTAATTATTCAAACACTGGCAACAGGTAATGTTCGTCAGGTTGCTTCGTTCCCTCGCCATAACGGAGCACCTGCATTTTCTCCGGATGGAACTAAACTTGCCTTTGCATTATCTAAAACCGGTAGTTTGAATCTTTACGTGATGGATTTAGCTTCTGGTCAAATTCGTCAGATCACTGATGGCCGCAGTAATAATACTGAGCCAAGCTGGATGCCAGATAACCAGACACTGGTCTATACCTCAGATCAGGGTGGGCGTCCACAATTGTATAAAATCGATATTAATGGCGGTGCTCCACAACGCCTAACTTGGGAAGGATCACAGAACCAAGATGCAGATGTTAGCCCTGACGGTAGTTTTATTGTGATGGTTAGCTCAGCGAGTGGCAGTCAGCATATCGCCAAACAAGATCTGGCAACGGGATCTGTCCAAGTTTTGACAGATACGTTTCTGGATGAAACGCCGAGCATCGCACCTAATGGCACTATGGTGATTTATAGCTCTACTCAAGGGTGGGGAACTATATTGCAGCTAGTTTCGACTGATGGGCGTTTCAAAGCGCGTCTTCCGGCTACCGATGGACAGGTAAAATCTCCTGCCTGGTCGCCGTATCTGTGATGCATAATAATATGTATGGCAAACTATAAAAGGATCAAAGAGATGCAACTGAACAAAGTGCTAAAAGGGCTGATGTTAGCTTTACCAATCATGGCCGTAGCAGCGTGTAGTTCTAATAAAACTGGCAATAATGATCAGTCTGGTGTAGGCACTGTTGATAATTCTTCTAAGACTCTGTCTGCTGAAGAATTAGCACGTCAGCAGATGCAAGAACTGCAGAACAATAACATCGTATACTTCGGTTTCGATAAATATGATATCAACAGCGAATTTGCTCAGATGTTGGATGCACACGCGGCTTTCCTGCGTACTAACCCATCTGTTAAAGTAACTATCGAAGGTCACGCAGACGAGCGCGGTACTCCAGAGTACAACATTGCTCTGGGTGAGCGCCGTGCGAACGCAGTGAAAATGTATCTGCAAGGTAAAGGCGTTTCTGCTGATCAACTTGCTATCGTTTCTTACGGTAAAGAAAAACCAGCTGTACTTGGCCATGACGAAGCAGCATATGCGAAAAACCGTCGCGCTGTGATCGTATACTAAGAGTAATGCATGAACAGTAACTTCAGACGTTATATGTTGGGTCTGTCGTTATTGGTTGGCGTAGCGGCTCCTTGGGCCGCTACCGCCCGAGCGCCAATCAGTAATGTCGGCTCAGGCTCCACCGATGAGCGCCTCTCCCAATTAGAGCGTATTTCTGACGCTCACAGTCAATTATTAACCCAACTTCAGCAACAGCTTTCTGATTCTCAACGTGATATCGATACACTCCGCGGTCAAATTCAGGAAAACCAGTATCAATTAAATCAGATCATTGAGCGACAAAAAGATCTTTATCTGCAATTGGATAAAATCACTAATCCATCAAATGCAGAGGGTTCAGAATCAGGAAATCGTAATGCTGAGTCTTTGGCACAAGCTGAAAATAAACAACCTGCTGCGTCGGCGAGTGCAGGAAATGAAAAAGGTGATTACGATGCCGCCGTCTCTTTGGCTATTAACACCAAAGAATATGATAAAGCGATTGCAGCATTTCAGAACTTTGCCAAAATCTATCCCAAGTCCAAGTATTTAGCGAATACTAATTATTGGTTAGGACAGTTAAATTACAACAAAGGCAAGAAAGACGATGCGGCTTATTATTTTGCCACAGTTGTGAAAGACTATCCTAAGTCACAAAAAAGTAGCGATTCCCTGTATAAAGTTGGTTTAATCATGCAGGAAAAGGGGCAAAAAGATAAAGCGAAAGCGGTTTATCAGCAGGTGGTTAAGCAATATTCAGGCACGAATGCAGCAAAAATGGCTGAGAAAAAGCTTTCTGGAATGTAATAATTATCCCCCGAAAGGTCATATATTGGTCTTTTTGGGGATGGTTGACTGCTTAATAAGCATTTAAACCAGTTTTCTAAAATAAACGTTGCGTCACGCTGAGAAATCAGTAATATATGCCGCCGTTGGCAGGGATAACTGTCAAACAGATTTAGATGGGTCGTTAGCTCAGTCGGTAGAGCAGTTGACTTTTAATCAATTGGTCGCAGGTTCGAATCCTGCACGACCCACCATCTAAACTCTCACTATCAAATATTTCCTCGATGGGTCGTTAGCTCAGTCGGTAGAGCAGTTGACTTTTAATCAATTGGTCGCAGGTTCGAATCCTGCACGACCCACCATCTAAACTCTCATTATCAAATATTTCCTCGATGGGTCGTTAGCTCAGTCGGTGGAGCAATTGGTTTTTAATCAATTGGTCGCGACAGATAACTTAATAATTTGATTACTGGCTTCACATTTTTCCCTTATCGTTTTTAAATCTTCAAAATAATTAAAGACTTTTTTTCCCAAATTAGCTATCTTGTTTAGTATGTAAAACAACAAAGCGCAAAAAAGCCTATTTATCTCATAATTTTATGTATTTTGTATTGATATACTAAACATTTTTTATGGTAAGGATAAGAAAGTATGGATTTTTTCAACATTAATAACATATTAGTGCACATACCCCTGGGAACGGGTGGCTATAATCTTTCATATATTGAAGCGATTGGCACAGTAGCAGGTTTGTTATGTATTTGGCTCGCTAGTCAGGAGAAAATCATTAATTATCTATTTGGATTAATTAATGTCTCACTCTTCGCTGTAATCTTCTTTCAAATTCAACTCTACGCCAGCCTTATTCTGCAAATCTTTTTCTTCGCGGCCAATATCTATGGTTGGTATGCATGGAGCCGAGTCAATGAGCAAAAACAAATAGAGCTTAAAATTCGGTGGCTTAACCCTAAACAGATGGCTATTGTTGCCGCGCTTTCCATCTTTGCCATATTGATCATGACATTTAATATTGATCAAATATTTGGTTATATGGCAAAAATGGTGGTGCTCGCCCTACAGGGAATAGGCTTTAATATTATCATGCCTGATTTACAGCCTGATGCTTTCCCATTCTGGGATTCAGTGATGACAATATTATCCATAGTGGCAATGATACTGATGACGCGTAAACATGTAGAAAACTGGCTAATTTGGGTCATTATCAATGTTATCAGTGTAGTGATTTATTATTACCAAGGTGTTTTGGCCATGTCACTGCAATATATTATTTTGACAGGTATTGCACTGAACGGCGCTCGCCTGTGGATCAAGACAGTGAAACATAGCGGATAACAACTGAAAAAAATGTAAATTAAAAGCGATTATCGGCCATAGATAATTAACGTTCTATGGCCTGTTATTTTGATTTTTTTCTATAAAACATTCTCTTCTTATTAATCTATTTATTTGAATTAACATCATTTTTACTCTCAATAGGATTTTACATAAAAAAGTATTCTATTTTTATTCACAAAGATTATTTACAGAACAACGCCTAACAGTTAGATTGAGATCACAAAATTATTTCAAATGACTGTGAACGTATTAGGTGAAAGGATAATGAATTACCAGAATGACGATATAAGAATAAGAAAAATAACGGAATTATTGCCACCAGTTGCATTACTCGAAAAATTTCCTGCGACAGAAGATAGTGTTATTACTGTTCGTAAGGCTCGTGAATCTATTCATAATATTTTAATTGGTGAAGATGATCGTCTATTGGTAGTGATTGGCCCGTGTTCAATTCATGATCCACAATCTGCATTAGAATATGCAGAGCGTTTGAATAAATTACGTGAAGAATTGCAAGCCGATTTGGAAATTATTATGCGGGTTTACTTTGAAAAACCCCGCACAACTATCGGCTGGAAAGGGTTGATTAACGATCCAAGCATGGATTGCAGTTTTAATATCAATGGCGGATTACGTACTGCACGTAAGTTATTGCTCGATATTAATAATATGGGGTTACCTGCGGCAGGTGAATTCCTTGATATGATCACTCCTCAGTATTTGGCAGATCTCATGAGCTGGGGTGCGATAGGGGCACGCACAACGGAGTCTCAAATTCATCGCGAATTGGCATCGGGGTTGTCCTGTCCGGTTGGTTTCAAAAATGGCACGGATGGAACAATTAAAGTCGCTATTGATGCTATTAATTCAGCTAGCTCATCGCACTGTTTCTTGTCTGTCACGAAATGGGGTCACTCCGCGATTGTTAATACAATAGGCAACCAAGATTGCCATATTATTCTGCGTGGTGGCAAAGAACCTAATTATAGCGCTGAACATGTCAGTGCCGTTAAAGAAGGGCTACAAAAAGCTGGCTTGGCTCCCCGCGTGATGATTGATTTCAGCCATGCCAATAGCGCGAAGCAATTCAAAAGACAAATAAATGTCGGAGCTGATGTTTGTGGTCAGATTGCCGGTGGTGAAAATGCGATCATTGGTGTTATGGTTGAAAGTCATCTGGTTGAAGGAAACCAAAGCCTGGAAAGTGGTAAGCCTTTAGTTTATGGTCAAAGTGTGACCGACGGTTGTATTGGCTGGGAAGATACAGAAGCGTTACTGCGTCAATTGTCTCAGGCCGTTCAGAGCCGCAGAAGCTAATTTATCGTAAAAACGCCATAAAAAGCAGGGTATCGATCTAATACCGCTCGCTTAAGCAAACAGAGATAAGTCATAATCGGCCTCAGAGGATTATCTGAGGCCGATTTTTATATCTGAATTTTCTCGTGAACTCCAAGCCACCGCGGCATTGAATTATCCTGTTTTCCGCCGAACAAGCCGTCTGGTCAGTGCTGGGCATTGGGCTCATGAGAAATCATCCGATCAGTGATGTTTGTGACAAATTAGATCTGGCTTTTCCTGACTCGAATTTACCCAACGTATCGAGGGAACTAATCTCACTCTTCGTATCTGGATAAAGAGACTGAATCGAAAAACGATTCGTTATTCCAAATCCGAAGAAATACACGATAAAGTGATAGGCACATTCATTGAACGTAACGACTATATGTCACAAGCAATCTAACTATTGGATTCATGACCGCGTATTAAACTAGTCTGCTGTCAACACAGCTTGAACGATTATTTAAAATCAAATATCCCTTGAATAGCAAAATGATCTGAAAGATCATTTTCACCATTTTCAACAGGACGAACGATTTGAGAATTGGCCACGGCAGGAGTTTGATGAACCGTATCATTCCAGTAAAACACATAATCAAGTGTGTTTTGTTCATCGTCATCCACCATTTTATTAAGCTGGGAATCCCAAGAATACCGGTAGAAGCCGCTATCAATAACGCGCTTAAGCTCAGGAATAACACTGTATATATTATTATACTCAGATGATCCATCTATAATGTTGAGATCGCCCATAAATATTAAAGGATAGTCAGCGGTCAGAGACATCTTAATGAACGATCTGATTTCACTTAGCTGGATATTCCTGGTGTCATGATTTTTTTCATAAGGCGAAGTGTGAGTGGTCACCAGATAATAATGTTGGCCATCTTTATTTATTTCTATTGCAATAACCCCTTTTTGTTGCCGGCCTAATCCATCATCAAACGTATTGCTAGTGAAAATGTGCTCCCATTGCTTGATGATTGGCCACTTACTTATAAAAACAGCTCCCCCAGAATCCTTAAACAAAAAACTACTTGGGTAACCAACGATATTTGAATGGTATTTATATGAAGAGGATAGTGTTGTTGAGTTTTTAACTATATCCTCATAATAAATTTCAAAGAAGCATTCTTGCAATGCGATAACATCATAATTGTTATTGACTTGCTTTAAGCACAGGCCAATTTTCTTGGTTCTTTCTGGCGATGATGTTCGTGGAGGCGGATATTTAATATTATAAGTAAGGGTATGCAGACGTAGAGGGGTACTACTAACATCTGCCAGAGAGTCACTAATGGAGTGTTTCGGAGAATCAATAATATCAAATTTAGAAATGGTCATTTTCATACCTCTTTTATTTGCAGTAAGATTCCAGCCTGAAGAGGCTGGATATACCCATCGTAATTGAGGATGCTTGATTTTTACTGCGTATCAGATCAAGACCTCGCTCATGAAAATTACTCTGACAGATGCTCAAAAAAATCTATGGTCACCTAATACCGCTCGCTTAAGCAAAGCATTGGCACCCAGTTTAAGGTGCCCGAAATGAGGGATAATCAACAACTTAATACGGCTATCCTGAGAAGCCAGACCCGGGCAGGCATCTATCAGGAATTATGGGGCATATTGATTGCCTACAATTTGGTTCGGCTGGAGATGAGTCGGATGGCAAAGGACTATCGTGTTGTACTTCTTCAGATAAGCATTTATCAATGCGTTACGACTGATACAGGATGAGTTGCTCTGTAGAGCACCACGTTACCCTTATAAAAAAAGAACCGCTCGTACTTAAGCGAGCGGTATTTAGACGTCAATCCGGCTTTTAACATTCTTTTTATGCGATTTGAGGATTACTTCGCCTTACCCTGATTTGCAACTGCCGCCGCTTTTGCCGCGATCTCATCAGCGTTGCCCAGATAGTAGTGTTTGATAGGCTTCATGTTTTCATCAAACTCATAAACCAGTGGTACAGCAGTTGGAATATTCAGTTCAAGAATTTCTTCTTCACTCATATTATCCAGATACTTCACCAATGCACGCAGTGAGTTTCCGTGAGCGGCGATAATGACTTTTTCGCCTTTTTCTACGCGCGGCTTGATAACTTCTTCCCAATAAGGAATAACACGTTCAATAGTAGTAGCAAGGCTTTCAGTGACTGGGAGTTCTTCTGGTTTCAGGCTGGCGTAACGAGGATCGTGGCCTGGGTAACGTTCATCATCTTTGGTCAAATCAGGAGGAGTAATAGCGAAGCCACGACGCCACAATTTAACTTGATCATCGCCGTATTTGGCTGCGGTTTCTGCTTTATCCAGACCTTGTAACGCGCCGTAGTGACGTTCATTCAGTTTCCAGCTTTTTTCAACTGGCAGCCATTGTTGATCAACCTGATCCAGAATGTTCCACAAAGTGTGAATAGCACGTTTTAGAACGGAAGTGTAGGCGAAATCAAAAGTAAAACCTTCTTCTTTCAGTAGTTGACCAGCTTGTTGTGCTTCAGAGCGGCCTTTGTCGGACAATTCAACATCAGTCCAGCCAGTAAAACGGTTCTCTTTGTTCCACTCGCTTTCTCCGTGTCTTACAAGAACCAGTTTAGTTACAGCCATAGCTTAAACTCCTATCAGTACTTTTTAATACAAAATGAAAAGATCGCTGCGGGCATTATATGGCGCGACAGGCTAAAACGGCAAACAATAGTCTCGTATCTCCTGTTTTAAATCATGTTTGGTGATAATTACGGCGATTATATATCTGGAAGGAAGGGGATAACGGGGAGTTTATGATCTGAACTGTCCCCCAATAGGAGACAATTCAGATCAAATGGAATTCAGTTTAGTGCATGACTACTGATCTTATTGGGTAGGTGAAAAATAGCAGATGCATCAGATTGAGTGAAAAGTGGAAAGCAACAGCCACCCATAAACGTCCACTCCACAGCCAGGTCAGGCCATAAATTAACCCTGCCAGCGTAGCAAAAATCACCAGCAAACCACCGCCGGCAAAATGGGCGGCACCAAACAGCAGGGAGGTAATGACCAGGGCTAAGTAAGGATTCATCCATTGACTGAGCTTCTGCTGAATATAGCCACGAAACAGCGCTTCTTCAGCCAAAGAGACAAAGAAAAGATTAGCAATAACAAAGGCAGGGAACCAATTAGGTAAATGGAGTTCAACGGACAATCCACCTAATACGGTTGCAAGCCATAATAATGCTGGAATAGCTGCGATCAATAACGCCCATCCATGAGCAGGTGCATTAACCAAAGGTTTTCTGGTGAACAGAGTCGGCATACAGAATATTAGGATAAATGGCAGCAGCGCTTTGTCAAAGTTGAAATACATTGAAAAAGGTGCGCTGAGAGGGCCTGCCTGCACTTTATCCAGATACTTGAGATTATGGAATCCTGGAATGTAATGTACAAACAGTAAAATACCACCGATGAGTAATAACAGCTCGATGATGATTCTGGGAACAAAATGTTTTTCGCTGTTTTTTTGGCAGTAAACATATGCCATACCTAACAGAGTCATCACTGTCAGCGTGATTATAGCAGGATAGGTAAGTACGTTAGTGTTGATCCCAGCAATGATAGCGAAGAGCGCGAGGAAAAAAGCAATTTTCTGGCGATTCTCTAAAAGAGCCAATGAAATGGCAAGTAATGCCCAAGCCATATAATTCCCTAATATCTTTGAAAAAAACAATGAAATAATCTAAAAATAGACGGTGATTTTATAGTAATGATTAAAAAATTCAAAAATAATAATAAAAAATATCAAAAAAATATGACTTGATTTTATTAAAGAGTGATTGAATAGAGCGATAACATGGAATCCCTCTCTATCAAGAGAGGGATAATTAATATGCTGAACGAAGAAAGAAGATCACAGCGATTCTACGGAAATATTCTCGGTCTCATACCGATAAATATCACCGTCAGGAATAAATCGCAGGCGATGGGTAATGCACTGTGGCGCATCTTCTTGATGATGAGAAACAAACAGAAGCTGCGTATCACCATGAGCAATCATGATATCAATGAAGCTTAGGACTAACTGGCGGTTTAGAGGATCAAGCCCTTGCAACGGTTCATCTAAGATCAATAAAGCGGGATGCTTCACCAGAGCGCGGGCAATCAAAACCAGCCGCTGTTGCCCCCATGACAGACTATGAAAGGGGCTAGTTGCCGTTGAGCCCGATAACCCCAATAAATCCAACCACTCATCCGCTAACTGTTGCTGCCGATCTGAAACGGCCTGATAGAGTCCTATTGAATCGAAGAAACCCGATAGAATGACATTTCGAACATTGGTACTGACACGATACTCCAGATGAATACTGTTACTAACATAACCAATGTGACGTTTGATATCCCAAATCGTTTCACCACTTCCCCGTTGGCGGCCAAATAATATTAACTCATTGCTGTAACCTTGGGGGTGATCGCCCGTAATCAGGCTAAGAAGTGTCGATTTTCCGGCACCATTTTCACCGATGATTTGCCAGTGTTCATTCGGGTTCACTTGCCAGCTTAGACCATGCAAAATGGGTTTATTATTGTATTGGACAATAACATCACGCATTGACACCAACGGTTGATCAGCTGGAAATTGTCCATCAGTCCGGTATTCATCTGTTTCGGGAAGATGAATATTTTTCAGCCCTTCACTGTGTGCTAACTGTGCTACGAGAGATTCTGCCAGAATGCCCTCTTTTTTTCCGGCCAGCGTCAGGTGGCAATCGGCCAATACACCGACTTGTTCGACAAAATCAGGGATTTCACGGAATCGGGTTAAGATTAAAACTAAAGTAATGCCTTTTGCAGCCAGAGAACTTAATAATTGGGAAAGTTGAGCTCGGGCATAACTGTCCAGCCCATCAAAAGGTTCATCAAGGATAAGCAGGTCAGGGTTTGCCATTAATGCTTGACATAGCAGAACCTTACGGACTTCCCCAGTTGAGAGGTATTTGAATCGTCGCGAAAGTAAATCTTTAATGCCAAAATATTCGCTTAATTCAAGGCACAATTCATTATCTTTATGGTGAAGTTGAATAATATCTGCGGCAGTACGCCCAGTATCTTCTTCTCCTTCACTGAGCAAATCTGTATTGTTGCGTTGCCACTCTTCATCAATCAGTTTCTGTAATTGTTCGAAAGATAGACGTATTGGTGTGCGAAACGAACAATGACGGTTACCTGTCAGTTGGATTAATTCATCCGATAGTGCACGAGCCAATGAAGATTTTCCACTACCATTTGCGCCAACAAAAGCCCAACTTTCCCCAGAAATAATTTTCAGTGACGGTAGCCGTAGGATACGGGTGTCACTTAAACGGAAACTACCTTGCGTTATTTGCAATTCAGACATTCCTCTTCCTTTTTAAGCAACATCAACTAAAGGATCACCAGAAATAAGCGGAATAGTGTTTAATGTCAATGTGTAGCTGTTTGTTATTCATTGAGAGTTAATCATTTTTGTAATCAAGTTAACATAAGGTGGCAATAATCACTTTATCGGCATTGAAAAGTGCAGTGACAGAATTGTGAGGCTGGAGCTGCAAACGCGTTACTTCCTGATTAGATAACGTAATGCAAAGGGATTCACCGCCATCAAGTGTCAGGATAATTTCACTGTAATCTGTTCCTGTTTCAATATAGCTAACCTGGCTGGATAGGATATTATCGAATGAAGCAGAAGGAACATGCTCTTTAGTTAAGGTTATCCACGGTGCTTTAATCAACACCAGTACTTCTTTTCCGGTAACTAAATTCAGCCGATTGGCACTTTGTTCCGTGACAGCCGCATAGATTGATGTTTTACCATCTGCTAGCAGAACCCGAACATGTTGTTGAATATTGGCATGGCTACGTTCAGTGATCGTACCAAAAAATTGATTTCGGGCGCTGGTTTGTAAAGAAAAACGAGATATAACCGCAAGCAAGCTATCCAGAGGCAGGGAATCCTCTTTCAAGACATCAAACGCTTTTTGTTGAATTTTCTCCAGCAAGTCATAAAGCTGCAACAGACGTTCACCATAATGAGTCAGTTGGGCACCGCCGCCGCCTTTTCCACCCGTGGCGCGTTCCACTAAGATCTCATCGGCGAGTTGATTCATTTCATTGATGGCATCCCAGGCACTTTTGTAGCTGATCCCAGCCTGCTTTGCACCTTGGCTAATAGAACCAGTGACTTTAATTTGTTTAAGCAACTTAATGCGTCGGGGATCAGCGAACAGGCGTTGTTGCAATTTCAATGTTAACAATATTTGGGCTTGCATAGTGATTTATTTAGGGCAACTATTTGAAAGTTTTTACAACAGAACCATAAGAATCGCACGTTTCGTCGGTTACTGTTACTGTTTTATTGTCTAGAATAACGGAATTAACATCTGTGTTATGTCAGATTCAGATATGACCCAGTTAATTTGTTAGTCACTCAGAATATGAGGTTAGCATGTTTGAATTGCTTAAAAGTATGGGATTTGCGCTGATCATGGTTCCGGTGGTGATGGCGGCTATTTTGGCGTTGATTTACGGGCTTGGCGGATTATTCAATCTTATCTCCAAAACAGAAAATACCAGTCGTTAATCTTGAGCTTTGTAATTTCTATTACCCGGTTATCCGGGTAATCATCAATTCCTGCCTTCTCTTCATATACAACTTTTCATATGTAATTGTTGCATTGAGATCAATATAAAAGCTAAAACTGGCTCACAACTTGCCGATTAATCAAAGAATAGCGTTTTCATTTAACGTTGTATCTTGTTATATACAACGCACCATATTGATGATCTTAAGTGAGTGTAAAATGAAAAATAAAGTTTATCAGTTGTTGGCAGGAACTGCGGTCACTTTTGCGCTTGTTGGGAATGTTTGGGCAGCAGATAAGGTGACGGTTTTTGCGGCTGCTTCATTAACCAATGCATTGGATGATATTGCGGCACAGTATAAAAAAGAGAAACGGGGCGATGGCAATATTGTTGCTTCCTATGCTTCATCATCAACACTGGTTCGCCAGATAGCTCAAGGAGCTCCGGCGGATATTTTTATTTCTGCCGATCAGCAGTGGATGAATTACGCGACTGACAAACAATTAATTGCCGAAAATACTCGTCATACCTTGTTGAGTAACCAGCTTGTCCTGATTGCGCCTAAAGAAAGTAACTTGGATCAAGTTGAGATCAACCGAGAAACAAAATGGAAATCTTTGCTGGCAGGAGGGCGATTAGCAGTTGGCGATCCTGATCATGTGCCAGTTGGTATTTATGCCAAAGAATCGCTGCAATATTTGAATGTATGGGATACGGTTAATCCACTGATGGCGCGTACTAACAATGTGCGTAGTGGTATGGCACTAGTAGAACGAGCTGAAGCCCCGCTGGGCATTGTTTATGGCTCTGATGCCGTTGCCAGCAGTAAAGTGAAAGTTGTGGGTGTTTTCCCACCAGAAAGCCATAAACGGGTGGAATATCCGATGGCAATAATCAAAGATCATGAAAGACAGGCAGTTCGCGATTTTTATGATTACCTTAAAACCCCTGAAGCCGCTGCCATTTTTAAACGTTACGGCTTTAGTCCACTGTAGGAACTGATCTTTTGGAGATGTTAAGTGAATATGAGTGGCAGGCAATTTTATTGAGCTTAAAAATCTCAGCGATTGCTGTGCTATTCAGTTTGCCATTTGGGATCTTAATGGCATGGATGCTGGCTCGTTGCCAGTTTGTTGGTAAATCCTTGCTTGACAGCATTATTCATCTGCCACTGGTATTACCGCCAGTAGTGGTGGGATATCTGTTGCTCATCAGCATGGGGCGGCGCGGGGTCATAGGTGAATTCCTTTATGACTGGTTTGGTGTCAGTTTTGCATTTAATTGGGCAGGGGCGGCATTAGCTTCGGCTGTGGTAGCTTTTCCGCTGATGGTCAGAGCCATTCGGTTGTCATTGGAGAGCATTGATCGGCGTCTGGAACAGGCTGCCAGTACTTTGGGGGCAGGTTCGTTTAAAGTCTTTTTCACCATTATTTTGCCATTGTCATTACCCGGCATCATTGTTGGTGTGGTATTGGCGTTTGCCCGCTCGTTGGGAGAATTTGGTGCGACCATTACCTTTGTTTCCAATATTCCGGGGGAAACCCGAACCATTCCTCTTGCCATGTATACATTGATAGAAACACCAGGTGCTGAAACTGCCGCCGCCCGTTTGTGTGTCATTGCCATTGTTTTGGCACTGATTTCATTAATGCTTTCCGAATGGCTGACACGTTGGGGCAGAAAACGTTTGGGGGCAGCATGTTAGAACTGGATTTTAAGCAGCGTTTGGGTGAGCTGCACATGCAGGTGGATACCACTTTACCAACTGAAAGTATTACTGCCATATTTGGTCTTTCGGGGGCAGGAAAAACCTCACTGATCAATGTGATTGCGGGGTTGAGCCGTCCACAAAAAGGTCGCATTGTTTTAAACGGCGCTACCTTAGTGGATACAGAACAAAATATCTTTGTGTCACCAGAGAAGCGCCGAATTGGTTATGTTTTCCAGGATGCACGTCTTTTCCCACATTATCGCGTGAAGGGAAACTTACAATACGGCATGGCGCCAGAGATGAAACCACAGTTTGACAGCATCATTGGCCTGTTGGGAATTGAACATTTGCTGTCACGTTTCCCCATCACATTATCTGGTGGAGAAAAACAACGGGTAGCGATTGGCCGTGCATTATTGACTGCCCCTGAAATCCTGCTTATGGATGAACCACTGGCATCATTAGATTTACCACGTAAACGCGAGTTATTACCTTACCTTGAAAAGTTGTCCGAAGACGTCAAAATCCCGATCCTCTATGTCAGTCACAGTTTGGATGAAATTTTACGTTTGGCAGAAAATGTTATTGTCATGGACAAGGGAAAAATCAGGGCGACAGGAACCTTAGAAGAAGTTTGGTCGAGTAGTGTACTGCGTCCATGGCTGCAAAAAGAGAGTTTGGGCAGCATACTAAAAGTGTCTGTGATGGAACATTATCAACGTTATCAAATGACCGCAGTCGCGGTGGCTGATAAACTTCTTTGGTTGCCACAGGTTAATGTCTCTCCAGGAACTGATCTGCGTATCCGCATTGATGCATCCGATGTTTCGTTGGTCTTGGAGCCACCAAAAGCCAGCAGCATCCGTAACACCTTGCAAGTCAAAGTCATTGAGTTTTTTGAAGATAATGGACAGGTTGATGTCAAATTAGCACTGAGTGAACATTGCCTATGGGCAAGAATTACGCTGTGGGCGCGAGAAGAGCTTAATCTGCGGGCAGGGCAATGGTTGTATGCACAGATAAAAAGTGTTTCGTTGAATCGTCACTTATAAATATATAGGACGTTATATATAGGGAGCAGGGCAGTGGACTGATTTGCTCCCGTTGAATTGAATTACAGTACGTATTTTCTCAGAACTTCAGCAATGCCGGGTTGAGTATTATCCTGTGTGACAATATCTGCTCGTTCTTTAACGGCATCAACGCCATTACCCATAGCGACGCCCAGTCCAACGTTTTCCAGCATACTAAGATCGTTATAATTATCACCAAAAGCAATCACATTTTTCATACTCATGCCTTGCGATTCCACCCATTGCTGTAACCGCATGCCTTTGCTATTACCTTTCTTGGCGATATCTACCTGATCAAACCATGACCATTCACACTCAAGGCCAACATTTTCTTCAATTTGGTCACTAATCTCACGCAGTTTCACTAAATCGGATGAGCTGGTAGCTAGCTTCCAAATCGAATTTACAGTGTGGATTGCATCGTGAAAATTCTCTGTTTTCTGGATATTAGGGCGTTGGTGTTCAGGCAGAGAATCGGACCATGCAAGGGTTCGGACTACAGTGTGAGGAAATTGATATAAAATGGCATCATCAACATACATCAGATGCTGAATTTCTGTGCCTTGCAGATAGGAAAGTGCTTGAGAGGCTTCTTGAGCGGAGAGCGGATTAGAAGCTAATACTTTCTTTGCATGATAATCATATGAATAAGCCCCATTGCAGCAGATAGCAGGCGTATCGAGTTGCAATGCTTGATAGAAAGGATGGATAGCGACATGATGGCGTCCGGTGACAATCAAAACTTTGATACCTGACTGACGGGCTTCATTTAGGGCTGCCAGTGATTCTGGCAGAATACGTTTTTGTGGATCGAGCAGTGTTCCATCGAGATCCAGCGCGATAACGCGATATGACATGGGTTGGCCTCTGGGTTGTCTATGATATAAACAAAATATTATACGTCAGTTGAATATAGTTAAACCGTCATCTGGGCAGTTTAGCAGTTAGAATTTTTTAAGAGTCTTTGCAGATCAATAAAATGGCAATGAAGTATTAAGGAGAGAACATGAAACAGGTGGTTTATACAGCCAGCCCAAATAGCCGACAAATTGACGTATGGTCGCTGAATGTGGCAGGGGAACTTGCGCTTCTCCAGACCGTAACTGTGCCAGGTGAAGTACAGCCAATGGTTGTCAACCCTGACGGTAAACACTTATATGTAGGAATTCGTCCGCAATTTAGTATAGTAACTTATGCCATTGGAGCAGATGGATGTCTTGAACAGCAGGCCATTGCCCCCTTGCCGGGTAGCCCAACTCATATATCCACTGACAGAGCAGGGCATTTTTTATTTTCTGCTTCTTACAGCTTTAATAACTTAAGCGTTCATCCTATTGATGAAAATGGGATCGTTAAAGCACCAAGCCAAATTGTAGAAGGTCTGCAAGCGCCGCACTCTGCCAATATTGATCGGGAAAATCGTCAACTGCTGGTTCCCTGTTTGAAAGAAGATCATATTCGTATTTTCAATTTGGATGAGCAGGGTTATCTGACAGAAAGCCGGACAGATGAAATTACGACAGCAGCAGGTGCAGGCCCACGTCATATGGCATTCCATCCGGAAAAACAGGCCATCTATTGCATTAATGAATTGGATTCAACCGTTGATGTTCTGCGTCAATGGGAAAAATATCGTATTGTGCAATCAATTGATTCGTTGCCAGCAGATTTTTCCAACGTTCGTTGGTCGGCTGATATTCACATGACACCGGATGGTCGGCACCTTTATACCAGTGAACGTTCAGAGAGCCTGATCAGCCATTTCCGCGTTTCAGAAGATGGTTATCACCTGACATTAGCCGGACATTATCCGACAGAGACCCAACCTCGTGGTTTTGCTATTGATCACAGTGGTCATTTCCTGATTGCATCAGGGCAGAAATCGGATCATATTTCAGTATCGCGTATTGACAAATATTCGGGGGAATTAACTCAACTGGCGCGCTATCCGGTTGGCAAAGGCCCGATGTGGGTTACGGTATTGTCACGGTAAACTTAGATTTCCAGTCACATAGCAACCTATGTGACTGGAGAATACGCCTTTGCCACTTAAGATAAAAAATTAATGCAATTTATTGATGTTGGATCAAATTAAAAGTTCCGATACCAGATAAAACAATAGGATATGTGATTAATATGTGATTCTGTTGTACAGAATATAAATCTCCCAAATAAACATTTCCTTTTAAAAGACGTAATATAATATTTCTTGGGTAAATATAAAGTTGAATATTTAATGGAGTGTTGATAATGGAATAAGGATATTTTACGACGCCGCCAAGATGAATATTATTAAAATTAAGTAGTGGTGTATTATATCCTCCCTGAATATAGCCATTGAAATTGGTTTTTTTACCTATATTTGGTTGATGTCCAATGATGGCAGGGTAAGAAGATATCTGGATAAAGGGATAACTGCCATATTGATGATATGTGTTAATGTTAAAATGCCCACTGATAAATTCTGTTTGTTGTAGAGCAGGGCTGGTTAATGAATCTGGTTTGACAGTTTCTGCAAACAAATGGGCTAATTCAGGCTTTTCTTTTGCCAGATTTTCATAATGTAAAATTTCTTGTTCATACTTGTTCTTAGATAGTTCAAAGACATCTTGTATTTCATTATTGGAAGATGTGATTAAATTTTCTGTATTCATGATATTTTCCTCTTTGTTTAAATAAGCGTGTTTTCATCATGAATATATCAAATAATTTATTTTTAGGTGATGTAATAGCCTCTGTTTTGGTCATTAATATTTGTCAGTGATTGACGTTTGGAAATACATTTAATATGCTAAATAAGAAATCTATAGAACAATGGCATATTTTTGATAAATTCTGGCAACAAATAAAATCCCTGTTGCCTCTGTATAAAATCGGCCCTCTTTGGGATACCACCGTATCTGAGCCGATAACCACGCATCCATGAATACCATTTGCAACAAGTCTATATAAAATGCGTCTTTAAATAAATCTTCGACCGATTATCTCCTACTTTCTCTCCATCTTCTTTTATGAATTTCCTTCTGAGAGTTTAGAAGAATATACAGGTCTTCTCGGATGAAGGGTAAGGTTGTGTCACTAATGGAGTTACAATCATTGGGCAGTTAATCATGTTTTGATAAATCAGCGTATAATCAATAGGTAATCCTTTACCTACTTGTTATCGTCATCAGTTGTGAAGGATCACGCTTTCGTCAACAGGGATGCGTTCCATACGGACGTGATGAGTGAGAGCATTTGGGTCAGCATACCCAAACGAAATACCGAACAGCAGACGGTACTGCCCTGACACATTGAGTATTTTCCTTACCGTATCAGCATGAAAACCTAGCAGCGTCTGTGGGATTCCGGCGTAACCTCTGGCTGTGAGTGACAAAAGGAATGTCTGAGCATACATACCTATGTCTGATGCAACACGAACGTTATCACCAAATGAAGGCATGAACAGAAAGGCTACGTGCGGTGCGCCGAAAAACCTAAAGTTTCGTAAATACACTTCGTGCCGTTTAGCTTTGTCCTCACGTGACACACCTAGAGCTTCATAATAGATTCGAGCCTGTTCCTGGCTTCGGTCAAAATAGTCCCCATAAAAATCAGCGTAGTTAAAGGTGAAATCAGGTGTAACAAGATCTGTCTGATCATTTCGGATCATGGCCTGTTCAAGTGTGTCTTTTGTTTTACCAGATGCAATATGTACATGCCATGGTTGGGTATTACAATTAGATGGAGAATGTTGGGCATCTGTCAGAACTTGACGTATTTGCTCTTCTGTCAAAGGGGTTGGTAAAAACGCCCGAGAAGAAAATCGGTTACGAACTGCTTCATCGAATGCCAATGTTCTTGTACTCATTTAATTCCTCTCTCGTTACTAGGTAATTTAAAAATCAGTGCTGGAATTCACAGAATTTTAGACAATTACTTAAACTCGACTGAAAAGCTACCTTAGATACTGTTAATGCTAATGCGTTGAACTGAGTGGGTTCAGTTGGCCGATAATATTCAGGATTAAATCTTCATCACTGTGGTAGAACCAATAATGATGAAGAGACTATTTACTAGTCTCATGATATTCACTGATTTTAAAAACCATATCTTAGATATGTTAAGTGTTCAAAAAAACCATATAATTCTGCAAACACTTTTGCGAATTTTGCACAATGAAAGATCTGACCCAAATAAATGCTCGTGCGATGCAAATATTTCTCGCTGTTCTTAGCGAAGGTAATTTCTCAGAGGTAGCCAGACGGGAAGGTGTTTCTCCTTCTTCTATTTCGCGCACAATACGGTTACTGGAGTACACTCTCGAAACGCAATTGCTTTACCGCAATACGCGTGCTGTGGTTGCGACGGATGAAGGAATAATTTATGCAGATGCTTTCAGAAATATCCTCCAGCAGTTAGATGACACACAGGCTCTGATAGGTGAAAGAAGACAGATCCCCGGTGGACGCTTTCGATTTAATGCCCCCGTGTCCTTTGGATTGTGTCATATTGCACCATGGATTAGTGAACTCAGCAACCGTTATCCAGCCTTGGTCCTTGAACTGAATTTGACAAATAATTTCATTGATCCGTTGGCTGATACTACAGATTTACTGCTGAGAATATCTCCCATGAAAGATTCAGGTCTTCATGGCCGATTCATCTCCAATCAAACTTGCCATCTAGTTGCCAGTCCGGAATATGTAGAAAAGTATGGAACACCGACAACACCGGAGGATTTGAGTAAACATCATCTTCTGGTCTACAAAGGTGTTATGGGTATACAACGCTGGTTATTTATGCGTGGAGAGGAAAGAATACAGATAACACCTGAACCCCGGATAGTTTCAGATAACGCTGAAATACTAATCCGCGCGGCTGAAGATGGTGCGGGAATTATTCTGTTCCCTGATTGGCGGATAGGAACATTAATAAAGCAAAAAAGATTAACGGAGATTACGATGGATTTTGAGGCTTCAATAGGAGTACCCGATCAATCAATATATATGCTTTATCCGGGGAGTAAGTATCCGTCTTTGAACACCCGAGTTGTTATCGACTTTTTTTTAGAGAAATTTGGCACTCCTCCTTACTGGAAATGTACCCAGATTACAACTGATACATCGGACAGCATTTCGCACAAATGAACACTATCTTATTCTTTAATTTATTGTACCCGCAATGGTATTTGTCAGTCTTGCTAGCTGTTCTGTTTGGATAATATAAGGTGGCATCAGGTAAATTAACCGACCAAATGGCCTGATCCATACGCCATTTTGAACAAAATGGCGTTGCAATGAAGCGACATTGACGGGCTGTTTCATTTCAACCACACCTATCGCGCCTAACACCCGAACATCTTTGACTAAACTGTGTGACTTGAGGGGAAATAGTTCTGCTTTTAATTGAGTTTCAATTGATTGAATACGCTGTTGCCACGGGCTATCAGTGAACAATTTCAGACTGGCACTGGCGACAGCACAAGCCAGAGGGTTTCCCATAAAAGTTGGACCATGCATAAAACAGCCCGCTTCACCTTGGCTGATAGTTTCAGCAACGTGTCGGGTAGTCAGTGTTGCGGACAATGTCATATATCCCCCCGTCAATGCCTTGCCTAAGCACAATATATCGGGTTCGATCTGCGCATGTTCACAGGCGAATAGCCTGCCAGTCCGTCCAAATCCGGTCGCAATCTCATCTGCAATTAACAATATCTGATATTCATTACAAAGCTGACGAACCTGGCGTAGATATTCAGGATGATAAATCCGCATTCCGCCAGCACCCTGAACAATAGGTTCTAAAACCACAGCGGCTATTTCATCATGATATTGCAACAATAATCGTTTAAAAGAATCAATATCTTCTGCTTGCCATTCATCATCAAATTGGCATTGCGGAGCATCGGCAAACAGATGATTGGGGAGATAGCCTTTGTACAAATTATGCATGGAGTTGTCTGGATCGCAGACAGACATGGCTCCAAAAGTATCACCATGATAACCATGACGCAGGGTCAGGAAACGATGGCGTCTTTTCCCTTTGGCTTGCCAATATTGCAATGCCATTTTCAGGGCAACTTCTACGGCAACAGAGCCCGAATCCGCCAAAAAAACACACTCCAAAGAATCAGGTGTCATTGCCACCAATTGTTTGCACAGTTCAACTGCAGGGGGGTGGGTTATGCCGCCAAACATAACATGGGACATCTTATCGATTTGTGATTTTGCGGCCTCATTGAGGGCAGGATGATTATAACCGTGGATAGCCGCCCACCATGAAGACATACCATCAATCAATGTACGTCCATCTGATAAAACCAGCTCTACACCTGTGGTTGAAACTACAGGATAAGTGGGAAGTGGATTCGTCATTGAGGTATACGGATGCCAAATATGGCGCTGGTCAAATTCAATATCTGAAGGAGTCATAATAACTTTGATGTAAACCTTTTCTAGTTCATTTTGGTTGACATGATAACGGTGTTATTTAAACTGACAACATTTTTTACATCGGAGATGTTATTGTGAGCGAGCGTCAACAATGGACAATTAGACAAACACAGGCGTTGTTTGATAAACCTTTTTTTGAATTATTATTTCAGGCACAACAGGTACACCGCGAACATTTTGACCCACAACAAGTACAGGTCAGTACACTGCTTTCGATAAAGACGGGAGCTTGCCCAGAAGACTGTAAATATTGTCCACAAAGTTCCCGTTACAAAACTGGCTTGGAAAAAGAGCGGTTGATGGAAGTGGAAAAAGTCATTGAATCAGCGCACAAAGCGAAAAATGCGGGCTCAACCCGTTTCTGCATGGGGGCGGCCTGGAAAAACCCGCATGAACGTGACATGCCGCATTTGGAAAAAATGGTCAGGGAAGTCAAGGCATTAGGAATGGAAACCTGCATGACGTTGGGAATGCTGAACCAATCCCAGGCACAGCGTTTGGCAGAGGCAGGTCTGGACTATTACAACCATAATCTGGACACCTCGCCAGAATTTTACGGCAATATCATCACCACTCGTAGTTATCAAGACAGACTGGACACTTTAGGCAATGTCCGAAATGCAGGTATTAAAGTTTGCTCTGGTGGTATCGTTGGTTTGGGTGAGCAAATTCGTGATCGGGCAGCATTATTAGTGCAATTGGCAAACTTACCTAAGCCGCCGGAAAGTGTACCGATCAATATGCTGGTAAAAGTCAAAGGAACACCACTGGAAGACAATGAAGATGTCGATCCTTTTGATTTTATTCGTACCATTGCTGTGGCACGGATCATGATGCCAAAATCTCACGTCCGTTTATCCGCGGGACGTGAACAGATGAATGAACAAACCCAGGCACTGTGCTTTATGGCAGGGGCTAACTCTATTTTCTACGGCTGTAAATTGTTGACCACACCAAACCCGGATGAAGATAAAGATCTGCAACTGTTCCGCCGTTTGGGTATCAATCCTCAACAGACAAAGACGGCATTTGGTGACAATCAACAACAGCAGAACTTGACGGAAGCTATTATTCATAATGCTGATAACGAACAATTCTATAATGCGGCAATATGATGAATTGGTCAGACTTTCTCTCCCGACGTTTGGCCGAACGTCGGGGCACCCCGCTATGGCGTAATAGGCAAGTCCATCATGGTTATGATGGACGTTTATTATCCACTTCGGACGGCCAATATCTTAATTTTTCCAGTAACGATTATCTTGGGCTGAGCCAACATCCCCAGATTATTACTGCCTGGCAACAAGGTGCCCAACAATATGGTGTGGGTAGTGGCGGTTCAGGACATGTTACGGGTTACACTGCCGCACACCATATTCTGGAACAGCAATTGGCTGAATGGTTGGGATACCCTTGCGCTTTACTTTTCATTTCCGGTTATGCCGCTAATCAGGGGGTGATTACGGCCTTGATGGAAAGGGAAGATCGCATTATCGCTGATCGCCTGAGCCATGCGTCGTTACTCGAAGCAGCAAAGCACTCTCCTGCACAACTTCGGCGTTTTCTGCACAATGATATGGGATCTTTGCGGCAACATTTGGCAAAAGGGTGTCTCGGTAAAACTCTGGTGGTCACGGAAGGTGTTTTTAGCATGGATGGAGATTATGCACCACTTGGTGCTATTGCACAGCAAGCGAAATCTACGGCAAGTTGGTTTATGGTGGATGATGCCCACGGTATCGGCATTCACGGTGATGAAGGGCGCGGCAGTTGCTGGATGCAAAATGTTAAACCGGAGATTCTGATTGTCACCTTTGGCAAGGCATTTGGATTGAGTGGAGCTGCAATTCTATGCGATGAACAAACCGCAGAATACCTGCTCCAATATGCCAGGCATCTGATTTACAGCACCTCAATGCCACCTGCGCAGGCTGTGGCTCTTTCCGAAGCAGTACGACAAATCAGAGCTGGGGATGAATTGCGTCAGCGGTTGCAAAACAACATCCGTTATTTTCGTCGCGAAGCACAGCATCTGTCTTTTGTATTAATGAATTCAGAAACGGCCATTCAGCCGTTGATCGTTGGTGACAATGAGCGTTGTACTGCACTGTCTCATGTGCTTAAACAAAAAAAAGTGTGGGTTAAAGCGATACTTCCACCTACTGTCCCCCCTGACAGTGCGCGATTGCGTATTACATTGACAGCAAACCATACCCGACACGACATTGATGCATTACTGGAGGCGTTGCATGGATCTGGTTGTTAAATCCGTTGACAAGCAAGCGATTGCCGGTGCTTTTGGCCGTGCGGCTGCTAAATATGACACTGTGGCTAAGTTGCAACAGCAAACCGGTGAGTATTTGATGGGGTTGGCACAAGCGGAAGATACCGGTATGCGGATATTAGATGCGGGGTGCGGAACTGGTTTTTTTAGTGCTCGTTGGAAACAGCAGGGTAAACAAGTTATCGCACTGGATCTGGCTTCCGGTATGTTGCGTCATGCAAAAGGGCAGCAAGTTGCTGATTATTATTTGCAAGGGGATATTGAACATTTGGGGTTAGCGGATAACAGCGTTGACATTTGTTTCAGCAACCTGGCGGTACAATGGTGCAATGATTTGCCATGCGCGTTGCGCGAATTTTATCGTGTTACCCGTCCTGGTGGACTGATTGTGTTTTCCACGCTTGCACAGAGTTCACTAAATGAATTAGCAACTGCGTGGTCGCTCGTGGATGATTATCGGCATATTAATCAATTTCTGCCATTGCAAATAATTATCCAGGCATGTCAACCGTATCGACATAAAGTTATTGATCGGAAATATTACCAGCGCTATCCACAACTGTTGCCCTTACTGAATTCTCTAAAAGGGATTGGTGCAACACACCTTCATCATGGCCGCCAGCAGGGATTGATGACGAGAAAACGTCTAAATGCCCTTGCAGAAGCATACCCGCGAAACAATGGGGATTACCCATTAAGCTATCAAATTGTTTTTGGAGTCATTTATTGTGACAAGTAAATATTTTCTTACAGGAACTGATACTGAAGTAGGTAAAACAGTGGTGAGTTGTGCCCTGCTGCAAGCTGCTAATAAGAAGGGATATTTGACTGCCGGTTATAAACCTGTGGCATCAGGAAGTGAAGTGACATCAGAAGGAATTCGTAATGGTGATGCACTGGCCTTACAGCGTAATAGTACGGTGTCACTAACTTATCAGGAAGTGAATCCTCTGGTATTTATGGAACCGACATCGCCACACATTGTAAGTGCGGAACTTAATCAACCAATAGATTTTTCCGTTTTATCGGAAGGTTTGGCGGTACTGGTAAAAAAATCTGACTGGATTTTGGTTGAGGGCGCAGGAGGATGGTATACGCCATTATCGGAAAATACGACTTTTGCCGATTGGGTGATTCAGGAGAATTTACCGGTAATTTTGACAGTTGGTGTCAAATTGGGCTGTATCAACCATGCTGTATTAACCGTAAAGGCAATTCAACATGCTGGGTTAAAGTTAGCAGGCTGGGTTGCCAATGAAATTGAACCAGCCGGCAAACGTCAGGCTGCCTATCTGGAGACACTGGAGCGCATGATCCCCGCACCTTTACTGGGAATCATTCCTTATCTGAGTGGATCAGATGATAAAAATAACATAGGAAAATATATTACTATCGATTCTCTGGTTAACTAATTGTTTACTTTGGGTTAGTTACAATTGATGCTTAGGGCTGTTCTTTAATCGATGTTCTGACGTAGAAGATGTTTTATTTCAACAACGATTGAGCCATTTTTGATCAACAAATTAGCGTGAATCAATCCCAAAGCAGCATAAAAATATTCCACTATTGAAAAAATTTATCAGTGGGGATAACTCTGCAACCGCCCATGCTTAATAGGTTTTGCTGAGTTATCCACTATTCCTGTGGATAACCTTGTGCATTAGTTTTAGAAAAGTATCCTCGTGCAAGGTAATACGCGGCTTGAGCCAGATTTGCTGTTATTCTCTACTTGGATTTTTTTGCAATTAAAATCAATATATTAAATAAAATCAAATCCTTTTTGCATCTCTTTGCTATTCAGTGCCTTATCATTTCAGTCATTAATACAAAAATAGAAAAAAGTAAGATCATTATCTGGGGATAAAAATAGCCACCTTTAATGTTAATGAAAGGTTAAAACAATAAGATTAATAACATCCGAGCAATAACATTATTTTGCCAACTTACTTGAAGCTGGTTTTTTATCCAGTATGATAAAAAGAATTTTGTCAGTGTATGGATGGCGTGGGGAAAATGAGCAAAGAAACGAGTAAGGTATTCAAGTTACACTCTGATTTTAAGCCGGCAGGCGATCAGCCATCAGCCATTAGCCAGTTACAGGAAGGGCTGGAAGATGGACTGGCCCATCAAACACTTCTGGGAGTAACGGGATCAGGGAAAACTTTCACGATTGCCAATGTTATCGCAAACTTAAATCGACCCACTATGATCCTTGCTCCCAATAAAACACTGGCGGCACAGCTCTATAGTGAAATGAAAGCATTTTTCCCTGAGAATGCCGTGGAATATTTTGTTTCCTATTACGATTATTACCAACCAGAAGCCTATGTGCCCAGTTCCGATACCTTTATTGAAAAAGATGCTTCAGTGAATGAACATATCGAACAGATGCGACTGTCCGCAACGAAAGCTTTGCTGGAACGCCGTGATGTCGTCGTGGTGGCTTCTGTCTCCGCGATTTACGGTTTAGGTGATCCTGATAGCTATTTGAAAATGATGCTTCATTTAACTGAGGGTATGTTAATTGACCAGCGTTCCATCTTGCGTCGTTTAGCGGAACTACAATATACCCGTAATGATCAGGCATTCCAGCGCGGAACATTTCGGGTGCGTGGTGAAGTCATCGATATTTTCCCCGCAGAATCGGATGAACGCGCTTTGCGCGTAGAATTGTTTGATGATGAAGTCGAACGCCTTTCCCTGTTTGATCCGCTAACGGGACAGATAGAGTACCATGTGCCACGTTATACCATCTATCCCAAGACCCACTATGTTACACCACGTGAACGCATCCTTCAGGCAATGGAGGAGATCAAGATTGAGCTGGAACAACGACGCAAGATTTTGTTGGCGTCAGACAAGCTATTGGAAGAACAGCGTGTCACCCAGAGAACCCAATTCGATCTCGAAATGATGAATGAATTGGGTTACTGCTCTGGTATTGAAAACTACTCCCGTTATCTGTCTGGACGTTCTGCCGGTGAACCACCCCCAACTCTGTTTGACTACCTGCCGGCAGATGGTTTGCTGGTGGTGGATGAATCCCACGTTACTATCCCACAGATTGGTGGAATGTACCGAGGGGATCGCTCCCGCAAGGAAACATTGGTGGAATATGGCTTCCGTTTGCCGTCAGCGCTGGATAACCGTCCGTTGCGGTTTGAGGAATTTGAGGCTCTGGCACCGCAGAGCATTTATGTTTCAGCCACTCCCGGCAATTATGAATTAGAAAAATCTGGTCACGAAGTTGTTGAGCAAGTTGTGCGTCCAACGGGGCTAATTGACCCTGAAGTTGAAGTTCGACCAGTGGCAACTCAGGTAGATGATCTGCTATCTGAAATTCGTATCCGTGCGGCAAACAATGAACGAGTGTTGGTTACAACCTTAACCAAACGCATGGCGGAAGACTTGACTGAGTATTTGGAAGAGCATGGCGAGCGAGTGCGTTATCTCCATTCTGACATTGATACCGTAGAGCGAGTGGAAATTATCCGTGATCTTCGTCTCGGTGAATTTGATGTTTTGGTTGGCATTAACTTACTGCGCGAAGGTTTGGATATGCCAGAAGTTTCTCTTGTGGCAATTTTGGACGCAGATAAAGAGGGTTTTCTTCGTTCAGAACGCTCCCTGATCCAGACCATTGGTCGTGCAGCACGTAACCTGCATGGTAAAGCCATTTTATATGGTGACAAAATTACGGATTCGATGGCAAGGGCTATTGAAGAAACAGAACGCCGTCGCGCCAAACAGCAGGCATTTAACCAAGAGCACGGCATCGTACCGCAAGGTTTGAAGAAAAAAATTGGTGATATCCTGAAAATTGGTCAGCCGGTTAATGGCAAAGGGAAGGCCAAAGGAAAAAATAAAATTACCTTGGGGACAGATGATTACCGCAATCTGTCGGCGAAAGATCTGGAGAAAAAAATCCGTGAACTGGAAGAGAAAATGTACCAACATGCACGGGATCTTGAATTTGAACAAGCAGCCAATATTCGTGACCAGGTTCAGGCATTGCGGGCACAATTTATTGCTAATTCCTGAAAATTTATATCCGTGTCTATGTGATCCATCGTGACTTGTTAACTGATCTTTTATGGAATATTATCAGACCGATTAACAGGTCTTTTGGGAGGGATTATGGCTGCTATTATTTTGAGTGACATGAGTGCCAGTGTTAGTGAGTTAAAACGCAACCCTATGGCGACTGTCAGTGCTGGTGGGGGCTCTCCAGTTGCTATATTGAATAGAAATAAACCTGCATTTTATTGTGTTCCCGCGGAACTGTATGAAAAAATGTTGGATGCTTTGGATGATCGGGAATTAGTCAAGATAGTGCAGGAGCGTGAAAATCAGCCTCTAGTTGATGTGGATTTGGATCAATATTGATGATTTATACGGTCAAATTTAGGGAAGATGCTGCAAAAGAGTGGGCTAGACTGGATAGCACTATTCAGCGACAATTTGCTAAGAAACTAAAGAAGTTATGTGAAAATCCACATATTCCTTCTCTTAAACTCAGTGGAATGCCCAATTGTTATAAAGTAAAATTACGTGCTTCTGGTTTTAGGCTTGTTTATCAGGTAATTGATGATAAATTAATTATTGCTGTTGTTGCCGTTGGTAAACGTGAACGGAATGAAGTTTATCGGTTGGCTATTAATCGTATTTCGGAACCATAAATTTAACTAGTTATGATGACTTAATGGTAGTCAGTCTTTTATGGATCGAATTTTATTAAAAGATATTATTTCATCAATTAAATCATGGTCATATTTCTATATTTAAATTAATTACTATTTATCATAATTAATGATGGATGACAGTATTTATCATAAAAAAGACAAACCCCATTATTTTAAATAGAGTTTGTCAGTGGACTGAAATGCTAACCCAATTTTTGCAGAGTATGCTCAATTGCCTGACGCAATAATTCACGATCGTGACGGTAAGGGATATCCTGCGCTTCCAAAACCTGTTGTGTCACAATACGGTTACTGAAAGGGCTAATATCGGTGCGCGGGCCGACAATAAGCGCATTAATCATCTTGCGACCAATCTTGTTCTCCATAATGGCAAGTTTATCTTTTAATGATAGATTGGCCGCAGCGTGGCTGAGTTCTTTCCCTAAGTTACCGATATAAATCATATTCGCATTACTGCGTCGTAAGGATTGGGTTAAATCTTCCAATAGCAACAATGGCATTAGGCTGGTGAAAAAGCTGCCAGGGCCGATCAAAATCAAATCGGCTTGCTCAATGGCATCCAGTGCTTCTTTAGTGGCATTGACATGAGGGTAAAGCGAGAGTTCCTGTGGTACACAATTAAGTTGATCGATATTCACTTCACCATATACGGTATTACCTTGATCATCGACTGCCATTAAATCAACCGGTTGTTCTGACATAGGAATCAACTGTGCATTGACTTTCAGTAAATTGCGGAGCAGGTTAATTGCCTCAAGAGGACGGACACTTAAATGATCAAGGGCTTTCAACATCAAGTTGCCTAAATTGTGTCCAGATAATTCGCCATTGCCACTGAACCGATATTCAAACATGGCAGAAGCAATGGTAGGCTCCGTGATTAACTGATTCAGGCAATTGCGCATATCTCCCCATGCAATCCCGCCTTCCGAGCGCCGTATTCTGCCGGTTGAACCACCATTATCTGTTGTCGTGACAATTCCTGTCAGGCGTGCTCCGAGGGAAGAAAGGGAAGACATAACGCGTCCGAGTCCATGACCACCGCCGAGGGCGACAACGCGATCTAAATCAGCTAGTGTGCGATTTCGCATAGGATTCCTGTTACTGGCTAAACGTAGGGGCTTTAATAAATCTCGTGTAATTTATCATAAAATATGATGCATTCAGAAATTGATGTGATTTTATGCGATTTTTGCGCATGGCAGCTTAAAAACATCGCAGAGACTTTGATATTACCGCGATCAGCTAACTCGTTGTGTAATAAGATATATATCGGATCTGATATTAGCTTTTTGTTATCTTAACGGTTAGAATCTTCGGCGGGCATCCGCCACTCGCGCAATGATTCATATAAAAATTTAACTAATATTAACTCCTAGCCTCTGTGTCTAAGTCACTGTATCACATTGATATGATGCTCTGGCCGTGGCTCCTGAGTCACCAGGATGCAAGGTAGAAATGCCAGCATCTCCCGTACTTGGAAGGTGTTATTGTGGAACAACTTGTAGATGTATTCTCGCGCAAATTCTATTATTTGAGATTGTCTATTACCGATGTGTGTAACTTCCGTTGCACGTATTGCCTGCCTGATGGATACCGGCCTCATGGCCATAAATCATTCCTTTCCCTGCCAGAAATTCGTCGTGTTAGCCGGGCATTTGCTGAACTTGGCACAGAAAAAATTCGTTTAACTGGGGGAGAACCCACCATGCGCCGTGATTTCTGCGATATCATCGCTGCGGTTCATGAAAATTCGCAAATCAAAAAAATTGCTGTCACAACTAATGGTTACCGTATGGAGCGAGATGTTTCCCAATGGAAATCGGCTGGCCTGACAGCGATTAATGTGAGTGTTGATAGTTTGGAGCCTCGCCAATTTTACGCCATTACCGGACAAGACAAATTTTTCCAGATTATGCGTGGTATTGACGCGGCTTTTGAGGCGGGGTTCAACACAGTGAAAGTCAATGTCGTGTTGATGAAGAATGTGAATGATGCCAACCTGCCTGCCTTTCTTGATTGGATTAAACATCGTCCTATCCAGTTGCGTTTTATTGAATTGATGGAAACGGGGGAAGGTCGTACCATTTTTCATCGTCATCACCTTTCTGGAGAAGTGATCCGCCGCCAACTGCTACAACAGGGATGGCAACAACAGCAGCGTGCGCGAAGTGATGGGCCGGCGCAAGTTTTTCGTCATCCCGATTATCAGGGAGAAATTGGCCTTATCATGCCGTATGAAAAAAACTTTTGCCAAAGCTGCAATCGCCTGAGGGTATCCGCAATTGGCAATCTCCATTTATGCTTGTTTGGCGAACAGGGCATTCCATTGCGTGATTTATTGTCTGATGACGCATCACTGGATGCTCTGAAACTCCGTATTCAAGGTGGATTGCGTTATAAACGTGAAACTCACTTTTTACATCAAGGGGACAGCGGTATTACCCCGAACCTTTCTTTTATTGGCGGCTAGCTTGGTTGCAAGATTTATTTTCAGGAGCAAAGAATGTCTCAATTAACCCATATCAATACATCGGGTGAAGCGCATATGGTGGATATTTCTGCCAAATCAGAAACTGTGCGTGAAGCACGGGCAGAAGCCTTTGTTGAAATGCAGGCTGAAACTCTGTCCATGATTATTGCTGGTGATCACCACAAAGGAGATGTTTTTGCTACTGCCCGTATTGCAGGTATTCAGGCGGCGAAACGGACGTGGGAATTGATCCCGCTGTGCCATCCTCTGCTGCTTAGTAAAGTGGAAGTCCGGCTGGAAGCTCAAACAGAACACAATCGTGTCAGAATCGAATCCTGTTGCCGCTTGGCAGGGAAAACAGGTGTGGAAATGGAAGCTTTGACGGCAGTATCTGTGGCTGCTTTGACGATTTATGACATGTGCAAAGCGGTACAGAAAGATATGGTCATCGGGCCTGTGCGTTTGTTGGAAAAAAGTGGTGGCAAATCAGGAAACTTTAAGGTGGAGGCATGATAAAGATACTGTTTTTTGCTCAAGTTCGCGAGCTGGTAGGAACGGATTCACTTGAACTACCTAATGATTACCCAACTGTAGCGCATCTTCGTTATGCACTGACTGAAAAGGGAGAGCGATGGGCATTGGCATTGGAAGAAGGCAAAGTGTTGTCTGCCGTGAACCAATCTTTTGTCCACGCTGAACATACCTTGAATGATGGTGATGAAGTGGCTTTTTTCCCACCTGTTACGGGGGGATAAAAATGGAAAATACGCGGATCAGTATCCAACAGGAGACATTTAGTGTTGGTGAAGAATATCAATGGCTCTCGCAATGTGATGAAGATGGCGCTGTTGTGACTTTTACCGGAAAAGTTCGTAACCATAACTTGGGAGACACCATTGAGGCACTGACATTAGAGCATTATGCTGGCATGACAGAAAAGATGTTGCAGAAAATTGTTGATGAAGCCCGCCAACATTGGTCTTTGCAACGGGTCAGCATTATTCATCGTATTGGCGAATTGTACCCAGGGGATGAGATCGTATTTGTTGGTGTCACCAGTTCTCACCGCAATATGGCTTTTATGGCAGCTGAGTTCATTATGGATTATCTGAAAACTAAGGCTCCATTCTGGAAAAAAGAATCGCTTGTGGAGGGAGAGCGATGGGTAGAGGCTAGGCAGAGTGATCAGGATGCGGTAAGTCGCTGGTGAAACAGCGTTTGGTGGTTCGTTCTGCGGACTATCTCGGAAACTGGACAAATAAATAATATGTCACTGAAATTGCCATTAATTGGCGGATGGTTTTATTAATGTTCTATGCTAATGTATAACTTTTGAATAGATTGTTTATTTTTAAACATTCTTAATCTCTAAACATTGTCATGAAAAGGTAATCATCATGGATCGATATCAACGTTCTAATGATTCGATTGTCCAGAAAACTGGTTCTGGTATACAAACTTACATGGCACAAGTCTACGGTTGGATGACTTGTGGCTTGCTGTTAACCGCATTTGTTGCATGGTATGTGGCAAATACCCCTGAGATTTTATACGCCATTTTCAGTAGCTCTATTGTTTTCTATGGCTTAATCATCGCACAGCTTGCATTAGTATTTGTGCTGTCTGGTTTAGTTCATAAAATGAGTGGGGCAATGGCGACAGGGTTGTTCATGCTGTACTCCATGCTAACGGGTTTGACACTTTCCAGTATCTTTGTGGTTTATACCAGTAGCTCTATTGCCAGCACATTTGTCGTTTCAGCGGGTATGTTCGGTGCATTGAGCGTTTATGGTTATACCACTAAGCGTAGCCTGAGTGGTCTGGGTAGCTTCCTGTTTATGGGGCTAATTGGCATCGTTCTGGCTTCGCTGCTGAATATCTGGCTGAAAAGCCCGGCATTGATGTGGGCAATTACCTATATCGGTGTTGTAATTTTTGCTGGCTTGACGGCATACGATACCCAAAAACTGAAAGAAATGGGTGAACAACTGGATGTTAACGATAAAGAAACTCTGCGCAAGTATTCAATTACTGGTGCACTGACTTTATATCTGGACTTCATTAACCTGTTCTTAATGCTGTTGCGTATTTTGGGTGATCGCCGATAGTCACTGATATATAAATTATTTTTTGATGTAAAAACCCTGCTTTGTCCTGTCTTTTAGTCACATCTCAAATTACGGTCAAATGACCGTAATTTGAAAAAACTATCTATCTGATTTTAAATAAAACATTTTTTAGCACTGTATTGAGAGGTTCAAAATAATTCATATAAAAAACAGCATGATAAAAAATTGTGATTAAAAGACAGGCTTTGTCAGGGTTTTTTAATAGTTATTTCACCTTTATCGAATCAAACAATGATAAGTTCATAATCAATATTGGTCTTGGGAAAATCATATAGACAGAAATAACAACCGGACAGCGAACCCAATCAATACTATTCCCATTATTCGTTCAAACCAATAGCCTTTCTGTATGAATTTATTACGAATCAATGTATTTGAGAAAATGATACTCACCAACACAAACCAGACAGCATTGATTACACACATCCAAAGACCATAGAAGACTTGTATCAGAATAGGTGTATTACTACTCACTACGGTTGTGAAAACGGCTAAAAAGAACAATGTCGCCTTAGGATTAAGGGCATTTGTCATAAATCCCATCAGAAATGCTTTCCATCTACTCTGTGGGGCCAAACCAATTCCTTCACCCTCTAAGGTATCCAAATCAGCAGGTTTACTTCTGATAAATTTGATACCAAGCCACGCGATATAAATTGCACCAACGAGTTTTGCCACTTCCATCAACCACGGAGTGGCATGCATTAATGCACTAACTCCCACTAGTGTATAGATAACATGTATTGATATTCCCGCTCCAATACCTACTGCCGTGCATATTCCTGCCCAACATCCAAATCTTACACTCTGTCGTATAGTTACCGCAAAATCTGGACCTGGAGCAACTACTGCTAGGAAATGAATCACAGCCAGCCCCAGAAATTCACCCCAATAGTTAGACAACATATCAACTCCAGAATGACAATGGATTTTCTGTTCCACGATAGCCTATAAAACAAGACAGACTCAAACGTAGATCATCGACACCAGCAGTCACAGAGTGCATACATCGAGAATTAAAGATCAAAAGATCACCTACATCTGGTCGGATCTCTAGTGCTGGCTCACCAAGCAAATAAGGTTCAATCCCATAACTATCACCACGCATAGCATCAAATTCTTCTGCAGAGAGTTCATCCTTCCAAATTTGTAAGGCTCCACCTTCACTGGGCATAGAAAGATAAACATTAGCTGCAAACTGAGCTTGAAGACTCTTAGCTTTAAAGCTATCAGGGGCATCCTTAGCAAAAATGTCATGGTGTGCAAGAAAAGTGACCCCAGGTATGACTACCCTCGATAATCCCACATACATTTTCTTACCATAAAGTGTTTCAATTTGGGCTCCAGCAGGCCAAAACTCATCTAAAATGCATCTCAGCTTATCTATCGGTGAATAATAAGGTGAGCAACGTTGCCGCAAATCATCAATATTCTGTAGTACACTTTCAAAATAATCTTCTACACGCTGTGGTTTATTCTCCGCTTCATAAAATGCCATTCCGATTCGTCCTATGCTCGGCGCATTTAAATATCTATCAAATCCATGGCCTAATATTTTTTCACCCAACTGCTCAGCTAACAAATTAGGTACAAATTGTTTTACACGTATAACTAAAATTTCCTTATCTGCAAGCTTTTTCAGACATGTCGCATCAAGGTAATCAACTTCTATAATCATAATATCCTTTTATTTTATTTACTGGTGATTTTTAGAAACAATATATTAAATTGTCAGGCTACATCATAATGTACTATTAAATTGCCCTTCTTTATTTTAACCTCCTGCACTTTAATATTTCCTAGTTGTCCTAGAGATGTTACGTGGGTACCACCACAAAGGTAAGGCGTAAAATGACCAAAACTAACTTCTCGAAATCCATCATTTCGTTGAACTACTTTGCACGGTAGATCCTGTCTAATATAATTTTCACATATCGTTTGAATATGCTTTTCCGATACACTTTGAGCATTCACACCCGGCTTAAATACTATTCTTCCTTCACCCGGCCAATGATGAGCTTTAATCGGATGCCACATCATAAACTCAACTACATGCCCAATAAGATGCCCAGCAGAATGCAGTCGCGAATATAATTGGCGTCGTTCAATATCAACACGAGCAAAAGCATTTCCCAGAGCCACAGGTTTTGTCGTTAAGTGGACAATGTCACCACCTTCCACATTCACGTGAACTACTTCTACTTCATTAAGCCAGCCTATATCGCTGGGTTGTCCCCCTCCTTGGGGATGAAATATTGTAGACTTCAACCAAGTGGAATAACATCCATTATCACGAGGAATACAAGCAATCACTTCAACATTATAGGTCAGTGCTTGATTTGATAAATAATTACGTTCCGTCATATTTTATTCTCAGGCATTATTGCAATTTGAATATAGCTTGATAATTATTTCAATTTGAACTATCTAAAATATAGAAGTTGGTTTTCTTATGATTTTCTAAAAAACTAACACTCATCAGAAAAAAAGTAAAGTAATAACTAGTAAGGATATAATAAGAAATCTTGCGATTTCCATTAAAAAATATAATAGAAAGTTATCCCATGTTTTAATGACAAACAATTCAATTAGGTGGTCTTTCACAGCTTTAAATTTATCAGGCAATCTTACTCCGAAATAGCCGGTAAGCGATCCCTCCAGTCGTTGCAGTAATCACCAATAAAGGCCATAAGTTTGGCCAAATAACGGATAAATCAGCCCCTTTCAAATAAATCTGCTTGGTAATATCCGTAAAATGCCGGATTGGGTTAATCCAGGTGATGTTTTGTAACCAAACGGGCATATTCTCGACCGGAGAGATATAACCAGAAAGCAAAATAGCGGGCATCATAAATACAAATACACCAATAAATGCTTGTTGCTGGGTGGAACAGACAGCAGAAATCAACAATCCGAAACCCACCAGGGATAAGCCATAAATCAACATACAGCCATAAAATAGCAGCAATGAACCCGCGAAAGGAATTTGATAGAACAGCGTTCCAATCAGCAAAACAATGCTTGCTTGCATCGTCGCCACAACCAATGCCGGAATGGCTTTGCCAAGGAAAATTTGCCAGGTTGCCAGTGGAGAAACCAGTAACTGATCCAGCGTTCCTTGTTCCCGCTCACGGGCGACTGACAACGCTGTGACAATCAGAACACCAATCGTAGTAATCATGGCTACCAGCGACGGTACGACGAACCACTTGTAATCCAAATTGGCGTTATACCAGTTACGCACAATGAGTTCACTATTATTGAAATTAGGGGCATTTCCCAACAGTTGTTTTTGGTAATCCATTACAATCTGCTGGATATAGTTGGCTGCAATTTGGGCACTGTTTGAATTACGCCCATCCAACAAAACTTGAATTGATGTCGGGTTATGATTGGCAAGATTAGCACTGAAATTTTGTGGAAAGCGTACCAGCAATAGTGCTTTTCGGTTATCCAGAGTAGGGCGGATCTCTTGCGAACTGGTTAGCAAAATAACATCAGGAAATGCTTTTGATTTTGCCAGCCGTTGGGTTAATTCAATTGATGCCTGTCCTTTATCTTCATTATAAATAGCGATGGTGGCGTTTTTGACTTCCAACGTTGCGGCCCACGGAAACAGGATCATTTGTATAATCACGGTCAAAATCAAAATGTTCCGTGTTTGCGGTTCTCTCAGAAGAGACTGTAACTCTTTCATGATGAGTGTATACAGACGATAAAACATGCTCTTTCCTTTTTAATCCAGATGTCGACGGGTTTTCCACGCGGTCAGGCCGATAAAGACAATGGAACTGGCAATCAACAGGAGCAGGTTTGTCATCAACACAGTGCCAATGTTCCCGGCCAGAAAGAGCGTCTGTAGGCTGCTGACAAAGTAACGTGCAGGTATGACATAAGTTGAAGCCTGAATAAGCACAGGCATACTGTCTATTTCGAAAACAAAACCAGACAACATAATGGCAGGCAAAAAAGCGGCATTGAGAGAAATCATCGCCGCATTGAACTGATTACGTGTCAGGGTAGAAATCAATAATCCCATCCCCAGGGCGGTAGCGAGATAAAGGCTGGAAACTAATGCTAATATCCAGAGTGAGCCGCGATAGGGAACCCCCAGCACAAACACCGTGAATAGCATGCAAAGTACCATGACGAAAGATCCCAGCATTTGATAGGGTAATAATTTGGCGAGCAGCAATTCGGTACGGGTAACCTGGGTCGAAAGTAGCGCTTCCATAGTGCCGCGTTCCCATTCACGGGCGACGACAAGCGAGGTAAGAATTGCGCCTACTACGGTCATAATAATTGAAACAGCACCGGGAATAAGGAAGTGCTGGCTAATGGCGGCGGGATTAAACCAATAGCGGATTTGTGTATCAATCAAGGGAGTAGTTGCAACCCCAAGATTTTGCCCTCGCTGTTGTAACCAGATTTGCCAGATACCTTTGGTATAGCCCTGCACAAAATTGGCAGTGTTAGGTTCACTGCCATCGGTAATAACCTGGATGGGGGCATGGCTGTCTGCGCGGGCAAGCTGAGCATCAAAGTTGACAGGGATGACGATAATGCCCCGAATTTGGTTTTCCTGCATTTTTTTGATTAAGAGCTGGCGATTGTCGCTGATGGTGGCATCAATATAGGGCGATCCCGTAAATACATGCACTAGTTCTCTGGCGTCCTCGCTCTGTTGTTCCATGAGAATACCAAGGCGAAGCTTGCTGGAGTCCAGGTTAATGCCGTAACCAAAAATAAATAGCAACATCAAAGGGATAACTACGGCAATCAAAGCACTGCTGGGATCACGGACAATTTGCTTAGTTTCCTTGATACAGAGTGCTTTCAATCGGCGCCATGAGAAACTGACGGCTTTCTGAGGTGTTGTATGTTCAGGATGACTCATTGCGGCTCCTTATCGTAGTTCAACACGAGATCGATAAAAGCATCTTCCATGGAAGGGTTAGGGAGCTTATCCGTGGCAACCAGTTGTTTCAGTTCATCGGGCGTTCCGGCTGCAATCAATTTACCTCGAAATACCAGCCCGATACGATCACAATATTCTGCTTCTTCCATAAAGTGAGTTGTGACCATCACGGTGACACCTTTGTCCACCATGCCGTTGATATGCAGCCAAAATTCGCGGCGGGTTAGTGGATCAACTCCCGAAGTGGGTTCATCCAAAAACAGAATATCAGGTTCGTGCATCAAGGCGCAGGAAAGGGCAAGTCGTTGTTTAAACCCGAGTGGAAGGCTATCCGTCTTTTGGTGTAAGATTGGCCCAAGATTGAAAGCACGGATCATGTCAGACATCTTTTCTTGTTGATGACGACCTTTCAGGCCGTAAACGCCAGAGAAAAACTTAAGATTCTGCCCAACAGTCAGGTTGCCATAAAGTGAGAATTTTTGCGCCATATATCCAAGGCGTTGACGGGCCTTGCCTGAACCGGTTTTTAAATCCATATCCAGAACCAAGGCCTTGCCTGAAGTGGGGATCATCAAACCACACATCATTTTGAAGGTTGTTGATTTTCCGGCACCATTTGGCCCTAATAGGCCGAATATTTCCCCTCGTTTCACCTGAAAATCGACCTGGTCAGTGGCAGCAAAATCGCCAAATTTTTTAGTCAGGCTACGGGCTTCTATCACGGTTTCCATTGGGTTTGGCGGGATTTGCGGCATTATCTCCGCTAATTCAGAACGATGGGATGGACCTCCACCCAATAAATCGATAAATGCATCTTCGAAACGGGGTTCGGCCTCGAAGAGACTGGCTTCAGGCAACCCTATTTGTTGGAATAATGCGTTCTTATCCGCTTCTTCTTTTAAGATCAGGCGAACATATTTTCCCTGAATCACACCATCAGTCACTTGGGGCAAGGTGAGAGCATGTTGCAACATTTTGCGCCGTGCATCTTGTTTGACATCAAGCAAAAAAGATCGACCCGCAATATTTCGGGTTAAGTCTTGTGGCTGGCCACGATAGAGCAGCTTACCTCGGTTCATCAGCAAAACATCACGACATAATTCGGCCTCATCCAGATAAGAGGTGCTCCATAAGATCAACATGCCGTCAGAAGCGAGTTCATGGACCATTTGCCATAATTCACGACGGGCGATGGGATCAACACCCACACCAGGCTCATCCAGTAGCAAAACTTTCGGGCTACCCAATAAAGTACAAGCAAGCCCCAGTTTTTGTTTCATGCCGCCGGACAATTTCCCCGCTAACCGTCCGGTAAAACGGGTCAAATCCGTGAAGGTGAGTAATTTCTGAAAGGTGGTTTTGCGCTCTTCGCCAAGTACACCACGCAGATCGGCATATAAAGTGAGATTTTCCATTACGGTTAAATCTTCATACAAGCCAAATTTCTGCGGCATGTAACCGAGGTCAGAACGTACTTGAACACTGTCTTTGATGGGATCAAGTCCCATAATTTCAATATTGCCGCTGTCAGGCTTCAATAATCCGGCTAACATTCTTATCAGCGTGGTTTTTCCAGCACCATCTGGACCGACAAGACCCGTCACTGATCCACCCTGAATTTCTGCTTGTAGATGGGATACAGCAGGAACGTCCAATCCTGGAAAAGTTTTCTCCACGCCGTTCAGTTTTATCGTATAAGCTGAACTGGTCATGTTATCGCCTACTTATTTGTTTCAGTAAAATTTGTTTCAGTAAAACGCAAGGTAACAGGCATGCCTTGTTTCAGCCCTTCATCGGGATCAAGGACAATGATGCGCAGGCGATAAACTAAGTCTGTTCTTAAATCAGGTGTTTCGACATTTTTGGGAGTAAATTCGGCAGTGGGAGAAACAAAACCGATTTTGCCATGATAGGGTTGGTTTTTCCGCCCGTCGGTATAAATCAGAACTTCCCGTCCGGCAGTAGCCTGATTGAGATGAGGTTCATCAATATATGCTCTGATCCAAACGGGATTGGTAAGGGACAGGGTAAAAACCGTGTTGCCAGCCGCTAGCATGGTGCCGGGTTCAATGGCTCTGGTCAGGATCATCCCTGCCGATGGAGAAGTGAGTTGAGTATCTTTCAGGTTAAGTTCCGCCTGTGCTACTGTCGCTTCTGCCTGAATAAATTGGGCTTTTGCTGCCGCAATTTCTTCTATGCGATAACCCGTCTCGAACTGACGCAATTTATCTTTTGCCGCCTGGTAAGCCGCCAGTGCTTGATTGCGTCCAGTTCTGGCATTTTCCAGATCATTATCAGAGATAGTTTTGCTTTGCCACAAGCCTTGCTGACGTTTCAGGAAACTATCGGCAAAATGGAATGCTGACTCTTTTTGTTTTACTTCAGCACGTACTTGGGCAATTTCTTCGCTGCGATAACCCGCTTCAGCTTTGGCAAGATTGGCCTTGGCGACATCACGAGCCGCTTTGGCCTGATTCAAGGCATTAATAAAGGGGATATCATCAAGGCGACCAAGTGTCTGGTTCACAGTTATGGCATCACCTTCATCCACTTGTAGATCAGCTAGTTTACCGGCAACCCGAAAACCGAGGTTGACAGTCCTGACATCGACATTGCCATACAGGGTTAGCTCCCTGCTATTTTGTTCCTGATAATAGTAGATACCGACAATAGCACTGATAACAATAATGAGTGCCAATAGGGCAAGAGCAAACTTTTTACTGTTCATACCATCCCTTATGCCTTGTTCAATTTATACCCTCTATCTTTCAAGTGGTGGCTTCGTTGGTTATGCCATTGCTTAAGAGCTATTGGGTATGCATTTTTGATTTCTCTCTTAACCCATCAAGCAATAAATTGATGTGTTGAGATAAAACCTGATTGATTAATTCGTATTCTTTGGCGCCAATATTGTCCCATCCGGTTTGGCGCAATAAGGCTTCCCTGGCCAGACGGAAAGAAAGGATCTCACCCAATAAAGCATGGGTGTGAATCTGAGTTGAAATTTGGCGCTCATCGGCTCCGATATAATTGGCGATGAGTTTATTCAATCGAGAATAAATTGGAGCCAGTCCCTGTTCATGCATGACACTGTAAGCCTCTGTTGGCGTCAATTGTTCATGGGACATGATCCGGCTGATATTGATACTGCTTTTCTCGAAAATCAGGCGGTTATAGCTCACCATTCCCTGATGAATAAATGCCAATATTGGATCTTTTGGATAGGGTTTCGGTGTCTTCTCAAAAAAATGATCAATGGCTTCAATGAGAGGTGAAAACTCTGCTTTTAGCTTATCAGCAATATGTTGCACAACGGCGAGGTATAATCCTTCTTTGGAACCGAAATAGTATGCAATAGCTGCGATATTTTGCTGTGCATGTTGGGCAATGTTGCGGGTAGTAGCACCATCCAGACCTGATTTGCCAAAAATTTCTATTGCTGCTTCCAGAAGTTGTTGTTTGGCGTGCTCGCCTCGTAGTGTCTGGGCCTTCTTTGCTACCATGTCAAAATGTTTCCTGTGACAAAGAATTTTCGGGAGTGCCGAAAACTATATCAATCGTATGATTAACTTTAAAACTAAAGTAATTAGATGTAAAGTTGCTACAAATTGTCTTTTTAATAGACACCCATAAAAAATAATCGTCCAGTTTTGGCTTATTTCCCTTGGCTAAAGAGATTTAGTCAATTTTAGACAAATTTATTGCTCTCTTTGGCCTGCGTGGAAAGACATATCTGTTATAATCACGCCCTATTTATATACGGTGCATTGCAGTTTGTGTAGTTTCTTTGCGTTTTACCGCGTCTGTTTTCTTCCCATAAAACTGCCCCTGAATTGATATCAGGCATGGTGAAGTCTGGAGTATTTCTTATTTATGAATTTTGAGTCACTCGGCTTGAAGGCTGATATTTTGCGTGCCGTTGAAGAACAAGGCTACGTGGAACCTACCCCTATTCAGCAGCAGGCCATTCCTGTTGTGTTATCCGGCAAAGATCTACTGGCCAGTGCCCAGACAGGTACGGGAAAAACCGCAGGGTTTACTTTGCCTATCCTGCAACTCTTGAGTGAATCCCCGATTCAGGCAAAAGGTCGTCGTCCAGTCAGGGTGTTGATTTTAACCCCAACCAGAGAACTGGCGGCTCAGGTGGGGGAAAATGTACGTAGTTACAGCAAATACCTCAGATTACGTTCGTTTGTGGTATTCGGTGGTGTCAGTATCAACCCGCAGATGATGAAACTGCGCGGTGGTGTGGATATTCTGGTAGCAACGCCGGGGCGCTTGCTGGATTTAGAGCACCAAAATGCGGTAGATCTTTCTCGCGTAGAGATCCTGGTTTTAGATGAAGCTGACCGCATGTTAGACATGGGCTTTATTCACGATATTCGTCGTGTGTTGAACAAGCTGCCAGCAAAACGCCAAAACTTGCTCTTTTCTGCAACATTCTCTGATGAAATTAAAAACCTCGCCAGTAAATTACTGAAAGAGCCAGTCAGCGTAGAAGTGGCACGGCGTAACTCAGCTTCTGAGCAAATTGAACAAGCAATCCATTTTGTAGACAAAAAGCGCAAGGGTGAATTGCTCTCTTACATGATCGGCAGCCAGAACTGGCAACAGGTGCTGGTATTTACGCGTACCAAACATGGTGCAAACCGGTTGGCGGAGCAATTGAATAAAGATGGTGTAACTGCTGCGGCGATCCACGGTAACAAAAGTCAGGGGGCAAGAACCCGTGCGCTGTCTGATTTTAAGACAGGGAAAATCCGCGCGTTGGTAGCAACGGATATCGCTGCCCGTGGACTGGATATTGACCAATTACCCTATGTTGTCAACTATGAGCTGCCAAATGTTGCCGAAGATTATGTGCATCGAATTGGCCGTACAGGGCGTGCAGAAGCTACAGGGCAAGCAATATCGCTGGTGTGTGTCGATGAACATAAGCTCCTGAAAGATATTGAGCGCCTGTTGAAGCGGGAAATTCCACGCATTGCTATTTCGGGTTATGAACCTGATCCTTCTATCAAAGCTGAGCCTATCCAAAACGGCCGCAATAGCCGTGATAATAACTCTCGTGGTAATAACTCTCGCGGTAATAATCCACACAGTAATAACCCGCGCGGTAATAACCCACATAGAAATGGTAAACCAGGCCATTCCAAACAAAATCGGGTAAATAAAGGCCGGGCAAGCAAAACTCCACGTGCTTCGGTGACGGGAGAGTAATTCATGCGCGTTTTGCTGGCTCCTATGGAAGGGGTTTTGGATTCTCTGGTTAGGGAGCTGTTGAGTGAAATCAATGACTATGACCTCTGTATCACTGAATTCCTGCGTGTAGTTGACAGCTTACTGCCGGTAAAGTCCTTTTACCGGTTGTGCCCTGAACTGCATCATCAGAGCTGTACACCAGCGGGAACGCCTGTCAGGCTCCAGCTCCTTGGACAATATCCAGAATGGTTGGCAGAAAATGCTGTCAGGGCGGTTGAATTGGGATCATGGGGTGTCGATTTAAACTGTGGTTGTCCGTCCAAGGCAGTCAATGGCAGTGGTGGAGGCGCTAGCTTATTAAAAGATCCCGAACTCATTTATCAGGGAGCTAAAGCCATGCGTGAAGCCGTGCCTGCCCATTTGCCGGTAACGGTAAAAGTACGTCTGGGATGGGATTCTGCTTCACGCCAATTTGAGATTGCGGATGCCGTCCAGCAAGCGGGTGCAACCGAGCTGGTTGTGCATGGACGAACCAAAGAGGATGGTTATAAAGCAGAGCATATCAACTGGGAGGCGATAGGGGAGATTCGGCGTCGCCTCGCTATTCCTGTCATTGCCAACGGTGAAATTTGGGATTGGCAGAGCGCCCAGGAGTGTATCAAAACGACAGGATGTAATGCCGTGATGATAGGCCGTGGCGCCCTGCATGTGCCAAACTTGAGTCGTGTCATTAAATATAACGAACCAAAGATGCCGTGGCGTGGTGTACTCAAGCTACTGCGAAAATATACTTATCTGGAAAAACAGGGTGATACAGGGCTTTATCACGTTGCCCGTATCAAGCAATGGCTGGGGTATTTGCGCAAAGAGTATAATGAAGCGGATGAGTTATTTATGCAAATCAGAGTATTAAAAACATCTGCTGAGATCGCTAACGTTATCTCTTCTGCTGTAGATAAATGTTTACTGCGGCATTTTACCCAAGAGTCTCAAATCTTCTGTTAGCCGGACTTATTCCCTCCAGTGATATAGTGACATCGCATATTATATATATACCAATCTAACTTGAAGATGCCGGTTTTAAAATCTGAAAATTGTCAGTCAGTCGAGTCGTCAGTTCTTTCGCTTTTTCTGGCAAAGTGACATGAAAAAAGTGACGAAGGGTTTCACGGAACGTCTTCGCATTCGGGAAATAGACATTATTACGCACCTGCTCATTCATATACTTCCACAATCGCTCTATCGGATTGAGGTTTGGGCTGTAGGGCGGGAGGTAATGCAATTCAATATTCAGGACATACGCAATATCTTTCACCCACTCTGCCCGGTGATAACCCGCCCCATCCAGAATAATATGGATCCTTTGCGAAAGCGGGTAAGTTTCCCGGATTGCCCCGAGGAAATACGCGATTTTAGCATTGATGCTCGGATATTCACGGATCACGGTGTCTTCAATGCGTTGTAAATTGAGCGCACCCAGAATATTGAGACGGGTACGACTGCCGGTGGTTTCGACCACTTTGACCTGATTTTTTCCTGCTTTCATCCAGCCATAGCTGAGCTTTGTGGACTGGGTAGGATGCACCGCATCAATAAATAGGATAGGTTCACTCTGACCCACTCCGTTTTTCAGCGATTGGTAATCATCAATAAATTGTTGCTGTTTATCCGCATCAAATTTATGCGGAACGCCCTTTGGTTTCTTGTAGCTGAAACCCTGGCGGTGAAGCCATTTTGTCATTCCGCCCACGCTGAAAGACACCTGCCAACGGGCTTGGACATAGGCCACAATTTGAGTGGTCGTATGCATCAAATTGGCCGTCAAATAATCAATCAGATCGGTGGTTTGTTCGGCAGAGAGATGGCTTTCAGACCCGCCATTTTCCGGGGTGAGCTTTTCCTGAGCGATGAAATCTTTCAGGTGACGGCTGACCGTACTTTCATGAATACGCAAGGCCTGTGCAATCATCTGAGCAGTCCAGCCTTCAGAGGCCAAAAGCACGGCCTTGATGCGATCACAGACTCGACTGTCACGAGTGGTATCATGCATCAATTCGAGGGCACGTTTTTGTTCTGGTGTCAGATGAATTTTCATGGTCGTAAGCATGATCTGGTTTGGGGGATAAATCAAGCATCTTCAATGGCGATTGGTATAGTGTCTCTATATTTATGGGGGAATGCGTGTTTTTGCGACTAAGCCATAACTTGAAAATTATCGGGTATAATAAAATATATACCGTTTTTTTATAAATTATGAATGATACATATCAAACCCAATTTTTATTAGATATGATTTCTTATGTGTTTGTCAGGATGGCATGGCAATAATTTAATTTTTAGTTTGATTATACAGGTAATAAATAAAGTCATCCATATCCATGCTTTATTTTTATTTAAATGAAATAATGTGTTTATTATTTATAGGTGCAATGAAGATAAAATATATTTATTGAAGATTATAACCAATAGTATATAGATAAGTCATGTGTAAGGTGGATGTTGTTATTTTTTTCTGGAAAATTTGGATATTTTGGTTATATTGGTATTATAAAATTTATTATGTGGGGATTTTAAAGGTTTTAGATTAAATCCTTTAAGGAAGTATAAATATATTTACATATTTTTTCATATGTATTCATTATATAAACATAAGTATTAAGTGATTGAAAATCTAATTAATGTAACGCATTTTATTTATTATAAGTTAAATGATAGATTTAAAGTTTTTATTATTATATATGTTTTAATAATTTATTGTTTGATAGCGGTTCTAAATAACATTCCAAAATAATGCTTCACCTTGTGCAACATAAGCACTTTATATTCAAATGGTTGAAGGTACTATGTATAGCAGCATTATGAAATCCTATTTAGCTTTAGAAATAATTTGATTAACTTAACTTAACTTATAGGAAACTCATATGAACAACTGGCAAGATAACGATAAACTCGCTAAAGACTGTAAAGATGACGATCCAACCTGGCATGGGGTAATTGAGTTAAAGATAAAACTACCTCAGATAAGTCGTGAAGCTAGGATCTTTGCTAACGGAAAAAATAGGGTGGCGATCGATATTTATATTCAAGCAACTAATTGTAACAATAAAACGATATTAGTCCCAAGAGATTTGCTTTTGCAGCATGTCTGGCTGGTTGATTATGACACACAAGAAAAGCTTCTCTGGAATGCAAGAGAAGGAGACAATTTTACCTGGTCTTATATAGATATACCTAATGAATTTACGAACACGCCCAAAATCCCATCGTTGATTAATAAAGAAGAAAATAATGGAGATAATAATATAAATCTAAGTAGGATAACTTATTATGTATACTGCTCACCTGCGGCAGTAGATAAAACCAAACAAATTGCTGTATTGGTTACGACGCAAACTGGTAAGACAGCAACAACAGCCTTTGGAGTAAGTGCTACATTTGATTCATTTGTCCAACTTACGTCGATGCCTGAAATGCATTATAAGCTTTCTGATATACATTGGCATACCAAAACAATCCAAACAAAATACGCTGATATTGAAGGTCATCATATGGTTTCCTGGAATCAGGATAATACCTATGTAAAGTTGAATCGAGGGGATAGATATATTGTAGCCTTATCTTGGAGTGGGAATAATCCTCTCACTGGTGACAATATACCTTCTAATTGTATACATCAGCGTTATCATGCGGACTTCGATGACGTTTTGCCCGATTCTGGTTACTATTGTGTACATTTCATTTGGGCCTTGGGGGGAAAAACGAACGTTGCCATAGGTAATACCACGTGGTGGGAAGTGCCTGTTAAATATGAGATAAATATCGACATTAGACAAGAAGGAGATAAGGCCATTTGTTTTACCGTAATGAAGGTCTGGGTGGAAAGGCATCCTATGTTACATGATACTTGGTTTGGGGATTTTACTGTTTATTTTTATGATCAGTATGGAAATAAAGGAATATTTGGGATAGTGCCAAATAATAATAACGACGAAGAAAAAAACAAAGACCATTTTATAGATGTTGAAGAATGAGTTTGGAATGGCTACGGATTAAAAAACGAGGATGCATACGCTATATATAATGTTTTTCTCAGTCGTCGTCGTGGATTTTCTTTTGAGCATCCTCTGGTTATGAAATGAAAAGTTTTTTCATCAAATAAAAAAGTGAGGCGCCAAAATGCAGAATAATTTTTTCTCTCATGCCCACAATTTTCAAAGTGCGGCCACGGGTAGCGTTGATCCCCGTACTGGCCTGTTTACTTATATGATGCTGGTGGCTCAGTTAACCGGTAATAACCATCTCGGTCCGACCCAAACGATAGCACTGTCATATAACCCGCTTAATATTGGAAACATTGGCTTTGGTATTGGCTTTTCCCTTGGGCTGACTCAATATGATAGCCAGCAACGGCAGTTAAGCCTCTCAACCGGTGAACACTATAAAGTGGATGAATACGAGGATACCGTCTATCTGAAACAGTATAAACAGGATGTGGTGCGGTTTGAAAAGGATGTCGCTCAGAATGTCTACAGGGTGATCCATAAATCTGGCATGGTTGAAATTTTAACCGGACCGGACAATGCCTATCACCTCAAAGTGCCCACCCAGATATTTACCCCCCTTGGTCATTCTCTGAAACTGGACTGGGAGAGTGATTTCGGTCCTGTCCTGTTTCTGACAGCGATCACGGATGATACAGGGCGAGTGTTGTTAAAAGTGCACTATGAACACGGCAGTTATACCCGTTTCACGGTCTGGCCGGGCACGACTGAAGCTTATGAGATTCAATTGTTGTTCGCGAATGACTATGTGACTCAGGTTCAGAAAGATACCATTACCGGCAAAGCGTTAACCTGGGAGATAGGTTATGACATAGAGAGCCAGTTTTTGAATCGGGTGGCCTCCCCGACGGGGTTGACGGAGAAGGTGAATTATCATCTTGATGGTCACCGTTTTCCCGACGGGGCGCCCTTGTCCTCTTTACCCTATGTCACCCAATACACGCAATCGCCCGGTCACAGCCCAGATTCAGATATTGTACGAACCTATCAATATACTGCGGCGAACTTTCTCGGTTATGGGGCTCAGGGGCGCTGGCATCCGGATGAAGACTATCTCTACGGTGTCCTAAGTGATTACCAGTATGGTTCAACCGAACACTGGGACAACGGTACAACGCAACGCCATATTACCCGCCGCTATAACAAATACCATTTGCTGGTTGCCGAGATGACGGAGCAGAATGGATGCAAGCGGGAACATAAGACCAGTTATTATGCCCAAGTGGGTTTGTCGTTTGAAGAACAATCCCCTCAATTCCAGATGCCAAAAATGGCAGATATCAGCTTTAATGATGTTTCTGACGTGGAGGTTGTCCAGACCGAATTTGATGAGGCGGGTAACCCGACCATGCAGATTGCCCCAGATGGCACCCGTACTGACTGGGTTTATTATCCGGTTAAGGGGGAAGAAGGCGCCTGTCCGGCTTCCCCGCATGGCTTCGTACGTTTTGTCAAATCCAAGACTGTTACACCCGGCAAATCTTCTCCCGAAGGTACTTATGATGATGCACCGATACATCAGGTGGTTTATCGCTATGATTTATTACCCACACTGGCCGGTGCTCCCGGTACTCATGCTGTAGTCTGCACCTATCAGGGCTGGTATAGCGCCGGCCAGTTGTTGCATGAAAGCCAGACCCGCTATATGAATGATGTGAATTCCCCCGATCATGGGCGCATTCACCGTATTGATGAAACGATATATGCCAGATCAGGAAAGGAACTGGCTGCCGGCAAGACATGGAAAAGTTATCAAACCTTCAGCTATACCCTGCAAGGTGAGGCGCTGATAAAAAGCACCGAATGGACAGGGCATGACCAGCTTAGTTTCACGACCCAGGCCACCCAATCACAGGTCAGCGACAAGTTATGGCATGAAGTGGATGCGCAGGGACGAACTGCCGATTATACCTATGATGATATCGGGCGTATTTCAAATCATATCAGTAATGCCCATACCGATTATTGCCAAACGGTGCAGTATGACTATGCCATTGAAGAGACTGGGGTGATGACGACAATGAAAACCGATGTGTGGGGCAATCAGGTGCGTATTCGCTTCAATGGGCTGGGGCATGCCTATCAGCAGGAAATACTGGAAAAGGGGCAGCCCGATCAGGTCTGGCAGTTAATATCTGAAATGGAGCGGGATCGTTGGGGGCGTGTGGTGACCCAAACGTGGCACGACTGGCTGCCCGCGGAAAATGGCACGGACAGTGCACCCCGTGTGGTTCAGGTTTCCTCCCATCAACGCATTGAATATGATGACTGGGGGAAACCTCACCGGATTAGCAGGGATACAGGCGGGAGTGTCCAACACGATTATGATCCGGTGACCCGCACCGCGCGGATCACCCGACAGGCGGAAGGGCTAACTTTTAGTCACTGTACGGTGGAATATAATAAACGGCATCAGCCTGTCACGATGACGCTCTATGATAGCCAGGGCAGGCAGTATAGCCAGCAGCACAGTCACTATGATGGCTTGGGACGATTACGGGCCACCATTGACGCATTGGGGCAAAAAACGGAATACACCTACGATTTATTGGGACGGTTGTTGACTATCAGTCACAGTGATGGCACGGTGGTACGAAAATCTTATGCCCCGTTTACGACAGACAGTTTAGTGACGCAAATTGCGGTTGGCGATAAGGTGCTGGGAACCCGTAACTTCGACAGCCTGCACCGCCTGATTGTAACCACCAGTGGCGGGCGTACCTACCGTTCGTCCTATCAGGGGAAAAATCCCTATCCCAGTCAGGTCACTGATCCGTTGGGACAAACGACGATGTATACCTATGAACCCTTGCTCGATCATGCCTTGACACAGGTGGAGGCGGGGGAAATACAGCAGCGCTTTACCTATGATCCCAAGACTGGGATGATGACGGAGGCCAGTGCTGCACAACGGGCTACACATCGTATGGGATATACCGCTTCCGGCCGTTTGCAGCGGGAAACTTTCCATTTTGAGGATGCCAAGGCAGGGGCAGCACGGGAGGCGCATTATACCTATTCCCCTATCGGCCGGCTGACCGCCTATCAGGACGTGACAGGAAAAAAATGTCATGTCAGTTTTGATGAGTTTGGCCGTCCGATTGCCACGCGGGATGCTGATATTGACGTGGTATTGACCTATGATGCGGCCAGTCGGGTCAAGTGTTGGTGTGTTCACGATAAACAGCATAACCAAACATTAACCACCACGCTTAGTTTTGATGATTTTGAGCGTGAGACCCAACGCCAAATCCAGACAGAAACGGATACGCTGACGCTTGAGCAAACTTATACGGTCACAGGACAAATAGCATCACGCCTGACCCGTTCACAGAATGCTGGCTTGTTACGTCAGGAAACCTATACGTATGATCCCGCCCGGCGTTGGCTAACAGAATATCACTGTACGGGTTCAGAATGCCCCCGTGATGCTTATGGCTTTAGTATTGCCAGTCAGCGTTTTACTTATGACCTTTTGGGTAACATCCTTACCTGTATAACGACCCTCAATGATGGAAGCCGTGATACAGCGACATTTACCTACAATGCGTCAGATCCCTGTCAGTTGCATACCATTACCCATACGCACCCGAATTATCCGGCCACGATCACCCTGGTATATGACGCTGCGGGTCGCCTGATAGACGATGAGGCTGGCCGGCATTTAACCTATGATGTCCTGGGGCGGCTGATGTCTGTCCGTTTCAGTGACAGCACCAGTACCTATGCTTATGATGCAAGCAACCGACTGGTGCTGCAACAAATGGGGACAGACAAGACCCATGAACTTTATTATCAGGGAACGGTGCGCGTGGCCGAAATCCTGCGCGAAAGTGGCACGGCGACGCGGCTGTTACGTACCCAGGGGGAACTCGTTGCGACCATTACGGATACCCAGACGAATTTATTGGGCACTGACAGCCATAGCAGCGTGTTGGTGAGCCATAAAAATGATGGTACCCAAACCCGCTATCGTTATTCGCCTTATGGGCAGCAGGCCGCAGAGGAGAGCAACCCGGATATTCCGGCTTATAATGGTGAACGGGTTGATCCCGTGATGGGAACTTATCACCTGGGTAATGGCTATCGGGCTTATAATCCAGTTTTAATGCGTTTTAATGCGCCTGATAGCCTGAGTCCGTTTGGTGCCGGGGGTCTCAATGCATATGCCTACTGCCTCGGTGACCCCATTAATCGTATTGACCCTACTGGTCATCTGAGTCTGGGCAGCCTGTTTGGAATTATTGGCGGAGTCATCGGACTGATTGTTGGCTTGGCTATGGCTATTCCCACAGGCGGGGCATCACTGGCTGGCGATGCGGCCATTATTGCGGGACTTGTTGCCGATGTTACGGGGATTGCCAGTGCTGCTACAGAAGACAGTAATCCCCGTGCCTCGGCAACGCTTGGATGGATCTCTCTGGGGTTTGGGGCGCTGAGTCTGGGAGCTGGTGCTATTGGCGGTATTGCCAGAGGTTTGCGGCGGATGGGACAACAGTCAAGCGAGTTTAGTGAAGCGTTTGGTGTAGGGTTCAGTAGTGGGGGAGGAAGAAGAATGAACCTGGCTCTTCCAGGAGAATTACAAGGACGTATGAGTAGCGATCATGTAGTCGCATTTAGGCGAGCTATAAATGAAGAGAGGATTGTGCGAGTTGAAAACCCTACAGGGAGCGGTATTTATACTGTAGGACTAGAAACTCAAGGATTATTACCTGCTGAGGGAGAAGTGGAATACTTGAGAAGGGCATTCTTTAAACCAAGAGGAGATAATTCCACTATAGAAATTATTGATAATACCATTCCATTAGGAAATGGAGTTGTACATTCGTTAGATATATCGAGTGAACAATTTGAAGCATTATATCTGCATTTTATTGAAGCTGGAATATTAGATGTTCGTAATATATCTGATCGTGTGGTTTCCTCTGTCAATACACTTCGTCTTATAGTGCAATCTCATATATCGCGGGTGGAATTAATGAGTGGCAGCACTATAAATATAATGGAAAATTTATGGCACACAGCCGAATTTTCTCATTTTGATATCAATAACTGGCTGTATCATGTGATGCGACAGTCATTGCCTAGCTTAGAATTCCCGTCCAATATTTTATTAAATAATGGAGCCTTTCAATTTTTTAATAATAATTTAATTCCAGATATGAGGAGAGCATTGGCGGGATTCTTAAGTAATATAGCTCAGTTTAGCCATTAAGAGTTTAATTTTATTTTATGTTTCATACCACAACAGGCCGAACTGTGATCGGCCTGTTTTCATCGCTATTTATTCTTTCTAATCATCTATTTTTCTAATGGAAGTGAATCATCGGCTCCCCATTCAGCCCAGGAGCCATCATATAATCCTGCTTCTTTATGACCAATCATATCAAGCCCCAGGACTAAAATAGCGGCTGTCATACCAGAGCCACAACTGGCTATGATGGATTGGTCTAAATCAATACCTTGCTTGCGGAATATTGTCGTAATTTCTTCTACTGGCTTATAACGTCCATTATCAATCAGAGCTGTCCACGGAACATTTTTAGCGCCGGGAAGGTGTCCCATTCTTAGACCTGGGCGGGGTTCTGGCACTTTTGCCTGAAAACGGTCTTCTGCTCTGGCATCCACAAATTGTACTGCTACATCATTACGGAGAGCATCAAGGATTTGCGTCTGAGAACAGACTTTTTCAGGGGTAAACTGAACATTGAAAACTTCAGGTGAGCGGGTAACTTTTCCTGATTCGGTTGGATAACCAGCTTGTTGCCAGCCTTGTAAGCCTCCTTCGAGGATACGGATATGACGGGCACCAAAGATTTTAAATGTCCACCATGCCCGTGGGGCGGAAAACATATTGCCTTGATCGTAAATGACCACCAGATGATTTTCACTGATGCCCATTTTACTAACGGCCTGACGGAAAGTTTCCGGCTCCGGCAGCATGTGTGGCAGGTTGGTTTGTAGATTGGCGATTTTATCAAGATCAAAAAATTGTGTGCCTGGAATGTGCTTCTCTAACCAGAATTGGTGATAATCAATGGATTGGGTGGGCATTGGGGCACTGGCATCAATGACAATAACATTCTCATCATGGAGATGTTCGTTTAACCATTGTGAACTGACAAAATATTCATTTTTCATGAGCTTCCTCATCTGGTGTTACGATACAAACCAGCGTATTTATTGTTGCCCTGTTGGCGTATTTTCCTGCTGAGTCTGTTGTGGCGCTTCTGCTGGTGTGGTTGAGCGGGTATATATATTCATCCCTGCCAGAAAGATCCCACCAATTGAGCCGATGGAAAATAATATAATGATAATAAGCAGGATTTTTTTCATCTCTGTGTCCAATAAGGTTTTAATAAAAAGAGGATAACAATCATCAAAATCCAAAAGATAGAAAGCCAAAAGTATATCGGCTTCTAGAGGCAAGACAAGCGATAAACTATTTTTGCAAAAGCTGGAAACTGTTTCCCAGTAATGGCCTTATAAGGCTGATCTGAGATTCACTCTATGAGAGAATAGTCCCCTCATTTTTAAGCAGCAAAATTCATGGCACTTTCCAATTCAATAAAAAATCAGATCAGTCAGTGGTATAAATCATTGTCTACCCATATTGATGGTTTCATTCCACGCGCGCCGCAACGCCAAATGATCGCTGAGGTTGCAAAGACATTGGCGGATGAAGAAGGTCGGCATTTGGTGATAGAAGCACCAACAGGAGTAGGAAAAACGTTGTCATATCTGATCCCTGGGATTGCCATCAGTCGGGCAGAACAGAAACCATTGGTGGTCAGTACAGCCAATGTTGCTTTACAAGATCAAATCTACAGCAAGGATTTACCGCTGCTGCGTAAGATTATTCCTGATCTGAAATATACGGGCGCTTTTGGTCGGGCACGTTATGTTTGTCCGCGTAACTTGGAAGCTATTTGCGCCGCAGAAGGGGAGCAGATTGACTTGATGTTTCTGGTTGAAGACCAGACTGAAATAGCCAATAGTGAAGAGCGGGAACTATGCCGTCGATTGCGCAGTGATTATACGACATTTGCATGGGATGGTTTACGTGATCACCATAAACTGGCACTGGCAGATTCTCTATGGACAAAAATCAGTACGGATAAAATGAACTGTCTGGCACGCAATTGTCAGTTTTACTCCCATTGTCCATTTTTTCTTGCCCGTAGGGAAATTGAAGATGCAGATGTTGTTGTCGCCAATCACTCTTTGGTTATGGCTGCGTTGGAAAGTGAATCTGTTTTGCCGGAAGCAAAAAATCTGTTGTTAGTTCTGGATGAAGGGCACCATATTCCCGAAGTAGCAAGGGATGCCCTGGAAGTTGAAGGAGAAATAACCTTATTCCAGCTTAATGGGCAGTTAGATGCATTTATCCGTCATGTAGAACAATACCTGGTTCAATTCCGGCCGACAAAACCGCCTGCTTTGGCAAATATTCCTCGATTGCAGACTCATTGTGCAACAATCCGTGAATACTTTACGGAATTGTCGGAGATAACACAGGCATTATTGCCTGAGCGTGGTGAAGCGGAAGAATACCTATTCGAATTGGGAAAGTTACCGGATAGTTTACTGCTATGCTGTCAGCAATTATTTAAACTCACTGATGGATTGCGTGGTTTGGCGGAAGCGATTTTAAATAATTTAGGTGATCAGACAGCCAAACAAGATATTGTCCGCTTGCATCGTGCTATTTTGCAATCCAGCCGGACATTAGGTTATTTTGAGAATATGGCAAAACTGTGGCGTTTGGCTTCACAAGAAGAGTCTTCCCATGCGCCGATATCAAAATGGTTAACGCGCCGCTATGAGAAAAACCAATCACATCTTTATTTTCATTGTGCCGGAATTCGAGTCAGCGAACAATTAACCCAGCTACTATGGCGCACTATTCCTCATATTGTAGTGACATCGGCCACGCTACGTTCACTAAATAGCTTTTCCCGCATTCAGGAACTTACCGGATTACATGAAAATTATGGTGATCGTTTTGTCAGCCTGTCATCACCTTTTGAACATGTGCGACAAGGGCGTTTGATCATTCCTCAAATGACATTAGAACCGACCATTCAAAACGAAATGCAACATCTTGAGGAAATGTCACGTTATTTTCGCTCCCAACTGATGGCAGGGAAACATCGGGGAATGTTGGTACTTTTTAGCAGCCAGCGAGCAATGGAAGGGTTCCTGACTTTTGTTACGGACTTGCGGTTGATGTTATTGGTACAAGGTGATCAGCCTCGTTATCGATTGGTAGAAACGCATTGCAAGCGTATTGATGAAGGACAAACCAGCGTTCTAATTGGGTTGCAGTCATTTGCAGAAGGGTTGGATCTCAAAGGTGATTATCTTTCACAAGTTCATATCCATAAAGTTGCATTTCCTCCTGTAACCAATCCGGTGATTATTACTGAAAGCGCATGGCTGAAATCTTTGCAACGTTATCCATTTGAAGTACAGAGTTTGCCTAGTGCGTCTTTTAACTTGATCCAACAAGTGGGGAGGCTAATTCGTAGCCATGAGTGTTATGGTGATGTCGTGATTTATGACAATCGTTTATTAACCAAACGTTATGGTTCACGTTTATTGAATTCTTTGCCTGTATTTCCAATTGAACGGCCAAAGGTGCCGTCGAAAAAGGATAAATAACTCAAGGATGGGTTATTTATCCAATCGCATTGCATCAATGTTCCATCTTGATAACTTGGTTTTGATGTATCTTATAATCATTGATCATTAACCCTTGCAAGAAACTCTCATCATGAGAGCTTAAAATAAAAATTTTTTTGTCGGCAAAGGATTTGATCATCTTCCTAAAAAAAGTGATTGATTTTACATCAAGACCATTAGTGGGTTCATCAAAAATATAAACATCAACATCAGACATTAATGCTGATGTCAGTAAAAATTTCTTTTTAGTGCCTAAAGACATATTGCCGAATTCTGTATATAAGTAATGAGAGATACCAAGACCTGTTAAATAATCTACCAAATGAGCGTTATGATTTATCTTTTTATAACGTTTGGTTAAATTAATGATATCAAGGCCAGTAAGAAAATGGTAAAAATTAACTTGGTCAGATAGATAAAAACCTTGCTTTTGCAAGTTGAATAAATGATTTTTATGATCTTTGACAAAATTGATTTTACCTTTATTCATCTTTTTAATGCCAGAAAGGCAAGAAAGAAAGGTTGTCTTGCCAGAACCATTGATGCCAGTGATACGATTTATACCAATATTAAATTGACAATTAACATTTGAGAATATTTTTCTACTACCAACCGTCGTCTCCAGTTCAATGATATCAAGCATAAATATATCCTCCTAAACAAGAAAATAAAACTATGGAACATAATGTGAGTAATTTTGTATAGTGTGTCTTTGATAGGTTCATTAGTGCAGTGAAAACAGATATTACATAATAATAAAGAAATAAAACTATATACAATGAATTTGTCACAAAGAGAATGAATACACAACATGAGATAGTAAAAACAGAAAGGCATATACAATAATGAAGAAACCGAAGTTTTTTTGTTGATAGAAAATTAATTAGTTGACAAAGGTGATTTTTATTGGTGTGAATTAAATTATAGAATAATCTCATTGAGATATAGAGCATGAATCCAAAATAACCTATTGTAATATAATTGATTTTTTTAGGTGCTTGTTGACAAGCTATATAAGCAGTGGAATATAAAACAACTATTGATGTGATTATATTCACAATAAACGTTTTGTTAGTTGAGAGGAAATAAGATAAATCTATAATATAAGGAGATAAAAGTTTATTAGATAAAACAACACCATTTTTTTGATAATTTTTTTTATCTTCTTTCTCATGAATAAATATCTGAAAAGGAATGGTTAAAATAATAAAGATATAAATTAAATTATGTAGTGGACTATATCTGAAAATAGATAGGAAAATAAACAAAAATGATAAAATTATGGTGTGAGATAATTTTAATTCTGACAAGGAAAATCCAATTACGGCAAAAGATATGATCAAGAATAATACAGAAGTGACTTGTGATAATGGATTGACACTACCAGATAATAATCCTATAAAAAAGAAAATAGAAATAGGTATAGCACTATAAGCCATAAAAATAATTCGGCATATAAAGAAAGTTCTTTTGTCTATTAATGATGAAATAAGACTATTTGAGTTGAGTATTTTAATGGAAATAACGGTTTTTGTACTGAATAAAAGATAACATATGCCAGCAGGAATATTGATATCAAGTAAAGGGAAATTATCGTTTTATTTGTGGTTGTTACATATTGTGATAAATGTATCAATCCGATAAAAATCCCTCCCGCTTTTGCTGGAATAAATAAAAAACATAAAAATAAAATAAGATTTTTATTCCCTGATGCAAATTGTTTTATTTTACCTTTGTATTCTAATATATCTGCAATAAGTAAATTCATTTTTCCTCCTAAAACCAGATTCTATATTACTTCTGGTGATTTTATGGATTAATTTTATTTATGTATTAAAATTTATTTATCTACTCTTTTAAAGATTAATTTAATTAAGGTTACATATACCCATCGTTATTAAAGGCACTTAGTCACTTAATAATGACGGGTATACATACACCCCAACAGTTTAACTTACGGGTTTTTAAGAACGCACTTATTCAATAGAATTGAAGTTATATCGTATCTATTGGTGCATACATTCGCTATATACCTCTTTAAGGCAAAATTGGTATTTTTTATGATGTTTAATATGCTTGGCACATATAGTACGTGCGCGTTCCTGGCATTTTTCAGATTTATCATTCAATTTTGCTTCTGTTGCAAATGTATTCCAGGATATTAATAGCAGAATAGCTGTGCATAGAGTAAGTGAAGTCTTCATCTTGTAACCTCTATATAAATTTTAATATTTTCAATATCTTTACTCTGTATCAGAATAAAAACATATTTATCATAAATTCTCTTGGTTGAAATTCCAATCTATTTAGTGTTTTTCTAAGGCTTGATTTATGAATTATGTATTTAATGGATTGATTTTCTAAGTGATATTGCTATTTTTTGGCGGCAAAACTTCATTGGCAGTGGTAATAATGAGTTGCCTGACTCAATATGAACGATACTATTCGATTTTAATCCCGTTAATAAAAAAGGATAAATAATATAAAATTTAATATTATTTATCCTTTAAGCAGTAATAGGATTGTAACTGTTATTTATCTATTTTTTTCAGGAAGCAAGTTTTCAGGACTAATCCCTTAATTTTATCGGCATTGCATTCAATCTCATCTTCGCGGTGAGTCAGGCGGATGTTTTTGATCAGCGTGCCGCGTTTCAGTGTCTTAGAAGTCCCTTTGACTTTCAAATCTTTGATAACCTGAACTGAATCACCGTCGTTCAGCAATGTGCCGTTAGAATCTTTGACTTCGATATCCATCTTATAGAATCCTCATGTTTATTTTTAAATCAAAAAAGGATTATAGAGAGAAAAATGATTTTTTTAAAGGTTTGCGGGGTTTTTAAGGTTATAACTTCTTTTTTTAATATTTTTTCAATCAACGTTCATTGTTGATTGAAAAAAGGCCACAGATGTGACCTTAACTTAATGAAGAATAATATTTTTATTTTATTGCTCAATATTTGCTTCGATAAACCATAAAAATTTGTCGAGATCACGGGATGCCGCGGTAAACATATCCGCAGTGTCTTCATCTTCCGTATCAACAATCGCCTGACGGATATCATTAGCAACGACAGCATAACGATCTGCCAGTGCCTTTAAATGATCCTGTACACTATGAATACCTGTTGGGTAGCTTTCCAGTGTGGTACGTTTATACACTTCTTGAACAGTGCCTAGCGCCGTTTCACCTAATTGAACAGCTCGCTCTGCAAATGTGTCAAGATGATCCGTAATGGAATTACGAAAATCATCCAGCATTTCATGAATAGCGATGAAATTGCGGCCACGCATGTTCCAGTGAGCTTGTTTAGTCAACATGGATAGATCGATAAATTGGGTTACCATATGATTTAAGGCAGTAATCGTTCTCTGTTTAATACCTTCATCAAGATTATTTCGGGTATAAATCAGGCCGGAAGGTTGGGTTTTGATTAATTTTGCTGTATTCATCATAATGCTCCCTTAATTCTGAGTAATGAGTTATCTCATTAGATAGAATAAATTTAGTTGATCATTTGCCGGAAGTCATGTTGCTTATATCTATCAAATTGATAGTTATTATATTGGTCGATAACATATTGATAATTTTTGAAAATAAAAAACCAGAGAATAAAATTCTTTCTCCGGCTTCAATAGATCATATCAATATTTTTAAAGTCATTATTCTACTTTTTCTATTTTAGTTTTTCGCTTAATAGTCGAGGTGGAGCCTATAGAAGCACAAATAATGCAAAAGAGAGCAATCCATTGAGTCTTTGTCAAATGCTCATTAAGGAAGATGATGCCTGATAATGCTCCCAACGCAGGTTCAAGGCTCATTAATGTTCCAAATGTTTTGGCCGGCAGGCGAGTAAGGGCAATCATCTCCAGAGTGTAAGGAAATGCGGTGGATAAAATAGCGATCCCCAGGGCAATAGGCAGCAGAGAAGTATCGAACAGGAGTTCAGTCCCAGTCTGTATTAATCCAATTGGGAAAAAGATAAAGGCAGCAATGAGTGAACCGATAGAGACCGTTGCGGCACCGTAGCCCGCCCCAGCACGTTGCCCAAAAATAATATAAAGTGCCCAAAAAACACCGGCTCCCAGTGCGTACACAATACCTATAGGATCGAGGGCATTGACGCTATTCCCGATTGGCAGCAGGAAGCTTAATCCGGCAATGACCAAGGCAATCCAGAGAAAATCCAGAGGGCGGCGGGAAGAAAACATGGCTACCGCTAAAGGTCCGGTAAACTCAAGCGCAACGGCAATGCCGAGCGGAATTCGGGATAAGGATAGATAAAACAGATAGTTCATTGCTCCCAAGGAAATGCCATAGGCGAAAAGGGGGAGTAATGAAGAACGCTGAAATTTTAGCCTCCACGGTTTAAAAATCAGAAATAGAATAATCGTTCCTAATGCAAGTCTCAGAGCTGTGACACCAGGCGCACCAATGACAGGAAATAATGTTTTAGCCAGTGAGGCTCCAGCTTGAATTGATGTCATTGACAGTAACAATAAAATCACAGGAAACAGTGGAAAAGAAGCTGCCCGATGTTTGGAAAGAGACATTTTAAAAAAACCTCAGTTACAACGTGTTATTTAAGAGATGCCATCTTCGCAGTGAAACAGATATAACTCAACAGTATTATCAGTTGCATGTTTGTTAATAGGGAGTGTTGTGGCTTTGTCGGGGGATTTTGGCACATTGGAGGTATTCAGTGAGGGGACTTGATCGTTTTAATAATCATATTATCCTGTTGGTGGAAATTCATACTGACTCATTAAAAATAATCGAGAGAATATAATGATAATAAGGACGGCTACTATGCAGGATATTGAGTCTATTTTATCTCTTTATCGTGTATTGTTCAGTGAAATGGCTGCATTGCAGCCGGATAGGATGCAAGTGGCTGAACAAGACAGAGATTTTATTGCTTCCAATATCAATAATGATAAGTTTCATTTGTTAGTTGCAGAAGATGAGAATGGCAGCATTAGAGGTTTTGCTATTGCTCAAGAGCAAAAGACGCCTCCCTTTAATTGCCTGGTTCCGAGAACTTATGGTTATGTTTTTGACTTAATAGTGAGTCAGGATGCCAGAAATCTTGGAATTGGTCAGAAATTACTGGCTGGTATGAAAAAGTGGGCGCAAGAAAACCATTATTCACACCTTGAACTGAGCGTATTATCTCAGAATGTTGATGCGATACGTTTTTATATCAGGGAAGGGTATCAAGAAACCAGCAGAACGATGGCGCTTACCTTGTGATCAGGAATGATATATTAAAACCATCAAAGATATACTTTGATGGTTATTGTAGTCGTTAAGGTAGTCAATCTACCCTTCATATTTTTAAGCAGCAATACCAGACTTATTCATCTGATCCACTACATAAATTAAGGTAGTTTAAAAAGTTATACAAAATTTGTTATTTTTAGGTTTTTTACAATATTGTATCTAGCTAGTGACTACTTGTGGAAAATAGTGTTTGAAGCAGCCCGATACTCTTTTAATACTTCATTAATAACCCAACTGGTGCGGGCGGCAGATTCACCCGTGGATGGGCAACTGCCATTACCTTGTATGTTATTAATAACCGTCTGAATGAATGGCATTTGGATATGTTTGGGATTTTCGAAATGATATTGGTGTAGTTGGTTATTTTCGTCATAGTGTGAAATGGGGGAATCACCAAATGTGGCAAAAACTATTTTGCCTTTTGTACCGATAATTTCGACTTTATCCTCACGAGAACTGGCGACAAAATTCCAAATGCCAACTCCTTGAACATGATTCTCGAACATAAATGACATGGAAACGCAGTCTTCGGCGGGATAGGCTTTTGCCTGTGAGTGGGCATGTCCTTTAACTGAAATAATTTTACCCAGTAGAAAATCCAATATATCGAGTGTATGACAAGCTAAATCAACAAATAAACCACCACCAGATATTTCAGGTTTAACAAACCAGGGCAAATTATCAGGATCTTGATAAATAGACGCCATTTCCCTGAATTGCATGCAATTGACAATTCTTGGTGTACCAATTGCTCCAGAATCAATTAATGCTTTTATTTTAATAAATCTCGGTAATGCTCTGCGATAATAAGCGACGAACAGTGGAACTTTTTGAAATCGGCAGATGGCAATCATTTCGTTGCATTCTTCAAATGTTAATGCCATTGGTTTTTCGACATAAACACTTTTGCCGGCCTGTGCTGCCAAAATGGTATATTTCTTATGGGTAGAAGGTGGGGTAGCAATATAAACGGCATCAACTTCCGGATCATTAATCAAAGATTCGGCATCCGAGTACCATTTTCGGATATTGTGCCGTTTGGCAAAATCTTTGGCTAAATCCGCATTGCGACGCATGACAGCGACTAATTCTGAATTCTCTAATTTATAAAAAGCAGGGCCACTTTTTACTTCTGTTACATTACCACAACCTATAATACCCCATCTTACTTTTTGCATTGCATTTTTCCGATATATCAATTTGTTGATTTGTAAAATATAGAAAAAAGTTTATAACAGTATCGTTTTTTGTTCTATATTTCACGCTTCAATATGTTAAATTTTTTATAAAAAATAATTAACATTCAGTATGTTATTTAAGGTATTGCCCTGACTTTAAAAGTGAGTAACGCATTCTGGCGATACTTTTCTTCTGTTGTGGCATAATGCGCGGCTATCGGTTTTATCATCTCCCTTTTTATTCACTTATAAGAGCAACAGTTGTGTTAAGTACAAACAACATCACTATGCAGTTTGGCAGTAAGCCACTGTTTGAAAATATTTCTGTCAAATTCGGCAACGGTAACCGTTATGGTCTGATTGGGGCGAATGGGGCAGGTAAATCTACTTTCATGAAAATCTTGGGCAGAGATTTAACCCCAACTTCTGGTAATGTCAGCCTTGATCCTAATGAGCGTCTGGGTAAGTTGCGTCAGGATCAGTTTGCTTTCGAAGAATATACCGTGTTGGATACTGTCATCATGGGGCACTCGGAGCTGTGGGAAGTCAAACAAGAGCGTGACTGCATTTATGCGATGACAGAAATGAGCGAAGAAGATGGCTACCGTGTCGCGGATCTGGAAGTCGCTTATGGTGAGATGGATGGTTACAGCGCAGAAGCGCGTGCTGGCGAATTGTTGCTGGGTGTCGGCATTCCTGTTGAGCAGCATTATGGCTTGATGAGTGCAGTAGCTCCGGGTTGGAAGTTGCGTGTATTGCTGGCACAAGCCCTGTTTTCCGATCCTGACGTCTTACTGCTCGATGAGCCAACCAACAACCTGGATATCGATACTATCCGCTGGTTGGAGGAAGTGCTCAACGAACGTAACAGCACTATGATCATCATTTCCCATGACCGTCATTTCCTGAATACGGTATGTACCCATATGGCTGATTTGGATTATGGCGAACTGCGTTTGTTCCCTGGCAACTATGATGAGTATATGATTGCCGCAACGCAAGCCCGTGAACGTCTGCTGGCTGATAATGCCAAGAAAAAGGCTCAGATTGCTGAATTGCAGTCATTCGTTAGCCGTTTCAGTGCTAATGCTTCCAAATCTAAACAGGCAACTTCTCGTGCACGTCAGATTGATAAGATCCAGTTGGAAGAAGTGAAAGCTTCCAGCCGTCAGAATCCTTATATTCGCTTTGAACAAGAGAAAAAACTGTTCCGTAATGCACTGGAATTAGAAGGTTTGACCAAGGGTTACGATAACGGGCCACTGTTCAAGGATCTGAATTTGCTGATGGAAGTCGGCGAAAAGATGGCGGTAATCGGTGAAAACGGTATCGGTAAAACGACACTCTTGAAGACTCTGGTGGGTGAAGAAACACCAAATAGCGGCACAATTAAATGGTCTGAAAACAGCACGATTGGCTATTACGCACAGGATCACGCTAGTGATTTTAACTGTGATATGACCGTATTTGAGTGGATGAGCCAATGGAAGCGTGAAGGAGATGATGAGCAGGCAGTACGCAGTATTCTCGGCCGCTTGTTGTTTGGGCAAGATGATATCAAGAAGAAAGTCGGTGTACTTTCTGGTGGTGAGCAAGGCCGGATGCTGTTTGGTAAACTGATGATGCAGAAGCCTAATATTTTGGTTATGGATGAACCAACTAACCACCTGGATATGGAATCTATCGAATCTTTGAACCTTGCGCTGGAACTCTACCAGGGAACACTGATTTTCGTCTCCCATGACCGTGCCTTTGTTAGTTCACTGGCTAGCCGTATTTTGGAAATTAAATCCGATCAGGTTATTGATTTTAAAGGTACTTATGATGAGTATTTGATAAGTCAAGGTATTGTCGGGTAAGCCGGATTTATATTGGAAGAGAAACATCCCGCTAAATTTGGCTGGATGTTTCTTTAATAAAACTTCCAACGGACATAGTTATTGCCAGACATGGTTACTGCGATTGGCAAACCTCACACAAGGGATCTTTCAGCAACGTTATTTGGCGAAATTGCAGGGTCATTGCATCGAAAAGTAATACTTTGCCACAACAGGTTTTCCCGTATTGGGTTAGTAGCTTAATGGTTTCCATTGCCTGCAATGAACCGATAGTTCCTACCAATGGCGCCATGACACCTGCTTCAACACAAGTCAGGCTGTTTTCACCAAACAAGCGGCTCAGGCAACGATAACAAGGCGCTTTCGGTTGATAAGTAAAGACAGAAAGTTGGCCTTCCATGCGGATTGCAGCACCCGATACCAACGTTATTTTGCGTCTATAACACAGGCGATTGAGTTGTTCACGAATGGCAACATTATCTGTACAGTCGAGCACAATTTCGTGTTGGCTGATTAGCTCATCTAACGCCGGATCATCCAGTAAGCCTTCAATGGGGTTGATGGTGATGTGTGGATTGATTTCCCGCAGGGTCAGCGCCGCGGAATGCACCTTTGCCATACCAATACGCCCATCACGGTGGAGGATTTGCCGTTGCAGATTGGAAAGGGAAACCGTATCAAAATCCAGCAGGGTAATTGTCCCAATACCCGCCGCCGCAAGATATTGGGAAGCTGCACAGCCAAGTCCCCCAGCACCCACTATCAACACCTTGGCAGATTTTAATGTTTCCTGTCCGTCGAAATCGAAACCGCGTAAGACAATTTGTCGGTTATAACGCAAGGTTTCTTCATCAGTAAGTTCGACTGCCATTTTTCAGTATCTTCTTATTATTGGTTTTTCAGTAAGTAGTTGAAAAACTCTATTTGCACGGTTTCACCAGCAGCAACATGCCCACGTTCCCGTTCCAACACAATAAAACAGTTGCCGAGGCTATATGAACTAAAGATATGGGAGCCTTGATGCCCCGTAGTTTTCACTTCTAATTCACCATATTCATTCAGTGAAGCAATACCGCGTTGGAAATCCAATCTGCCAGGCGATTTCTTCAAGGGTGTTGTCGTCTTGGCTGTGAGACGCATAGGTGATTGCCATGCAGTAAAACCCGATAAATGGGCAATCAATGGTTGTACTAATTGGTAGAAGGTGAGTACGGCAGACACCGGATTACCGGGTAAGCCGCAGAACCAGGCATTTTCCAATTTACCAAAGGCGAAAGGCTTACCCGGTTTAATGGCGAGTTTCCAAAAACTGATTTTTCCTGCTTCTTCTAAGATTTGCTTGGTGTAATCCGCTTCACCAACAGAAACGCCACCGCTGCTGATCACTAAATCAGCATGTTTATCTGCTTCGATAAAGGCCTGGCGCAATGCATCGGGATCATCGCGGATTACGCCAAGATCGATGATTTCACAATCCAGTTTTTCCAGCATCAGGCGAATAGCAAGTCGGTTGGTATCGTAAATTTGGCCTGCCTGTAAGGGTTCACCGATGGCCTGTAACTCGTCACCGGTAGAAAAAATGGCAACTTTCAGTTTGCGGACAACATTAACCGTTGCAATGCCTAGTGAGGCAATTAGCGGTAATTGTGCTGTGGAGAGTTTGATCCCTTTTGGTAATACCACCGCATTTTGGCTGATATCTTCTCCAATGGTGCGAATGTTCTGCCCCGGTTTTACCGGACGTGTAAAGTGAATTCCTGTTTCTATAACCTCCGTTTGTTCTTGTATAACAACGGCATCAGCGCCAGAAGGAATAGGAGCGCCGGTCATAATGCGGATGCAACTGCCAGTCGGCCATTCCTGCTGAAACGGTATACCCGCCAGTGCCTTGCCTGCTACAGGTAAGGTTTGGTTTTCGTTAAGATCTGCAAGGCGAATGGCGTAACCATCCATTGCTGAATTATCAAAAGAGGGTATGTTGAGCGGGGAAATGATATCAGTGGCGGTAATTCTGCCCGCAGCTTCAGTCAGGTTAATGGTTTCTGTCGTGATCAGTGAGGTAGCAGTGAGGGAAATGGTGTGTGTCAGTAATTTTTCTAATGCTTGATCAAGTGAGATTAAGTCTGATGTATGACAGTGATCCATAAGAGACTCCCTAATATGTCACAAATTGCAATTATTGCAGATGGTGGACAGCTATTTGTTCTTAAGTGGTTATGCTTGTATCGGATGCATTATGGCAAAGATTGCATTGATGGGGAATGACAAGAAATGGTGACTGTCACAGAGAAAGGAGTTGTTAGGAAAAGATGTATATTATATTCATGATTTGTTATAACTTAATGATTCCTACCAAATCAATTAATTTTATTACTATTTAATCACTATGAAAAATAAAACTGTTACATCTGGTAGTCGTAACTATCAAGCTTTTCAGATTGCATTAAGCGGTTTTCTCGCTTTGGTTGTTGCAATGGGAATAGGGCGCTTCACTTTTACACCACAAGTTCCATTGATGATCGCTGAGTCACAACTCACATTAACGGGTGCGGGGATAGTCGCAGCATTCAATTACCTCGGCTATCTGGCGGGTTCTTATGATGCTATGCGGGCGCAGCGTTTTGTGGAATACCGTTTGTGGAGTGGTTTGTGGGGAGCCGTCATTATCACCCTGCTTTCCGCATTGTTGGATGGACCAGTATTGCACAGTATTGCCCGCTTTTTTATTGGCTGGGCAAGTGGCTGGGCGTTGGTTTTGGTGGCCGCATGGGCGAATGATGAATTAGCAAAATTGAATCGGCCAGGGTTGAGTGCGGCTGTTTTCTCTGGGCCAGGAATGGGGATCTTTATCAGTGGCATGGTAGCAATTGGGGTTCAATCCTGGCAGATGAGCGCCGCCAGTGCGTGGCTGTTATATGGCATGCTGGCGCTGTTACTCAGTATTTATGTCAGTCGTTATCTGCCTCGCAGCGGTGAATTACACCGTCCGCAGACGGCGATCCAAACATTGAGCATGACACCGGAAATCAAGCGATTGGTGTGGTGTTATAGTCTGGCCGGGTTTGGCTATATTTTGCCTGCGACGTTTCTTTCCCAAATGGCGACAGAGCGTTTTCCTGATAGCTTGTTTGCCCAATTTGTCTGGCCAATATTTGGCGGTGCTTCGGTCATTGGTATCATGCTGGGAATTTTGCTGCGTAATGTATCAACATCCCAAATTCGTCTGGCGGTTACGTTATGGCTTCAGGCAGTGGGTATTTTGATTGCCGAAATGTTGCCGGATATTGGTGGTTTAATGATTGGGGCATTGCTAGTAGGCGGTGGATTTATGTGTGTAGTACAGCTTGCTTTGCAGTATGGGCGTGAATTGGCTCCCAATCATGCCCGATATATGGCGGGATTGCTGACTACGGGTTATGCACTAGGACAATTGGTAGGGCCAATGTTATCAGCTATTTCGACATGGCTGACAGGCAAATTGGAACCTGCTTTGTATATCGCATTTATTGGGTTGCTCATTGCCGGATTGCTGGTATTTTATCGCACCAATACCCACCGTGAACCATCCTGATTTGGTGCATTGAGGATGTACAGGTATAGTTATGCGCCTATTCGCGTAGACGAATATATACGTAGAACAAGATAAAATAGATTAGTGTGGTATTACATTTGCTGATATCTGCGTAAAATAAGTGTCCCGATTTCCCGTCAAGTAACGGAAATATTTACCTTGGAGAAACTGATGTCATCCCTAAGTACAGAAGCTGCGCTGGTGCATTCGGCACTGGTTGACCGTGGTCTTGAAACCCCATTGCGTGGATCAACTTTAGCGCCAGAGGAGCGTAAAGCACGCATTGAGGAACATATGACAGAAATTATGAAACTGTTAAATCTCGATTTACGTGATGACAGTTTGGCAGATACGCCCGGTCGTATCGCGAAAATGTATGTGGATGAGATATTTTCAGGGTTGGACTATAACAATTTCCCGAAAATTACGCTGATAGAAAATAAAATGAAAGTGGATGAAATGGTGACAGTGCGTGATATTACGATGACCAGCACTTGTGAACACCATTTTGTTACTATTGATGGCAAAGCCACGGTTGCTTATATTCCTAAGGACAAAGTCATTGGTCTGTCAAAGATTAACCGCATTGTCCAGTTTTTTGCACAGCGCCCACAAGTGCAGGAGCGTTTAACACAGCAGATTTTGATTGCACTACAAACCCTGCTTGGCACAAATAATGTCGCTGTTTCCATTGATGCTGTCCATTATTGCGTGAAAGCGCGTGGTATTCGCGATGCGACCAGTACCACAACGACGACTTCGCTGGGTGGGTTATTTAAAACCAGCCAGAATACACGACAGGAGTTCCTGCGTGCTGTGCGTCATTTGCACTTATCATAATGAATTTCTATTACCATGAAACACAGTTGTAATGGGGTAATGTGTCAGAGAATTGAGATACTTGATAGCGTGCGCGGTTTTGCCATTTTGGGAATATTGCTGCTGAACATTTCCAGTTTTGCCTTGCCATATGCAGCCTATATGAATCTGTTTTATAAAGATTCAGTCTCGTTCTCTGACGTGATGACATGGTCTGTATTGAATACCTTTACTCAGGGAAAATTTTTGTTCATCTTGACGCTGTTGTTCGGAGCATCACTCGAATTGCTTCGGCAGCGGGGGCGTGATTGGAATATCCCCAGGTTACTGGTTTTGGCTGTTATTGGTTTATTGCATGGTGTCTTGCTATGGGATGGTGACATTTTGTTGTCATATGGCGTTGTTGGCTTATTAGCATGGCGTTTTATCGATAATCGTCAAAAATTGTTTGGTACAGCGGTGACTTGCTATTTATTTGGCGTAATGATGTTTTACCTTCTGGGGCTCTTTCCCTTAGGGGAAAATAATTCATTCTGGCAGCCTACACCGGAAGATATTTCTTATGAAAGCTACTGGAAAACGTATGGTGGATTATTGGCCATAGAATACCGTATTCGTCAGATAAGTGGTGCGATGATTTTGGTGATTGTGCAATATGGCTGGCAAATAATGGGTGTCATGCTTTGTGGTGCTATGTTGCTGCGTAATGGTTGGTTAAAAGGGGAATTCAGTCGTAAACATTACCGCCGATTAGCATTATGCCTGATCCCCGTTGGTATGACGATTCAGGGTATTGCCTTGTCGATACAATATTTATATCCCTATAGTTATTTTGCATCCTGGACTGTCCGTTACACCATTACTGAATTGGCAACACCGTTGCTGGCATTGGCTTATATCGCATTGATTTATGGGTTTTGGCCTGCCATTTCGCGTTGGAAAATCACGTTTTGGCTCCGGCAGGTCGGGAAAATGGCACTGAGTAGTTACTTGTTGCAAACACTGGTTTGTACCACGCTGTTTTATCGCTTTGAGTTATTTGGACAGTTTAGCCGTTTGGAGTTAATGGCATTTATTCCCTTTATCTGGGCATTGAATATTTGGTTTGCTTGCTGGTGGTTGAAGCGTTATTCTCAGGGCCCGATGGAAAAGCTCTGGCGCAGTTTAACAGTAAAGTTGGCAGGTAAGGTTTAGGAACGTTTTGCTAACCATTTTACCTCTGACAGATTTTAAGAAATTAATAGGTTTCAGGTTTCAGGTTGCAGTTTTGTCGGTAAACTGCAACTTTTATCCATTCTTATTGCCTTTGCTTTGCGGCTTCCTTTCTAATTCTTGTAACTCCTCTGGTGATACCGCAGGGTAACCTTGAATTCCTGTTGGTACAGTATGTGGGGCAGGGATCGGCATTAATGGGCCTAAAAAGCGAGGTTCACGTTTTAAAATATAGAGATCAGTCAAGGCACCGAGACGAGCCAATACTTCCCTGAAACGGATCGTCATCATATTCTTGGGGGAGGGAACCGCATAACATTGTGCTTCTATGCCAAAATGCATAGCGATAAACAAGGCACGTTCACAATGAAAGCGCTGAGTGATTATAGTAAAATCGTTGGTATCAAATACCTTGCGGGTTCTGACAACCGAGTCCAATGTTCTGAAACCAGCAAAATCCAACACAATGTTACTGGCTGGAATTCCTGCTTTGATCAAATCCTTTCTCATAGTAATTGGCTCATTATAACTATGCTGGGCGTTATCCCCACTCAATAGCAGGTATTTGACTTTACCGCTGTTGTAAGCATTAACCGCTCCTTGGATCCGATAGAAATAATATTGGTTATATGTACCGGTTTTATAATATTTGGATGTGCCGAGTACCATACCGACTTCTCGCTCAGGCAATTGTCTAACATCATCAAAAATGGAAGGAGCAGTTTTCCAGCTAACCCAACGATCAAGCATAATGGCTGCCAGTATAAGGACAGCAATGATAAAAATGAGACCAGTAATCAAGCGCTTCCACATGATTTTTGTGTGCCTTATATGTGCAGATGAGCCAATGCCCTAAAGGCTACTTGACTTGAAATATTGAAGCAAGTTTTGGGGGAGAATATCGGAACCTAAACGGATTCAATTTAAAAAATATAAAGCAATTATTTATGAGTTACTTGGCTGGATGATTATTTTTCAAGCCTGCCAATCATATTGGCAGGCTTATTACCAATATTATCAGAATGAAGTGCGTTTATAGATGCGATATTCTGGTTTCCAGAAATTGCGCTCGATCGCCTCATCCAATGCATCTTCTGATGTAACAATCGCTACACCTTGAATTTGGGCTTTTTTCGCCACTTCTTTGGCTATTTTGCGGGAAACGTCCTGGATATCATCAATCAGCGGCAACAATGGACCAGAACCTGTTTGTGCCAGCGGTGAACAATCCGCTAATGCGCGGCTGGCAGCCATCAACATATCATCGGTAACACGTTTAGCGCCGGCAGCGATAACGCCTAAACCGATCCCTGGGAAGATATAGGAGTTGTTACATTGTGCGATTGGATATTCCTGACCGTCATATTTTACTGGTGCAAACGGGCTTCCTGTGGCGACCAATGCTTTGCCTTCTGTCCATCTGATGATGTCTTCTGGACGAGCTTCCACACGTGATGTTGGGTTGGAAAGAGGCATCACGACTGGACGTTCACAATGTTTGTGCATTTCACGGATGATCTCTTCGGTGAACAGACCCGATTGACCAGAAACACCAATCAGGACTGTAGGTTTGGCGTTTCGAACCACGTCCATCAATGAAAGAGAATCGCTGGTAGCATCCCACGATTGTAAGGCGGAGCTTTTCTGTACCAATGCACTTTGGAAATCCAACAAGTTTGGCAGCTTGTCAGTAAGGAGGCCAAAACGGTCAACCATAAACACGCGAGCACGTGCCTGTTCATCACTCAATCCTTCAGATTTCATTTGAGCAATGATCTGTTCTGCAATACCGCAGCCAGCAGAGCCGGCACCAAGGAATGCCACGGTTTGATCTTTTAATTGGCGGCCTGCGGCACGGCTGGCAGCAATCAGGCTCCCCAAGGCAACGGCTGCGGTGCCCTGGATATCATCATTGAAGCAGCAAAGCTCATCGCGATAGCGGTTCAACAGTGGCATGGCGTTGTTTTGGGCAAAATCTTCAAATTGCAGCAGTACGTTAGGCCAGCGACGTTTCACGGCCTGAATAAATTCATCCACAAATTCATCATACTCTTTGCCAGTAATACGTGGATGACGCCAGCCCATGTATAGTGGGTCATTGAGGCGCTGTGGGTTATTTGTCCCTACATCCAGAACCACAGGCAGGGTATAAGCAGGGCTGATCCCGCCACAGGAGGTATACAGTGACAGTTTACCGATAGGAATACCCATGCCTCCGATTCCCTGATCACCCAGACCAAGGATGCGCTCACCATCGGTAACAACGATAACTTTTACATTCTGCTTAGTGGCATTTTGCAGCATGTCATCAATATAAGCCCGATTTGGGTAGGAGATAAACAGACCACGGGCACGGCGGTAAATGTCAGAAAAGTGTTCACACGCTGCACCAACGGTTGGCGTGTAGATAATAGGCATCATTTCGCTTAAGTGGGCATCAAGGAGGCGATAGAACAGCGTTTCGTTGGTGTCTTGAATATTCCTTAAATAAATGTGTCTATCGATATCGTTTTTGAAATCGACATATTGACGGTAGGCGCGTTCCGCCTGCTCTTCTATTGTTTCAACGGCTTGTGGCAATAAGCCATGCAAGTTGAAATTACTGCGTTCTTCTTCTGTAAAGGCACTGCCTTTATTCAGCAGAGGAAATTCCAACAAGATAGGGCCAGCGTAGGGAATATAGAGAGGACGTTTACTTTCGTGTTCCAGTTCCATGATGCTTACTCTTTGAACTTATCAATAACAAAATCGGCTACAGATCCTAAGAAGATAAAAACAATAAGTACAGTAAATGTTACTTAGATATGATTATCATGAGTAAAAATGAGAGATAACAGACAGAATTAGCTAATAAAATGTTATTGGATGATGTACATGTCAAAATGTATACCGTTCTACTTTTGTACAACCGAGAGCAGTTAATGTGCATTTTGTAGCATTCCATTGTGATAAATAGCTATTTTCACCCTCCACCAATACTGCCCGTTTGATGGATTGACAATTGCTTCCTGCCATATTCATGAAAATCAGTGCTGCCTGTAATGGGGGTAAGCTTGGGTTGAATGCAGCATTTTCTGCATAACGGCCGGTATAAATTTTCCCTTGTTCATCTTGCAGAGCAACTCCAGCAGGGGATTTGCTATAAGGTGCATGGCTGCGGTTCGCTGCATCCAATGCTGCTTGCACCAATTCGTCACTGGTTGCTAACTGATAGCCGTGATTAACCTCATCAAGCAACAATGGTGTATCGGCTAAATCGTGTGGGCCAAAAGCTTCTGGTAGGTAGTCGGCCAGAGTTAATGGTGGACCATTGGGGAGGTAAACCTCCAATTGTGTTCCACTATTCAGTTCATTCATAAATTGTCGGCAATGGCCGCAAGGTGAATAGTTGACAGTGATAGCAACCAGCTTCTTCTCGCCACGCAGCCAAGCATGAGTGATGGCTGATTGTTCTGCATGGACGGTTTGCTGCAATGGGACGCCAGCGAATTCCATATTGGCACCGAAATAGAGATTACCACTTTCTCCCCGTGCAACTGCACCAACATAAAAATGGGAAATAGGGGCAAGGGAATAGGCGGCAGCAAGTGATAATAAAGCCAATGCTAGTGTTTGATCATCAAATCCGCTGAGCTGTTTGACTGACTCCACTTGCTCTGCTGTCAGCATGGCTGGAAAATCGTCGTTGCCAATATAAGGTAATAGGGCTTTTTGTAGTTCAGGTGTGATTTCTGACCAGATAGCGTGAAAACGAGTTTGCATAGAATGATCTCCAAATTAATTGAAGGTCATTCTAGGACGTTTGTTCAGGTTTGCAATGTGATAAGGATTATATAATTAATGAAATTGTGCAATGGAGGCATTATTTAAGTAACTTATGTCAAATTTTTGCTATCTTAGTTTGTTTGCCTTTTATGGCTATCTTGTAACTTCTGAGGCCATGGTTATTCATAAAATGGCTAACCAAACAGATGCAGTAATATTGGAAATAGAAAAGGTGCAATCAGTGAGGTAATAATGCCGCAGGTCATTAAGGCCAGTGAACTGTATGCACCTTCAACATGATCCATTTCTGCACAGCGAGCTGTTCCTACCGCATGGGATGCTGTGCCCATTGCCAATCCCCGTGCCGCCTGGGTTTTTATTTTTAGAACGTTAAATAGATTGTGACCAAAGATAGCTCCCAAAATACCGACCAAAATGACACAAGCTGCGCTAATGGCAGGAATGCCACCAATGGAATCGGCTACAGCCATAGCGATTGGGGTCGTCACGGATTTGGGGAGAATAGAGGCCACAATCTCAGGTGTAGCACCTGCCCATAATGCGATGGCAGTCCCTGTAACCATTGCAACAATGCTGCCCACAAAACAGATGCTAATAATGGATTTCCATTGAGCCCGGATTTGATGTAGCTGTTCATACAGGGGAAAAGCCAGAGCAACAACGGCAGGTTGCAGCAAATCGTTCAGTATCCGGCTACCGGCAAAATAGTGTTTGTAAGGGGTATGAGTCAGCAGCAGCAAGGGAATGATAACGGCCATTGAAATTAATAACGGATTAAATATAGGCAATTTGAGTCGTACTGACAGCTTTTTAGCGCAGTAAAATACAATCAGGGTTAACGGTAGTGACCACCAAATATGGCTTAACATTTTTTTTTCTCTTTCGGTTCTTGTGATAACTGTTGTGATGGATTCGTTGGTGTTGAGGTGGGTTCTTGCTGCTTAGTATTCGTCTGACTAGTATCCATTTGTTGAGTCCCAATAATGGTACGTTCACGATGAATATAGTGGGAGCTGTAAGCAACGACGACCATAACAATCACTGTGCTAACGATACAAGAAAGGAGTATGGGGAGCATTTGTTGGCTAAGCTGTGGGTAATAATCCATGATCCCAACCCCGATGGGCAAAAAGAGCAGTGTCATGTTTTTCATCAATAAGCTACAGCCTGGTTTTACCCAGTGTGAGGGAATAATTTGGGATGCGAGTAAACCAAACAGGAGAAGTAAGCCAATAATACTGCCGGGGAGAGAGAAGGGAAGCAGTGCCGAAATAATATTCCCCGCGATCAGGCACAAATAGAGCAGCGCAAATGCGCGCAGATATTGCCAACCTATTATCAGCACATTTTGGAAAGACATAATCAATAATTCCTCAATACAACGAGGGTCTTATCATACGACTAACATTGTGAATGTGCCATACATCACATTAAAAAGCGGGTCTTTTTTGGAACCCGCTTTATTATTTAATTGATAATTAAAGATTCTATCAAAGGTACATAACTATCATTTAACCTGCATACCTGGCTGGGCGCCACTATCTGGGCTTAGCAAGAAAATATCTTTTCCACCAGGGCCAGCCGCCATCACCATGCCTTCTGAAATACCGAAGCGCATTTTGCGTGGAGCAAGGTTGGCAACCATCACAGTCAGACGATTTTCCAGCGCCTTAGGATCAGGATAGGCTGAACGAATACCAGAGAAGACCTGGCGAGTCTCACCACCGAGATCAAGTGTTAGTTTCAGTAACTTATCTGAACCTTCGACAAAATCAGCTTGTTTGATTAGGGCGATTCGCAAGTCAACCTTGGCAAAGTCATCAAATGCAATGGTGTCCTGAATTGGATCATCCGCCAATGGGCCTGTTACGGTTTTTTGCGGTTCGATGCTCTCTTTCGAATCAGCAACCATTGCCTCAATTTTAGCCATTTCGATGCGGTTGAACAGCGCTTTGAATGGTGAAACGTCATGGTTTAATAGAGGCTGTTGGATGCTATCCCAAGTCAGTTCAGTATTCAGGAAGGCTTCTGCTCGTGTGGCCAAACCTGGAAGAACAGGTTTCAGGTAAGTCATCAGCACGCGGAACAGGTTAATTCCCATTGAGCAGATTGCTTGCAGATCAGCATCACGGCCTTCTTGTTTCGCCACAACCCACGGTGCTTGCTCATCAACATAGCGGTTAGCCAGATCAGCCAGTGCCATAATTTCACGGATTGCCTTGCCGAATTCACGGTTGGTAAAGTCTTCTGCAATACCCTGTGCAGCTTCGACAAACTTCTGGTATAGCGCAGGATCAGCGAGTTGGTCTGCCAGTTTGCCCCCAAAGCGCTTGTTGATAAAGCCCGCATTGCGCGAAGCAAGATTAACCACTTTATTAACGATATCGCTGTTTACGCGCTGAACAAAATCTTCCAGATTCAGATCAATATCATCAATGCGGGAAGAGAGTTTTGCCGCGTAGTAATAGCGCAGGCAGTCTGCATCAAGGTGTTTCAGGTAAGTACTCGCCTTGATGAAGGTGCCCCGAGATTTAGACATCTTAGTGCCGTTAACTGTGATGTAGCCGTGGACGAACAGGTTGGTTGGCTTACGGTAATTACAGCCTTCCAGCATGGCAGGCCAGAACAGACTGTGGAAATAAACGATATCTTTGCCAATAAAATGGTAGAGATCGGCTTTGGAATCTTTCTCCCAGAATTCATCGAAATTCAGGTCATTACGTTTATCACACAGATTTTTGAACGATCCCATATAGCCAATTGGAGCATCCAGCCAGACATAGAAATATTTACCTGGCTGATCAGGGATCTCAAAGCCAAAATAAGGTGCATCACGGGTAATATCCCATTGTTGCAGCCCAGCTTCGAACCACTCCTGCATTTTATTTGCCACTTGTTCCTGCAAAGTGCCAGAACGTGTCCATTTTTGCAGCATATCGCTGAAAGCAGGCAGATCGAAGAAAAAATGCTCTGTATCACGCATTTCTGGCGTTGCTCCAGAAACAACAGAACGAGGATTAAGCAATTCCGTCGGAGAATAGGTAGTTCCGCAGACTTCACAGTTATCACCATACTGATCTTCTGCCTTACATTTCGGGCAGGAGCCTTTGACGAAGCGGTCTGGCAGGAACATACCTTTTTCTGGATCATACAATTGAGAAATCGTCCGGTTTTTAATGTAACCGTTCTTTTTCAGTTCCAGATAAATTTTGGAGGCAAGAGCTCTGTTCTCTTCGCTATGTGTAGAGTGGTAATTATCATAGCTAATGGCAAAACCGGCAAAATCCTGCTGATGCTCTAGGCTCACCTTGGCAATCATCTCTTCTGGAGAGATACCACTCTGCTGGGCTTTCAGCATAATTGGTGTACCGTGGGCATCATCGGCACAGACAAAGTGAACCTCTTTGCCGCGCATTCGATGATAACGAACCCAAATATCAGCCTGAATGTGTTCCAGAATATGACCGAGATGAATTGGACCGTTAGCATAAGGTAACGCACAGGTCACCAATAATTTGTTCGCGACTTGAGACATAGTTAGGATCTGACTTCCATAAAGTGAAAAGGGTTTTTGATGTTACCTGATAAGGAGCGTTGCCGCTAGGGTAACGCAAGATCTTCATCACTTTTACTCGTTGCCTTTATCCTAAGTGGTTAGCTTCTGTTATGATGACCAAAACAGTTTTAGGTTGAAAAAGATAAATCAAAAGGAGCTGGGATGAACTCACAATCCCCCGAGCAGACCAATCCTGACCTGCTGAAAGAACATGTTGTAAAAATATTAACAACATTCAAACATCCGACCTTAGAACAAGATTTGATTGCCCTGAAAGCATTGCATCATTGCACTATGCTAGATGGGATACTGCATCTTGAATTAACCATGCCGTTTGTCTGGAAACGCGCCTTCGAAATCTTAAAAAAAGAAACTACCCAACCTTTGCAATCTGCGACGGGGGCAAAATCCGTTGAATGGCGATTAACCCACGATATTAGCACATTGCGCCGCGCCAATAATCTGCCTGGTGTTAATGGCGTGCGCAATATCGTGGCAGTCAGTTCAGGAAAAGGTGGCGTAGGGAAATCCAGCACAGCGGTGAATCTGGCGCTGGCGCTGGCACAGGAAGGTGCAAAAGTGGGAATTTTGGATGCGGATATTTATGGCCCATCCATCCCCAATATGCTTGGTACAGCCAAAGAGCGCCCGACTTCCCCTGATGGGCAGCATATGGCACCAATTATGGTTCACAGCATTGCAACCAACTCCATTGGCTACCTTGTTACCGATGATAACGCGATGGTATGGCGTGGCCCGATGGCAAGCAAGGCCTTGATGCAAATGTTGCAAGATACGCTGTGGCCAGATCTGGATTATCTGGTGATTGATATGCCGCCAGGGACAGGAGATATTCAACTAACGTTGTCCCAGAATATTCCGGTGACAGGGGCTTTGGTTGTTACAACCCCGCAAGATATTGCCCTGATCGATGCGATGAAAGGCATCGTCATGTTCCAGAAAGTCAATGTGCCAGTGTTGGGGATTATTGAGAACATGAGTGCCCATATTTGCAGTAATTGCGGTCATCATGAGCCAATTTTCGGCACGGGTGGGGCGGCAAAACTGGCAGAGAAATATAATTGCCAGTTACTGGGGCAGATCCCGCTGCATATTTCACTGCGTGAAGATCTCGATCGTGGTGAACCAACGGTAATTAGCCAGCCTGACAGTGAATTTGCAGATATTTATCGTGAAATTGCTGCCAATATTTCTGCTAAGATGTATTGGCAGGGCGAAAAAATCCCAACTGAAATTTCTTTTCGGGCAGTTTGATTAATGAATTTAACCGTAGTAACAGCGGTTGTGTAGGAAATGTTGATCAATGGCTCTGCTGATATCGAGTCATTGATCAGGGCTCAATGTTTTCTATATTTTTACTACAACATGACATCTCAATCACCAGAGAGCCATTGCTCATTTATGTGAAAATTATTTATGGGATATTTTCCACTAGATGAATAAAATTGCGGAACTTTTACCCGAAACATATCAAAAAAAACGAGACTTATCTTGTTTACTCTGGAATAGAAGTCATTAACTCCCTATAATCTGCCAAACATGGTGTTAGTGAATACCATATTTCTACTTTATTTTTTCTTTTTTTAACCAGGTTATTTTAGTATGGCTGATGAAGCACATAAGTGTACAATCGTAGGTATTTCAGGTGCCTCCGCCTCAGGCAAAAGCCTTATTGCCAGCACACTTTATCGAGAATTACGGGATCAAGTTGGTGATCACAATATCGGCGTTATTCCAGAAGATTGCTATTATAAAGACCAAACTAACACCCCGATAGAAGAACGTTATAAAGTCAATTATGATCACCCAAATTCAATGGATCACAATTTACTATTCGAACATCTTCAGGCATTGAAAGTGGGAAAATCCATTGAATTGCCACAATATGACTACGTTGAGCACACCCGCAAACCTGAATCCATCCATTTTGAACCGAAAAGAGTTATTATCCTCGAAGGTATTCTACTATTAACAGATAAGCGTTTACGTCAAGAACTGGATTTCTCCATTTTTGTCGATACACCATTGGATACTTGTTTAATGCGCCGTATCAAACGTGATGTGAATGACCGCGGGCGTTCATTAGATTGCGTGATGGAACAGTACAAGAAAACCGTGCGCCCAATGTTCTTGCAATTTATTGAACCATCGAAACAATATGCCGATATTATTGTGCCTCGTGGTGGTAAAAATCGCGTGGCCATTGATATATTAAAAGCCAAGATTGGCCAATTTTGCGAATAATCTGTTGTTCAGGTATTCATAAGTATCATCGTATTTGAGAGGAAATAATGCGACTCTGTGACCGTGACATTATTAAATGGCTAGATGAAGGTAAGCTGGTAATTACTCCTTGTCCCCCTGTTGAACGCATTAATGGGGCAACTGCTGATGTGCGCCTTGGGAATCAGTTTCGTGTTTTTCGTGGTCATACTGCCGCCTATATTGATCTGAGTGGTCCTAAGGCGGAAGTCAATGCGGCACTTGACCGTGTCATGAGCGATGAAATTACTTTGTCGGATGAAGAAGCATTTTTCCTCCATCCTGGTGAATTGGCTTTGGCAGTAACGTTGGAATCTGTCACACTGCCTGATAATTTGGTCGGTTGGTTGGATGGTCGCTCATCTTTGGCACGCCTCGGTTTGATGGTTCATGTTACTGCGCACCGCATTGATCCAGGCTGGCACGGGCAAATTGTTCTAGAATTCTATAATTCAGGCAAACTGCCTTTAGCCTTGCGTCCTGGTATGGTGATAGGGGCATTAAGCTTTGAACCGCTTTCTGGCTCTGCTGAGCGGCCTTATAACCGACGTCAGGATGCTAAATATAAAAATCAGCAGGGAGCCGTAGGTAGCCGAATCAGTGAGGATTAATCTTTTCTGGTAAGGCTTTCTGGTGAAAAATAGTCTTCTTGTGAGCATGGAACTGGGGAAGTCATGAAAAGATTGTTGACGACACTCATTATTTTGCTGGTAGTCATTGTTGCTGGCTTAACTACATTGGTTATGCTAGTTAACCCAAATGATTTTCGTGGCTACATAGTCAAACAAGTACAAAAGAAGAGTGGTTACCAGCTCGTGTTGCAGGATGACTTGCGTTGGCATGTTTGGCCAAGGTTAAGCATTCTGACCGGTGAGGTTTCTTTGACCGCTAAGAATGCTAAGATGCCAACAATTGTGGCAGAAAATATGCGTTTGGATGTGGAGCTGCTACCACTGTTATCTCATCATCTTTCAGTCAAAGAGGTGATGATGAAAGGGGCCGTCTTGCGGTTTACACCGGATAGCCGGCCGCAAGAGCAGCCAGAAGCCCCAATTGCGCCGGAAGGCGATATTCATTATCCAATTGTTACGGGAAGTCAAGCCTGGAAACTGGATATTGCCAGAATCAGGTTAGCGGACAGCTTATTGATCTGGCAAACCAACGCGCATTCCCAATTAAATGCCCGTGATCTCAATTTATTGTTGGAGCGGAGTGATCAAGATCACGTTAGCCTTAGCCTTAGCAGTAAAATCAATAAAAATCAGCAAGAGCTTTCATTTGAACTCAATTCGTCGATAGATATCTCTGATTATCCACAGCAGCTATTGGCCGATATTAATTCCTTTGAATACCAATTTCAGGGAATTGGGTTACCGTCTACGGGTATCCAAGGAACGGGGAGTGCCATAGTGAAATATCGGGCTGCACCTGAATCAATCGCGCTGCAAGAAATGGCATTGACGGTAAATGATGGGAATGAGCTTAAAGGGGATATTACTGCCGTTTTGCAAGATAAGCCGCGATATTTCATCAATCTGAGTTCGCCAAAGTTCAATTTGGATAACTTGTTGGGGTGGGATACGTTACCGAAAAAGACACCTCAGGCAAAGCATGATTATCGGGTTGAAAATAATTCCTTAAAACCGGTGATTGCAACGTCGGTTTCGGTATTATCTAACTATGATCTTACCTTTTTGCAAGGATTTGATGCTGATATCTCATTTACGGCAGATAAATTCATTTATCAGGGCATGGATGTTAATCATTTTGGCCTGCAAGCGAGTAATAACAGTGGCCTGACGGAAATCACAAAACTGAGTGGCAATGTGTTTGGTGGACATTTTGCGCTACCGACTTCAATTGATGCCACGGTTGTTCCTGCAAAACTGCACACAAAGCCGCTCTTGCAAGGGATTGAGATACAACCTTTATTAACTGCATTGGCATTACCATCGATATTCAGCGGTCAGCTTAATGTCGATGGTGATCTTTTGGGAGAAGGTTATGACGAGTATGCTATTTCTCATTATTGGCAAGGTGATTTGAATATCGACTTAAAAAACGCGCGGTTGGAAGGATTGAATATTCCTCAGCTTATTCAACAATCTTTTGCACGGGCAACAGATCAAGTCAGCCAACCTACAAATACAGATGATTTTACTGAAGCTAAGAGCATGTCAGTAAACGCACAACTGGAGAGTGGTGAGATTAAAATCAGTGAACTTGCGGCAACTTCAGGCATGTTCAATATTAAAGGGCAGGGGAAAGCTAATTTACTAAAACAAAACACCGATGTTTCATTATGGGTGCAATTAACCAGTGGATGGGGCAAGCAGAATGAGTTTGTACGTCGTTTGGCGCAGTTAAAAATTCCACTGAGGGTTTATGGTGACTGGAATAAGCTGCAATATGAGTTGAATGTAGAATCCATGTTGCGCGATGAATTACAGAAGAAGGCCAAAAAATCTATCAAAGATTGGATCGAAAATAACATCAGCAATGAAAACATTAAAGTGCTGGAAGATCAATTGAATAAAAAATAGGTGATCGCTTTGGCGATCACCTATTTTACTGAGGGTTATAACGAAACTATTCCATTTTAAAATGATGGATTAGTGTTGAACTTACTGTTTCTATTAGTATCCTACAACCTGATAATAGAAGTTCGGAACCCAACCTGATTGAGGCGTCGTGATAGATATTGTTAAGGTATCCTTCGACAAACCATCCCCGTTTGAATTGCCTCGTTGTGTTTTGACATCAGCCAGATAACTGGGGCGTTGATTATCAAAATTATCTCCGACAACACTTGCCTGGCATGAGATAATGCCGTTTGGCAAGGTAGTGGGCAGTTTGATTTTGTAGAAGTGGGTATAATAAGTTACACCGCCGATCTCGGATGCATGAGAATCCCCAATAGGTTCACTACCGACCGCGACTCCATTTATCACGAATATCTCACCCAGCTTGATGATGGTGTGCTCATCCATGATTCGACGTGACTCAATACCTAATCCAAGCAGATTACCCAGGCCTAAATTTCTTACAAAGGCCGGTTTATCAGGAATATCCGCCCCGTTTTTACTTTTCGCCAGTCGGCTATCAGCATCAGCTTTTGCTGCTATTGCATTGGCATTGGCATCACTCGCTAATGTTTCAACTTTGCTAATGCGAGTATCAACCTCTACTTTGCTATAAGCCCCTACATCAGAAGCGGTAAGTTTAATATCGGATAATAGGGCTTTGCCATTCACAGTGCGTATGAGTGGGACTCGGCTGTCAGCATTGTTATTAGCTTTATTTGCCAGATCCTTAATATCTTCAAGGCGATTTTCTACCTCTACTTTAGTATAAGCATTTACATCAGAGGCAGTCAGATTAATATCGGAGAGCAGGGCTTTGCCATTCACAGTGCGAGTCAATGGGACTTTGTGCTCGGCAGTGTTATAGGCATTATTGGCTGTCTCCTTAACTTCATCGATAAGGATGTTGATCTCCGTCTTGTTATAGGCATCTACATTGGCGGCAGTGAGTTCAATATCTGTTGACAGTTCTTTGCCGTTTACTTTACGGGTTGATGGCACTTTGCTGTCAGCAAGTTGAACAGCAGAATTCGCTGTCTGACTGGCGGCATCAGCCAGTTTTTCAACTTTGCCAATATTATCATCGAGTTCCGATTTATTGTAAGTACCAACATCAGCGGCATTTAGCTCAATATCAGTTGACAGTTCTTTGCCATTCACTTTACGAGTTGATGGCACTTTGTTATTGGCATCTTTACTCGCTGTCTCGGCTTTGTTATAGGCAGATTCTGCCAGCTTATCAACCTTACCGATACGATCATCGATTTCCACTTTGTTATAAGTACCAACATCAGCCGCAGTCAGCTCAATATCAGTTAACAGTTCTTTGCCATTAACTTTGAGAGTTGATGGGACACTGTTACCAACACCTTTAAGGGCGTCATTTGCACGCTGATTGGCAATATCTGCCAGGGCCTTGACATCCTTAATTTGGGCGTCAGTTTCGCCTTTGTTATAGGCATCAACATCCTCAGCAGTCAATTGAATATCTGCTGACAGTTCTTTTCCATTGATTTTGCGGGATGCTGGGACTTTTTTGTCAAGCTCTTTAATGGCGGTATTAGCGTTATTATTGGCAGAGTTAGTCAGTTGTTGGACATTGTCGACTTGTGCCTTAACGCCGTTGATAAGATCATCCGTTTCCTTTTGATTGTAAGCATGAATATCGGATGCCGTCAGTTCAATATCCGTTGTCAGTTCCTTGCCATTGATTTTACGGGTTAACGGGACTTTGCTATTAGCATCTTTAATAGCAGTATTGGCATTGCTATTGGCAGTGTCTGCCAGTTTGTCAACTTTACCGACACGGTCATCGATTTCCACTTTGTTATAAGTACCAACATCAGCCGCAGTTAGCTCAATATCAGTTAACAGTTCTTTGCCATTAACTTTGAGAGTTGATGGGACGCTGTTATTAACACGTTGAAGAGCGTCATTTGCCTGCTGATTGGCAGTTTCTGCCAGTTTGTCAACCTTGCTAACACGGTCATCAATCTCGGCTTTGTTATAGGTATCAATATCCGCTGCGGTCAGTTGAATATCTGCTGACAGCTCTTTACCATTGACCTTACGAGTTAACGGGATCTTACTCTTAGCGTCTTGGGCTGCGGTACTGGCATGGTTATTAGCGCTTTCAGCTAGGTTATTAACATTATCGATCTGTACTTTGACATCTTTGATGATGGCATCAGTTTCTTCTTTGCCATAGGCACCAACATCAACTGCGCGTAATTCAATGTCAGAAAATAGCTCTTTGCCATTGATTTTGCGGGATTCAGGGACTTTGTTCTTAGCATCTTGAATAGCCGTATTGGCGTTGTTATTGGCCGTTTCCGTTAGCTTCTCAACATTACCGATACGATCATCGATTTCTACTTTATTGTAAGTACCGACATCAGCCGCATCCAATTCAATATCGGTTGTTAACTCTTTATTATTGATTTTGCGGGATTCTGGAACTTTTTTGCCAATCTCTTGAATAGCAGTATTGGCGTTGTTATTGGCAGTGTCAGCAGCTTGCTGAACCGTGTTGATTCGATCATCAATTTCTTTCTTATCGTAAGTACCAACATCATTTGCTGTTAATTGGATGTCTGTTAGCAACTCTTTGTTGTTGATCTTGCGGTTTGATGGGACTTTCTTATCCAACTGTTTAAGGGCTTCGTTGGCATTCTCATTAGCCGTGTTAGCCGATTTATCAACGTTTGAGATAAGCCCATCGACCTCCTGTCTGGTGTAGGCATTCACATCATGTGCGGTAATTCCGATATCGGTTATCAGCTCTTTTCCGTTGATTTTACGGGATAGTGGAACCTTAGTGTTTACCTGATCAAGTGCTTTATTGGCCGTTTGATTGACTCCATCGACAAGGGAGTCTGTTTGAATTTTGTCATAGGCACCGACATCCGTTGCTGTCAGTTCAATATCTTTGGACAGCTCCTTACCATTAACTTTGCGCGTTGATGGTACATATTTATTTGTCGATAGTATCGAATTAACCGATTCATTGGCGTGATTGGCTAATTCATATGCTGTTTTTATTGCCTTGGGCGTTGCAGCATGAACTTCGCTGTCACTGTCTACTTCATTACTTAACGCAACAAATCCTTTTTTTCCTAAGGTAGCGCTTGGGTGGTCACGGCTTTCGGCGTGTTCTTTAATTTTTTCTCTCACATAACTGCGAGATGCAAAACCGGAAAGCAGTTCTTTTATCCATCCTGTCAGGCCACTGTTGCTAACCGTTAGAGCCATGCGGATAGCTTGTTCCTGAGATTCTGGTTTGTAGAGTTCGGCACAATTTCCTACCGCAATCAATGTGCCATCTTTATCGAATAGGCCAATTTCACGAACCCACCAATTACCTTCACCTTCAGGAAGTATTTGTTCGGCGATAACTTGGCCGGGTGTTTGGGGATTGACGAGTAAGGCATCAAGTTCAGCGCGATGTTTTTCGTTAACCAATCCGGACTGGTTGACATTGGGTGTGGGTGAACTGCCACCACCATCACCTACAGCCATATGGGTAATTTCAAGTTTGATACCTGATGAAGCCGCTTTTTCCAGTTTTTCTGTGCCGGCCTGTGTCAATAATGCAATATATTTTGTACTCATATAAACCCTCACTGTATCAACAATAAATAGGTGTATTGCTAACCCAGCCACAAGAGATATTTTGTAGAGCTCTTGGGCCATATGAAGGCGGTGTGACATCTCCGCTAACTACTATTGAACGGGTTTATTGTACTTAGGGTAATCATGAACAAATACTTTAAAAATTAAATGAAACTGATAAAACTTATAGGAATAAAAAAACCGGCCTTATGCCGGTTTTTTCTCAGTAGCTAATATAGTTCGTAGCTAATATAGTTCGATGGTGTTGTTTTAAGATCGTGGATTATATTTCCACCTCTTCTGCCACGGTTAGTGGGGTAATTTTCACTTTATTGATGCGGTGGCTGGTGATTTCTAATGCTTCAAACAGATAGTCACTAATCTTCAATTGCTCGCCTTGTTGTGGAATGTGTTGCAGATGTTCCATCAACAAGCCTGCTAGTGTCTGGTATTCCCGTTTTTCATCCAGTGGCAGTGGCACATAAAGCACCAAATCTTCCAGTGGCATAAATCCATTGGCGATCCAATATCCCTCTTCCATAACCTGAATATCATGGCGAGCATCGATATCTCCGCTACCTACAGGAAGATTACCTGTAATGGTTTCCATCACATCAGTTACCGTAACCACCCCTTCAACAGAACCGAATTCATCGACAACAAAGGCAAAATGAGTTTGCGCTTTACGGAACTGTTCCAGTGCCTGTAGCAAGGAGAGCGATTCTGGGAAAATCAACGGTTGCTGGACTAACTTCTTTAAATCGAAAGTATTGTGAGTCAGTTGTTGATTAAGGATATCAATCACATGTACCACGCCAAGTGGTTCGTCACCACTCTGTTCATCTGTAACTACAATTCGCGTATGTGGTTTTTGTTCCAGTAAGGTAGTCAATTTTTCCGTAGGGGAATGGACATCAAGATAAATCACATCATGGCGTGAAGTCATGATGCTACTGACGGTACGTTGTGCCATGCTGAGAACGCGGGCAATCATCTGGCGTTCCTGGGGCTCAAAGATTTCTTTGTTATCTGTATGATCTGCAATCAGGTCAGAAGTATGGTTATCCAACGCAGCGTTTTCACGTTTGCCATTTAAAATGTGAAGAACAGCTTCTGCGGTTCTTTCGCGCAGGGAGCGGGAAGCGCTCAAGAATTTGCGGCGATTGAACTGAGCGAACTGGTTCAGTGCTTCAATCATGATGGAGAAGCCGATGGCAGCATAGAGATAGCCTTTCGGAATATGATAGCCAAAGCCTTCTGCAACCAGGCTAAAGCCGATCATTAGCAAGAAACTGAGACACAGGATCACGATTGTGGGATGCGCATTGACAAATTTTGTCAGCGGTTTGCTGGCCCATATCATCAGGATCATGGCAATGGTTACAGCCGCAATCATGATACCAATGTGGTTGACCATTCCTACGGCGGTGATAACGGAATCCAGAGAAAATACCGCATCTAAGACGATAATTTGCACAACAACCGCCCAGAAGCCAGCTTCTTTGCGTTGTTGGTTAGTATGCAAGGTTTTTCCTTCTAACCGTTCATTCAATTCCATTGTTGCTTTGAACAGCAAGAAGATCCCCCCTATCAACATAATTAAATCACGGGCACTGAAAGGGTGTTCCCATAAAGTAACCAATGGATTAGTCAGGGAAATGAGCCAGGATAAGCTGAATAACAGCAGTATCCTCATAAGAAGGGCGCAGGAAAGCCCTGTCAGGCGAGCTTTATCTCTCTCTTTTTCAGGTAGTTTATCTGCCAGAATGGCGATGAATATTAAGTTGTCTATTCCGAGAACAATTTCTAAAACGATAAGTGTGGCCAGACCTGCCCATATCGTCGGATCAGCGATCCATTCCATATAATTTGTTTTACCTTTTAGTGGGACGGCATTTGCCGACTATTAAATAATGCGTATTGAAGTGCGAAATATCAATAGTTGATTTGTCTCAGTTGGAAATTTTTTCAGCAAAAAAACGTCACGCCGATATCGATTGCATCAATAACTACCGTCAATGGCCATTCCTGAGTTAACATGTGACTTCATTAACAAATTGCCTGCTCTGTTTTGTTGCATACGGTATGTATTACATTTGGTATTACGTATAGCATCTTGGGTGGGTGGTAGTCATTATTAGACGGGAGTTATTCATGTCCAAACAGCAGATCGGTGTTGTCGGTATGGCGGTAATGGGGCGCAACCTGGCGTTGAATATTGAAAGCCGTGGTTACTCTGTATCTATTTTTAACCGCTCCAGCGATAAAACAGATGAAGTTATTGCTGAAAATCCAGGGAAAAAATTAGTTCCAAGTTATTCCATTGAAGAGTTTGTCGATTCGCTGGAAAAGCCACGTCGTATTCTGTTGATGGTTAAGGCGGGTGAAGCTACGGATAAAACCATTGCATCACTGATGCCACATTTGGATAAGGGTGACATTCTGATCGATGGTGGCAACACCTATTTTCAGGATACTATTCGCCGTAACCGTGAGTTGTCTGCTCAGGGCATTAATTTTATCGGTACGGGAGTTTCTGGTGGTGAAGAAGGTGCATTGAAAGGCCCTTCAATTATGCCAGGTGGTCAAAAAGAGGCTTATGAGTTGGTGGCTCCAATTCTGAAAGAGATCGCTGCTCAGGCTGATGGCGAACCTTGTGTGACTTACATCGGGGCAGATGGTGCAGGTCATTATGTGAAGATGGTTCACAATGGTATTGAATATGGTGATATGCAGTTAATTGCAGAAGCCTATTCTCTGTTGAAAAGCGCATTGAACCTGAGCAATCAGGAGTTGGCTGAAGTGTTCAGCGATTGGAACCAAGGTGAACTCAGTAGCTACTTGATCGAAATTACTGCCGACATTTTCCGTAAGCAAGATGAAGACGGGAAATATCTGGTTGACGTGATTCTGGATGAAGCGGCCAACAAAGGCACCGGTAAGTGGACTAGCCAAAGCTCGTTGGATCTGGGTATTCCGGTGACACTCATCACGGAATCTGTCTTTGCACGCTATATCTCTTCCCTGAAAGATCAGCGCGTAGCTGCATCCAAAGTTCTGTCAGGCCCAGAAGTTCAGCCATTCAATGGAGATAAGGCTGAATTTATCGAGAAAGTCCGCCGTGCTCTGTATTTGGGTAAGATTGTTTCTTATGCGCAAGGCTTCCAGCAGTTGAAAGCGGCATCGGATGAGTACAACTGGGATCTGAACTATGGCGAAATTGCTAAGATCTTCCGTGCTGGTTGTATTATTCGCGCGCAATTCTTGCAAAAAATCACCGATGCATACAATGAAAACTCAGCTATCGCTAACCTGCTTTTAGCGCCATACTTCAAACAAATCGCAGATGAATATCAGCAAGCTCTGCGTGATGTTATTTCTTACGGTGTGCAGAATGGTATCCCAACACCAACATTCTCTGCTGCAATCTCTTATTACGACAGTTATCGTTCTGCTGTATTGCCGGCTAACCTGATTCAGGCACAACGTGATTACTTTGGTGCGCATACTTACAAGCGTACTGATAAAGAAGGTGTTTTCCACACTGAATGGTTGGACTAATCATTAAATATCTTTATAAGATATAAAATATTGCCAAAGTAAGGTGCTGAGTTTTCAGCACCTTTTTTGTGAAATGACGTGAAGTAAAATATCAACTTGGAGGTTGCCACTTAAGTAATCGTTGGGCAAATCTCTCTAACCAGTGTGCTATCTCTGCATCGTGGAGATAAAGAAACAGAGCGAGGCTGAGGATAGCGAGGCTGAGTATTACCAGAACAAAAATATTATTCATATAATAATCACCCATTTTCATCTGGTTAAATTATAGCAAAATTTAAGTTGCCTTTAATTTATTGGGCATTTTCTTAAGGCTAGATTTAATCGATTATTTTCCGAAAGGTAATTAATTCTGGTATATTCTCCTGTATAAACTCAAAGTAAAAATTAATACCTATTTTTTCCGTCTTGCATCAGCAATTATTGATTCTGGTCAAAATTACTGGGGTAAATAAGTGTCACATTGTAATTCCAGTTTTTTACACTAAGATTTGAAATACTTCAGTAAAATCTAAGGAGTTTCAAATGGCAGCATCAACTTTCTTTATCCCACCAGTGAATAAAATCGGTATGGGATGCATGACTGAAGCCGTCGAATTAATGAAAAATTATGGCTACAGACAGGCTTTGATTGTCACTGACCGCGTGTTAAACGAGATTGGTGTTGTTGGAAAAGTTCAGGCTTTGCTGGCAGATGTTGGGATAAAAAGTGCAATTTATGATGGAACAAAACCAAATCCAACTACGATTAATGTTGGGGAAGGTTTGGAGATTCTGCGCCAGCATAACTGTGATTGTGTGATCTCTTTAGGTGGTGGTTCACCGCATGACTGTGCAAAAGGTATTGCGCTGGTGGCAGCTAATGGCGGAGATATTCGTGATTATGAAGGAGTTGATCGTTCGGCTAAACCACAGCTACCTTTGATTGCCATCAATACTACAGCGGGAACAGCTTCTGAAATGACACGTTTCTGTATTATTACGGATGTTGAACGTCATATCAAAATGGCCATTGTGGATAAAAATGTAACGCCTATTTTGTCAGTCAATGATTCTGCACTGATGGCAGGGATGCCAAAAGGATTGACAGCCGCAACAGGAATGGATGCATTGACTCATGCTATTGAGGCTTATGTCTCTACAGCGGCAAACCCTATCACTGATGCTTGTGCCTTGAAAGCGGTGACAATGATTAGCAATTATTTGCGCCGTGCGGTTGAAGATGGTCATGATATGGAAGCGCGCGAGAATATGGCTTATGCCCAGTTCTTGGCTGGCATGGCATTTAATAATGCCTCTTTGGGATATGTCCATGCTATGGCACACCAGTTAGGTGGATTTTATGATTTGCCACACGGTGTCTGCAATGCGGTTTTATTACCACATGTACAAAGATTCAATGCAAAAGTTTCTGCTGCTCGTCTGAGAGATATTGCGGCGGCTATGGGCGTTGAGGTTGGTGCTTTAAATGATACGCAAGCTGCTGAAGCTTGTATCCATGCAATCAGTGAATTGGCAAAAGATGTGAATATTCCGTCAGGTTTGTCTGAGTTGAATGTAAAAGAGGAAGATTTGCCAATATTAGCAACTAATGCGTTGAAAGATGCCTGTGGTTTCACCAATCCCATTCAGGCATCACATGAAGAAATCGTTGCTATTTTTAAGGCGGCAATGTGATTCACTGAGTAGTGGTTTTAAGCACTGAATGTTCTAGTCACATCATGATCCACTGACAAGCCCTATTATTTTCTACAGGATTTGTCAGTGGGTTGAAATATTTCTTAATGAAATGTCATGTTCTTCATTTCAGGCCTACTGTGGCTTTATCCATATACTGGATGAAAATATTGTCTTCTACTATCACCATTATGCTTTACATAATCCATATGATGGTTCGCGAAGTGTTCGAGTTAAATCCCTACGCAACATTCTTCTTGTAAGAAGTTGATCAGATTTCCCAAGTGCTGATAATCAGGTATACATACGATAGTCCGGCTGTGTTTCTCTTGACGGATTAGTCCGACCTTCACCATACGGTTGAGATGATGTGACAGCGTTGAAGGGGGAATATCTAAAGCTTTCTGAATTTCCCCTACCGAGGCTCCTTTATGGCCAGCCTTAACTAAAAACCGGAATATAGCTAATCGGTGACAATTCCCCAGTTCCGCCAGACTTGCTGCGACTTCTTCGTGTTTCATACGTATCTCTAAATCTAAAATTCTATGTTTCTAGAAATATACTTGACAGAAATTACAATGGCAATCTATCATCCCCAATAATTCCATATTACTAGAAATATAGATATATAAGGATCTGGTATGTCTTCTCAATTACAAGAAACCCTAAACATGTTTGCCTTCCTCGCCATAGAATTATCAGCTTTGTTTATTGGTATCAGTTTGTTGGTCGGTATTCTCCAGCGGCATATACCTCCATCCAGAGTAGAAGCGTTATTGAGTGCTAACCGGAAAAGGGGATATTTTCTGGCTGCTGCCCTCGGATCTATCACTCCTTTCTGTAGTTGTTCGACTATTCCTATGTTGAAAGGGCTAATTCGTGCCAAAGCTGGTTTTGGTCCAATGATGGTATTTTTATTTTCTTCCCCACTATTGAACCCCATCATCGTTGTATTGTTTGTTGCTACTTTTGGTCTGACGCTAACAACTATTTACGTACTATCTGCCTTTCTGGTCTCATTGGGTGCCGGATGGTTGTTACAAATATTGGGGTTTGAACGTTATGTACGCCATGAAGAGACATCTGATTGCGGAGTTTCTGGGAGTAGTTGTAATGTTAATCCAGCGATATCAAACAGTTGTGAATCAATGGCAGCTCCCTGTTGTTCTGCTACCCAGATGATTACGCAATCTACAGGTTGCTGCGATAGTCAAACCACTAAAGAGGTTCGTCCAAAAAGTAAGTATAGCGGTCTGTGGCAGGAAGCTTGGGCAGATTTTAAGAACGTACTACCTTATTTATTCATCGGTATAGCAATAGGTAGTGTGATCTATGGTTATGTTCCTACTAGTCTGCTTGAAAAACATGCTGGCTCGGATAATCCGTTTGCTATCCCAGTTGCTGCTGTCATTGGAATACCACTGTATCTTCGCGCCGAAGCTTTGATACCGCTTTCAGCAGCTTTGATGACGAAAGGGGTCAGTGTCGGAGCGATTCTGGCGTTAATTATCGGTGGTGCTGGCGCCAGCCTGACCGAGCTAATTTTATTACGCTCCCTATTCACATTTAAGCTTTTGGCTGCCTTTGTCGCTGTTATCCTTGCGATGGCAATGATAGCAGGTTATGTGGCTTTACTATTTTTCTGAATGTTCACCAAATAAACGTATTAGGTCGATCGTTATTAGAGTTATGTTAGGACTAAGGTTGGGTTTTATTAGAGGTTATAGGAATAGCATGATGAAAACCAAAGAACAACAATTGTCTCAGCGAATTGAAAATGTACAAAATTACTACGGTACAACGCTTTCGACCAAGGAAGACCTGGTAACTAATGTTTGTACTGTAGATGAACCACCTTCTGATGAGATCAAAGCTATATTAAAGGCAGTCCACCCAGATGTGCAGCAGCGTTTTTATGGCTGTGGTACTCCTTTTCCTCCTTTACTAGCTGGATCAACCGTGTTGGATTTAGGTTGTGGTAGCGGGAGAGATTGCTTCATTTTATCTAAGTTGGTAGGGCCAGAAGGGAAAGTTATCGGTATAGATACGACTCTTAAGCAAATTGAATTTGCCAAGAGTTATATCGAATATCACCGAGAAGCCTATGGCTATAACGAAAGTAATGTACATTTTATACATGGTAATATTGAATCCTTGGATCTACTCAATTTACCGCAGAATAGTGTCGATGTCATAATCTCCAATTGTGTCATTAACTTAGCTGCTGCAAAATCTGATGTGCTTCAGGGCATGGTTCGGTTGCTCAAATCTGGTGGAGAAATTTATTTTGCTGATATTTTCTCTGATCGCAGACTTTCCCAAGAGTTGAAAAATGATCCATTGCTGATTGGGGAATGTATTGGTGATGTATTGTATTATGGCGACTTTGTGCGAATAGCACGTGATGCAGGTTTTCGGGATATACGAATTGTTGTAAGCAATCTGAAGACTATTAGCAACAAATCCATTGAAGAAAAGCTGGGTGGTGCAAGACTGTATTCAATGACTCTCAGGTTATTCAACATTGATCTAGAAGATAGTTGTGAAGATTATGGTCAAGTCGCTATATACAAAGGTAATCTCCCCGATGACCCTATTCGCTTTATGTTTGATCAAGAACATGTATTTGAAACAGGGAAAGCGGTGCCAATATGTCGGAATACGGCAGATATCATTTGTAAAAGTCGATACCATAACTTATTTAGTGTGATTGGTGAAGGCCGTACGCATTATGGAGTTTTTAATTGTGGAACAGCTTCAAGCAACTCTGCTGTCTCAGTTGAGGTTCCCATAAGCACACCAAGTGGTTGTGGCTGCTAAATAGAGTAAATAGGATTCTCTAATTATCACTGACAATGGATTTACAATTTGCTTAGGTGTTTTGAGTAGCAGAATTTGAATAGCCACATTATTGTTGTGACGTCCTATCCCCAGATATAAAAGGTTATCCAATAAAACAGTGAGAAGCCACTTCGTACATATAGCTTGGCGAAGTGGCCGTTATTCTTGTACCAAAAATTATTCCTTGGCTGAGTGCCGTTCCTGCAATCGACGAATGATATGGCTGAGATCGAGCTTTTGATCCTGGAGTAAAACCAGCAAATGATAGAGCAAATCTGCGGCTTCGTTAGTCAACTCTTCCCTATCATTTACTGTCGCTGCTAATGCGGTCTCGACGCCTTCTTCGCCCACTTTTTGGGCGATGCGTTTTGTTCCGCTGGCATATAAACGAGCCGTATAGGAACTGTCTGGAGAGGCATTTTTTCGGCTTGCCAACAATTGTTCCAATTCATAGAGAAAACCCCAGTCAGTTTGTGCAGGAGCAAAACAGCTTTCATTGCCTGTATGACAGGTGGGGCCAATAGGATCTACTAAGGCCAGCAGGGTGTCGTTGTCACAGTCGGGATAGATATCGACCAGATTCAGAAAGTGGCCAGAGCTTTCACCTTTTGTCCATAACCGCTGTTTAGTGCGGGAAAAAAAAGTTACTTTGCCTGAATTGAGCGTAACATTCAGTGCCTCCTGATTCATGTAACCCATCATTAACACGGTTCCTGAGGTGGCATGTTGGACGATGACGGGTATCAGATTATCTACTTTTTTCCAATCCAGTTTCTCAATTTCTTGGGTTGTTAATTGTCGTGCTGTCAACATGTTCTAACCTCGATACCCTGTGTAGCAAGATATTGTTTAAGTTCACTGATGTTAATGATCTGCTTGTGAAAAACTGAGGCTGCCAAAGCACCATCAACCTTTGCCAATTGAAAAGCATCGAGGAAATGTTCCAGTGCTCCAGCTCCTCCAGACGCAATTAATGGTACAGAACAGACATCACGCACTAATTTCAGTTGGGTAAGATCATAACCATTACGGACACCATCCTGGTTCATCATATTCAGGACGATTTCACCCGCACCGCGTAGTTGGACTTCTTTGATCCAATCCAATGTTTGCCAGCGTGTTGCGGTTGTGCGTTTTTCATCCCCTGTAAATTGGTAAACTTGATAACTGTTAGTATTCTCATCAAACCATGTATCAATACCCACGACGACACATTGCACCCCGTAGCGATCAGCCAGACGGTTAATTAAACTTGGATCAGTCAAAGCTGGGGAATTGATGGAAATTTTATCTGCACCGAATGCTAAAATTTGTCCCGCTTCTTCGACGGTTTTAATACCACCGGCTACGCAGAAAGGGATGTCGATAACTTCAGCGACTTTTGCCACCCAGCTTTTATCTACCATACGACCATCGGAGGAAGCGGTAATATCGTAAAAGACTAACTCGTCAGCCCCCTCCTGAGCATAACGCTGTGCGAGAGGAACAATATCACCAATAATTTCATGGTTACGGAATTGTACGCCTTTGACGACTTGTCCATCACGGACATCCAGGCATGGAATTATGCGTTTTGCCAACATTGGATAGCCTCCGTCAGAGTAAATTTTCCTTCCAGTAATGCGCGTCCAACAATGACACCTGCCACACCAGAAGCAGGCAGGGGAGAGATATCGGTGAGGCTACCAATGCCACCAGAAGCTTGAAATTGGATTTGCGGATATTGCTGGCTGATTTCCTGATAGAGCACAATATTAGAGCCGCTTAATGTGCCATCACGGGAAATATCGGTACATAAAACATGTTTTAGCCCAACAGGGAGATACTGTTCAATAATATACTCAAGGGTAGTGTTGCTGTTTTCTTGCCAACCACTAATAGCGACTTGTTTTATCCCATCTGCATTGATGCGGATGTCCAGTGCCAGCACAATTGCCTCTGCACCATAGTTTTGCAACCATTGTTTGACTAATTCAGGCTGTGTAATTGCAGTGGAACCAATGACAACTCGGCTTGCACCTGCTTCAAGCAAGGTTTTTATATCTGCCTCTGAACGAATTCCGCCACCAACTTGAACGGGCACAGTAACACCTGCCAGTAACTCTTTTAAGAGTACAATTTGGCGTTTGGCAGGATCTTTTGCACCAGTCAGATCCACTAAATGCAGTAACTTAGCGCCTTCCTGTTCATATTGCTGTAAGTGAGAGAGTGGAGAGTTGCCATAATCCCGACGTTGGTCATAATTTCCCTGATGCAAACGCACCACATTGCCATCGATTAAATCTAATGCAGGTATAATCATGTGATTACATCTCCAAAAAGTTTTTTAGTAGCTGTGCGCCTGCTGTTCCTGAACGTTCAGGATGGAATTGCACTCCAAAGAAATTGTCTTTTGCAATGGCGCTACTAAATGTATAACCATATTCAGTTTGGGCAATCGTATATTCACCGACAGGCAGGGCATAACTGTGAACAAAATAGAAACGGGAGTTATCTGCAATATGGCGAAACAGTGGATTATCTGTCTGCGTTTGCACTTGATTCCAGCCCATATGTGGCAATGGCAAATCTGCGGTCATCATTTTTTTGACAGGCGCGTCAATGAGCTGCAATAGAGGAATGTTATCTCCTTCCTCACTGATACGAGCTAGCAATTGCATGCCGAGACAGATACCTAATACGGGTTGGGTAAGAGAATTAATCAAGGGAATTAATTGTCGTTGTTCAAGTTGTTTCATCGCGGCAGTCGCCGTACCCACTCCCGGTAGAAATAGTTTATCGGCTGCTTGAACAATATCCGCGTCTAAACTCACAGTTGGCTCATAACCTAAGCGACGGATGGCATAGGCAACAGAAGCGAGGTTAGCACAGCCTGTATCTAGAATAACAACGTTCATCATGGCCTCCTTTATCGCCTCTCCTATAAAACACCTTTGGAACTCGGCAAAGTATCGCCTTCTACGCGAATAGCTTGGCGCAAAGTTCGGCCAAAGACTTTAAACAGGCTTTCTGCCCGATGGTGATCGTTCTTGCCTTTGGTTTTTAGGTGCAAGGTACATCCCATGGTGTAAGAGAGGGAACGGAAAAAATGTTCGATCATTTCTGTACTCAAATCTCCAACCCGCTGGTGTTTAAATTCAGCTTTATATTCAAGATGTGGGCGACCGGAAATATCCAGAGCACAGCGAGCAAGGCATTCATCCATTGGCAGCATAAAGCCAAATCTGGCAATACCGCGTTTATCACCCAATGCCTGCTTTAAAGCTTCTCCCAGTGCGAGGCCGGTATCTTCAACCGTATGATGATCGTCAATATAGAGATCACCCTTGACCTGGATATTCATGCGGAAGCCACCGTGAGTTGCGATCTGATCCAGCATATGGTCGAAAAAACCGACGCCTGTATTAATGTGACTTTCTCCTTCACGATCCAACCAAATTTCAATGTCGATAGCGGTCTCTTTGGTTTTTCGTTCGACATGGGCATGGCGATCTTTATGGGGCAATTCTTTGCCGATCAATTGTTCACAAATGACTGACCATCCCAGTGATGCGGGCTGGTAGCGAATGCCCTTGATACCCATGTTTTGGGCTAATTGCAGATCGGTTTCCCGATCACCGATGACATAACTGTTGTCAGTATCGATAATATTGTCTGCCAAATATTTTTGTACCAACCCAAGTTTGGGTTTACGGCAGTGACAATTATCTTCTGGTTTGTGTGGGCAAATGAGCACTTCTTCAAAATGAATACCTTGTGAGGTGAAAATTTGCATCATCAAGGCATGGGGTGGTTCAAAATCTGCTTGCGGAAAACTGACCGTACCTAATCCGTCCTGATTTGTGATCATAACTAACTTATAATCGGCTTTTTGCAGGGCGAGTAAGGCGGGGATCACATCGGCTTCAAAAGCCAATTTATCAAGGCGATCAACTTGATAATCACAGGGTGGCTCGGTGATCAATGTTCCATCGCGGTCAATAAAAAGCATTTTTTGGCTCATGGATTTTCAGTTTCCTTGATTTGTTTAGATTGGTTGGAAAGCGTACTAATAGCACGAACTAACTGCTCACATTCATTCCGGTTGCCGATGGTAATGCGCAGGCAATTCGCTAATCCTGGTTGTTTACGCTGGTCACGTAGGATGATCCCTTGTTCCCATAGCGTTTTGAATACAAGTTCTGCATTAGTAAATTTCACCAAAATATAATTGGTTTCGCTTGGAAACACGTTTTCAACCAACACCAAGTTACTGAGAGCTTGCTGGAGATAAGCCCGATTGTTGGTGATCTCTGCCACACGATTTCTCATTGTTGCAATGCCTGCTTCGGTTAATGCTTGTGCAGCGATATCAGCAACAGGCGTCGCCAGTGGATAAGGGGCAATCACTTTTAGCATCAGTGCGATGATATCGGCAGAGGCCAGCGTAAATCCACAACGTAATCCAGCCAAAGCAAAAGCTTTCGAGAGGGTTCGCAAAATAACTAAGTGAGGATAGTCTTGTAGCCAACGGGTAGTAGTATGGATGCGTTGTGGGCAAAATTCGATGTAGGCCTCGTCAATAGCAACGATGGCACGGTTACGGGCTAATTCAAGGATCTGGCGTAATATCTCAGGATCAATCAGGTTGCCTGTTGGATTGTTGGGACTACAGATATAGATCAGCTTGACGCGATCCAGATTATTTTTGATAGCGGCAATATCAGGTTGCCAGTCGGTGCTGGCAGGGATTTTTTTCTGCTCTACACCGAAGGTTTCGGCACTAACGCTGTACATGCCATAGGTTGGTGGGCAAAACAGTACAGCATCGCGCCCTGGCTCGCAAAAAACTCGGATTAGCAGTTCGATAGATTCATCGGCTCCACGGCTGACAAGAACTTGCTCCGATTGCAGGCCAGAATAATTGGCATAACGTTGAATGACTGTTGTTGGTTGGCATTCAGGATAGCGGTTGAGCGTTTGTTCAGTGAGTTGGAAATTGGGTGCGATAGGATATTCATTCGCATTTAACCAAATATCACCACGACCACCCAGACGACGGGCGGACATATAAGGGACTAATTTGCGAACGTTTTCTCTTGCCAATGAATTGATATCAAAAACCGTACTCATGATTGTTCCTTAATTTTTTTATGGTTATCAGTCTGCGTTATTCAAGGCTGCCATACGTAACGTAACAGCATTTTTGTGCGCAATAAGTTGTTCTGCCTGTGCCAGTGTTTCGATAGTGGGAGCAAGTTTTTGTAATCCTTGTGGAGTGAGCCGCTGGACGGTCATTCTTTTCAGGAAATCAGCCAGACCGAGGCTGGAATAGGTTGAAGTATAGCCGTAAGTAGGCAGAACGTGATTGGTACCGGAAGCGTAATCTCCGGCGGATTCAGGTGACCAGTCACCGAGAAAAATAGAACCGGCATTAGTAATCTGCTCAAGTAATTGCTCTGGCTGACGAGTTTGAATGATCAAGTGTTCTGGACCATATTGGTTGCTGATTGTCACGCACTGGTCGAGATTTTTAGCAATGATTATCCGGCTGGCTTGCAAAGCCTGGATTGCGATCTGCTGACGTGGCAAGGCCATAAGTTGGGTTTCAATTTCATGGATAACCTTTTTAGCTAAATTTTCATCGGGGGTTAGCAGTATCACTTGGGAATCAGGGCCGTGTTCTGCTTGTGAAAGCAGGTCTGCTGCCGTAAATACAGGATTGGCTCCGCTGTCAGCAATAACCAGTACTTCGGATGGACCTGCGGGCATGTCGATCGCAGTACCGTCAATCTGTTGGCTGACCTGACGTTTGGCTTCTGTTACCCACGCATTTCCTGGACCAAAAATTTTGTCTACTTTGGAAACGGATTCTGTTCCGAATGCCATTGCAGCAATCGCCTGAGCACCACCGATTTGAAATATTTCGCTTATCCCACATAGTTGCGCAGCATAGAGTATTTCATCGGCAATAGGGGGAGGGGAACAGAGGATAACTTTACGGCAACCTGCAATGTTAGCAGGTGTACCTAACATCAATACCGTTGAGGGCAGGGGAGCAGAGCCGCCGGGAATATAGAGTCCAACAGAATCTATTGGGCGTGTAACTTGTTGGCAGCGAACTCCTGGTAGTGTTTCGATGTCAACTGCTGCTGGTTTTTGTGCCTCATGGAATTGACGGATATTGTTCATAGCCTGTTGCATAGCTTGCTTGATTTTTGGGGTCAGGCGAGTGGCCGCTGCATTCACTTCATTGGCAGAAATCTGGATGGTTTCAACAGTTGTTTTGTCGAAGCGTTGGCAGAACTCTTGTAATGCCTGGTCGCCCCGTGTTTTTACTGTTGCCAGAATCTGTTTCACTGTGCCGGCAACATCGTCGGATGCGGCAATAGCCGGACGGGTCAGCAATATTTTTTGTTGTTCTGGCGTACATGATTGCCAGCGAATGATGGTTTTAAAATTAGTGTTCATCCGGGTTACTCCATCATTTTTTCAATTGGCAGAACCAAAATAGAACTGGCACCTAATGCCTTAAGTTTCTCCATTGTTTCCCAGAAAAGGGTTTCACTACTGACCATATGCATGGCTACACGATTTTGTGCTCCTGCCAATGGCAAGATAGTGGGGCGTTCTGCGCCTGGCAGCAGAGATATAATCTCTTCCAATTTGTCGCTAGGAGCATGCAGCATGATGTATTTGGATTCTCGTGCTTGAATGACGCCTTGGATGCGGAGCATCAATTTGTCAATAAGCTGCTGTTTGGCTTCTGGCATTTCTCCATCACGCTGGATCAAACAGGCTTTTGAGCGATAAATAACTTCTACTTCCCGCAAGCCATTGGCTTCCAACGTGGCACCGGTGGAAACTAAATCACAGATAGCGTCTGCAAGCCCTGCACGGGGGGCAACTTCGACTGAACCATTGAGAAGACAAGGTTTGAAGAGAATGCCTTTTTGGTCTAAATAACGTTTCAATAAGTGTGGGTAAGAGGTTGCGATACGGGCATCTTGCAAGCATTGCACACCGGTATAATCGCAATCAAAAGGCGTTGCCAGGGAAAGCCGACAATAGCCAAAATCGAGGCGGCGCAATGTCAGATAGCGAGGATCTTCTCCTTGTGCTTGGCGAGTCAGTAGTTCTTCTTCAAGTACGTTTTCCCCAATAATGCCTAGATCGACAACCCCATCCATCACTAGGCCCGGAATATCATCATCGCGGACACGCAGAATGTCGATAGGCATGTTTTCAGCGAATGCGATCAGGCGCTGTTGCTGTAAGTTAATTTTGATGCCGCAACTCGTCAGCAAAGTTCTGGAGTCATCACTCAAACGGCCTGATTTTTGAATGGCGATACGTAATCGTGTTTTATCTAGCATGTTATGTTTTGTCCTATCTCAAGATTTAGTCAGTAATTAATTCGCAGAAATCAGACATAAAAAAACCCTCGGAAGATCTTCCGAGGGTTTTTTTATCGTATTCATTCCACCGGAAGACGGGTTAAATGTCTTCCAGCACACAGCAGCCTGAAAGACTAGTCAGGATGATGGTGGTGGTGATGGTTAAATTGAATACGGTTCATATATATGGGTTCTCTATTTTTTCTACAAAGTAGTTTTTTATATAAAGTTTTCTACAAAAAACTTTATATAAGAAACGCGCTGTACTAAATAAATAATGGTTGTACGTGACGATATGTTTATGATTAAGGGTTGGTTGCTTGTTGTTTAACCTATACGATCTTGTGTATGAAAAGCAAACTTTTTTTTAAAGAAGATGTTTGTTTTGTATTAACATGTTGTTTTCAATATTAAATGTGTTTAGTTGCTATTAGACAAATAGGTGAGTAATGTTAGCTGTGGTCACATAATGGCCTAAAAATCATCAAAATAGTATCGCTTTTGGGAGGATATGGTGAGAAAAGTTTCCATTATTGGATTAGGCTGGTTAGGAATGCCATTGGCACAAGCATTACAAAGCGAGGGAATGCAGGTAGTTGGTAGTAAAACAACACCAGATGGTGTTGACGCGGTTTGTATGTGTGGGGTGGATTGTTACCAGCTAAACTTGGAGCCTCAGATTGTTTGCGATGCGGATGATCTTGATAAACTGATGTCTGTTAATGTGCTGGTTTTAACACTGCCTGTTGGTGGTGTTACTGGTGGTGGGAAGGGATATGTAAAAGCAGTACAACTGGTTGTTGATACTGCACTTTCGTATTCGGTGCCACGGATTATTTTTACCAGTTCTACTTCAGTTTATGGTTCATCTACTGGTTATCTCAATGAAGATAACCCCGTGTGCCCCGAAACTGAATCAGCTAAGGCACTGGTTGAATTGGAAAACTGGCTACATCAATTGCCCAATACGTCGGTTGATATCTTACGTCTGGCTGGCTTGGTAGGCAGTGGACGCCATGCAGGACGTTTTCTCGCTGGAAAGAAGGCACTCAGCGGAGGAGAAAGTGCGGTCAATTTGGTACATCAAGATGATGCCATTTCTGCTATTAAGCTTCTTATTCAACAACCAGAAGGTGGGCATCTTTTTAATTTGTGCGCGCCGATCCACCCGAAAAGAGCAGAGTTTTATCAGTCAGCCAGTCGCCAGCTCTATCTGACGCCGCCGGAATTTTTACAGTCAGAAAGTGCAGAAATCGGAAGTAAGGTAGAGAAAATCGTTGATGGTAGCCGCATCTGTCGGGAACTAGGGTTTGAGTATCAGTTCCCAGATCCCGGCAGAATGCCAATGAGTTAATAAAATATCAAGTAAAACCTCAGCTTATTTCTATCATAACAATCTTTCTGAAAGCAGGTCTTTCGATCAGCAATTGATACCAGCGCTCTAAGTTTGGTAGGGATGGGCGCTCTATTTCTACGTTTAACCATAAGTAAGCCAGCGGAGCTAGAGCAATATCAGCCATACCAAATTTATCACCGGAAAGGTATTGCTGATTACTTAGAGTGTCATCGATAATTCTCAGCCATTTTTCAATTTCTGCTAACAATTGGCCGATAATTTTAGGGTCACGTTGATCTGCTGGTGTTCTGACAAAGTTGATCATAAATTGTTTAATCGGAGGGAAGAAGTTGCAACCAACCCAATCCATCCATTTTTCAACACTGGCTCTTTCTTGAAGATCGGCTGGGTAAAGACTGTCTTTGCCATATTTTGCAGCAATGTAACGAACAATTGCATTGGATTCCCATAAGATAAAATCGTCTTCTTGCAAACAAGGAATAACTGCATTGGGGTTCATACGCAGGTATTCAGGATCGTTGAGTTTGCCAAATTTACCACCAACATCAATTTGCTGATATGGCACATTCAGTTCTTCCAGACACCAAAGCACTTTTTTCACGTTTGATGAATTTTTACGGCCCCAAATTGTCAACATCATTTTCTCCTTAATGTCAGTCTATTTTTAACGATTGATAATATGGCAATAAAACGAGTTGAATGACAGAAAAATCTTTACGTTATTGGGTTGGAGTCTTCTCTTATAACATCCTATATTAATAGAGTTTTAGCAGAGAAAAAGGGCGAGCAATAATGAAAAAAAGACAGCAGATACCGATAATTAAATCTTTTACCTTTGGCCTAAGTGTTTTTTGGTTGGCGAGTATCAATGTATATGCAATAGAACAACCCGCCGCACCTGAAATTGATGCAAAAGCCTATGTATTAATGGATTATGTCAGTGGAAAAATTCTGGCTTCAAATAACGCGGATGAGCGGTTAGATCCTGCCAGCTTGACGAAGATAATGACCAGCTATGTCGTAGGGCAAGCGATCAAGTCAGGGAAAATTTCTACAGAAGATATGGTAACTGTTGGCAAAGATGCCTGGGCTACTGGGAATCCAATACTTAAGGGCTCATCGCTGATGTTTTTGAAGCCTGGTGACAGGGTTAAAGTGATTGATCTGAACCGCGGTGTTGTTATCCAATCCGGTAATGATGCCAGTATTGCACTTGCCGATTATGTCGCAGGCAGTCAGGACGCTTTCGTTGATTTGATGAATAAGTACTCAGAAACACTAAAATTGACGAATACTCATTTCAAAACAGTACATGGTTTGGATGCAGCAGAGCAGTATAGTACTGCCCATGATATGGCGCTTTTGAGTCAGGCCATGATCCGTGATGTGCCGGAAGAATACGCCCTGAATAAAGAAAAAGAATTCACTTTTAACAATATCCGCCAGCCTAATCGTAATCGCCTGTTGTGGAATAAAAACATGAATGTGGATGGTATCAAAACCGGACATACCAGTGGTGCAGGCTATAATCTTGTTGCATCGGCAACTGAAGGGCCAATGCGTCTGATTTCAGTGGTATTGGGTGCCCCTAGTGATCGCGTACGTTTTTCTGACAGTGAAAAACTTTTGTCATGGGGATTTCGTTTTTATGAATCGGCGACTCTGTTGAAGGCCAGTGATACTTTAGTGACAGAGAAAGTATGGTATGGGACTCGTTCAGAAGTCGCATTGGGAGTGGAAAAAGATGCTTCCGTGATAGTTCCTCGTGGACAAGGAGGTCATTTGAAAGCAAGTTTTACCCTGAATAATACCTCGCTTGAGGCGCCACTAGCTCAGAACCAAGTGGTGGGTACAGTGAACTTTCTGCTAAACGATAAAGTCATTGACCAGCGCACACTGGTTGTTAAAGAAGCAGTGGAAGAAAGCGGTTTCTTTGGACGTATATGGGATTTCGTTGTAAAAACGGTTAGTGGCTGGTTTAACTCGATCTTCGGTTAATATATAGCGGTTAACATCTAAATGAAAAAATGCCAGTCGATTTTTTGATAACTGGCATTTTTTAGATGCTACTGTCGAAAGAAGCTTTTGATTACATAACTGAGTAAATTGCCGCTGAAATAGCAATTGAGCCGGTGACAATGACAAAAATATTGCTTGGCTTACCTGCATATTTGCGCATAGCTGGAACTTTTTTGATTGCGTACATTGGCATGATAAACAGGATCATCGCAATAATTGGTCCACCCAGTGATTCAATGATGTTCAGGATGCTTGGGTTAAGTGTAGCGACGATCCAAGCACTGACCAGCATAAAGAGACTAGTGATACGATTCAGCGTCTTGTGCTGAATCGTCTTGCCACTCGTGTTCATCATTGCTTTGTTCACAATGCCGTTAAAGCCTTCACGGGCACCCAGATAGTGGCCGAGGAAAGACTTGGTAATGGCAATAAAAGCGATACATGGAGCAATATATTCAATAGTTGGTACACGGAAGTGGTTAGCCAGATAGGACAGAATAGTGATGTTCTGTGCTTTTGCTTCTGCCAGGTTTTCCGGTGATAAGCTCAGTACGCAACTGAAAACAAAGAACATGACTGTCAGCACCATCATGATATGGGCATAGGCCAAAATGCGTGAACATTTTTTCTCTGCATGCTCACCATATTCTTCACGTTTCGCAACTGCGAATGCTGAGATGATTGGGGAATGGTTAAAAGAGAAAACCATAACAGGGATTGCCAGCCACAAGGTAAATAGCAAGCCGTTATTGCTTGTGACAGACATGGCACTGTCCTGTGACAGGCTATCGAAAATGGTAGTGTTCCAGTGAGGAATTAAGTACAAGGCCAACAGCATCAAAACGGTGACGAATGGGAATACTAATACACTCATAGCTTTAACGATGGCTTTCTCACCAAAACGGATAATGCTCATTACACCAAGAAGCAATACCAGTGCTAGCAATGCACGTGGCGGGGCATCAATCTGTAGCTGATGCACAAGAAAGCTCTCTACCGTATTGGTCAGTGCAACACTGTACACGAGCAGAATAGGATAAATAGCAAAAAAATAGAGAACGGTGATCAGAAAACCAGCCACTTTACCAAAATGTTCTTCTACCACGCCGGTGATATCATCACCACTGCTTTTGCCAGATAAAACAAAACGGCACATTCCACGATGCGCAAAAAATGTCATGGGAAGAGCAAGAATTGCCATAATAATGAGTGGAATTAAACCACCAATACCTGCATTGATGGGAAGAAACAAAACTCCGGCACCAATCGCTGTGCCATATAATCCCAGCATCCATACTGTGTCTGATTTACGCCAGGTAGTGTGATTGCTTGTGCTGGAAGCAGAGGATGCTATCGAACCTGCTTGAGATGTGTCCATAAGTATCTCCGAAATAACGCGGTAAAGTAAAATTTAAAAACTACTAAACCCGCACATTAATTAAATGCGCGAGTTGGATTTTATATGAATAATAAGTTGTCAGATATTGTGTTGGTGTTTATCTAAACGTTTTTATTACTACATCCAAAAAACTTAACCCCAGACTTTTGGTAGGGGAAATATAATTATTTTCAGTGAAATGTACCGTGATCACTCTCGCAATTGCAAGATTTATATAGAGAAGGAAGATTGTTAAAAATATTTGTCTAAATGTTGACTAAATATTAAATAAAATAAAATGCAAATTTTATTAAAGAATGTATCATTATTTTTATTTTAAACTCCAATATCTATCTGGATTATTGCTTAATTATATTTACATATTAATGATACTTTCTTGCTTGGTGTTTGAATAACCTGAAATTGAATTATAAGTGCCAATATTTTTATCTTTATATATCTTTATTTGTGATATTTTTTTATTAACACTATGATAAATAATGGAATTTTTAATTTGTTGCATATAGTGTTCAGTCTTTGACTGAAAATGTGTTTAGTATTGATCACTCTTTAATAAGAGCTTTAAGGATGATCAATTGTTGTGTATGAAATTTGTTCTTTAATCCTGTGTTTATGAAGTAATGGTAATCATTTTGTAGTTATATGTTGTTAAATATAACGAAGGATTTTGTTCTGATATTTAAAGCTACTATGAAGAATAGAATAAATGCTAAAAAATTTCCTGAACAAAATAATGCCATGATTTTTTTATGGTTATCAGTTACACCAGCCATATGGATATATATGGCTGGTGCATATATTAGACTTGATTAATTCTTTACCCACCCTTTTTTGATAAAAAATGCGCAGAAGAATTGGTAGAGTCGGGTCAATTTGTTTTGTAAATATTCTCCGTACTGGTTCCAAAATATTTGGGAAAAAGCACATCCCAACAGGCTTACTAAAAATGCTCCAACCATATCGATTGGCCAGTGAACGCCCACATAGACACGAGACCAGGCAATAGCACAGGCGATAGCTATCAGACATAAACCTGACCAAATGCGATGCCAAAATATAAATGCCAGAGCGAAAGTAAAGACTGCTGTGCCGTGGTTACTAGGAAAAGATTCTGTAGGAGCATGGTAGAGAAAATTATAGCCAAAACCTTCAACAAATGGTCGGGCATGTGGAACAATCACCCCGATGATATAAGAAGTTGCCATACCAAAGGCAAAAGCAATGCAAGATTTACTGACAACGGTGCGTTGAGATGTAATGGCTCTTTCTTGTCCCCAAAGCCAGCAAATGGCTAATGTAATGGGATAAATAAGTACGCAATATTTCGCTATAAAGATGGCAAGCGAGATCATTGCTGGCGGTGAACCAGGGGTTGCATTGATGAAAGTAAACAGATTGTGGTTAAGTTGTTCTAGCAAAGTGAGCCTCACAAGCGAGATATTTACGTAGACAGGGTGATTTTATTTTATCAACTTGTTGTTAACAATTTTTATTTTACATAAAAAACGGATTACATTGATTCATAATTTTATTTAATGCTCGTTGATGTTGCATGTGTAAATAATATAGGGATCATAATAGTAATGGAAGATAATCACTATCTTGCAAGTCATTCGTGACTAATAAAAAACCCGATAGTCTTTAACCAAAGTGGATGATGACTATCGGGCTCCTCAATATGGGGACATCAAAGAAAAGCAGTGGCAATAATTAAGACTGCATTATGATGTGAAAGTTCTCGTCCTTGAGAAAAAATCGCAAAATTTTTTTCAAGAAGGTGAAATTTTTTCGAAGGCTAATATGGTTAAGGCGCCCGCTATCCAGCAGGGGAATGGTTTCTGCCTGGATAGCGGTTTTTTTTGACGACTGATTTTATAACTAATTATTTTATTGGGTTCGATTATTTGTACAGTTTCAGATTTTCTTTAGAGTAAGCTTCAAAATCTGTACAGCCACCGATATGTTTCTCGTCAATGAAGATCTGGGGAACAGTCTCAACAGGTTTACCCACCGTTTTTGATAAGTCGTTTTTGGTGATGTTTTCAGCCCATATATCGACATAGCGATAATCAAAATCGTCGCGCTCGTTTTTAAGTTTCTCAGCGAGTTCTTTGGCACGAACGCAGTAAGGACAACCAGGGCGGCCAAAAATGACAGTGTACATACAAACTCCTTAGTGGTAATGATCATGAACTTCATAGAATGTCATCTGGAGTTACTATGCCTGTAAGTATTAATAAAAAAAAGCGGGAATTACCTTTTGTTGTAATCAGTCCAATCAATAATCGGGATTCAGGTATGATAGACTTACCCAGTAACAGAAATCTATTGAATAACAGAAAGTCTATTTTTAGGCCGAAACAGATTAAAGAATGAAAAAGAACCCACTAAAAGAGATGCGCTCATTGGCTGACATGCCTAACTTAGTCATTTTATTAGAAGTATTGGGTGTGGGGATGTTGGTTCTGGCTTACTTATCAATAACTGATAGTATAATTCTTTCACCTTTATTAATGACGACAGAAGCACACATTGCTATGATTTTATTGGGTATCGGCTGTTTGATACCAGCGGCTATCCATATTATCTGGCGTGCAGTCTATAATCTTTCCTTTTTGGGAATTGATCATAAGAAAGCGGATAAAAACCATCAGATTGTCACTGATGATGAAAAAAACAAATAGTTTAATTATTGTACATGCGGCTACTTGCTGGGGAGTTCCCTTAGGTAGCATGTGTAACTTCTCGGTCATATGAGGTTAATTCGATGGATTCTATGGTTATTCCCGATTTGTCAATTTTGCGCACGTGGCTTGAACAGCTCAAAATTTCTTATTTTGAGAATGATTCGGGCTCAGTCTTGCATTTGCCTCATATGCAGAATATCGATGGTTTGTTTGATGCCAAGATCGATCTGTTGGGTGATGTAGTATTGTTTTCTGCTTTGGCCGAAGTCAGGCCAACTGCGATAATTCCATTGGTTGCTAATTTGAGCCAGATTAATGCTTGTTCTCTTACTGTGAAGGCATTTATTGATGTTCAGGATGAAAGCTTACCTAAGTTGATTGTTTGTCAGGCTTTCCCTATTGCTGCCGGAATGACTTTCAAACAATTCTCCAATTTTATGCAGCAAGGTGAAGAACAAATTGCGAATGTGATTTTTGAAATTCACAGCAATAGTCTTCTCTATGTCAATAATGATATAGAAAGTGAGATGGAAGTTGAAGATGAAGAATCCTTAACTTCAACGAAAACATCAACATTTACTTTGCATTAATATTTTTTTGATACGGTTTTTTTACGATGCAATGTGCGCAGTATACCGCGGGGCATTGTCACTCCTGCCAGTGGCTCGATAAGTCCTATTCACAGCAATTATTTGATAAACAAAAACATTTAAAGCAACTTTTACAGGAAGGATCAGTAGTACATTGGTTGTCGCCAGTAACTAGCAAAACAAGTGAGTTCCGTAATAAAGCCAAGATGGTAGTAAGCGGCAGTGTTGAGCGTCCATTGCTTGGTATGTTGCATCGTGATGGCAGAACGGTGGATCTTTGTGACTGTCAGCTGTATCCAAAATACTTTCAGATGGTATTTGCAGTCATAAAAACATTTATTGGCAGAGCTGGCTTGGTTCCGTACAACGTTGAACGTAGGAAAGGGGAATTAAAATATATTCTTCTGACGGAAAGTCGCGCTAATGGTGAAATAATGCTGCGTTTTGTTTTGCGTTCGGAAACAAAGCTGGCTCAATTAGAGCGGGCTTTGCCTTGGCTGAAGGAACAATTGCCACAAGCAACAGTGATTTCCGCTAATATTCAGCCAACCCATATGGCGATCCTGGAAGGTGAGAAGGAAATCATTTTTACCGAACGTAAGATGTTGCAGGAAACTTTTAACGGCATTCCGCTGTACATCCGCCCGCGTAGTTTTTTCCAGACAAATCCAGATATTGCCTCAGAGTTGTATGCAACAGCGGGGCGTTGGGTTAGGGAATTGAACATCAGCAATATGTGGGATCTGTTTTGCGGTGCTGGCGGTTTCGGTTTGCATTGTGCAAATAAAGAGACCCGACTGACGGGAATTGAGATCAGTGCTGAAGCGATTAGTTGTGCTAAAAGTTCTGCCAAAATTCTGGGTCTGGAGCAGGTGGATTTTCAGGCACTGGATTCCACTCATTTTGCTCTTGATAAATCACAACTACCTGAGTTAGTGCTGGTAAACCCTCCTCGGAGAGGAATTGGTAAAGAGCTATGTGAATACCTTAGTCGGATGGCACCTAAATATGTGCTTTATTCGAGCTGTAATGCTCAGACGATGGCAAAAGATATCACTATGCTTAAACAATATCGAATAGAAAAAGTGCAATTATTCGATATGTTTCCTCATACCGAACATTATGAAACATTGGTACTGCTAGTTCTTAATGTAAACTAATAACTTTATATCTTGGTTATTCCGTGATAACGATGAGTTATCACGGGCAGGAATAGTGAAATCAGATAATTGAGTGTGGATGCTGATTAATTGCGCTGTTCAAATGATAAGGCTCGGTGTTCAATTATACGCATCAACAGTGTCAAAAGACCATTTATGCAGAGGTAAATAATACCCGCGGCAATAAATACCGTTGCATCATAACTACGCCCAAATTGAAGCTGACTATATCCCATGATGTCTAATAATGTGATGGTACTGGCTAGTGAAGTGCTCTTGAAAATCAGCACAATTTCATTGGAATAGGAAGAGAGCGCTCGCTTAAAAGCATAAGGTAGCAGAATGCGCATAGAGTGCGCTTTGGACATACCGAGAGCCTGACAAGATTGCCATTGTCCGACAGGAATTGCTTTGACAGCACCGTAAAATAGCTGGGTTGAGTAAGCTGCACTATTCAATGTAAGTGTGACCATTGCACATAGCCACGGTTCTGATATAAGTTGCCATAACCAAGGATATTCTTTGAGCGATGGAAATTGCCCTGGTCCGTAGTAAATCAAGAAAAACTGAACGAGGAGTGGGGTTCCGGTAAATAGTGTGATATAGCTTTTTACCAATTGAGAGATCACAGGCAATTTCATTGTCAGGATCATGGTCAAGACAATAGATAGTATAAATGCAGCCAGCAATGCTGAGAAAGTCAAACTAAGGCTGGTTTGTAAGCCAGGTAAAATTTCTTTGATATATTCAAACATCATGAAGCACTCCGTTCAAAATGAGTGGCGCGTATTTCAAGCTGTTTGAGAATAAATTGGCTGACTAGGGTGATTATCAGATAGATCATAGCAACAATCATATACCATGTGAACGGTTCCTGAGTTCGGGTTGCAATACTTTTTGTTTGTAACATCAGATCATTAACGCTGATTAATGAAACCAATGCAGTATCTTTTAATAAAACCAGCCATTGATTACCAAGCCCTGGCAGGGCATGGCGCCACATTTGAGGCATAATCAAGCGAAAAAAGATGCGACTTTGACTTAACCCCAGCGCCTGGCTAGCTTCCCATTGCCCTAGCGGAACCGCTTTTAATGCCCCCCGTAGCGTTTGTGAAGCATAAGCAGAATAGAGCAGAGACAGGGCAATAACGCCGCACAGGAAAGGGCTGACATCAAAGTTGTCAATTTCTATCTGTATTTTAAAACGCCAGACAATAAGATTGATATCAAAACCTTCAGACAGCGTAATGAGGAATTGTGAACTGCCAAAATAGATGAAGAGAACAACTAAAATTTCAGGTAATCCTCGGATCAAGGTAACCCAGCAGGAGCCCAAAAAAGCAATAGGTTTCCAGCGAATGGATTCCCATGCAGCCAAAAACATTGCCAGAACTAAACCGACGACAAGAGAAGAAACGGCAAGGCCGACGGTGACTCCGGCGGCACTGATTAAAGAGTGAAGTTCATTCATTAGGATTGAGTTTATTGTTTAAACCATTTTTTGTAGATGGTGTCGTAAGTACCGTCTTGTTTAACTTCCATTAGTGCTTTGTTCAGTTTATCCAGCAACTCAGTATTACCTTTGCGAACTGCAATACCTAAACCGATACCAAAGTAGTTTTTGTCTGTCACCTTATCGCCAACCGTGCTTAATTCTTTATTCTTTTTTAGCCATTCATTGACGACGGCAGTATCACCGAACAACGCATCAATTCGACCATTTTTTAAATCGAGGATTGCATTTTGATAGCTGTCATAAGGCACGGTCTTCAGCTCCTTATGTTGCTCCATCAAATACTTCTGGTGTGTAGTGCCATTCTGGGTACCTACTTGCTTACCTTTGAGGTAGGCAACTTGAGCAAACTTCCCTTTGGTAGCAACGAAAATGGCAGAGTTATCATAATAAGTTTGGGTAAAATCAACTTGTTTTTGGCGATCTGGAGTGATGTCGATACCCGCCATCAAAACATCAAAACGACGGAATTTTAAGCTGGGAATGAGGCTATCGAAAGCTTGGTTGGTGAATGTACATTCTGCGTTGAGCTTTGCACATATGGCATTCGCCAAATCGACGTCGAATCCTTGAATCTTATTGTTTGCATCAATAAATTCAAATGGAGGGTAAGTTGCTTCCGTCGCAAAACGGAGAGTTGATTTCTCCGTTGCGGTTGCTGACAAGGTCACTGCACTTAATAAGGCCGCAAACAATAATTTCTTCATAGCAATATCCTGTTGTTTATGAACTTTATGGTTGATAACTGCTTTGATGTTTGTTTTGTAATCGATTATCGATATATCCACTTCATCTTTCAAGCTGCTATTTTACAGGGGGGTAGTAGCTTGAAATCTATCGAGTTTATAGATCCAATATGATGTTTCAGTGTGATAAATTTCAGTGTGATAAATAGTGAGCAAAGGCTTTTGTTTGAGGATGCATAAAATGTGTAGCGTCACCTTTTTCGATAATGCGTCCCTGTTCCATGTATACAACTTGACTTGATGTTTTGCGAGCAAATTCCACTTCATGAGTCACTATAACCTGAGTGATACCAGTTCCTGCTAGCTCTTTTATAATATCAATGACTTGGGAAGTGATTTCGGGATCGAGTGCAGCAGTGGGTTCATCAAACAATAGAACCTGAGGTTCCATCATTAATGCACGTGCAATGGCAACCCGTTGTTGTTGTCCACCGGAAAGGTGCAGTGGAAAACGGTTGGTGAATTGGTCCAAACGAAGTCGGGAAAGGAGTTTTGCCGCTTTTTCCCGTGCTTGTTGTTTGGATTGCTGTAATACTCGACAAGGTGCTTCAATTAAATTATCCATCACGGTTAAGTGTGGCCATAGATTATATTGTTGAAAGACCATGCCAACTTTTTGGCGCAATGCGAGAATTTCTTTGTGGTTAGGTTGTTGTTTGAAATCAAATTGGTGCGTTACCACATTGAGTAACCCAGAACGAGGCATCTCCAGTAAATTCAACACACGCAGCAAAGAACTCTTTCCAGCCCCACTAGGCCCCAGCAACACAACAGTTTCTCCCGAATCACATTCAAAATTGATATCGAAGAGAGCCTGATGTGAGCCATAGAAACAATTTACGTTTTTTAATTGAATGCTCATGTGAAAAATATGAATAGTTAATTGATTGGTGCGATATTAATCCCATAAGAATAATTATGCAATGATATCTGCATAAAATTGTTATTTTAATCGAATTAATAAGTTAACTAATCAATTTTCCGACATTTTTCAGATCTTCTTTCACTCTTTTTATTAGCTATATAGCTTAATTTTTATATTAAAAATTTTTTTATTCAATTTATATACTAATCTAGGATTACTTTTTATGCGTAAACCATTTATTGGGTAAACAATGCGATGAACAAAGGAGTTAGTAAGCTCAATATAAAACCATGAACGATGGCTGTCGGTACGATATTGACACCACCACAGCGTTGTAAGATTGGTAAGGTAAAGTCAATTGAGGCTGCTCCTGTTAAACCTAATGCGGTTGAACGGTAGCGATTTATTAGCATGGGAATAAGCATAATGGACGCCAATTCACGAGCTAAGTCATTGAAAAATGCAGTGCTACCAAGCACAGGCCCGTAAGCGTCGGAAATTAAAATACCGGAGAGGGAATACCAACCGTATCCTGATGCAATGGCAAGGCCAGTTTTAGTCGGTAATCCCAGTAAAAATGCAGCCAGTACACCACCTAACAGAGAACTAATGGCAACCACGATAGCGATAATCGTACCACGACGATTCAACAGTGTTTGCTTTAAGCTCATACCGTTATTGCGCAGTTGAATTCCAACTAGAAAGAGTAAAAAAATCAAGGCAATTTCGCTAGCTCGGTTGGAAAAATGAAACACTGACCAGCCTGTTAATCCAATCAGAAATCCCAATACTAATGCACCGCATAATTTGACAGAATCCAGAGCCATATGTAATCGGGAAGGGGGTTTTTCCTGTTTATGTGTATTAATAATCCACGGATCTCGTTTATCCAAGAGGAAAAGCATTAGCATATTAATTATAAAAATGCACAGGAAAAATGTTGTTGCATACAGCAAGATGGAAAGTAAATGATCGCCCAGGTTTTCTAGCATCGCAAGGCTGATCCCCATCAGAATGAGAATGATATAAACCATGACATTGAGTAGCTGATGAACGAGGGTTAGCGTCGATTTATTATTCAGATGAATAACGTAGCCCAGAGCCAAAGGCAGGAGAATAATTAATAATCCTGAGTACATGATCCACATCCTTATCCAATAAAAAACATTTCTTATCTGATCTTAATAACGAAAACGAGACGAAAAGGGCAATAAATATACAGAGAAAAAATTTACATTGAAATAACAAGTAGGATAAAGGGAAACATACTGAAACTCAACGCACTTTTTAATCTCCCATAGAATAGGAGTGATAAATAAAATTAAGTAAATCCGATATAGAAAAGGGGGAATGTAGGAGATAAACCGATTATCACCTAAACCGGAACTCTATCGTTTTAATGAGTTTGATTTTTATCACTCTAGGGATGAAAACTCTGCAAGAAAACGTGATTTACAAATTATTCTACCATTCAGTGAAAAACAGATTGGAGGGTATCATACAACCCGTTTGCGTAATTTACGTCCCTTGTGGGTTGGTTCTGAGCGGATATCCGCAAGTTTTCTTATCAGAAATATCCCGTTGATAGGGTTTGTTTATGTTTTTTACAGTAAAGTGCAAGTGAAGTAATTAGATAGCATATTTTAATGGTGGGTATTTGTTGATGAAACTTCTTTCTACCAAGTATCGCAGGATTGGAGCTGGGCTTGTTCTCATAGCTATTGTCTCTGTATGGTGCTATTTTTTCTATCTGCCAAAGCCTATCACATATCAGACCAGTGCAGTGATAAAGGGAGATTTTGGAAGAAATGTTCTGGCGGTGGGTAAATTGGATGCGGTCAGTAAAGTTGACGTAGGGGCTCAGGTTAGTGGTCAGTTGAAAGAGCTCTATGTGAAATTGGGGGATAAGGTTAAACAAGGCCAATTACTGGCATTGATTGATCCACAGACAGCAAAGAATGCTGTGGAGGAAATTCAGGAAACAGCAAAATCACTGGAGGCTAACCTCCGTGGGGCGCAGGCTGAATTAAAACTTGCGCAGCTCAAAGTAAACCGCCTGAAGCATTTGTTTAAACTACATTTAACATCCCATCAAGAATTGGACTCCAGCATAACAGATATGCAGTCTAAGGCTGCCAGAACTGACGACTTGACAGCACAAATTAAGCAAAATAAGGCCAAACTTGATACGGCAAAAACGAATTTGCAATATACCAGAATTACTGCCCCAATAGAGGGCATTGTGACAGATATTAAAACATTCCAAGGACAAACCGTGATTGCTGCACAGCAAGCACCGACCATCCTGACACTTGCAAATCTCGATACCATGATTGTTAATGCAGAAGTATCGGAGGCTGATGTCATCAATTTAGAGCCCGGACAGAAAGTCTCATTTACCATTTTAGGGGCACCAGGAAGGCAATTTCACAGCGTCCTGAAAGATATTTTACCAACACCGCAAGCTGTAAATAACGCTATTTTCTACTATGCCCGCTTTGAATTACCTAATCCCAAACATATTTTGCGTTTGCAGATGACTGCCCAAGTAAAAATAGAGCTTCAGACTCTGCATAATGTATTGATGATCCCAATTTCAGCTTTGGAGATATCTTCTCACCAATATACGTCTTCAGCTCAATCTTTATCTTCTACGCAATATGAAGTGAGTGTCTTGCATAATGGCAAAGCAGAAAAACGTAAAATCACGATAGGAGCCTTTGATAACGCTAATGTTCAGGTGCTCTCTGGATTGAAGGAAAGTGAACGTGTGATCACCGGTCGCAGCGATAGTAGCGTAGAGGAGTAATAATGAGCACGTTACTGGAACTAAAAGGCGTTAGTCGTAGCTATCCGGCTGGAGAAGAACAAGTCACTGTTCTGGATAATATTTCATTATCTATACAGACCGGAGAAATGGTGGCTATTGTTGGAGCTTCCGGTTCAGGTAAGTCTACTTTAATGAATATACTTGGCTGTTTGGATAAACCTAGCAATGGAGAATATTGGGTTGCAGGAAGAAATATTGCTGACTTGGATAATGATCAGTTGGCAGAGTTACGCAGGGAATATTTTGGGTTCATTTTTCAGCGCTACCATTTATTGACTCATTTGACCGCTGAACAAAATGTTGAGATTCCGGCAATTTATTCCGGTATTTCCAAAATACAACGTCGTAAGCGGGCTATTGAATTGCTAAAGAGCCTTGGATTGGCAAATCGGATTAACTATCGACCAAGCCAACTTTCAGGTGGACAGCAACAACGGGTCAGTATTGCCAGGGCACTTATGAATGGTGGCCAGGTCATTCTTGCAGATGAACCGACAGGCGCATTGGATAGTACTTCCGGCCGTGAAATGATGGATATCTTGAAGAAACTCTGTCAACAGGGACATACGGTTGTTATTGTTACTCACGATCCCAATATTGCGGCACAGGCGCAAAGAGTGATTGAAATTAAAGATGGGCGTATTGTTAGTGAGGTGCGCTCTTCTAAACATCAAACATTGTCTCATATCTCTTCGGCTGTAGATACAGAAACTGTTAATGTAAAAACCTCTCCAGTGCAACAAATCTGGGGACGTTTTAATGAAGCTTTATTGATGGCATGGCGCGCCATGAGTGTGAATAAGCTACGTACTCTGTTAACAATGCTTGGAATTATAATAGGCATTGCTTCTGTCGTAACGATCTTAGTGATTGGTGATGCAGCAAAATCGATGGTGTTATCACATATTAAATCTATTGCCACTAACTCCATAACGATTTATCCGGGAAAAGATTTTGGCAGTGATAACGCTTTGGATATGCAGGCATTGAAACTTACTGATATTCCGGCAATAAAATCTCAGCCCTATGTTCAGGCTGCTTCTCCCGAATTTGTGAATAGCGGGCGTTTGCGTCAAGGGAATATGGATGCTAAAGCACAAATATCGGGAGTAGGAAGTGATTTTTTTCAGGTATATGCCATGAAGCTTTCTCAAGGCATCCCTTTTACTTCAGACATGATTGAGCGTCAGTCTCAAGTGGTTATCATTGATGAGAAAACACGTAAGAAGTTCTTTTCTTACCAGGATAATGTGATAGGCAAAAAGTTACTGTTAACAAATATGCCCTTGACAGTGATAGGGGTAATTGCTAGCGGGCAAAATCTTTATGGCAGTGATGCATTACAAGTTTGGGTACCTTACAGTACGATGAATAGCCGTTTGATGAATCAAAGTTACTTGAATTCGATCGTTGTCAGATTGAAAGATGGCTATGAGTCCAATGCAGCGGAAGAAAAACTTAATCAGTTGTTGATGTTCCGCCACGGTAAAAAAGACTTTCACACTTATAATGTGAATAACACTATTAAAATAATGGATAAAACAACACGGACGATGCAAATATTTTTAACGTTAGTTGCGGTAATATCCTTGGTTGTCGGGGGAATTGGTGTCATGAATATCATGTTGGTATCAGTTACCGAACGTACAAGAGAGATTGGTATTCGTATGGCAGTAGGAGCCAGAACCAGTGACATTATGCAGCAATTCCTTATTGAAGCCGTTTTGGTTTGTTTAATAGGGGGGATACTGGGGATTATTCTGTCATACAGCCTTTCTTTTATGGCGCAATTAATGTTACCGAACTGGAATTTCGTTTATAACATCACTGCATTTATCATCGCATTTGGTTGTTCAACGGCAATAGGGATAATATTTGGTTTCCTGCCTGCAAGAAATGCTGCTCACCTCGATCCTATAGAGGCTTTGGCAAGGGAATAAATAGCACGCCACAAATAAGCTTATTGTCTATTTGTGGCGTGGAAATTACGAATTTATCGGGTCACTATTTTTTTGATTTTGAACCATTTTCCAGGGGTACAATGAGACTGGCATGGTTACCTTTAGGGCCTTGATGAACGCTAAAGTTCACTTTTTGTCCAGCTTTCAGCGTCCTATAACCATCCATCTGAATGGTTGAATAGTGAGCGAATATATCCTCGCCCCCGCTGGCTGGGCAGATAAATCCAAAGCCCTTTGCATTATTGAACCATTTAACAGTACCTGTTTCCATACTTCTCTATCCCTCGTATCACGATTTCGGGTTTAGGAGTCACTAAAAAATTCAAAATATGAACAAACGCCCAGACAGGAAGCGGTGTTCATAAAATATACTGTAGTGAAATTCATTATGTCGTCAAGCATATAAACAACATCAGGTTGTCTTAAATGACTAAAGTTTGATATAGGTAACGGTATCCGATTTTTAGGTAAAATTCTGCTCCGCTAATCAAGGAGGGAGGTAAGCAGAGTACTTTATGAGGTGATAAAATATATAACAGTAGGATGAATTAGTTCATACTAAAATCCAGTGGACAGTTAATACCCAGCGGAAGAATAATGACTGAGTTTTATAACAATTTGAAAGTTGAAGAATTTATTGAGGATGATGCAAAACAAAAGTTACAACCACCATCCATGTATAAGGTTATTCTTAACAATGATGATTATACCCCTATGGAGTTTGTGGTTGACGTACTGCGAAAGTTCTTTTCTTATGATGTTGAACGAGCAACGCAACTAATGCTGGATGTCCATTACAAAGGGAAAGCAATTTGCGGAATTTATACGGCAGAGGTCGCAGAAACTAAAGCTGCGCAAGTGAACATGTATGCTAAGGAGCACGAGCATCCGTTACTTTGCACGCTGGAAAAAGTCTGATCTGGCTTACTGAAATTTAGGAGGAGGTGCTTATGCTCAATCAAGAACTGGAACTTAGTCTCAATATTGCTTTTGCCAAAGCAAAGGATAACAGACATGAATTTATGACTGTAGAGCACCTGTTGCTGGCGTTGTTAAGTAACACATCAGCGCGGGAAGCACTGGAGGCTTGTAAAGTCGATCTGGCAATGTTACGCCAAGAGCTAGAAAATTTTATTGCAGAAACCACCCCCCTACTATCTGAGAATGATGACAGGGATACACAACCTACACTAAGTTTTCAGCGTGTTTTGCAACGTGCGGTGTTTCATGTTCAATCTTCGGGGCGTTCGGAGGTTTCAGGGGCGAACGTCTTAGTTGCTATTTTTAGTGAACAGGAGTCCCAGGCTGCTTATTTATTGCGTAAGCACGACGTCAGTCGTTTAGATGTTGTGAATTTTATCTCTCATGGCACGCGTAAAGATGAATCAGATAATGATGCCCATCATAGTATCAATCCGGTTCCGGAAGAACAGGTAGTTAGTGAAGATCGATTGGAGAACTTCACAACCAACCTGAATCAATTGGCACAGAAAGGGCAAATTGATCCGCTTGTTGGCCGTCATAGTGAATTGGAGAGAACTATTCAGGTACTCTGTCGTCGCCGTAAGAATAATCCTTTGTTTGTTGGAGAATCGGGAGTTGGTAAGACGGCCATTGCTGAAGGGCTTGCATGGTGTATCGTGCAAAAGAATGTTCCCGAAGTTATGCAGGATTGTACCATCTATTCTTTGGATATTGGCTCGTTGTTGGCAGGTACAAAATATCGCGGCGATTTTGAGAAGCGCTTCAAGTCTTTGTTAAAAACGTTGGAGCAGGATAGTAAAAGCATTCTCTTTATTGACGAAATCCATACTATTATTGGTGCGGGTGCTGCCTCAGGTGGGCAGGTGGACGCAGCTAATCTTATTAAACCGCTGTTGTCCAGTGGGCGTATACGGGTAATTGGCTCAACGACTTACCACGAGTTTAGCAATATTTTTGAAAAAGATCGGGCTTTGGCTCGTCGGTTCCAAAAAATTGACATTCTTGAACCTTCTTCTGAAGAAACGGTACAAATTATCAATGGGCTGCGTACTAAATATGAAGCACATCATGACGTTCGTTATACAGCGAAAGCTATTCGGGCAGCAGTTGAATTATCTGTGAAGTATATTACCGATCGTCATTTACCGGATAAAGCCATTGATGTTATTGATGAGGCTGGAGCAAGGACCAGGTTAGTGCCAGCTAGTCGCCGTAAGAAGACTATTAATGTTGCCGATATTGAGTCTGTTGTTGCTCGTATAGCCCGTATTCCAGAAAAAACTGTGTCAGCCAGTGATAAAGATGTATTGAAAACACTGGATGAGCGTTTGAAAATGTTGGTCTTTGGTCAAGACAAAGCAATTGCCGCCTTGACAGAGGCCATTAAGATGAGCCGTGCCGGATTGGGACAGGATCATAAGCCAGTAGGATCTTTCTTGTTTGCAGGACCTACGGGGGTGGGGAAAACAGAAGTCACAGTCCAACTTGCCAAGGTAATGAATGTCAAATTATTGCGATTTGATATGTCAGAATATATGGAACGCCATACAGTCAGCCGTTTAATCGGTGCTCCTCCGGGTTATGTTGGGTATGATCAGGGAGGATTATTGACCGATGCAATCATCAAACATCCTCATTCTGTACTGTTATTGGATGAGATTGAAAAGGCTCATCCTGATGTATTTAACCTGTTATTACAGGTTATGGATAATGGTACATTGACCGACAATAATGGCCGTAAAGCGGATTTTCGCAATGTTATTTTGGTGATGACAACCAATGCAGGGGTACGTGAAACACAGCGTAAAGCCATTGGGTTCACTGAACAGGATAATAGCACGGATGGTATGGAAGAGATAAAACGGATTTTCACACCTGAATTCCGTAATCGTCTTGATAGCACCATTTGGTTTGATGCACTCTCTTCTGAAGTTATTCAGCAAGTTGTTGATAAATTTATCGTCGAGTTACAAGCCCAACTGGATGAAAAAGGTGTTTCTTTGGAAGTCAATGCAGATGCCCGCCAATGGTTATGTGACAAAGGTTATGATAAGGCGATGGGAGCACGTCCTATGGCCCGTGTAATTCAGGATAATCTCAAAAAACCACTGGCGAATGAGTTGCTATTTGGCGCTTTAGTGCATGGAGGCTCAGTCAAGATTAAACTTGATAAAGTTAAACAGGCATTGGTATACGATTTTAAGAGTGCCCAAAAATCGAATAAAAAGAGAGCAGAAGATGCTGTGCTGTAACGTTATAGACGGTATAAAACGGAATAAGTATAAGCGATATTAGTGATAGAAACTGGTAACTGACTGGTGATAAAAAAGTTTGTAATCACACCACAGGTGAATTCTGAAAAATGCCGATCACCTGTGGTGTTAAGGTAACTTAATCAGCGGCTACGGAAAGTGATGCGTCCTTTTTCCGGATCATATGTAGTTAGCTCAACTGTAACCTTGTCCCCTGTCAGGATGCGAATATAGTTTTTACGCATTTTTCCTGAGATGTGAGCAGTGACAATGTGTCCGTTGTCTAATTCAACGCGAAACACAGTATTTGGCAGTGTTTCTAAAACAGTACCTTGCATTTCAAAATTAGTGTCTTCTTTGGCCATCTAATCCTCTAAGTGTAACAACCATAGTTTTTAACCGGCAAGATAATGCCGAAAAACCATCATTATGTAAAGGAATGTCGTATTTTAAGCCATCATTTTACATACGATAATATGCTGGCTAATGACATTCCCACCATGAACAGCATTTATTTCTAAGAGATGATTATAAATCCAGCTTTTGTGCAGACCAGCAGCCTGGTTGCAATGACTGTTTTCTTAATTGATAAAGATGCTGGAGAAACTTTTCTCTCGAAATATTTTTAGCACCCAATGATTCTGTATGGTGGTTTAATACCTGACAATCAAATAGATGACCACCATGACGTAAAAAATGGTGATAGAATGCGATAAAAGCACACTTGGAAGCATTCTCCATTTTGCTAAACATCGATTCACCACAAAATAGTGTACCGACACAGACACCATATAAACCACCTACAAGTTGATGGTCATGCCAAACTTCAATTGAATGGGCTAAACCTTCTTTATGTAAGGCTTGATAACCTTTTTGAACACCTGGCCCAATCCAGGTGCCTTCTTGTCGTTGGGCACAATTATATATCACTTCATCAAAAGCATAGTTTACCGTGATTTGGTAAGTATGCTTGCGAATAAATCGACGTAGTGTCCGGCCAATATGTAATTCTCCTGGAATCAACACGGCCCTAGGATCGGGAGACCACCATAAAGGCGGCTCATCAGGCGAATACCACGGAAAAATCCCCTCATGATACGCTACCTGTAAACGTTCTGCACTTAAATCTCCTCCAAATGCCAATAAGCCATTTGGTTCAACTAGCGCATTGGTAGGATGGGGGAATTCATATGAGTTACCCAGTTGAGCTATCGACATAAGTTGAATCACCTTTGCTCAGAATAGCTCTGTAGCTGATGAAACTGTTGTCGCTGATAAAATTGGTAGTAACGCCCTTGTTGAGCTAGTAACGCATTGTGCTTACCTTGCTCGATAATGCGCCCTCCATCCATAACGCAGATCCGATCCATGTGTTGCAAGCCTGTGAGTCGATGGGTAACGATAATCAACGTCTTATGTTGACAACTACGGTGTAGCAGCGACAGAATTTGTTGTTCTGTATCAGTATCAAGTCCTTCAGTGGGTTCATCCAACAGTATTAAAGGGGCATTGTGCAACAATGCTCTGGCAATACCCAAGCGACGCTGTTCTCCACCGGAAAGCTGACGCCCGCCTTCACCCATCCAACAGTTTAGCTTTTTATCAGTGTCTAGCAAGTACCCTAAACCTACTTGTTGCAGTACGGTTGTTAATTCATCGTCATTAGCATCTGGTTTTGCCAATAAGAGATTTTCACGCAAAGTATGGCTAAAGACATGTATCCGTTGCGGAACGATAGACATCATTGAACGTAATGTTGACTCATCATAGTGGGAGATAGGGTTCTGATTGAGTTGAATCTCACCGCTATTGACGTCCCAGGCACGTGTTAATAATTGCAAAAGCGTTGATTTACCACATCCTGTTTTCCCCAGTAAAGCAATATGTTCGCCTGATGTCAGGGATAGAGATATATTTTTCAATACTGGCTGTGGCTGGTCAGGGTAGGTGAAATCAACATTTTTTATTTCAAGGCTGAGCTTGTCATTTGCTTGCGGTCCATGGGAAGGGAAGGTGACTTCCGGTTTTTGGTGCATCAACTGAGAAACACGAGTCGCAGATGCAATGACTTGCCCCATGTGTTGGAATGCCACTGTGACTGGCCCAAGTGCTTCGAACGCAGCAAGGGTGCAGAATGTAAACAGTGCTATTAATGCTCCTGCCTGACTATTGTCTCCCACACTTGCCGCCGCCAGCCACAAGATCAGTGTCACCGTCATACCAGTGGAAAAAATCATGATGGCTTGTGAGAGTCCGGTCAAATTGGCTTGTTTTTGCTGATTTTTTAGCCAATTATTTTCAATCTCTGTCATGGATTGACGGAAGCGCTTGAGTGCGCCAAATACGCTTAACTCAGCTTGCCCCTGCAAGGCGCTGGTAAGTAATATACGATACTGACTGCGTTGTTGGGTAATGTTTCTGCCATAAGGTTTTCCTGCGTGGTAAAACACACAAGGTAATATCAGCAGCAGCCCTAGCATAATACCGCCAATAGTATAGGCGAGGGTGATATCAAGGAAGCCCAGGCCGAATGTCAGAACGAGAATGACGACGAATGCGGCGAGGACAGGAGAAATAACTCGCAGATACAAGTGATCCAGTGTTTCGACATCCGCAACAAGCCTATTTAACAACTCACCTTGACGAAAACGAGCAATGCCTCCAGGAGAAAGGGGCAGTATTTTTTGAAATGCGAAAACACGTAAATGTGCTAATACCCGGAATGTTGCATCATGGCTGACAAGCCGTTCACCATAACGGCCAGCAGTTCGAAAAATAGCTGCACCACGAACACCGGCAGCAGGTAGCATATAGTTGAACGTATATAACCCTGCGAGTCCAGCCAAGGCTGTGCCAGCAAGGAACCAACCAGAGAGTGTTAGCAACCCAATACTGGCTAGCAGCGTCACAATTGCCAATACCATACCTAAACTAATGAGAAACCAATGGCGGCGGTAGAGCGCGAAAAATGGGAGTAATACACGCATGATTAAAGCTCCACACTACGGTGAGATAACAAACGAGAAAATACACTTTGAGACTGGCTTAAAGTTTGATAATCACCTTGCTCAATCAGCAATCCATTTTCCATTACCCAAATCTGGTCATACGATAGCGTTTCTTCTAATAAGTGAGTGACTAATAATGTGGTTTGTTGATGTGAGGCCTGATTTAAAGCCATCATCACACGCTGTTCGCTATGGGCATCAAGGCTGGCGGCTGGTTCATCCAATAGCAATAATTGGCAAGGATTTAACAACGCTCGTGCTACCGCAATACGCTGGGCTTGTCCAACAGACAGGCGAGCAGCGTTGTCACCTATCACTGTATTGATTCCATCTGGAAGGTCGTCAATAAACTCACTAACATAAGCCCGTTCCATCACATCCTTGATTTGTTCTTGCGTTGCGTCATATTGACCAAGACGAATATTATCAAGTAGTGTTTGTTCTGGCAGATGTGGGTTTTGCCCAACCCAGCTTAAATGTTCGCGCCATTTGGTGAGATTGAGTTCACGCAACTCAATTCCATTGATTTTCAAGGAACCATGATAAGGTAAGAATCCCAGCAATACATTGATCAACGAACTTTTGCCTGCACCACTTTTTCCAACTAGAGCAATTCGTTGGCGCTTATCAATTGTAAAATTCAAAGGACCAGCAAGACGATGTCCATCGTGGGACATAATTTCCAGACCGCGGGCCTCAATAGTAACGGGTTTTTTATCTGATAGTGTTTTCTCACCGCTACTTGCGACTTGTTCTCCATCGCTGTTAAGTAAGGTGAAGAGCGATTCTGCCGCTCCGACTGCCTGGGCTTTGGCGTGATAAAACGTACCTAAATCGCGCAGTGGTTGAAAAAACTCAGGTGCGAGGATTAACGCGAGGAAACCTGCAAACAGCGTAACACCGATGCCATAGCTACCAAAGTGCAATTCTCCCAAATAGGAAAAGCCAAAATAAACAGCAACAACGGCAATGGAAATAGCGGCAAAAAACTCTAAAACCGCTGAAGATAGGAATGCCATGCGCAGAACTTCCATCGTTCTGCGACGAAAGTTCTCTGTCGACTCCGTGATTTGTTCAACTTCCGCATCCCCTCGATGAAACAGGCGCAAAGTTTCCAAACCCCGTAAACGATCGAGAAAATTACCGCTTAATCGGCCGAGAGCAACAAAATTGCGCCGATTGGCATCTGCGGCTCCTAATCCCACCAATGCCATAAACAGAGGAATCAATGGAGCGGTGACAAATAAAATCAATCCTGCGGCCCAATTAATTGGAAACACAGTAATTAGGATTAAGATAGGGATCATCGTAGCAAGAGCAATTTGGGGTAGATAGCGAGAGTAAAAATCCTGCATGTCTTCTATCTGCTCCAGGATAATGGTTGCCCAGCTTCCGGCAGGTTTCCCCTTAACCCACACTGGACCTAGTTGTTCGAGTTTATCTAGCACCATATTGCGAATTTGTTGGCGTACAACTTTGCCACAAATAAACCCGACACGCTCCCGAACAGCATTGATAATTGCTCGTAATGTAAAAATAGCGGCCAACATTAGAAATTGGTCGATAAGGTTTTCACGGGGAACATTGTCCATAATCAGGGCTTGGAGGATTGTCGCCAAGAGCCAGGCCTGAGAAATAATCAGCAATCCACTGATTAAGCCAAGTAGCATTGATAAACGAAGCCACCGACGGGCAGGAGCAGTTTGCTGCTTCAGCCATCGAACAAGTTCAGATTGTCTTGTTTTGTCCATAAGAAAAATTTCTGATTAGTGGGTAATGATACGGAATATCAAAACAGGCTGTATGTTACCTATTAAAAAGCGCTATCGAAATAGCGCTTTGGGGAAAGATAGATTATTTGGTTGCCAATCCGTCAAGAAAACGTTCAGCATCCAATGCAGCCATACAGCCTGTACCAGCTGAAGTGATAGCTTGGCGATACACATGATCCATAACATCTCCGGCGGCAAAGATACCTGGAATAGAAGTCTGGGTGGCATTACCATGCAAGCCAGATTGGACTTTGATATATCCGTTTTCCAATTCTAGCTGACCATCAAAGATGCCAGTATTTGGACTATGGCCGATGGCGATGAAAACGCCAGTAACATCCAGTTCTTCGGTGTTGTCACTTTTCGTATCACTAATGCGGATGCCAGCAACACCCATATCATCACCCAGAACTTCATCCAATGTACGATCAGTATGCAGAATGATATTACCGTTCTTCACTTTCTCCATCATGCGGTCAATCAGGATTTTCTCTGAACGGAAAGTATCACGACGGTGAATCAAATGTACTTCAGAGGCAATATTCGCCAAATACAGTGCTTCTTCAACGGCAGTATTACCCCCACCGACTACAGCAACTTTTTGTTTACGATAGAAAAACCCATCACATGTTGCACAGGCAGATACACCTCGACCTTTAAAAGCCTCCTCGGAAGGCAATCCGAGATAACGGGCTGAAGCACCTGTCGCGATGATTAAAGCATCACAGGTATATTCCTGATCATCACCAAATAAACGGAATGGTCTGTTTGAGAAATCAACTTTCTGAATATGGTCAGAAATGATTTCTGTTTGAAATTTTTCGGCGTGTTGGAACATACGATCCATCAAACCTGGGCCAGTCAGCCCTTCAGGATCACCGGGCCAGTTTTCAACCTCAGTCGTGGTGGTCAATTGGCCGCCTTTTTCAACCCCAGTAATGAGGACAGGATTTAGATTAGCGCGGGCTGCATACACAGCAGCGGTATAACCAGCAGGACCTGAGCCAAGAATGATAAGTTTACTGTGTTTGGCTGTGCTCATGAATACCTCATTTCCATTATCGCATATTGCAGATTTAGGGATTGTAGGAGAAATAATAAGTTAAAAAAAGCGATTATCAGATAAAATATTCACGTTATTAACGATATTACCGATAGATAGCAATTATGATGTAATCGTATTGTAAGAGACGATAGTTTAATTTTTTGAATTGAACATCATTTATACATATTTGACATAAAATAAGCTATCAAAACGATTTATTGAAAATTTGTTTGGTAGGTTGTTCTGATTTTTGTTCATTTACTTTGACAATCGGCTGTGCATTTGCGAAAACATCTGTGCAAGAGATAATTATCTACCTCGCTAATCAATTGTTTTTATAAAATAGACAAATTAGTGGGGGAAATTTTCTCATAGAATATAAAAATTGCCGTTAAGTTGTTTCTGAAAAGCTTAGTGTTTTAGGAGCTAGTATCTTGAGAGATAGTGTCCTGGGAAATGATGTTTCTGAGAGGCGATATTCTGGTAAATCGTGTTGTATCCCTAATGGATTCAAGTTGCAATGCGGCGGCAAGGGAACAAAACCTCAAGCGCATAGAAACTAATATGAGTGATGAGTGGCTGATATGTGGATAACTGAGTGATTGGGGTGAGTGAGCACAGCAACATAACAGCAACTTGGAAAGTCAAAGGGATAATTAATCGAATTCTAGGAAATTGTAGTCTAGAAGATTGTATTTTTGGAGATTGTTTCTAGGAATTGTAGTAGTCCTCAAACCTTGGTTACAGATTACACTTTAACCTTTGTAGACATCTTTTCCAGCTCAACCGATTGAAAGAGATAGGGAAAATGTTTTAGGTGTAGGAATATAAAGAGAGAGCAATAAGATGATAGATAATAAGAAGCGTCCAGGAAAAGATCTTGATCGTATAGATCGTAATATCCTTAACGAGTTGCAAAAAGATGGCCGTATTTCTAATGTGGAGTTATCCAAGAGAGTTGGTTTGTCACCAACACCTTGTCTGGAACGTGTGCGTCGCTTAGAGCGTCAGGGCTTTATCTCTGGTTATACGGCTTTGCTGAATCCTCATTATTTGGATGCATCATTGCTGGTATTTGTTGAAATTACGCTGAACCGAGGTGCAGCAGATGTATTTGAACAATTCAATACTGCTGTTCAGAAACTAGAAGAAATCCAAGAATGTCATTTAGTTTCTGGTGATTTTGACTACTTGCTGAAAACACGTGTGCCAGATATGTCTGCATATCGTAAATTGCTCGGCGAAACTTTGTTACGTCTTCCTGGTGTTAACGACACCCGTACTTATGTTGTAATGGAAGAAGTGAAACAAAGTAACCGTTTGGTGATTAAGCTTCGTTAAGCTTTCATCTAAAATGTACAGATGCAAAACAGGCAAAACTTAGGTACACTCCTGTTTATGTATACAGTTTCAACGCTGAGCTACCCTCAGCGTTGTTCCATTTTAATCAACAGAAAAACCTGGAGAGTCTTTCTTGAACCAGGAATATACAGAAGACAAACGTGTTAAGTTAAAGAAGATAAGCAGTGGCCGCCGGCTTCTGGAAGCCGTTCTGTTGGTTATTGCTATCTGTGCTGTGTACTTGATGGTAGTGCTTATCAGCTTCAATCCATCTGATCCCAGTTGGTCACAGACATCATGGCATGAACCTGTCCACAATTGGGGCGGCAGTGTTGGTGCTTGGTTATCTGACACACTATTCTCGGCATTTGGTATTCTTGCCTATGCAGTCCCGCCCTTTATGTTGTTAGGTTGTTGGAATGCTTTCCGTCAGAAAGATAGGCAAGAGTACATTGATTTCTTCACACTTGCATTACGCGTCATTGGTGCTTTAGCCCTGATACTGACGTCATGTGGTTTGGCTGCACTCAATATTGATGATTTAAATGATTTTGCTGCTGGTGGAGTCATAGGCAATTTATTCAGTAATGCGATTTTGCCTTGGTTCAACATCTTGGGGGCAACATTGGCTCTGCTTGGCATTTGGGCCGTTGGATTCACATTGTTTACAGGATGGTCATGGCTCACGATTGCAGAAAAAATCGGTGCAGTTATTCTGGATTCACTGAGTTTTGTAGTCAATCGTGGCCGCAATAATGTTGAATATGACGAAAATGATTTAGAAACTACGTTAGTTTCCGAACACTCAGCCAGTGAACAAAAACATGCGGAGCATGTAGATAAACATGAAATGGTTGAATCTGTGGTTGCTACTGAAACGCCAGACGCAGATGAAGATGACGTATTACTGACAGCCCCAACATTAGTCGAATTAGCTAATACAGATCCGATATTACAGCCTGCACCCGTTTCTCCGGTTATGGAAGAAAACGGTTCATCCGAGAAAACTGAACATTCGCTTGATCTTGAGGATACACCTCAGCCAGCTATATCGACAGTAGCAACCTCTCCAGCATTTGATCAACCTCAGGAACAGGAACCCGTTCGCTATTCTTTTGAATTGCCGGATGATTACCAATCAGATACAAATCCACAATCAGATGATTTTTCTCAGGTTATTTCAAATCTATCCACGAACAGTTTTGCTGGTACGAATACGAATTCACAAGATGATGTAACAGATGCATTTACGCTTCCTGAAAATGATAATGCCAATTTTAAAAATACAGCAGCGGATATTGCGAGCTCTGCTATAGTGGCGAGGAATCCACAGATTAAACAAGGTATTGGTCCTGAAATGCCGCGTCCTAATCCTGTTAGGATCCCAACACGTCGCGAATTGTATGGTATCAAAGTGCCTTCTCACCGTTTGGCAGAACACATGCAGCGGAAAGAGAAAGAGAGGCAGAATGAGCTGATTGCAGAAGCTAATGAACACCGAATGGATGCCCAACAGCAAGACATGTTGCGTCAGCAATTCCTCGAACAGCAACGTGAGCGCTATGGTGCTGATTTTGAGGCAGGAAATAGAGAGTCAGAGTCTCGTGAAGAAAGTACGCCGATAGATAAGCAACCAACGGTAGCTGATGAGTTGACGAAAAATAGTGCAGATAAACAGATCATAGACGAACAGCCAATAGATGAACAAAAAGCGCAGGAAGAAGCGTTGCGGATAGCGTTTGAGCAACAGCAACGTGAACGTTACCAACTAAATCAACCTGAGCCTACTGAATTTGTATTCATGTCAACAGAGCCAACGGCTCAACAAATTCAGGAAAAAAATACAGCAATTGTTCTTGATTCTTACGTATCGAAAAATCAGCATATTTTTGCGCAGCAACCGCAGCAACCGCAGCAACCGCAGCAACCGCAGCAACCGCAGCAACCGCAGCAACCGCAGCAACCGCAGCAACCGCAGCAACCGCAGCAACCGCAGCAACCGCAGCAACCGCAGCAACCGCAGCAACCGCAGCAAGATAGTTTGTTCCACCCATTTTTGATGCGTAATGATCAACCATTGCCAAAACCAACGACGCCGATGCCTTCTTTGGATCTTTTGGCTGAACCACCGGCGGAAGAAGAACCGGTTGATATGTTTGCACTTGAGCAAACCTCGCGTTTAATTGAAGCGCGTTTGAACGATTATCGTGTTAAAGCGGATGTTGTTGGGTTCTCTCCAGGGCCTGTCATCACACGATTTGAATTGGATTTAGCTCCTGGGGTGAAAGCTTCGCGTATTTCTAACTTATCACGTGACCTCGCTCGTTCGCTTTCAGCGGTAGCCGTCCGTATTGTGGAAGTTATTCCGGGAAAACCTTATGTTGGTTTAGAATTACCCAATAAAAAACGCCAAACAGTTTATCTGCGGGAAGTTTTGGACTGTGATAAATTCCGTGATAACCCTTCACCGTTAACTATCGTTTTAGGAAAAGACATTGCAGGGCAGCCAGTTGTAGCTGATCTGGGTAAGATGCCTCACTTATTGGTAGCAGGAACTACTGGTTCGGGGAAATCGGTAGGGGTCAATGCGATGATCCTTAGTATTCTGTATAAAGCGAAACCAGAGGATGTACGCTTTATTATGATTGACCCGAAAATGCTTGAGTTATCGGTTTATGAAGGCATTCCGCACTTATTGACTGAAGTTGTTACCGATATGAAAGATGCAGCCAATGCATTGCGTTGGTGTGTAAATGAAATGGAGCGACGCTATAAGCTGATGTCAGCTTTAGGTGTGCGTAACCTTGCGGGCTATAACGACAAGATCAAGCAAGCCGAAAATATGGGGCGGCCTATCCCTGATCCGTTTTGGAAACCAGGTGACAGTATGGATGTAACTCATCCTATGTTGAAAAAAGAACCTTATATTGTTGTTATGGTTGATGAATTTGCTGACTTAATAATGACAGTAGGGAAAAAGGTAGAAGAATTAATTGCACGCTTGGCTCAGAAAGCACGAGCGGCAGGTATCCACTTAGTATTAGCAACTCAGCGTCCTTCTGTTGATATTATCACCGGGCTGATTAAGGCAAATATTCCGACACGTATTGCATTTACAGTATCCAGTAAAATAGATTCTCGTACCATTCTTGATCAAGGTGGTGCAGAATCATTGCTTGGCATGGGAGATATGCTTTATTTGGCGCCAAACTCCTCCATTCCTGTACGTGTTCATGGTGCATTCGTGCGCGATCAAGAAGTGCATGAAGTAGTGAATGACTGGAAAGCCCGTGGTCGCCCTCAATATATAGATAGTATTGTCAAAGGAGGAGAAGACGGTGAAGGCAGTATGGGATTTGATAGCGACGAAGAGCTAGATCCCCTGTTTGATCAAGCGGTTGAATTTGTGGTCGAAAAACGTCGCGTCTCTATTTCGGGTGTGCAACGTCAATTCAGGATTGGATATAACCGAGCGGCTCGGATTGTCGAACAAATGGAAGCACAACAAATAGTTAGTGCACCTGGGCATAATGGCAATCGTGAAGTTTTGGCACCTCCGCCGCATGAAAATTAATTATCGCTGTGAAATGTAAACAGTATCGACAATTGATGGCTGATAATAAAACGAATTGAAGGTATCTTGCACATGAAAAAACTGATGTTGATTGGTTGTCTGATGATGGGTATGAGCATGGGTTCTGCTTGGGCTGATGCGATGCAGGATCTGCAAGGGCGTTTGGGAAAGGTGAATAGTTTTCATGCCAGTTTTACTCAAACAGTAACTAGCAATGATGGTTCAACAATCCAACAAGGAGAGGGAGAACTTTGGATCAAACGTCCTAATTTGTTTAACTGGCATATGATGTCACCTGATGAGAGTGTTTTGGTTTCTGATGGTAAGACACTGTGGTTTTATAATCCTTTCGTCGAACAGGTGACTGCAAATTGGTTAAAAGAAGCGACGGGAAATACGCCATTTATGCTGATTGCACGCAATGATCCTGCCGATTGGAAACAGTACAAAGTTATGCAAAACGGCAATAATTTCGAACTGATTCCCCATAATACCAATGGCAATTTAAGACATTTTTCAATTACCGTGACACCAGAAGGAACAATCCAAAAATTTACTGCCGTTGAACAGGATGGGCAAAAAAGTGCTTACCAATTGAAAGGGCAGCAAAATATAAACGTGGATGCGGCAAAATTCAAATTTACCATACCGGAAGGTGTCACGCTGGATGATCAGCGCCAGTGAGGTTTAAGTGAACAATCTTTCTCTCGATTTTTCACAAAATGAATTTCAGCCACTGGCCGCAAGAATGCGGCCAGTCACATTAGATCAGTATATTGGCCAGCAACACTTACTGGCGGAAGGAAAACCTTTGCCGCGAGCCATCCGAACTGGTCACCTTCATTCCATGATTTTGTGGGGACCTCCCGGAACAGGAAAAACAACACTAGCTGAAGTGATTGGTTATTATGCACAAGCTGATATTGAACGCATTTCGGCAGTCACTTCTGGCATAAAAGAAATTCGTGAATCCATAGAAAAAGCACGACAAAATCGTAATGCAGGGCGTAGAACTATCTTATTTGTTGATGAGGTTCATCGATTTAATAAGAGCCAGCAGGATGCGTTCTTGCCACATATTGAAGATGGTACGATCACGTTTATTGGTGCAACCACCGAAAATCCCTCCTTCGAATTAAATTCAGCCTTATTGTCGCGGGCTCGTGTCTATTTATTGAAATCACTTTCGACGGCAGAAATTGAACAGGTTCTTATTCAGGCCATGAACGATACAGAGCGTGGCATTGGCGGACGAAATATCGTATTACCGGATAATACTCGCCAAATGATAGCTGAGCTTGTGGCGGGAGATGCACGCCGCTCACTGAATTTGCTGGAGATGATGTCGGACATGGCAGAAACCAATGCGCAAGGGCAACGGGTTTTGACGCCGGAATTATTGAAAGAAGTGAGTGGGGAAAGGAGTGCCAGGTTTGATAATAAAGGTGATCGGTATTACGATTTAATTTCTGCTTTGCATAAATCAATCCGCGGTTCAGCACCTGATGCAGCACTTTATTGGTACGCTCGAATTATTACCGCAGGCGGTGATCCTCTTTATGTTGCCCGTCGGTTACTGGCAATTGCTTCTGAAGATGTGGGTAATGCTGATCCACGCGGAATGCAGATAGCTATTGCTGCATGGGATTGTTTTACGCGTGTCGGAGCGGCTGAAGGAGAAAGGGCGATCGCACAGGCCATTGTCTATCTTGCATGTGCACCGAAAAGTAATGCTGTTTATACCGCATTCAAGGCAGCTATGGCAGATGCGCAAAACAAACCGGATTATGACGTTCCTGCCCATTTGCGTAATGCCCCGACTAAGCTGATGAAGAAAATTGGGTTTGGTGAAGATTATCGCTACGCTCATGATGAGGCAAATGCGTATGCCGCCGGTGAAGTCTATTTTCCGCCAGAAATGCAACAAACACGTTATTATTATCCGACTGCCAGAGGGCTGGAAGGTAAGATAGGTGAAAAGTTAAACTGGCTAATGGAACAGGATCAAAATAGCCCAATAAAACGCTATCGTTAATTTTCCTGATACGGTAAGGTTTATATCCAACAATGCCAAATTACAGCTTTTAAGCTGTAATTTTTGACGATTTTTCAATAACCATTTTTCAATAACAACAAGCACAGGACTAGCATGCTCGATCCAAATATACTGCGTAATGAGCTAGACGCAGTCGCCGAAAAACTGGCTCGCAGGGGTTATACCCTTGATGTGGAGATGCTGCGCAAACTAGAAGAGCGCCGCAAAGTTTTGCAAGTTGAAACTGAAACCCTGCAAGCAGAACGTAATTCCCGATCGAAGGCTATTGGTGCAGCGAAAGCCCGTGGTGAAGATATTGAACCACTGCGTCAGGAAGTGAATCAGTTGGGAGAAAAGCTGGATTCAGCAAAAGCTGAACTGGAAACCTTACAGGCTGAAATCCGTAATATTGCATTAAGCATGCCGAATATTCCTGATGATTCTTCTCCTGACGGAAAAGATGACAGTGATAACCTGGAAATTAGCCGTTGGGGTGAACCACACCAATATGACTTTGAAATCAAAGACCATGTATCACTGGGTGAACTGACTGGCGGCCTTGATTTTGCGGCTGCGGTTAAATTGACTGGCTCACGTTTCGTAGTAATGAAAGGGCAGATCGCTCGTCTGCACCGTGCCATCACCCAGTTCATGCTGGATCTGCATACAGAGCAGCATGGTTATCTGGAAACTTACGTCCCTTATCTGGTTAACCATGATTCTTTATATGGTACAGGTCAGTTACCTAAGTTTGGTGAAGATCTGTTCCATACCAGACCATTGGAAGAAGAGTCTGGCAGCCATTATGCTCTGATTCCAACTGCGGAAGTTCCGGTCACTAACTTAGTGCGTGATGAAATTCTGGATGAAAGCGCGTTGCCATTGAAGATGACGGCGCATACCCCTTGCTTCCGTTCTGAAGCGGGTTCTTATGGTCGTGATACCCGTGGTCTTATCCGTATGCACCAGTTTGATAAAGTTGAATTGATTCAGATTGTTCATCCGGAAAAATCCATGGAAGCATTGGAAGAACTGACTGGGCACGCTGAGAAGGTATTACAGTTACTGAATCTTCCTTACCGTAAGATGCTGCTGTGCACAGGTGACATGGGAGCAAGTGCAAGAAAAACTTACGATCTGGAAGTTTGGTTACCAGCACAAAATACTTATCGTGAAATTTCCTCTTGTTCTAACACGTGGGATTTTCAGGCTCGCCGTATGCAAGCGCGTTTCCGTGGTAAAGATGACAAGAAAACCCAGTTGGTGCATACACTGAATGGTTCTGGTCTTGCGGTAGGTCGTACCTTGGTTGCTGTGATGGAAAATTATCAGCAGGCAGATGGTCGTATTGAAATCCCAGAAGTATTGCGTCCTTATATGAATGGATTGGAATACATTGGTTAATACCCTCTTTTCTTAATAAAAAAGCGCCGAATATGGCGCTTTTTTTACGAGTAACTATCATAAATTAACTTGTCTTATGGCTACCCTATCTTTCTAAAAACAAGGAAATAATCTGCATTTGTTAATAATATGGTTGATGTCCAAGAAACAACAGTACCGTGATGGTCAAAAAGGTCTTTGGGCAGGAATAAATCTAATAGATCACATGATGCCCATAGCCACTTAAAATTTCTTTTACTCTCTCCATTGTCTCTTTTGATGGGGGCTTAACACCTTCCAATTTATATTCCTCCCCCATGGCAATCCATTTATGTTTACCGAGTTCGTGATAAGGTAATAGCTCTATTTTTTCAATATTTTTCATGTTCTTGGTGAATTCACCAAGTAAATGAACTGATTGATCGTCATCCGACCAACCGGGAACAACAACATAACGGATCCAGGTTTTCTGATTGCGTTTTGCCAGATAACGTGCAAATTCGAGAGTCCGATGATTGGACACACCAATTAATTTTTGGTGAATATCATCATTAAGCTGTTTTAAATCCAACATAACCAAATCGGTAGCATCCAATAGTTCATCTATCACCGGATCATAACGGCGAACAAAGCCATTTGTATCCAGACAGGTATGAATGCCTTCTTCATGGCAAGCTCTGAACCAGTCACGAACAAATTCGGCCTGAAGAATTGCTTCACCACCGGAAGCCGTGACTCCACCACCGGAAGCATTCATAAAATGGCGATAGGTTGTTGCTTCTTTTATTAATTCTTCGACTGTTACCGTTTTTCCGCCATGGGTATCCCAAGTATCGCGGTTATGGCAATAGAGGCAGCGCATAAGGCAACCTTGGAAAAACGCGATAAAGCGGATACCGGGACCATCTACGGTTCCGCAAGATTCAAAAGAGTGGATACGGCCAAGTACGGACATGAAAGGACTTCTCCAAAACTAGCAAGCTAATAAAGGCCCCCAAGGATTAAAGAGCCTTTATTGTGAGTTATTTCAATAGAAATAATGAAATGTTACGTTAACGCGATTCTCATTGACTCTATTTCAAGTAATTACACTATATTTTAATAATTACATGGTTTGAGTAAATGTACGGGTGATAACGTCCCGTTGCTGTTCTTTAGTCAAAGAATTAAACCGCACAGCGTAACCAGATACGCGAATAGTCAATTGCGGGTATTTCTCAGGATTTTCCATGGCATCCAACAGCATTTCGCGGTTCATCACGTTAATGTTCAGGTGTTGACCCCCTTCGATATCTGCTTCGTGATGGAAATAGCCGTCCATCAGACCCGCCAAATTTGCTTTACGCACTTCATCATTTTTGCCCAGTGCATTAGGTACAATAGAGAATGTGTATGAAATACCATCTTTGGCATAGGCAAACGGTAGTTTAGCGACCGAAGTCAATGAAGCAACGGCACCTTTTTGATCACGTCCGTGCATTGGGTTAGCGCCTGGTCCGAATGGTGCGCCAGCACGACGTCCATCAGGTGTATTACCCGTTTTCTTACCATAAACCACGTTTGAGGTAATAGTCAGTACAGACTGGGTTGGAACAGCATTACGGTATGTTTGCAGCTTCTGAATTTTCTTCATGAAGCGTTCAACCAGATCACAAGCGATATCATCGACACGTGGATCGTTGTTACCAAATTGTGGGTATTCACCTTCAATGTTGAAATCAATTGCCAGGCCATCTTCATCGCGGATTGGGGAAACTTTCGCGTATTTAATGGCAGATAATGAGTCAGCGGCAACGGATAGACCTGCGATACCACATGCCATAGTACGGTATACATCACGATCGTGCAGTGCCATTAATGAAGCTTCATAGCTGTATTTGTCATGCATGTAGTGGATAATATTCAGGGCAGTGACATACTGTTTTGCCAGCCAATCCATGAAGTGATCCATTCGCTCCATGACCTTGTCATAATCTAGTACAGCGTCTTTCATTGGCTCTTCTTTTGGGCCAACTTGCATTTTCATTTTTTCATCTACGCCGCCGTTGATGGCATACAACATGGTTTTTGCAAGGTTTGCACGGGCGCCGAAGAATTGCATTTGTTTACCAACAACCATTGGGCTGACGCAGCATGCGATAGCGTAATCATCGCTGTTGAAGTCAGGGCGCATCAGGTCATCATTTTCATATTGCAGGGATGAGGTGTCGATAGAGACTTTTGCTGCAAACTTTTTAAAGTTAATAGGCAGTTTTTCAGACCATAGGATGGTCATGTTAGGTTCTGGGGATGGCCCCATGGTATATAGCGTATGCAGGAAACGGAAACTGTTTTTGGTTACAAGGGTGCGTCCATCTAAACCCATACCTGCCAGTGATTCGGTTGCCCAAATTGGGTCGCCAGAAAACAGCTCATCATACTCTGGAGTACGCAGGAAACGCACCATGCGCAGTTTCATGACCAAATGGTCGATCAGCTCTTGAGCTTGTTGTTCAGTTAATTTACCGGCCTGAATATCACGTTCGATGTAGATATCCAGGAAGGTCGAAACACGGCCAAAGGACATTGCAGCACCGTTTTGGGATTTAACGGCTGCCAGATAGGCAAAATAAGTCCATTGCACGGCTTCTTTGGCATTGGTAGCAGGATTGGAAATATCATAGCCATGTTTAGCAGCCATCTCTTTGATTTGACCAAGAGCACGATGCTGTTCAGCGAGTTCTTCGCGCAGGCGAATGGTAGCTTCCAAATCTTCGCCATTTTCCAATTTTTCCTGTAGGGAAGTGAATTGGGCAAATTTTTCGTCACGCAGGAAGTCGATTCCGTACAATGCAACGCGACGGTAATCACCGATAATACGACCACGGCCATAGGCGTCAGGCAAGCCAGTCAATACACCAGATTTACGACATTTCAGGATATCGGGGGTGTAAATATCAAATACGCCCTGATTATGCGTCTTACGATATTCAGTGAAAATTTGTTTCAATTTCGGATCCAGCTCGCGATTGTAAGCTTTACAAGAACCTTCAACCATTTTAATGCCACCAAATGGAATAATGGCACGTTTCAGTGGTGCTTCGGTTTGCAGGCCAACGATTTGTTCCAGATCTTTTTCAATATAACCCGCATCATGAGAGGTAATTGTAGACGCAATGTCAGTATCAAAATCTATCGGTGCATGGGTACGGTTTTCGATTTTGATACCTTCCATAACTTTTTCCCACAAAACATTTGTTGCTTCTGTGGCACCCGCGAGGAATGATTCATCACCTTCATACGGGGTATAGTTTTTCTGGATGAAATCACGGACATTGACTTCATTCTGCCAGCTACCCTCGTTAAAGCCTTGCCATGCTACTGAGAATTTTTCGTTTAACTCGGACATGATACTTCTACCTTTTAACAGTGGAACTTTTAAGAGATCTGATGCAGAGGCGAATTAATGATTTTTGCCGCCACGTAAATAAATCAACCAATAAGTCAATCCAACCAATACCGCACCACCAATGATGTTACCGATCGTGACAGGGATCAGGTTATCGGTAATAAAGCTTGAAACATTAAGTTGAGGAAATCGTTCAGGAGTTGTTCCTACTTTCAACCAGAATTCATCTGGTGCGAAGTTTTTGATAATGATCCCAAACGGAATTAAAAACATGTTAGCGATACTGTGTTCAAAACCACTGGCGACAAACATGCCGATTGGCAGGATCAGTGCGAATAATTTATCGATCAGACTGCGGCCGGCATAACTCATCCAGACAGCAAGACATACCATCAGATTGGCTAAAATACCTAGGCATATCGCCTCGATAAAGGAATGGTGCATTTTATGATCAGCTGTCTGTAATACATTCAGTCCCCAGGTTCCATTGGCAACGGCATATTGGCCGGAGTACCAAACCAAGGCCACGAAAAACAGGGCGCCAATCAGATTACCGATGTAAACGTTAATCCAGTTTTTGATCATTTGAGACCAGGTAATACGCCCAGTGGCTTTTGAAATAATTGTCAACACAGTGGAAGTGAAAAGATCGACGCCGCATATAACCACCAGCATCAAACCGAGGGAAAAACAGATCCCGCCAGTTAATTTAGCTAACCCATAAGGAATGGAAGAGATTCCTGTCGTTGCCGTAATATAAAAAACAAAAGCAATGGAAATAAACACACCTGCCATGATTGCTGATAAATAAGTCACTGTAGGATGTTTATTGACTTTATATACACCAATGTCATCAGCGATTTGTGCCATTACAGCAGGTGAAAATAAATTGAAAGGGCTGTCAGTTTTCATCCTAACACTCTCTTTATCCTTAATTAATCATAGCACGCATTGATAGTAACAAACGGGGATCGACCTGAATTTGATATGGATCATATTAGACCGAAAGTCTAATGAAATAGGGTAGTCTAAATTTGGTGAGATAAAATTAATTTATTGATTTTTAAGGATAAATTTTTTTATATAAGCAGTTTTGGCCTTTTAGATATTAAAAGTAAAACAACAGGTTAAATTGTCGTTTATTTGTTATTTCAAAATAAATTATATTTAACCTGCATTTTACTTTTTACGATGAATAAACGTTAATGCAACAGTTTATTTATTGGTCCAAAATTCACGCTTAGCTTTTTGCAGTTTATCATAAGCACTTAATAATGCTTGATGGGCAGGCAGTGCTTTTAATTCTGAATCAATAGTCCATAGACCATAGAAGCAATTTTCTCCGGCAATGGCTGCTGAAGCAGCATCAACAGTGCCTTGACCGTACATTTTTACAAATGCCTGATAATATTGCTCTGGTTGGCGATCTTCTTCTTGGGTTAACAGTAACAGAGTTTGCAGGCAGCGATAATAGTTAGCTCGCTCAGCGGTGAAAACAGAAGCATTGAAATCCTGTGTCCATTCAACCCAAATCAGTGCTTGTTCCAAATCCTTGCCTGCCAGTGCCAGCATAGATTTTAATTCACCGATACGCAGGTTGCTCCAACCGTTATCTTTACCTGCCGCAACTCCCAGTAATTCACGGACACGGGTGAAGTCATCTAAACCTTCATCATCTAGCTGTTCGAGAAAAGCCAGATACTCTTCTGACTGCCATTGACTTTCCGGCAATGCCAAAATGGTATCACGCAGATGAGTTCCCATGGTGTTATTGGCAATGTGCAAATCTTCCACCGGATAAATATCTGACATACCGGGAACCAGAATGCGGCAGGCGTAAATGCCAAGGTGCTCATAATCAGCGATATAGACTTCGGCATCCAGTTTATTGAAGATCCCCATCAAAGTGGTGAACTCTTCTTCTGTCGTTCCGCTGAAATTCCAGTCAACAAACTCATAGTCAGCATCTTGCTTGAACAGATCCCAACTGATTACACCACTGGAATCAATAAAGTGAGTTTCCAGATTGGTGTGCTCAGAAACTTCTTCATTATCAAAGCTTGGTGGGGTGAAAACATCCAGATCTTTCAGGCTCCGGCCTTGCAGCAGTTCTGTGACTGTGCGCTCCAGTGCAACACCAAAATCAGGATGGGCGCCAAAGGAAGCAAAACAAGTGCCATTATTAGGATTGAACAGTACGACGCAAATGACCGGAAACTGCCCACCAAGTGAAGCGTCGTAACAATAGATCGGGAAGCCTTCTTCCTGCAATTTATTGACTGATTCAATGACGCTTGGGTAGCGGCTCATAATATTTTGTGGAATTTCAGGCAGGCTGATGCATTCTGCGATAATGCGGTTTTTCACATAGCGCTCAAATACTTCAGATAATCCCTGTACACGTGCTTCGTTCATGGTGTTGCCGGCTGACATGCCGTTTGAAACATACAGATTTCCGACAATATTCATTGGAATATAAATCGATTGATTATCTGACTGACGAGCAAATGGCAGGGCGCAGATCCCCCGCTCTTCATTACCAGATTGCAGATCCACTAACTGGCTAGCACAGAGCGTGTTATCTGGATTGTAAAAACGATGCAGACGTTCGTCTAAGATACCTTCTGGCAGAGAGTCATCTTCTGGCAACGGGAACCATTTTTCATTTGGGTAATGAACAAACTCACTATTAGCAACGGTATCACCCAGATAAAAATCAGCAAAGAAATAGTTTGTCGATAGACGCTCAAAATATTCTCCTAATGCAGAGGCCAATGCAGCTTTCTTGCTGGCACCTTTGCCATTGGTAAAGCACAGTGGGCAGTCGCGATCGCGAATATGTACTGACCAAACATTTGGAACAGGATTCAGCCATGAGGCTTCTTCAATATTAAAACCAAGGGACTTCAGTTTGTGCTGAAAGCGGTTAATGGAGTCCTCTAACGCGGCGTCTTTGCCTGGGATATAGGTTTGCGTCATCGTGATTCACTTCAATTTGTGTTAAAGGCGCATATCATACGGCGTTTTTTTTATCCGCTCTATCAGTTCCCAAAAATTATTGTTAATTAGAGTTTATTTATTCTTGGTTTACATAATAAAATAGCTTTTTTTACAAGAGGTTGAATAATGAAAAAGACTAAAATAACAGCAATAGCCGGTTTTCTGGCTTTAGTTAGCGGTTCTGCTTTCGCTTTACCGAATATTACTGTTTTGGCAACAGGGGGTACAATTGCTGGGGGTGGTGAATCTGCAACTCAATCTAGTTATACCGCAGGTAAAGTGGGCATTGATTCGTTGCTGAATGCTGTACCAGCAATTAAAAACATTGCTGATTTGAAAGGTGAGCAGGTTGTCAGCATCGGTTCTCAGGACATGAATGATCAGGTATGGCTGACTCTGGCGAAGAAAATCAATGCAGAATGTGACAAAACCGACGGTTTTGTTATCACCCACGGTACTGACACCATGGAAGAAACTGCTTATTTCCTCGAATTGACTACCCAATGCCAGAAGCCTATCGTGATGGTTGGCGCAATGCGTCCATCTACAGCACTGGGTGCTGATGGTCCGTTGAACCTGTATAACGCTGTTGTTGTTGCGGCTGATAAAAACTCAGCAAACCGTGGTGTGCTGCTGGCGATGAATGATTCCGTGATCCATGGTCGTGACATTAGTAAACTGAGCACAACTGAAGTTCAGGCGTTTCAGGCTGTGAATGCTGGTGCACAGGGCTTCGTTCACAATGGTAAAGTGCGCTACTATTCTGCGGCACCTGTAAAAGCAAGCAAAGCTGTTTTTGATGTGAGCGAATTGGATAAATTGCCGAAGGTTGGCATCGTTTATAACTACTCCAACGCTTCTGATCTGCCAGCAAAAGCTTTTGTTGAAAATGGCTATCAGGGTATTATCAGTGCAGGTGTAGGTAACGGTAATATCTATAAGTCTATTCTTGACACATTGGCTAAAGCAGCTAAAGAGGGTGTTGTTGTTGTTCGCTCCAGCCGTATTCCTTTCGGCTACACTACCCAAAATGCTGAAGTTAACGATAGCAAATATGGCTTTGTGGCTTCAGAGCGTTTGAACCCACAGAAAGCTCGCGTTCTTCTGCAATTAGCTCTGACGCAAACTTCTGATGTAGAAAAAATTCAGGAAATGTTTGGTAAGTATTAATTCCTGATTTAACTATATAAAAAGGCGCATTTGATGCGCCTTTTTATATTTTTTTAAATTCTATTGATTCAGTTGGTGTGTTAATTTTCCACAAGTGCCTTGAAAATCTTGAATTTTTCTAGGTGTCCCATCACGGCCATTATAGACTGAAACATCAATACACTTATTTCTTACATTCATCAACAGAAAATCACCTTGGAATAAGGCACCACTATTATATATCCTGGCATTACCAAAGATAGGATCTCCTCCATTTTTATTAGATTCGTTAACCTGATGAGTATGACCAATAAATACTGCCATAACGTTATATTTTTCAATTAAATTTTTGAATTCTTTTTTCTGTTCATCTGTACTGTTTTGAATAAAATTTTGCGTGCCATCATGAAAATTAAGAATACTTGCTTTTCCTCTGGAATAGGCTTTTGTTAAATCGGTTTTTAACCATGCCATAGAATTTTTTATATATATTGTTGGGGCGGCATAGTGATCCAATGTAACCCAATAAGTTGGATAGTTCTGTAGTTGAACATAATGAATATTACCGAAATCCCATGAATAGGCTAAGCTACCGCTATGTTTATCGTTATTATAATCACTATTGAAATTTAATAGCAGCTCATTCTGATAGTTATCATTTATCTCTGATGCCATATTATCGACAGACCACCTCGCACAGGCATTTTTACTAAAATCAAAATGCCAAGATTCCGTACAATCATTCACATTGTTTTGGTAATCATGATTACCAAGGCCAAAATAAAATGGAAATAATAATTTATTGTATATTAAATAAAAATCATCTCTGGTGTTCTGGCGACCAAACTCAGTCATATCACCATTGATAATACCGAAATCTACTAATCCTTGTAAGTGTAACTCGTTAATGCTTTTTACAACATTGCGGTTTCTGTTTTTCCAAGGTTCCTCATTTGCAAAAGCGTTTGGATCTCCGGTTTCTAATCTCCATGGCTGCGGATCAGACATCACAATGACCTTATAATTTCTAGTTAAGTGTTTTTTAAGAAATGTGACTCTTATTCCGGTATTCTCTCCATGTATTAAAGAATATCCCGTTAAATAGCTATCTTGTTTATTCGTGGTGATATCATATGAATTTTTTCCACGAAAGGGAATGTTCCAATATATAGTTATTTTGGCGCCATCTGAGGCCTTGTATACAGTGGTGCCTTCGGTGTTATTCATACGCGAATTGTCAAACATAAAATTCACTCTTTCACTCGTTAATATTTTTGGGGGAGGTTTGGTACTCCATGTGCCATTTTTTAGGGATGATGAATCTAATTCCAGAATAGAATCGGTGCTGTTTTTAATACTAATAAATGTTGAGCTAAATGCACGAATGGAAAATGTAGATAAAAACAATAATATAATAAACATTAGGTGGGATAATGTAGATGGATTTATTTTTTTCATGTTTTATCTCCTTTGGTATGATGGTAACTTTTTGATATATCTTACTGATTAATTCAATTAATGAATAATTCAATTGTGAAGAATGAAGGTGAGTTTATGTTGAGACATTTTTTATTGTTTCGAGAAAAGGGTATATTTGAAAATCTCGATTTGTTTTGTCAAGAATTTATTTAAATAAGTGATGTGGTTTTGATGTAATAAGTTGTTTTTTTTGATTTTATGATTTAAATCTTTTCAGTACGTGGTGTGTTTTATAATTAATATTATAAGTTTGTTTTTATTTTGAGTGTTAAGCAAAGGTCGATATTATCTAGGCTTTATTTTTTGTTATTTGGATTATAGTTTATTGCGTTATTTGTAATAAGGTGACCTATTAGAGAGTTATGTTGTAGTTGACAATTGTAGTTTACAATAAATGTTTAATAATTATTGCAGCAGCAAGGCGGGAGTGATAAAACCAATGTGTCCGATTTTATTGTATCCATTGATAGGGTGAAGTTAATGAGTCAGGTATATAATTTCAGTGCTGGCCCAGCTATGTTGCCAGCAGAAGTGTTACGACGTGCAGAGCAGGAACTTTGCAACTGGCACGGTTTGGGGACATCTGTAATGGAAATTAGTCACCGTAGCAAAGAGTTTGTGGCTGTTGCGGCAGAAGCAGAAAAAGATCTCCGAGATTTATTAGCAATACCTGAGAATTACAAGGTGCTGTTTTGTCACGGCGGTGCCCGTGGGCAGTTTTCGGCGTTACCACTGAATTTACTGGGTGATAAACCGACAGCAGATTATATCGTTAGTGGCTACTGGTCTGAATGTGCAGCAAAAGAAGCAGAAAAATATTGCACTCCAAATGTCATTGATATCAGGACAGAAACGGACGGTGTCAAAGGTGTGAAGCCGATGAGCGAATGGGCATTGAGCCGTGATGCTGCCTATGTCCATTATTGTCCTAATGAAACTATTGAAGGCGTTGCCATTTTTGAAGCGCCTGATTTCGGTGATGATAAAATTGTCATTGCCGATTACTCTTCAACTATCCTCTCTGCACCCATTGATGTTAGCCGCTATGGTGTTATTTATGCTGGGGCACAAAAAAATATTGGGCCAGCAGGGATTACTGTCGTCATTATCCGTGAAGATCTACTAGGTAAAGCACACCAGCATACGCCATCTATTCTGGATTATACTGTGCAGGTTCAATACGACTCCATGTATAACACGCCACCGACATTTGCATGGTATTTGTCTGGCATGGTATTCAAGTGGTTGAAAGAGCAGGGAGGGCTACAAGAAATCAGTAAACGCAATCATGCTAAAGCCGAACACCTGTATCATGCCGTTGATAACAGCAAATTGTATATCAACCGTGTTGCTCCCCAAAACCGTTCTATCATGAATGTACCCTTCCAACTGGCTAACCCAGCGTTAGATGGCCAGTTTTTGGAAGAAGCCTATGCACACGGACTACATGCATTGAAAGGGCACAAAGTTGCAGGTGGCGCTCGTGCTTCAATTTATAACGCTATGCCTTATGAGGGTGTGAACGCATTAGTTGAATTTATGGCTGATTTTGAACGCCGCAACGCATAATTTTTTATTATCGGGAGGGATAAAACCTCCCGATCTCAAAATCCTCGATTTATCCTAAAAATTAAAATCATATCTGGAGATTCCTCTCTTTATGCAATCCCTGACGTTACAACCTATTTCCCATATTAATGGAACAATTAACTTGCCTGGTTCTAAAAGCGTTTCTAACCGCGCTTTGTTACTTGCTGCTCTTGCTAAAGGAACAACCCGATTGACCAATTTGTTGGACAGCGATGATATCCGTTACATGCTTAATGCTCTGGCTGTATTGGGTATTTCCTATCGCCTCTCTGCCGATCGTACTATCTGTGAAGTAGATGGCATTGGAGGCCGCATTACGGGTAAAAGCGATATTGAACTGTTTTTGGGCAATGCAGGTACAGCAATGCGCCCATTGGCCGCGGCTCTATGTTTAGGGGACAGCAGTTTGGGAGACAGTGGTATGAGTGTGGTATTGACCGGTGAACCTCGTATGAAAGAACGCCCAATTGGTCACTTGGTCGATGCATTGCGTCAGGGAGGAGCAGAAATTGATTATCTTGAGCAGGAAAATTACCCGCCTTTACATATCAAAGGGGGATTTTTAGGCGGAAAAATTACCGTTGATGGCACTGTTTCCAGCCAGTTCCTGACCGCTCTGTTGATGGCAGCTCCATTGGCAAAAAACGATACGGAAATTCACATACAAGGTGATTTGGTTTCTAAACCTTATATTGATATTACATTGGCACTAATGAAAAGTTTTGGTGTAACGGTAGACAATGAACAATATCAGGTTTTTCACATTCAAGGTCAGCAGCAATATTTGTCTCCGGGGCAGTATCTGGTAGAAGGCGATGCTTCATCGGCATCTTATTTTCTGGCTGCGGCGGCAATTAAAGGTGGAACCGTTCGTGTCACGGGCATTGGCAGAAATAGCCTGCAAGGGGATACCAAATTTGCCAATGTGTTGGAGCAGATGGGGGCAACTATTCGTTGGGGAGATGATTTTGTCGAATGCGAACGCGGTACATTGACAGGTATTGATATGGACATGAATGCTATTCCTGATGCGGCAATGACGATTGCGACAACGGCATTGTTTGCACAGGGAGAAACCGTTATCCGCAATATCTACAATTGGCGGGTAAAAGAAACCGATCGGCTAAATGCAATGGCAACTGAATTGAGAAAAATAGGTGCCGAAGTGGAAGAGGGGCATGATTATATTCGAATTTCTCCGCCAGAAAAGCTCAATCATGCTGAAATTGAGACCTATAATGATCACCGCATTGCGATGTGTTTCTCGTTGGTAGCCCTGTCGGATACTCCAGTCACCATCCTTGATCCAGGCTGTACCGCAAAGACATTCCCAGATTATTTCAACCAGCTTGAAAAGCTCAGCCAGTACACTAAATAGATGGAGAAGCAAAAGTAGGTAGGGATAGAAATAAATGGGACTTGCCTGTTTCTCTCATTTGCTGAGCGCGTATAATAAGACAGGTTTTTATTGCTTGCTAATTAAGCAATTTTTTGCATTCGGTAAATGACCTGTCTGTTATACGAATGTTATGCGAAAAGGAGGATAATGATGGCGGCGATAGCCCCAGTAATAACCGTTGATGGGCCAAGTGGTGCTGGCAAGGGAACACTATGTCAGGCATTGGCGGAAGCGTTAGATTGGCAATTGCTTGATTCAGGTGCCATTTATCGTGTATTGGCACTGGCTGCCATCCATCATCAGGTGGATATCCAGTCTGAAGACGCACTGGTTCCTCTGGCTGCAAACCTGGATGTTCGTTTTGTGCCTGCAAATGGTAAACTCCGGGTTATTCTGGAAGGCGAAGATGTCAGCAACGAAATTCGTACTGAAACCGTTGGAAATACGGCTTCACAGGCGGCGACATTCCCACGTGTCCGTGAAGCACTCTTACGTCGGCAGAGAGCTTTCCGCATTGCCCCTGGGCTGATAGCCGATGGACGTGATATGGGAACAGTCGTATTTCCCGACGCGCCAGTGAAAATATTTCTGGATGCAAGTGCGGAAGAACGCGCCCGCAGACGTATGTTGCAGTTGCAGGAGAGGGGTTTTAGTGTTAACTTTGAAAATCTTTTGTCCGAGATACAAGAACGGGACTTCCGTGATCGCAATCGGGTCGTTGCGCCTTTAGTGCCTGCACAAGATGCATTGATCTTGGATTCGACCAGCATGTCTATCGAAGAAGTGATTGATAGAGCACTGGCTTATGTGAGAAACGCGCTGGAAATACCCGCATAGTCGTTAATTTTCTCAAATACACTATTGCAGTAGTGTATCGAGAAGATGTATATAGAATTCTGGTGTATTGGTAGTGAAATATTCTGGTACACTATAAAACACCTTGTAACAGGGAAAAGTTGCGAGGTATGTAAAACAACCCCATTCGGCTGGAAGCTAAATGGACGTTAATTAAAAATCTTGAAGATCATAAACATGACAGAATCTTTTGCTCAACTCTTTGAAGAATCCCTACAGGCTATCGAAACTCGTCCAGGCGCCATCGTTCGTGGTGTTGTGGTTGCTATCGATAAAGACGTTGTATTGGTTGACGCAGGCCTGAAATCAGAATCTGCAATTCCTGTAGAACAATTCAAAAATGCTCAAGGTGAGCTGGAAATTCAAGTTGGCGATGAAATCGACGTAGCTTTGGATGCGGTAGAAGATGGTTTCGGTGAAACTATCCTGTCTCGTGAGAAAGCGAAACGTCACGAAGCATGGCTGATGCTGGAAAAAGCATACGAAGAAGCTGAAACTGTCACTGGTATTATCAATGGCAAAGTAAAAGGTGGCTTCACTGTAGAACTGAACGGTATCCGTGCGTTCCTGCCTGGTTCACTGGTTGACGTTCGCCCAGTTCGTGACACTGCTCACCTTGAAGGCAAAGAGCTTGAGTTCAAAGTCATCAAGCTGGATCAGAAACGCAACAACGTAGTTGTTTCTCGTCGTGCAGTTATCGAATCTGAAAACAGCGCAGAACGCGATCAACTGCTGGAAAACCTGCAAGAAGGCATGGAAGTTAAAGGTATCGTTAAGAACCTGACTGACTACGGTGCATTCGTTGATCTGGGCGGCGTTGATGGCCTGCTGCACATTACTGATATGGCTTGGAAACGTGTTAAACACCCAAGCGAAATCGTCAATGTGGGCGATGAAATCACAGTTAAGGTACTGAAATTCGACCGTGAGCGTACTCGCGTATCTCTGGGTCTGAAACAACTGGGTGAAGATCCATGGGTAGCAATCGCTAAACGTTATCCAGAAAGTACTAAACTGACTGGTCGCGTAACTAACCTGACTGATTACGGCTGCTTCGTTGAAATCGAAGAGGGCGTTGAAGGTCTGGTACACGTTTCAGAAATGGATTGGACCAACAAGAACATCCACCCATCCAAAGTTGTTAACGTTGGTGACGTTGTGGAAGTTATGGTTCTGGATATCGATGAAGAACGTCGTCGTATCTCTCTGGGTTTGAAACAGTGCAAAGCTAACCCTTGGCAGCAATTTGCTGAGACGCACAACAAGAACGATCGCGTTGAAGGTAAAATCAAGTCTATCACTGACTTCGGTATCTTCATCGGTCTGGAAGGCGGAATCGACGGTCTGGTTCACCTGTCTGACATCTCCTGGAACGTTGCAGGTGAAGAAGCAGTTCGTGAATACAAAAAAGGCGACGAAATCGCTGCTGTAGTTCTGCAAGTAGATGCAGAGCGTGAGCGTATCTCTCTGGGCATCAAGCAACTGGCAGAAGATCCATTCAACAATTACCTGTCTGTAAACAAGAAAGGTGTAATTGTTACTGGTAAAGTCACTGCAGTTGACGCAAAAGGTGCTACAGTTGAATTAGCTGACGGCGTTGAAGGTTACCTGCGTGCATCAGAAGCTTCTCGTGACCGCGTTGAAGATGCAACTCAAGTTCTGAACGTTGGCGATGAAGTTGAAGCTAAATATGTTGGCGTTGATCGCAAAAACCGCGTAATCAACCTGTCTGTTCGTGCAAAAGACGAAGCTGATGAAAAAGACGCTATCGCTTCTGTGAACAAACAAGAAGACACAAACTTCGCTAACAACGCAATGGCTGAAGCTTTCAAAGCAGCTAAAGGCGAATAATCTAAGTCAATAACGGCGGGTAATATTCTCTATAAAGAGAATATTACCCGAATACGGTAGTTTAGGGAGGTACCATGACCAAGTCTGAATTAATCGAAAGACTTGCAGAGCAGCAATCTCACATGCCGGCCAAAGCCGTTGAAGATGCAGTGAAAGAAATGCTTGATCATATGGCAGAAACACTAGCCGCAGGTGAACGTATTGAAGTTCGCGGATTCGGCAGCTTTTCTCTTCACTACCGAGCTCCGCGTGTGGGCCGTAATCCAAAAACAGGTGATAAGGTGGAATTGGATGGTAAATACGTTCCTCACTTTAAACCCGGTAAAGAATTGCGTGACCGCGTGAATATCTATAGCGATAGCTAAGATATCAGTTATTACTTAATTAAATTAACGGCGCCCTAGGGTGCCGTTTTTTGTGTTTCTGGTTTTTGTGAGAATAGATGTATTTTTTTGAATCGTTTCTTCTGCTTAAAAGTTAATTTGCGAAGCGACTCCACAATAACATTTCTCTAACTAGCGATAAGAACTACTGTGTAATAATCTCTCTTGCGTGAATGGAATATCAGCACAGAGACATAATGGATGCAGCCTATAATATTTTCTCTTTTTACCTATTTATTCACCACTTGGCGAAAACCGACGCCACTTATCAGTCTAAATTTGGCTGCATTAGCCATTATATTGGGAATTTTTCCCTTATTATTCCTTGCAGAGCTTCCTCAACAAAGAGTCGTCCAAAACCTGATTATCATTGCATTTTGCTTGTTATTTTTTCCTAATAACATTATACGACTAATATCATTAGGATTATGGGCGTTTATTTTTGGATGTTGGCATGGTCATCATATATTGGCACAAGTCACTTATTTCAGTGAAACTTCCCGCACTGCAATTGTTATGATTGATAGTGTATCGTTGGAAAATAACACGAAGGAGGATGATAAAAAAGCACGCTATCGTATTAAGCTGATTGAGAGTGATGGAAAATATATTACTCCTGCCTTATATGCGTCAGTATTATGGAACTCTCAAGAGTTGTTATGTGCCGGTCAGAAATGGCAGGTGACAATGAAACTCAGGCCTGTTCATGCTCAATTAAATCATGGTAATTTTGATAGCCAACGATATTCACTTTCTGTTCGCCAGCCATTGAATGGAAAAATTATTGAGGCAAAACCACTCGATAAAAACTGTAACCTTCGGCAATATTTCATTAATAAGTTATTACCAAACATTCAGTCGTTAAAACAGGCTGGTATTGCATTAGCACTTTCGTTTGGTGAAAGGGCATGGTTAGATAAATCCACTCGCTTGCTATTACAGCAGACAGGTATTGCTCATTTGATGGCCATTTCAGGGCTGCATATTGCAATGGCCAGCTTATTTGGCTGGAGTTTTGCAAGAATGACGCAATTTTTCTTTCCTGCAAAATGGATTGGGTTTCGCTTTCCATTGATCATGGGCTGGTTAACCGCAATGCTGTATGGATGGTTGTCTGGTTGGGGGATTCCAGCCGTTCGGGCAATATTAGGATTGACCTTGTGGATTTATTTACGGTGTAAAAGCCGACTTTGTTTTTCATGGCAATGGGCTTTATGGAGTGCCGCACTTATTTTATTTTTCGATCCTTTGGCAATACTTTCTGACAGTTTCTGGCTCTCATTTACTGCAGTGATGTCACTGTTATTTTGGTTTTATTGGATGCCTTTGCCAGGAAAAATACGTCAGGGTTGGCAGTGGTCATGGCTGCGCGGGCTGCATATGCAGTTGGGCATGTTGCTAATGTTGTTACCGTTGCAGCTTTTGTTATTTCAGAGCGTTAATATTGCATCATTGGTGGCTAATCTATGGGCCGTACCGATTATCTCTTTTTTATCTGTTCCATTGGTTATGTTGGGGATAGTTTGTATATTTCTTCCGGTTATCCAACCATTTTTATGGCAACTTGTTGATTACAGCATTTTATTTGCTTTGGCACCTTTACCTATCTTGGCGCATTCATGGTTTGAAACAGGGCACTACCCTATTGTCACTACGTTAGTAGGCTGGTTTTTTGTTGTGATTTGGCGCTTAGGTTGGTGGAGATCTTATAAATGGTTGTTGGGCGTTTGTATTGGAGTTATTGCGTGTTATTCCAAGCGTCCCAATGATTTTCAATGGCGTTTTTCAATGCTGGATGTGGGGCATGGATTAGCTGTGGTCATTGATAAGGGAGAAAAAGCGATTGTTTTTGATACAGGCAATCGTTGGGAAACGGGCAGCATGGCAGAAAAAGTTATTGAACCTTATTTACGTTGGCATCGGTTAACACCAGAGCAAATAATTCTGAGCCATGATCATTTGGATCATATAGGAGGAATGGAATATCTCATTGAAAAGTATCCTGATAGCCAAATTAGAAGCCCTTCCTCAACTCAGGCGCATTTACCTTGTGTCCGTGGTGAACAGTGGACATGGCAGGGATTAAATTTTGCCGTTCTCTGGCCACCAGAAAAGACGGCTATAGTTGGCAATGATCAATCTTGCGTGATCCGTATTGATGACGGTAAGTACAGTCTATTATTAACAGGAGATTTGGAAAAGCGGGGTGAATACCGCTTATTGGAGCTTGAAAAGAATCATTTGCATACAACAATATTACAAGTACCTCATCATGGGAGTAACACCTCCTCTACTTCGGCATTTATACGCAGAGTTATGCCTCAATATGCTTTGGCTTCAGTTGCACGCTATAGCCCGTGGAGACTGCCTTCTGTGAAAGTGAAACAACGCTATAAAAATGCTGGAATTGAATGGCATAGTACAGCCGTTTCTGGTCAGATAACCGGCTATTTTTATCGCGATGACATTAAATTAAAAGGTTATCGACAACAAATAGTATCACGGTGGTATCATCAGTGGTTTGGTATTCGTGGCGATCATGAGTAGAATGACTCGCTATTTCTTTTGGTTTTGGTAACTCAATAATGAATGATAAAGACCTTTCTACCTGGCAGACCTTTCGTCGATTGTGGCCGATCATCACCCCTTTTAAAATCGGCCTGATAGTCTCGGCGGTTGCGTTAGTCCTTAATGCTGCCGGTGATACATTGATGCTTTCCTTGTTGAAGCCTTTGCTTGATGAGGGTTTTGGTAAGGCAGACATTAGTGTATTAAAGTGGATGCCACTGGTTGTCATCGGATTGATGTTGTTGCGTGGCATATCTGGTTTTATATCAAGTTATTGTCTCTCTTGGGTATCAGGCAAAGTGGTCATGCAGATGCGTCGGCGTCTGTTCAATCATATGATGGGAATGCCTGTTTCCTTCTTTGACCAGCAATCCACGGGAACCTTGCTTTCCCGTATTACATACGATTCAGAACAGGTTGCTTCTTCTTCTTCCGGTGCATTAGTGACGGTTGTTAGGGAAGGGGCATCAATTATTGGCCTGTTTATACTGATGTTCTATTACAGTTGGGAACTCTCCCTTATTTTGATTGTCATTGCGCCGATAGTTGCGGGGGTTATTCGCCTTGTTTCCGTGCGTTTCCGTAATATCAGTAAAAATATGCAGAGCAGCATGGGGATGGTGACAACCAGTGCTGAACAGATGCTGAAAGGGCATAAAGAAGTTTTAATTTTTGGTGGTCAAAAAGTTGAAACTGAACGTTTCAACAAAGTCAGCAATCATATGCGCCAGCAGGGTATGAAGATGGTATCTGCTGATTCCATTTCAGACCCGATTATCCAGCTTATTGCTTCTTTTGCGCTGGCGTTTATCCTGTATGCGGCCAGTTTCCCTGAAATTATGGGTGCCTTAACCGCAGGGAAAATCACCGTTGTATTTTCATCCATGATTGCCCTGATGCGCCCATTGAAATCTCTGACTAATGTTAATTCCCAATTCCAACGTGGTATGGCTGCATGCCAGACCTTATTTACTATCTTGGATATGGAACAGGAAAAAGACGAAGGTAAACTGGAGATCAAAAAGGCAAAAGGCAACATTGAGTTCCGTAATGTTACTTTCTGTTATCCAACCAAGGATCATCCGGTACTGAAAAATATTTCAATGACGATACCGGCGGGAAAAACGATTGCATTGGTTGGGCGTTCAGGATCAGGTAAATCGACAATTGCCAATCTTCTTACTCGTTTTTATGACGTAAATGAAGGGAAGATAGTCTTAGATGGTCATGATCTGCGTGAATATACGCTGGCTTCATTGCGTAACCAAATCGCGTTGGTATCGCAAAATGTCCATCTATTCAATGATACGGTTGCCAATAACATTGCTTACGCCAGCGAAGGATGCTTTAGCCGTGAAGAGATAGAACGGGCGGCAGAAATGGCTTATGCAATGGACTTTATCAAAAAAATGGATAACGGCCTTGATACCATGATTGGTGAAAATGGTGTTTTGCTTTCTGGGGGACAGCGTCAGCGTATTGCCATTGCCCGTGCTTTATTGCGTGATTCTCCGATCTTAATTTTGGATGAAGCAACCTCTGCATTGGATACAGAATCTGAACGTGCGATTCAGGCTGCATTAGATGAATTGCAGAAAAACAGAACTTCATTGGTCATCGCTCACCGTCTTTCTACTATTGAAAATGCCGATGAAATTATCGTTATTGAAGATGGAAATATCATAGAAAGAGGTAATCATGCGACTCTGTTGCAACATGATGGCGCATATGCACAGTTACATAGGATGCAATTTGGCCAATGATTGAACGCATATGGTCAGGCCGCTCATGGTTTTACATCATATTATTACCATTATCAGCCCTTTATGGGCTATTAAGTGGTTTGCGGCGTTTAAGCTATAAACTAGGATTGAGCCGCTCCTGGAAAGCACCAGTGCCTGTTGTTGTTGTCGGTAACTTGACAGCAGGGGGAAATGGCAAAACCCCGGTTGTTATTTGGCTGGTTGAACAGTTGCAGCAAAAAGGCTATCGGGTTGGCGTTGTTTCGCGTGGTTATGGCGGGAAGTCGGAACATTACCCGCTACTGGTTACCGATGAAGTAGCAACGGTACAAGCAGGAGATGAACCTGTTTTAATTCGTCGTCGTACTGGTGTACCTGTTGCGGTGGCACCAAAACGAGCCGAAGCCATTCAGGCATTATTGGCACACGCTCCGGTTGATATTGTCATTACCGATGATGGCCTTCAACATTATGCCTTGCAGCGTGATTATGAGATTGTGGTGATTGATGGCGTTCGTCGTTTTGGTAATGGCTGCTGGCTACCTGCTGGCCCTATGCGAGAATTGGCGGGGCGCTTGAATAGTGTTAATACCATCATCGTTAATGGTGGAACACCAGAAGCCGGTGAATTACCCATGACCCTCAAAGGCAATTTGGTAGTTAATTTGCTGACAGGGGAAACACGAAAAGTCACTGATATTCCCAATGGTATTGCGATGGCTGGGATTGGTCATCCCCCGCGTTTTTTTGCAACATTACAGCAATTAGGGGCTAATTTACAGAAAACACACGCTTTTGCTGATCATCAGGCGTACGAAAAATCTCAATTATTGGCTCTGGCAAATAGTGATCAAAATTTATTGATGACAGAAAAAGATGCGGTTAAATGTTTCCAATTTGCGCAACCTAACTGGTGGTATTTACCTGTACACGCTGAATTTCCAGAGGAAAAAGGGCAAAAGGTATTGGATGATATCTGTAACTTACTTCCAGAATTAAATGCTCGCCAATAATACTGGGCTATTCTCACCATACTAAACAAAATAAGGGAAATTAAACAAAGCAACAAAGTTAACGGTGATACATTGCTTATGGTATTCTGAGCCACATCAAATTTAGGACCCGTTACTTGGGGGATATATGGATCACCGTTTACTCGAAATCATTGCTTGTCCGCTATGTCACGGCAAGCTCAGTTATGATAAAGAAAACTTTGAACTGATTTGCAAGTTTGATCGTCTCGCTTTTCCCTTCCGTGATGGCATCCCTGTGTTGTTAGAGAATGAAGCACGTGCCTTGCCTACAGAGGAAAATCAATAATTCATGTTTACCGTTATCATTCCGGCACGTTTTTCCTCAACCCGTTTACCTGGAAAACCATTGGCTGATATTCATGGTAAGCCAATGGTTGTGCGTGTGATGGAACGGGCTGCCCGTTCTGGTGCTGATCGGGTTATTGTGGCGACAGATAATCAAGAAGTTTTTGATGCAGTGACTGCCGCAGGCGGTGAGGCTTGCATGACACGCGAAAGTCACCATTCAGGTACAGAGCGTTTGGCTGAGGTTATCGATAAATACCAATTTGCTGATGATGACATTATTGTGAATGTTCAGGGTGATGAACCCCTTATTCCAGAACAGATCATCAAGCAGGTGGCTGATAATTTGGCTAGCAGTAATGCAGGGATGGCAACGCTTGCCGTGCAGATCCAAGATGCGGAAGAGGCATTTAATCCTAATGCTGTCAAAGTTGTAATGAATTCGCAAGGTTATGCTCTCTATTTTTCTCGCGCGACTATCCCGTGGGAACGTGATCGTTTTATGCAATCAACAGAGAGTATTGGAGACCACTTCTTGCGTCATATTGGAATTTATGCGTATCGGGCAGGGTTTATTCGACGCTATATTCAGTGGGAACCGAGTCCATTGGAAAGTATCGAAATGCTCGAACAATTAAGGGTGCTTTGGTACGGTGAAAAAATTCATGTTGCAAAAGCACTGCAAGCGCCTGGTGCAGGTGTTGATACACCAGAAGATCTGGAAGCTGTCAGAAAAGTTTTTGCTACGCTCTGATTTTCTTGTCTAATATGGCGATCAATTGGGTATGATTTAAAAGAGAATGCGGTAACGTTAATACCGCATTCTCTTTTCTTACGTTTCATTTCCAATGCTGATGTTATTTCTCATTAGCTTTTTTCTGAAAATCCTCTGAGTTTTCAATGCGCATATCCTGACTTACAGGTTTAATAGCCTGCCAGATGCGCCCTAATGTCTCATACCAGGCACGCTCAGTGTGTGATAGATAGTAGGAAGAAGGAAGATATTTTTCCCACGAATATAAAGGCGTTGTGACAGCCAACTGATTGGCAGGGCCTGCAATTGGATGCAGACCTCGTTGTGCAAAAAACTTGAGAGATCTTTCCATATGACTGGCAGAAGTAACTAGAATGAAAGGTTGTTGCCCGATGACTCTTTCAACTTCAGCAGCTTCTTCTTCTGTATCCAAGGGTTTTTTTAATGCTATGGTGTCTTCTACAGGAATTCCCATAGATTGTGCTACCATAGCAGCAATTTCGGCACTACTAATGGCATTTACGCCTTTACCGCCAGTAAAAATCATTTTAGCACCAGGATTGAGATGATATAACCGAATCCCCTCCGTCACTCTGGGCAAGCTATTATTGATAAGGTTGGCGCTGGGAGCCCATTGGGGGTTATAAGTAAAACCTCCCCCAAGAACCACAATATATTTTACGGGAGTGATAGGTGTTGTGCCTGGTTCATAGCGCTGAACATATTTTCCCTCGACAGGGAGTAAGAGTTTATCCGCGATGGGCTGTAAACTAAATAAAAGTAATGCCAACCAACTGAGTGATAAAATGGTTTTTCCTGTTTTTTGCCAGCGGGTGAACCATAGTAATAGCAGGGCTGCAAAAGAGACGATAATAATCAGCGGTAAGGGCATTAATAGCGAGCCGATATATTTTTTTAGCAAAAATAACATTGATTGGCCTTGGGTTGGTTAAATTGCAATCGCGCAATGGCGAATTTAAGGCTAAAAGTAGTTAATTAAACGGTTATTGTGCCAAAATAATAGTAGTAAAAATAGCGGTAGATAGCATAACTACTCAATAGATAAATTAAACTTAGCTTATAAATGGGGCGGTTTTTCATGCGGGATCGCAATTTCGATGATATTGCAGACAAATTTTCGCGTAATATTTACGGCACAACCAAAGGTAAAATCAGGCAGGCCGTTGTCTGGCAGGATATTAACGAATTGCTGAATCATTTGCCTCAACGTCCTTTGCGCATTTTGGATGCGGGGGGAGGTGAAGGTAATATGGCCTGCCAATTAGCTGAATTGGGACATCAGGTCATACTTTGTGATTTATCAAAAGAGATGATCCAGAGAGCGGAACATAACGCCGAAGAGCGGGGTGTTCTCGATCAGATGCAATTTATCCAAAGCCCGGTACAGGAAATTCACCAGCATATTGAACAGCCCGTTGATCTGATTTTATTTCATGCTGTATTGGAGTGGATCACCGACCAAAAAGAGGCAATAGAAACATTGGAAAAGATAATAACGCCCGGTGGTGCACTTTCATTAATGTTTTATAATGCTAATGGGCTGGTCATGCGTAACGCTATCTTGGGTAATTTTCATTTGGCGACACCTAATATCCAGCGTCGTCGAAAACGTTCTCTATCGCCACAAAACCCATTAATACCGGAACAGGTATATCAATGGCTAACTGAACTTAAGATGGAAATAACAGGTAAAACGGGCGTGAGAGTTTTTCACGATTACCTGCAAAGTCGTCAATTACAAGACACAGATTTTCCAGCGTTGCTTGAACTTGAACAGCGTTATTGCAGGCAGGAGCCCTATATTAGCCTGGGACGTTATATTCATGTGATGGCGCGCAAGCCTACCTTAAAGAGCGAATTATGAGTGAATATTCCCAGACGGTTCCTGAACTTGTGTCCTGGGCCAGAAAAAATGATTTTTCAATTTCGTTGCCACCAGAACGGTTGGCTTTTTTGTTGGCTATTGCCGTATTGAACAGTGAACGGCTTGACGGTGAAATGAGTGAAGGGGAGCTGGTGGATGCCTTTCGTGAAGTATGTAAAGGTTTTGAGCAGACTTCGGAAGCGGTATCTGTCAGGGCGAATAATGCTATTAATGATATGGTTCGCCAGAAGTTACTTAACCGTTTTACCAGTGAATTGGCGGATGGCAATGCCATTTATCGCCTGACTCCACTGGGAATTGGCATCAGTGATTATTACATTCGCCAGCGTGAATTCTCCACGTTGCGTCTTTCTATGCAGTTATCCATCGTTGCTAACGAATTGCACCGAGCGGCAGAGGCAGCCGAAGAAGGGGGTGATGAATTACATTGGCACCGCAATGTTTTTGCTCCTCTCAAATATTCTGTAGCTGAAATTTTTGACAGCATCGATATGTCCCAGCGCTTGATGGATGAACAGCAAAACAGCGTAAAAACCGATATCGCCGCACTACTTAATCAGGATTGGCAGGCTGCTATCGCTAATTGCGAACAATTGCTGTCTGAAACCTCCGGCACACTGCGGGAACTTCAGGATACGTTGGAAGCTGCGGGCGATAAATTGCAGGCTAATCTATTACGCATCCAGGCCGCGAATATGGACAGCAGCGGTTCTGAGCTGGTGGATAAACTGGTTTTTGACTTGCAAAGCAAACTGGATCGCATTATTAGTTGGGGGCAGCAAACCATTGATTTGTGGATAGGTTATGACCGCCACGTTCACAAATTTATCCGAACCGCCATTGATATGGATAAAAACCGCATTTTTGCCCAGCGTCTTCGTCAATCCATTCAACACCATTTTGACAGCCCGTGGGCTCTGACTGTCGCTAATGCAGAACGTTTTCTGGATATGCGTGACGAAGCGCTAACTCTACGCAATGAAGAGGTAATGGGAGAATTACCGCCAGAAATGGAATACGAAGAGTTTAGTGAAATCAATGAGCAATTAGCTGAAATGATAGAGCAGGCGCTGGCAGTTTACCAACAGGCAAAACTTCCTCTGGATTTGGGGGCTGTACTGCGTGATTACCTTGCCCAGTATCCACATAAACGCCATTTTGATGTGGCACGTATCTTGGTGGATCAAGCAGTAAGGTTGGGCGTCGCAGAAGCGGATTTCTCTGGTTTGCCAGCGGAATGGTTAGCGATTAATGATTTCGGAGCCAAGGTACAGGCACATGTCATCGACACATATTGAACAATTTATGCCAGTGAAACTGGCTCAGGCATTATCCAATACACTTTTCCCTGAATTAGACAGCCAACTGCGATCAGGGCGTCATATCAGTCTGGATGATCTTGATAATCATGCTTTTTTGATGGACTTTCAGGAAGAGTTGGAAACGTTTTATGCGCGTTATAACGTCGAGTTAATCCGTGCACCAGAAGGTTTTTTCTACCTGCGTCCCCGCTCAACGACGCTGATCCCGCGATCTGTGCTGTCTGAATTGGATATGATGGTAGGTAAGATCTTGTGCTACCTCTACCTTAGCCCTGAGCGCTTGTCCAACCAGGGAATATTCACTTTTCAGGAATTGTACGAAGAATTATTGTCACTGGCAGATGAAAATAAGCTAGTGAAATTAGTGAACCAACGTTCGACAGGTTCAGATCTGGACAAACAGAAATTGCAGGAAAAAGCGCGCACTGCCTTAAACCGCTTACGCCGTCTGGGTATGGTTTATTTCCTGCAAAACGACAGCAATAGATTTACGATTACCGAAGCGGTATTTCGCTTTGGTGCAGATGTACGCAGCGGTGATGACCCACGCGAGGCACAATTACGGATGATCCGTGATGGTGAAGCCATGCCAGTAGAAGGGGAAACATCGCAGGAAGATAATGAACATGAAGAAGCATCAGGGCATTCAGCAGAAGGTGCGGAGGATGAGCAGTCATGATTGAACGCGGTAAATTTCGCTCACTGACGTTAGTTAATTGGAACGGTTTTTTTGCCAGAACGTTTGATCTTGACGAACTTGTGACGACCTTATCCGGCGGTAATGGTGCAGGTAAATCAACCACGATGGCAGCGTTTGTGACCGCATTGATCCCTGATTTAACACTGCTCCATTTCCGTAATACGACAGAAGCGGGTGCAACCTCGGGTTCACGTGATAAAGGGTTGCACGGTAAGTTACGGGCAGGTGTTTGCTATTCCACGCTGGATGTTGTTAATTCACGCCATCAGCGGATTATCACCGGAGTCCGCTTACAACAAGTGGCAGGACGTGATCGAAAAGTTGATATTAAACCATTTATGATTCAGGGAGTTCCTGCGTCGATTCAGCCAACGCAATTATTGACTGACAATATCAACGAACGTCAGGCACGGGTTCTGCCGTTAAATGAACTAAAGGAACGCCTTGATGAGATGGAAGGTGTTCAGTTCAAACAATTTAACTCGATTACCGATTACCATGCTCTGATGTTTGATTTGGGCGTGATCCCAAAACGTTTGCGTTCAGCGAGTGACCGCAGCAAGTTTTATCGCCTGATAGAAGCATCATTATATGGCGGAATTTCCAGTGCGATTACCCGCTCATTGCGTGATTATTTACTGCCGGAAAACAGCGGCGTCAGAAAAGCATTTCAGGATATGGAAGCCGCATTGCGTGAGAACCGTATTACGCTGGAAGCTATTCGTGTTACCCAATCCGACCGTGATCTTTTCAAGCACCTTATCACAGAAGCTACAGCCTATGTGTCTGCTGACTATATGCGTCATGCTAATGAACGCCGCGTTCATCTGGATGAAGCATTGGCTTTGCGCAGTGAATTATTTGGCAGCCGCCGCCAATTGGTCACAGAACAATATCGTCATGTTGAAATGGCGAGGGAACTGACAGAACAAAGCGGTGCATCTTCTGATTTAGAAATGGATTATCAGGCTGCCAGTGATCACCTGAATCTGGTTCAAACGGCGATGCGTCAGCAGGAAAAAATCGATCGCTACCAATCGGATATTGAAGAGCTGACCTACCGACTGGAAGAACAGGGTGAAGTTGTCGAAGAGGCTAAAGATCTTCAGATGGAATATGAAGCTACATCTGAAGCAGCAGAACAAGAAGTTGATGAGCTGAAAAGCCAGCTTGCTGACTATCAACAAGCTTTGGATGTACAACAAACTCGCGCTATTCAATATCAGCAAGCATTGCAAGCGTTAGAGCGTGCCCGTGAACTTTGTCAGCTTCCAGATCTGTCGATAGAAAACGCCGACGAATGGCAGGAAACCTATCAGGCCAAAGCGCAACAAGCGACAGAGGCGTTGCTGGCACTGGAACAGAAATTGAGCGTCGCTGACGCAGCGCATAGTCAGTTTGAGCAGGCTTACCAACTGGTAAAAAGTATTGTTGGTGAAGTAAGCCGTAGTGAAGCGTGGCAAGCCGCTCGTGAAGCATTGCGTGAATGGTCATCCCTGCGTCATCTGGCTGAGCGCGTCCAACCTTTGCGTATCCAGTTGGCTGAGCTAGAACAACGTTTGAACAGTCAGCAGAATGCAGAACGTTTGCTGGAAGAGTTTTGCAAGCGTCATAACCAGCAATATCAGGCAGAAGACTTGGATGCGTTACGGGGTGAACTGGAAGCTCAGTTGGAAGAATTGAGTCTGGGTGCCAACGAAAGCGGTGAACGTCGTATTCAAATACGTCAGGAGTTTGAACAGCTCAAGCAAAAGATTCAAGGGCTGACAGCACGGGCACCAGTGTGGTTGGCGGCACAGGAAGCCTTGGATCAGCTTAGTGAACAATGCAATGAAACATTCGAAAATAGTCACGATGTGACTGAATATATGCAGAAATTGCTTGAACAAGAGCGCGAAATTACGGTTGAGCGTGATGATATTGCTGCACAGAAACGTGAACTGGAAAAACAGATTGAACGTCTGAACCAACCAAGTGGTGCCGAAGATAGCCGATTGCTTGCATTGGCAGAGCGTTTTGGTGGTGTTTTGTTGTCTGAAATTTATGACGACATTACCATTGATGACGCACCTTATTTCTCTGCACTGTATGGCCCTGCGCGTCACGCAATTGTCGTGCCTGATCTTTCACTGGTTCGTCCATATCTGGAAGCATTGGAAGATTGCCCAGAAGATCTCTATTTAATTGAGGGAGATCCACAGTCTTTTGACGACAGTGTATTCGATTTTGAAGAGCAGAAAAACGCAGTTCTGGTGAAATCATCCGATCGCCAATGGCGTTATTCCCGTTATCCTGAAGTTCCGCTATTTGGACGGGCAGCAAGAGAAAGTCGTCTGGAAGCACTCAATCTTGAGCGTGATACGCTGGCAGAGCGTTACGCGACACTTTCGTTTGATGTGCAGAAAGTTCAGCGTGCGCATCAGGCTTTCAGCCGTTTTGTGGGGAAACACCTTTCTGTTGCGTTTGATGATGATCCAGAAGCGGAAATTCGTCGCCTGAGTCAGCGTCGTACCGAATTGGAGCGTGAGTTATCTCAATTTGAAACCCAGGCTCAACAGCATCAGCAGAAATTTGTTCAGGTGAAAGAGAGCCTGTCAGTATTGAATCGTCTGATTCCACAAATAACGATTTTGTTGGATGAAACCTTGCTTGATCGCGTGGAAACAGTCCGTGAAGAAATGAGTGAGGCTCTGGAAGCTGCGCGTTTCCTGCAACAACACGGTAATGCTTTGGCTAAACTTGAACCATTGGTCTCGGTCTTGCAAAGTGATCCACAGCAACATGAGCAGTTGCAGAAGGGTTATGAGGCCGCAAAACACAGCCAGAATCAGGCTAAACAACAAGTCTTTGCCTTGACGGAAGTTGTGCAACGTCGTGCGCATTTCAGCTATAGCGATTCTGCCGGTATGCTTAACGAAAATACCGACCTGAACGACAAACTACGCCAACGCCTTGAACACGCAGAATCTGATCGTAGCCGTGCGCGTGAACAATTGCGTCAGCAGCAAGCACAATGTGCACAATTCAATCAAGTATTGGCATCACTGAAAAGTTCTTATGACACTAAGCAAGATATGTTGAAAGAACTTGAGCAGGAGCTGAAAGATATTGGTGTCCAGGCAGATGCCAACGCCGAAGGCCGTGCGCGTGAACGTCGTGATCAGCTTCACGCTGCTGTGAATGCTAACCGTTCCCGCATTAATCAGCTTGAGAAACAGATCGCGTTCTGTGAGGCAGAAATGGAAAACCTCCAGAAGAAACTGCGTAAATCTGAACGTGATTATTATCAGAAACGTGAACAAGTAGTCTCTTCTAAGGCAGGCTGGTGTGCAGTTATGCGTATGGTGAAAGACAATGGCGTTGAACGTCGCTTACATCGCCGCGAACTGGCTTATATGGATGGTGATGAACTGCGTTCAATGTCGGATAAGGCACTGGGGGCATTGCGTCTGGCTGTGGCCGATAATGAACACCTGCGCGATGCGTTGCGTTTATCCGAAGATCCGAAGCGTCCTGAACGTAAGATCCAATTTTTCGTGGCGGTTTACCAGCATCTGCGTGAACGTATCCGGCAGGATATTATTCGTACGGATGATCCGGTCGATGCCATTGAACAGATGGAAATTGAACTGGCGCGCTTGACGGAAGAATTAACCGCCCGTGAGCAGAAACTGGCGATCAGTTCCAAAAGTGTGGCAAATATCATTCGCAAAACCATTCAACGTGAACAGAACCGTATTCGTATGCTGAACCAGGGGTTACAGGCAGTTTCTTTTGGGCAGGTTGGCGGTGTGCGCCTGAATGTGAATGTGCGTGAAAGTCATTCCCTCTTGTTAGATGTACTTTCTGAACAGCAGGAACAGCATCAGGATCTGTTCAACAGCCAGCGACTGACCTTCTCAGAAGCGATAGCGAAGCTTTATCAGCGTTTGAACCCACAAATCGATATAGGGCAACGTCTACCCCAGACCATTGGTGAAGAGTTGTTGGATTACCGCAATTACCTTGAGTTGGAAGTTGAAGTCAACCGAGGTTCGGATGGTTGGCTGAAAGCGGAAAGCGGAGCACTTTCTACCGGGGAAGCGATTGGTACGGGGATGTCTATTCTGGTTATGGTCGTACAGAGTTGGGAGGAGGAATCACGTCGTCTGCGTGGTAAAGATATTTCCCCATGTCGACTGCTGTTCCTTGATGAAGCTGCCCGATTAGACGCGAAATCCATTGCAACGCTGTTTGAGTTATGTGAACGCTTACATATGCAGTTAATTATCGCTGCGCCGGAAAATATCAGCCCCGAAAAAGGGACAACTTATAAACTGGTACGTAAGATTTTCAATAACCAAGAACATGTACATGTTGTTGGGCTGCGTGGTTTTGGGCAAGATATTCCGGTGACTGAGCGGTCACAAACACAGGCACAGCCTATATTGCAAGAATAACTTCATCATTGAATGATCTTTTTCTAAGAAAGGGGCATATTATGTCCCTTTCTTAATTGAGATAGAACCCATTTGGATATTTGTTTCCTTGTGCGGTATGTCTCGTTTTGATGTGATGATAAAGTTTACTATTTCGTACCGTTACTACTAATATGGATAAGGAATGACGATGCGTAAAGCAACACTGATGTTCAGTGCAATTGTGCTCGCTTTTGGTTTGAACAGCGTGGCACAAGCAAAAATGTTTATGCCTGAGCAAGTTGATTCAGGTGTTTCTGTGGCAGATTTGGCTCAACGCCATGCTGTGCATTGGGTATCTGTAGAGCAGATCAAGCGAAGTCTGCAAAACCAACCAGCAATGGCGGTAGGTTTTGATATTGATGATACCGTGCTGTTTTCAAGTCCAGGTTTTTATCGTGGTAAATTGGAGTATTCGCCTAATGACAATAGTTATCTGAAAAACCCGGCATTTTGGGAAAAAATGAATAATGAATGGGATAAATTCAGTATGCCAAAAAAGATCGGCATTGAACTGGTTCAGATGCACTTAAAGCGGGGTGATGATATTTATTTCATTACAGCGCGTACAAAAACTAAGACAGAAGCGGTGACCAAATACTTACAGGAAGACTTACATATTCCAGCCGATAAAATGAATGCCGTTATTTTTGCGGGTGATGAACCAGGTGAAAATAACAAAATCAGTTGGATGAAAGAGCACAACTTGAAGATTTATTATGGCGATGCAGATACTGATGTTGCTGCCGCTCGTGCACTGAATATCCGTGGTATTCGTATCCTGAGAGCATCAAACTCGTCTTATCAGCCCCTGCCTAAAGCGGGTCGCTTTGGAGAAGAAGTCGTCATTAATTCTGAGTATTAATCTTAAAATTCAACACAATATACTCTGATTAAAGGCACTAAAGGTGCCTTTTCCTTTTTTTAAGCCATAATAATTTAAATTATTATGAAGAATATTTTATTTTTCCTGGTAAGAGAAAATTTGCTTTAGTAAGCTCCCTATCTTAAGTAGTAATTATGTATATAATTATCAGTATCCTTTTCTGATAAAATAGGTCTGTTGATAATTATAATAAGTCATTGGATAGCTGCATACATAATAAGGTGAGGTGGGCTCTTATGGTGAAGAACACGGTCAGGTTACTGAAAGTTTCTTTTATCTGTAGCACATTAGCGGTATCAGAGGGAATCTTTGCAAATCAACAAAACGGACTGTCATCGAGTAGTATGCAACAATTACCAGCAGAACAAGAAAAAGCAGGTTCTATTCTTTTATCTGATAAGGCAGTTCCTATTTCTCCAGTAATTTCTATTGATGAAAGTCGAAAACAGTTACAGATTTGGCTGTCACAACAAATAAAACCGATATTTCTTGAGCAATTGGCAATTTTATATGTTAACAATAAAATGCAACCATTATGGTCAGATGGAAAAGCCATTAAGCAGTTTGAAGATCAATTAGTTGAAATATCGCTGGCTGGTTTCCAACCTCAATTTGAAAAATGGTTGATACAGCTTCATAATCCTGATTTAAGTAAAATGGGGCGTGATATTATCTTATCTGATGCTATGTTAGGTTATCTCCATTTTATTAATAATGTTGATAAAAAAGGGAGCTCATGGTTATATAGTAAATCTCCTTATAAGATTGAATTACCTTCATCTCATTTAATTCATACATGGCAACAGCATATCAATAATAATAGTATTTTTTCTTATATTACGAGTTTATCACCGAATCATCCTATGTATGAAAATATGCGTAAGGAGATACTGGCTCAATTGGCCGATCAACAACCATGGGCTGAATTTTCATTTCAAGGAGCTCTAAGACCTGGACAAAGTAGTGAGAGTGTTATTGCATTAAGGAAAATATTATCTCGTTCAGGGATATTGGATTTATCTTCTGCTAAATCCGATAATAAGGTTTATGGTAAAGAATTAACAGAGGCTGTAAAACGTTTTCAAGCCTTACATGGGTTATCAGCCGATGGAGTTATCGGCAAATCTACTAAAGTATGGTTAAATACAACACCACAAACCCGTGCTCGTATTATGGCATTGAATATTCAACGACTACGGATTATCCCTGGAAATATTCCTACAGGTATTTTAGTTAATATTCCTAATTACTCACTTTTTTATTACTTAGATGGCAAAGAAGCATTGAGTTCTAAAGTGGTTGTTGGACGGCCCAGCCGAAAAACACCTATCATGAGTAGTGAATTAAATAATGTAGTAATCAATCCTCCGTGGAATGTACCAACCAGCATGACTAGAAAAGATATTGCACCAAGGGCGATGCGTGACCCTGGTTATTTTCGTACGCGTGGTTATACGGTTTTTTCCAGTTGGAGCAATGATGCTAAAGTTATCGATCCTTCATCAATTAATTGGAGTGTAATAACACCGAGCAATTTCCCCTATCGTATTAAGCAAGCACCGGGCCCAACTAATTCTTTGGGGCGTTTTAAATTCAATATGCCAAATTCAGAAGCTATTTATTTACATGATACACCTAATCAGGCTTCTTTCGGCCGGGAAATGCGGGCTGTTAGTTCTGGTTGCGTACGTGTCAATAAGGCACCTGAATTGGCTAATATGCTGTTGGGAGATGCAGGATGGGATAAAACTAAAGTTAATAGTTCATTGAAAACATGGTCAACAAAATATGTTAATATTCCTCAAAAAATCCCTGTCTTCCTCTATTACCAAACAGCTTGGGTTGATGAGGGAGGGAAACCACAATACCGAGATGATATCTATGATTATGATGTGAAGGCAAGGCAGCATTCAGAGTCTTTTTCCAAGATCTTGGTAGTCAGAAATGATTTATAATTTCTTCCAAAAATAAAATTGGTGTTGATATCTATATTGTAAACAGAGAAGGAAATAATGTTTTCTTCTCTGTTATCTTCTATTACTCATTATTTTAAAAGTGTTTTTTATTATGACTTGTTTTTAATGAGCTGTTTTGTTATTGATTGCGGTTTTAATATGACTTTAATTATGTTAAGTAGATCACAATAATAAAGCGGTGAATTTACAGTAAAATACAAAAACACTTGAAACTATTTTTTATTTCTTGATGTCTTATTAGTCGATTAAGTTGAGTTATAAATTCATTTAGACAGTATTAATACATTAAAGAATAGCAGGGCATATTATCCATGAATAACATTGATCACGATCGCCGAAAGTGGTTCGGTATAAGTCTGGCTGCATTGGGTTTAAGTTTATTACCTCAATCGGCTTTGTCTGCGTTGGCAACGCCTCGTCCTCGAATTTTACGTTTTGATAACCTGCATACCGGAGAAACACTCAAAACAGAATTTTTTGATGGTTATCGGTATAATAAATCAGAATTAGCTCGCTTGAATTATTTATTCCGCGATTTTCGTCAAAATAAGGTTAAAATTATTGATCCAAAATTATTTGATCAAATTTATTTATTGCAAATGATGATGGGAATAAATAAGCCTGTCCAATTAATTTCTGGTTATCGCTCCCTGGCGACAAATAATATGTTGCGCCATGCCAGTGGTGGCGTGGCAAAACATAGTTACCATACCCGTGGACAAGCCATGGATTTCCACATTGATGGTGTTCAGCTCGCACATATTCGTAAGGCGGCATTAAAAATGCGGGCAGGGGGGGTAGGGTTTTATCCAAAGAGTAATTTTATTCATATTGATACAGGCCCGGTCAGGACGTGGTAATCTTATTACCAACAATGAATCTTGATTGTGGAGTGAAACAGTATAATGAAATACCACATTATCCCCGTTACGATGGCGATGCAGAATTGCACATTGATTTGGTGTGAAGAAACTCAGGAAGCGGCGATTGTTGATCCTGGTGGTAATGCCGAACAACTTATCTCTGAGATAGAGCGCCGTGGGCTGAAACTCACCCAAATTTTGCTGACACATGGTCACTATGATCATGTAGGTGCTACTGTTGAAGTCGCGAAGCATTTTGATGTGCCTGTTTACGGGCCACATAAGGGAGATGCATTTTGGATAGAGGGTTTGGAAATTCAATGTCAAATGTTTGGTGTTGAACCATGCCCCTCTTTTACGCCAGATCGTTGGTTAGATGGGGGCGATACACTGAAAATTGGTAGTATCGAGCTATCCGTTTTACATTGTCCGGGGCATACACCAGGGCATATTATCCTGACCAACCACACCGATAAAATTATTTCAATGGGAGATGTGTTGTTTAAGGGCAGTATTGGTCGTACTGACTTTCCGGGCGGAAATTATGATGAATTGATTCAATCTATTAAGGAAAAAGTGTTGCCATTGGGGGACGAGTATCAATTCATACCTGGTCATGGTCCAATGTCAACATTAGGACATGAACGGAAAACCAATCCGTTCTTACGGGATTAATCGCAAACGTTTTTCATGCCTTAAAGAGATGATCGTGTAAAGAAGATAAAAGCCGCTTTGTCAGCGGCTTTTGGGAAATTCAGATGAGACTAGAGTACTGCAACGATAGCTTCACACAGAGGAACCATATTTTCCAGTGTCAGACCTGCTACGTTGATACGGCCAGAGCTGACCGCGTAAATACCATACTCTTCACGCAGGCGATCGACTTGTTCTTTAGTCAATCCGCTGAATGAGAACATACCATTTTGAGCGCTAATAAAGCTAAAGTCTTGCTTCGCACCTTTTTCTTGTAAGGTGTTTACAAACAGTTGGCGCATACGCTGAATACGCTCACGCATTGTTGCCAATTCCTGAATCCATTCGGCTTTCAGGTCATCATTGGACAGAATGGTCGTCACAACGGAAGCACCGTGCGCCGGTGGGTTAGAGTAATTAGTACGCACAATGGATTTTGCCTGGCTAAATGCTTTTTCTGCAGTATCGCTGTCTGTTGCAACGATGGTGCAGGCACCAACACGTTCATTGTATAAACCAAAGTTCTTGGAATAAGAGCTGGCAACAATTAGCTCATTGTGGTTTCTGGTAAAGATACGCAGACCTTCAGCATCTTCATCTAATCCTTTGGCAAAACCTTGGTAAGCAAAGTCGAATACTGGTAACCAGCCATTTTCAGCAGATAAATCTGCCAGTTTCTGCCACTGTTCAGCAGTTGGGTCGATACCAGTTGGGTTATGACAGCAGCCATGTAACAGAACAACATCACCTGCTTGTACTTCAGACAAGCTTGCCAACATACCATCGAAATCCAAGGCATGATTTTGTGCATCGTAATAGTTGTATTCGCAGATCTCCAAGCCAGCGCTGGAGAAAACGCCTTTGTGGTTTGGCCAGGTTGGGTTGCTGATCCAGACACGTTTTGCATTGGTCTGCTTAGCAATAAAGTCAGCGGCAATACGCAGTGCGCCAGTTCCACCTGGGCTTTGTACAGTACGGGCGCGTTTGTCAGTGACAATAGGGTTGTTTTTACCGAAAAGCAGTTCCTGAGTGACGCGGCCGAATTCAGGTAATCCACTAATTGCCAGATAATTTTTAGTTGTTTCGTTTTCTAGTAGAAATTTCTCTGCTTTTTTAACGGTAGTCAGAACAGGGGTTTTACCTGTTTCATCTTTGTAGACGCCGATACCCAAGTTAATTTTATTTTCACGGGGATCTGCTTTAAAGCTATCCGCTAAACCAAGAATCGGGTCGGCAGGTGCTGCTGTGATTTTTTCAAACATTTTTTTGATTCCAAGACTCGGAGAGTTAAGCCCAAAATAAGGTATACGCCGCTCAGGGTAACCTTAAGAAACCTATTTGCCAACCACTTGTAGCAAAAAGAATAAAATCTTGTGAAGTAGTTTACGGAGTGAAAAAAAGAACCTGAAAAAACAGAGGGATAAAATTCAAAAAGCAGCGCCAAAACGCTGCTTTTTCTGGGATAGACTTATTAGTTTTTCGCTAAATAGTTTACCAACAGTAATTAGAACTGATAGGTCAGACCAACACCCAATACGTTGCGAGCGTTTGAGTCTCCGCCTTTGTTCTTGTCCAGCAGGTTGATTTTGTAATCAACATAGGTAGACAGGTTTTTGTTAAAGTAGTAGTAAGTTCCTACAGAAACATATTTAACCAGATCTCTGTTGTAGCGTTTTTCACTTTCACCCAGTTCTTTACCTTTAGACTGAACGTAAGCCAGAGATGGTTTCAGGGCTAAGTCAGAGAATAAGTATTGCGCAACTAACTCAATATTTTGAGTTTTGTTTGCAAGATAATCTTTATTATTACCAAGAGGAAATTTAGTCATATTACGGGTTTCGCCGTACAATGCAGCCAAGTATACGTTATTAGCATCATATTTAGCACCGATGTTCCATGCTTCAGCACGTTCACCTTTAGCATTGACATCATTCCACTGTTTATTTGCACGAGCCGAATTAGCGTAAGTACCGCCAACAGTGATACCATAACCTACGTTGTAGGTAGTGGAGAAGCCATAACCATCACCGTTTGCATTAGCATAAGGACGATTATTCTTAGTACGATCACTATTTTGACCTTGGTATTGCAGGGCAAAATTCAGGCCATCAACCAAACCGAAGAAGTCAGTATTGCGGTAAGTCAACAGACCAGTAGCACGACCAGTCATGTAGTTGTCATTTTGAGACATGGAATCAGCACCGAAAATTGGCAGCACGTCAGTCCATACGTTGATATCGTAGTTTATGCCGTAGTTACGGCCGTAATCCAGTGAGCCGTAGTTAGCGAATTTCAAACCAGCGAAAGCTAAACGGGTTTTGGTTGTTTCGTCTTTACCTTCTGCGCGATTAGATTGGATGTTGTATTCCCAACGACCGAAACCAGTCAGTTGATCAGAGATTTGGGTTTCGCCTTTAATGCCGAGACGCACGTAGGAATCATCGCCGTCATCACCGCTTTTTTTGTCTGCGATCTGATGACGAACGTCCACTTTACCGTACAGATCCAGTTTATTGCCATCTTTGTTAAAGATTTCAGCTGCGTTTGCTGTACCAGCAACCAACAGAGCTGGGATTACCACTGCAAGAACATTGCGTTTCATTATTATTACCCTCATTGGTGTTATCTAGACACCTGCCACTGCCAGAAATAGAACACTAAAAAATTTTGGAACTATTTGTGGGTATCGAGTGTCTTATTAGTCGGCGACCAGTGTTCCATTGGTAATGAATTTTATCTACCCTCAAAATGCTACAAAAGCACAGAATCAGTAACAAAGTGAAAATAGATGTTTCAAAATGTAAATGTTAGGGAACTTTTTTAGTGTACTTTTCACCATAAAATAAAAAAAGCCAACTTTCGCTGGCTTTTTATTGGATTGATTTTTAGCTTATTTATTAAGCTGATTCATTAGAAACTTGCGTTTCTTGGTGTCCGTGGGAACGGGATAACGTCACGAACGTTGGATACGCCAGTAACATAAGCGACCAAACGTTCGAAGCCTAAACCGAAACCGGCATGAGGAACGGTGCCGTAACGACGCAGATCACGATACCACCAGTAATCTTCTTTATTCAGCCCCATTTCTTCCATACGTTGATCCAGCATATCCAGACGCTCTTCACGTTGAGAACCACCGATAATTTCACCAATGCCCGGAGCCAATACATCCATTGCAGCAACGGTTTTGCCATCTTCGTTCATGCGCATATAGAAGGCTTTGATGTCTTTTGGATAGTTTTTCATGATCACTGGTGCTTGAAAATGTTTCTCTGCCAGATAACGCTCATGCTCCGATGCCAAATCAACACCCCAGAAAACAGGGTTTTCAAATTTCTGGCCACAATTTTCCAGAATTTCTATTGCATCAGTGTAATCCAACTGAACGAAATCTGAATCAACGAATTTTTCCAGACGAGTGATAACTTCATTATCAACGCGTTCTGCAAAGAAAGCCAGATCATCAGCACGCTCTTCTAATGCAGCCTTGAAAACATATTTCAGCATTTCTTCTGAGAGTTTGGCGATATCATTCAGATCGGCAAATGCCACTTCTGGCTCAACCATCCAAAACTCTGCCAAGTGGCGGCTGGTATTGGAATTTTCTGCGCGGAAAGTTGGCCCGAAGGTATAGATTTTGCTCAATGCACAAGCATAGGCTTCACCGTTCAATTGGCCGGATACAGTAAGGAAAGCTTCACGGCCAAAGAAATCCTGGCTGAAATCCACTTCGCCCTTATCTGTGCGTGGCAAGTTTTGTAAATCCAAAGTGGAAACGCGGAACATTTCGCCAGCGCCTTCTGTATCTGATGCGGTAATCAGCGGAGAGGATACCCAGAAGAAGCCTTTTTCATGGAAGAAACGATGCAGGGCCTGGGCCAATGTATGGCGAACACGGGCAACTGCGCCGATCAAATTGGTGCGTGGGCGAAGATGGGCCACTTCACGCAGGTATTCAATACTGTGGCGTTTAGCCGCCATTGGGTAAGTATCCGGATCATCAACCATGCCAACAACAACGACTTTAGTGGCTTGCAATTCAAAATCCTGGCCCTTCCCTTGCGATTCCACCACTGTGCCGGTGATTTCGACAGAACAGCCCGTGGTTAAATGTAATATTTCATCCTGATAATTAGGTAAATTATTATTAACGACGGCCTGTAATGGATTAAAGCAGGAACCGTCATAGACGGCGAGGAACGAGATACCAGCTTTAGAATCTCTCCTTGTACGTATCCAACCGCGAACGGTGACTTCGTTGCCAACCGGAACCCGGCCTTGCAGTACATCGACTACAGGCGCTACGCTCATAAATTTCTCTCTTTTTTATATAGTGGATTAATAACTAGATAGATTTACCAAATACTCCTGCATTCAGGAGCAGATCGCCTATCTTACTTGTCATCTCTCAGGAAACAAGAGGAAATTGCGGGTCTTAATGAGGAAATAGAGGGAAAAGTTGTTTTTTGATTTGCGTAACCAACATGAAGCTGGTTACGCAAAAGATAATTAGTCAGTTATGCCGTTTTTTCTATACCACTTTCTCTATATAGGGAATGTCGAATGCCCGACGTAACCTGTTGACAAACTCATCATCTTCACAGATGGTTTTTCCGGGGCTATCCGACAGTTTTGCCACGGGTTTACCATTGCATTCGACCAATTTGATAACAATATTCAGTGGCTTGATGCCCGGAATATTACAAGTCAGTCGTGTGCCAATGCCGAAAACAACATTAATTCTCTTATGGAAATGGTGATACAGCGCCAGTGCTTTTTGCAGATCCAAACTGTCAGAGAACACCAATGTTTTCGTCATTGGATCGATACCCAGTGATTGGTAATGTGCTATGGCTTTTTCACCCCACTCAATAGGATCACCTGAGTCATGACGCAGGCCCTGGTAAGCTGTTGCTAATGGTTTGTCAAAATCTCGCAGAAAAGCATCCATGGTAATACAGTCAGTCAGGGCGATGCCTAACTGGTTTGGATACTCATTCAGCCAGGTTTGCAGTGCTGCTCTTTGGCTATTAGCAAGTTCCGGACTAATTTGCTGGTGAGCTTGAAACCATTCATGGGCTTGTGTGCCGAGAGGCGGAAGATCAAGCTGTTCTGCCAGTTGATAATTGCTGGTTCCAATCAAATAAGGGAAGCTATTTTTAAGCTCATTGATAATGGCGTATTGCACGGCGTGTGAAAAACGACGGCGCGTACCAAAATCCATTAATTTAAAACCGGATAGATCAATATTTTTTTCTACAGCATCTTTGTAAAACAGTTCAATCAGTTTTCTCAGCTGAATAACAGCATTTTCAGGCGTTACTTCAGGTGAGTGATGACGATGAACCAATTCGCTTATCAGGGCAAGCAAGGGCACTTCCCACAAGATAACTTCGTGCCATAAACCGGAAATGCGGATGGCTAATTGCCCATCATGGGTAACAGAAACTTCGACTTGTTTAGGATTAAAGCGGAATGTTTTGCACCAGTTCAGGTAATCCTCTTTGAAGAACGGAAGGCGAGAAAGATAATCGACTTCGTGTTCTGTCAATGCTAAGTCTGCCATCATGTCAATTTGATGACGTAATGGCTCGGCGTATTCTCCGAGCAGTTCATCACCACGGCAACGAAATTCTGCAACAACAGGAATATTGTTGTAATGGTGGTACACTGCTTGTTGCATGTGAAACTTATAGGCATCAGTATCAAGCAGTGATTTGATAATCGGGGTAGCGTCTAAAGTCATGGCGCGTCAGGCATCCTCGCGGAGCATATTCGTGTCAGCTAAATCGATAAAGTCGGGAGAGTATACCGTGATTATTGGGTTATTGAAGCCATATAGCGACATATATTTTCCCGAATCTAAAGATTAAGGTTAATCCGTTTATAGATAATATCATGTTAAATGAGATATGAGATTACAATTAGCACGAAAGTACTAATATGCTGACCACATCATTTATACTTTTATTTAATAAGTTATTAACATCCAAAAAAAGAGACTTATTGATTGAAAGGAAGATTTCTCTATGGCAGCGTTTATGTTTTTAAAAATAATGGAAAAGGTTCCCTATGACACAACAGCGACTCGTTAAACACCGTTTGGATTATAAAGCACCAGATTACACAATTACCAACATTGATCTTGATTTTGATCTGGATGCTGAAAAAACAACGGTGACGGCAATCAGTCAGGTAAAACGTCAGGCTAATGACATTACCCCACTGGTTTTGGATGGAGAAAATCTCACGTTAAAAGGCATCTATATAGATGATAAAGCGTGGGAGCATTATCAGGAACAGGATGGAAAGTTGCTGATTGAACAACTTCCAGCCCTGTTTACCCTGAAAATTGTGAATGAAATTCACCCGACAGCAAATACAGCCCTTGAGGGACTGTATGTGTCTGGCGATGCTTTGTGTACCCAGTGTGAGGCTGAGGGATTCCGCCACATCACGTATTATTTGGATCGCCCAGATGTTCTGGCTTGTTTCACAACTCGCATTACTGCGGATAAATCCAGATACCCATTCCTGCTTTCCAATGGTAACCGTATTGAACAAGGGGAGCTGGAAGATGGGCGTCATTGGGTAAAATGGCAAGACCCGTTCCCAAAACCTGCTTACTTGTTCGCATTAGTTGCGGGGGATTTTGATGTCTTGCGTGACACGTTTGTGACCCGCAGTGGCCGTGAGGTTGCACTGGAGCTGTTTGTTGATCGGGGCAACTTGGATCGTGCTAACTGGGCCATGACATCGTTGAAAAACTCAATGAAATGGGATGAAACCCGCTTTGGTTTGGAGTATGACCTTGATATATATATGATTGTTGCCGTTGATTTCTTCAATATGGGTGCGATGGAGAATAAGGGATTAAACATCTTCAATTCCAAATATGTTTTGGCAAAAACGGAAACGGCGACTGATGAAGACTATCTCGCTATTGAAGCTGTGATCGGACATGAATATTTCCATAACTGGACCGGAAACCGCATTACCTGTCGTGACTGGTTCCAGTTAAGCCTGAAAGAAGGGCTGACAGTATTCCGTGATCAGGAATTCAGTTCTGATCTAGGTTCACGTTCGGTTAACCGCATCAAGAATGTGCGTGTTATGCGTTCTGCACAATTTGCCGAAGATGCCGGCCCTATGGCTCACCCTATCCGTCCTGATCAGGTGATGGAAATGAATAACTTCTATACGTTGACCGTTTATGAAAAAGGCGCGGAAGTGATTCGGATGATCCACACCTTATTAGGTGAAGAACAATTTCAGGCGGGTATGCAGCTTTATATCCATCGCCATGATGGTAGCGCGGCTACCTGTGATGATTTTGTGCAGGCAATGGAAGACGCTTCAAACGTCGATTTGACCCTCTTCCGCCGTTGGTATAGCCAATCCGGGACACCTGTGCTGGCTGTCCGTGACGAATACGATGCAGAAAAGCAACAATATATTTTGCATGTCAGTCAAATGACATCACCAACGGCAGATCAGCAAGAGAAACAACCGCTGCACATTCCTCTGGATATTGAACTTTATGATGAACAAGGAAGAGTGATCCCGCTGCGTCGTAATGGTCAGCCTGTGCATCATGTTTTGAATGTGATTAATGCAAAACAATCATTTGTCTTTGATGAAGTTTCATCACGGCCTGTTCCTTCTTTATTGCGTGAGTTTTCTGCACCAGTGAAATTGGATTATCCATACAGTGATGAGCAGCTTTCATTTTTAATGAAACATGCGCGTAATGAGTTCTCCTGTTGGGATGCGGCACAGGCATTGCTAACCAACTATGTGAAGCTGAATGTTGCCCGTCACCAAAAATCTCTGCCACTGGAATTGCCAATGCATGTTATTGATACTTTCCGTGCTGTATTGTTGGATAAAGATATCGATCCGGCTCTGGCTGCATTGATCTTGAACCTGCCATCTGAAAATGAAATAGCAGAACTATTTACGGTGGTAGAGCCGAAAGCTATCCATGATGTCATTCGTGCCATGACAAAGACACTGGCTAATGAAATGGTGGATGAGTTTTCTGCGGTTTATCACAGTCTCCATACAGGCGCATACCGTGTAGAGCATAAGGATATTGCAAAACGTGACCTGCGTAATACTTGCCTCTACTATTTGGCCTTTATTGATAGCAAAGAATTGGCAGATAAATTAGTGGCGGCACAATATTATCACGCTGATAACATGACTGACAGTATCGCTGCTTTATCTGCGGCTGTATCTGCTGAATTGCCTTGCAGTTATCAATTAATGGATGAATTTGATCAGCGCTGGCATCAGAATGGCTTGGTTATGGATAAATGGTTCAGGCTGCAAGCAACCAATCCAGCCTTTGATGTGCTTGAGAAAGTGCGTGGCTTGATGAAACATCATTCTTTCAGTTTGAGCAATCCAAACCGTGTTTATTCACTGTTGAGAATATTCTTTAGTAAAAATGCTGTGGCCTTCCATGCTGAAGATGGTAGTGGTTATCAATTTTTGGTGGAAGTGCTAACCGAATTGAATAGTTTAAATCCGCAAGTAGCATCACATTTGATTGATCCATTGATTCGTCTGAAACGTTATGATGAAAAACGTCAGGTTTTGATGCGTGCGGCACTGGAACAGTTAAAAGGATTAGAGAACTTATCTGGTGACCTGTTCGAAAAGATTACCAAGGCGCTTGAAAGTTAATATGTAACATATTTTTCGGTTATTATCGGAGATGAGATCGCTACCAAACCCCGCTGTTGTTTTAAACGGGGTTTGTTTCTGCCTGCTTGTTTTTACCTGCTTATAGAGAAGGCTTTTTTGTTTACTCATATAATGGTAAATTAGCGCTCTCTTCCTGCTACAACAGCGCAGCAATTATATATGTATGAGATTGCGTATAATTCAAAATGTATAACTGACAATTCTCACGTAAAGACAATCATAAAGAACAATAGGTTAATTTAAATGTATTACTCTCTAGTACGGAAGGCGTTGTTCCAACTTGATCCTGAACAGGCACATGAGCTGACTTTCCGCCAACTCAAACGTGTTGCCGGTACTCCTTTCGAATTTCTTATCCGCCAATCAGTTGCCACTAAGCCCGTTACTTGCATGGGGTTGTCTTTTAACAATCCACTAGGTTTAGCTGCTGGTCTCGATAAAAACGGGGATTGCATTGATGCGTTTGGTGCGATGGGCTTTGGATTTGTTGAAATTGGTACAGTGACACCGCGCCCGCAAGCTGGAAATGATAAGCCAAGATTATTCCGTGTGGTTGAAGCGGAAGGGATCATCAACCGGATGGGATTCAATAATCTTGGGGTGGATAATCTGGTTGAGAATGTTAAGCGCGCAAAATATGATGGGATTATCGGGATCAATATTGGCAAAAATAAAGATACTCCGGTCGAAAATGGAAAAGATGATTATTTAATTTGCATGGATAAAGTTTATCCTCATGCAGGTTATATCACTATCAATATTTCTTCTCCTAATACGCCTGGCTTGAGGACATTACAGTACGGTGATGCACTGGATGATCTCTTGTTTGCAATTAAAAATAAGCAAAGCGAACTACAGCAAAAGTTCCAAAAGTATGTTCCTGTTGCTGTTAAAATCTCTCCCGATCTTTCAGAAGAAGAATTAATAAAAATAGCTGATAGTTTAATGCGCCATTATATTGATGGGGTTATTGCAACAAATACCACATTGGATAGAAAGATTATCGAAGGTTTGAATCACTGTCAGCAGGCAGGGGGATTGAGTGGGCGCCCTGTGCAATTGCGCAGCACAGAGATTATCCGTCGCCTTTCGCAAGAATTAAAAGGCGAAATACCGATTATTGGTGTAGGAGGAATTGACTCACTTGTTGCAGCCAGGGAAAAAATAGAAGCAGGTGCTTCATTAATTCAGATATATTCCGGTTTTATCTATAAAGGACCAAAACTCATCAAAGATATTGTTAATCATATCTGAATATTTGCTGCAATTTGGGGGTAGGGGTTTATTTCTGCCCTCAACTCGTCTATATTTCGTCTTATAGATTAAATTTTATCATTTATTCTTTAACTTCTTATTTCGCTGGTAAATGCTTATTTTAACAAAAAAGCTATTTTGAGCATAAAAGGGTAATCAATGAAAATTAAACCTGATGATCAGTGGCGCTGGTATTTTGATCCTGAGCACAGCCGTGTCATGCTCGATCTCGCTAATGGCATGGTTTTTCGTTCCCGTTTTCCTGCCAAGATGTTGACTGATTACGCCGTTACAATGAAAGAAATGTCATTCTCAGTTGATGATGCTGCACTTTTTTACACCTTTGAAGAACACTCTCGTCGTATCAACATGATTCCTGCGCTTAGGGCTGAATTAGCTTTGAATGGCGTGGTTGCGCTACGTTTTATGAAACCACAAATGCCCAAGAGCTGGTATTTCTCCCATTTTTCTTTAGTAGAAAAACCAGAACATGGTGAAATTATTCAGCTTAAATTACAGGATAGTGGCACTGAAGCGCTGTTTATGGTCGCAGAAGTCGGTGATAATGCCAGCTTGTGTCTATTGGTACAGCAAAAGCTAGAACTGCACGATCGTGTAATGAGTTTTTGTGATTCCATTAAAGTCATGAATGATCGCATCATGCCTTATATTGAGCCAACACAATCATCGATATATAATAGGGCGATTTAGGGCTACTGGGCTGCTATGTTCATAATTTTATTAACCTAATTAAATTACTTCTATCAGCATTATTGAATGTTCTTTATCATACATATCCTGATATATTTATAGTGCCAATCAATGGAATGTTTTTTCCATAATATGTTTTCTGCTTAAAAACTCAGTAATAAAAATCAGACAGCTAGCTTACTTATACTGCCTGATTTAAATACAAATGCTATCGTTATATATTATTAATGTTTATATTAATTCAATGATTAAATCGTTTTGAGGTATACAGCTACATGCCAGAATTTTTCCATTATTTTTGATGGAAGTTGATTTTAATGGCAATACATCCCCTTTAATCAGAGATATCTTACAGGAACCACAAATTCCGGCACGACATGAATAAGGAATTTGAATACCTTGATCTTCGAGTTGTTCTAAAATAATTTGCTGATTATTACCAATAAAACGTTGTCCATTAAATTCAATAGCAACGGATTGTTGAGCACCTTCTTTTACAGGTAAATCGACCGTTTGTTCACCACTACCATATTCGCGTGGTGTTCTCTTTTCCAAAATGGTGACACGATCCCCAACTCGAATAATGCCGCTATTACGGGCAATGGCATTTTGCCCAAAATCAACCGCACTATTTTCTTTAGCTGTTCTGAAAGACTGTAGTGTAGCCAACGGTTCACTTTGCGGATTTTTACGGCCTTTTTCCGGGCTGACTGTTGTCAAAATACAACGACTGCATGGTTTTGGTAGATCAAAAACAATATCGCCGATTTGGATAGTTTGCCAGCTATCTTCTTCAAAAGGGGCGGCACCTGTGACAATGATATTGGCACGGAACTGCTCTATTTTAATGCTGGCAGGACAGCGTTGTTGTAAGGCATGGAAAGAGGCTTCATTGATAATTAAATAGGGAAAACCGTCAGCGAATGATAAAGAAATATTGGGAAATTTCTTGACTCGTCGTGTTAGTTCCTCACTAAGCCAGCGTAGTTGTACAGGTTTATCAAAAAAACCACTAAGCCAACTATTCACCATCTCAGGTGCGACTAAAGCGGTAAAATGATTTCCCCAAACTTCGGTAGGGAAATGTTTCTCTCTAAAATCATCGTAAATTACAGTTACGCTTTCTCCATTTGGAGCCTGTAAATACAGACCGTTATGGAGCATAGTGGGAGTAAATAGCAGCATCTGTGGATATTGGCGGGCAGTAATAAAAGTACCGTCTGTCGTGGTAATCATAAAATTACGATCAAACATCAGGCCACTTTCATTGACGAGAGAATGAGAGAGTTGTAATCCACGCATGGATTTGACGGGGTAGGTATAGAGGCGCGACAGGGTTAGCATCCATTATCTCCAGGATATTTTTATCTTTGCCAAAATGTTTTTATCTTTAATTGTGTCAGCAACTTTAGGACATGTCGAAGGTATTGGCTATAATGTGCCACAATTTTTTTGGTGGTGAACTTTTGTAATGATTAATAAGATGAACTCTCTCTTTGCCAGCACAGCACGTGGACTGGAAGAACTGTTAAAGAACGAACTGGAAATCCTGGGAGCACAATCCTGTAAGATCGCCCAAGGTGGGGTTCATTTTCAGGGTGATGATTGTGTGATGTATAAGAGTTTGCTGTGGAGCAGACTGGCATCCCGTATCATGATGCCGCTTAACGAATTTAAAGTTTATAGTGATTTGGATCTGTATCTTGGTGTCCAATCCATTGACTGGAGCGAGATTTTCTCAGTTGATAGTACGTTCTCTGTGCATTTCAGCGGCACGAATGAGGAGATCAGAAATACACAATATGGCGCATTGAAAGTAAAAGACGCTATTGTCGATAGTTTCATGCGCAAAATAAAACAACGTCCTGATGTTGCTAAACAACAACCTGATGTCCGTATCCATGTTTTCCTGAATAAAGAGAAAGCAACCGTATCACTCGATTTGAGTGGAGATAGTCTGCATATCCGTGGCTACCGTGATTTGGCTGGGCAAGCACCATTGAAAGAAAACCTTGCCGCAGCGATTATTTTACGTTCTGGTTGGAATCCAGGAACGCCAATGGTTGATCCAATGTGTGGTTCAGGAACGTTGCTAATAGAAGCGGCCATGATGGCGGCAGATTGCGCACCTGGCTTGTATCGTAAGCATTGGGGATTCACATCATGGTTGCAATTCAATGAAACAATCTGGCGTGAAGTAATTACAGAAGCACAGGTACGTTTCCGTAAGGGACTACAGGAAACGACTTCTCGCTTTTTTGGAATAGATATCGATCGCCGTGTAATGGATATGGCACGTTCAAATGCGCGCAGGGCAGGGGTGTCCCAATTGATCCAATTTCAGCAGGGAGATGCCAGCAAACTGGAAAATCCCCTGCCGGCAGAGCCAGAGGGAATAGTATTAAGCAACCCACCTTATGGAGAACGTCTTGAAAGTGAACCTGCACTGATTGCATTGCACAGTGTATTTGGTCGTGTGATGAAAGTCCGCTTCCCTGGCTGGCGTTTATCATTGTTCAGTGCTTCGCCAGAATTGTTGGGATGTTTGCAATTACGCGCAGAGCGTGAGTTTAAGGCCAAAAATGGCCCTCTGGATTGTATCCAAAAAAATTATTGCATCCAAAAAAATGAACAGATAGCAGATAGACCTCAGTCATTGGATATAGGTATCGCTGAGGATTATGCTAACCGTCTGCGTAAAAATGAGAAAAAAATCAGCAAATGGGCCAAACAGCAAGGTATTGATTGCTACCGTTTATATGATGCAGATTTACCTGAATACAATGTTGCTGTTGATCGCTACGCCGATAAAATCGTTGTGCAAGAATATTCCCCCCCGAAATCTGTGGATGCCAACAAAGCTCGTCAACGCTTATTTGATGTGATTAGTGCAACAATGAATGTACTTGGCTTATCATCCAATCAACTGATCTTGAAAACTCGTCAACGTCAGAAAGGCAAAAGCCAGTATGAAAAGATGGCCGAGAAGAAAGAATTCTTTTTGGTCAACGAATATGGTGCGAAATTCTGGGTTAACCTGACCGATTATTTGGATACGGGGTTATTCCTTGATCACCGCATTGCCCGCAAAAAATTGGGTGAAATGAGTAGAGGCAAGGACTTCCTTAACTTATTTGCCTATACCGGTTCGGCGACAGTTCACGCAGGATTGGGTGGTGCACGTTCGACAACCACGGTGGATATGTCTCGCACTTATCTCGAATGGGCAGAGAAAAACTTACAGGCAAATGGCCTAACCGGGCGTCAGCACCGTTTGATTCAGGCTGATTGCTTGGGATGGTTAGCTCAGACCCGCGAGCAATTCGATGTCATCTTTATTGATCCACCAACATTCTCTAATTCCAAGCGAATGGAAAACACGTTTGACGTTCAGCGTGATCACATCGAATTAATGAAACAACTAAAATGTTTGTTACGTCCGGGTGGAGTCTTAATGTTCTCCAATAATAAACGGGGTTTTAAAATGGATTTTGCTGAATTGAATAAGCTAGGTTTGGTTGCAAACGAGATAACAGAGAAGACCCTATCTCAGGATTTCGCCCGTAATCGTCAGATCCATAACTGCTGGTTGTTGCATCACGCTGGCGAGGAAAAATAACATTATGTCATTGATTAGTTTATCCGGTGCTTGGTTATCATTCAGTGATGCACCGTTATTGGATAATGCTGAACTGCATATCGAAGAAAACGAAAGAGTCTGTTTGGTTGGGCGCAATGGTGCGGGAAAATCCACATTGTTGCGTGTGTTGGCAAAAGAGCAACCCTTAGATGATGGTTTGGTTATTTATGAACAAGACCTGATTGTTGCGCGCTTACAGCAAGATCCTCCCCGTGATATAGAAGGCACAGTATTTGACTTTGTTGCAGAAGGAGTAAAAGAGCAGGCTGAATATATTAAAGCATTCCATCATGTTTCGCGTTTAATAGAAACCGATCCTAGCGAGAAAAATCTCAACCATCTGGCAGAGTTGCAGGAAGTGCTGGATATCCGTGGCCTCTGGTCATTGGATAGTCGGATTAACGACGTATTGAAACAACTCTCTTTACCAGCAGAAGCGAAACTCTCTTCATTATCCGGTGGTTGGTTACGTAAGGCGGCCTTGGGCAGGGCGCTGGTTTGCTCGCCAAAAGTGCTGTTTCTTGATGAACCAACCAACCATCTTGATATCGATACTATTGAATGGTTGGAAAATTTCCTGAAAGACTTCAACGGCAGTCTTGTGTTCATTTCCCATGACCGCTCATTCATTCGTAACATGGCAACACGCATCGTTGATCTGGATCGCGGAAAGCTGACCTCATGGCCGGGAAATTACGATAAGTATCTTGAAGGAAAAGAAGAGGCACTGCGGGTTGAAGAGTTGCAGAATGCCGAATTTGACAAAAAACTGGCGCAGGAAGAAGTTTGGATCCGTCAGGGTATTAAAGCACGTCGTACCCGTAATGAAGGTCGGGTAAGGGCATTGAAAGCATTACGTGTGGAACGTGCTGAACGTCGCAATGTTATGGGAACAGCGAAAATGCAGGTCGAGGAAGCGACACGTTCCGGTAAGATTGTCTTTGAAATGGAAAATGTGAATTACCAGATTAGCGGTAAAATATTGGTCGAAAGTTTTTCAGCTCAAGTCCAACGTGGTGACAAAATTGCGTTGGTGGGGCCAAACGGCTGCGGTAAAACGACATTATTAAAATTAATGCTAGGCGATTTATCAGCAGACAGTGGGCGTATTCATTGTGGTACTAAACTTGAAGTGGCTTACTTTGATCAGCATCGTGCAGCGCTGGATCCTGATAAGACGGTTATGGATAACCTCGCTGAAGGTAAGCAGGAAATCATGGTCAATGGACGTTCTCGTCATGTATTGGGTTATTTGCAGGATTTCCTTTTCCATCCCAAACGTGCGATGACTCCTGTACGAGCGTTATCTGGTGGTGAGCGTAATCGCCTGTTGCTGGCCCGTCTATTCTTGAAACCAAGCAATTTGCTTATTCTTGATGAACCAACCAACGATCTCGATGTTGAAACATTGGAGCTACTTGAAGAATTAGTTGATAGCTATACCGGAACCGTGATTTTGGTTAGCCATGATCGTCAATTTGTTGATAATTCAGTCACTGAATGCTGGGTTTTTGAAGGCAATGGTGAAATCAACAATTATGCAGGGGGATATTATGATGCCCAGCAGCAACGGGCACAAACTGTTTCCCTGCGTCAAGCTCCAGAGAAAAAGGTTAGCATTGAAAACAAGGCGGTAAAACCAAAAGAATCGCCGAAACGGACAAATAAGATAAGTTACCATTTACTGCGAGAATTGGAACAACTACCATTATTATTAGAAAAATTAGAAGAAGAGATAAATAAATTGCAATCTCAGGTCAGCGATCTGGAATTCTTCAATCAACCACATGAAATTACACAAAATGTTCTGAATGAATTGGCAAATAAAGAACAAGAATTGGAAAAAGCGTTTGATCGCTGGCAGGAATTGGAAATGCTGAAAAATGGATGATAGCTGCCGCATAAAAAAAACTTGTGGGTTTTGCTAAAGGAGAAACACTTTGTGTTCCAATAACCACCAGCATGACAAGCTGGTTCTTTGTCCCCAGTGTGACATGCTGGTGGCTGTGCCTGATTTGGAACAAGGGAAAAAGGCGATTTGTCCACGGTGTAATGCTTTACTGACAGCAAAGTGGAGAGAGCCGCGTAATCAACCAACAGGCTATGCATTAAGCGCATTAATCATGCTTTTTCTCGCTTGCCTGTTTCCTTTTGTTAGCATGAGTGTGGCGGGGATTGTGAGTGAAATAAAGTTGACTCAGATCCCCAAGGTGATGTTCAACGAAGATTATTCCAGCATGGCTGCGCTTTTCTTGATCTTCGTTCAGCTTGTGCCGACATTTTGTATGGTTGCCATCATCCTCTTATGTCAGAACGTCAAAATGGCGCGCCGCTTGAAAATAGAGTTGGCGCGCATTCTGTTTAAGATGAAAACATGGTGCATGGCAGAAATCTTCCTTGCGGGCGTGTTGGTCAGCTTTGTTAAATTGATGGCACATGGAGAAATCAGCATCGGCCTAAGTTTTTTCCCTTATTGCTTGTTTTGTCTGTTTCAGGTCAGAGCGTTTCAGTGTCTTGACAGACATTGGTTTTGGAATGAAATTGCTCCGGCTCCTAAAGTTTGCCATCCCTTGCAGGCTGGAAAACCTGGCTTGGTGCAAGGTGTCAGGCTTTGCCAAAGTTGTACTGCAATCTTGCCAGCCCAACAATCTCGGTGCCCCCGTTGCCATACAAAGGGGGACGCCCGTCGCCGCAATAGCCTTCAGTCCACAATGGCACTACTGATAACATCAGCCATACTTTATATTCCAGCGAATGTTTTGCCTATCATGGTGACTCAGGCACTAGGACAGCAAATTAATTCCACTATTCTGGAAGGTATTATTTTGCTTTGGGGTTCTGGCTCATATCCTGTTGCGATGGTTATTTTTATTGCCAGTATCATGATACCTTTATTGAAAATGCTGGCTATTGGTTGGTTATGCTGGGATGCAAAAAATCAAACGAGCCATGATTCCGAAAAAATGAATTTTATTTATGAAATGGTGGAGTTTGTTGGGCGTTGGTCAATGATTGATGTATTCGTTATTGCTGTCTTATCCGCGTTAGTTCGCATGGGGCAATTGATGAGTATTTATCCTGCCTTGGGGGCAGTCCTGTTTGCCTTGGTTGTTATTTTGACAATGTTTGCATCAATCATGTTCGATCCACGTTTAACTTGGGACAAAGCCAATCGTAAATTTGAGCTACATAAGAATGAGGAGTAGTAAGGTGACGGATAAAGAAGAAGATCTGACTCAGGCCAGAATTCGTAAACTTAAGAGTTGGTCACCTGTTTGGATCATACCAATTATCACTGTGCTGATTGGGGCCTGGATACTGTTTTATCATTTTAGTCATCAGGGGCCAGACGTCATACTGATAACGTCTAATGCTGAAGGTATTGAGGCAGGTAAAACTAAAATTAAAAGCCGTAGTGTTGACGTTGGAGTTGTCGAAAGCGTGTCTTTGAGCGAAAACTTGGGACAAGTTATCATTAAAGCCCGTTTAAATGATGGAATGAATCGTTTGCTACGTACAGATACTGCTTTCTGGGTTGTGAAACCCCAAATTGGCCGTGAAGGTGTTTCTGGTCTGAGTACATTACTGTCCGGTGTTTTCATCGAATTACAGCCCGGCACACAAGGCGAAGAAGAAAACCGCTTTTCATTGCTTGATGCTCCACCGCTTGCTTCTCCTGATGCAAAAGGTATTCGTCTGATTCTGACCAGTGAAAAAGCAGGACGATTAACACCAGGAGATCCAGTGCTCTTTAGGGGATATCGAGTGGGTTCGGTTGAGGCTGGCACTTTTGATCCAACATCCCGATTGGTTCGTTACCAAATTTTCGTTAAATCACCTTATGACGCTTTACTGACCACAAATGTCAGATTTTGGAAAGAAAGTGGTGTCACATTTGATATGTCATCACAAGGTATACGGGTTGAAGTTGCTTCATTATCGACCTTGTTTGGCGGGGGAGTGAGTTTTGACGTACCAAAAGGTTGGGAACTGGGTAATCCAGTGAAGGAAAAAGAGGTCTTTAAACTCTACGAGAGCGAGAAAAGTATCCAAAACGTATTGTATAAAGAGCATACAGACTTTTTGCTATTTTTCTCTGATTCTGTGCGTGGCTTACAGCCGGGAGCGCCTGTCGAATTCCGTGGTATCCGAGTAGGAACGGTGGCAAGAGTCCCTTTTTATAGTGAAAATATTAAGCAGCGTATCGACAATGAATTCCGTATTCCTGTATTGATTCATGTTGAACCAGGGCGATTTGTGAAAGAGTTAGGTAATGGATTCAACACAGACAAAGAATTGAAGGAAATTATTACCAGGGGATTGAGAGCTACTTTGAAACCAGGCAATTTACTCACAGGTGCGTTATTTATTGATCTGGACTTTTTCACCAAAGAGAAACTCTGGAAAGGCCCATATGAAATCGCGGGTTATAAAATTCTGCCTACAGTAAGTAGTGGTTTGGCGCAAATTCAACAAAAAGTTACCACGGTGCTAGATAAAATCAATAATATGCCGATTGAGCCGGTGTTTGTTCAGGCAACACAGACACTTAAAGAAAGCCAGAAAGCAATCAAAACAGCGCAGAAAACGATGGATGAATTAAATCGTATTCTTGCGAGTAAGGAAGCACAGGAACTGCCTAAAGATATACAAAATACATTACATGAGTTGAACCGCAGTATGCAGGGTATCCAACCAGGCTCACCAGCTTATAGTAAGCTGATGGATAATATGCAACAGCTAGAGCAGGTATTACGTGAATTGGAGCCTGTTTTGAAAACACTCAATAACAAGAGTAATGCATTGGTATTTGAAGCAAAAGCGATAAAAGATCCTGAACCTAAAAAGGCGCCTAAATGATGAAAAAATTGATTTCAAAATTGTCATTTTTTATGTTTGCCAGTGTGCTTATTTCGGGATGCAGTAGTAGCCAGCCACAAAAAACATATTATCAATTACCGGTCTTGGCTAACTTGGTATCGCAGGAAGGCAAATTGGGGGCTAAACATGAACGGCAACTATGGATAAAAAGGGTTAACCTTTCTGATTACCTTGCTGCTCCTGGAATTGTGTATCAGACAGGGGAGGTGAGTTATATCAATGCATCGAACCATTTATGGGCTAGCTCCTTGCAACAACAGTTACAACAAGTATTGATTTCTGAACTGAGCGCAGCATTTCCACATCGTTTGGTTTCTCAGCAGGAATTAGAAAAAGACGCAGATGCGCTGGATATCACAATAACGGCTTTTCACGGGCGCTATGATGGCCAAGTAGTGATTGAAGGCTATTGGATATTGTCTAACCCGAACAGGGTGATTAGGCGGCCATTCAGCCTTAAGTTGAAACAGGAAAAAGATGGCTACGCTGAATTAGTGCTTGCTTTAGCTAAAGGTTACAGCCAGTTAGCCAAATCCATTGCCAGCCAACTCTCTTTGCAACGTTAGCTGGGTTATGCATATCTTTGTTTGATATTCATTGTATATGATTCATTTCATGGGGAGATCACTAGAGCCAATCGGATAAAAACGATCATTGTTTTATCTTCATAGTAACAAGTGAGGAAGTAAGGCATGAAAAGACAGAAAAGAGACCGTTTAGCAAGAGCACTTTCCAGAGGCTATCATGCAGGCATTTTGGGACGGCCACGGGAGCATTGTCCTTATCATTCATTGGATGCTCGTTCGTATTGGTTAGGGGGATGGCGTCAGGCGCAGGAAGATCGTGTGTGAGTCAATCAGAAGGGAGAAACACCTCCGCGGTAGCGGAGGTGCTCAGTATTTGAGACGGCGAGGCTAATAAGTCGTTAGCCGTCAATAAAAGTCGATTAAAAGGCACTAGTATCCTTAAACAAGCCTACTTTCAAATCAGTCGCAGTATAAATCAGTTTGCCATCTACCAGAACTTCACCATCAGCCAAGCCCATAATTAATTTGCGATTAATAACACGCTTGAGATTAATGCGATAGGTCACTTTTTTGGCTGTTGGTAATACCTGACCAGTAAATTTGACTTCCCCAACACCGAGCGCACGGCCTTTACCTTCTCCACCGATCCAGCCCAGGAAGAAACCGACAAGCTGCCACATGGCATCAAGGCCAAGGCAGCCTGGCATGACAGGATCATTGACAAAATGACAATCGAAAAACCACAACTCAGGGTTGATATCGAGTTCAGCCTCGATATACCCCTTATCGTAAGTACCACCGGTTTCTGTCATTTTTATGATGCGCTCCATCATCAGCATATTGCCAGAAGGCAGCGGTGGGCCATTCTCACCAAACAATTTACCTTGCCCAGAGGCTTGAAGTTCTTCTTTCGTGTAGGACTCTTGTTTTTTAAACATATTTTCAGATAGCCTTATAATCGTGTAAGGCTAGAGAATAGCGTACACTTGTACGCCCAACAACTCCGATCAGATAACGAAGGAGTTAACCTAGCCAGCGGAGAAACCAAGGAAATCGAGGTCTTTCTTGAATATTAGCTTGTGCAATGCGTTCACATATCATAGCTAACAAGTGTTCTTTTTGTGGATCATAATAAGGAATACCCGTTAATAATGATATGGTTTCAGAAACATGTTCAACTGCCCAAATATGAAATTGTCCATTCTTTACCGCATCAATAACCTCTTGATTTAGGCATAAATGTTGAACATTTGCGGTTGGGATAATGACACCCTGATGACCGGTTAGTTCTCGGTAATGACATATACGGAAGAAACTCTCAATTTTTTCATTAACACCACCAATAGGTTGTACATAACCAAATTGATCTACAGCACCAGTAACGGCAATTTGCTGGTCAATAGGTTGTTGTGACAAGGCGCTGATAAGGGCACACAATTCGGCGAGTGAAGCACTGTCGCCATCCACTTCACCATAGGATTGTTCAAATACAATTGAAGCTGAAAACGGTTGTGGTTGCTCTAATTTCAATTCAGAAATTAAATAAGCCTGCATGATCATCATGCCTTTTGCATGGATATTACCGCCTAATTCAACCTTGCGCTCCACATCGATAAATTCCCCATCGCCTAAATGCGCAACACAACTGATACGGGAAGGTTCCCCCATTGGATCAGGATGTCCGGGATATTCGAGTACAGATAGCCCATTGATTTGGCCGATAACTGAGCCTTGTGTGCGAATCAATATCTGGCCTTTCAGAATTTCATCTATGCTGCGTTCAGCCAAATAACTATGACGCCAGGTACGATTATCTTCTGCTTGTTGCAGGGAATGTTTGGTGATCTGCTTTTCCTGCTGATAATTGGCAGCGGCAGCCAATTTTTGCTGTATCCATTGAATATCCAGAGGTAACCGGAATTGATCTTCTGTGTAACGGATAGCAAGTTTAATCAACTCAGGCCAGGCATCGGCACTTAATGGAGGTAAGTTTTGTTGCTGAATGATTCCATTAACGTATTGACACCATAGTGTTAGATCATCTTCTGCATGAAAGGGTATATCCAGCTCAAATTCGCTATACAATGCGCTGCTTGCCAGTTCAGGTTCAATGGACTGTAACTCTTCAAGACTGAGCCTGTCACCGACTAACATCAGACGCAAATCTAATTCCATTGAAGGTATCGGCAATGGCAGGGAACGATTTTCATCATGTGATAGCCAGTCAAAACGGCGCTGAATAATCATTTGCTTGAGACGAACCCACATTAGTGGCTGAGAGAGTAGGGTGCGCAAAGGCAAAATTAAGATACCACCATTTACTTGATGGATAAGGCCTGGTTGCAGTTGAAGTATCCCTTGGTACGTATAGACATTGCCAAATAATTGCTCTGGCTCAATCCACTCACGGTAAGCAACTCGTTCAGTTGGCGCAAAAATACCTTCCCCTGAAGAATGCCAGGTAATGGTTTGGTGCTCTATCTGGTAATAACCACCGATATTTGGCCGGCTCTCCGGCAACAAAGAGGAAATAGTATTGGATAGAAGAGACAGATAAACATCACTTTCTTCTGCTTTCAGTAGCATAAAAGGTTGACGCAGGGAGGCCTGACAAAAAAGGGATAACCCACTATGCAGCCTAGGTTGAACCACATCCATTGTGATGGGGGCCAATTCAGCGACAGAATTAAAGAGTGCCTGATAAGGCGCATTGTTTGGCTGTAATGCCTGCCAGTCTAGTTTTATATTCGTCAAAGTGATAGCTACATCATATAGTGAAAAGGGAAACACTTATTATACAAGATTAGGCAATGAATCGACATGCCAGAATTTTGAAAGAAACGACATTTGAGCCAGCACTTTCATTGCTTGTAAAATATGCCAATATTCTGTGTTGTCATAGGCAATTTAAAGAAATAGTTGCTATGCTTAATTTATGTTACGCTGTCACTGAGAGATGAAATGAAATATCAACAATTGGAAAATCTGGAATGTGGCTGGAAATGGGCTTATTTGACAAAAAAACACCGTGAAGGTGAGCCGATTACTAAATACATTGAAAAAAGTGCTGCTCAAGATGCAGTCAATGAATTAATGAATTTAGAAAGCGAGCCAGTCAAGGTACTGAAATGGATTGCTCTGCATATGAATCAGGATTTGTCCAACCGAATGAAGCAAACGATTCGGGCACGGCGTAAACGTCATTTTAATGCTGAACACCAACATTCGCGTAAGAAATCCATTGATTTGGATTTTCATGTCTGGCAACGGCTTTCAGCGCTCTCCCGACGTCGTGGTAATACCCTGTCAGAAACAATCATACAGTTATTGGAAGATGCTGAATATCGGGAAAAATATACTCATCAAATGTCAAGTTTGAAGCAAGATCTGGAAGCAATACTCGGGAAATAAGCCCACTGACAAATAAGGAAAGAGATAAAACCCCATTTAAAATGGGGTTTTCAATAAATTGATTAGAATAGCCTTACTGAACAGCTTTTGGCTGAGTTACCACTTCAGTAGTGCCCTGAATATTGATATCTACACGACGATCTGGAGCCAGGCAATCGATAAGTTTAGAACGAACTTTAATTTTGTCACAGGTAGAGCCAGTGACAGGGTTTTCCTTGCCGCGACCTTCTGCCTGGATGCTATCTGCTGGAATGCCTTTAGCAACCAGATAATCTACGACGGATTGAGCACGTTTCTGAGACAGTGGCAGGTTGTAATTTTGGCTGCCGATGCGGTCAGTGTGACCGACTACCAGAACCTTACCCTGGGTTGGATCGATTTTAGCCAGTTGGTTATACAGGTTGTCCAGTTCCTGTTGACCTTCTGCTTTCAGTGTTGATTTGTTGAAATTGAACAGAACATCAGAGCGCAGGGTAAAGCTCTTACTTTCAACCACAGGAGCTGGCGCAGGCACAACTGGAGGTGCGGCTGGTGTAACGACCGGAGCAGCTTCATCTTGCCCGAAACGATAAGAAACACCAACGCTCAGCAGGCCGTTATCTGGGCGGGCGCCAACAGTGGTGGCATCACCGATGTTGTTAACCCACTGATAATCCAGACGGGTTGCCAGGTTTTTTGTCAACGCGTATTCGACACCAATCGCGGCTAGAGGAGAAACACCAGTGTCGTCGTTTTTCTTCCTTACTTGTGTGGGAGAAGCGGCATTAGAGTTATAAGTCGCAGAGGAATCTGCACGCCATACCATACCACCAAGACGAGTATAAACATCCAAATTGTCCTGCACTGGGTAGCTTAGTTTAGTGGTCAACTGAATGCCTTGAGCACGGAAAGCACCATTATCAATGCTACCTTTATAAGCGATGCGACCTAACCAGTCGTAACCAAGTTCAAAACCTAAGTATGGGGTTGCTTGATAACCGACATAAGCACCCGTACCTAACTGGTTTTTGTGGGGAGAACCGTCGCCAATCCGGTTATCATAACCATTACCGTAGAAATTTACATCATGGTATTGAGACCAACCAAGCTTAGCACCGGTATACCAAGTGTTGTCCTTTGGAGCCGCTTGAGCAGCAGTTGCGAAAGCTGCTACTGCCACTGCTACTGCGATAGCTGTCTTTTTCATTTTACGCCTCGTTATCATCCAAATAGGCAATTGGCTTTAAAAGCCTTATTGTTAGCCACTGGTTAAAATGTTCTGTTAGGTAACCATGCTTTAATCAGAAGATATGTTCTGAAATATAAGAGCGGTCAGCACAACTCCCTAAACTGTGTAAAGTCTACAACGAAGTTAAAAAGTTACAAGTGCACTGTGACTCATGACACAAAAAATTTAATTATCGACTGACAAAGAATAAATATTTTTGACGAACATTTACAATGCTTACAGTATTAATATATTGATTTTCATTGCAATCAATAATGATTATCAATGAGTAGCTTATTTTTCATAAAAAATATTGGGATTAATCCTAATTTAAGTCAATGATAGTAATTAGAGTGAACTTGTAGCCTATTTTTTTGTGCAATAAATAGATGTGATAAATTTTGTGGGCGCATAATAAAACCGAGAGTAATACCCTTTTGCGCAGCTATTTGTAGCGTATTTAATTGATATTCTGATAATTCCGGTAACCAACCCAATACAACGCTATAATTGCCGCTTGCCAACGCTTTTTCCATGGCATTAATTGAAGCAATAGGACGAATTTGGTTTAGTTGGACAACTTTATTTAAGGGAAGCCCAGCATCTATTAACCATTGGCGACTTAACCTCTTATTAGGATTCACCCAAAGTAACCATCGATTTTCTTTTCCAGATTGGCGCAATAAAGGAAGAAGAATGTGATTAATGACAGTCTGGTGTTCATTGTAAACCAGCTCACTGACCATGCCTTTTATCATGTGTGAAGTGCATTGAGAAGATTCCAAAAAAGACATTCTTTTCATGGTCATCTCAACCATTGTTTCGTCTATTTTATGTTCTTCCTCGGTTGTGCCAGTAGCTGCTGTTTTTTTCTCAGTGAGATATTCCCACGCCGATCGGATGCTCATAATGTTCCTCGCCATAATAAGCTGTATATTTATACAGTATAACGATATTTGATTAAAAGCAAGTCTCTTTTTTTCAAAGCGCTTCGCAAAAATTTACAGAAATTAGGATTTTTCTGCCTTAACGATTGGCAGTTGGGAGTAGATTGCGTATGGTTTTAATTAATTGTTCTGGTTATCTATTTTATTAACAGAAGGCATGATTAAACATTACTTTGGAATGTGATTCATGGAGTGATTAAAAATGTTTTTATCTGGGGCTCGTTTTGCTCAATTGCAACATGGTGTATCTTCACTGGGAACGCTTAAGAAGAAATCTCAATTTGGCGGCATTGGATTGTTAATTGATGATATTTTATTTGCTATCAGTTCTGATGGAGAGCTTTATTTACGAGGAAATAGTCATGCTGAGGTACTATTTAAAGCCAGGGGAATGGAAAAATTTATTTATTCAAAAAGAGGAATACCTGTGACTTTGCGGTATTACCGTGTTAATGAATCACTTTGGCAGGATCAAAAACAGTTATTCGAGTATGTAAGTTTAGCCTACCAATATACAATGAAGGAAATAATTGATAGGCAGAAAATGCCTCTTAGGCTGAAAGATCTCCCTAATTTAGGGATCGTTTTAGAAAGACAATTATGGAAAGTAGGTATTTCTAAAGTAGAAAAATTACGAATGTTGGGGGCAAAAGCGACTTACCTCAAACTCCAGCAGCATAGGAAAAGAACAAATGTCAGCTTATTGCTTGCATTAGCAGGTGCAATAGAAGGGTGTCATGTCGCGGTATTACCAGAAAAATTACGTGACGAATTAATTAGCTGGCACAACGAGTTGGTTCACCATAATTCAGATAATCATCCATAATAAGTGAAATTTGGTGAATAGGGGCGTTAGCCCCTACTACCTCCTAATTCAGGGAACCACGGGTTATCGTCATTGTTCATTTCAACAATGCAAGAATTGTCAGGTGGTGTTTTGCGAAAGCGCTTATCAGTTGGGCTACCGTCAATTTCAGGGTTCCACGTTACCCAGATTTCCGAGCCTTCTTCACGTAATGTTGGGATGAGTTTTCGCCACGCTGTTTCGGAAACAGATTCGGCTTCATCTATCCACGCTATCAGAATACGCGCCTTGGATTTGATACTCGATATTATGCCGTAATCCTGAGAACATATACCAAACTCTACGGTTGCGGGTTCGGATATAGTTCTCGCCCATCTCATAGTAGTTATCCAGCCACAGCTCGGATTTAATGGCTTGTTTCACTTTTTCCATTGAAGACTCTGACAGCGAATTCATAAACTCACGCCCGCACAGGATAACGCCCTCAATTCCCGCCTCAGCAAATATGTAACCACGAATAGCGCTCATCTTGGCAAATGAACGAGTCTTACCTGAACCGCGTCCACCGTATGAGCCGCGATAGCGATAATCACCACTGAACACCGGAATGAGTTTAGGCGGCAGTTCAATTCTCGCTGTCGTCATGTTGACCTCCGGCAACCAATACTATTTTGGCGGGGGACATTGAGCCGTCAGGTGACCGATGATCGATTTCCTGCTTATCGGAATAACCGTGTTTGGTTAACATCATCTTGGCTATCGTAGAATTAAAATCACCTGTCAACCCTTTGTTGATGAGCTTAATCTGCTGGAGTGTAAATTTGAAGTTTGCTGCTGGTTCTGGATACTTTTATTGAATACAGGGCAACAAAAAACCCCGCCGAAGCGAGGTAAAATGTCTGAAGTGATAAACCAGTAATAACACTATGTCACTGCTTCTCATCTGTCGAGAAAAGCCAATAAGCTACGTGACATAGCTATCACTCTTATCACAATAGCAGCGTTTTTACGTACGTACAGATTTATTTTTGAACGTTGCCAACTAATAAATAGAAAAACCCCCGGCTATGCCCTGTCTCTTCTACACAAATCCCTCGATTGAATCGAGGGATATTTTTGAACCTTTTTCTGCCTGGCTGATCTCAACAAGAAATACCACGTTGAGGTAACGTATGATGTTTTCTACAAATACTGAGCAATGGGCAAAAGACACTTTTCAATATGCCGATTTAGGAGATAGTCGCCGCACTAAGCGCCTGGCCAAGCTGGCTTCTTCTCTTGAAAATCATTTAGGACAGTCTCTCGTGCAATCTTTAAAATCACCTGCGGATATCGAAGCCGCTTATCGTTTCACTCGCAATCAAGCTATTAATCCTCACGCTACCCTTAAGTTTTCATCGGGGTTGAAGTTGAAAACGTAATACATATAGGTCATGTCGAGCGGGTCGAGCACAAACACCTTGCTGTCATTGCGCCAGAAGAAGCGCTCTAAAAAGAGGTTGATGTTAAGCGCCAGATTTCTCATGGCTTCATTGGCGGTTTGAGTTCCGGTTAACAGCCCTGTGATAGCATTGGCTGAACGTTGACATATTGAAATGAGCGCGAGCCGCATTGATATACTCAATAGCCTTAAACTGGTCAGAAAATTCTTCCGTTCCTTCATGCCGCTGGAGTTTTCTGATTTTGACCCGACCAATAACACCATGCGTTATCAGTTCGCGAGCAATGACAATGATGTCATTAATTGGCACGCTACCCAGACGATAGATAACCCCCTTTTGACCTGGTCTCCATTCACCGATCAACTCTTCCACATCATCGTTATAGCACGCCTGTATAACTATCATGGCAGTTGACAGGATATTGCGTCCAAATACGGGTTTCCGCATCAGTTTAATCAACCAATCGGGAAGTGTACCGTAGGCCATTACAGCGCGGTTAATTAATTCCTGAGTCTCTGCCCCATTGAGAAAAGTGTACGTCTCCACAATTTGTCGAGGTGTACCGATACGCGTCATTGCAGAGAAAGAGGGGCGCAGTAAATAATCTGTTTTATCAGTAGAGATAAGCTCTGATAGATAATGCTGTTGATTATCTAAAACCAGTGATTATTTTCGCTCTAGCTACAGGGCTTAGAAGGTCCAATATTTTAGAGTTGGAATGGTCACAGGTTGATTTGGTAAGAAGAGTGGCTTGGGTTAATCCAGACCAATCTAAAAACTATCGGGCTATTGGAGTTTCGCTCAATGACACTGCTTGTCAGGTTATTCGGGAACAGATAGGCAGGCATACAAAGTATGTTTTTGTCAGAGAGCGAAAGTTGAAGGGGGTTACTGATATGGTGCCAATGAGGGTTGATGCCAATAAGTCATTCAAGTCTGCCATGAAACGGGCGGGAATAGAAGGATTCCGATTCCATGATCTGCGCCACACGTGGGCTAGTTGGCTGATTCAATCCGGTGTCCCATTATCAGCACTGCAAGAAATGGGGGGATGGGAGAGCATAGAAATGGTTAAACGATATGCTCATTTATCCCCAGTGCATTTGCAAGAACACGCGAAAAATATTGACAGTATTTTATGCGTGCATGACACGAATATGACACTCAAGAAAGCTGCTGGAAATAATTAACACTATAACCTATTGATTTAATTGGTGGGTCGTGGGAGGCTCGAACTCCCGACCAATTGATTAAGAGTCAACTGCTCTACCGACTGAGCTAACGACCCAACACGATTAATTATTCTCCAGTGTCAATTGGACGTCAATGGCCTCTACCCATTTTTTTATTAATCGAATAAAATACGCACAACAAATCTTTAACCAATTGGTCGAATTGCAATCACTCTGTTTTTCATGTGAAATCCTTCTGTTAATACCGCTGTTGTCTATGTCACAATATTCTATTAAACACAGCTTGAGGGTATAAGGCCATGCTGTGAGAATAAATTGGATACAACTATGGAAGAAAAAAAGCGACTCACACACACTACTGAAAGTTCGCACTTGCAGCGCAGTCTCACCAACCGACATATACAGCTAATCGCAATTGGTGGTGCCATTGGTACTGGTCTATTTATGGGATCAGGCAAAACCATCTCTCTTGCGGGGCCGTCGATCATTTTTGTTTATATGATCATAGGGTTTATGCTGTTTTTCGTTATGCGGGCAATGGGAGAGTTATTACTTTCTAATTTGCACTATAAGTCGTTTAGCGATTTCTCCGCGGATTTACTGGGGCCGTGGGCTGGTTTTTTTGTGGGCTGGACCTATTGGTTCTGTTGGGTAATCACTGGCATAGCAGATATTGTTGCTATCACTGCTTATGTTGGATATTGGGTACCTGACTTTCCAGAATGGGGAACTTCGCTTTTGTGTGTTCTGGTATTGTTAACTCTGAATCTCGCGACAGTTAAGCTGTTTGGAGAATTGGAGTTTTGGTTTGCCATGATCAAAATTATTGCCATTATTGCCTTGATTGTGACAGGAGGCATTTTGATTGGCACCAACTTTAAATCACCAGCAGGGTATGTCGCAGCACTTTCTAATGTCTGGAATGATGGTGGTATGTTCCCTATGGGATTAAGCGGTTTTTTTGCTGGGTTCCAGATAGCGATATTTGCTTTTGTTGGTATTGAGCTGGTGGGAACTGCCGCTGCAGAAACTAAAAATCCGATGAAATCTTTACCAAAGGCGATTAATGCTATTCCGATCCGCATTATTACATTTTATGTGTTGGCTCTGATTGTCATCATGTCAGTCACGCCGTGGCGAGCCGTCAGTGCGGATAAAAGCCCTTTTGTGGAATTGTTTGTTTTGATCGGATTGCCTGCTGCTGCCAGTATTGTCAACTTTGTGGTTCTGACGTCTGCGGCATCTTCGGCAAATAGTGGGGTTTTCTCTACTAGCCGGATGTTGTTCGGTCTGGCGAAAGAAGGAGATGCACCAAAACAGTTTAGCCGTCTTTCCCGCCGTTCTGTTCCTGCATCAGGGTTGGTCTTTACTTGCCTGTGCCTCTCTTTTGGTGTCATTTTGATCTATTGTATTCCCGATGTAATGAGAGTTTTTACTCTAGTGACAACCGTTTCTGCGATCTTGTTTATGTTTATTTGGAGCATGATCTTATGTTCCTATCTGGTTTATAGAAAACGTCGCCCAGAACTGCATCAGGCTTCGGTATATAAAATGCCATTTGGTATTGTAATGTCTTGGGTATGCTTAGTCTTCTTTGCTTTTGTTTTGGTATTACTTTCCTTACAGCCAGATACTCGCCAGGCGTTAATAGCTACACCAATTTGGTTTATTGTTCTAATGATCGGGTTTCAGATTGTGAGAAAGCGTAAAACCCGCCTTACTCATTAAGTAAAAGAATCCTTTTGATATGGCCCAAATATTGGGCCATTTTTTATCTTAAACAGGTATGATAGTACCTTGATGAAATATAAGCTGCCATTTATCAGTTGAAGATAATTGCCAAATTGATGAACGAAATGCTTGATTGAATAGGGTGCCAGTTCGATCCAATTCGTAAGACTGATAAGTTAGTAATACAATATTTTTATCAAGACAACTCATAGAAAAATCTTTTGAGAAAAGTTGAAAAGTAGCTTTTATTTCTGTAGTTAATACATCAAACACATCTTTTTTAGTATAAACATAACCTGATTTACTAATTTCTAGAAAATCATCGTGTAATACTATATCTAGCCAGTTGGGATTATTTCTTTTTTTACCGTGAAGACTCACTTCAAGATTTTTGAGTAATTCAAAAGTAGCTATATTTTCCTGAACCATATGAACTCCAAAAAAATAAATGGGTATGAAATAACTTCAGTAGAAAGCTGAATTATTACTTTAAATAAATATTTAATACGCTATTTACATTTGTTTTTTTATCAGGTAGTTATAAAGAGGACAAGTTAAAAAGAGGTGTGCATGGAAATTATAATAAGGGCAACTGAGCCAGAGGATGCTGAGCATTATCAACGAATTTTTAGCCACCCTGACGTTTACTTCAATACGTTACAACGACCATGTCCTTCGCATGAAATGTGGCGTGAACGTTTAAAATTAAATAAAACACAAGGGCATATTGATTTTGTGGCTGAAGTAAATGGCAAGGTCGTGGGTACAATAGTGTTATTTACCTATGCTAATCCGAGACGTAGACATGCCGTGAGGATTGGTATTGGTGTTGATGCGGCTTATTTTGGTAAGGGGGTTGGTTCAAAGTTGATGGCTTTTACCATTGACTATGCATTCAATTGGTTAGGCTGCATCAGAATTGAACTGGAAGTTTTTACTGATAATGAAAAAGCGATTGCCCTGTATAAAAGATTTGGTTTTGAAGCTGAAGGCATACGGCGTATGCAGTCGTTTAGAAATGGTCAATATTGTGATGTAATGGGGATGGCATTAATTAATAGTCGATTTATATGATGTTCTTAGAGGTTATGGTAGTAAATAATAAACTGGCTCTTGGCAAAAGGGATTTTGCAGAAAACTTGAAATATGAAGACGGAGAAGAATTTCTGGGTCACGTATTCAATTTGTTTCTTCTGGTATATGCTCCTCACTTTTCAGGAAATCAAATGGCGACGGTAGAAGTGAAATGTCGATTTTGTCAACAAACTGAGTCGGTGCGAAAACATGGTACAGGCCAAGGTGAACGCCAGCGTTACCGTTGCCTGTCCTGCCGCCATACTTTTCAGCTTGAATATGCTTATCGAGCTTGTCAGGCGGGCATAAAAGAGCAAGTTGTCGATCTTGCAATGAATAATGCCGGCATCCGTGACACTGCCAGAGCCCTACATATTAAGTATTAATGCCGTCGTTCGCGTTTTAAAAAACTGTCCCCACGATGCGTAACCACATTACCGTTGGAACATGTGGAAATTCAGCTTATCTGTGAAGTCGATGAAATGCGGTCAAATAAAAAGCAACAACGTTGGTAAGCCTAGGAGCGGATCAACCTTTGTATAGCGATATTCTTATTTATCGCTTATCCAACCAAGCGTGCCACAGTTGGTTATGCTGAATGACATAGTATGCCCGTTTGGGGTGACCGTCCTGCCAATTTATCCTGATTTTGAAAAACCACATCTGCTAAAAAATCTGCTATTTTCCGTATCCTGGGAGAGTGAGCCAAATCAGATTGAATAACAAGCCAGATGGGTTTATCTATACCTAATTCAGGTGAAATACAAATAAGCCCTGCGTCATTGGCCGCAATATGGGGTAACACGGCTAATCCTAAGCCCGCATTTGCGGCCGCAATTTGAGAACAAATCGAAGTTGTTGCGATTGAAAGTGAACGCCCTTGTAAGGCTTGTTTAAGCCAGTTAACGGAAGGAAATTGCGAGTACTCACTTGTCCAGCCAATAAAATGTGCGTCGTTGTATTCACCTCTAAATATACCGGAGGGGCAAGTAGCTAAGTAGGTTTCACTTCCATAAAGGCCAAATCCCAGGGTTCCAAGTTGTCGGACATTAACATGACCTTGCTCAGGTCTGATGATACGAAGTGCTAAGTCAGCATCACGGCGGTGAAGGTTTACAGGGTAGTTATCCGTTGTGATTTCTAATGTCAGGTTTGGATAGTTTTTTTGTAAGGTCGGAAAATTTGGCATAATTAAATAATTGGATAATGTTTCGAGTGTGGCAAGACGTACATTTCCCGCAATAGTTGTCCGCAGATCGGCTTCAAATAAAAATGAATTTGCCGCTATCTCCATGGCTTTGGCTTTTTCCAATAGTTCTGCGCCATCTTCTGTCAGTTGATAACCTGTTTGATGCCGTAGAAATAAGGGCATGCCGAAGGTATTTTCCAAACGTTCGATTTTTCTCGATACCGTTGCTACACCAATACCAAGAAGCTCAGCCGATTTACTGATCGTATTTGCTCGCGCGACTGCTAAGAATATTCGAATATCATCCCAAATAAGTGATTGCACAATTTGTTTTCCGTTTATGAAAATCTGATTACCAATATCGCCTAAATATTTCAATTTTAAAAGATGCCACAATGATTTTGCCAAGGATTATTTTGCTTGAGATAAATTAAGAAATTAGGGTAATGAATATGAGAACAACTCCACAGTTAGCGATTGCGCTGACGTTAATTGCAACATTCTTTTGGGGATCAAATTTTCAGGTAACGAAATTTGCACTTACGAGTTTGCCACCGTGGACGGCTTCTGTTGAGCGTTTTTTCTATGCAGTTATCTGTATTTTTACTTTTTTTGCGTGGAAAGAGGGGATTCACAGTAAAGTTTTAAAACAAAACTGGTGGGCATTTATTGTTCTTGGGGCGATTGGTGTAGCGGGGTTTAATGGGGCATTTTTTGTCGGTCTTCAAAGTGCTAACCCAGTTACGGCTGCTCTGATTGTGGCAACGACGCCGATCTCTACCAATATTCTGGAAGCTATTGTAAATCGTCGGTTACCTGGATTGATGCGAGTTGTTGGTATGGTGATCAGTTTGTTGGGAGTTGCTGTGGTTATTACCAATGGTGAATTGATTTGGGGCGGTGTCGTTCAGGTAGTAACCGGCGATATAATCATTTTTATGGGAAGTCTTGGTTGGTCAATTTACACAGTAGGAACGCGGGTATTTGTCAAAGATGCAACGCCATTAGCGACTACGAGCTGGACGATGTTTTTTGGTGCGATCATATTAGGGTTTATTGCGATTTTTGTGGAATCACCGATGACTGCATTATCTTCTGGAACATTTGAAAGCCATTTGGCTTGTTTCTATATAGGTATTGGTGGTTCCACTGTTGCCTATCTTTTTTGGAATATGGGTGTTGCTATTCGTGGAGCAGGGAAAACGGCAGTATTTTTTAACTTTGTTCCCATATTTGCACTCATTATACAGATAATGATGGGAAATATACCCAGTTTGCCACAAATGATTGGTGTTGTTATCACTATTGTGGGTGTGTTCTTAGGGCAGGGAAATATCACTGTGGACAACAAGCTATTTAAAAGTATTTTAAGAAAACAATAGTTGTAGCAGATGATTGTATTATCAATTGGTGACATTATAGGGAGGTGGAAGATGGGAAATTTATTGAAGAAAAATATGCTATCACCAAGTGTATTGATCGATATCCAGCGCATGATCATTGATAAAAATAAAAACTAACATACAATCACCATGGTAACTAATTTATTAGTGGAGATCTGGTATGGAAAAATTTACTGATAAATTAATTAGTTTTGACCGATTTCTTTTACGGATACTGCGCTTTCTTTTGCATGCATTCCTTATTTTTCTGATCGGCATTATTCCTGGTGTACTGGGTTTTTTCTTGATCGAAAGCCATGCTATACCTGATGCAATACTAAATTCAGTTTTAATGATTGGAACACAAAACTTGCATATTGAACCAGTCAGTACACTAGGAAAATATTTTGCTGCCATTTATGGACTATTCCTTCAGGCTATCTTTTTTATCGCTGTAGGTATGGTGGTAACACCTTTTGTCCACCGAATATTGCATAGTTGGCACATTGATGATGAAGAGGATAACGAAGATGTGAAATAAATAACTTATTTTCCTGCTATCAAGCCGTAACTTAACGTTTCTAGAGCTTATTTGTATGGCTAAAAATTAGAAAATCATTGTAATGAGTATGGTATTTTTGATGAAATATAGTGGTAGATTTATTCAATCTCAGATATAAAAGTTTTCACTATAAATTTATTATAGATAGAGAGTGAAATGATGAATAAAGGTCATTGTTTATGTGGTGCGGTGAGCGTGAAAACCAATCAACGCATTGAAGATATTAATGTATGTCATTGTAAAATTTGTCAAAAATGGAATGGTGGCCCATTTTTATCTGTAGATTGTAAGGACGATCTAAAAATAGAGGGGGCTGAAAATATTTCAACATATCCGTCATCCGAATGGGCAGAACGCGCTTTCTGTAAAAGGTGTGGCACACACCTTTTTTACCATTTGCATCACCCAAGTGCTTATTATGTTCCAGTTTCATTGTTTGATAATAGTCATTATAGTAAATTATCTCGCCAAATTTATGTGGACAGCAAGCCCGCGTATTATAATTTTGTTGAAAAAACCCCTATGCTGACTAAAAAGGATATCCTTAACTTATTTAAATAATTGTTGTGATATGGGGGAAATATCACCCTCATATTGTTCTGGATTAAAATAGGTTGCTATGAATAATATAGAGATATGTTTTAAAAAAATTAAATGAAATCAATTGGTTATATATTAATTTTATTTCATTGATATGTGACAATTTCCTTTCTGTTTTGCACTAATGTTAGTATACTCCGTTATCTAATCCAAAAGGTTTTGATATCACTCGATAGAGGATGTTATCTTTTTTAATTTATTTTATTAAAATCATGAAGATAAGTTCAATGTATCGGTTTTGTTTTGGAGTTTATTAATTTTATCATTATTGTGGATATTACGTTAGTGGAGATGTTGTTTGATTAATGTTTTATTAGTTGATGACCATGAACTGGTGCGCATTGGTGTGAAAGGCGTCCTTGATGATGTAAAAGGGATAAAAGTCGTAGGAGAAGCCAGCAGTGGAGAAGATGCGGTCAGATGGTGTAGATCAAACAGCACGGATGTCGTCATGATGGATATGGGAATGCCCGGTATAGGAGGGGTGGAGGCAGCTAAGAAAATCATTCGTTATTCACCTGATACACGAGTGATTATGCTAACTATCCATACTGAAAGTTCTTTACCCACAAAAGTGATGCAAGCAGGGATTAGGGGATATTTGAGCAAGGCCGCAGCGCCTCAGGATATGATCAATGCAATTCGGGCTGTTTATGCAGGCCAACGTTACATTTCCCCGGACATAGCCCAGCAGATGGCACTCAACCAGTTATCACCCCTAAAAGAAAACCCGTTGGATGAACTTTCAGAGCGGGAATTGCAGATCATGACAATGATAACTCAGGGGCGTAAAGTTAATGAGATTTCTGCGTTGCTTAATCTGAGCCCAAAAACGGTGAATAGTTACCGCTATAGAATGTTCAGTAAACTAAATATCAAAGGTGATGTAGAATTGACCCATATGGCAATACGCTGTGGATTGTTTGATGCGCAGAATATGGTAACTCAGGGTGGATAATAAAATTTGATGGGTGATCAATTGTGGCGGAACTATTTAATTCAAAGGCATTTTTAAAAACAGTTACCAGTCAGCCGGGTGCCTACCGCATGTATGATGCCACTGGCACAGTGATTTATGTTGGTAAAGCCAAAGATCTAAAAAAACGGTTATCTAGTTATTTTAGGGCACAGGTTAGTAGTCACAAAACAGAATCATTAGTGAAAAATATCGTCCAGATAGATGTCACCGTTACCCACACAGAGACAGAGGCACTCCTGCTCGAACATAACTATATCAAGCTGTATCAGCCTCGCTATAATGTACTACTGAGAGATGATAAATCTTATCCTTATATTTTTTTGAGTAGTGATATCCATCCCCGTTTAACTTTATATCGTGGAGCCAAGTATGCGAAGGGAGAATACTTCGGCCCATTCCCTAATTCTCATGCAATACGCGACACTTTGATTTTATTGCAGAAACTATTTCCCATTCGCCAATGTGAAAACAGTGTGTATCGCAATCGTTCAAGACCTTGTTTGCAATATCAGATTGGGCGCTGCCTTGCCCCTTGTGTTAAGGGATTTGTAACGGATGAAGAATACCATCAGCAAGTTGAATACGTCCGCTTGTTTTTGACGGGGAAAGATCAGCAAGTATTGGATAAGCTGGTAGCAAAAATGGAAAAAGCAAGCCAACAGCTTAAATTTGAAGAGGCTGCTCGTTATCGCGATCAGATCCAAGCTGTACGGCAAGTCACTGAACGACAATTTGTTTCCGGAGAAGGTGATGATCTTGATGTTATCAGCATCGCTTTTGAGGCGGGGATGGCCTGTGTACATGTCTTATTTATCCGTCAGGGCAAGATATTGGGCAGCCGAAGTTATTATCCCAAAATTCCGGTTGATACAAAACTAGATGAAGTAGTGCAAACTTTCCTTGGTCAATTCTATCTCCAAGGAAGCCAAAACAGGACATTGCCGTCAGAAATTTTGTTGGATTTCGCATTACCTGAGAAAGAGCTATTGGAAGAATCCCTTTCTGAAATATCGGGCAAAAAAATCTATATCCAAGCACGGCCAAGAGGTGATAGGGCGCGTTACTTAAAATTGGCACGTACCAATGCTGTAACAGCGTTGATTACCAAACTCTCCCAACAATCGACAATTCATCAGCGATTAGAATCATTGGCCACATTTGTCGGTATTGAAAAAATCCAACGTATGGAATGTTTCGATATCAGCCACACGATGGGAGAACAAACTGTTGCATCATGTGTTGTTTTTGATGCTAATGGTCCGGTTCGTGCAGAATACCGACGCTATAATATTACGGGTATCACTCCAGGAGATGATTATGCTGCGATGAACCAGGTCTTGCGTCGTCGATATAGCAAAGCTATCGTTCAGACAAAAATCCCGGATATTATCTTTATTGACGGGGGGAAGGGGCAGCTTGCGCGTGCGATTGCAGTTTTCGATTCTTTGGAAGTTGAATGGAATAAAAAGTATCCTAAGCTAATTGGTGTTGCGAAAGGCAGTGATCGTAAGGCTGGGTTAGAAACCCTATTTTTTGAAGCGGAAGGAGAAGGGATAGCACTTCCTCCTGATTCACCTGCGTTACATATTATTCAACATATTCGTGATGAATCTCACAACCATGCCATTACAGGGCATCGTCAGCGTCGGGAAAAAGTGAAAAAGACTAGTACATTGGAATCGATTGATGGTATTGGGCCAAAACGTAGACAAATGTTACTTAAATATATGGGGGGATTACAGCCCTTACGTAACGCAAGTGTAGAAGAGATCGCAAAAGTGCCTTCTATTTCTTATGCACTGGCAGAAAAAATCTATAATGCGTTGAAACACTAGAAGTATTGATGCACCATACTGATAAACTTAACTTTGCCAGATAGTTACTAAGCATTATGCAATTAAATATTCCAACATGGCTTACCCTATTTCGTATTGCCTTAATTCCATTCTTTGTTTTGGCATTTTACTTGCCATTCCAATGGGCACCGATGGTATGTGCCATTATCTTTATTATCGCTGCTGCAACAGATTGGTTTGATGGTTTTCTTGCTCGTTTGTGGAAACAGACGACGCGTTTTGGCGCATTTCTTGATCCAGTGGCGGATAAAGTTATGGTGGCTATTGCGCTGGTACTGATTGCAGAACATTACCATACGTGGTGGATCACGTTACCTGCTGCGACGATGATTGCTCGCGAGATCATCATATCTTCTCTACGTGAATGGATGGCAGAATTGGGAAAACGCAGTAGTGTAGCCGTTTCTTGGATGGGAAAAATAAAAACTACAGCACAAATGGCGGCATTGGTTGCCTTGTTGTGGCGTCCTTGCATTGAACTTGAAGTGGGAGGATTCATCCTATTATATGCTGCTGCAGTCTTGACATTCTGGTCAATGTTTCAATATTTGAGCGCTGCATGGGATGATTTGCGTGAAGGATGATCGAAATGACGCAAAAATCATCGAATGAACGAGTTTTATAAATAATTGTGTTGACTCATTTCGTGAAGTAAGTAGAATGCAACGCATCGAACGGCATGTGAGGTTTACGAAACAAGTTAAGTAAATCAAGAAGTTCGAAGAAAGGCGGGAATAGCTCAGTTGGTAGAGCACGACCTTGCCAAGGTCGGGGTCGCGAGTTCGAGTCTCGTTTCCCGCTCCAAAAAAGGCGCGTTGGCAGAGTGGCCATGCAGCGGATTGCAAATCCGTCTACCTCGGTTCGACTCCGGGACGCGCCTCCAAATTTAGCCCAGGTGGTGAAATCGGTAGACACAAGGGATTTAAAATCCCTCGGCTGTAAGGCTGTGCGGGTTCAAGTCCCGCCCTGGGCACCAAATAAAAACTTACTGTAAAACAGTGAGTTAGGGTTAGAAAAGGCCACCTTTACGGTGGCTTTTTTGCTTTCTGAGATTGCATGAAAAATGCAAAGTGGCGACAAAATGGCGATGGGATGGCGACACAAAATGGCGACATTCTTCAGATACCTGCCAATTTGCCCATTTTGAAAAGTGATTCAGATCACGGATTAAAATTAAAAATTCCTTACATGTCATCAAATATCATAACAGCTTGTTGACCATTCGTAGGATGGGGCGGGGCGAATTCAACCAAATCCGGCTTAGTCACCCAGCGAACAAAAGTTTCATGGCTCACGAATGTAGCACCACAATTGATATTTTGGCACTGGTTGTAGCGCTCTTTAGTTTCGGTGGTGTGTTCAAAACTACTGCGGGTATGGGCGACATGGCCGCACAGTGGGCATTTCATCATCGAGTGTGTACTCAGTATCAGGGGCTGCCAGTTGTGTTAGGCAATGCTACGATTATAGCAAATCATGCCATGTCGGTATCCGATATCTTCACTTCCAGTTCTAACGATGAGGTTAACCCGCTGTCATTGAGCGTATGAGTGACAGTAACCAGCGTCCAATCTGCCCGGTCAATCTCTGGCTTAAACCCCTGCACCCGAACCGGCATTTCTGGGAACAGTTCCGGCCGTCCCTTTGCCAGTTGAATAGAAAACGACGCCACGCCGCGTTGGATACGCTCCCATTCTGTCTTAGCGGCGCGCTCGGCGGTGGATTTGTAGGCATAGGTGTGTTTCAATACTAGGACATTCCCCTCGTTACCAGCCAGATAATCCCCCTCTTTTTCCTCTTGCTGTTTCGGTTTTGTGGTCTTGGGCTTACGCGGTTTGCGTTTGACGGTGATCTGTTCTTTTTTCTTTGGATCGTGAGTATTCAGCCAGTGTGCTGAAACACCAGTATAAGCGCTTCGGTCGGCCAGAGCAAAACGGTAGCTATCGCCGGATTTGCGGGTAATCAGCACATCAGGTAGCGGTTTACCACTGGCGGTTTTATTCTGTCCCTGCTGGAAAAACAGCAGGTAGCCGTTCTTAACCGCGGCAATAGCGCCTTCCTGTTTAGCTAGTCGAGTTAAGAAATTGCCGTCGGATTCATTGGTCTGGTCAATATGAGGAACGATGATTTTATCCAGCGTTTTATCTACCTCCGGACTCAAATTATTGCGGGCAGCAATAGTACGCACGATATCGCCAATGGTTTTCTGGTGATACGACAATTCACGGCTGATATTGAGGGTAGCCCGAAAATCGGCACTTCTGGCACGCACAGTGATCTTATCCGGTGCGCCGCTGTATTCAATTTCATCCACAATAAACGTGCCCTTATGGATGAGAACTTCTCCTTGCCAGCCCAGACGCAGTGACAACTTAGTACCCCGTTTAGGCAGCGCCAATTTGCCGTTGCTGTCGTCCAACTCGATATCTAACTGATCGGCCTCAAAACCCCGATTATCGGTCAGGGTCAGCGACATTAGCCGTTTCTGGATGCGGGCATTGATATTTTCATCCCCAGCTTTGAGGACGTAAACCGGTTCGCAGGTTTTACCCGTGATCCAGTCCAGTTTCGGTAAATCGGGCAATGACATCATGAGAAGACCCCCGCCACTTTGTCGGTGATACCACTCAATTTGTCAGTGACGCTGTCTTTGAATCCGCCGAGTTTATCGAGAGCACTGTCTTTCAGGTCGCCCAGTTGCTGATTTAAATCGCCGAACATCTCACCGAGGTTTTCATCCACCCGACGTAACGTCATAGTGAAATCAATTTTTCGGGCGGCACCATCAGCAAAAAATTCTGTTTTGGTTCGATCGATGCTTTCAATGACAAACATGCCGTAAATGGTGCCGTGACCGTCCAGAAATGACCACGCTTTGCCACTTTCTGCCATCAATTCCAGTGCCAGTAATGAGAACCGCCCGCCCGTGATTTCAGGGTACAGAGAACCAGACAGGGTGATGGTGTCATTGTTTGGCCCCATAAATTGGAATGCAGGGCGGGCACCGATCCGGTTATTGAAGCTATGACGCCAAGATTGTTGATGTTGCAGACTCTGGTAAGGTGTGGTTTTCAGCATAAAAACAAATAAACCGAGTGCGGCCATCATCATTAATACTCCTCTCTGTCGGCAAATGCGCTACGAGCGCGAGCACGTTGTTGTTGTTCACGGCGATCCAGCTCTTTGGCGACGGCGCGGGCGATATCCTGCGGCGACTGTGCCGGTGTGGGATAGATGTTAATGATCGGGGCAGCGGCAGGCGCGTGATACTCTGACGCAGCCGATCGGTTTGCGGTGATGCCAGACGAAGCATAGTGTGCCGCAGGCAGGCTGTGCGGGTGCAATGGGGCGTATTGGGCACCGACAGAAGAAACGGCACCTATCGATAGTGCTGCCGCGGCCATTTTGGCCAGCACTGCTGTTTGCCGGCGACTGGTTACGTGGGCAGGGCCATTGATCAATTCAGGGCCATATTCACCGACCAGGCCAAATTTTCCCGCTGGGATATAACCGCCGGTATCATGGGCGCCAGAGAAGAACGCAAAGGGATTGTCGCCAGTGTTTTGATATGATGCCAACGCCGCCTGAACCTCTGTTTTTTGGCTCTGATCTTTCATAAAATCCGGCGTCAACGAATCTTTAAGCTGGGTGCCCAATTCAGACAGGCTTTGCTTTAACGCTGCCCATTTTTCCTTAATACCGGTGATGAGATTTTCGATAATTTCTGTGCCGAATTGTTTAAATCGTTCCGGTAGATTTTGGGCATCTTCGACAATTTCATTCCATTTATTCGCAATGCCTTGCCGAATGTCATCCCACTTACTCAAGACTTTTTGTTTAATCCCTTCCCATGTGGTAGAAACGTAGGCTGAAATGGTATCCCACAAATTTTTCAACCATGGCCCCAGATTGTTCCAATTTTTCCAGATCAGGTAAGCGCCGAGGGCAATCAGCCCAATAATGGCTAAAATAGGGTTTGTCCACATGATACGGCCCAGCCACATTATGCCTTTGCCGAGAAAGGAAAAGACTCCGCCTAGTAATTTCAGTGAGCCTGCGCCTTTGATACCCAGTACGGATAATCCCAGCCTTATCATTGCCAATGGCCCTAGCAGGGTCGCCAATGCCAGTGTCAGTGTGCCGGCTATCGCCAGCACAATACCTAATCCCGCTGCGGCAATCGTAGCAAATTTTGCAACTACCGGATGATCATTAAAAAACTGCTTCACTGTGGTCAACATTTCGGCGAGTTTGGATAAGCCACGGATATACAACGGCAGTAAATGATCGCCAATCTGTTTATATAAATCGCGCTTACGGGCTTCAGTTTCCAGTTCTTGTCCCTGTGCGGTTTTCTGCCCTTCGGTGACCAACTGTTCCACATTATAGGCTTCGTGACCCGCTTTGATTTGTTTCTCAATATTGGCGTGTTCGCGGTACATAGTGACAAACAGATCTGCGCCTTTGCGGTTAGAGAAGAGTTTGGCAATGGCTGTTTCCATGCCGCGTTCGTCTAGCTGTGGGTGTTTTTTACGGATACGCGGCACGATTTCATCCATGAGATAACGGAATGGATCAGTCTGGAATTTTTCCACATTTACCAATGCCCCTGGCTTAACTTTAGTGATATGGCCGGTTTTACCGTACTTGACTGCACCTTTTTGCAATAATCCCAGTGCATTTAGCTCCTCGGCAGCTCCCTGTGTAGTACGTCCCATCATCAGGTTCTGGTAAGCACTAGCCAGCGATGTCCCTGTTCGATCGCCACCAATCTGTTGAATAATGTGAGACATAGAGAAATAAAATGCCTCATCACTCATCTGTTTTGCGGCGACGTTACCCGTTTTGAGCACGGCCATATAATCACTGGGCAATACCAATCCACCGCTGGCCGCCATCGCCTGTGCAGACAGGTTTACCGATTTTTTAAAATCATCGGGATTGTTAATCATATTGCGTAGTTCGGCGATTTTCAGCACCTCCTGTGACTGATCGCGCATCGCCTGTGCTTTTTCTTCACTAATCCCGTGCATGGATAAAAAACGGGTGGCATATTGTAACCTGAGCAATTCCGGAGTGACCATCTCGGCCTCTTCGTAATGCCGTAATACCGAATGAGCTTCTTTCAGTATTTTCAAGTTATCAGCGGTGCTATTTCCGATAATTTTTGTACCGTTCGCGAATTTTTCCGCCTGATTCAGTATATTATCGCCAACACCTAGCGCCCTGAACTCTGCGAGTTCTTTGTGATAGATGGATGCCTCATTCAACATGGGTTTTACACCCATCAATACGGCACCGCCAGATGCCACCATTCCTGCACCGTGCCCCAGCATATCGCTGCGCAAGTTTTTTGTTTTTTGGTAGCGAGATCTCACTGCTGCCATTTTTTTCTCACGCTGTTCCAGCCGTTCCAGTTGCTGGCGTTGTTGTTGCAGGGTGTTATTGGTGCGGCTGATGTCAGTATTAATGCGCCGCTGCGCCTGTCCGAGCTGGTTGGTTGAGATGCCGCTGGCTTTCAGACTGTCGCGCTGGCGGTGCAGGGACTGACTTAAGGTCTGGGTTTCCTGCTTGAAACGAGCGGCGGCGCGCTTCGCCTGCTCAAATTCGCGGATCTGGGTTTTGGTAGGGTTTTCATTGCCTTTCATCGCCCGCGCCAGAGCTGCCACGCGTTCGGTGGCACTGCGATAGGATTGTTCGGCGCTGGCGAGCGCCTGTTTGGTTTTGCGAAATCCGTCAATCTGCCCGGCCTGCTGATTCAGATCACGCAACTGCTGGCGCGACTGTTTCAGCGTTTCTGCCAGTTTTTTGTTTGTGGTCTGCGCGTTTTTAAACGGGCCGGTCAGTTTATCGACCGCTGACAGGATCACCTGCAAGCGTAAATTCCGGTCACTCATCGCTACCGCTCCGTTTTAACGCCCGGTAACGCCATTCTAGCAGTTCCGGCAGTGACATATCATGCGTGGCAGCAGGCGGCCAGTGAAATACCGTTGCGATATCCGCCACCAGTTCATCAACGGTTAATTGTTCTGGAAATCGGACTTCACCGACTTCGGCAGCAAAAAACTGACCACCTCGATACTCAGGTTAATCAGGTCGCCCGGTGACATCAACAGTAGATCATTTTTGGTTAGCGCCGGTGCGGTGACACGGGGCAAAACCAGCATCATGGAATCCACATCCATTTCCATTAGGGCTTGCAAGCGAACACCGCGCAGGGCACCACTGTTAGGCTTACGGACAATAATGTCACTGATTGTGGTTGTTCCGCGCACAATGGGATCTTCCAGTATGACGGTGGTTTGTTCAGGTTGGGTAATAGCGGGTTGTTCAATAATCTCAGTTTGTTTAGTCATGATAAATTTCCTAGGATGATTAATATTCAACACTGATCAGACGCAATTACAGGCCAATGGCGCGGCGATGCTGTTCCAGACGGTCGTCGCCGTCCACAATTTCCACCATGTTAACGGTATCAATTTCGATCAGAACATCACCGTCCATCGTCAGCTTGTAATAGGTGTTTTTGGCGCTGACTTTAGTCTGGGTGTTGTCGCCCTGTTTGTAGTTGCCGGGGTCAAATTCCGAGAATCGCCCGCGCAGCACGACTTCCACGGCGATCACCTCGCCGGTATCGTCCCGCTGAAATGAGCCGTTAAAGCGCAGCATGACGCCATCGACTTTGGCAATGCCCCACTGTTTGTACAGCTGCGCTTCCACGCCACCCAGCGTAAATTCCGCATCCAGCGCGCTGTCGTCCAGCCCTAAATCGACGTTAGCCACGCCGTTCATGCCGCCGCCGCGATAGGCTTCCAGTTTGCGGGTCAGTTTGGGTAGGGTCATTTCTTCCACGACCCCCATGTAGTTATTTCCGTCGTTAAACAGGTTCAGGTATTTCAGTTTACGCGGTAAAGCCATGAGTCAATCCTCAGCTATTAATCCGGTTGGCAAAATCCATCAGATACTGATCGGTGATGCGCTGGCGTAATAACAGGTTTTCCAGCGGCGGCACCGGCGTGTAGTTGTAATCAATGTACAATTTACCGGCTTTCAGGGTGTCTTTGGTGTTGGCCTCTTCGCTGTACCAACATTGGCCATCAATCAGGTAACCGTTAGATTTCAGCTCACGCAGCTTGGCTTTAATGCCTTCGATAATGTCGCGCACCAGTGATGGCGTCAGCGGCTTGTCGATAGCCCACATATGGGCGTCTGCCATCGTATCAGCCAGCACCTGAGCGGTGCGGGTGTAGCTTTCGAACTGAAATAACGGATCGGCGGAACAGGTACGCGACCCCCAGAAGCGGAACCCGTCTTTGCGGATCAGCGTGGTGACATCATTCTGGTTCAGCAGGTTGGCATCGGTGGCGACATCCTGCAAATCCCAGAACACATCGGCCGAAATGCCGGTAACCCCATTGACGCCGACGTTAGACAGGGTTTTATGCCAGCCGGTTTCCTCATCAATTTTAGCCCGCAAGCCCAGGGCACGGGCGGTTGCATACGCGACAGCTTCGCGGCTGGTCACGGTATCCCAGCTCAGAAAATCCGGCCAAATCAACATCAATTCACGGTGTTTAAAGTAGTCACGGTACTTAATGGCCTCACTGATAGTCTTACAGCCGTAGGCACTGACATACGCCATCGCGCGTAGCTTCTGGGCGATGATGGCCAGTGCCTCGGCAACGGGCTGGGTATCATGACCGGGCACAGCGAGAATACGCGGTTTCACACCCAGCTGGCCTTGTGCGGCCAATAACGCCTGCATGCCGGTTTTCTTGCCTTCATCGGTGACGCCACCAATGATATGGGTTGTGGTCTCGGCTTCGGTTTTACCCTGCGCCACCCGTACCACGACCGTGACGGGCTTCGCCTGGTCAGAAATCGCCCGCAGGGCATGAAATAACGTCCCGGTTTCGCCGGCCTTGCCACTGGCGGTCAGGACGTCGGTTAACAAGACCGGGGTATTTAAGGGAAAGGTATTGGGATCAGCATCATCCCCCGTGCAGACCATACCGACAATGGCAGTGCTGACGGTGGTAATGGTGCGGGTGCCTTCGTTGATTTCCTGCACGCGCACGCCGTGGTGATAGTCTTGGGCCATAGCGAAAACTCCTGCTTAAGTGATTTCGTTATGGTGGTCGGCTTTACAATAAAATGCAGGTGGTAGAGATTGTGTGAGGGTTGGTACAAATCAGTTGAATAAAAAATGAGGGGATTACCCCCTCTATAATGCACAATGCAGAATAAAACGCCTAATTAAAATACATCATCATTTGCTGCTGCACCGACTGGCAGGTATTTATACACGGTGGAAAGAGACACATTGAAAATGTTAGCGATTTCCCGCCGATTTTTGCCCCCTGCGAGCAGTTGGCAGGCTAACTGGAATTTTTCGTCATTCAATGACACGGGACGGCCACCAATACGCCCCTGCGCACGGGCAGCCGCCAGCCCTGCATTAGTCCGTTCTATGATGAGTTCCCGCTCCATTTCAGCCAATGCGCTCATCACATAGAAGAAAAACCTGCCCATTGGCGAACTGGTATCAATGCTGTCGGTCAGGCTCTGAAAATGAATACCGTCATTATTGAGCCGTTCATTTAATGCGATGAGATTTTTAACACTGCGTCCCAATCGATCCAATTTCCAGACCACCAATGTATCCCCTGTTTTCAGGTGGGTTAATGCCTGTTTTAATCCCGGCCGGTTAGCCGTTTTGCCACTGATTTTATCCTCAAAAATCCGGTCACAATTCGCGGCCATTAATGCATTACGTTGCAGATCGCTGTTCTGGTCAGTTGTTGATACACGGATATAGCCAATTTTCGCCATAGCGCCCCCTATTCAACCAATGATTAGCTCATCATACCAACCTGATTAGCCCATCAATCGCCTGAATTCACGCATTTATTTACGTAAAACCTCGGTTTGGCGGATACGGTGGAACAGGCGGAAAACGCCCTACCGAGAACGGGTGGCGTCGTTGATGGCAGCATTGCTGTTAAACAATGGTTATCAACCTATGACAGGGTATATGTTGCCGCGAATAACGGATTTGCTGGGGTTGAATTATCGGATGCGCGCAATAAAAATACCGTGACATTAGAAATGAACGGCACCGGCGGTGTTTACATTTCACAAAAAAACCATGGCCAGGTAAATGTAAACCACATCCCGAAAACCAACGGGATACTATTGAATTCAGCGGACATTATCCAATCTGTGGGTGACAGTGTATCGCAGGTGATGAGCCAGAAATCCGTAACTGACGCCCTAGACAACCGCCTCGAAAAATCCCGAAACGGCGCCGATATCCCCAACAAACCAGAGTTTGTGCGGAATATTGGGTTAGTGGGCACGGTGAAACTAGCGGAAAACGCCCTACCGAGAACGGGTGGCGTCGTTGATGGCAGCATTGCTGTTAAACAATGGTTATCAACCTATGACAGGGTATATGTTGCCGCGAATAACGGATTTGCTGGGGTTGAATTATCGGATGCGCGCAATAAAAATACCGTGACATTAGAAATGAACGGCACCGGCGGTGTTTACATTTCACAAAAAAACCATGGCCAGGTAAATGTAAACCACATCCCGAAAACCAACGGGATACTATTGAATTCAGCGGACATTATCCAATCTGTGGGTGACAGTGTATCGCAGGTGATGAGCCAGAAATCCGTAACTGACGCCCTAGACAACCGCCTCGAAAAATCCCGAAACGGCGCCGATATCCCCAACAAACCAGAGTTTGTGCGGAATATTGGGTTAGTGGGCACGGTGAAACTAGCGGAAAACGCCCTACCGAGAACGGGTGGCGTCGTTGATGGCAGCATTGCTGTTAAACAATGGTTATCAACCTATGACAGGGTATATGTTGCCGCGAATAATGGATTTGCGGGCATTGAATTATCGGATACACGCAATAAAAATACCGTGACATTAGAAATGAACGGCGCCGGTGGTGCCATTATTTCACAAAAAACTCATGGTCAGGTAAATGTAAATCATATACCGAAAACCAACGGAACATTACTGAATTCGGTCGATGCGGAAAAATATGTCACGTCGCTGCGATTATCAACACCGCGTGAAATAACAACAAAAATCGACGAATGGTTGGATTTTTCAACCAACGAATTTGTGGTTGGTGTTCGGCTGTCACGAACACCTGGCGGCGGCGTTTGGGTCATCGAGCGGCTACGCGTCGCCAATTTGCAGATCATGAGAAATGGAGGGTGGATCAATGTCACGCAATAAAATGGCTAAAAAATTTGTTGAATATACGCCAACATCAAAACCCTACGGTAACTGTCTGTATCTGACAAATGCGGGTGGTGATTGGTACGAACAACAGCAGAATTTTAAACCAGATACGTTAAAAATTGCCTATGATGATGACGGTATTATCCGCTCGTTTAGTGATGATGCCAGCACGTTATGTCCAATAGGGTTATATGTCGCTGAAATTGTGAAAAATGATGTTCCCGCCGATTTTGGCTGGGATCACGAGTGGGTTTTCATTAATGGGGAAATTACGCCCAGAATTCAGACGCCAGCGGAATTACAGCAGCAGGCGGAATCTCAGAAACAGCAACTAATGTTTTCCGCTGCAAACTCCATCGCACCGTTACAGGATGCGGTTGATTTAGGTATGGCCACCGATGCCGAAAAATCCGCATTAACCGCGTGGCGCAAATACCGTGTCCTGCTCAATCGGGTGGATTGCGCTACCGTACCCGATATCCAATGGCCTGAGCCGCCGAAATGAGTATAGGGGCATAGCGCCCCTGATTGTTATTCTGGCGCTTTAGGCCAGTCAATGTTGGGTGCTGTCGAACAGTCTACACGGTTCAATAACACCATGTATTTTTTCCACGCGATCAGTGTCGATTGCTCGCTATCCGTTTCCATTTTCAGATCTACAGCATATTGCAACGGCGTAATGGTATTTGCAGCCTGAGACATTAGATAGCGTTT